>JAVJQT010000001.1:0-358359 GCA_040218795.1 Cytophagales bacterium | reverse complement strand
GGAAGCAACAAAAAGCGTCATTCGCGGGACTCGGAAGCTATGTCCATCTGTCACACCATCTTCACCAATGTATCCATAATCTGCCTCAATATATCCACCTACTGATACCGGTAACTTACCAACCTGTAGAAAAGGTCTGTTATAAACCGCATCCATATTAAGCTGGTTTTTTGCCGTATCAACCGGTGTTCGCTTCAGTAAGGCACTGTCGATTTGAGCATTTGTGTCTATAGTATGTAGTAATATGATTGTAATAAAAATACTATAGAACTTCCTCATGATAAATCAATTTTAAGCATTTTACTTTCTTTTATAATTGGGAAACTTCTAAGCGATGTATCAGCCGGGCCATTTTGAACAGTCCCATCTTGTTTAAACTCACTTCCATGAGCAGGACACTGAAGGCGGTCTCCAAATACCTGAAGTTCAGTGCCTTGATGTGTGCATTTCATGAGCAATGCTTTGTATTCATTGGCATTGAAGCGGAAAACAGCTACCGGATATTGTAATGACTCATTCTGCACCACTACATACTTTAAATAGTTGTTTTCCTCTTTCAAAAATGCTGCTTCAGGCAGACTCAGATAGGAGCCTTCTATATTTCCAGAAATGTATCGGGTTCCAGCACATCCTTCAAGGAGTAAACCTGTTGCCACTATACCGAGGTAGCCAATTCCGCATTTTCTGACAAATTCTCTTCTTTCCATATCTAAAGAGATTTGAGAAACTTAATGAGTGCCTCTTTATCATCTTCAGAAAGAGAGACAAATTGAATTTTACTGTTGTTAGCTTCTCCACCATGAAGCAGGATAGCTTCTTCAATACTTGCGGCTCGTCCATCATGCATTAAGAAGAAAGACCCACCTTGCGAATTGGGCGAAAGTCCCAAGCCCCATAATGGTGGAGTCCGCCATTCGTATGTTTCAGCAGATCCTTCGGTGGCACCATCATCCAGCCCTGGTCCCATATCATGTAATAACAAATCCGTGTATGGGTAGAATGTCCTTTTCGATAATGCTTCGATATCAGACTCTGGGGTTGTCCATTCAGGGATATGACATGAGGCGCACTGAATTTCTGTAAATATGGCCTTCCCTCGTAGTACTACTGTGTTTTCTTCCGATCTAGGAATAGGAGCCTTTAATGTTCTCAGATAAAAGACCACATCACGAATCGTTTGATCAGAAACTTCAGGATCGGTAGAAAGCTGGCTGTATGGATCAACAGGCTCAAAAGAGGAAGTAATTCCCATATCCTGATTGTAGGCAGCTACGGTCTGTTGAAGCAAATCAATAGCCGCAGCTTTCTTCCCAAAACGCCCAATAATTTTACCATTGACAGGTTGATGAATTGATTTCTGTTCAAAATAGTCTGGTGGTGTTATGTAATTTGGTTTCCCGGAAATACCATCACCATTTTCATCAAGAGAATCGACATTCTGCAGAATCTGTTGATCTGACAGTGCTGCCAGGAATCCCAATCCTGTAACAGCCGGTGGAGTAAACTTCATGAAGGGAACACCTTCTGGCAGCTTTTCTGGTTCAAACCCTGGTATAGCTCTGTTTTGAAGTTGAGGACCTCCAATAGATAGATCCGGCAATGTGTTTGGCAGTGATTGACCAAATCTAGTGAGCGTAGTAAAAGGATGACCTTTGCCATCTCCTGCATGACAGCTTCCACAGGAAGTGGCAACAAAGCCAGGTCCAAGCCCATTTTCCACAAAAAACACCTCGTCATTAAAAGCTATATCCCCAGCCAAAAATTGTCTTTTTTCTGAATGAGACAAGCCTTCAATAGGGCCATCTAGTATTTCATTTTCAGCAGGACCAGATGGTATAATTTCATCGCATGAGAATATCAGAACAAAAATGAATATACACAGACTATGCATAATTTTATTCATCTCAAAATATTTTTACACAAAACTATAAAATATATTTAGACAAATCTAAATATTATTTTTAGCAAATCTATATTAGATTAAAAAAAATTCAATATTTTGTGAATCAATCTTTTAAGTCAACTTTTATTTGACGGAAATAAGCATTTAAATTATTCAATTGGTCAAAGTCAAACTGCTTCAAACCTTTTTTATTGACCTCTTGTACGACCTTAGTGAGTTTTGAATAGATTTGTCTGCCTTCACGGCTTAATATAATCTGGTACTTTCTTCGATCTTCTTTTGTTGGAATCCTTGCAATTAAATCTCTTTCTGTCATGGAATCAAGCATTCTCATCACCGCTGCAGGTTCCTTGGCCGTAAAATCCGCAATCTCTTTTTGACTTATTCCCTCATCTTTACCTATGGCATTTAAGACCATCCATTGATCAATTGAAATCTTTATCCCCTCTTTTGCAAAGGCATTTTTTAAAGCAGCGCGATAGGCTTTTAAGAGCAAATCGATTTCCGAATAAAAATTCTGATATTGATTCATTTTTATCAATAGTTGATATATCTACGAAATATATGAATTTTAGATTTTATTCTGAGAATCTACGATTATTGTTACCGGCCCGTCATTGATTAAGGAAATTTTCATATCGGCCCCAAATTCCCCACTTAGGGTATTTACACCAAGGGAATTTAATTCAATTATCATGTTTTTATAAAGCGGGATTGCTTTATCGGGTTTGGCAGCCTTGATAAAAGAAGGCCTGTTTCCTTTTTTGGTACTGGCATGTAAAGTAAACTGAGAAATTAAAAGGCATTCTCCATTTACATCCGGACAAGAAAGATTCATTTTACCTTCTTTATCTGAGAAGATTCTCATATTGACGATTTTATTGGAAAGCCATTTTACGTCTTCTTCGCTATCTCTCTCCTCAATTCCAATAAAAACCAATAAACCCTTATTGATTCTTGAAACTACTTTTGAATTAATACGGCATTCTGCTTCAAGTACACGCTGAATAAGTGCTATCACAGAAACAGTTCATAATTTTCGGCAAATTTGCCCTGAGCTCTTAAAAACTCATGTTCTTCATCCGCCAGCACCTGACGCCATTGATCAAGCTGCCTTGAAATATTTTCAGCTTCAGTATCAAGACCTTCATGGGCCATTCTCTTGTAAAATTCAAACAGTTTTTTCGCCGCTTTAAAAAGTTGGTCATCTCCTCTAAAGGCCCCCACATCCATTATTTTTTGATAGGATTCTGTGCTTTGTACTTTGAGTTCCTCCACGATTTCCTTTTGTCGTGAATAGTCGTTGGTTTTTGCAAGCAGGTTTATTTTTTCCTTGATTTTCATTTGCTCCCTGTAAAAGGCATCAGTGTAATCTGAGGGACTGGCCTGTTCGAGTGCACAAGAACTTAATACGAATCCTATAACGAGTAAAAAAATTAAGTTTTTCATTGTTTTTTATTTACGACAAATGCTATACGTTTATGTTTTGGTTGAATTGCGATTCTTTCGATTGAACCAATTATATTATCACTCAAATTTAAAACCGGTTTCCATTCTTTATTATTGTCTCTTAAATCCAGGGAATACAAAATTTTCCCCTTGGCTGAAATTATCAAATTTGAATTCAACCAACAATAATCTTCAGATGAGTTGAGTGCTGGCGCGATCAATTTGGAACTTTCAGTGGAAGAATTGAATAGGTTCAAAACCCAATTGGATGAATCTCTTTTTGAAACATAAAGCAATTCTTTGCTTTGAGGTCTTATGGCAAAACCACGACCAATGTGAGAATCCACCTGTTTCGTCTCTTTATTCGAAACTTTTAGATGAATCAATTCATGGGATTGTTCATCAGGTGAAACAATGAAAAGTGCCAAATTATTAGCATCCATCCATGCGGAATAACCCACCCTTTCAATTTCGGGAAATAAAACTTCAGGCATTTCAGGATTTAAGATATCAAAGGACCAGAGTCGCTGTTTTTGATTGAATTCAACTCTCACTGTAGAAAAGGAATTTCTGCCCGGTATTACTTGCGGAGAAAACTCATCCTCATAGCTTTGAGTCACCTTGTAGCTTTTCTTATTCTCCCATTCAAATCTGTAAATATCACTTTGTCCATCGTTTCTGATTGAAGAATAATAAAGCCATTTATTATCGGGGTGAAAAAAAGGTTGATTGTCATAACCCTCCCTATTGGTAAAATTATATAGACCGATGAGTTCAAAATTTTCATTATCCATGCTGTATTCTGCAATATAAATATCCGTATTTGGAATTTGAGAAATAGCCTTTGTACCAACTAAAAGTAGCAGATATGACAATAAAAATATTCTCATAAGGATGCAATCAATACTTTTTAATTTGAATAGATGTTTTCAATGAGGTCTTTGTGTTTCTCGTTAATAATTCTTCTTTTGAGTTTAAGTGTAGGGGTCAATTCACCACTTTCAATACTCCAAAGCGTCTTTGTAAGACGAAAAGCCTTAATTTTCTCCCATTGTCCAAGGCCCCTGTTCGCTTTTTCCATCTCGATCTGATATTTTTCCAGAACGCTTTCGTTTTCGAGAAGGTCCAAGGTATTGGTATATTCCAAATTGTGTCTTTTAGCCCATTTCTCTAATTCTTCAAAATTGGGCACAAGCAAAGTCGCCGGAAATTTTTCATTTTCCCCGATTACCATGGCATTATCTATGAGCAATGAATTTTTGAGTTGGTTTTCTATGGGTTGAGGTGCAATGTATTTGCCACCTGAGGTTTTAAATATCTCTTTTTTCCGATCGGTAATTTTTAAAAATTTACCCTCGACCAGTTCTCCTACATCGCCTGTATGCAACCAGCCATCAATAACCGTTTCGGCGGTCTTTTCAGGTTCTTTGTAATAGCCCATCATCACATTAGGGCCCTTGCAAAGGATTTCCCCATCTTCGGCAATTTTAACTTCCACACCTTCAATGGCCGGCCCGACACAACCTATTCTAATGTCCTCTTTAGTATCCAGAGATACCGTTATTCCAGGTGAAGATTCGGTAAGTCCATAAGCCTCGATCACTTTTATTTTTGCCGCCCAGAATATTCTTGCCAATTTGGGTTGTAAGGCCGCTGCCCCCGAACCAATAATTTTAACATTCCCTCCAAGGGCCTCCCTCCATTTTGAAAAAATGAGTTTATTAGCCAAAGCCAATTGCATATTGTACCACCAACCCTGATTCCTATTGGGTTCATATTTGAGTCCCAGACCAATGGCCCAATAAAACAACATCTTTTTGATTCCGCTTAAATCACGGCCCTTTGCCTCAATCTTTTCATAGACTTTTTCAAGCAATCTGGGAACGGTTACAAAAAAATGCGGCTTTACTTCTCTCAAGTTATCGCCAATGGTATCAATATTTTCGGCGTAGTAAATTGATATCCCTGCGGATAGATAGAAAAATGAAGCCGTGCGTTCAAAAATATGACAGAGCGGTAAAAAGCTGAGTATTCTTGAATTCCCTCTTTCAATATTTATTCGTTTCCCAACAGCTAATGTATTGCTGACCACATTATTATGTGAAAGCATGACGCCTTTTGACTGCCCGGTGGTTCCCGAAGTATAAATTATGGTGAATAAATCTTCCGGTTTTACTTCTGCTCTGGATTTTTCAAGTATTGAATCATCGCCGTCTTTTAATACTTTTTCCCAATGCAGGAAGGAGCCCGATTTATCAAATGAAAATGAATGAATTTCAATTTTATCGCCTAATGCATTTTCTACTTTTCTTCCTATTTCATCTGTTGAAAAGAAAACCAGTTTTACACCTGCATGCTTAAATGCATATTCATAATCCTTGGCAACGGCATTTGGGTAAAGCGGTACTGAAACAGCGCCAATTTGCTGAATGGCATGATCAACAAATAACCATTCCGGCCTGTTTTCCGAAATGATTGCGATTTTATCTCCCTTTTTTATCCCACGTGACAGCAGGCCATGACTTAAGCGATTTGAAATTGAAATAACCTCAGCTGTACTGTATTTTTTCCATTTCCCCTGCATTTTGAAAGACATGCAATCTTTAAGCGGAAATTGGTCCATTTGCTGATGGAGAAAGTCAAAACATCTAGAAGCGGTCATATAGTTTAGTAATATATGTGCAGACTAATATACATATTATGCGCTTTAAACAAAGTTTAATAAGAATTGAAAACGGCAAAAAAAAACCACGAAGCTTCGTGGTTTCCATAATTTCTACTTTGAATTTAAACCTCTAATTCGGAGGTAAGATACCAGCGATCCTTAATTTTTATTGCTGTGTAGATCAGTAACACATCGTACTCGTGAGGAACTACGATCACCACTTCTTTCAAAGTTAAAGGTGCGTATTCATCGTGATGATAATCAATGACTTCTACTTCATCGTAATTAATGCTGTCGAGGTTAACATTTCGATCTTTCAAATAAGTTATAAGATTTGCAAATTCTTCTTTTTCCCTTTCCAGGCTAAATCCAAATTCACCTAAAAAGAAATCTCTCTTCTCTTCATTTTTAATTTCATTAACAACTGTTTTTTCCATTTCTTCAGTCATGACATGATTCAAATAATCTTCATAGTCATTGGCTTTAAGAGAAGCCACAAGCTCTTTGCTTAGCTCATTTAGATCTGTATAACCTGTAACATTTGCTGCTTTTGCTTCTTCGGCTACTTTATCTTCGATTTCTTTATTGCTCATTTCTTCGTTTGAGCTGCTGTCGTCTTTTTTCTCAGGACTGCAATTTGCCAGAAATAAAAACGAAGCAATTGCAAGGAAAGGAATTAGTTTTTTCATGTTTTTTATTTTCTTTCATCCAAACATAGCAAGGAATATGCTACGATACTAAGAATTTATTGTTCAAAAAATGAATTTTTACGAACCTTTTTTCTTTATTAGGAGTTTAATGCTTGTGTTTGGACTTAAGCCAAATCGTAACTCTTGTCAGATCGTTCACCAATTTTTATTTAGATTATTATAAAACAGGTGTTTGACAATTATTTGTCAAAAAAAGAGTATTTTTGCGGCCTTATTTTCAAAACGCGTGATATACTTAAAACAATTTACTGAATGCGTCAACTAAAAATTTCAAAAACTATTACTAACCGGGAGTCACAATCTCTCGAAAAATATTTTCAGGAAATTAATAAGGTGGATCTGATAACACCTGAAGAAGAAGTAGAGCTGGCAAGAAGAATCAAAGCAGGAGATCAAATTGCTCTTGAAAAATTAACCAAAGCCAATCTTCGATTTGTAGTTTCTGTAGCGAAACAATATCAGAATAATAATATTTCATTGAATGACCTCATTAATGAAGGAAATCTTGGACTGGTAAAAGCGGCCCAAAGATTTGATGAGACCAGAGGTTTTAAATTTATCTCTTACGCAGTTTGGTGGATTCGACAATCAATTATTCAGGCTTTAGCAGAGCAAAGTCGTTTGGTTAGATTACCATTAAATAAAATCTCATCGCTTTCAAAAATAAATAAAGGAATATCTCAAATGGAGCAGGAGTTCGAAAGAGAACCAACTCCGGAAGAACTTTCAGAAATACTAGAGTTAACCACTGATGAGGTTAAATCTACGCTAAAGGCTGCTTCAAGATCTGTTTCTGTTGATGCGCCCTTTCAGGAAGGCGAAAGCAATTCCCTTTTGGATGTATTGGAAAACACAGACGCAGAAAAAACAGATGAGGAGCTCGAATACAGAGATTCATTGCGCATAGAAACCGAAAGAGCGCTTCAAACACTTGACGAAAGAGAAAGAGAAGTAATAAAATTATTCTTTGGCATTGGAATGGAAAGAAACATGTCTCTTTTGGAAATTGGAGAAAACCTCGGATTGACGCGAGAAAGAGTGAGGCAGATTAAAGAGAAAGCCTTGCGAAAATTGCGATCCACATCGAGGAGCAAATCGCTCATCCCCTATCTGGGAAGATAAAAAATTCAAACCCTGTGGCACAAGCTTCAGGGTTTTTTTATTTTCAAGGCTTAAATCATTTTAATGGCTTACCCTATTAGAGAAAAATTGCTTGAAATTCCTATAATGCAGCAGGAATCAAAAGAAGTAATTGACTGGCTGCTTGCCCATAGCGAATATCGCAATGTAAAGGAGGGCGATTATTTTTTTAAGAAGGGCGACCTTGTTGAAGAAATGATAATAATTCTCGAAGGTGAAATGAGTTTCATGATTGAAGCCGGAGGGAATTTTTTAAAAACCGGATCGGCAAAAAGTGGTGATATTACAGGTGTCTTGCCATTTTCGCGAATGAAGGAAGCCGGAGGAACTTCACAAGTAGTAATTGATACCCATTGTCTGGCTGTGCATAAAAAACACTTTTCTGAAATGGAAAGGGTTAGCCAGAGCCTAGTTCAAAATCTAGTAGGACTGATGTCAGACCGTGTGAGAAGCTTTACCATGCTTCAACAGCAAAGGGAGAAAATGGAAGCATTGGGTAAAATGTCTGCCGGAATAGCACATGAAATAAACAACCCCGCTTCGGCCATTAGAAGTACAAGTCGTGAATTGGATAAGAAATGGAAAAAATTACAGGACCTGAGTTTTAATTTGATGAGCTCAGGACTTGAAATGAATGCCATTGAAAATATTAAAAAAGTTCTTGACCTGGATTCAGAAACAAGGCCCAAACAAATTTCAATGATCGACAAAAGTAATCTTGAAGATGAAATGATCGATTATCTCGATGAGCTTGGCTTTGAGGATGGCATGGAACTCGCAGAAGATTTGATTGATCAGGGAATTTATAAAGAACAGGTAGAGGAAATAGCAAAGCAGATAGGTGAAAAAGGACTTGAAATTTTTCTCAATTGGCTGGTTTTGAATTCCAGCGTTCATGAAATGCTTAAAGATGTAAATGAGGCATCAGAAAGGATAAGTAAACTCGTGGCCTCTATAAAATCGCACTCACACATGGATCGCGCTCCTGAGCTGGCTGAAGTAGATATAAATGATGGCATTGAAAGTACGCTCGTCATTTTCCAGCATAAGATAAAAGAAAAGAACATCAATTTGATTCTTGACTTTGAAAATGATCTGCCAAAAATTCAGGGCATGGAAGGCGAACTCAACCAGGTTTGGACCAATATAATTGATAATGCACTTGATGCCATGGATTCGGAGGGACAATTAAAAATTTCAGCCGCATCTAATAAAAATTTTCTAAAGGTCAAAATTGAAGATAATGGTCCGGGAATACCGGAAAATATTGTTAATCAAATCTTCGAACCCTTTTTTACAACAAAGGATTTGGGGAAAGGCACAGGTTTGGGACTGGATATATCGTCCAGAATTATTAAAGAGCACAATGGCAATATAAATGTTAAGTCAAAACCCGGACAAACCATATTTGAAATTTCACTACCAGTAAATCAATGAGCAAAGCAATAATATTCGCAATTGATGATGACCCTCAGGTTTTAAAAGCAATAGTCAGAGATTTAAGAGGCGAATTCAGAAAAGATTACAAAATTCTTTCAACCAGTTCAGTTGAAGAAGCCCTTGAAAATATTTCGGAGTTAAAAAAAAGAGGCGAGAACATAGCCTTGTTCATTTCAGATCAGAAAATGCCTGAAATGCAGGGCGTGGATTTTTTGGAGAAAGCCAAATTAATATATCCTGAAGCCAAAAGAGTACTACTAACAGCCTATTCAGATATTGAAGCAGCCATTAAAGCCATTAATGATGTGCAATTGGACTATTATCTCATGAAACCCTGGGATCCGCCGGAAGAGAAAATGTTTCCCATTTTACAGGATCTTCTCGATGAATGGAATTCAAGTATAATTCCGCTCTACTCAGGCATAAAGGTCATTGGTAAACAATGGAGTTCAAAATCTCATAGCATTAAGGATTTTCTGAGTGGAAATCTTATCCCATATCAATGGCTGCCGGTTGAAGATAATTCATTGGCCCTTGAATTAATGGAAGCCAACAGCCTGAATTCCGAAAATTTACCGGCTGTAATAATGGAAGACGGAGAACTTCTTGTTGATCCCGACCTGAGAGCCATTGCAACTAAAACCGGTAGAAATATTCAGGCCAGAGAAGAGCTGTACGATGTTGTCATCATCGGAGCCGGACCGGGTGGTCTGGCTGCTGGAGTTTACGGCGGATCAGAAGGCTTAAAGACCCTGCTTATCGAAAAACATGCTCCCGGAGGACAGGCGGGCACAAGTTCGAGGATCGAAAATTATCTGGGTTTTCCAAAAGGATTAAGTGGTGCAGAGCTGTCGCGAAGGGCAATTGCACAGGCCACAAGATTTGGAATTGAATTTCTATCCCCTCTTGAAGTAAAAGAGATCAGGATTGAAGGGCAGTACAAATTTTTAAAACTCAATGACGATAAAGAGATAAAGTCAAAATCCGTAATAATTGCCACGGGAGTTTCATATAAAAAATTACAGGTGGAGGGTCTTGATGAATTAACCAGCCTCGGTGTGTATTATGGGGCAGCGACGACAGAAGCCAATGCTTGCAAAGATCAACAGGTTTATGTTGTAGGTGGTGGCAATTCAGCCGGCCAGGGTGCTATGTATCTGAGCAAGTTTGCCGCAAAAGTTCATATATTAATTCGCAAACCGGATCTCAGTTCAAGTATGTCCTCCTATCTGATCGATCAGATCAAAGAGACGCCCAATATAGAGGTAATTGCTAATTCACAAATAAGCAAAGCCATAGGCAGTGAAAATTTAGAACAACTGGAAATCAAAAACCTCAATGACAAAAGCAGAGAATTACGTGATGCGGCTTCGCTTTTTATATTTATTGGTGCCAAGCCCATTACCGAATGGCTTAATGATAAAATCATAACAAATGATAAAGGTTTTATTGAAACGGGAAGGGACTTAACAAAACACAAAGACTATAAAACGTTTTGGAAGCAAGACCGCGAACCCTATCTTCTTGAAACCTGTATTCCGGGAATTTTTGCGGCAGGCGATGTCAGAGCCGGCGCCATGAACAGAGTGGCATCTGCTGTTGGTGAAGGAGCTTTAGCCATTAAATTAGTTCATGAATATTTGGAAGAGATTTAATTTAATGATGAAAGTTATAAGCTATATAAGTATTTTCCTTGTACTGACGGGCTTTAAATCCTTGGCCCAAAGTCAATTTAAGGAAGCAAGGCTAATTCTAAATTCAGGAGATAGTTTAAAAGGCCTGATCGATTATCGCGGGGATTATTTAATGGCAAGAGAATGCCGGTTTAAAAGCGATGAAAAATCAGAAATAACGGTTTACAATCCCTACGAAATAATAGCATTTTGGTTTAAGGATAGTAAATATTTCATTTCTAAAAACTATAATTCAGATCGCTATTTTTTTGAGTTTTTAGTGGATGGCCAGATGGATGTATTGTATTTAAGAGAGTCCGGTGAGGGAAATTATTTTATTGAAAAAGACAGTTTAGCATTAATTAAACTTCCGTATAAGAAGGGACTGAGATTTAAGAACGAGACCGCATATGCCTATGAAAGTACTATTCACAATGGTATTCTTAAACTTTATACAAATGACCAGCCT
The DNA here is from genome assembly GCA_040218795.1 of Cytophagales bacterium. Classification (GTDB taxonomy): domain Bacteria; phylum Bacteroidota; class Bacteroidia; order Cytophagales; family CCMP332; genus CCMP332. The sequence continues at coordinate 346,910 of JAVJQT010000001.1, read as the reverse complement.
ACACTTGAAAAGAATATTAATTCAATCAAAAGTCCCAATCATAAAAACTTGATTTCATTTGCGCGCAATTATCATGATTTATCATGTGAATCAGAGGATTGTATTGTCTATGAAAAAAAATCTGGAAAGATAAATTTTGGGCTTGAATTGATAAGTGCTTACACAATTTTTGTGAACAATAACTCTGATCTTGTCGAAAGAACCTATTTCGCTCAAAATTCACTTATGCAATATGGCTTTATAATTCATTTATGGATGCCAAGAACAAGTGAGAAAATCTTTCTTCGAACCGGATATTCCCTTATGTATGTAAATAATAGTGAAGTTGAGGGTATCGTTGGCAAAATGCCACTCATGATTGAGTATCAATACCCTAAATATAAAATTAGGCCCCGCTTTGCTTATGGATTAAATTTTTACAGGCCGCATGGACATACCGCGGGGTTAAATACAGGTTTCAATGTAATATTGTCCAAATATCTTAATCTAACATTTAATTATGATCTGGAATTTATCCCAATCAATCTTTTTCCCTTAGCCCCTAAATTTGTATTCAGTAATTCATTTGGCGGAGGTTTATATATGCGGTTATGAAATTTTTCTTTTCCTGAGTCATAATTTTTTAATCAAATAGGACTTAGCCAATAGTTGGATGTTGATTTAAGATTATTCGAAGAAAATGTTGATTTTTTTTTCTTAACTTCTTAATCTAGAAATCTTTAAATTGAAGAATAATTTCATTTTTAGATTCATATGATTTAACTAAAAAATGAATCCAGAACAATTATTCAAAAAACTGAATTACAAGGATCAGGCTAATGCAATAATTTTATCCGTACCGGAAAATATTAAATCCTTTCTCGCCAATTCAGAATTCGGTAATTTCATCAAGCCAAAATTTCAAGCAGATTCGAAATTAACATTTCTTCTATGCTTTGCTCAAAATCGTATTGAACTGGAAAAACATATCGAAACCATTTTGCCCCACTTAATTGGTGATGTGGTTTTGTGGTTTGCTTATCCAAAAAAATCTTCAAAAAATTACAATTCAGATATAAACAGGGATCATGGATGGGAGGCTTTGGGTAAGTATAAATTTGAACCAGTAAGACAAGTATCCATTGATGATGAAGGTCTGCTTTGCGATTCAGACATCTCAGTTATATTAAGCAATTGAAAAGAAATCCAAATATGCTTTTGTCAAAAAGGAACCAAAAACACAAATAGGGTTTATAACATGGCTTTAAGATGCATTCCATTCCAATAGATTGATTATTAGAATATAAATACAAAAATTGAAGAAATTATAACTCATCCATGTGAATCTGGATTTACAGATTATTTATAATTAAACTGAATTAAACTCATTTAAAGACATTTAAACGAAATGTATTTTATTTACATTTCAATGTTTTTTTATATGGCAAGGTTTAATAAATCCGATTTTCAAAGCTTAAATTCCCGAACTGAACTGATTGAAATTGCTGAGCAAAAAGGAATAAATCTTGATAAAATTTACGACAATGAAGCCTATGAAAAATCCTTGCTTTCATTACAGGTTGAACTTGTAAATCTTCAACATTGGATTGAAAAAACAAATGCCAGAGTGGCAATTTTATTTGAAGGCAGAGACACGGCCGGTAAAGGGGGAGCAATAAAGCGATTCAGCCAACATCTCAATCCCAGATCTTTGCGCATTGTTGCATTAAATAAACCCACAGAAATAGAACGCGGGCAATGGTATTTCAGAAGATATATTAAAGAAATGCCCAATCCGGGCGAAATCGTATTTTTCGACAGAAGCTGGTACAACAGAGCCGTAGTGGAACCGATAATGGGTTTCTGTACAAAAGAGGAATACCAGAGGTTTATGGATCATGTAAATGAGTTTGAACACATGCTTTACGAAGACGGAGTAGTATTGATCAAGTTCTGGTTGGATATAAGCAAAGCGGAGCAAATGAAGCGAATAAGGTCAAGACAGAAAAACCCTCTAAAACAGTGGAAAGTGAGCCCTGTTGATTTAAAAGCGCATAAATTGTGGAATAAATTCACCTTTTATAAAGAGCAGATGTTTTCCAGAACACATTCTTCATTTAGCCCCTGGATAATCATTAATTCTGATGACAAAAAAGTAGCCAGATTGGAGAGTATTCGCTATGTGATCTCCAAATTTGATTACGAATTGAAAAGCAATGATGATTCCAACCTGTTGATAGACCCCAATGTGCTTTATCGCTATTATCGTAGAATAGAAAAATGATGAACGAAAAGAAACAAAAAGTAAAACTCGATAAGAACGATTTAAAACTTCTCAATTCAGGACAGGGTCTTAAAACATTATTCTCAAAAGAAGAAATTGATCTTGTGTCAAGTCTTAAAAAACTTAAAGAATTAAAACAGATTGAATCCTTAAGAATTGAATTGGTAAAAGTTCAGGATTGGATAAGAAAAAACAATAAGAAAGTTATAGTCATTTTCGAAGGACGTGATGCCGCCGGCAAGGGCAGCGTGATCAAGGGGCTTACAGCATTTATAAATCCAAGACATTATAAAACAGTTGCATTGCCAAAACCCAGTAAAGACCAACAAGGAGAATGGTATTTTAAACGCTATGTGGAAAAATTACCCAGACCGGGGGAAATAGTATTTTTTGACCGAAGCTGGTATAATCGTGCTGTGGTTGAACCCGTACACGGCTTTTGCAGCAAGGAAGATTACGATATTTTTATGGGTCAGGTCAATGAATTTGAAAGAATGCTGTTTGAATCCGAAAATATTATTTTCAAAATATTTTTAAAAATCAGCAAGGAAGAACAAGCCAGGCGGTTAATGGAAATTAATTCCAATCCTTTAAAAAAATGGCGCATGACACCGGTAGATTCAAAAGCACAGGATTTATGGAATGAATATTCCAAATATGAAAATGCAATGTTTGAGAGAACCGATACCAAAATAGCCCCCTGGACCATATTAGATGGAGAAATCAGAAACCAAGCATTAATTTCCTCACTTGAACACATCGTCGATAAAATTCCATATAAGGATGAGGACTTATAGTTCTTATTTAATTTATGTCGATTTGCTAGTATTTTTCCCCAATTGTAATGGCGCTGATCAATCTGAAAGCAGGGAGTCAGACGGACAGAAACTTGAATAACAATTCAATGCAATAAAAACATTGGCACAAGTCGCTCAATGTATTGACTCCAGAGATTGTCTTATGTTCCTTTCGGAGCAAAAGTATATGGTGGCCTACAAGAGTTTATGGCATTTTATTTCAATTCTGAAAAATCATTGCTTTTTTCACAATTAAATAGTTTTAAACCTTAATTATTTCAGATTGAAAAATTAGTACTGAATTTATTTTCCTGAATATTGAACATTTTTATTAGTTTTCAGTGTGGATGAACTGATTCGCGATTTTTACAATAATTTCAAAAACCTCAATGCAGAGGGAATGATAGCCCATTATCATCCCGAAGTGACTTTTAAGGATCCGGCTTTTGGAAAATTAGAAGGAAATGATGCTTGCAATATGTGGCGAATGCTCTGTGAATCACAAAAAGGAAAGGAATTTTTTCTGGATTATTACGATGTTCACGCCAATTCGGAAAGTGGGACTGCCATGTGGGAATCCAAATATATTTTCAGCAAAACAAACAATCATGTTCAAAATGTGATCAGGGCAAAATTTAAATTCAAGGACTCCAAAATTATTTCCCATGAAGATGAATTCAATTTATACAATTGGGCCATTCAGGCATTAGGTTTTAAAGGCCTCTTATTGGGATGGACACCTTTTTTTAAACGATCTCTTCAAAAAAACACAGGTAGAATGCTCAAGAAATTTGCGAATAGCAGAGAAAGCTAAACTTTAGAGATCCTTCAAGTAAGACTTCAATTCATCATCAATTGGAATCGCTTTCCCACTCTTCATATCCAGAATTACAAATACAACTGTGGCATCGATTACCAGAGTCTGAGTACCTTCAAGAAAAATCTTTTGTTTGAAAGTAATGCTCTTTTCACCGATGCGTTCCACATCGGTATGAATTTCAAGTACATCATGAAGATGTGCCGGATATCTGTAATTTATATTGTTGTTAACCACTACAAGGCCCAGCCCCCTGCTATGAATTTGATCACGGTCAACGCGTTTTTCATAGAATGACCATCTTCCCTCTTCTAGAAATTCGAGATATCTTGCATTATTGACATGCCCGTACAGATCAAGGTGGTATCCCCTAACCTTTGCTTTTGTTACATCCATTCTAATTCATTTCCTTAATGTCAAAATTTTCAAAAAGCATTTTAAGTATTAACTATTGAGATTATGACCTGAAAAATTTCTAAAATTGCAAGCTATGAATAGCACCGAAATAATCAAATTTATCATTGCATTGATTGTAATAACCAATGCGTTTAGTGCCATTCCAATATTTTTAAGTCTTACATCTACCAATACAACCTTTGAAAGAAAGCGAATTGCTTTAAAAACAGGTTTATCCGTGGCAATTATATTTACGGTGGTCATATTAATTGGAAGTTTTGTTCTTTCAATTTTCGGAATTTCTGTAAGTGCATTTCGCGTGGCCGGTGGAGTAATCATTTTTCTTCTTGGCATTTCAATGATCAATTCAAGACAAAGTGGAATAAAACATACCAAGCAAGAGCAAAAACACGCTGAGGAAAAAGACGATGTTGCCATTGTTCCTTTAGCCTTGCCAATAATCGCCGGCCCTGGTACAATTAGTACATTAATTATTTATTCAAACCAATACTCAAGATTCCTTGATAAATTTCTCATGGTTGGTATTTCATTAATTGTAGCTTTGTTTATTACAGTTCTCTTATTATTTGCTTCCAGAATTGGAAAATATTTAGGGGTTTCTGGAATTAAAATTGCAACAAGAGTAATGGGCATGCTTTTGGCAGCTCTTGCCATTGAAATGATGGCCAATGGTATACTTGAATTACTGCCCGGATTATCCAATTAATCTTTTGAGGGTCTATTTTTAACCAGAATTAATTTTAAAAAATTTCCATAAAAGGAATTTAATAGTATTTTTAGGGAAAAAGTCTTATGAATTGGAAAGTATTTCTCGGTCTGGTCTTGATTGTCTTAATTGGGCTTTTTGTAGTTTACAAAATTTACAATAAACCCCATAAGGATATCGCTTCCGCTCAGGTAGATTTTGAAATGCACCTTTCTGCCTTAATTGATGAGTTTGAACAAAACCCCGATGAATCCAACACTAAATATACCGACAAAGTATTGATGATAGAAGCCACAATGAGCGATATACAAGATGGCGAACACGTTCATTTATTTTTATCCGACGGAGGCATGGGAATCGCTAATTGTGAAATGCTTGATAAGTCAACAGACTTTTTTCAAAAAGATGAAAACGTCAAAATCAAAGGACTTTTTGTTGGTTACGACGACCTCATCGAACCTACCGTTACATTAAAAAAGTGTTCTGTCCTTAATTGAAAATGAGGTTTTCATATCTCCTCTATATCGCTGTCATTTTAATGCTGGCCATTACCTGTACACACGATCCGGTGATCCCAGAAGATGTACCCGAAAATAATCCAATGGATACCACAATGAATCCCGTAGACACAACAGGCAACAATTGTGATACAAGCATCGTCTATTTTGAAAATGATATTTTACCGATTTTTCAATCGAACTGTGCATTTTCTCCCTGCCATGATGCCGGCACACAGCAAAGCAACCTGGACCTTTCTAATTATAATGGTATTATGACGGAAATCACCCCCTCAAATCTACAGGAAAGTGATATATATGAGAGAATAACTGAAGATGACCCCGATAAATTAATGCCCAGGATTGTAGGTCAATCTGTTGGGCAAATGCTGGATGATGAAAAGATACGTTTAATAGAGAAATGGATTCTTCAGGGAGCCAATAACAATCGTTGTGATGAATGCGATACAAGTTCTATTTCATTTGCAAATGATATTCTTCCGATATTTGTTAGCAGTTGTAATACAAATTCCAATTGTCATGGAACAGGTTCGGTTCGCCCTATATGGGATAATCACCAGATTATAATTAATAATTTAAACAAAATACAGGTAAGAGCTATTGAAAGAACGCATTCCAGTCCTATGCCTCCTTCCGGCCCCTTACCCAATTGCGATATAAGCCAACTAAAAGCTTGGATAAACGATGGTGCACAGAATAATTAAATTAGTTCTAATACTATTTGCTTTCACAGCAGTGATTTCATCCTGCTATTACGACAATGAAGAAGAATTGTATCCGGGAGAGATAGTCTGCAATACAGATAGTCTTAGCTATGATGCCAATATTGCTACCATAATCAATACAAAATGTGCGCTTCCCGCTTGTCACGGAGGCCCGCAAAATCCGAATTTTACAGATTTTAATTCTGTAAGTCAAAATAAGGATCGAATAAAAGTAAGGGCGGTAGAACAAATGACTATGCCTCCTTCAAGTGTTACACCATTAAGTGAATGTGAAATTAAACAATTGGAAAGCTGGATTAACGCCGGTGCTCCGCAAAATTAAAATTATGAGAACTATATTATTTCTATCATTTCTAATTATTTCAATCTCTGTTTTTGCACAGGAAAAGTACATTACCAGAACCGGGCATATCTCTTTCTTTTCCGAAGCACCCATGGAAAATATTGAAGCCCATAACCATCAGGTAACCAGTATCTTAAATGTTACAAGTGGCGACATGGTCTTTTCCATGCTTATGAAAGGTTTTGAATTTGAAAAGGCATTGATGCAGGAACATTTTAACGAGAGTTATGTGGAGTCTGAAAAATTTCCCAAATCCACCTTTAAAGGTGTCATTCAGGATTTTGACGCCATTGATTTGAGTAAAAATGGAGAATATGATGTTGTTGTAAAAGGACAACTCGAAATTCACGGCGAATCCAAAGAATACAGCATTAAAGGAAAATTAACACGCGATGGGAATAAAATTCAAGGCAAATCAAAATTTAATGTAAAAGTTGCTGATCACGGAATTAAAATACCTGCAGGCAAGGTGAATAACATTGCTGAAGTGGTGGAAGTGACAGTAGACATAAGCTATGAGCCTTATGGTAAATAAACTGCTATTGGCGATCACGATGGTCGCACTATTGTCTACCATTTCCTATTCTCAGGATGACCTAATGGATCTTCTTGAATCCGAAACGGAAGTAGAGACTACCGAATACACCTATGCAACTTTCAAGACTACACGGATAATCAATGGACAATCCATTGAAAACCCGGCGCACGGTGTTCTTCAATTTGTTATAGGACACAGATTTGGAAAACTGAGTGATGGTGCATACGATCTATTTGGACTTGATAATGCCACTGTAAGACTCGGATTTGAATATGGAATCAATGAGAGACTAGCCATTGGGATAGCTAGAAGTTCGGTTGGAAAGACGGTTGATGGAATGCTTAAATTCAAATTGCTTCGTCAATCGAGTGGAATAAAAAATATGCCATTTACACTTGTGTATTATGGAAACATGGCAGTAAATGGTCTAAAATATCTAGATGAAGAAAGAGAAAATTACTTTTCATCGAGATACTTTTTCAACCATCAATTACTTTTTGCCAGAAAGATTAGCAATTCATATTCGGTACAGCTAACGCCAGGACTTGTTCACAGAAATTTGGTTGCAACAACAGAAGATCCAAATGATATTTATTCAATAGGATTTGGTCAGAGAATTAAATTAAGTCGAATGGTCACCTTAAATACGGAGTATTTTTATCAAATCAATCAAAACAGATCTGATAAATACGATGCAATAGCATTGGGTGTAGATATAGAAACGGGGGGGCATATTTTCTCACTTCACATCACGAATTCACGTTCAATGATTGCGGCTTATTCCATCCCTGATACCGATGGCAATGTTTTAGACGGCGATATTTATTTTGGATTCAATGTAAACCGTGTATTCACCATCGTAAATAAATAATCAATTCAGTGGTTGACATTGAGTGATCTTCATTTTTGAGTCGTATTTAAGAATTTGATTTGAAGAACTGATAAAGTCTTTGGCATCTAGCTGCTCATTATTTTTAATAAAGGTCAAAGCTTCACTTTGATTTTTATCATCACTGGCATTGGAATAATTTTCTACGAATTTTTCATATTGATATTTGGCTGAAGCAAAGTCACCATTTAAACGATAGGCTCTTGCCAATCCTAAACGACTCATACTTCTGTTTGGTGTTCGTATTAGGCTGGTTTTGAATAAGTTAATGGATTTTTCAATTATCCCTTCTTTCAAACAGATTTCGGCATATAATTCGTGTATGGGTTTTATAATATCCGGAGGACCTGTTGGAGGATTTAAGGATTCCTCCAATAAAATAGCCTTTTCAAAATAAGTTTCAGCATTTTCAAAACCAGAATTCTCATAGAAATACAGCCCTTTCATCGAATTCAAATATATTTCGATGATTTTTTGATCAAATGATTTTGTTGAATCCAATTGATTTAAATATTCTGAGATTTTTTTAATGGAAGCAAGACAATTATCCCTCTCCCCTTTTTCAAGGCTTCTCCATCCAAATGCAAATTGATATTTTGCTAAAGACGTTTCGGATATTCCAGAGGTGCCATCAATCTCAAAGCTGTAATCTTCAAGATCGGATGAGTTTTCAACCCAAATTCGCGTGAGAATATCAATCTCATAATGCTTCTCTCTTCTGGTAAAAGTATCCTTATTATTTATTTGAATCTTTTCCAGTTGAGCCATAGCACTGTCGAATAATCCGGCCTGAGTATATGCATATGCCAGCCATGATAAACTGTGATTATCGAGATATGTGTTATTCAGATTTTCTTTTTTAACCCAATTCTCAGAAGCTTTCCTTGCTTTTATATTTGAAGAAATTACATTTTCCCACATTCCCAGTTGGACAAAAATGTGCGAAGGCATGTGCAATGCATGATTGCTCTCCGGAGCGACTTTTGCATATTTATAGGCAGCATCTAAAGCAAGTATGGCATGCAATGGATCATCCAAAGCATGGATTTTATAATGAAGTGCGCCCGGATGGTTGGGGTTTTGATCCAAAATTTGTTGCGAAATAGCCGCGCATTTCATTCGAATATCCTCATTTCCCTGGTTGTCTCTCAGCAATCCCAATAAGGAAAGGGCATAAAAAGCCCTAACTTCTAAATTGTCAGGATACTTTTTCAACATGTTTTCCATATACAGCGCATAATCCCGATCTCTTTCGAGCTTGTCATCCTTATCTGAATACAAAACATCCAATGCCCTTATAAAATCCTTTTCCACTTCTAATTGCGCCTTTTTTAACCTCAATTCTTTTGAATTTCCCAATTGACTGAGGATTTCCCTGGCTTTTTTTCGATCCTGATTCTGCCAAAGCGTTTTATTTTTGCTCATGGCTTCGCCCCAATAGGCCATTGCAAAACTTGAATCTATTTGTATGGCTTCCTGAAATGAAGCTTCAGCCACCGGGTACCAAAAATTATGCAGGGCCAATACACCTCTATAAAATGCATTTTGAGCATTTTCAGCCCCGCTGTTTTCAAATTCAATTGAGCCAAGTTTGGGTTTTTCTTCATTCTGTGTTGCAGTTTTATCACAAGAGCTGATAAGGATAATTAGAAAAAGGAAAAGGATTAGTGTGAATTGATTCGAGCTAGAATATTTCATTACATTAAATTATGTCTTTAAATTTAATCTAAGTATTATCTTTATATACTATGAAACAAATTTTAGCCCTTGTTTTAATTATTGTTCTAAGTTCTTCTTTAGCTTTTTCACAAACAAATATAAGATTGAGTAACCCGGAGGCTGACTCTGTTTTAAAAGGATTGTACAATTCGCTGAATTATTTACCTCCTCAAATCATAGATAACCCTCAAACTATTATTCAGGGTTTAAATAATGAAATAAGCGCTGATTCATTAAAATCGTATTTAATCAAACTTAGTGAATTTGGCACACGAAATTCAGGATCTGATACAATCTCAAATACCATCGGTATTGGCGCTGCAAGAAGATGGGCTCTGGCTAAGTTTCAGGAATTTGGCAATCAAAACCACGGCAGGCTCTTGGCTAGCTATCTGGATTTTGATTTAAGTATTTGTGGAGTAGATAAACACAAAAATATCTTAGCTGTCCTTCCCGGTACTGATACTGTTTTTAATAAAATAATTCTTATTGAGGCACATTTGGATTCCCGATGTGATGTATTATGCGACACAGGCTGCATAGCAGAGGGAGTAGAAGATAATGCCAGTGGTTCAGCGCTTGTATTGGAACTTGCGCGAATTATGAGCAAATACACCTTTGAAGCAACAATGCTGTTTATGTTGACTACCGCTGAAGAACAAGGCCTTTTGGGCGCAGATGCAATGGCTGATTATGCCAATGCAAATAACCTTCCCATTAAAGCGGTTCTAAACAATGATATAGTGGGTGGTATAATTTGTGGCCAGACCAGTTCAGCTCCTGGTTGTCCGGGTTTAAATCACATTGATTCTACACAGGTCAGACTTTTTTCCGGAGGTGGCCTAAACTCAAAACACAAAGCTTTAAGCAGACATATCAAAATCACTTATGAAGATGAACTGCTTCCAATAGTTTCAGTTCCAATGCAACTCACCTTGATGTCCCAGGAAGATCGCTCGGGACGCGGCGGAGATCATATACCATTTCGACAGCAGGGATTTACAGCCATGCGTTTTACCTCGGCTAATGAACATGGAAATGCTTCTGCAGGTCCCGGTTATACGGACAGACAACACACAAGCGATGACATATTGGGCATTGATACAGATAATGATAATATCATTGACAGCTTTTTTGTTGACTTTAATTATTTGGCAAGAAATGCAATCATAAATGCTGCTGAAGCCACTGCGCTAAGTTCATCACCGCGAAAAGTAAGTATTCTAAGCAGCCTCGCAGCTAATAATTATTTGAAAGTTGAAATCAATGATCCCGACTCTACCGGCCTTTACAAAGTTGGAATAAGAACTACCGGAAATGACTTCGATACAATACATTTAAGCAATAATACCATAGATTCTTTTCCCAGTTATGGCCCTGGTTTTTATTTTTTAAGTGCCTGTGCAGTTGACCAAAATGGAATAGAAGGTCTTTTCTCAAATGAAGAATTTTTAACTGTGTCAGCTTCGGGAATAGATGAATTAAAAGGCCCCTATTCAGGCATTACACTTTTACAAAACAAACCCAATCCATTTGATGAAGCAACCTTAATTGCATTTCATGCAGAGATTATTCCGAAATACTCAGAGGCTTTTATTCAACTTAGAAATCTTGATGGCCGGGAAATTACCAGAATTCCTGTTGAGGTTCACAAAGGAATAAATGAGGTAATTTATAATCATGGCTATAATAAAAGCGGCACCTTTATTTATACCCTTGTGATCGATAATATTAAGGTGGATAGCAAAAGAATGGTATTCGCCTTTTGATCACATTTGATCGAATATTGAACTAATTAATCTTTGTTTGCTATTAAAACTTTCTTCTAATGCAATCATGGATTCTGTACGTCTGATTCCTTTAATTCCCAATATTTTATCGATCACCTTTTTAGCGTGTTGTGTATCCCTACATCTTATTTTACTAAAAATTGAAAATTGTCCGGAAGTCACATTGGCAATTGTAACTTCTGGAATTTTATACAATTCTTTAATTACATCATCAGATCTGTATGTTTCCCTTAAGAAAATGCCCACATAAGCAATAAACCGATAACCCAGGCGCACATAATCTATGGTTAAAGTTGCGCCCTTAATAATTCCGGCGTCTTCAAGCTTTTTTACTCTTCCATGCACCGTGCCGACAGATACCCCTATGATTTTGGCAATTTCTGTATAGGGCATTCGAGCATCATTTGATAAAAAGTTGATTATCTGCTTATCCACTTTATCAATTTTATAATAGTTGAGCATCATTTTAACAATTATTTGAAAGAATAATAATTTATACGCTTATAAAATAAATTATATACAATTATACTTAATAATTTATAAAATATTGACAGATATAAATAAAGCTGTGTTAGTTTTGAATCGTTAATCGTATTGAAGTTAGGTCTGAACACAATCGTGGGTTTCCTGCGGTTGTGTTGTTTTTTTATTCCTGGCGGAAATAAGGATCAGAAAAATTTGAGCCTATTTAAGCTTTATGTCTTTAAGTAAAATCGAAGCGGAAGAAAGGCTGAATTCTTTATTCATTATATCAACCTGACTTCTTATTTGTTCAAAGTCAAAATCTTTTTCATCCCAAATCGAATTTTTTCCCTTTGTATTCATTTTTTCCATAATAAATGCAAAAGATATATAATTCGGATCAGTGGCGGGTTGATATGCGCTTAAGTCACCATCTGTATCTTCAGTTCTTGTAAGAATCTCAGCTTCAACCAGTTCTTCGAGAATTGAATGTGTTATTTTTACCGGAAGTTTTAAGTCCTGTGCAATAGTTTCAAATCCCGGGGCATGTTCTCTTCCCACAAACTTTTTAATTACATATGTAGCAATCACAAAAACAGCTTCCATCCTGGCTTGTCGGCTCATTTCATTCTCAGCAACATCCCTCTCAAAATTGCTTATATTCTGATGAGAAAATGCCAATTCGGCACCAAATAAGAAGATTAGCCAACTTAGTTGTAACCAGAACAAGAATAAAGGAAGCGCAGCAAAACTTCCATAAATGGCATTGTAGCGCGATACACCGACCTGAAAATTGATTAGTCCCCACTGCGTCAATTGATAAGCAGAACCTGCAATAATGGCTGCTATTAAAGCCGATTTAAATTTAACCCGTGTATTTGGCATAATCATATACATCAATAGAAATAAGGTCCAAATGACTGTGTATGGCAGGATTCTCAGTAAGGGCAAAAACAATGATTCCAAAATACCCAAAAACTCAATTTCATTGGTTAAATCGGTAATAATGGTGGTAATCTGTATGGTCAAACTGCTGGCGGCAACTAGAAATACAGGCGCCAATAATACAATTGCCAGATAGTCACTTAATTTTCTTACTATCGACCGTTCTTTTTTAACATTCCAAATGGTGTTAAAACTTTGTTCTATGTTGGAGAAAAGCCGGAGTACTGAATAGACCAATACGACAAAACCTATTCCCGCTATTAATCCACCCTGTGTATTTTCTAAAAGATTTTGTGCAAATGAAATACTCTGATCGATTACTTCAGCCTGACCACTGAAATTTTCCATGAGTTTTTCATGCAATTGTTTTTCGAGGTCAAAACCTTTTGCAATCCCAAAGGCCATGGCGAGAAGCGGTACAATACTCAAAAGAGAGAAATAAGTCAATGCACTACTCCTGATTTGAACATTATCCTTGATGAAGCCCTCAAAAGACAGAATAAGCACTTTTACAATGCTAAGTGTATAATATTTTAAAAATTCCTTTTTGGGATCCGCTTTTATTTCCCAAATATCACTATCAATGAAGTTTTTAATTCCGGAAATCGAAATCGATGTTCGCTTATTAGAATTCATGTCCTATTCACAAAAAGCAGCTAAAGGCGCCCAGGCTTTGTAGGCATCTTTCATGATCCCATCTGCAATAGTTTTGCTGACTTCTGAGGCTTCTTTATCAACTGAAGAATTTGCGCTTATAACAGCGTATGTATTGTTTTCATTCATTTTGCCCAGACACATGGTTTGCTCTGAATTCTTAAGTTCTGTTAGAAGTTTATTCTTCTTTTTTGCAATTTTTTCTCTCATTGCTGGGTCTTTGGGAGATGAAAAACTAATAAAGGTAACATTCACATTTCCGAGCTTACTGTTTTTATCGGTTTGACAAATATTTCCTTTTTCAGGAATCCAGGTGAGATAGGTAAGAGTAAATAAATTATTCTGAATAGCGGGATCTTTTTTCATCCAGTTTTTAATGCTATCGGTACTGCTTTTAAAAAACATCAATCCACCACCTCCCTGAAAGGAAATTGAAGCCAGCATTCTCTTCTCGCTGTGAATTTTGCTCAAATAGTCCATGTGTTGCCTCATGATCTGTGCATGATCTTTGGGATTACTGGAATCAGGTTCAATTTTCGCTTTTTCAATCAATACCCAAACAACGGCACTGCTGTCAGATATGGCCTGGGAATAAGTACTATTAAAAACAAGCAATATAAAAAGCGCTAAAACTATTCCTCTACTCCAATATTTCAACATCATATACATAGTATTTTGTATCCCCCGACCAGGATGATTTCCAATATTTTTCCCTGTAATAAAATTTGGCTCTTTTATTTTCTTCAATTGCCTTTTCTATGGATTCAAGAACTTCTTTTTCAATATTTTTTTTGACACTGAATGTCCATTTACCGGTTTCCAGACCTTCCAACTCTGCCAATTCCGTTCCGGTTACGTTTATTTCGCCTTCATAAGTTTTAAATATTATGCCTTTTTTACTAAATGAAGTCGCTTTACCGATGATAAACCCTTCGCTGTAGGTCATCGAACTCAAAAAAACAATTACACTTATAAATACGATTACCGCCACAATAATTAGGCGAAATGTCCATTTTTTTAGCTTGTTAAGAAAATCCTTCATATAATTCTTCAGTAGTAAACTTCACAATAAATGATTTTATATCCAATTTTTTAGATTTCAAAGCAGCACATTTTCGATGAATTAATATTTTCTTAAGCAATATTTAATTTCTGTGGTTTATATTTATGTGAATGCTCAACAATTCTACGAAAATGGATGAGATAGTATATAACAAAATGGGATGTGGCACAAAGGTTCAGGTGGATGATTATGTTCCCGGATTACTAAATCAAAACCCAAATGTAGAATTGCATATTGGTACAGACAGTCAAAATTATTCAAAACACACGGTCTATGTTACTACCGTAGTATTCCGTTTTGTTAAACAGGGAGCGCATGTTATTTATAAAAAGGATCGCGTTCCAAAGATCACTGATATCTGGACGAGATTATGGTCAGAACTCGAACGTTCAACCAATCTGGCATTGTATTTAAAAAATGATTGCGGCATCGATGTACATCAAATTGACTTGGATTATAACGACAATCCGCGATATGCCTCCTATAAACTTAAGAAAGCTGCAGTCGGATATGTGGAGTCATTGGGCTTTAGTGCCAAAACCAAACCCAATCTTTTAATGGCTACAGGAGCAGCAAATGTGCTCTGTCACTGATAAAAAGGCGATTATATTTAATAATCCGGCTTTAATCATATTTCTTTGCAACTAATCAGAGCATTTCATGAAGTACAAAAAATATCCAGTCAGTTTAGTTAATTCTATAAGCAGAAAAAAAGAAGAATTTAAGCCCGCAGTGGACGGCTATGTTGGAATGTATGTTTGCGGCCCTACGGTTTATTCAGACGTCCATCTGGGCAATGTAAGAACCTTTACAAGTTTTGATCTGATCTATCGGTATTTCTTGTTTTTAGGCTATAAAGTGAGATATGTACGTAACATTACCGATGTAGGACATTTGCTAAACGATGAGGATAGCGGTGAAGACAAAATTGCCAAAAAGGCAAAACTGGAAAATCTTGAACCCATGGAAATTGTACAAAAATACACCAATGGTTTCCATCAGGTTATGCATCTTTTCAACACCCTTCCTCCGAGTATAGAACCCACGGCTACGGCTCATATAATTGAACAAATAGAAATGGTTCAAAAGATTTTAAAGGAGGGATTTGCCTATGAGGCAAAAGGATCGGTTTATTTTGATGTAGAAAAATACAATAAGAGCTACAAATACGGGAGTCTTTCTGGCCGGAATATAGAAGATATGATTTCCAATACACGCGAATTGGACGGGCAGGATGAAAAAAGAAATCCACTTGATTTTGCCATATGGAAAAAGGCTGAAGACAATCATATAATGCGCTGGAATTCTCCCTGGGGATTAGGTTTTCCCGGATGGCATTTGGAGTGCTCGGTCATGAGCAATAAATATTTGGGTGAACAATTTGACATCCACGGCGGGGGCATGGATTTGAAATTTCCCCATCATGAATGTGAAATAGCACAGAATAGAATTTCTTATGATAAGGATCCCATAAAATACTGGATTCATACCAATATGCTGACTGTCAATGGAAAGAAAATGAGTAAGTCAGAAGGCAATGGTTTTACGCCTGCAGAGTTAATGACCGGAGACCATCCCCTGCTTGATCAGGGTTTCTCTCCTATGACTATTCGTTTTTTTATGTTGCAGGCACATTATGCAAGTACTCTGGATTTTTCAAACGATGCGCTGCGCGCTGCGGAAAAAGGCTATAAAAAATTGATGAAAAGTTTGCTCAACCTTCAAGGCCTTAATTACGAAGGAAGGGGCAAAATAAATGAAGACCTGGACAAGGAAATCAAAGCTACATGTGAACTATGTTTTAAAAACATGTCGGATGATTTTAATTCAGCCAAAACACTGGCCAATCTTTTTGAATTATCTACCAAAATCAATGCAATCAAAGATGGGACTATTCCCTTGGGTGAAATTTCAAAAGACACTTTTGACTTCCTGAAAGAAACTTACAATGGTTTTGTAGAAAGTGTTTTAGGTCTTATTCCTGAAGAAGATAATCAAAGTTCACATTTGGATATCGCTATGGAAATTTTGATGGAATTAAGAGCGGATGCAAAACGAAAAAAGGATTATGCGTTGACCGATAAAATCAGGGATGAATTGCAAAAGGCGGGTATTAAAATAATGGATGGAAAAGACGGAAAATCCTCCTACATTATTGAATGAACAAAGTATTCTCATACATTTTAATAGTCCCTATCCGCATTTATCAATGGACCTTGTCTCCTATCCTCGGTCAGAATTGCAGGCATGTACCCACTTGCTCGCAATACGCTATTGAGGCCATTCAAATTTGGGGGCCAATCAAAGGTTTGAAATTGGCCTTGAACCGAATTAGAAAATGCCATCCCTGGGGTAGCAGCGGTTATGATCCAGTGCCAAATAAGGACGATTCAGATAAAAAATAGTTACAGGGTTCTAATTATTGATATTATAAGCGTCTATCAATTGAAAAGCATGTAAAACCTATAAAAATCAAACAATGCTATTAGATTTAATTCGTATTTATCGTATTATTGCAATATATTGTTAATTAGCTTACAAAGACTAAATTAGATATCAGAAAATTAAAATATGTGCGAAGTAAATAGTCAATTATTCAAAGGAATAGCAAATTTCATTTCACAATTAGAAACGAATTCAATTCCTAAAGATCGAAGGGATATACTGGATAAACTAACAGACTATATTCAATCTAAAAGAGCTAAAGGACTAAGAATAAATCTGAATTTCATTTGTACCCATAACTCCAGAAGGAGCCATCTGGCTCAGGTTTGGGCACAAACGATGGCCTTTCATTTTAAAATTGACAATATTAACTGTTATTCCGGCGGCACTGAATCTACTGCTGTATATTCAAGTGTCATTGAGACCTTAAAAAACACAGGTTTTGAAATAAAAAAACTTTCTGAAGGCAAAAACCCAATCTACTGTATAAAGTTCTCAGATAATGAGTATCCTGTCATTGCCTATTCCAAAAAATTCGAAGATGATTTTAATCCTAAATCTCATTTCGCCGCTGTAATGACCTGCTCACAGGTCGATGATGGTTGCCCTTTTGTTGCAGGTTCAGACTTTAGAATTCCCATTACTTATCATGACCCAAAAGAATTTGATAATAGCCCTGAGGAATATGAGAAATACCTCGAAAGAAGTTTTCAAATTGCGAATGAGATGTTCTATCTATTCTCCAAAATTTAATTATGAGCGAAAATAAAAAATTAGGGTTTCTAGATAAGAGTCTGACCTTGTGGATTTTTATAGCCATGCTTTTTGGAGTTGGTATTGGTTATTTTTTTCCGACTTTTCCGGAAATAATAAATTCCTTTAACAGCGGCACAACAAACATACCTATTGCTTTTGGATTGATTTTAATGATGTATCCGCCTTTGGCCAAGGTCAATTACGCGCTATTGCCACAGGTCTTTCGAAACATTAAGCTTTTGTCCATTTCCCTTTTTCTCAATTGGATCATAGGTCCGGTACTTATGTTTATTTTGGCCATCCTCTTTCTCAATGATTATCCGGAGTACATGGTGGGTTTGATTCTCATTGGATTGGCACGATGCATAGCCATGGTATTGGTCTGGAATGATCTCGCTGAAGGAAACAGTGAATATGGTGCAGGTCTGGTTGCCTTGAATAGTATTTTTCAGGTATTTGCCTACAGCTTTTATGCCTGGATTTTTATTACGATTCTTCCACCCTATTTTGGTTTTGATGGTGCCATAGTAGATATTTCAATTATTACAATTGCCGAAAGCGTAGCCATTTATTTGGGAATTCCATTTTTGATGGGAATAATTAGCAGGCAGGTCTTGATAAAATTAAAAGGAAAAGATTGGTATACGGAAAAATTTATACCCGCTATTTCGCCCTTAACACTGATTGCCCTACTTTTTACAATTATTATAATGTTTTCATTAAAAGGCGAACTGATTGTTGAAATTCCTTTTGATGTAGTGTTAATAGCCATTCCATTGCTGATCTATTTTACCTTGATGTTTATCATTGGTTTTTTTATAACAAAAGCAATTGGTACGGAATACGATAAAACCGCTTCGGTAGCTTTTACAGCAGCCGGAAATAATTTTGAATTAGCTATTGCTGTTGCTATCGCCGTCTTTGGCTTAAATTCCGGGCAGGCATTCACAGGTGTAATTGGACCCCTGGTCGAAGTACCTGCGCTTATCTTATTGGTTCGAGTTTCGTTTTGGTTGAGAAAGAAGTTTTATTAAAAAATCCGCCATACTATTCTTAAATTCATTAATAAAAAGATGGAATTCTCATTAAACAAATCCATAGATATCCTTCAAAACACACCACGAACACTTGAATCCTTCCTTTCGAATTTGTCTGAAGAATGGATCAAGAAAAATGAAGGTCCTGACACCTGGAGTCCCTATGATATCCTCGGCCATTTGATACACGGAGAAAAAACAGATTGGATGAGCAGAATCAATATTATTTTGAAGAATTCAGGAAATAAAAAATTTACGCCTTTTGACCGATTTGCACAATTCAGGGAAAACCAAAACAAGACCTTATCTGAATTACTTTTGGAATTCAAACATTTAAGAAAAAACAATTTAATGGAATTGAAGGCATTAAATATTTCAAAAGAACAGCTCGAATTTGAGGGAATCCACCCGGATTTTGGAACAGTCACACTCAAAGAACTCATTGCCACCTGGACGGCTCATGACCTTGGGCATATTGCACAAATCTCCAGGGTCATGGCCAAGCAATACAAAAATGAAGTGGGTCCCTGGGTAAAATATTTAAGAATCCTAAATACTTGAAATAAAGGATTATACTTTGCTGGCTTTTACATTATTAGGTAAATTAGATGGACAAATATTCATTTTAGAAAAAGCCTGAATTTCAAACTAATGTGGGAAGAACAATTAAAAATATATGAGAAAATAATCGCAAAATGTCCTCGTTTTAAGCGAAAGGGAAAAAGCAGCCCTTACACTTCCGCAAACGGACATATGTTTTCACAGCTCAACAAAGAAGGAGAAATCGGAATTCGATTTTCAAAAGATGTCCAAAAAAAATATATGGAGGAATGGAACAGTAGCCATTTTAAATCCTATAATTCAATCATGCATGGTTATGTACTGGTCCCTCAGGAAATGTTAAAGGACATAAACAGAGTGGCCAAATACCTCGATGAAAGCTATGATTATGTGATGAGTCTGGATCCAAAATAAAATTGAGATTAATGAATTAAAACATAAAGATTTAGAAAATATCAGGATAGATATGGTTTCTTTTCAAAAAAGCGAGACTTCTTCGATTTAATATTTCCTTTTAGATTATTTGATATTTGATTCAAAAGCTTAGAATACCTGAAAATGAAAGAAAAACCAAAATTGCTAAGTGGTGGAAATCCTCAAATTCCAAAGGGTGATGGAAATCAACCCGTTCAGGAATACATTGCCGCAATGCCGGAATGGAAAAGTAAGACAGGCCTTTATCTGGATCAATTAATTGAGCAAATGGTCCCAAAAGTTAAAAAAGCAGTGCGATGGAACAACCCTTTTTATGGAATCGAGGGAAAGGGTTGGTTTATTGCTTTCAATTGTACTAGCAGGTATATTTCTGTAACCTTTTTTAGAGGCACAGCGCTGAATCCAATTCCACCTATCACTTCAAAAGTGGATTACGTCAGATATTTTCGGATTTATGAAAATGATAATTTGGATGAACAGCAATTAAAAAAATGGATTAAGCAAGCTTCTGAATTACCAGGGGAAAAGGTTTTTTAATAGGGTTTCAAGCATGGGTTTTCCTTAATAAAGCTTATTTTCTGTTTAATTAAATTTAAACAATCATTTTAATTCAATAAAATATCCTTATTTCTAATATTTATTAGCTTAGCGATTAAAGCCTGACCTATGCTCAAGATTGACATGCACAGCCATATTTTTCCAAAACAGCTACCTGATTTCAAAGGAAAATTTGGTTATGGAAATTTTATCACCCTTGATCATCACAAAAAAGGTTTTGCCAGAATGATGTCCGGCACCAAATTCTTTAGAGAAATAAAGGAAAATTGCTGGGATCCAGAAATACGAATAGATGAATACGCTCAATTCAATACACAGGTACAAGTGGTATGTACAATCCCTGTCATGTTTTCCTATTGGGCCAAACCAAAAGACGGACTTGAAGTCTCAAAATTTTTGAATGATGATATTGCCAAAGTCCAGGCAAAATATCCCAAAAACTATATTGGTCTAGGTACAATTCCTATGCAAGACACGGAATTAGCTATTCAGGAATTGGAAAGATGTAAAAATGAATGTGAGTTTCCCGGTGTACAAATAGGCTCAAATATCAATAATGCGAACCTTTCCGAGGCAGAGCTTTTCCCTATTTTCGAAGCAGCACAAGATTTAGGTATGGCTATTCTGGTTCACCCCTGGGATATGATGGGCAAAGATGATATGGAAGAATATTGGTTGCCCTGGCTTGTCGGAATGCCTGCAGAAACTTCAAGGGCCATATGTTCTATGATTTTTAGCGGGATTTTTGAGAAACTGCCCGATTTGAGAGTGTGTTTTGCACATGCAGGTGGTTCATTTCTGCCGACAATTGGGAGGGTAGAACATGGATTTAATTGTCGACCGGATCTGGTAGCTCTGGATAATCCTGTAAATCCAAGAGAATATATTGGAAAATTTTGGGTTGATTGTATTACGCATGATCCAAAAATGCTTAACTACGTTCTCGATATGCAAGGCTCAGAAAAAGTTTGTCTTGGCTCCGATTACCCTTTTCCTTTAGGTGATTTGGAAATAGGCAAATTCATAGAGGAAATGGATCTCGATAAAAAAATTGTTGAGGATATTTTTAATAAATCCATTTTATCCTGGCTTAATATCCCTGCGAAACGATTTGAATGATTTGCTGCGAAATTCTTAATTTTGCGCGATGCTTTCAATCCCCATAAAAACTTCCGAAGAAATAGAACTTATGCGAATGAGTGCAAGATTGGTTTCCAAAACATTGGGCCTTATTGCAGAAAAAATTCGCCCCGGGATTACTCCATTAGAACTGGATGCCATGGCTGAAGAATTTATTAGGGATCATGGAGGGAAGCCTGCATTTCTGGGTTTATATGATTTTCCCAATACCCTTTGCATGTCGAGCAATGAGCAGGTTGTTCATGGAATTCCAACCAAAAAGCCGCTTGAAGACGGGGATATTATTTCAGTGGATTGTGGTGTTTTAATGAATGGTTTTTACGGTGACCATGCATTTACTTTTGAAGTAGGTGAAGTAGATGAAGCCACAAAAAAATTACTGAGAGTAACCAGAGAATCACTTGACAAGGGAATTGAGCAGTGCAAATCCGGTAATAGAATAGGTGATATAAGTTTTGCCATCCAGCAATATGCCGAGAGTCATGGCTATGGTGTCGTTCGGGAATTGGTTGGGCATGGATTGGGACGTCAATTGCATGAAAAACCAGAGGTGCCGAATTACGGAAAACGCGGAAAAGGGCCTAAATTAAAAAATGGAATGGTGCTCGCCATTGAACCTATGATAAATATGGGCACAAAAAACATTGTTCAACATTCGGATGGCTGGACGATCACCACGGCGGATAAAATGCCTTCTGCCCATTTTGAACACGATGTGGCTATTGTCAAGGGACAACCTGAAGTTTTATCAACTTTTGAGTATGTGGATCAGGCTTTAACGAAAATTCTGTCTTAAGTTTTCTCGCTCAATTCCTCATACAATTTCTTGTATTTGGAAATGGTTGTTTTAATGTTCAGTAATCCTTCAATTCTCTCCTTTGATTTCTTCCCCATTAGTTTGGTAGCAGCTCTGTCAGATTCCATTTTTTGAATGCATTCTGCGAGTTTATTGCTGTTCCTTGAAGGAAAAATTAATCCATTTTCATTTTGAACTACAAGTTCTCTGTTACCTGCAATATCACTTATAATTGGTGCCAGCCCAAAAGCCATTGACTCCAGAACGGCCTTTGTAATAGATTCTCCTTTGGTTGAAGCCATTATGAAAGCATTACAAGCAGCCACAATTCTCAAAGCATCCTTTCTGAAACCCATAAAATGAACTTTGCTCTCATTTGGCTGTCCCTTTATAATATTTTTAAACTGCTCATCATCCAATCCTTTGCCAATTAGAAATAAGTCAATGTCAATTTCAGCAGGTAATTTGGTGATGGCCTCCATAATGTATTTGACCCCTTTCATTGGCCTGTTATTGGCCACGCAGGCAATGGCCAGACTCGTTTCCGAAATACCTAAGTCATTTCTTGAAAACGCTTTAATTTCCTTATACCAATCTAAATTATGACCTTTATTAATTGTAATCGCCTTGTCAGAATTAAAAAAAAGCTGCCGATTAAAAATTTCCTCCACACCAATAGAATTGCAAATAATTTTATCTGCCCGGGGATGTAAAAACTTGGTATAAGCCGATGGATCCCACCAGTGTATATGCCCCGAAAACCCTCTATAAAGCACTACCGACACGTTGAGGTTTTTTGCCGCTTGAATGCCATTGACAATGGCTGCTCCATTGAAGAGCTGAAGAATATCGTGTTTCCCTTCTTTTAAAATTTCTTTTATAAAATTGATTTCCTCCTTATCGTATTTTTTAAAGATGAGCCTATCATGTACTTTGATTCCATTCTGTGTGAATTTCTCGGCGTAAACAGTATCAGCCTTGCTTATAACCTCAATATCAAGACCCTCTTTCTTTAAGCCTATAAATATCTCAGCTTCCGGTCGGGTGACAACCGGGTCATTGTAATTGCTAATTACTAATACTTTTGGAGGCATGCCTTTTTTGGCAAAGTTAAAAGGATAGTTCAGATTTACAGAATCTTTATTTCAGGGCCACTTTTTGTTTTTAATATATTCTACGGACTCACTAATTAGATTTTTTAAAACATCGATTTCAACATCCTCCAAATTTTTAATATACAAACAGGACTTTCCGTGATTATACTTGCCCAGTTTTGCAAGTAATTCTTCATATCTTCCAAAACCACCCATTATATAAAGTGTTAAAGCCGACTTTCTTGGAGAAAAGCCCGTAAGAAAAAAATTGCCTTCCCTGCCACTTTTATATTTGTAATGATAATTCCCAAAACTGATAATTGATGGACCCCACATTCTGGGTTCTTCTCCGCATATTTCTTTCATTAGATTCAGAATTCTAACTGAATCTTCTCTTTTTTTAGAATTTTCTATCGAATCCATGAATTTTATTACATCCGCTCTTGTTTTTTTAGTCTTATTATCTGCCATATTTTGTCTTTTGTAAAACAGAATGCTTATTTGAATGATAAGATTTATTATTTATTGAATTATCTTTTTGTTTCAATAATTAACACAAGCTATTGAATTGAATTATAACTAAATGCACCAAATATGAAAACTAACAAATTTTTACTGGCAATTTTATTTACCGCTACCCTATTTATGGTGGCTTGCTCCGGAGGTCAGGAAAGCTCTGAAGCTGAAAAATCAACCGAAGAAAACATGGAAGCAGAAACCGAAGATGCTTCAATGGACGACTTTGTAGTATCCACCGAAGACAGTAAAGTCATGTGGAGAGGTGAAATGATGGGATTGTATGCCCACGAAGGTACAGTCAATGTAAGTGAAGCCGAATTAATGATGGAAAATGGACAAATTTCGGGAGGAAGTTTTGTTGTAGATCTAACAAGCATCACTCCTATGGATGAAAACTTTAATCCTGAGGAAGGCCAAACTCAAGAAAAACTGGTTGGTCATTTATCATCACCGGATTTCTTTGCTGTAGACTCATTCCCAACTGCTAGTTTTACAATAGAGAGTGTAGAAGGAAATACAGCCAGCGGTACCCTTACAATTCGTGGAAAAAGTAATTCCGAGACTGTTGAAAACATAACGTTTAGCGAGGAAGAAGGAAGAAGAGTGGTAAGAGGTACCATGTCTTTTAACAGAATGAATTATGATGTTTCATTTGAATTACCTGTTGCGGATAAAGTAATCTCCGAAGATATTCAATTGGACATTAAATTGATAGCCTCTAAATAATCTCAAAATAACTTTATTGCAAGGCGAACTATTTGGTTCGCCTTTTTTTATATCTATACCAGAATAATTATAAGCTTTATTTTCACAATGATTTGGGACTTATGAAAATCGCGGTTATAGGATCAGGAGTAGCCGGTTTGGCCTCCGGCGCAAGATTGGCTGCCAAAGGTCATGAGGTTCATGTCTATGAATCAAATAGCTATCCCGGTGGTAAACTTAGTGCCTTTGAGCAGGGAAAATTCAGATTTGATGCAGGTCCCTCTCTTTTTACTTTACCCGAACATTTGGATGCCGTTTTTTACGATTTGGGGAAAAATCCCAGAGACTATTACAATTATGAGAGGTTAGAAAAAAGCTGCCATTACTTCTTTGATGATAAAACCAGATTGATCGCTTACAGCGATCAAAATAAATTTGCCAAGGAGGTTCAGGATAAAACCGGTACGAATGCAAAAAGTGTGATTGATCATTTAAAGAAGAGTGCCTTCTTATATGAAAAAACACATGCATTATTTATGGAAAAGTCGCTCCACAAATTGAGCAATTATTTCACTAAAGATGTGTTAGATGCCCTTATTAACGTTTTTAAGCTCAATTTGAATGCGAGCATGCACGAAGTAAACAGCAATCGTTTTAAAGACCCCAGATTGGTGCAGTTGTTCGACCGCTTTGCAACATATAATGGATCTAATCCTTATAAGGCCCCGGGAGTACTAAACATAATTCCACATTTGGAACACAATTTGGGTACATATTTTCCAATTGGCGGAATGCATCAAATCACACTTGCATTGGTTAAACTTTCAAAGGATTTAGGTGTGAACTTCCATTTCAACACTGAAGTAGGCAAGATTATAATAGAAAAAAATAAAGTAAAAGGCATTAATATAAATGGTAAAGAAGTGGAATTTGACCGCGTTATTTCCAATGCAGATATATATCCTACTTACAAGAAGCTTTTAAAAGGTCAAAAAGAACCGGAGAAAATATTAAAACAGGAACGTTCCAGTTCTGCCCTGATATTCTATTGGGGCGTAAAAAAAGAATTTCCCAAATTGGATCTCCACAATATATTGTTTTCAGGAAACTACAAGAAGGAATTTGATTATTTGTTTGGTAAAAAAGAGCTTTATACTGATCCGACAGTTTATATAAATATCAGCTCAAAATACAATCCAAAAGATGCACCCAAAGGTTCAGAAAATTGGTTTGTCATGATCAATGCACCTGCGAACACCGGTCAGAATTGGGATCAAATGATTGAAAAGTCGAGAAGAAATATTCAGAATAAAATAAATAATATGCTGAATACAAAAATAGAAGATTACATAGAGAATGAGTCCATTCTCGACCCGAGGAGCATTGAATCAAAAACCTCTTCATATCAGGGTTCATTGTATGGAACAAGTTCAAATACCAAATTTTCTGCATTTTTAAGACATCCCAATTTCAGTCAAAAAATAAAAGGTCTCTATTTTTGTGGAGGAAGTGTTCATCCGGGAGGTGGAATACCATTATGTTTACTTTCGGGAAAAATTGTATCCGAATTGATTAAATGAAAAACTCAACCGTAAAATATTCAATAGGGATTATTATTATTCTTCACCTTGTAGCTCTTGCTGCTTTCTTTCTTGGCTATTCAAGATATATTCTTCCTCTTACACCTGTCAATCTTTTAATAACGGCTTATCTGATATATTTAAATCAACAGGAGAAAAGCAATTCATTTATTATCAATTCCATTTTAATTGTATTGGTCGCCTACATCGTTGAAGTGATCGGAGTGAATACAGGTTTATTTTTTGGAAACTACGAATACATGGACAGCCTCGGTCCAAAAATTTGGGATACACCGCCTATTATAGGGATCAATTGGTGGATATTGACGATTGCCGCTGCTTCATTTTTTAGAAAATCTCAATTTCCTTTAGTCCTCAAAGCTTTTTTATCTACCGTGCTCATGCTGTTCATCGACCTTTGGATAGAGCCTATTTCAGACCTACTTAAATTTTGGCAATGGGAAAATAATATAATCCCACTCAAAAATTATTTGGGTTGGTTTATTACCGGATTTGCCCTACAGATAATATACTGGCAAGGGACTTATAATAAGAAAAACAAGATTGGTATTCCGGTTTATATCATCCTGATTAGCTTCTTTTTGATCCTAAATCTCTTTCTTAGATAAGAAAATGGAAATAACCCATCAAGAAAGTTAATAATTAAAACCTCCCAAAAATTGCTTGGTAGAGAATAACAAGTGGATAAGTATATACGCTAAACTCTAATACAATTTGATTTTTTTAGCAGAAAAAGCCCGTTCCTATATTTTTGGGAGAACAGAATCATTTTTTTAAAACCGGTACCTGACTTTTGCAGTTTATGTAATGGTACCCAATTAAATTAATGCCAAAAAGTGGACATATTTGCATTATTGAAAAACCACAACAGTACAATCAGATTGATTTTGAGTTTATAATTAAGAGCTTCCTATAGCAGTGAAAAAAGAAGAACAGTTTTTAAAAGTAGAAATTAAACTCGCAGATAAAATCCTTGAACAATTTAAGGAAGAGGCTTTTTTTGTTATTCATTGTGAAAACGAATTCCTCGATAAAATTCTTCACCTTTTAAGTTTGGATTATGTCGAAAAAAGCCCAAATCACAAATACATGATTGTGCCAGGTGAAGGTATTTGGCCATATGAGGAATCCAGCTGTCCCTGCTTTTATGCCACTGAGCAATTTGATCCTATTCCCTTGATCATTGGACTTGATAAAATTAGAGTCTTTTTGGAGGAATGGAACCCCGATCAGGATTTTGACTTTAAGGCATAAGAATAAGACTTTTCATAATCGGAACGCAATGCTTTCCAGTCAAAATTTTCTGAAAAATCCTCGGATTTGTTTCTTTGGATCATTCTATACCTTCTGGTAGATTTTACAAAATGCAACATGAATTTTGCAAGATCCTGCACCGCTCTATCGTATGTTTTCTTATAGCGTTTTAAAACAAAGATCCCTTTGTCTTCGTGTTCTTTGTCGAGTGTACTTACATAATCACCAAAACCTGAAAGGTCTGAGGTAACGGCAGGAACTCCTCGTGCAATACATTCTAATGGTGTATAACCCCAGGGTTCATAATAACTAGGAAATATTCCTAAATGACATCCTCTTACAAAATCACCGTAATCTATGCCAAAAAGCGGGTTGGTAGAACTAATAAAGTCGGGATGATAAACCATTTTAACTCTGTCCAATGGACTGTTGACCAATTGATTTTGTCTTAAGTAATTTAAAATTTCATCATCCAGATCATTGACGAGGTTATGTGTCACGATGATTGGCCATTTATCGGTCTTCCACGACTGAATTGTCCTACGGTATCTCAATTTCCAGTAATCATCAATAAGGTTATTTAAATCTGGTAATTTATGCTCATTTTTGGATTTGGCGGCCGCATAAAAAAGCCTTTGTCCCAATTGACGCTGGATGGCCTCGCAATTATTGCGAATCTCCTCCATTACACCCCTGCTCTGCAAAACATCCGGGTTGATCGACCAGGTAGGTTGTTTTGTAATAAAAAACATCACAACACTTGTTTTGATCTTTTCTTTGAGCATCATGCTATTAAGTAAATTCAATGCATCCAGTGTAAGGTCAAAACCTTTGTTTTTGTATTCATATCTTCCTGAAGTGAAAAAATAGAGAGTGTCTTCCAGATCAAAATCATAAGAATGGAAAAAATGACCTATTACAAACTGATGAATTTCTTCCTTGAATTTCTGATGAAGATTTTGCACCTCATGATAAGCTGCAAATCGTTTAATATTTAGTCCATTGGGCGTAATCGTATCCGGTTTTTTTCCTAAAAGAGAAACACATTCATTAGCGGTTAGCTGACTCACGGTGGTAAAGGAATCCGCTTTGTCGGCCGCTGCCCTTTCAATCTGTACCATGGGTAAGATATTGTAGTGTTTGGCCTCTTTTTCCCAATTGTATTTTGGCAATTTCTCATAAAAGTTTGCATCATTCATAGCCAGATATCTACCGAGCATGGTAGCATGGGTTGTAAATACCGTTTTGCATTTCAAACCCTTTGCTTTGATATCTAATATTGGAAGACAAGACATCCACTCGTGAAAATGAGCGATAAGGTCTGTTTTGCCTTTGAGAATATCCTTGCAAAGTACAGTTATGAAAGTTCTGTTTAGATCGTACCACATGATCATTTTTTCTAAAAGATCATGTTCTACAATTACATCAAGCTTATAATCTTCATGCAAATGTTTTTGAAGCGTTTCGAGTCTGTTGAAAACATTTTCGGGATTCAGTAGAACAACTTTTGGCCTTCCGGTAACTAACCACCTTCCATACCAAACATCATAACCCATATTTCTCATTTTTTCAACGGCTTTGCCTATAGGATCACTTAAATCGGAAATAGGGTCAAATTCTGCACTTATATTAGAATTTTCCAACGGGCCGAGCAGGCAATAATTGTCGCCCCATTTTTCGATCATTGCCGGAACTTTAGAACGGATCACTGTATATATTCCTCCTACCTGATTACATACTTCCCATGCGCATTCAATAAGAATGGAATCTTCGAGTTTTGTATTCTTCTTCGCCATATCATTAATTGATGTATCGAAAGATAATATATTAGGCTTAAAAAGGCTTTGGAAATACTAAAATTTATAATTTCTCTAGATAAAAATGTTCCAAAGCCATAAAGTGGCCTAATAATTACTGAAAAAATAGAATTTGTATTTAATTATTTATGAGCAAAATCATAAAAGAGTTTTAGATCATAACTCAAATTTGCAAGCACACTACTTTTTACGATTTTTACACAATGCAAAACCTCGAGGAGTCCGTTAAGTTGGAGAATATTCAAACACAAAGAAGAATTGGCTCCTTTTACGGTTCCGATGGCCCGACCATTATGATACTCGGAGGTTTACATGGCAATGAGCCTGCAGGAATTATTGCATTTCAGAGAGTGCTCAAAGTTCTTGAAACAAGAAATCTTCAGTTTAAAGGTCAGATTCACGGATTCAGAGGTAATTTAAAAGCCATTAGCAATAGTGAACGATTTCTGGAAGAAGACATGAACAGAAACTGGTATCGCTATATGCGAAGAAAAGCCTCTGACTCTACAATCGAAACTGCTGAAGATTCAGAGAGAGACGCACTTTTGAATACCATACTTGATACCATGCACGACGCTTCGGAGCCTTGCATTTTTTTTGACCTTCACAGCACCTCTGCCCCTAGCCTTCCATTTGCAGCCATTAATGATTCCATATACAATCGAAGCATTGTAAAGGGCTTGCCTGTTCCTATCATATTGGGGTTGCAGGAACAAATTGAAGGAACCCTCAATGGAATTTTAAATGATATGGGTTTGCCGGCGGTTTTATTTGAGGCGGGACAACACGATGAAAAAGAAACCATTGATTATCACGAATCCTTTATCTGGTATATGCTTTATAAACTTGGTTGTATCCAGCGAAATGCAGTTAAGTCATTGCAAAAACACAGAGATATTCTAAAAAATGCATCAAAGGGAAAAGAGGGTTTTTATGAAGTTACATTCAGATATCCGGTCGAAATTGGAGATCAATTTGAAATGTATCCCGGATTTCAAAGTTTTCAGCCAATTGAAAATAATCAGAAAATAGCCAAAAATAATAGAGGTGATATTTTCGCGCCCCATAAGGACATAATGTTTATGCCACTGTATCAGAATAAAGGTCAGGATGGCTATTTCTTAATTAGAAAGATCAAACCCATTTGGATGAAAATATCAAAATGGCTACGACACAGAAATATTGATAATTATATCCATTATTTGCCCGGAGTGAATGAATTTGATCACGAAGAACAGCATTTTAAAGTAGATAAAAGCATTGCTTTTGCCTTTGCTTTACAACTATTCCACTTATTGGGTTATCGCAAAGAGAGAGTTATAGATGATCAACTCTACGTTAGCAGGATTAAATACGATGATAATCCACCCTCAAAAGAGGAGTTCTTTAAGAATGTAGAATCTTTTAGAGCCGGAGAACATTAAAAAAGCCCTTGCCTAAATACCTATTGAAAATGGCAGCGGCAAGAGCTCTATTAAATCAGTTTTATTTCAATTACTGCAAGGTCATTTGTATATAACTTAAATCTTTTCTGTTGCGATCATCTCTAATAACCATGTATTTTTTATCCCAGATCTCAGGTAGAAGGTAGGCACTTTGAAAGCCCTCTTCAAGAACAAAATCTGAACTATTTATTCTGATTTTAATTTTATCCGGATCATTATTGAGGTTAACCCAATCATTGAATATTGCCGGATCTTTGTCAGTATATATAATATCATAATCGCTGGCATTAAAACCGGAGAACAGTTGAAAGTCAACTGAGTCATTTCTTATGTCCTTTCTTACAATTACACTGCCGTTTCTCGACTCTCCAGTCAATACAACTCTCAAAATATCTGTTTTAATTTCAAAGCTATCCGGATTAAAAAACAAACCCGGTTCATAGGTGAAAATAATATTGTCCTCTGCTTCTGATCTTGCTGTTGACATGGTCACATTCACTTCTTCCGATCCTTCTTTGTCTGATTCGTAGTTAAAGACATAGAAACTGCTTTCGAGCAAATCTATCTGAGCTCCTATTTCATTTATTTTGGCATTAAATTCCGCAGGATCAAGTGCGACAAAGCCTCTTCTATTTACAATATCCTGTAAAGATGAATCCGCAGCGGTACCCAGGGATAAAGAATATAATCGAATATTTTCACTAATTGCATTGATATCCTCGACGCTGGATCGTCCCTCTGTATCAGCATTGGCTGCTATTGCAATTACAAAGCCGGGAGCAAGTCGGTTTGCCCCAAAAGTCAGTGAATCCTTTAATGCATTCATTCCAAATTCAACAGCTTCCAATAAGTTTGAGCCTTCATCTCCCAATTCAATATTGTCTAAATTAGCTGCCACTGCAGCCAGGTCCGTATCAAATCCGGAATAACCTGAGACATCCACTGAATAAGTGTACACTTGGACACTGGAACCGCTAGGTAGTTCTCCAATTACCGCTTTTCCCGCTTCAATTAAATCCGTTAAAAGCGTTTCATTGTTGAGATTCACATCTATTAAAAGCGTAACATAGGGAGAAAATTCATAATCAAATTCTGATGCCATACTAAAATTATATTCTTCAGAATTCAAAGCTTCACCATCCTCCATTACCATGACATCCTGAGGAAGAAGCCCTGGCAAGGGAACTGAGCCATCATCACTTAATTGAAAAATGACATTGACTTTATTAGGTGGTGTAAGTTCGTGATTGTAATAGCTCGGTTTATGTACAGCTGGGTTTTCAGGTGGGCCCGGGTCTTCGGTATCATTTCCCCCGCAAGAGATTAGAAACGATGCTATAACAACTGTAATGATTAAGTTAAAAAGGTATTTCATTGCTTGTAAGATTAATTTGAGCACAAAATAAGCGAATTCACTTTTAAAAATTGAATTTCTTAATAAATGTAACGTATTTAAAAGAATGAAATCAGAGATCACTTTTCGTTTTTTATCAGAACCGTCTGATGTGAATTTTGGCGGTAAAGTCCATGGAGGCACAGTTATGAAATGGATAGATCAGGCCGCTTATGCCTGCGCTTCCAATTGGTGTTCGGGCTATTGCGTAACGGTATATGTAGGGGGTATTCGTTTTATTCAACCCATTCGAATAGGAGAAATTGTCCAGGTGGATGCACGGATAATTTTGACAGGTACTTCGAGCATGCATATCGCTGTCGACGTATTTTCCAAACAAATAGACTCGACGAAATTTATCAAAACCACACATTGTATTATTGTCTTTGTAGCTGTGAATGACAAGGGGCAAACGGTACCTGTACCAAAATGGGAACCCAAAACAGAAGATGAAAAAGCCCATGAACGCCATGCGGTAAAACTAATGGAGCTCAGAAAAAATATCGATGAAGAGATGCAGCCATTTATTTATAAAAATGAATTAATGGAATAGATGATGAGATTCTTACTGATATTTTTCTGCATTACCTATGTTTTTTTGGCTAAGGCACAGGAGATAAAATTTTTAGAAGATGCAACACCCGGACCTGCCAAAATTGAACAATTGAAATGGCTTAGTGGCCATTGGTTGGGTACTATTGGCAATTCAAGCATCGAGGAAATTTGGGTAGAAGCAAAAGGTAATCAAATGATGGGAATGTTTCGCATGTACAATAATGAAATAGACCTCTATGAATTCATGAGCATTTCTGAAATTAATGGAAGCCTTTCTTTAAAAATTAGGCATTTCGACAGAAACTTTATTGGAAGAGAAGAAAAAGAAGAATACAAAGAATTTAGATTAGTCAATATTGAAGACAATACCGCTTATTTCGATGCTTTCACATTTGAACTAAAAAACGACAGCCTAAGCATTCATCTTATTCTTGACATGGAAGGAGAGAGAAAAAACAAAGGCCTTTTTAAATACACAAGAAAAAGTAATTAATACTATTCAATTTCTATGTGATCGTGAAAACAGGATTCGATAAATTGATGCAATCTGAATGTTTGTTCCGCCCCTAATTTTTGGCCGAATTGAGCTATCAGATAGACTATGATTGCTAATATACCCAATGCCGGCATGGCCCAAAGTATTTTGACATCCTGACCCAGCATCCAATAAGAAAGTCCAAGGAACAAAGCAAATAAAGACAAGACAGCAATGGCGAGATAACTTAGAAGAAATATCGTCCAGACATTTGGAGCCGGTCCGTACAGTCCTCTTATCAAAGTTGTACCATTGTTTTCTTCGAAACTCAAGCTCAATTGAGGTGACCAAAAATGTCGGTCTTCAGGTTTAATACGAATTGTGAAATGTCCACTATCGAGACTCGCAGTAAACATATCTGCCGAATTTAATTCCTTTTTAATTATCTCTTCTACCCTTTCGATTGCTAGATTATACTGCTTTCTAAAACGCGGACGAATTCGAATACTTGTCATGAAAAAATTTCTCTTCTAAAAATAACAAAGCATACGTTATTTTATATAAAAGAGAATGAATTGCATCATAAAACAGGCAAAATAAGATTATCGCCTATTCTTTTTTCGATTTGCAAAGTGTTCATTTTTCCTTCTTTGTTTCTCTTTGTTGAATTCAGCTTTTTCGGCCTTTGTCATCGGTTTGTCGGTTTGAGGAAAGGGGTTTTTATCAAGGATGATGATTGATTTATCAATAAGTTTTTCAATATCTCTTACATAGTCATTTTCTTCGGGTTCGGAAAATGATATGGCCACACCGGACTCTCCGGCTCTGCCCGATCGTCCAATTCTATGTACATAAGTTTCAGCCTGATCAGGTATATCGTAATTTATCACATATCTGAGTTTGTCAATGTCAATTCCTCTGGCAGCAATGTCTGTAGCTACTAAAACTCTGATATTGCCTTTCTTGAATTCAGAAAGTACCTTTTGTCGATTGTTTTGAGCTTTATCACCATGTATTGCCGCAGCTCTGATATTTTTATTATTTAGATTTCTGGCAATCTTATCCGCACCGTGTTTTGTTCTTGAAAATAAGAGAACCTGATCCATCGAAGCATCCGTGAGTACGTACAACAATAGATCTTTCTTTGAACTCTTATTCGTATAAAATATATATTGCTTAATAGTTTCAGCAGCTGAAGAAACCGGACTTACTTCAATCTTCCTGGGATTCCTTAATATATCTTTTGATAATCGCACGATATTATCGGGCATCGTAGCCGAAAAGAATAGCGACTGTCTCTGTTCGGGTAATAAGCGGATGATTTTTTTGATGTCATTGATAAATCCCATATCCAACATTCTGTCTGCTTCATCCAAAACAAATAGTTTGATGGTATCCAATTTTATATATCCCTGATTGATTAAATCCAATAACCTACCCGGCGTTGCAATTAAAATGTCTACCCCTCTTTTTAGCGCATTCGTTTGCGTGTTTTGATTTACACCTCCAAATACGACGGCATGACGAATATCTGTATGTTTTGAATAATAGGCCACATTCTCTCCAATCTGTATGGCGAGCTCACGCGTAGGTGTGATGATTAATGACCTTAAGACTTTTTTGCCATCTCTATCCATTCCATCGATTAACTGTATGATTGGCAAGGCAAATGCGGCTGTTTTCCCCGTTCCCGTTTGAGCGCTTCCTAAAATATCTGCTTTTTGTAATATTAGTGGGATTGCCTTTTGTTGGATCTCAGTAGGGATATGGTATTTCTTCTCTTTAAGAGCCTTTAAAATTGGAGGGCTCAGTCCTAGTACATTAAAATTCATATGTGATTTATATTAGAGGGGGGCTTATTTCGGAATGCAAAGTACGTCTATTGAAATCTAGAAAAATAATTTATCTGATTAATAAACACTTATTAACATAGCCCCGCGCAAAAAAAGGGGAGCCATTTTCGGATCCCCTAAAACAATTGAAAAAAAGCAAATTAATCCTCTAACATTATTTCAACAGCCTTAATTAGTTGTTGATCAAAGCCTTTAGCTGCCATTTCAGCTGTATTATCCACTTTAATGTCAGGTTCTAACTGACTGTTTTCCAAGAATTTACCATCCATGCCTTTCATGCCAACCTGGGGAATTCCAAAGACTGTTTTACCATCGATCATGGTTTCCCACCATACAGCGGTACCTGTGCCCGGTACAGGCATTCCAACTAATTTTCCTATTCCCAATGCCTTATAGGTATAAGGAAACATATGCGCATCAGAGTAATTGCTCTCACTTATTAAGACAATGGATGGTTTATACCATTTTCCCAATGGCTCACCTCCCATATTTGTCTGACCTCTGGGTTCAAATTTCATGTATTGTTTGCCACTTAAAAAAGTCGCCAGGTCATCGTGCAACCAGCCTCCACCGTTAAATCTGGTATCGACAATAAGCGCCTCTTTTGTATGGTGTTTACCCAGGGCTTTTTCATAAACCTCTCTAAAACTGCTGGAATTCATCCCGGCTACATGAACATAACCCAATCGTCCATTTGAAAGAGAATCGACAGCTTCTTCTCTGGTTTTTATCCATCGTTCGTACCTCAATTGATACTCTTTATTTAAACTAATAGGCGTAATTACTTCTTCCCAACGCTTTTTGGTACCCGGATTGTAAAAGGAGATCAATGTCTTTTTATTTTCTATTCTATTGAAATGAATATGGTAATTCTCCCCGGGTTCAATTGGATCACCATTAATTTTTTCGATAATTACCCCTTTTTTAATAAAACCCTTTTCTGTAATCAATGGACTTTTATCCATGATCTCGATTATTTTTAAGCCCTTCCCTTTAAAATCTGAATCATAAAACGCGCCTAAACTCGCTGTTTTATCTCCGGTGGATTTACTATCAAAATGCCGGCCTCCTGTATGTGAAGCATTTACTTCGCCAAGCATCTCGCTAAGTATATCGGCGAAATCGATCGAGTTGTTAATGTGTGGCAAAAATTTGGCGTATTCTTTCTTATACATGTCCCAATCCACTCCGTGCAAGTCTTTTAGATAGAATTTCTCTCTGAATTGTCGCCAGGCGTGTTCAAACATATATGCTCTTTCGGCATCTTTGCTCAAATTCATTTCGCTACTAAAGGAAATACCGCTTTTCTTTCCCTCTGAAACAGCTATTTTACTCAGTTTTCCTTTCTCATTTAAAAAGATGTTTTTTTCATCTTTATCAAAAACCAGAGCTGAATACCCGGCCTGCATCTTTGTTAATAGCTTTGTTTCATTTTCCTTAAAGTCTGTTTTCCACAAATCATACCCTTTTTCAAATCGTGTGAGATAATAAAGGTTTTCTCCATTTTTATCGACCAGAAAATCGGCCAGGAAGGATGAATGGATGGTTAATTTCTTTTTTCGATCATAAAGACCATCCATATCTATTTTCAATTTGTTTACCGAGGATTCATCGCTTTTTTCCTCATCTTTTTTCTTTTTGTCATCCTTATCATCTTCCTTTTTGTCTTCTTTTTCTTCCTTCCACAATTCATAGTCGGCTTTGCTGAGGTTAAATTTTTGCCATGCATCTTCGGTTAAAAATATTCCGTAAACATCACTTTCCGAACCCCAACTGCCATGCGAACGGTAACCGTTTTTATCCGTTTCCCAATAGACCATTTCTCCGTTCATACCAAATTTCGCACGTCCGTTGTTGTAACCTGATCTTGTCAAATTTATGGGTGCTTCTTTACCGCTACTTTTAATTAAGCCAATGTCGTAATTCCATCTGTTGCTACTTAAAAATTCGATCAATAGCCATTCGCTGTCGGGCGACCATGCGAAATACTGATCGCCATCTGAATAAGAATACCTGTGAATTCCGCCATGCACCAATCGGCTCTCTTTCGATTCTAAGTTGTAGATTTTTATCGCTGTACGGTCTTCGAGATAAGCAATTTCCTTCCCATTTGGTGAAAAGACCGGTTGAAAGGTTTCTTTATTGGTCTTTATCAAAACCTTTTCGTTGATAATTGTGGCATTGTAAAAGTATTTATCCTCTTTGCGATCC
The DNA here is from genome assembly GCA_040218795.1 of Cytophagales bacterium. GTDB lineage: Bacteria > Bacteroidota > Bacteroidia > Cytophagales > CCMP332 > CCMP332. The sequence continues at coordinate 309,614 of JAVJQT010000001.1, read as the reverse complement.
AGACTAGCCTCGTAGATATTCCAGCTTCCATCCCTTTCTCCTGCATATACCAATTTACTACCATCTTCATTAAAATCAGGGCTGCGTTCCTGTTCAGGTGTATTGGTGATACGCTTCGTATTGCCATATTCCACTGATGTAACAAATAGCTCTCCCCTTACAATAAAAGCAATTTCTTTACCATTGGGAGAGACGGCAAAATCCTTAGCCCCACCCTTAATCAATTTCACAATGCTTTCATTGTAACGCTCATCCTGCTTGACCTCAACTATTATTCTTTTGGGTTCCTCCCCTTCTTTTTGTGTATAAAGTGCTCCGTCAAAGGTATAGCAAAGTGTACCTTCATCACTTGAGCTTAGATACCTTAGAGGATGCGTTTCAAATCGACTTATCTGACTGCTGTTTTTCTCTGAACCTGATGAAATATTAGTTTTCCAAACATTAAACGATCCACTTCTTTCACTTAAAAAATAGATTTCTTCATTGTTTTTCCATATTGGATTTCTGTCCTCGCCCATCCAGTCTACCACTTTTTGATATTTTTTGGCTTCAAGATCATAAATCAATATGTCGCGGGTAATGGAAGAAGTATGGTGTTTTCTAAAGCTATTTTCATAGCCTTTTCTATCGTGGTAAATGATCTTTTTTCCATCGGGACTAAACTGAATATCTTCAGCCGGTGTTGTGATAACTTGTTCTACTCTACCTCCACTGTCGGCCACCATATAGGCCTCAGACAAAACACCTGAAGGATGTAATACGGAACTTTGAGCATCCAGTCTTGCAGAAGTAAAAATGATTTTTGAATTGTCTTTGCTGAAATCACACGGATAATCGTTGGAAGAATGATAGGTTAATCTTGTTGTTTTCCCACCTTCTGAAGACATTATAAAAATGTCATAATTCCCAAATCTTTTGGAAGCAAATGTGATCCTCTGCGCATCATTGCTCCATATTGGATAGGCATCGTATGCTTCGTGGACAGTGAGTTGTTTTGCTTCCCCGCCCGAACTACTGACTTTGTATATATCGCCTTTATAAGAGAAAGCAATTTGTTTGCCATCAGGAGAAATACTGGCGTACCTAAGCCATAGCGCTTCATCGGCAAAAGCATCTGAAAAAAATATAATTGTAGCAAAAGAAAGTATCAGTCTTCTCATTTTTGAAATCTATTTAACCGCTTAATGCTAATTTTGAAGCATAAAAATTTTAAAATTATAATTTTAATATAAGTATATCTCTCTAATTGTTACTCTGACTTAAGAATAAATATTCCGAAGTAAATAGCGGATCATCATCTTGGTCATTGCTGTGAATTCAGGATCAAATTTATCCATGTCTATTGCTTTAGGGTTGATATTTTTTTTGTTTATTCGAATAAGCAACATTTTTTTAAATTGAATGTTAGGATCAAAACACCAAAATATGAAGACTATTTACTCATTATTAATTCCAATGTTCTTTCTTATCGCTTGTGGTTCAACCGAAAATCAATCTGACGACTCGGAATCAAGTGATTCGACCATTATTGAGACAAAGGTCCAAGAATCAAAAATCGTATACGAGGAAATTGTTTATAGCGCTGATTCTGTTGAGATGATTGGTTTCTTGGTTTTCGACGCCAATAACTCTGAACCAAAACCCGGAATTCTTGTAGTTCATGAATGGTGGGGCCATAATGAACATTCGAGAAATCAGGCCAGAAAACTAGCAGAAATAGGTTATGTCGCCCTTGCCGTTGATATGTATGGAGACGGGAAACAAGCGAAACACCCTCAGGATGCCGGAAAATTCGCAGGAATGGTCATGAGCAATCTCGAAGGAGCAAAAGCGCGATTTGAAGCCGCTTATCAGGTTTTGGCCTCCAATCAAAATACTGATCCCGAAAAAATTGGTGCCATAGGCTTTTGTTTCGGTGGCAGCGTGGTACTTACCATGGCCAATTCGGGAATGAATCTGGATGCAGTTGCAGCATTTCATTCCGGAGTTCAATTGCCTGTAATGCCGAACGAAAATCTAAAGGCTAAGGTACTCGTTTGCAATGGCGAAGACGATCCAATGGTGCCCGCCGAACAAGTTTTGGCTTTTAAAGATGCTATGGATGCCGCGGGTGCAGATTACAAATACATAAGCTATCCGGGAGTTGTCCATGCCTTTACCAATCCGGGGGCCGACTCGCTCGGTGCTAAATTTAACCTGCCGCTTGCCTATGATGAAAATGCTGATCGCGCAAGCTGGGAGGAAATGGAACTGCTATTCAGCTCTACTTTTAAATGAGTCTGACACAAAGAGATCGAGATAGAATTATTGAAATGGCCTGGGAAGACAGGACTCCTTTCGAGGCCATTAACTTTCAGTTTAATATGACTGAAAAAGAAGTAATAGAACTTATGCGTCTTGAGTTAAAACCAAAAAGTTTTAAGCGCTGGAGAAAACATGTTCAGGGAAGAAAAACCAAACATGAGAAATTAAGGGATAATGCTGTAAAACGATTTAAAAGCTCCAGGCAAAAATCCATTTCACATAATCGCATTACCTAGTTCTTTTATTCGTCTTTTTTTTTGCCCTTTTTCCAAATTCCTTTCTCAGCATTTTTTCCAACATTTTGTCGAATTCCTCAATTTGTGATTCATTGCAATAAGAACGCAGCTCTCTAAAGTGTTCATAAGTAAGGCTGTCTATTTTAATATGTAAATCGCCTATTTTTCTCAAGAGGGGTGAAATTTCTTCTTTTTCAGCATTTCTAACATTGGCGTCAAACAAAGCTTTTTTTGTGGCCATCAATTCTTTTTCAACTGGTTTGATTTGCTTAAAATATCTTGATCTTGCTTCATGGAAATCCTGCATTTGGGATTCTGATAATCCAATATTCTTTTTTAGGATTTTCTCAATTTTATGTTCTTTGTTTTGCCTGTCGTGTTTTCCTCTATGGTCTTTAATATGGCCATACCAAATAAATCCAAGACTAAATACATTCAGAATTACAAGGCTGATGATGAGTATAATATAAATTTTAGTATCCTTCATTTTCGGCTATTTCAGTGTAAGATTCAAGATCAATGCTGTAATTATTAAAATAGTCATCATTTAACTCTACAGCATTATTGTTAAATGAAAGCTCAACGATTTGAGTACGAAAGAAAATGGAAAGGTTTAATATTAGAATGACCGTTGCGGCAATTTTTAACAGTGGCATTGGAATCATAATGGTTCTTTCAGACATTCGTTTTTCTAGCTCATCGTAAAATGATACCGGCGCCTTGGCCTTAATCAAATTATCGAGGCTATTCAGGGTTTTTTCTATTTCTCTTTCCTTTTCCATTTTGTATTTATTTAGATGCCATATCTTTCAAAAACTTGTTTCAGGACTTATAATAATTTTCCAGTTCTTTTCTCAGGTTTGTTTTTGCCCTGAAAATCAATGATTCAACGGCGCTTAAACTCAATTCCATGATCTCGGCAATTTCTTTATATGAAATACCCTCTATTTTATGTAGCACAAAAGCTATTCTTTGTTTTTCAGGCAGAGATTCAATTTTTGAATAGAGGATTGTTGCTCTTTCCCTATTTTCCATTTGAATTCCGGGATGTTCCCAATTTGACCTGTTTTTTTGATCTTCAATAGAGATGGTATTAAAAAATCCACTGCGTTTTTCTCTAGATTTCCATCTTAAAAATTCAAGTGATTTATTGACGGCAATCCTGTATATCCAGGTGCCGGCTTTTGATTCACTTCTGAAGGTTTTGGCTTTCTCATGGATATGAAGAAATACGTCCTGCGCTATTTCTTCTGTATCCTCCTGTCGTTTAAGAAAACCAAAACAAGTGTTGTATACCCTGTCCTGAAAACGGCTTACCAATTCACGAAAGGACTCATTAAGGCCCTCTCCTGTTTCAATAAGCAATTGTTCATCGGACTTTTGAACCATAGGTCAGAAATAAAAAAGGCCATTCTTTGCGGAATGGCCCGAAATTTTATCAATTAGTTTTTAATGATGCACTTTGTGTTTGGCCTTTTGCATTCTTTTTTCTCTATGCATGTCAAAAGCCATCTTTTGTTCATCATTTAACAAGGCACGTATGTCCTGTTGTGCTTTTACTTCTCTTTTTGAAATACTGGCTTTCAATGCAGCTATTTCATCTATCTGCTTATTAATAGCATCCATATCAGGTTTATCAGCAGATCTGAGTGTTTTGAATCTCGCTTCTTTTTCTCCCAATTCATTTCTCAAGGGTTTCATGTCCTTCATAGCTGAAAGCCGAATGGACTTTATATTTTCCTTTTGATCTTCGGTCAGATCCGGAATTCTTTCCTCAATATTTGCCATTCGGTCCTTGCGCATTTCCTGACCTTTCTGTCTTTGTTCAGCTTCCTGTGCCATCGACATCATCGGTAAGCTTAATAAGAGCATTGCTAAAAATGTTCCGCTGAATAATTTGATTCTCCTTTTCATGATTTTAAATTTTTGTTACAATTACTTAGATGCCATTTGAAAACAAAACTTGTGCCAGAGAAAAAAATAGTTTCAGAAACCAATTAAAACTCAACCTTTGGAGCTGATTCAGCACCCTCATCTGCTTCGAACATTGGTCTTTTGTCAAAATCAAAAAATCCGGCATAAATGTTATTTGGAAATTGACGGATATAGGTGTTATAATCCCTTACAGCCTCGTTAAAGCGTTTTCTTTCAACAGATATGCGGTTTTCGGTACCTTCCAATTGCGCCTGAAGCTCTAGAAAGTTCTGATTTGACTTGATGTCGGGATAGCGCTCTACGGTAACTAATAATCTGCTTAGGGCAGAATTTAGTTGACCCTGTGCCGCCTGAAACTTTTGAAGATCAGCCGCATTGGATGGATCGATTTTAATACTGCTTGCATTCGCTCTTGCTTCTGTAACGCCCACTAATACATCCTTTTCCTGTTCGGCAAATCCTTTTACCGTATTGACCAGGTTTGGAATTAAATCAAGTCTTCTTTGGTATTGTGTTTCTACATTGGCCCATTGCGCGGAAACAGATTCATCTTTGCCAACCATTGAATTATACGTGCCTTTAATACTTGAATAAGCTATAATAAGTACAAGTACTATTACGCCTATAATGATCCAGGATCTTTTCATAATTTAGTGTTTTGACGTAAAATTAAGCATAAGCTTTTATTCTTTAATTTTTCAAATGATATTTACTCAAATAATGTCAAAAACAAATACTATAAAAGCATTATTTATCTCATTCTTGCTGACTTTTCTCTTGGCAAACAGCTTTGTTTATGCGCAAGATCTTGTCTCGATTCCCAAATTAGAAAGTCCTGTAACAGACCTCACTTCCACATTACAGTCTTCACAAAAGGCAAAAATTGATAGCTTCTTATTCGAATTCAGCTCAAAAAAAGGGAGTCAAGTCGTCGTTTTAATTATTCCCACCACAGCAGAAGAAAGTATAGAAGAGTTTGGAATCAGAGTGGCAGACAAATGGAAAATTGGTAGAGAAGGCCAGGATGATGGGGTTATTTTAATTGTGGCTAAGGAGGATCGCAAAATCAGATTAGAGGTGGGTTATGGACTTGAAGGCGCCATTCCTGATGCTTATTCCAAAAGAATTATTGAAACCATCATATTACCCGAATTTCGATCGGGAGATTTTTACCATGGCATTAATGAAGGTGTACATGCCATTGTGGATTTAATCAATGGCGAGGCCTTGCCTACACCAAGTCAGGAAACAACTAAGGATTTTCAAAATTTTGGATTGATTGCTCCACTAACCATGATTTTCATGATATTGATTATTTCCATCGGAGCTGCACTTAAAAAGAAATTAGGAAGACTAAAAACCAGTATAATCATTTTTGGCGCTGCATTTTTAATTTATTATTTGTTGTTCTCAATTTTTGCAGTCGCAGCTGTCATATCTGTTTTCTTAACCTTTATCGTAAACCTCACCGGTTATGGTGGTGGTCGCAGTAGTGGAGGTTATCGCGGTTATGGAGGCTATGGCGGATTCGGTGGTGGCGGGTTTAGTAGCGGAGGAAGTTTTGGCGGAGGATTCAGCGGCGGCGGCGGAAGTTTTGGCGGCGGTGGCGCTTCAGGAAGTTGGTAATATTATGGGAAGATTTAATTTTAGCGAAAAAGACAAGGAAAAAGTTAAAGCGGCAGTTGAAGAACTAGAAAAAGTATCTTCCGGTGAAATCGTGACCTATTTTGCTAAGAAATCAAGCAATTACGATTCTGCTAAATGGTCCAACGCGCTTTTATTTATGGCATCGGCAACCTTTATGCTGACCATCATGTCCTACATGTGGTGGCTGCCAGGTACTATTGGTACATTTGAAACAAGCGGCTTTATACTGCTTTGTGGAATTTTTGGATATGTGCTGGCCGGGGCGCTTCCATCCTATCGTTTATTTATTGTAGGTCGTGAAAATGCTTATCACAAAGTAAGGCTAAGAGCAATTGAAGCTTTTATTAATGAAGAAGTATTTAATACAAGAGACAGAACCGGAATTCTTTTTTATGTAAGTGCGCTTGAACATCAGGTGATAGTCATGGGTGACAGCGGAATAAACCAGAAAGTAAATCAGGAAGACTGGGATTCCGTTGTCAAGCAAATACTCGAAGGAATAAAAACCGATGAAGTATCCGATGGACTTGTTAAGGCCATACATTCCTGCAAGGAATTGCTGATTAAAAATGGATTTCATGTGAGAAGTGATGATACCAATGAGTTATCGGATGATATCAGAATCGAAGATCATGAATGAATTTAAAGCGAGAACTTCAAAGGGAATATAGCTCTGTCAATTCAAAAAGGCTGGCCGCTTATATTCAAGCGCATGAGAATAAAACCTCCGAATTAATGGCCTTGTATTCCGGAAACGATCAGGAGTTGGCCAAACGGGCATCATGGGTTTTACAACACCTTCACAATCTTGCCCCTGAACGATGCGATCCCTTTCAGAATCAAATTATAAAAACTTTAAAAAAAGCCTCAATTCACGATTCTGTAAAAAGGTCGGGATTGAGAACGCTTGCAGATCAATCAATTGAAGAGGACAATCTGGGTGAAGTCGCTGAAATGTGTTTTGACTTTTTAAACAGCATGCATGAAGCCGTTGCCGTGAAAGTACATGCAATGGAAATACTTAAGAATATTGTGAAACGCATTCCCGAATTAAAAGTAGAACTCCTCTTTTCAATTGAAGAGCAACTGCCATTTCAGAGTAGCGGTTTTAAAAACCGAGCCAAAAAAATCCTTCATTTTCTCAATGCCTTGTAGAAATGCTTTCTTGAATAAGGGAAACTTCTACCCTTCTGTTTTTTTGTCTGTTGGCTTCACTGTCATTTTTTGCAATTGGATTACTGCTTCCAAATCCTTCAAATCGCAATCTCGATTTATCTATTCCATTATTAACCAAATAAAAGTAAACCGACCTGGCTCTGTCGTATGACAATTCCAAATTGAGTGCTGCAAATCCCACATTATCTGTATGTCCATCAATTTTAATTGACCATCCGGAATGATGTTGCAAGGCTTTTAAAAGTTTATTCAACTCCATAAAGGACTCAGAGCGCAATTTTGCTTTCCCTTGATCAAAATAAATATTCTCAATAATCAATGTCTCTCCCGGAGCCATTTTTTCGTATCTATTTTCGCTACTATCTTCTATTAACTCCTGTTTTTGTTCAAATACCTTTTCCATATTTTTCTCATCCGTTTCTTGAATTGATGGCTCCATAGCTATTGGATTTTTTTCTGCTGTTTCTTCCAATCTGGGGGCTGCAACTTTTTCGATTTGAGATTTTTCTTTTCTATAGGATTGATCGACGAAAGCTTGAGACTCTTCTTCATCGGCAAATCCCATCCATGTCCAGAATTCCTCCATAAGTCCGGGTTTTTCCCAAAAATCAAATCTCGCATTACTGGCTTCGAGGTTCTTTCCAAAAACTGTATTGGAAGCATTGAGCACTGTTCTTTCCTCTCCTTTGGGGTTGAAAAAGACAGCCGCTGTGGTTTGATATTGTTTCTGATAATAATCTACACGGATATCATAAAATTCATCCTTTTCAAGAATTACCAGAGCCTCATAAAGTGTAGGTGGCTGATCTTTCCAGGCATTTATTATCAAACGGCCATTGAGCCAAAGACGCATGCCATCATCGGTGTAAACGGTAAATATGTGTTTCCCTTCCTTCTTAGCATAAACTTTCCCTCGCCAACGTATTGAAAAATAGTCAGTTCCCAGCTCCGGAATTGGATTGGAATAATCCCAATCAAAATAGATCGCTTTGTCCTGCCTTATTCTTACAAGATTGTTAAAATCGCTGCCGGAATAATACTCGCCAATGAGTCCTTCTCGAACTGCTTTATCCGATTTCATTTTATAGCGCTCCAATGCACCATCGTAATGGGGTTGTGCTGTGAGTAATTGTATCGAGACAACTAAAGCAAAGAATATTAAAAACCTTTTCATAAAGCAATTTTGAGCATATTGTAAAATTCATGACAGGTTTTAATGGTCATCTTCGCTATCCTTAAGGTAAAACGTCGAAATAAAGGTGTTAAGTTTAAAGCAATAAAATCATTTGGCAATCGCATCGGGACAGAAAATAGAACCCAAAAATGAAATATGGCTGCTAATCGCAACCATTACAGCTTCGAGCATGGCCATGATTGATTCTACTGCATTAAATGTGGCACTTCCCGCACTGCAAAAATCATTGAATATTAGTGGCGCTCAATTGCTATGGGTGGTCAACTCTTATCTGCTTTTTCTCTCATCGCTTTTGCTTGTCGGTGGATCCCTCGGTGATTACCTGGGCAGAAAGAAAATATTTATGTTCGGAATTGGGCTCTTTGCGCTTAGCTCCATTGCCTGTGGAGTTTCGCCAAACGGACTGTTTTTAATAATTGCAAGAGCAGTACAGGGAATCGGAGGTGCATTAATGGTGCCGGGTAGTTTGACCTTGATTGCTGCCTTATTCCCTCAAGAGAAAAAAGGACGGGCCATCGGAACCTGGTCTATGTTTTCGGCACTCACCACCATACTGGGACCAGTCTTGGGAGGTGTATTTGCCAATCTGGGACTCTGGCGATGGGTATTTTTTATCAATGTTCCACTTGGCATTATGGCTCTTTGGATTCTTTCTACTAAAATTCCCGAATCAAAAATCAAGAAAAATGAAGGCGCGCTTGATTTTAGAGGGGCGTTGTTCATCACTTTTTCATTGGGTTTTGCCACCTATGGTTTTATACAAGCTTCGGAATGGAGTTTTTCAAATCCAATTATCATTGCAAGCCTGATTCTAAGTGCTGTTTTCTTTTCCATTTTTATGGTAATTGAAAAAAGGGCTAAAAATCCGCTAATGCCCTTATTCTTATTTAGAAATAACACTTTTTCGGCTTTAAACTTTCTGACATTTTTGATTTATGGTGCGTTGGGTGCGGTATTGTTTTTTCTTCCACTCAATATCATTCAAATTCAGGGATATTCCGAAATAATTGCCGGCTTGGGGATTCTTCCCTTTGGAATTCTAATTTCTGTATTGGCAAGAATTTCGGGGAAATGGGTTGATCAATACGGTTATAAAAAATTACTAATCATTGGCCCTTTAATTACAGCCATTGGTTTTGCGGCTTTTTCAATGATTGGATACATAGGAAATTCCATCAGTTTCTTATATACATTTTTACCGGCATTGATTATTTGTGGTATTGGAATGGGATTGACTGTTGTTCCTTTAACCACAGGTATAATGATGTGCATTAACGAGAATTACACCGGCGCAGCAAGCGGAATCAATAATACCATCTCAAGGGCTGCTAGTGTTATTGTTTTGGCCATCATGGGTTCCATGGCCCTCATTCAATTTAAAAAAGACTTTAAAAGCGACATGGACCTGAATTCATATACGCTTGAACAAAGAGAACTTCTCGATAAAGAACTATTAAAATTCGCCGAAGCCGAGGCACCTGAAATATTTAATCAGGATGAACAGGACAGAATAAATCTCAACATAAGAGAAAGTTTTTTAACTATTTATAAACACGTTTGCCTGATCGGTGCATTTATGCCTTTGATGGGTGCTGTATTTATCTATTTTTATGTCAGGGAATAGTCCAAAATATTTCTCATATTCACTTAAACAATCAGATTATGATCAAGGCAGAGGGAATGTTAAAAGCAGATGCTTTAAAAGGCAAAACAATAATCATCACGGGTGGAGGCACGGGTTTAGGGCGCTCAATAGGAGAATACTGTCTTGAGTTGGGTGCAAATCTCGTGATATGTAGTCGGAGAATGGAGGTCCTTGAAAAAGCCGCCCAGGAAATGATGGACAAAAAAGGCGGAACTGTTTTACCAGTTCAATGCGATGTCCGCGAATACAGTGAAGTTGAGAATGTGATCAAAACTACAAATGAAAAATTTGGTTCCTATAATGCCCTGCTTAACAATGCGGCCGGAAATTTTATTTCTCCAACCGAGCGCCTTTCGCATCGGGCTTTTGACATTGTCGTGGACATAGTGTTAAGAGGCAGTTATAATTTCACTCTGGCTTCGGGTAAATACTGGATTGAAAATAAAGTTCCTGCTACAATTCTGAATATTGTGACCACTTATGCCTGGACAGGGTCGGGTTATGTGGTTCCATCTGCCGTTAGCAAAGCAGGTGTGCTTGCAATGACAAGGTCTTTGGCTGTAGAATGGGCAAAATATAAAATAAGGTCCAATGCAATTGCTCCCGGACCATTTCCTACTGAAGGAGCGTGGAGCCGTTTATTACCCGGTGATCTTGTAAAGAAATTCGATCCTGCCAAAAAAGTGCCTGTCGGTCGTGTTGGAGAACATCAGGAACTGGCAAATCTCGCTGCATACCTGTTTTCAGATTACTCGGCTTATGTCAATGGAGAAGTCATGACCATTGATGGTGGTGAATGGTTAAAAGGGGCCGGAGAATTTAATAATCTGGACATCATCACCGAAGAAATGTGGGATGCTTTTGAAATTGCAAGAAAAAATAAAGGAAAAGGCATTAAAACCGCTGTAGCTTATATCAAAGGCAAAGTCAGCATGATGTTTAAATGAAAAAGAGATATTTTTTAGTCTTGTGCATTAGAATTACAATTTTGCTCTTACGCAGTCATTGATATAAAATTGATATACCTCATTTATATCATTTATTCTCTTTTTAGAAATTGCCTCAGTTAAAGCTTTACAATCCGAAAAATATTCAATTAGTTTCTTTCTTTTCAATCCCAATATTCCCTGACTTACCCGGCACATCTCGGTATTTCCCGGTTTATAAAACAGAGGAATGTAATCCAGATAAAAATTGTCGTCATGAATATATTCTAAATGATAGTAAATTAAATACGGGTCTTTATCAATGACTTTAAGGAATCTATTTGATACACTATTTTCAATTATATATCTGAAATTCAACATATTAACATCTTCTCTTAAACAAACAGATTCAAAAAGGGCATCATTGTAGGAATAAGCCTTAATGTCTTCCGGTCCGAATTTCCTTGTAGGGGATTTTCCATTTTGTTTAAAACGTATTTTAGATTTTAATTCTGTAAATGGTACCGGATCGCGATCTTTAATATGGCCCCATAATGTATCACCATTTTGTTCAATAATAAATCCCTCAAAAAAGCCTTTTTTCTGAGCCTTTGACTCATTGAATATCAGAGTTATACTTAACGCAATTATATATGTTTTGAAAATTCGCCTCATATAATAATTATTTATCCAGCCAGGCTTTAAATGCTTTTACCCTTTCCCTGCTGATAATGATTTGATCTTTAAATCCGGGACTTAAACGGACACTCAAACGCGCATTGAAATAACTGGATATTTGATCTATGGCTGAAACTGAACTAATAACTTTTCGATTTAAACGAAAAAAAGTATTCGGATCCATGATCTCATCAAGATCTTCCAGACTGTAATCTACAAACCACTTTTTGCCTTCTTTGGTCATGATTTGGGTATAACTGTCTTCGGAGAAAAAATAGGCGATATGCTCGGATTCTATCGTTTGAAATTTATCTCCGGACTTAACCAAAAATCGGTGTTTATAATTTTGATTTAATTCTTTCTTAAGCGCATTAATCAAATCCATCGAAGGATTATTGTCTTTTTGACTTTTCCATTTTTCTATGGCCTTGATCAATTCTCCTTTCTCCAGTGGTTTTAACAAATAATCGATCGAATTGTATTTGAATGCTTTAATCGCATGTTGATTATATGCGGTTGTAAAAATGATGTTTGACTTAATTTTTATAATATCCAGGAGATCAAATGCCGTGCCGTCTCCTAATTCTATATCCATAAATATTAAATCGGGTTCCGGGTTATCCATAAACCAGGAATAGGCCATTGTTACCGAATTAAGACTCCCTAAAACCTCTATTTCCTCATCTATTTGATGTAGTAAGCTTTTTAAATGATCGGCCGTGAGCTTTTCGTCTTCTATAATAATGACTTTCATGATGCCAGTTTTATCAATGGAAGTTTTACCGCAAAATACCCCCCTTCCTTGCTAACTTCTAATTCTTTATCCGATAGATGGGCGTAGCGGTCGTTAATATTTTTGAGTCCTGTTCCTGTGCTGTTTTCAACTTTTCTGACTTTCAGTGTATTTCTCATAACCAGAAAATTTTCATTTTCCGTGTAGATATCAATCTTCAATGGCTCTTCCCTAGAGAAGCTGTTATGTTTAGCAGCATTCTCAGCCAGCATTTGCAAAGCCAAAGCCGGAATTCCATAAATTCCTTTTTTTATCCGAATGTCGTACTTTATTTCTATGCATTTGTCATGGCGGATTTTAAGCAGAAACATATAAGATTCTAGAAATGACAATTCATCTTCAACAGGAACTATATTCTTGTCTTTGTTTTCCAGTACATATCGATATATTTTGGACAATTGTGCTATAAAATCAGAGGCAAGATCCGAATTCTGATGCACTAATGAAGTAAGGACTGAAAAACTGTTAAACAGAAAATGCGGATTGATATGACTCTTTAAAGTTTCGTATTTATATTCCAGATTTTCCTTAATAATCTTTTCCTGAATCAATTCGGTTTCTCTTTTATTTTTCCAGAAATGGTTGACAATAAAAGCACCTAAAATGAGAAGATTAAACATCAAACCCTTAAAAGTGTCGCTCACAATCTGAACTTCTGGCGCAACCAATTCTGCGCAATCCAACCATTTTTCGGCATACATCGTCATAAACCATGTGACCCCTATTAACAAGGGTGCCACTGCTAAAAAAGAATAGGCGAAAAGCCTTCCCAATGGCCCGGGACTTAAAAAATCCTTTCCGTATTTGTCTTCGAGTTTTTGAAAAAAATATTCATTAATGGACCAGGCGGAAAAAGTCAGGAAAATTGTTTCGATAAAATAGATAAAAGACAATTTATCGAATTTGATCATCTCCTGGTAATCCGGAGCGGTGGTTACTTTGAAAAACATCCATATCAGGACCGAAGCAGCCATTTTAATGGCTATGGCTTTTAGCGTAAATCCCTTGTACTCATCCATGCTTATAAAATTAGAACATTATTTTGTACTGGATTTCAGGTAAAAACCCCTGTTGATATTCTCTGGTAAAACGATCGGTTCTTACATTGTATATTTCCTGAAACAAATTCTGATTATTGGTAATATTTTGTATATCAATTGATACCTGATGTGCCAATTTAACTTTATTAATGGTGTAGCTCAATTTTAAATCTGTCCTAAAATAATCATTGTACTTTTCTGAATAGGCTCTGTCGGAAATCAATTGGGTCGCACCAGTATTTTGACTCAATTGACGGTTAACAGGTATATAGGGTCTCCCTCCTGTCCAGTTAAGTCTAATATTAAGACCTAAAATTTTGTGATCCGAATTGCCTATTACCCATTCTTTTCCCGCCAGCGCATTGAAAACATAATTTTGATTAAATGCGGTGTTTCTTTCCACACCATCGCTTCCTTTGTATTTTGAATCAAACAAGGAGCTTGTTATAAGAAAGTAATAGTTCCTCGAAAAGAACTTTTCCAATGTGATTTCAACGCCGATATTTTGGCCTGTTCCCTCATTGACCAGCACATCTGTATCGTCGGGAAAACCATTAAAATTATTTCCGGTATTTATTGCTGAGAAAGGGGACGCATTTTGCTCTACAGGAATGTTGAATAAGTACTGATAATAACTTTCAACCTTCAAACGCAGATTTGGATTAATCAGATGATTGTATCCCAGCACATAATGATTGCTTCGCATAAAATCAAGATCCCTGTTTTTCTGAATGATTTCTCCGCTTTGCGTTCTTTCCTGAATGAAATAAGCATATGCCGGTAAAGTTTGACTGTGAAGGCCCGTCCCAAAGGATAATGATTTATTTTTAGAAAATGCCCATTTGATTCCGGCTCTTGGTTCAATGGCCTGTGCCTCGGTTAAATCATGGTATTGAAAATGCGTACCTATATTCATGGATAATTGATCGGTAAATCTGTGTTGCCAATCGGCAAAAGCCTGATACAAGCCAATAGAGCCATTGTAATCTGTTATTTTCTGATAAAAGCCATTGGTATACGTGCTTTCCTGAAAATTGGAATTTGCAATTTCAGCCAATACTCCACCCTGCAATACATTTCTAGTATTCAATTTGTGATTTACCTTATAAAAGACACTGAGTTTTCTTTCCTCAAATGTACCTTCAGAATTTCTTGCCGTCATTGTGAAATCCGGGGCAGTCAGGGTATCGGAGGTGTATCTATCACTAGCGCCCGATAAGGCCAGAATTAAATTCCCCGATGTTTTTTGACTGAAAAAATATTCATGACCAATTCCCAAAACACCTGATTGTGTAATGTTATAAATATCTGAAGGCTGATCCTGGCTAAAAAAATCTTCCGGATCTTCCACCTCGCTGTCATTGAGGTTAATACTTGCCAGCCCCCCCAATCCAAATACAGAAAATCGTCCGTATTTAAGACCCGCCGGGATATCTATCTTAAACGAAACATCCTGATATTCCGGAACAGCCGGAACGCCAATATCCAGTCCCAATGCATCAAAAACGCCAAGTGTGGAGTATCTGTAATTGGCCAGATAAGAGGCATTGTTCTTTTTGCTTATCGGGCCTTCGGTTGTTAATTCTATTCCGCGCATCCCCAACTGAACTCCATGTTCACTTTTTTGAGAATTACCTTTCCTAAAGTTTATATCAAATACACCACCTATTACATTGCCGTACTCTGATGGAAATGCACCCGTCATAAAATCTGAATTGGCCAGCATGTTTTGTGATATCATCGAAATGGCACCTCCTGCACCTCCAAAAGTTCCAAAATGATTGGGGTTAGGAACCGGGATTCCCTCCAGTCTATACAAAACATTACTCGGAGAATTGCCACGAACCACGATATCATTTCTTACATCACCCGAAGTGCTTACTCCGGCGAAGTTTGTCGCCATACGAGCGGGATCATTCCAGGCACCTGCATAACGTGTGGCTTCATCAACGGAAAACTGGCGAGCGGAAACAAGGGCAAATTCATTGATGGCTTCGTTGGGCTTTTTTTCAGCGTTAATTATAACTTCTTCCAATTGATCAATGCGTTCGAGCATGGCCACTTCCAAATAAAGTTCTTTGGCAGAAGTGAGTACCAAATTGTTAAAGTAAACCGGCTCATAACCCAGCATACTCACTTGCAAGCTTTGTCTGCCAACGGGAATGTCGCTTAATGAAAAGTAGCCTTCCACATTGGATACGGTTCCATTTACCGGCTGAGAATTCAAAAGCACTATACTTACGCCCGGCAAAGGCATTCCGGATTGCTGATCTTTAATTTGACCCCTAATGATTTGTGTGATTTCCTGAGCTGATGACAGAATTGGTATTAAAACCGAGAGAAGTAGAAATAAGCGTTTCATAGCAAAAAATTGTTTTTACAATGATCAGTTTATTTTAATCTTTAAATAAGAGAAATCTGCTGAAGCGACATATTAGAGGGTTGAAATAACAAATTATGGATCGAAAACTATTTAAATCATCTTTAATCAGATATTAGCCAATCAATCCTCTAATTGAAAATCAATGGTAGATACAACCCGTACTATTTTTATCTCAGGTGTATTTTGATCTCTGTCGTTGATTGTAAAAAGTCCCTGACGAGCTACACGTATCTGACCTACCTTCGCATTAGAATCTTTGGCAAATTTTTCAGCCACTTCACGGGCATTCTTGGTAGCTTCCTCTATCATAGGCGGTTTTAAATCATTTAAACCTGTGAAAATGTATTCTATTGGCCTCCATGTGTTTTTTGATGAAATTAATATCCCTTTTGAAAGTAAATTCAATGATTCAGATAACGCTTTTTTCAATTTATCTACATTCTTAGATCGAACAGTGAATTCTGAAATGGCTAAATACCTGAATGTGGAAGTCCTATAGCTATCATTGTAAATATTGGCCCTGGCATCAGTAATATTTGTGCTGCCAATACTCAATTCATCTTCCCCGAATCCTTGCCCGATAAAAAATTCATAAACCTCTTTGTTCTGCACTTCTATAGCCTCACGAATTTCCTTTAAGTCATTGCCTGTAATCGTTATGTTTAAAGGCCATACAGCCAAATCAGCTTTGACTTCTCTTTCGGAAAGGCCTTTAACTTTTACATATCGGTCATATTTCTTTGCCTCTTTTTGCATATTACCTATGAAATAGCCCGCCAGAACAATCGAGATGGATAGAATGATAATTTTAAGAAGGGATATATCTTTCATGGCCAAAAATATGAGGATTGAAATTACAAATTATCAAAATGAACTGTACTATTAAAACACTATTTGAAGCTTAGAACCATTTTGTTTACCCGATCTTCCAAACTTTCATTGCTCATTTTTTCTCTCAATCGATCTACCATTATTGGAAATGCAAAAGGTGTTGGTTTTTCGGGATAAGTAATGATAAATTTTTGATTTTGTATCCTTTCCAGACAATCGCGGAGGCGACTTTCTTCCAGTTGAAAATCCATAACTTCCTGATAGGCCTGTTTTAAAAGCAAATTATCCGAATCGTATTGTTTAAACATGTCAAAAAATAAAGCCGAGGAAGATTTTAAATGTTTATCGGCAATGTAAGCACCGGGGTATCCGTTAAACACCATTCCGGAAATAGTGGCGATGTCCCGGAATTTGGATCTGGCCATTTCAGTGCTGTTGACACTCGCTTGAATATCTTCGTAAAGACGCTCTGTAGTAAAAAACCCATTTTCAATGGCTTCTTCTATTGGGATTTCCTGATCGGATAATAATTCAAATCCGTAATCATTATAGGCCATGGAAAAACTAAAGGGACGCAGTAAAGACATTCTAAAAGCCAGCAATGATGCCATGCCTTCATGTACAAAACGGCCGTCAAATGGATACATGCAAACATGCTGGCCTTCTCTGGTATTAAAAACCTCTATCAAAAACTCATCTTCCGCAGGTATGTGCGACCTCTGCTTTTGGAATTCCAGTAAAGGTAAAATGGTCTCAATCTCAATATCACGGGCTTCGCCACGAATACCCTCTGCCAATTTTTTACGGAGCAATTGCGCCAATTGAGATGAAAGCGGAAGTCTGCCGCCCTGCCAGGATGGGACCTTTCCCTTTGTGCTATTGCTTTTTTTTACCAATACCGACATGTTTTTCACCTGTACGAATTCCAGGCTTCGGCCTGCAAACCAAAATACATCCCCGGGTTTTAGATTATTGATAAACCACTCTTCCACGCTTCCGATTGTACCTCCTCTGACGTATTTAACCAAAAACATATTATCTGAAACTATGGTACCAATGGACAAGCGATGTCGCATGGCCGCTCTTTTGTTCTGGATCAGGTATTTTCCATTGTGAACACCAACCTTGTTGAATTCCTCATAGGCATCCAGGCTCTCCCCTCCTTTGCTTATAAAGTTTAGCACCCAATTCCATTCTTCTTTATTAATACTGCTGTAGGCAAAGGTCTTTTTTATTTCATTGAAAATTTTTGCGGGCTCAAATCCACCGGAAACAGACAAGGTTACCAGGTACTGAACCAAAACATCAAAAGATCGGATATAGGGAATTCTTCCTTCTACCACTCCGCTATTGATACCTTCTCTCAAAGCCGCTCCCTCTATCAATTCAATCGCATGAGTAGGCAGAAAATGAATTTTGCTTGTAGCCCCGGGTTGATGTCCGCTTCTACCCGCCCTTTGCATAAAACGGGCAATATTTTTTGGGCCGCCCACTTGAATTATGGTTTCCACTGGCCGAAAATCCACACCCAAATCAAGGCTCGAAGTACAGACCACCGCTTTGAGACTTCCTTGATCAAGGGCATTTTCCACCCAGGCGCGAATATCTTTATCGATACTGCCATGATGCATGGCCATTATTCCCGCAAAATCCGGTTCCTTTTCAAGAAGTTTTTGATACCATATCTCGCATTGTGCGCGTGTATTGGTGAAAATCAAAGTACTGGTAGATTTTTTGATAATTGGAATGACTTTCTCGAGCAGTTTTGTTCCGTAATGCCCTGCCCATGGAAATTTTTCTATTTCATCAGGAAGGATCGTATGCACTTCTGTAGCCTTGTGGATATCCGCTTTCACCATTTGAAATGCTTCGCTGCGATATGATGAGCCAAGCAAGACATAAGCGGATTCTTCCAGATTGCCTATGGTAGCTGAAATACCCCAAATTCGAAGATTCGGGTTGAGGGATTTGAGACGCGAGATGGCGAGTTGTGTTTGTACACCTCTTTTATTTCCTGTTAGTTCATGCCATTCATCAACGATAAAGGCTTTCAGGTTCTTAAAACGCTTTTCGTAATTCTTTTGAGCGAGCAATAAATGAAGACTTTCAGGTGTAGTAATCAATAAGTCGGGCATATTACGCGTTTGCTTTGCACGCTCTGCCGTACTTGTATCGCCATTTCTTACACCCACAGTCCAGTCCCAACCCAAATCATCAATGACCCTTTGACATGCCCCTGCAATTTCTCCTGATAAAGCACGAATCGGGGTAATCCAAATCGCCTTTAATCCTTTCTCCTGATAGTCATTGGGTTTTGAAATGGCATCCAATAATACCGCCCACCAGAGCGCATAGGTTTTACCTGATCCTGTTGGCGCATTGAGAAGACCGTTTTTTCCTTCAGCAAAAGCAGTCCAAACCTCCTCCTGAAAAGGAAATTGTTTCCAGTTTTTTTCAGCGAACCAGTCTTTTGCTATAGAGTTATCAAATTGATCGCCCATTTCAAATTATATAATTGCTAATCTAGCCAGAAAGTTTTAAGGACTTTGTTAATTGTATTTGTCAAAAACCAAAAAAAGATCCCTGCTTTACCAAGGATCTCAAATATTGTTATTCAAATATAATTTTATGAATTATCGTTGAATCTGAATTCTATGAATGCCTTTTCCTGACTTAGATTGGGCCATTATAAAATAACTGCCACTTTTAATTTGTGATGGAATGGTATATTTAAATGTTTTGGAAATTGAATTATCGAATTCAAATTTATCCACTACTCTTCCATAAATATCCATTAAGCTGATTTCTACAATTCCCGGAAAATTCAAGTCAAGATTAACAATATCCTTACTGGGGTTTGGGTAAATTGATCCAGGTTTTGATATATCTTTATTTAAACCTGTGGGTAATGTAATGACTTTAATAATTGTATCTGAACCTACTGAATTTGAGGTAATTAAAGTAACACTATAGTTCGTGCCTCCGCTAATATAATCATGAATAGGATTTTGAACTGTATCAGTATTTCCATCTCCAAAATCCCAAAACCATGAAGTAGGATTATTTAGCGATGTGTCAGTGAAGTTAACCATAGTAGATCCTGTAACAAAATGCGAAAAGCCTGCAACAGGTTGAAGAAGAACTGGGTATATCACAGAATCTATGGTCTCCAGATAACAGGCCAAATCATAGAAAAATAATCCAAATTCCTGTGTTCTTGACCTGTCGTTTTGGGCAAAGGAAAATGTAATATTTTTTTCAACCCAATGATATGAATGTGAAGAGTTCATGCCATTTGCCGATTTACCATAAAAAGTGGCAGAATCACCATTGGTAGTTAAAACCTGAAAAATTTCTGTATTATATCCCGCATCAGCATTTATTGATGCAACACAAGAAAGTGGTCCGGCAGGAAGTGATGAGCCGGGAATTACTTTTTTAACTGAGTCCATTAATGCAGTGGATATTAGTTCATCACGGTAAAAGCTCCGGATGAATTTTACTACCTCTTCCGGTTTGGAAATCAGACCTCTGTTGGTTCCGTTGGTGCTGAAATATCTTAAGTATGAACGGTTAGGGCACTGATAACCTGAAGCTGTTGTATAAATTCCATTAATGGAATCACAGGTGACGGTATCGCATCCGCTCAGATAGGTTCCGCTCATTCCAAAAGGTGTGAAAATTCTGTTTTGAAATTCAGTTTTATATGAATTTCCCGTAACTGAATCGATCAAAAAGCCAAGGGTTATTGTGTTCATATTATTGTTATCGTAAGTGCCTCGTTTGTTAGGATCATCGGGCTCTTTACAACTAAGTATAAACTCAGGGCAGCCTACAATTGATTGCTGGGTGTTCCAAATACTATTGAAGCATGAAGTATTCGCCGAGGAATTCCAATATTCAACCATTGGACTTGTATGCCTGAGTAATTCTCTGACAGTTATGCTTCCATCGAGATTCATTGCACTTGCATCCATGTGGAGTCCTATCGAATCGTCTAGAGTTAAGGAGCCTTCTTCTATCAATTTTAAAACGATATAAGTCGCATAAGTGCCAGTAAGACCCGCATAATGCCAGGGTTTATTCGGATCAACCGGAATACCGGGAGATCTTACTCCACTCGTAAAATTCTCAGGAGCAATGCTGTCGTATAGCAAAACTGATAGTGCTGCCCCATCCATGCCATAATTTGTTGTGGCATTATCTATTATGCCTTGAAGTGAACTTCTGAATGAACTAAGCTGCACATTGTTTTGAGCAGATGTAAAATTGGCAATTAAAAGGCCTACTAAACAAAGGCTAAGTGTAAGAATCTTTTGCATGATTGAATATTTTAAGAGTCAATCCCCAATTCTCAATAGCCAAAAATATGCAGTGAACAGAGACTGCCCTTGATTATATGTTTAAATATAAGTTTTAATATATGTTATTTCTTGCGAATCGCCAAGATTGCAGGGCCTGATGGTATCTGGAAATACCACCCGATTCTATAAAGGAATATATAAACACAAACAAGTGATTATATATCAATGCAACTATCTAGTCCTCTTTTGCAACGAGGATTTTCATACCCGGCATTTATAATGCCGATCTAATCAATTATTTCAATATTAACCAATCCTTTAATTCCACAATAATCCCTTGCACTAAATAAATATATTGATTTGGTGAATCAACAATTTCCTGAACTACCGGATTGTTATGAATGTAATCGATTTTGGACCAGATATCAATATCATGCATCCAAATTGAATGATTATCATCCTTCCAAATTTTGAAGTTGCTTGCCCTCCCACTTCGTTTCGCTTCAAAAGAAAAAAAACGCTGCATCCATTCTCTCCTGCTTTCATTAATTTGTTTCATTTCCTTAATAAAGGCTTTAGAAGTATATTTTTTGAAATCTCTCAGAAACCCAGAGATTCCCAGTTCTGATTCTACTTTACAAATTAAATGAATATGATTGCTCATAATAACCCAGGCATAAACCTTAAGACCTTTGTGTTCAATGCAATAATTCAAGGAATCAACTATTATAGAGCGATAATTCCGACGACTGAATAGATCCACCCAATAAACAACAGTACATGTAATAAAATACACGTCATTTTGACCTTGAATGAAATATCTATCTCCTGACATAAACCAAAAATATTAAGGTTCAGATGTTTGAGATTGTATTAATGTGTGTAGAGAGATAATACTTGTGTAAAGCTGTCTTAACTAAATGTTGCGTTACAAACGCAAAGCAAAAAAATCCTCGTTGCAAACGAGGACTAGTCGGACGTAAACCAAAAATATTAAGGTTCAGATGTTTGAAATTGTATTAATGTGTGTAGAGAGAAATTTCTTGAGTAAAGCTGTCTTAATTAAATGTTGCGTTACAAACGCAAATCAAAAAAATCCTCGTTGCAAACGAGGACTAGTTTTGGTAACTCTAATAAGTAAATTACTTAATCTTTAATTAATTCAACTTTCCCGGCTTTGCGATCTTGTGTTTTGCGCGCTTTTCGAATCCTGCAACTCACTACTTTGTACTCCGGACACATGGCTTCAGAACAGTGTTCATCAGAGGTAATGATATTCAGCATAACCTCAGGGAAATGAAATGTAGAACTTAATATGCCCGGCTTCATTTGATCGCTTATTGCCGCTTTTATATCGACTTTTCCCCTAGGACTTTCCACACATACCATATCTCCGTCTTTTAAACCTTCTTTTTTGGCATCCTCTGGGTTGATTAGTAATACGTCCTCAGTGAGAATATCCAGGTTTCCGGTTCTACGGGTCATGGCACCACAATTATAATGCTCAAGTTCTCTGTTTGTGGTTATGATATATGGATAGTCTTTTCCGTGTTTTTGGATTTCGTTGCTTTCTTCAAAGGGAATAAAAAACAATTTACCTTTTCCCCTTTTGAAATCCTTTTGATGAAGTATTTGCGAATCTGTTCCATCAGGCAATACGGGCCATTGCTTGCCATTATCTCCGAGATTTTCCCAGGTTACGCCCGCAAAGAAAGGAACGATTTCGGCTATTTCTTTCAAAACTCCGGCAGCAGTATAATCCGGCTGGGCATAACCCATTCTGTTCATTATATCCACGATGATTTGTCCATCGGGTTTGGTACCTTCCAAAGGTTCAACCACTTTATTTACACGTTGAATTCTTCTTTCCCCGTTAGTGAATGTCCCTTCCTTCTCAAGGAATGATGCCCCGGGTAAAATAACATCGGCATGCTCGGCAGTTTCTGTCATAAACAATTCCTGAACAACCAGTAATTCCAGATTGTCGAGCGCTTTTCTTACTTTATTGGTATTAGGATCGGTTTGAACCACATCTTCACCTATCAACCACAAGGCCTTGAGTTTTCCTTCAATAGCAGCATCAAACATTTCCGGAATTTTGTATCCGATATGCAAAGGGACTAAGTCAGAAGCGTAAAATTCCCTGTATCTTTTGTTGATCTGCGGATCGGTGACATCGAGATATCCTGCACCCTGATGAGGCTGCGCGCCCATATCTGCGGCCCCCTGTACATTGTTTTGGCCCCTGAGCGGATTAACTCCGCCACCTTCTTTACCTATATTGCCCGTGATCATGGCGAGATCAGCTATCAATTGAACAGCAAAGGTTCCCTGTTTATGTTCAGTTACGCCTAATCCGTGAAATTCCATAGCAGATTTTGCAGTCGCATAGGCTTTGGTGGCCTCTTTAACCAATTGTTTATCGACACCGGTAATTTTCTCCATTTCATCGATATCTATGCTGAGAATACCCTTTTTGAAATCCTCCCAACCTTCCAATCTGTTTTCTATAAATTCCTTGTCTTCCCATCCTTCGGAGAGAATGAAATACAACATCATATTGAGTAAGGCCACATTGGTTCCCGGTCTTAGCTGTAAATGATAAGTAGCGTATTTGGCCAATTCTATCTTTCTTGGATCCACCACAATACCTGTGATGCCTTTCATTAACTTCTGCTTTAATTTAGCACCCGTAACAGGGTGAGCATCAGTAGGATTTGCGCCAATTACAAATATACAATCGGTCTTTTCTATGTCCTTTATGGAATTGGTTGCAGCACCTGTTCCAAAGGTTCTTTGCATTCCCAATGCTGTCGGCGAATGACATACCCTGGCACAGCAATCAATATTATTTGAGCCGATGACAGCCCTCATAAACTTTTGCATCAGGTAATTTTCTTCATTGGGTGTTCGTGCCGAAGAAATACCGGCAATGGAATCCGGACCATGCTCTTTTTTCAGTTGCTGAAATTTATCGACGATAAAATCATAGGCTTCATCCCAGCTAACTACTTTGAACTTGCCATCTTTCTGTTTGATCAATGGGCTTTTAAGTCTATCCGGATGGTCGTAAAATTTAAACGCATAACGCCCTTTAAGACAGGTATGTCCGGCATTGGCTTCTGCTTCATAAGGTGCCTGTATGGATTTGATTTCGCCGTTTATTGTGCTGATTTCAAGATTGCAACCCACACCGCAATAGGTGCAAATGGTTCTTGTTGTTTCTTTTGCCTGAACTGCCTTGGATTGGAACACATCAGAAATTGCAGATGTCGGACAAGCCTGGGCACAAGCGCCACAGGATACACAATCCGATTCAAAAAAACTGACATCTGCACCTTTGGCAATTTTGCTGTCAAATCCTCTTCCCGCCATCGTCAGCACCATTTCCCCCTGCACCTCATCACAAGCACGCACACAACGATAGCAATTGATGCACTTGGATAAATCTGAAGTCATGTAAGGATGTGATTTGTCCTTTTCCCTGTTCAGATGATTTTCCCCTTCCGGATAGCGAACTTCTCTTATACCGACTCTCGCGGCTACATCCTGTAATTCACAATTGCCATTAACCTCACAGGTCAAACAATCCAGTGGATGATCTGTGAGCACCAATTCCATGATATTTTTTCTCAAGCGTTGCACATTGGGGGAATCGGTGTAAACGTACTGGCCCTCCGAAATAGGAATGTGACATGATGCCACGGTTTTTATTTTTCCGCCTTTCTCATTGGCTACATCAACGCTACAGACCCTGCATGAACCAAAGGGTTCGAGGTTTGGTGCATCGCAAAGCGTGGGGATGGCATCTCTCTCTCCTTCCACACGTCTAACAAATGAAAGAATTGTTTCCTCTGCTTTAATTTCAAATGGGCGGTCGTTGATATAGGCTATCTTAGTCATGTTCTTCTTATTTGAAATAGGCTTTTAATTCTTCGTTAAAATAATGCAGTGCATTTTTTACTGGCAATGGAATCCCTCCACCATGCGCGCAAAGCGATCCGATTTCCAGGGTGTGTAAAAGATCGTCAATGAGGTAGCGGTCCATTTTAAAACTGCTGTCTTCCTGTGCTTTCTTAAACATTTCATAGCCCCGATGCGTACCTAATCTGCATGGAAAACACTTGCCACAGCTTTCATCGGCAGCAAATTCAAGCAAATGTTCAAGATATTTTACCATTGGAAATGATTCCGGGATACTGACCATTCCAGCATGTCCGAGTAAAAAACCATTTTCGCCAAATGATTCAAAATCTATACTTAGGTCCGAAAACTTCTCGGCCGGAACAATACCTCCCAGGGGGCCGCCTATATGCAGTGCTTTTACTTTTTCCTTAAAGCCTTTGCCCAGATCATTGATGACGGTGAGTAAAGGTGTTCCCATAGGCACTTCATAAAGTCCGGGTCGGTTAAAAAAGCTGTCAAGGCAAACCAGTTTTGTCCCCGAAGAGTGTTCCGTACCGAATTCGTGAAAATCATCGCTTTCTTCTTCAAGAATGAAATGCACCGCGGCCAGCGTCTCCACGTTGTTGACTACTGTTGGTTTATTAAAAAGACCCGAAATAGCCGGAAAAGGTGGCCTGGTTCTGACTTCCGGCCGTTGTCCTTCAATGGAATTGATCAGAGCCGTTTCTTCCCCACAGATGTACGATCCCTGGGCTCTTATTACCTTAAAATCAAAATTAAAGCCGGTTCCATAAATGTCTTTTCCCAATAAATCGTTTTGACGAAGCTCTTCAACAGCATTTTCAATAGCAGATACTGATTCGGGGTATTCACCACGGATATAGACGATGCCCCATTGAGCGCCAATACAATGTCCGGCGATCATCATTCCAAAAAGCACAGAATGCGGTCTTTCTTCCAGCAGGTAGCGATCTGAATAGGCTCCCGGGTCGCCTTCATCCCCATTGCAAATGATAAATTTCTCTTTACTTTCTGTATTACGGCAGAATTCCCATTTTTTTCCCATATGAAATCCTGCGCCACCCCTTCCTCTTATTTTGGAATTTTTAATTTCTTCCAATACCTCAGTTCCGTCTTTTTTTAATTCCCGAATCAAAGCAGCGTAGTGTTTTTCAATGCCTTCAAATGGCCTAGTCAATATTGCCTCACCCAATGCCTCTACATGATATTTGTCTTTTAAATTCAATCCCTCTTTTACAATTGTATCAATTTCTTGAGCTGATTTGGCAGAGTAATTATTGCCTTTGTAATGAAATGAAGCATTTTCATGACATCTCCCCAAGCAGCACATATGCCCTATTTCTTCTTCCTTAAAATGTCTTTTAAGTTCATTTTTTAGATTTTCCTGGGTACCGGCGCATAAACAGGTAGAGCCATTACAGATGTATACTTTTTTTCCTTTGTTTTCGGGTTTTAGAAAATCGTAAAAAGTGGTAGTTCCATAGGTATTGGCCTTGCCGAAAAGAAACTCCTCAGCCAGTTCATCCAGCTTTTTCGGATCGGGTGTCCCTTCATTTTCAATGGCCAAATGACCGAGTTTGTCAAAGAGGTTATTTTTTAGCCCTTTTCTTCCGGATAATTCACTGAGATTTTTTGACATGTCGATCGTATTAAGATGCTTCTCAAATTAGCATTTATATTTGAATATAAGGAATTTTTGAGATGGATTGAAATAATTACATGGCAACAAAATTTCCCATTATGAATAAAAAAGCCCGAAATTATTCGGGCTTTCAAATACTATCTATCAAAGTCTATTGCCTAATTAACTTCCCTCTTTGAATTTTTCCGCTTTCAGATTGAATTTTATATAAATACAAACCCGGAGCAATATTTTTCAGAGCTATAGACCCACTTTCATTTAGCTGATTACTAAAAATCATTTCACCCTCAATAGAGAAGAGTTCGAAGATTATTTTTTCAGCACTATTACCCTGGATACTTATCCGGTCTTTAAAAGGATTTGGATACAGCCTGTAAAGTTTTGAGTCCTGAATATTCGCATTCTCTATTGAAGTAGTAGTGACAAATGAATCCAGGGTTGAAACAATGGTATTGGTTATGATTGGAAAATTAAAATCAAAATAGATTTCAGCCGAATTATATACTGTATCTCCAAGCATTAATGAAGAATCAACATCAATTCTAAATTTCACAAAGCCATGACTTTCCGGTTCATTGTCCTGCTCTGCAGGAAGCATTATTCCATCAAATTTCCAGACAATCTTTCTATTGTTTTCGTTTATCTGGTAAGTATAATCATGACTTGCAGCCAGCATTTGGAAGGAATTCAAATCCAGATTTTCTTCTATTTCATCCACCAGATGAACATTTTCTGCGAAATATGTTCCTGTATTTTGAAAACGAATAGTATAGGTCAAAGGTGTTCCTCTTTCAAATGCATTTGTGCTATCATCATTTGGAAAGACCAATTTGTCATTTGGATCATATGAGCCAACAACAACTCCACTAAGCGTATCAAAATTATCCAGAGGGTTTGCATCCCCCGTCACAGGAAATGCAAAGGAACTAAGATTGAAAGGTGTACCAATTTGTACTGTGCTGTCAATTTTGGTCGTAATTTTAATTCGCCTCAACCCATTTGGACCAATCCCATTAAAAGAATAATATATAGCATTTCCCTGGATGCTATCTTCCTGCGGAAATGAGTTTAAAAAGGGTGTTAAACTATCTAAAAATAAAACAACATTTGACGAATCTTGAATTGACCCTCTATTAATTAGCGAAGCCTCAATTTGACCATTAAATCCGGGCCTTAAAGGTGTATTGGATAAATGTATACTTAAATCCTTAATCAATGAATCCGTAAAAACTCCAAAATCATTATTGGGTAAAAAAGTACCATTATTAAGAATATTTACAGAATAATATTGTGGAGCTATTGGATGCGTAATATTATAATACATTGGAATAATCAATTCGATATCATATTGACCGGTATTTAATTCTAAGCTATAAGTTCCATCGTTTTTACTGTATGTATAATAACTATTGACTGTATCAGAAATTCGTATTAAAGCATTGTTTATTCCTTCTTCCGTTGTGTCTTTAACGCCATTAGAATTCTGATCTGAATAAACAATTCCGGAAATTGTGCTTAATCCGCATATACTGTCAACTAACATGTTTTTAATTGTATCTTTTGATATACCCAAAGCTGAATCAGTAACCTGCAGTTCAATACTTCTGTTGCCGGCAAAAAAGTTGCCAAAATAGTTAGCGCCATTAGAGCCATGGCCCCACCAAAAGGTATTATTATCGATTTTCCAAAGGAAAAAAGTCTGACTTAAATTCCACCCGGTAGTATCAGCTTTTAAATAGGTTGTGTCACCAAAACAAGGGTTGGCTGGATTGTAAATGAAATTAGCCGATTGGCTAAATCCCTTATTAATTACAATTAGCAGAATTAAGGTTAAGGATATCAAGTATATTTTCTTCATATGTGTTTTTTATTGTTCACGAAATTAAAAATTAAAAGGTTGGGTATGAATGAGACTATTTACAATACATTACTTCGAAATTACCATTTACCCAAGTATCAATACCATAAAGATTATCCCTTCCAGAAAGTTTACCTGAAATTGTATTCCTGACCGTATCAACCTGAATTATTTCAAAATAGCCTCCTGATTGACCATATCCAATCGATTTTCCAGAGTCACTCAATGCATTAAACCACAATGAAAAATCATTTTTATCCTGTACTGTTTCCAATGCATACAGCCCAGGTCTCATGACTGGAAAGGAATCGTATCGACCTAATAAAAGATAACGTTCCTCAATTATAAAAGGACTATGAAAATCTTCTAAATAAATACTATCACAAATGGATTCGTCATATTCTCTTAATGCAATGCTATGATAATAAGTAAAAGGTCCATTTTGATAAGCTACTGATTTAGCAAGGCCACTTTTAAATTCCCATGAATCTCCAAAAATGGTTCCACCTAAATTTCTGTCAATAAACGGGCCTTCTGTTATAACATCATCATTTCTGCAAGCGAATAATGCCAATAACAATAATGCAATAAATAAAGTGAGACTCTTTTTATTCAAATAATTCATATGCTTCATTTCAAATTTACTTAATTTTCCAATCCAAATCTAAAACGCATCTTTGTTCAATGAATACGGTCCAGGCATACTCTTTACTCAGCGATTTAGATATCCATCTATTTCGCGAAGGCAAACATTTTGAACTCTATAAAAAACTAGGTGCACACCTCATCGATGAGAAGAAACAAAAGGGCGTATATTTTGCTGTTTGGGCTCCGAATGCCAAATCGGTAAATGTTATTGGAAGCTTTAACGGCTGGAATAAACACGAACATCAGCTTTACAATCGCTGGGACAGTTCGGGTATTTGGGAGGGTTTGATCCCCGATCTTGTTAAAGGCGAAACCTATAAATATTCAATCGAAACGCAAAGCGGCGAATTTATTGAAAAAGGTGATCCTTTTGCCAAACTATGGGAGGTGCCACCAAAAACGGCTTCGGTGATTTGGGATGAGGAATACCACTGGAAAGATTCCAAGTGGATGAAGTCGAGGAAAAAGAATAATGCGCTCAATCAGCCATATTCTGTGTATGAGGTTCATCTGGGAAGCTGGAGAAGAAAATTGGACAAACCAGACGAAAGTCTGTCCTATGTGGAAATGGCCGATCAATTGGTGAATTACATCAAGGATTTAAATTTTACCCACGTGGAATTTATGCCTGTCATGGAGCATCCTTTTTTTGGTTCATGGGGCTATCAGATCCATGGCTATTTCGCACCGACCTCGCGATTCGGTACGCCGGGCGACTTTCAATACCTGGTCGATCGATTTCATCAGGAAGGCATTGGCGTCATTGTGGATTGGGTGCCATCTCATTTTCCGGGGGATGCGCATGGATTATTTCGTTTTGACGGTTCGGCATTGTATGAACATGAAAACCCACAGGAAGGCTTTCACCCCGACTGGGAAAGTTATATTTTCAATTATGGAAGAAATGAAGTCCGGTCTTTTCTGATTTCGAGTGCACATTGTTGGCTTGACCGTTTTCACCTCGACGGCTTGCGTGTGGATGCTGTGGCCTCCATGCTTTATCGCGATTATTCGAGAAAAGAAGGCGAGTGGATACCCAATGAATTAGGAGGAAGAGAAAATCTAGAGGCGATTTCATTTCTCAAAGACATGAACATGAGTGTTTATGAAAAATTTCCCGATGTACAAACCATTGCAGAAGAATCCACCTCATTTCCGGGTGTTTCCAGACCCATTTTTACCGGCGGTCTCGGTTTTGGTATGAAATGGATGATGGGTTGGATGAATGATACCCTTGAATATTTCAAGGAAGATCCCCTTTTCCGCAGGTACCATCACAACAAAATAACCTTTAGCCTGGCCTATGCTTTTTCAGAAAATTTCATGCTTCCGCTTTCTCACGATGAGGTAGTTCATGGCAAGGGGGCGATTATTGAAAGAATGCCGGGAGACGAATGGCAAAAGTTTGCGAATTTGCGTCTTCTTTATGGCTATATGTACACCCACCCTGGTACCAAGCTCCTTTTTATGGGGGATGAAATCGGCCAGACTTCCGAGTGGAAACACGACAATAGCCTTCGATGGGATCTTATGGAATTTGAGCCTCATAAAGGCATTCAGGCGCTCGTGCGGGATTTAAACAAACTTTATAAGGCAGAACCTGCTTTGTATGAAAAAAGCTTTGAACAAGATGGCTTTGAATGGATCGAGCTTAACGACCATGAAAATTCAGTTCTTTCTTACATCAGAAAAGGCGATGATGCTAAAAATAACTTAATAGTATTGTGTAATTTTACGCCCGATGCCAAAGAGAATTATCAATTTGGCGTATCGGAGAAAGGCAAGTGGAAAGAAATCTTTAATTCAGACCAAAAGGAATATTGGGGAAGTGGGTTTTGCAATGAAATAACATTGGAAAGCATTAAAGAAGGTAAACATGGAAGACCATATTCAATTTCTGCCAAAATACCACCACTGGGCCTTGCTATTTTAAAAAGACAATAATTTATGGACAAGAAATATGTCTGTATTCACGGACATTTTTACCAGCCGCCTAGAGAGAATGCCTGGCTGGAAGAAATAGAACTACAGGAATCAGCTCAACCTTATCACGACTGGAACGACCGCATTACCAATGAATGCTACGGCCCCAATGGCGTGTCGCGTATATTAAATGAAAAAGGAAAAATCACGGATATTGTTAATAATTATTCCAAGATCAATTTTAATTTCGGTGCTACCCTCCTTTCCTGGATGGAGCATAAAATGCCAAAGGTATATCAGAGCATCATCGAAGCTGATAAACTGAGTCAGGAACATTTTGACGGACATGGATCCGCCATTGCTCAGGTTTACAATCATATCATTATGCCTCTGGCCAATCGCAGAGATAAGGAAACCCAGGTAATTTGGGGACTTTATGATTTTGAACAGCGTTTTGGTCGAAAATCCGAAGGCATCTGGCTGGCAGAAACAGCTGTTGATATTGAAACGCTTGAAGTGCTTGCTGAAAATGACGTTAAATACACCATTTTGGCTCCTTCACAGGCCAAGCATTATCGCAAAATCGGCGATAGCAAATGGGAAAAAGGCATCGATACTAAAAGGCCTTATAAGTGTAATCTGCCAAGTGGAAAAAGCATTTATTTATTTTTCTATGATGGGGAGCGTTCACAGGAAGTGGCCTTTAAAGGGGTATTGAATGATGGTAAAAAATTTGCTCATCGACTCTGCGATGCCTTTCATTATGAAAAAGGGATAGAACTTAGTCATATAGCTACAGATGGAGAGTCTTACGGCCATCACCATAAAAATGGGGATATGGCCCTTGCCTATTGCATCCGTTATATAGAAGATCATGAATTGGCCACCATTACCAATTACAGTCAGTTTTTAAGTCTATTTGAAGTTGACCATGAGGTTGAAATCTACGAGAACAGTTCATGGAGCTGTGCTCATGGTGTGGAAAGATGGAGGGATAACTGTGGCTGTAATTCGGGTATGAATCCGGGCTGGCATCAGAAATGGCGTAAACCTCTAAGAGAATCGCTCGATTGGCTCAGGGATGAACTGATCAAGAGTTTTGAAGAATTAACCTCCGAGTACAAAATCGATGGCTGGTTTTTGAGAAACAGATACATCGAAGTATTGTACAAACGATCACCCGAGCGAATCAATTTGTTTGTTGAAAAATATGTCAATCCCGAATTGAGCGACATCCAAAAAACCAAACTCATTCGCTTGTTGGAGATGCAAAGACAAGCCCTTTATATGTACACATCCTGTGGCTGGTTTTTTGATGAAATTTCGGGCATTGAAACTGTACAAATACTACAATATGCCAACAGGGCAATTCAATTGCGTTATGATGTAACCAGGGAAAGCCTCGACCAGAAATTTAAAAAACTGCTTGAGAAAATTCCGAGCAATGTTGTTGAATACGATAATGGCAAAGTGATTTACGAACGCTTTGTTATGCCTAAACGATTGAGTTTAACACAGGTGGGCATGCACTATGCCGTAAGTTCTTTATTCCAGGAAGACAATAAGCAATTGACGGTCTTGAATTACGATTCCAGTTCCGAAGAATACCACCGTTTTAAAGGCGGAAGTCAGGTAGTTGCACTGGGAAGAACCAAGGTAAAATCAAGAGTAACTTTATCAAACAAACACTTTAGCTTTGCTATATTATACCTTGGTAATCACCATCTTATAGGGAATGCATCGGATGCTTTAAGTAAGGAAGAATTTAATGGATTGGTCATTCAAATCAAAGAAGCCTTTGATTCTTCAAACATTGCCCTGGTGATTCAACTGATCAAGGATAATTTCCGACATAAGAGCTTTTCCTTTTTCAATTTATTAAAGGATGAACAGCACAAATTATTGGAACGCGTGCTTGAGGATAAATCAGAAGAGGCCATGGCTTCACTGAAAAAATTGAATAGCAATAACTATTCTCTGATGAACCTGATGTCAAAATCCAATTTGAAAATTCCGGATATCCTGCTTAAAAATCTCGAAACTGAAATTGATTACAGACTGACGGCCTGTCTTGAACACAATGGAGATTTAATTCCCATTGAAGATTTACAGGATACTATCTCCGAAGTTAAAAAATGGAATTTCAAAATCAATACGGTTCTGCTAGATTATTTAGCCACAAGAAAACTCAATAAATTGGTTGAAGAGGGAAAAAAATCATTTCAAATACCTAAGATTCTTAAAAATCTCTGGGAAGCCCTTCCATTGTTAAATGAAATTGGTGTACATCCCGAATTAAACGAGCTTCAGGATATTGTTTTTAGAATCCTTCATAAAAACCTTTATATCATAGGTCGCGATGCCTTTCTTTTTGATCTGGCCGATTACATTAACCTCGATCTCGATTCCGTTGAGAAAGAGAAGGAAGACACCAGAGTTTTGGGTTAATATTTAATTGATGTACAATAAATCGGGCAATAAAGAGAGAAAATAAGCCGATTGATGTGTTTTTGATGTAGTTTTTGAATTAGAGCTTAGCCATGTATTGGCTATTTTTAAGTCTTATTAAATCAAAGACTATGAAAAAAGTAATTTATGCCATAGGATTATCATTGTTAATCGCATGTGGATCCGATGATGACAAGGGCAACTCCGGCACTCCAACGCCAAATGACACTACTTCCGATATTACCCGGTATGCAGGTTATACACTTATATGGAATGATGAATTCAATTCAAATGAGATAGATGCCTCAAAATGGGTCTATGAAACCGGTGATGGTACTGATTTTGGTCTTCCGGCTGGATGGGGAAATGCAGAATTGCAAATTTACACCACTGATGAGGCTAATTCTTCGATTAAAGAAGACGATGGCAATTCAGTACTCGCCATAACCGCTCTTGAATCCGGGGGTTCCTATACCTCAGCAAAAATGACCACCAATGGCACTTTTAATGCGCGCTTTGGTAGAATTGAAACCAGAGCTAAATTACCCGAAGGCAAGGGATTATGGCCTGCTTTTTGGACCTTGGGAAGCAACAGAAGCGAAATTGACTGGCCGGGATGTGGAGAGATTGACATCTTTGAAATGTTAGGTGATAATACCAGTAAAATTTACAGCACAGTTCATTATGTAGAAGGTACAGTAGACAATACTTCAAAAGGTGAGCAACAGGGAACTCAAACTCTTTCTTCTGGCTCATTTAGTGAAGACTATCATATGTTCCGTCTGGATTGGAGCCCTGAATCTATGTCTTTTTATGTGGATGGAATATTGAACAATCAGGTTCCAATAGAAGATGACATGAAGGAATTTCTGAGAGAACATTATTTAATCTTAAATGTGGCTGTGGGTGGCTTTTGGCCCGGAAACCCTGATGCAAGTACTACATTTCCACAGGAAATGCTTGTTGATTTTATAAGAGTTTATACCAAAGATGATTTGAACCCTCCTGCCCCACCTGTGCTCAATCCGCAGGAAGAAACCATTGGGCAGTTTATAGAAGCCAGCATTGCAGACAATGCTGTAAAAGAGGGCTTTGAAGATTTTGGTTCTATTGACGTAATGGTCTTTGGCGGTGGTGGTGAGCCTGAAATCCTAGTGTCACCAGAAGCCATAGACGGTGATTCCAGTGTATTGCTAAAATATCCCGGTGGAGCCTGGGGTGGTGCATTTTTTATTTTGGACAATCCTGTAGATTTTAGTTCTTTATCAGGAGGAAATTTGCATTTTTCTATCCATACCCAGGCGGATCTAAACGATGTGGAAATTAAACTCGAAAGTCCGAATCAGGCCACCGCTGCGGCAGTATTCCTTGTAAACTATACGGGCACAGATATTGGAAACGGTTGGATGGAGTATTCTATTCCAATGGCCGATTTCTCCGGTCTTAATCTCAGCGAACTGGCCATTCCTTTTGCCATGTGGAATCCCATGGACTCGAATGGAGACTTTGTCCAAATGGATATTTTGGTGGATAATTTATACATCCAGTAAGGATGATATAAAAGAGCAAAAAAAAAGCCCGCAATAGCGGGCTTTAATTTTAGATTTACAAGATATTATAAGACGACTACCGAGTTTTCTTCACCCGATACAGGGCTTTTTACATATTTGTCGGCTTTCCAGTCGTTTTCGTATGATTTCCCATCTATCAAATATCTGAATTGATATTCTTTATCCTTTTCCAAAGAGAGTGTTGTTTTGAACTCCCCTGTTTTAAATTTCTTCATGGGATTGGCATTTGATTTCCAATCATTGAAATCACCAACCACAGATACTTTCTTTGCTTTATCTGCTGCTTTTACCGGTAAGGAAAATGTGACCTTACACTCTTTTTTTGTTTTTAAATACTGTTTTTTAATTGCCATCGCTAATTTAATTTGACTCTGCAAAATTAGATATAAGTCTACTCAATTTGCAATAATCTGGGGATTATTTAATTGTTAATTATGGTCATTGGGAAGTATTCTTTTTTGTGAGAGATCAAGGATGAGATCCCGGATGAGATCCCGGATAAAATCCGGGAATAGATGCGCTATTGGGATCACAGAGAATATCAGGGAATAGCTGCGCGTTTGATATCCCAGAGGATTTCGGGGAATAGCAACTGATTCTTGTAGTTTATTTTCAAATAAAATTTTGTCAATCAAGGAGGCAGGCTCTGAATAATGTAATTGGTCTTTATCAATAAAATGTCTATCCCCGCATGATATGCGGGGTCTACTACATATTTTGAAATTCTTCAAATGTAAATTTTAATAGTATTGAGGATGTTTCAGGAATTCTTCGTTTATATTTTGAGCAATAAAAACAATAGTGTCCTTTATACAGGTTTTACCAATGACATTTATAGAAGAACGCTTGAACATAAAAACGGTCTGAAATCAAAGTTCACCAAGAAATACAAGGTCAATAAATTAGTTTATTTCGAGTCGCACAATAGTCCCGATGAAGCCTTGCATAGGGAATATTTATTGAAACGCTGGAAGCGGAAATGGAAAAATGAACTGATTGAAAGTATCAACCCCAATTGGCGAGATTTATTTGATGATTTTGTGGGTGAGAGAGAGATCCCGGATAATATCCGGGAATAGCTGCGTGTTTGGGATCTAGGAGTGTATTTAGGAATAGGGACTCGTTGAAAGAGATCCCGCATATCATGCCGGAATAGTTGTATTCTTGAGATCCCGGATAATATCAAGGAATAGATGCGCTATTGGGATCCCAGAGGATTTCGGGGAATGGAAACTGGTTGGAATTGAGGCTAAAATTAGATTCTGATCATTATTTCATCTTTAACAAAATCAAAGTTCACAAAAGCCAAATCTTTAATAATCTTGCTTTTATCCGCAGCATCTTCGAATGGATCAAAATTGGATACCGGCTCAATAAAACGGAAATCTTCCTTTTTAACTTTTAATGATTTGGCTCCTAGCTTAAGCGATTCAATGTCAAATCCATGTAAACAGAGTTTTACTTTTTTGAAATCGGATTTATAAGTCCCTTTTTGCTGAGCAATTAAAAGAGAGGATGCTTTTGGATCATATTTAATATGTCTTAATGCAAAAGCGCCATTGCGATAAGCATAGGTTTCGCCATCGTCTTCGTAGAGTTCAAATTCTGAATTGCTTTTTCCTTTATA
Source organism: Cytophagales bacterium (assembly GCA_040218795.1). Taxonomy (GTDB): domain Bacteria; phylum Bacteroidota; class Bacteroidia; order Cytophagales; family CCMP332; genus CCMP332. The sequence goes on along the minus strand of JAVJQT010000001.1, from coordinate 272,877 downwards.
TAAATGCAGAATTAATTCGCCATTATTTTTTTCGGAATTGTTTTGAACTGGATTTTGGCCCGGAATTATTGCTCCCTCCTTTACAAACACCGGAAGTTTATCGTTCGGGCATTCAATTATATACTCCTCTTCACCTTTGTATTTTTTGTCCGTGAAGAAATCGTACCAGTCACCCTTTGGTAAATACACTTTTAATAAGGATTGATGGGGACCTACCGGACAGACTAAAAGCGATGGCCCGAAGAGGTATTGATTTTGAAATTCTCCTTTAAAAATTTTTTCATCTTGTGGAAAATCCAATAAAAGTGCTTTGTTTAATGGGGACCCATCCTGACTGTGTTGATAAAAACAAGAATAGATATAAGGCATTAATTTATACCTCAGTGTGATGTAATTTCTCGCTATTTCTTCTGCTTCTTCTCCAAAAGACCAGGGTTCCGCATCCCGCGAATTAATCATTGTATGTCCGCGATAAAAGGGCGTAAAAGCTCCCAGAGCGATCCACCTTCTGAACAAGGGAATGTCTGATTCTCCAATAAAACCGCCGATGTCATTTCCTGAAAAGGGTACTCCGGCCAAACCTAATTGAGTAATAAGACGGGCTCCCAAAAACAAATGATCTTCATTCGAGACATTGTCGCCTGTCCAGACTGCCGCATAACGCTGTATACCCGAAAAAGCCGATCTTGTCAGCACAAAGGGCCGTTTACCTGCCAAAGCATTTTCTGCGCCTTCAAAAGTAGCACGCGCCATTTGCATGCCATAAATATTATGTGCCAGTTTGTGATTTTCCTTTTGGCCATCGTATTCAAATTCTACCAGATCGGGTACATTCTTTCCCCAGACCGCCGGCTCGTTCATATCATTCCAGAATCCGTCAATGCCATCTTCCACCAGGTCTTTAAAATAATTAGCCCACCATTTTCTGGCTTTTTCCTTTGTGAAATCAGGAAAGTATATTTTTCCGGGCCAGGCTTCACCAGAATAGTTTTCACCGTCGGGGTATTTTAAAAATACATCTTTCTTGATCCCCTCTTCCATCACCGAATAGCCTTTTTCAATTTTTACGCCGGGATCAATTATGACCACTACCTTAAATCCTTTCTTTTTTAAGGCCGCCAGCATTTCACGTGCTTGAGCAAAGCGTTCGGGATGCCATGTGAAAACTTTATAAGCATCCATATAGTGGATATCCAAATAAAGCACATCGGCCGGGATTTGTCGATCTCTAAAATTCTCTGCCAGATTCAATAATTCGGTAGCTGGGTAATAGGAATACCTGCATTGCTGATAACCCAGACTCCACTTGGGTGGAATCGCAGTAAATCCGGTCAATTGACAATACTGTTTTAGTATTTCGGATGGATCATCGGAATGAAAGAAATAATAGTTTAATTGGCCTCTTTCTGCTTTAAAAAAACTAAATCGATGATTGGATGCACCAAAATTGAAAGTTGTTTTTGAACTGTTATCCAAAAATATCCCGTACCAGTTCTTGGCATTTTTCGCAAAATAAAAGGGCGTAGAAGTATAGAGCGGATCGGTGTCAGAATGATAACCAAACTCATCGGTATTCCAGTGCTGATACTGTCTGCCAGCTTTGTTTAGGGGACCGGTCTTCTCTCCCATTCCGGTAAAGATCTCCCCCTTGTTCAGGCTTTTATAATTACAAACTTCCTCTCCGTCCCAGGCGATCCCAAAAGCGGGTTCATCAGCGTTGATGATACTTCCGTCCTTTTTGATAAACGTTATCCGCAAAGGAAACTTGCTTACACGCGTATCGAAATATTTATTATGTATAATTAGTTCTTCATCAGTCTCGGAAGCAATTGCAATCGACTTTCTTTTTGTATTGGTAACAGCATAGGAAAAATCATTAAAATCCTCTACGCCCCTCGCAGCCTGAACTCTTAGCGCTCCAAATTCCATTTCCGCAATGCGAATTTTCCCGTTTTCGGTATATAAAATGATGAAATTATCTTCCTGCTCCTGCCTGATTAAATTACCTATTGATTGATGCGCCATATGTTGCTAATAAAGCCGGCAAAGTACGTAATTTCTTTTCTTCTGATTGTACTATTATTCTATTTTAAAATCATACAACAAAATTAAATAGTAAAGTCTGTATTAGTTTAACATGCAATAAATTCATTGAGAAGTTTTAATTATTTTTCTTTTTATATGGGCATTTTAGTTAAAGATTTATTTGGCCATTAGGAGACTTTAATACATTCAATTATCTTTATCCGTTTAAGATTTTAGAAATTTTGATGTCTTCTTTTGATATCCTGATTTCCAAATCGAAACAACAAGCAATGAGAGTATTTATAATCACCGGTTTATACATATGTTTAATCAGTAGTTTTTTCTTTCAGGAAATAATGGCTCAATCACCCGGTTCGGGCAATGCATTAAATTTTGATGGCACAGATGATCGGGTCGTATTAGCTGATGATGCACTGATCGATATTCAAGATGAAATTACAATAGAACTTTGGTTTAAATTAAATGGAGAAAGCTCCGTCAATGATTATCCTAGAGTTATTTCCAAAGGGCAAACTACAACTTCAAATGGTGCCTATAGTATTTATGTAGGAGATCCCACTGTTTCTACACATATCGGATTTAGGTTTATTAGCACTACTTCAACCATGTTTGAAGCTGCCAATAGTTCGCTGTCGGATTATGATGATGGTGACTGGCATCATGTTGCAGGCGTATATTCAAATAGCGCTGATGTCGCTTATCTATATATTGATGGTGTTGAAGAAGACATGGTAACTATTACAGGTGATGTTAAAATAAGAATTACTTCAGATGACTTATCCATAGGCGGAAATTCAACCAGGCCTTTTAATGGCAATATTGATGAAGTTCGCGTATGGAACGACGCCAGAACCCAAACAGAAATCAGGGATTTCATGTGTACAAAATTGGCAGGGAATGAAAGTAATCTTGTGGCTTATTGGAATTTTGATGATGCCGCAACCGGAAGTGATAATGTTCCTGATTTAACCAGTAATAATTTAGACGGAACAATGACAAATATGCTTGCAGGTGATATTGAAACCTCTGCAGCACCAATTGGAGATGCCAGCGTTTATGTTTATACAGTTTCTACAGGAACGGCAGACCAAAATATTGCCAGCGCTGCCGGGGATGATATAACCATTGATTTTACAGCCGGAACGGCTAATGCATTTTACTTGTACCGTGTTGATATGAGTCCCAATGTAACGACCCCTCCCGGAACTCAAAATATTTTATCCGGTTATGTCTATTACGGTACAAAAACTTTAGGGAATTCAGGACTAACATATACCGTCATTTATAATTATGATGGCCACACCGGGATTGTGGATGAAAATGATCTGGAACTTGCCAAACGCGATGATAATGCCGACCTTACCTGGTCACAGGAAAGTGCTACTTTAAATACCGTGGCAAATACATTGACCTTAACAGGCCAAACCGGTTCTGAATATATTCTGGCCAGCGTGGGTGCCGATGCTTTACCAATAGAACTCTTGAGTTTTACTGCTCATCAAAAAGAAGAAGCAGTAATAATTGAATGGAAAACGATTTCAGAAAAAAATAACGCCTATTTTGATGTTCTGCGTTCTACAAATGGAATTGATTGGATAGAAGTTGTGAGCGTTGAAAGCAAAAGGGATGCAATTTCCATCATTCAAGGCTATACAGCACTTGATAATTCTCCTGAAAAAGGGCATTCTTATTATCGCTTGAAACAAACTGATTTTGATGGAACTTTTAGTTTTTCAAATATTATTTCATTGACTTTTGAATCGTCAAATTCTATTCAAATTTATCCTAATCCAAGCTCCGGACTTACTCTAATAAATGGTAATGATTTTGAACTTGAAGATTTCTCGGTTATTAATTCATTCGGTCAAAGTGTTGACTCTTATATAAAAGTGGAAATTCAAAATAGTGAAAACGCAACAATAGATTTATCCAATTTGAAAGCAGGGCTTTATTTTATTAAAACCGCCACTGGTTTACACAAAGTTTTCAAGCAATAAATTTTCCTCTAATATCCATTCAATCTATTATAAGGTATAATTCTTATGATATGCGAATCCATCGTCTTTCCAATTCGAGCAATTATTTATCAATAATCAACTTATAGCCCACTCCTCGTATATTCACGATTTTTAAGTCCGGATCCAAATTCAATTTTTTCCTTAGTTTCGATATAAATACATCGAGGGTTCGGCCGATATAATCGCCTTCATCCGACCATATTTTTGATAAAATACTTTCTTTTTCCACGGTGGAGTTTGCATTGCTATAAAGCAAATCGAGCAAATCCGCTTCTTTTGATGTGAGTTCTATTTTCTTTCCTTTATACCGTAGCTCGGTGTGCTGTTTGTCGAACTGATACCTTCCCAAAACGATTAAATGTGATGATTTTTTGGCATTTTTTCGATAATACCAAAGGAGGCCGAAAAGCATCAAAAGTGAAAGTGGGATGAATATTAAGAGTAGCTTTGATTTATCATTAACTATTCCCGCCTGATTGCTGTCTTCTTTTAAAATTGGAACAATACTATCTCCTTCTGTTAAGGTAAAAACCAATTCATAACAGCCTTTTGGCTGCTCTCGCGACTGACAGGGAACAATACTCGAAGCTTCATCTTTATCTATTTGAAAACTGTATACCACTTCACTGCTTTCACAGTCTTCTACTTCTAAAATATATTGCCTGGCCAGATTGGTCTCTGCAACAAATGAGTCGATTACCATGGCTAAAATTTCCGGATCATAGGAAATGGCATTTTCAAATTGGATGCGGTATTTCCCATTTTCCTCGATAATGGGCAAGACCCTTGATGTGCTGTCGCCACTGCTTAACAATACCTGATGTGCGATCATTCTCAAGGCCACTTCTATGTGTTTTTGATCATAGCTATTGATTGCCTCTGCCTTTTGGTAAATCAAAAAGAGAGCTAATACCTGTAAGAGCAAAACGTATTTCCTTAGGGATTGCATAGTGTAAAACTACCTGAATCTCACTTAATTTATATTGATTTACATAAAATTTACATCATTTTACATTGCTTAACAGTCTCTACGGACGAGAACGCATAGATTTGATCTAAACAATTTAAAAAACGATGAAAAAGCTATTCATAAACATTGGTATTTTAATTCCGGTATTGAGCATTTGCGCTTTTGGCTTTAACCTATTTGGGAATAATCCGAAAGTTCAGAAAAGTGAAGCCTGTTGTATTCCACAGCAAAATGTAAATCAAAGCCTTTATCCTGTTATAAATGAGCCCAATCCCGACTTTGGCTATGGCCTGGGTTCTCGTTTTAATAATAATTTAAGCCTAGAACAAATCAGAGCAGCGAAAAGCATAAACGATCTTATCCCGGACAATAAGGGAAAAATCTTTCATTCATTTGAAAATGTACAGGTATCCGTATTTGGAGAATCGGGAGAAATTACGGAAACATCCAATGGTAAAATGCTAAGCGAGGCCCAATTGGCGCTTTTAAAAACCTTGAAGTATTCATCCGATTTTAATATACACGCGCAATGTAAAAGAATAATAGAGGGCGAAGAAAATGCAATAGATTATGACCTGGTTTATTATATCACGGTGGTTCCCGAACAGCAGGCCGAACATGTAGATGGCAAGGAAAAATTAATTGAATACCTGAGAAAAAACAGCATTAACAGGAGCTCTGAAATTGGAAAAGATCAATTGCAATCGGGCATGTTGCACTTTGTTGTAAGCACCGAAGGTTCGATTGAAAATATCAGAATCGCTTCTTCCTGTGGTCTTGAATCGCTCGATGAAAAAATGAAAGAACTGATACTTTCTACTTCGGGCCAATGGGAAAGCGCGAGAAACGCAAAATCCGAAGCCGTGGAACAGGAATTGGTATTTTTCTATGGGATGATCGGTTGTTAGTATAGATTTTAATACGGCATATCAGGACAATAGATGGCTTCCTTTTTCTTATTGAGCTGTAATGTCAAAAATTGCAGGCAAGCTTAAGTACATTGTAATTATTCTAAATTTCTTCGGTAAAAATCTAATGTAGCTCAATAAATCCGATACAATAGTTCATATCTAAAGTTTACATTCAATATACTAGTGAAGATTAATAAAAAAGTCCCCGAATATTTCGAGGACTTTTGTGATTGATTTATTATTTATTGTTTAACAATTTTTTCTCGAGTGAAAGTGCCATCATTAGATATAAGGGTCAATATATACATGCCTTTATCAAAGCCAGACATGTTCAATTCCTTTTGAACAGAATTAATTTCCTCGCTTAAAACTTCTCTTCCGTTCATATCCATGATTTGCAGCTTCTTCATATTATAAAGACCGCTTAGTGTCAGAGAATTAGAAAAGGGATTGGGATAAATGATTGGCTTGCTTTGTTGCAAAATATTAACAATGCCAGTTTTTGCATTAGAACAATCAATATTATAAGTAGTTTGGCTATTTTTTAACCATCCAACAGGAATATTAGCTAATTGGGTTGAATTAACTTGAATACAATTTAGAAAGTTATTTCCTCTACTGTCAAAATTTATTAAATTATTTTGACCAGAAACATCAATAAAATTTAGATTATTACTCCACAGATATAATTCTTCAAGCACGCCATTATTTGGTAATACAATTTCTATTAATTGTTTACCATTAACAACACTAGCATATCGACCTAAATATTTTAAGTTTAAATTATTCGAGACATCTAAATGAGTTAAATCATTATAACCGGCCGCTAGAATTTCTAAAGCAGTAAAATCCTCAATTCCGGTCAAATCACTAACTTGGGAATTCGAAACATTTAGAGTTAATACAGTTGAAATAGTAGCAGTTGGCACTTTATTGTCATTTGGATTGTCATCATATGGTGCCAAAATATCTTCAAAAAAACCATCTGGAATACATGTATACCCAGTTCCGGGTCCACAATTATTGCAATTCAAACTATAACTCGTAGCGGCATCCTTGCTCCAGCCCGAAGGAATAGCATTGAGTTGAGTCTGGTTAACCTGAATACAAGTCAAGGAATTGTTTTCGGCCTTGAGTGTAGCCAAACTATTAATCCCTGATACATCCAGATTGCTCAAACTATTGTTTTTAACAGATAAATAAGTCAATGCCGTTGAATTGCTAATATTTAGATCGCTCATTTGATTGGAATGACAATTCACTTTGCTGAGGTTCGGACTATTGGACAAATCCAATTGAGAAATGGAATTGCTCCAGCTGTTACATGTGGTCAACTGATTGCGGTTCGTAATTTGAAGGCTGCTCAATTGGTTATCATGGCAACGCAATACTTTAATTGGTGCTATTGGATCAATATTTAATGCAGTTATGGCATTTACCTGACAATCCAGGTTTTGAAGCAAGGTGAGCCCGTTCAAATCAACTGTACCTGAAATATTGTTTTCGGCAAATTTAAAGGTTACCAATGAGGTCTTTATAAAGGTATTCAGATTGCTAAAATTATTATCGGAAATATTCAGGTAATAAATATTATTATAACCTGTCAAATCCAGACTTGAAAGGTTATTTTCTGATAAATTCAGTTTCTCCAGAGGCGCATTGGCATGCAAACTGATGTTGGAAATAGTATTTTTCCAGCATAAAAGTGTTTTCAGTTTATCATTTGAACTCAGGTCCAAAGTACTGATGGCATTATCTTTACAATCCAGAAAATCCAAATTGATAAAATGCTCTATTCCGCTCATATCTGCAATGCTAGCACTGCTAACATCCAATGAAGTAAATGTTTCTGCTTCCGAATTAAGAAAATCACCAGCACTGCCGCTTTGTAAAGTCATTCCAGCGCCAATTAAAGCTGATTTAAAATCATCATCGGGAACTGAAAAGGATTGTGCGAATAAGGAAAATGAACAAAAAATCGAAAGGTAAAAAGTTGCTAATAGTCTCATAATCAAATATTTATAAATTATAGTTACAATTTAAAATGGCCATAGCGCGGCCTTAAGGGATTATCCCTTAATTATTTGATTATGGATTCAGGGAAAAAGGATGAGTTCTTCCCTTAGGTCTGGAATTTTATAAAATTCTCATTTATAAAAACAAGAATTATTAATTAAAGCTGTATTTGTTATTTAAAGAATTGCCTTTAATTAATTCAAATTAACTATTTGCAATCTCCGCCAATAACAACATCAATCAGAATACAGATACGCAGGATTTATTTAAATGTTTCGGAGCAAAATAAATTCCATTATCAATTTGAGACAGGAATAGAGTACAAATCATTTATTTATTGATTTAATCCACTCCTTAATTAATCTAAAATAATAACTAGAATAATGCACAGCATTTAGAATCATTGCTTCCATTCATTCATTGGTATTTAATAATAGTCATATTTATATAGAATATTAATAGACAGAAAATCTCCACATTATGAAAGCTATTGGTCGCATTTTGATTCTTTTCTCAGTCCTGATTTTTTCTTTTACAAAAACGAATGCCTCGCATATTGTTGGAGGAGAAATAGTGATCACCCATGTTTCGGCCGATAAATATGTATTGTCCATGAACTTATACAGAGATGCTTCAGGTATTTCTGCCCCGGGAGGCGGAAATATTGAAGCATATGAAAGAGTAAGTGGTCAGCTAATTGGTTCATGGGTTTTGCCGAAAATAAGTTTTAATGTTGTTCCACCTTTTATTGCAGGCTGTCAGGGCTTTCAGGTCATCATAGAAAAACATTTTTATCAGGATACTATTATTTTACAAGCAAATACCTATAATCATCCGGGAGGCTATTTATTTCAATGGAGATCCTGTTGCAGAAATAGCGGAGTAGTTAATCTCAACAATTCAAGTGCACAAGGCCAAACAACCGTTACCTTGTTTCCTCCTGTGGTATCCCCAAATGGAAATGCCATAATTAACAGTTCCCCAGATTTATTCCCTCCTTTGGCGGATTATGGCTGCACCGGTCAATTGTACTATCAACCTTTTGGTGGTTTTGACAGAGACGGAGATTCACTGGCCTATGAATTATACACACCTTTTGATCAGGGAATTCCGAGTTCAGGTATAATTGATCCCATTTCAAGCCCCTACCCCAATCCCAAAACACAATATCCTGCGGCAATGTGGGCCAATTGTTACAATGAAGATAACCAGATCAATGGTGCTTCCAATAATACTTGCTCTTCGCTATCGGAGCCTGACAGACTTAAGGTGGATGAGCTCAGCGGTGATTTGACTGTAACACCGGGAATTCCTAATGCCTATTTTGTTATTGGTGTTTGGTGCAAGGAATTTAGAGATATAGATGCTGATGGAGATATGGATTTAATTGGAAGTGTATTCAGGGATTTTCAATTTCAGGTAGCACCTACTGGATATTGTGCAGCTCAAATTTCACCTGCTCCACTTATTCCTGTCAATCCCTCTCAAAATCTGGAGGATACCTTATTTATTCCTGCCAATCCGGCTCAAAGATGTGTTCAGTACAAAGTATTCGACCCGGGTGCAGGCATGGCCGTACCCAATGGTGTAAGCAATATAGAAGTATTGGTGGAAGGTGTAAACTTTCCATCTGATTATGTCAGTATTACACCAAATACCTTGACTTTAAATTCACCCACCGACACTATGCTTTTAAATTTATGTTTTAATGAATGTGCCTACTCTGAAATAGATGAGCCATTGAAGTTGAATGTAATTTATGCGAAAGAGCATTGCCCGAGGCCATTTTTTGATACAACTACACTTCATTTTATCGTAGAAAAAATTCCGACAGATCCGGCCCTGGTTTCAATGAACAGCTATAATTATCCCGGTAATTATATTTTGTTCGACAGCGGCAACATTGAACAAATTGAGTTTTTTATTCGCCCGAAATGGGAAATTGAATTTGAATTGTTTACGGCAGATACGGTGATTGATTCGCTCTATCAATACCTGGTTTACAATTACGACACTATGGATTATAAAGATCTTGGTATGCAATTGATTCAATACGACACTTCCTCATCTAATCCGTCGTATACAATTCTACAAAGTGATACGATCAAAGGAAAAAATACTATGAAAACGGTTTTTAAATGGAAACCTGATTGCAGCTTCTTTCCTGAAGGACCATTGTTTTATGATACGATTCAGTTGATTACCATTGACAAATTCTGCGGCGAGAATACCAAAGTCAGAAATATCATTTTTTCAATAGAGCAAAATAATAATGATCCAACTATATTTTTTCGAAATGCTTCAGGCGGTAATAGCCAGGAAGAATTAATTAATGCAGAACTCAAAGACATTAGCATTTTTGATTATCAGGTTCCCATTTCAGAGGGTTTGATATCAGGAAAAGAATATAGCGCTGATTATTTTTCATTCAAAAAGAGAGTGGGAACAGAAAGAAGTATTGGAGGGAATAATTCAAGAGAGGGTGAAGATCTCATTCTTAGCATAGAAAGCATAGATTCCGATAAAGACAAAATGAGTATAGAATTTTTCGTTAAGGATAATGATGCATATCTCAGTAAAATTGAATCTTATTCACGTTTAAATGAGTTGGGTATTTCAACGGGAAAACGTCTAAGTAAAGTCGGTGACAGTTTATTAGTTACAAATCTAAATTGGGATGGAAGGTTTATCAATTGTGAAATTCTCCAGGAGAGCCCTATTGAGCTAATGGTTATCACTACCGATTCCAGCTGCATCCCTTCACAGGATCTTGCTTTTATAAAAGTTGATCTTGAAAATGGACAATCCCCTTCATTAAATTTTCATACTTATAACAATGAAGACGTTATCAATATATATGAAAACCCCGATGCAGAAATTAAATTAGATTATAATTCAGATCAATTATCATTTTATGTAAGCAGTAATGACATGGACAGCATGGTTTACGATGAAAGTGTTAGTTATGATAATGTCAGAATGGAATTGCTCTTTGAAGGAATGGATGCTGAAAAGTCCTATGATTTTTTAACAAGTAAAAATATAGAAACAAATTATACCTATCCCCCGGCTTTTGTGGAATACAGCGATACCATATTCTTTGATTTTGATGCCGAATGCGGTGATTTTGAATCTGGATTCCCTTCATTGGTTTTCAAAGTCCGTGATAATTCCTGTCCTGAAACGGAATCAGATAATCAAATTGGACAGGAAAATCAGTTTAAAATTTCTATTTCCGCACCGATTGACTTTGAACCTTTTGATGTAATTACGCCAAATGGCGATGGATACAACGATGAATTCAGACTGTATTCAAAAAACAAATCCAGCCAATCGGAAATTATTACTTCCGATCAGATCAAGTGCGGATTTAAATCGGTCAAGGTCTATAATAAACAAGGAAAATCTGTTTATGAATCAGAAGATCAGGATTTTGTTTGGGACGCCTCAAATGTGCCCGCCGGCGATTATTTCTATAAACTGGAATTTGACAATCACATTTACAAAAGCTATTTGAAAATTGTAAAATAAGTAATAACCAGATTTGTCAATACTGTTTATTCTTTATTTAGAACGGTCCTGAATTCATTTTAACGCAACAAGCGACTGAATTAAAGCTTTGATTATCAAGTATTAGTCCTTATATTCAATATAGAATATCACGCTCCAAAGTGCTTTCATAACCGTATCCGGTAAAGAAAGTTTTTGCTTATATCTGAAAAATGCCTCCGGTTTTTTTAATTCAATTTTCAGTCCCATGAAAAGCCCAATAATACTTCTCATTCTTAGCCTGATCTCATTTAATACTCATGCCCAAGGATCATTGGAACTAAATCTTTCTGTTGGTGGCACCTTTGTAGACATCGATGGCATTATCGAAGAAGATGAAATTCAAGGCACCTTTGCCACGGATTGGAACACCTTCAACTACGGTTTTGGCGGGCAATTTGTTTTTGCCTCTGTAAGCAATATTGGTTTTGGCACTGAAATCATGTATCAGTATTTGTATTGGTACTCTGTCAGTGTGCCTTTTGGCTCACAACGCATTTACAGGGTATACGATGTTTCCTGTACGAGAATTACACCTTTCATCAGAATCGGTTCCAATAGTATGTTTTCACTCGATCTGGGGCCAGAACTAAATTTTGTGGATGAAATGACTTTGGGATTTCTTATTTCGGGTAATTTATATATTCCACTTTCCGAAAAAGTGGCCATTCCAATCAAACTAAGAGCAGATATTGTCAATAACGTTGGCATGCTCTATCCGCTTTCATTAAATACGGGTTTGAGAATAAATCTCTGAGCATTGCAATAGGCCAGCTGTCTTTAATGCAATCAAAAAAAATCCCCATCCAGATTCTACTATGTAGCATAAGACGGGGATTTCTCTTTTAAGATCTATTATTAACCTTCTTCGCTGACAGGAAAACCCCTGTCTCTCATCAAGGCTTCAATTTTGGCATCGCGGCCTCTAAACAATCGATAGGCTTCTGCCGGTTCTATGGCATTTCTTGGAGCAAAGAGATATTTGACAAGTTTGTCAGCCAATTCTTTATCGTAAAAGCCTCCCGGTGCTTCGGCAAATGCTTCTGCTGCATCGGCGGTCAGCACATCGGCCCACATGTATCCGTAATAAGCGGTCGCATAACCTTCCCCTGAAAATACATGTCCGAAATGAGGTGTTCTGTGTCGCATTACCAATTCCTCTGGCATATTGAGGGCCTCAAGCTGTTCTCTTTCAAAGGCATCCGGATCAATTCCTTCAGGATCTGCCAAATGAAATTTCATATCCATTATGGCTGAAGCTAAATATTCGGTGGTAGAAAATCCCTGGTTAAATGTACCGGCATTTTTGATTTTCTGTACCAGCTCTGCCGGGATAGGTTCGCCGGTTTCATGATGCACCAAATAATTGTTGATTACCTCATCGGTAGATAACCAGCGCTCGAGCAATTGCGATTGAAACTCGGTATAATCGCGCACGCCTCCATTGAGAGTTGGGTATTTTACATTGCTCGACAATGCGTGCAATGCATGTCCGAATTCATGGAAAAATGTGGTGGCATCGTCCCAGGATACTAAAAGTGCTTCGCCGGGAGCGGGTTTTACAAAATTTGAATTATTGGTGGACAATACATTTTTGGGGCCGTCGAAGGTGGTATGTCCTCTGAAGGTCATGGCCCAGGCACCGGAGCGTTTGCCTTGTCTTGCATAGGGATCGAGATACCATAAACCTATGTTTTCTCCCGTGCTTTTGTCATTGACTTCCCAAACTTTTACATCTTCGTGAAATACGGGCACCTTGCCTTCTTCCACGGGTTTGAATTCAAAATTGAATAATTCACCGGCTACAAAATGCATGGCATCGGTCAATTTATCGAGCTGTAGATATTGTTTTACTTCCTCTGAGTTGAGATCGTATTTGGCTTTTCTCACTTTTTCGGCATAAAAGCGATAATCCCATGGTTCTATTGTGATATTATCACCATTGGCATCGGCAATGGCCTGCATATCGGCTACCTCTTCTTCTACCCTGGCGATGGCGGCGGGCCAAACGGCTTCCATAAGTGCAATGGCATTTTCTGGTTTCTTGGCCATTCTATCCTGCAATCGCCATTCGGCATAATTATCATAACCGAGAATTTGCACTTTTTCCCGTCTCAATTTCAAAATCTCGGATATCAATGCATTGTTGTCGTACTCATCGCCATTGTCTCCCCTTGAATAATAATTGGTCCATACCTGCTTTCGCAATTCGCGCTCCGTGCTATAGGTAAGGAATGGATCCATGGAAGAACGCGTATTTACGATGGCATATTCACCTTCCCGGCCATTATCGGCTGCTATTTTGGCGGCAGACTTGATAAAACCTTCGGACAAACCACCCAATTGATCTTCCTTGAGATAAGTAATGTAGTTTTCCTCATCGTGCAATACGTTATTTGAGAATTTGGTGTAAAGACTCGATAATTCCTTATTGATCGCTGCGTATTTTTCCTTGTCTTCGGGACTCAATTCCGCACCGTTCATGGCAAAGCGATTGTAGATCAATTCCACCAATCTTTGCTGATCATCTTCAAGCGGATTCTTTTGTGAAGCCTCATAAACTGCCTTAATTCTGTTAAAAAGCTTTTCATTTTGTGTAATTTTTGAACTGAATTCAGAATACAAGGGTGCAATCTCTTCCTGTATGGCCCTGAATTCCGGAGAGGAAAGGTTAGCACTGAAAATGCTGTAATAAGAACTGGCCCGGTCCAATTCCGCGCCTGATTTTTCCATTTCTACAATGGTATTTTCAAATGTCGGGGCATCAGAATTATTGGCAATTTCTTCAATTTCCTCAAGATTCATTTCCATGCCTTTTACCATGGCTTCCCGGACATCTTCCAGTTTCATTTTGTCAAAGGCAGGTACGCCACCGTAGGGCCCTGTCCATTCCATTAATAAGGGATTATCAATCATCTTTTCTTCTTTTGGCTCCTGCTTAGAACAAGCGGCGATTATTGATAATAGAATAAGTAATAAAAATGTTTCCAAATAATTTTTCATGATATTTTTATGTTAAGGTCTGATTGAAGCATTTGATGCGAAATGCAATTGAATATGGATTGGCGCTATTTTCTCAATAAATTGTACAGCAAATAATGCCCGAAAATAAGTAAATCAAACTATTTATTGCCAAAAGGCTGAAATAATGTGATAAATGGATCAATTCATGGACCCTCCTTTATTTAATCAATGGATAATTCAACCCTAAGCTTTACTGAAAACTAAGTTATAAGCTAAACTTATATTCCGGATAGAAAAAGCTTAAGAATGATTGGGGCTTATAGCCGAAATTAATTTTACTTCTTTTTAAGCGTAAAATTGTTTATCAAAGCGAGATCTTTAAGTTCCTCTCCTACTTCATTAATGCCATTTAAAATTTTAGAAATTTGTTTTTGAGAAGGGCTTTTGATCCCTCGAACATACTGGCTAAGCAAGGATGCATTAATTCCTATTCGCTTTGCCAGAAATTTGACATTTAGTATTTTATAATTCTGAAAAAATAATTGAAAGTCCATATTGAGTTTAATATTGCCAAAGTCTACAAATTCATTTCTCTCTTCAAGATATAGGTTCAATGCTTCAATAATATTTGAACTTAAGTTTTCAATGCTAGTGCCCGTAGTAAAAACAGGTAAATCCATTACCATTGCTGAAAAACCAGTGTCTGTTTTCTCTATTAATACCTGATATTTTTTTGAAGTTTTCTTCATAAATCTAAATAACTGCTTGTTTCCTGATTGCTTTTCGATTCCCTTGCCAAGTTCAGCACTACCGTGATTTGGGAAAATAACGATGCCTTTCTTGTCCGGATGAATCATTTTTAAATGAGAACCTTTCTGAGATTTTACATACCATCCTTCCTTTATTAATACTTTTAATAATTGTGAACATTTCTTTACAAAGGTAAATAATTATTTACTTTTTAATTCAATTGTATTAAAAATAGAGTTTTGATTTTATTGGGAAATAATAGTTGTGTCCAAACCTATTTTTTAACTGTAAAGGCCAGAGCTTGATTCGTGTTGACACATTTTTAATACAATTGTTTACAACTTCTGAAACAAAAAAAATCCCGATTTAATAACCGGGATTGCGTATTAGAAAGGATTTTTAACAGATCTTAATAGAGATTCAAAATGTACAGGTCTTGATGGCTAAATTCACCTTCTCGCAGGGCCGTTGTTTTTACCAATTCATCATTGATATAAACCGCAATGGAATAATCGCCAAACTTCGCCTTATTAAAATCATAAGTCTTACTAATTAAACCCTGCTTATTCAGAATTTCATCTTCAAGTATTAGCTCTTTCTGATTCCGCTTTATAAGCACTCTCAAGGTGTCATTTGAATTGAGTTCTGTTCTTAAATTGATACTTTGATCAGCGCTTTCACGGATAAGGACTTTGCTCAATCCATTATTAGCCATGGCCATATTTCCTGTTAAACTCAAAGCGATAAATGCGAAAAATAATTTAAACGTTTTCATGTGTTTTTAATTTTTAATTGATGCTTGCAAAGCTCAGGGGAAAAGCACAGTGATATTTAACAGGCATAATTCAAAAAATAAAAACTTTGGATCAGGGCTATCAATTTTGCGTCAGAGGTATCAATTATGATTCAAAAAGAGGTTTAGGCAGCATGGATTTAGAGCCTTCTTAGCTTATTTTGGTAGTTGCAATGAAAGATTATTACGAGCTTATTGCTTAATGAATTTCCCATTGAAAATGCCATTAACGCTTTCAATTTTATAAATGTAAATTCCGGGAGTCCAGTTGGCAATGTTTAATATTAATTCCTCTTTCATTGTTTGCTGCCTTATGAATTTTCCACGAATATCATAAATGTCAATTGTTGTTGATTTCGTTAAATCACTTTCAAATCTGATATAATTGTTTGTGGGATTGGGATAGATCTTTAATTTATTGGAAATATCATTTTGAAATGAAGCAATTACAAATAGGGAATCAGAGTTTTGAGTACAGCCAAAGGCATTTTTCATGACAGCATGATACGTGCCTGTTTGATTTGGAACAATATAGCTTTCAGCATTTGCCTGAGTTAGATTTCCATTAACATACCAATCAGCTTTTAAATCTGCAGCCAAGAGGCCAATGGTATCCCCTTTTTCCCTGATATCGGGTTCCGGATTAAAATAATTACAATCGTAATAGCTAAGAAATAAGGATTCCGTTGTCCCCAACTCATGTGTAAAAGTCAACGAATCAATAACAATTATTGAATCCACAAGAGAAATACCAACTATTTGATGTCCTTCATCAAAAGCCATTTGGTTAATAGGAATATTAAAGCCTTTAAACCAGGCTAGTTTAGAGCTATCCGGGTCAAATGCCAAAATACTATAATCACTTGAATCATAAACTGCATTATCTGTGTAAATACCTCCCGGATGATAAAATCTTTCTCCAATTAGATCATCTGAAAAAATACTGGGATTATTGGTGAAAAAACTTGGTGCTCCATAAACCTGACACTTACTCGGAAATGAAAAAGGGCCCAGTTCGTAGTTAAAATAACCTAATTTGTCAGATCCAGGTTGTACATTTTGACAAGGGTATTGCAATTCCACCGAATCATTATCAACCCTAAAAACGAAATTTCCGTTTTGCATTAATCCAGCAGAAGTATTGCCTAACAAATCAATGTTAACCTCACGATATCTCAAGTATGTTCCATTGCTGTCGAATTCTAGAAAATTAAAACTGAATGGTTGAATTGAAGGCTCAAAAGGAGGTGCCACACCAAAACCGCAAATAGATAAGATATTACCATTCTGGGGATGAGTTGTAATAAATGAAGATCCATCTACGCCATCACAATCTGTACTAATGATGTTTGAAACTGTTCCTGCATAATCTATTTTCACTATTGCGGATGCACCGGAATTGGAAGCATTTGAAGCAGGTAATTCATTTACTATGAAATTATCTATGTTCATGATACTATCATAGGCCACAGACAGCAATAACTCTGATTTTTTATTAATTGAAGCATCAACTATGGAATTAACGGATGCTGGCATCTTTTTAAGATAATCCAAATTACCATAAGCATCCAGGCAAATTATGAAGTACTCTAAATTGGAAACCGAATTTGTATCTGTATGTTGTATTTCAAGATTGCCAAATTTTAAAAATCCCACAAAGCTACCTATCAAGTAATACCTACCATCATTACCTGAAATAATATCAGAGATATTTCCATTGAAATTTCTTTCACTATTAATTGACCAGTTAATTGCACCGATAGGAGTAACATTCATAATTCTCAGTGTGCTATTAGAAAACGAGCTATTATGACTTAGTGTGTCTAGACCAACTATAATATCAGCAGTTTGACCAAAAGCTAATACTACATCCCCAGAATTAGCGCTTCTAGAAGTAATCGAAAAAATTGATTGATTTTTTATTGTAAATGATCCTCCTAAATTTAATTGGGCATTTAGGCTCAAGGATACAAAGACTAAATAAACAGAAAGTGATATTTTACCTAATAACTTTAACATTTCCTTTTATAATTTTTTGCTTTCCACATTGATCCAAGGATAAAGAATAAAAATAATCGCCAATGGGAGAATCTATTCCATCCCAATACTCCTCAGGATCACTTGTCTCAAAAACCTTCCTTCCCCATCGGTTGTAGATTGTTAAAAAAAAACCTTCTGGATTGATATTCTCAGAATAGGGTTTGAAAAGGTCATTGTAACCGTCGCCGTTTGGTGTGAAGACGTTTACCTGATTAATCACATTGTCGCTTTCAAAGTTTACTGCAAAAGTAAAAGTGGTATCAAAGCACTGATTGAAGACATTTACATTATATATTCCCGTTTTCTCAAAATTTCTTGTGTTTTGATTATTTGAATCATACCATCTTAAGCTCCATTCACCCTCGGGGATCGAGATTTCCACTGATTTCTCATTGCAGGAATTAATAACTGTGTCTGAAATTGAATTTACTGCATTTGGAAGTACGCGTACTTCCCAGGTATTCGAAATCGAATTGCAGGTATTGTATGCTGTCTGAACAAATGTACCTCCCTCTTCAATTTGAATGCTCATTTCCTTTTCACCCGTATTCCATATAAAATTTACAGAAGAACTTTCAACGCCAAGGTCTCCAATTAATACGGATTCATTTTCACAAATCATTGTATCTATGTTCAATGGGCCCTCTAATTTCAGTTCAATGTTTACAATTTTAACTATGGTATCCGCTGTGGTTCTGTATTCAACTTTATGCAGACCTGGAGATTGAAATTGATATGATAAATTATCCTGTGTAAATATTTTTCCAACAGACTCATTCTCTTCTTTAATATTCCACTCGACAAATGGATTGCATCCGGTATTGTAGGATTTAAGAATACTCGTATCACCAAAACAAACATTTTCAATTACAATAGTCTTTTCATCATTGTAATTTCCTCCAATTGAAGTTGGGAGTTTACCTGAGGGGTTGTTGGATTTATATCTTAATCCTCCTGTTTCAAAACCCAGGAGATGAAAAACCTCATCTCTACTACAATCAATGGGCAATTCCATTACTGACATTTTTAACATTACCGAGTCGTCATAAATTGAATTTCTATAAGTGTCATTGGAGAAATAGATCTTATCCCTAAAAACTTTCATTTGATCCAGAAGTATTTCATTTCGTTCATTATTAGCATAATCTGAACTTACATAAAGAACAGCTGAATCAATTATATTGAAGGTATTGTCAAACCTGTATTTAAATAATCGGCTGTGATGAGATTTTTCTACAAAGTATAAACTACGACACTCTTCAATATACGCGAAAGATCTAATTTCCTGAATGTTATTGGTATTAAAATCAAATTCAGGAATTGTAATTTTCTTCACTTCCTTGAAAGAACCCCTTGTTCTGTCAAATTCACCAATACACAAATAATATTGATTTAAGTCATGATGTGTATAGAATAAGTATTTTCCACTTGGGCTGCAATACAATTCAGAGTTTGGATATTTTTGGGATTTATCAGTACGGATCGGAGAACCAGAAAATATTGTGGGGTTTGCTTCTAATCCGGAACTATCTATGCTCCAGACCAAAAAATCTCCATCAATCTCCCTACCGACTAACCAATAATCCCGCTCATTGGCATGCTTTACTATGGTTAGCTGATCAGAATAAAAATCATAGAATTTATTTTGTCTAGAAAGTAATTCTCCTCGACGGGTAATTGAGTTATAGCACCACAAAGCATAACTAATTGAGGAATCCAGTGTAAAAGGAATAAAACTACCATCAAAATTTCTTAATTGTCCATGATTTGTTCGAATTATGAGGTAAATAGAATCCGAATTAGGTATTTTTATTATACTACCAGACTCCTTATAACCAGATATAACACCAGTAACCGAATCCGCCAAAAGAGTATCTGAAAGATTTTGATCCATTATGCAGAATAAATCTGTGTAAAACTGAACGTTGCCGCATGAATCACTTACAGTAATATTTGGGGTCCATGAATCGTGAGGTACAATAACATCTGTCATGCTAAAGATGGGTTGATCTGACGTCCAATCAATCAGCAATTTATTATTCCAGCCATTTAAATCTAATAGCCAAAGCTCGGAATTCTGAGCTTTGGCAAGAGTTGAGAAAAAGAGCAGCAATATGGCTAATATTCTATAATACACTGAACTTATGTGTTTCTATTAGATCATTTCCTTCTATACGAATTAAGTATGATCCTGATTGAAATTTAGAGATATCGTATGCTTTGAAATCTCCATTTACTTTAAACTCATCAATTTTTTTGCCATTCAAATCAAAAACCAAGATTCTTCTTAATTCATTCCTTTCAAATGTCAAGTTTAAAGTTTTGAAAGCTGGGTTTGGATAAATCTTTGTTTCAAAAATCTTAAAATTTTGACCTAGTCTTTCTTCACCGCCTCCAGATTCACATTCCATATTGTCTGGTACATCAATTGGATCAAAATCTTTTAGTTCGAAAGGATTAATACCAATACAACCTTCCGCGGTGACCTTAATGTATAATCTATCAACAGCCTTATTAAAAAATCCAACATCTGAGGTTGTTTTTGATGTATTCAAAACCCAGGCTGGAATGAAAGCACTACCATTTTCATGAGGAACTAATTCCCAAAAATAATTGACTCCAATTTCAGGATTAGTTATGATTATTTCATTAGGCATTGATCCCGAAATATTTCCTCTTTTCCAACAATCAGGCATTTCAAGTATTGGTTTTTGAGCTGGTTGATTGAAATCAAAACTTGCCGTTCTTGTTGGTCCAGATCCACATATATTAGTACCAGTAACTGATAAATTAAGTGTTTGGTTACTTGTTGGGACGGCACCACTTAAAAATTCAATTGTTTTATTTCTTGAATTCTTAGTTTGAAAGGATATTGATCCCGGACCCGCAGTCCAGTTGAAATTATCAGTATAAAGTGATAGTGAATTCACTTCGAATTCTATAGCATTCGGACTACATAAAGAAACACCAGAATTATCTTCAATTGGTCCTGGAATTAATGGTAACTTCTTCGTGAAACGACTTTCTGAATACCATGGACTGGATCCACAGGAATAATTATATCTTGCCTCCATTGTAATATTATCTTCCATTTTATAGCGAATACTGGCCCAATTTGGATTCGTTGCACTGGCATTCACTACTAAGTTAGTTACTTCATTTGAGCTACTAAGAGCAGTAATTTTAGCAGTTCCATTCGGCGAGGTTATTCTCCAAGAATATGATTCAAAAGTAGGGTCCGAAGGTGGACTATTAATCCACATATTATCAGTTGAATTTTGACAATAATCATCATTTGGTTGGGTGATTGTTTCAACCCAATTAATATCAGATACATTAGCAATATTACTTAAATCACGTCCTATAGGGAATTTTCAATATAATATGTTCTGTTACAGTCAAATGGGTCATAAGTATCAATTCTAGCTCTCAAAACCGCATTCCCGGGATTTCCGTTTGTATTGATTGTCACAGCACTTGAATTCTGTCCTGAAACAATAGCCCAATTATTGTTTGTTAATGTCCACGTAATAGTAAGCGGTAAAGAAGATGAATAATGAGAAATTCCATTTAAAGTATAAACCGAATTTTGACCTTGGCAAGGTAATGTGGCATTCCCACTAATTGAAATGGAGGGATCGGGATAGGGTTGATTCAAAATAGGGTCAAACCAAAAACCTGTTGAATAAGATTTAGTCGCACTTAAATCACAACCAAATGGCGGAGTTCCACAGTCTACTGCCTCGGCAGTTATTTCTAAATCCCTTACCATAGCGGCCTTAATATATATCTCTTTGCAATCTGTCAAAACATTTACATTACAAATATTTTGTTGATTAATAGGTCCATAATTACCAGTATTTCCATAAGTTAAAGGATCATTTACATCAGGAACACCTCCACATGCTTTTGTTGAATACTCTGTAATACCTTTGATTTTCCATAGTACTTCACCATTTGCACATCCCGTATTTGTCTTATTATCACAAGATGTATTTCTGTGCCAAACTACTTTTACCCAGTCATATGGACAAAGCTCAGAAATTGGTATTTCAAGATTTATATAACCATTTCCACAATATCCTTCACCACCGCGTCCCATGGCCATTATGGCATTTCCATCTTTAAATTTATATACTGAAATTGCTCTATTCTCTTCTTCAATATCCCACGCAATTTTGAACTCATTTGTTGTAATCTGGTTTTCGTTAATTTCTCCAATTTTTTGATTTATCTCATTCACTTTAATAGCGCCTAGAGTTTTAACCATATATGACTCACCTACCTCTAAAGCAGGTAAAACATATGTAACAAGCTCAATCGTATTAGGAATGGTAAAAATTTGTTCAACAGGATCGTAATTATTGTTTTTATCAGAAGCATTTACTTCTCCTACGAACAAATTTTGAACACAAATCAGTCCAATTAGTGTGAAAAGAAAAAAGTAGTTTTTGAATCTCATCATTTCCATATATTTATTTATCAATTAGTTACAATTTTAATAGCGCTTAATAACGCATTTTAAAGCATGCCAACCGGCTGCTTACTAATTTGATTTGGAAATGATGCGCAGTTATATTGCGATCAATGGATAATACATAAATATGAATTAAATCCAATATTAAAAAATAATTCTTAAGTTATATTTGATACATTTTTATAAATATATCTATAGATAAAATATCATTATTGAGAGTAATAAAACCAGAATTATTTATTTAAATAATATCAATTCTAAAATTTAATACATTAAATATTAGGATTTATTATGGCAATAAGAAATCATTAGAAAAGCCAATAGTTTATTATTCTGCTACATTCTATATTTTATAAGTCTTATTCATAAAACACCATGGACCTTGACCTTTGCACTGATTTTCTATCTTTATAAGAAAAAAGGCCATGAAACTATTTATAACCAGCTTCTTAATTCTGCTCATATCAAACACAGGTTTTTCTCAAGCCCTTCAAAAAGGAGATATAGATGTTCACGCCGGTCTGGGTTTTGGCATTTATAATTTTACCATAAAAGCCTTTGAAACCGAAAATGCCGATGCAGTTCCCGGCCTCTTGAATGCCGGTGCGGCCTATAGAATTAGCGATGCCTTTGCATTGGGAATAGACTATGAAAGAAACGGATTTGTCACCGATGCGGATTCAAACAGCAAGGTGGTTTCCCAAAATTTTGGAATTACAGCAGGCTATAGTTTGCTTAATTCAGATAAAAACGTCTTGACTCCTTTTTTTCAAATTGGTGCCACCCGGCTAAAATTTGAAAATTTTGACAATCAGGATTATGTGACGGCAAATGGGCTACAACTTCAGTTTGGCCTGGCATGGAATCATTATTTTGGAGAGCGATTCGGCATGTTCATCAATGCATCTGCCCCCTATTATTCCTACAGCAAATTCAAAAGCTCCAATGGCGATGTTTACGAGGAAAGCCGGGTCGTCAATGATAGCCAGGGCAACCCAGTAGTGGAAACCCGTGTAGTAGATGGCTACATGACCGGAGTAAATATAAGGCTGGGGCTGGCTTTGAAATTGTGAGAGAAATATTGAGTCAGACTCCCAATTACCGGTAATTTACTTTTGGTTAGTAAATATTCTGACCAATGGATAAAACCCTTCTAACTACGAGCTTAAAAATTCAAATGTGTTCAGGAGGAACTTTGAAATCGATTCAAGACATTTATCGTTCGATCAAAATCTTTTCTGAAAATACCTTTTCCGCAGTAGACACCCTCAGAAAATAAAGCCCCGATCTAAGTTGGCCGGTATCGATAAAGGTGTTTTTGCCAATTGTATTTATTTCAACATTTCCTGCCTTTCCCTGAAGATCGAAGAATTGAATACGATCAATTGCAATGCCCTTGTTTATTATTCTCAATGTTGAATTCGTTGGATTGGGGAAAATATTGAGATCAAAACCCCCTGTTGTGATGGTGCTATCTGTAAGATTCTTTCTATAGGTTCCATCTTCATACGTTCCCATAAAGCCGGCCCATGCTATATCAGCAGCCGGCAGATCGAGGTCAAATCTTCCAAATGCGACTTTAGCCGTATCGCTAAGCGAAGTAGAATCAGGATTGAATACATAAAGAATCTCCAGAAGACCGTCCGCATCTATATCGCGAATTAAGGGAGTTGAGTAGATTACCATACCTCTTTTAAATTCTGTGATATAATAGCTCGTATCATTGTTGAAATCCAAAATTCTAAATGCGTGCTTCAAACCTTCAGCACCAAAAATTTTATTTTCGATAAGCAACAGTTCATCAGCCCCATCCTCATCCCAATCCAGCGCATTTCCCGAGGAGAACTGATTAAGCGTCAGCGATTCCGAATAAAGCGATTTTCCACTCTGACCATTAATCAAATGAGCGATATAATTAAAATAGATGGGATATTCCCCCCTGGCAAAAAGATTAAAGACATCGGGCAAGCCGTCACCTGAAAAATCTGCGACAATGGGCGAAGCATAACATTCTGTATTCGGCACTTCAAATCGCCACCATTCTTCTTTCGTTTGTGCATCAATCGCTATCAAGCCACCATTATTCATTCGCGGAACGATCATTTCATACAAGCCATCAGAATTTAAATCTGCAAAGGCCGGGGCCTGAATAAATCCTTTTTTATCATCCGCAATTAAAGCTTGGGCATTGGACATACCATTGGCTTTAAATTCAGACAATTCAAAGGTCCAGATTGCACCGGGGAGCGTTTCCCCACCCGAGCCCAATACAATAAGATCTTCGCCCTGTTTCCCTGTATTTGGCCAGAGCATGGCTGAGAAATAAGTCTCCGCTTTATCCGGTATCTTGTCTTCATACAAAATCTCACCGCTAAAGCGATCCAGAATCAATAATTTGCCCGGAGGTCGATCGGGATCATTTGCTGCACTGCTGGCATCGCCGCCATTGCTGATTAACAGATGTTCTCCTTCTTCACCGATAAATCTCGGATTATAGAAATTATACCAGCCAAAATCAGCCGCTGTTCCCGAGCTATCAGACCAAAACTCCCAGATTAGACTTCCATCTTTTCCATTTAAACACAAAAGTTGGGCATCTCTCCCGGCCAGATAAACCAATTTTTCGCTAAGCTCTTTTGAATCAGCAAATATGGCTGAACTGTAGATTTGATTTCTTGCAGATCGGGTCTAGAGTGTATCACCTTTGGAACCATCGATGGCGAGAATTCCCAGTTTACTTTCCTGATTTTCAATACCGGCGCCAACAACGATATCTTCAATGCCATCATCGTTTAAGTCTGTAGTTCGCACCGAAGAAAAAGAAGATCCTCCCAACCAGGTACTTTCCCAGCTCGCATCGATAAATTGCGCATTTGATATGGTGCAGAGACAAATAAATGTAATTGTGAGCTTATGCATTTATCGCTTGATACAATAATTAGTACAGATGAAAAGCAAGGCATTAAAATAAGATTAAAGATTCAATTCAATCTTTAAAAACAAAATAATGAATCTCAAATTGAAAGTATAGATTTACTCTAAAAACAAGATTCATCATTCCGGGATGATCCCGCTTTCCCGCATTTTCCCGCATTTTCCCGCATTTATTGCGGGATTGCGGGATTGCGGGATTGCGGGAGAGTTCCTGGAATCTTCTTCTTCTCATTAAATACAAAATTGACTTTTACCTCAATTAATAAAACTGATATCGAATTGGTGATATGAAATTTCTTTGTCAATCAGAGTCTCCGCTAGATGCCTCTGACGGGGGTTAGTATAATGGACTATTTACATATACCCCAATAAGTAATTCACATATTATTTAGGAATAAAAAAATTTAATCGTATAGTTTTAAGAAAAAGTTCATACGTTGTTTGCGTTTAAATATTTATATTTATATCATTACAAAAGTTGTGTTCATCCACACTAATAAAAAAGTTGTTTATTCAACTGTTTTCAATACACTTCCTCAGAACATATATTGATGTCAGGTTGTGTTACATCATCCAAATCAAGTAAGAATTCAAGGATTAATTCCTAAGGTTTAAATCCTGTTGGACAGATTGTAATATAACTAAATAATGATATCATGAAATGTAATCTTTTTTTTCTCTCTTTTCTTGTTTTAGGCGTTTCTCTTGTTTCGGGTCAAAATCATGACACATGGCAAGACGATGATGCTAATGATATAACTACTTCCACTTTAGAATCATACCATTCGGCAGGAACTTCTTTGTTTCCTATAATTCAAATGAACTACTCTTCGGACAATACTTCTCAGAATGGAGGTAGTCAAAATAGAATGGGAACTGTTTTCAGAGATTACAGCATCATCAATGATGGCTTATTTAAAATTACTTATTCAGAAGACGGATCAAATGTTTCAAATATATTGAGCTTGTCTACTGGCCAATCAACATTCAAGACTCCGTTAAAAGTTGAAGGCTCCAGTCTTTTGGAAGGTCTTACGTGGATGAAGGATGATGCCTTATTGGAAACCGGTAATCTTGCTATTGGCGTAGGGATTGGATCTCTAAATGGTATTACCGACCGAATTCATTTGAATGGTTCTATGGCAATAACTAATCAGAATTACCTGGAGTTTGGTAAAGGTTTGGAAAAGGATGAAGAGGCTGGGAAAATTCTTTATAACGATGAAACAAATATGCTCGAAATTTTTGGAGGTGGTTTAACAGCCGCAGAAAGAAAAATAAACTTCAGAGACAAAGTCATTATTGGAGACAAAATAAGTAGTAGCCATCCTGATTCAAAATTGGAAGTTGAAGGAAAGATAACCGCCAACAAAGTTATTGTAACTACCGATAATTGGGTTTGGCCAGACTATGTATTTGAAGAAGACTATAAAGTTCAAAGTTTAAAAGAAATTGAAGATTACATTAAATCGAATGGACATCTTCCTGAAGTTCCTAATCAAAAGGAAGTTAATTCAACTGGAATTGATGTAGGTGAAATGAACGCTATACTATTAAAGAAAATAGAAGAAATGACATTGCTATTGATAGATATGCAAAATCAAATTGATAATTTAAAAAACAGTAAATGAAGTTAGGAAACTTCATATTGGTTTATCTATTATTGTTATTCTTGCATAGTTGTAAAGACGACAGTGGAGAACCCACGCCACAGCCTTGTAATGACCCAACAGACATCAATTGCCCAAACTATGATCCTTGCTTTGAAAAGTCTCCGGTAAAAGCCGATTTCACTATTTCCGGAGCGCTTTCGAATGTGCTTCCCTATGTCGATAGTTTTGTGGTTGATACTGCTTTTCATGGTGGTCAACTAAAGTTTGAAGCTGTTGATAAAGAAGCTGACTATTATAAATGGTACTTAGGAACAGAAATAGTCGAAGGTCCTAATGAACATACAGTATTTAGAACAATTAATAATTTGTCGAAAGGCATTTATACTGCCGCACTTATGCTTCAGAAAAGTCCCGATTCAGTCTGCTTTCCTTTTGATGATGGGATTGATTCGACCAACCAAATATTTACCAAAGTTGATATATGTGACTTGGCAGTTGTGAATAAATTCAAAGGAGTTTATGAATCTAATCCAGAGGATTCAATCACACTGGAAATAATTAATTGGAATGAGGGGCAAAATGAATACTGTACTGAAAGTTCTCGAATACATGTTATCAATTTTGGCGGCAATAAGGACACATTAATGTTGCTTTTCGATATTGTAGGTCTTGCAAACTCTGTTCTAATTGCGAATAACCCACCTTTAGGTGGTCTTGACGGAAGAATTGATATTGATGTAAAGAATTCGACTGTCAGTGCTTTTTATAGATTCTATAACGACTCTACCTACAAACAATTTAACGGTATAATTACTGAATAATGAAAAATTTTATCATACTAGCTCTGTTGCTAATATTAAAGCAAAATTATTCCTTTTCGCAATGTGTGAGAGGAATTTCAACTAATCATGAAAACCCGGTAAACAATGAATTTAATAATTTTCCACCTGCCCAAGGGTTAGTTAATCCTTGGCTGAATAGTCTTGACTTAGGAGAAAATGATGGTTTTGGTTTTACTCAAATTCAATTAAACCCAACAGCTGATTGGGATAATTCTATAACTACATTTCTTGTTAAAAATCCTTATGATGATTTGGCAGTTCCAGGAAGACCAGAATTATCTGAATATTACGACGAATTTCAAAATCCAATTGCATATACGGAAAGAGACTTTCATTGGGAAGATGGATGGGAATTAATGTGGTTAGGAACAGGCTATTTTCCGAATGGAGAAAAAATTGATGTTGAGAATACAGAAAGGATTAAAAGTGCTGCTGGATCTTTAGATCACAACAGAGTACCTTATGTAATTCTCTATAATAAATATCGAGGTGTACTAAGAATATTTGCTAACGTACATTCTGACTTAAGTTTTTATTCAAGTTCAAATCTTCAATTTGGATATATTAGTTCATCAACTGTTTCGGGAATTTTTAGACATGCTGACTCCTATGATAGACCACTAGATAAAAAAACAAAAATTTCTGTTGTATCAAGCCCACATGAAAACCCAGGTAATGATAATAAATGGTTTTCAACTGATATTCAGTTAGGGTTCGACCCTTGTGTTTGTGAAAACTTATCAAATATTGAATTTTTATGGAAGGGTTTTAACACTTCAACCCTTGAAATTTATGGAAGGGCTTTAGGCACCACAGAACCGATTGTAGATTCTAATGGAAAATTAAATGTGGAAAATGAATTTCTTTCTAATGTTGAAATAAGTAGCCAAAATGAAAAAGCTGGCAATATTATTTACGATAGGATAGATGACTTATACGATGATTACACTACAACTTTAAACAAATATAAAGTTGCTTTAAGGGAATATAATTCCGACGAAAGTGATTTTTGGATTACTGCTCTGTCTTCCGCGAAAGATATAATAACAAAGGATGTTCCAAATTTACTTGGTTCAGAAGATGCTGCACGATTTTATTCATCTTCAACAGGTTGCATAACAGGAGCATGCCCCACCGATATAAACGGAATTGCTAAAATTACTAAAAAAGCATCCACAATTGCCTTGTCAACAGGATATAATTTTCTAAGTGCTTCAATCAAAAACAAAAAACCTTCTAAACCTGTAAAACCACAATCTCCTACTGTTAATTACACTGAAATGAAATTTTCGGGTACAATAACAAATGAAGCTGACCAGGCTTATGTAGGACCTTTTTTCACTCCAGGGAGTTTTGATCCAAATGATAATTTTGGTTCATTGGGTTATTTCAATTATCCCGCTTATAATGAACCCACTGGACTTTTTGCTTTACTTGAAACACCTGTGTTAGATTTCTATTCAAAAGAAGATCAATATGAAGAGATTTATACTCCTGTAACAATTCCAAATGGAGGCAACCCTGTGGTTTGTAAGGATATAGATTTAAGAAGAGGGTGGACTGATTTTTCATTTAAAATTAATCAACCGCTTAGATATAAATTTAATGATGCATTGGATTTTGATGAAAGCAAAACGGATTTAAAAGTTGCCTTTGTTCTGACTTTTGATACCAAAAAGGTAGTTGATGAAGATTTTGAGACTTTAATTGAATTTTTCGATAAAGAAATTAAAGAATCAAATTTTCGTTTTTTGCAATACACAGAGGATGGAAGGGAGCTTGAAAATTATCCAAGAACCCCATGTTCAAGCACAATGTATGTGACTAAGGATTTAGTGGATGAAACAATTAAAATTGTTAGTCCATATTATGATATTGAATACGTAAATCAAGTTTTATTTTCTGGAAAACTTGAAGTTAAAACTGAAATGCAAAATGGAATTAATGAATTTCCTTTTGTTGAAGGGACAAATAATCAAATAAGACATTGGCCGGATGAGCAAAATTATAAGGATATTGATTTGGTCAAAGTAGAAATGAAAATTATTGCAGATATGTACTTTGATCAGAAAGGTTCTGATGGTGAACAAATTAATACTTTTCAAACTTTTACTTACCTAATGTATGATCAAGAGGAAAATGTTGATTTGATCTCAAATTATTATACATCCCCTACCTTTAAAACATATGTGCCAAATACAATATCACTTTCTAATGAATTTATTGATGCAAACTCTGAATATGTTACTTCTATTCAAGGCAATGTATTATACATAGAAGCGGAGAATATTATAATAAGTGGCGAGTTAAGAGTTGATCCAGCTTACATTTTGGTAATCAAACCTGGAGGTGGAGGAGGAGTTTTCTTTTTTGATGGTGGAGAATTAATTTCAGATGGCACATCTGGAACAATCGAAATCGGAGAAAAAAATGTAATGAGTACCCATATAAATCAGGAAGCCACGAATAATTGGGTTATTAATACTTTCTGTGATCCAAATAATGGGGCTTATCTGGCAAATCAACCATTGAATGCAAATTTCATTGATTTAGAGCAAGCAGATGATTCTGTTAGATCTAAAATTGGAGAATCTGTTAAAGAGTTAAATGTTTACCCAAACCCAACGAATGATCTTATTTATGTTTCATTTGACATTGCGACTAACAAGGACTATCAATTTACAATTTCAGACTTATCAGGATCCACATATATTGATGAAACATTGAACAGCAGATATAACGATCAATTTTTGATTGACTTAACAAATCTTTCTAAAGGTGTATACATTTTGAAGATATTTGATTCCAATGAACAAATCGGAGTTAAAAAGATAATTAAGAATTAACCATTATTGTTTTTGGTTGTGCGAGTATGTAAGCAGGTCTTAGTGGGTCTGCTTTTTTTTGATGCCACGGGGTCAAACAAAGACAGTTTCAGATTCACAGACAACCCCTATTATAAATACATTTACCACCCAATCTCGTCCTCCCAAGTACCGAGGATGCGAATATTATTAACATAAAAATTAAAAAGTAATAAAACTAAGCTGGAATTCCCGATGCAATAAGTTAAAAAGGTCATCGCACAACTAACACCCTTCCGACCCTTATATTTATCAGTAAAAGTTTTTTTAAAAAACCATTCTGAGGAGGACTGGTTTAGGGGTTTGAATCAGCTTAGACTTAAAGACCACATAATAATTATGTTTACTATTAGGTTTATCTTTAATAGCCTGATTCATACAAGCCAATTTCAACCATTATGAATATAAATGCTTTAATATTCGGCTGTTCCTTTTTGTTAATATTTAGCTGTAATTCTAAGAAAGACTCTTCACCGAGCCCATTGGTTGTAGATAAAACATTCCAAAAAAGTGATTATCCCTTAGAAGTGGGTAACTATTGGATTTATAAAAGATTTAATCTTAATGATAGTACAACTGATACTGTGAAGATTGAAATAGTTAGCAAAGATATTATCTCAGCAGATTCAGCCGAATATGAGGTATTAATTTTTAAAAATGCTTTAAAGCAGGATTCCGGCATTTATCTCGTCAGTGATTCCAATATTACATTTTTAAGCAGCAATACTATTAATTCAAGTTTTTATTCATTTGACCTAAAATTTCCTCTGACTCCGGGAGATCTTTGGATTAGACTTGTAGATACCGATAGTGTTATTGTAAAAGAAAACTTAATTAATTATACCCTTGAAGGAACTACATATGCTTCTGTAAGTAATGTAACAAGAGAATTTAATTATGGAAGTTCAGCAGGTGGCAGCGATTTAAAGATTGTTAAAAACATAGGTATCATAGAAGCTAATTTTTCGTACTTCTTTTGGTTTAATTCAAGGATTCATTTAACACTATTAGACTTTCATTTAAATGAAGGGGGTTGATACTTGTAATTCCTCCCTTTATATTAATCAGTAAAAGTTCTTATAAAAAACCTTTCTGAGGAAGACTAGTATTGAGGTCATTACTTTTTGATTAATTTCCCTCGATTTACCTGAGCATTAGTTCTTAGATCATAGATATATAGCCCCTGAGGTAATTCGGATATAGAAATAGTGTTTTTATCTTTATAAAGTACTTGATTGAATTGGAGCCTGCCTTGAAGGTCGTAAAGGCTGAATAAAACATCACCTTGAACTTCAGCAATATGGACATTCAAAATATCCTTAACCGGGTTGGGAAATACCTTAACGTCTAATTCTTTATATAATTCAAGACCCGTTTCGCCTAAGACCAAAGTTTGATTTACTGTATCAGTACAGCCGTACCAGTTTCCAATCACTAGTTCAATGTCAATTGTTTTGGTTATCGCAGTATCAAAAAAGACCACAAGACTATCATCTGTTCCATTTGTACCTACACTTGTATTCCATTGCCAGGTATAAACTGTATCAAGGTATTTTAATCCGCCGGAAGAAGTATCTCTGAGTGTAAGCACAGGATAGTTGTATTCATAGTCAAAGCCGGCTATTGGAGGCTGATAGGCACATCGGTCAGGGATCCATTCTTCACCAACTCCTGAGATTTTGGCTAGCCAGTAATCCTGATTTGAGCCTGTATCATCGTAACCAGCAACGATTAAATCTTGTCCTTGTGAAACCAAGGACTCAACAAATTTAATAGCGGTAGGTACTTGACCATAAGGTATTGACCAAAGAGGGGATAAAGAATTCGAATTGATGTTAACAACACTAAGACTGTCATTAGATTTAAAAATATTTAATATATAAGATGAGTCACTAAGAAGATAAGGACCATCATAAACACCTTGATCAAATGCCTGATTCTTACGAATATTTAAGCCTGAATCTAAGTCTATGAATTGACCAAAATTAGTACTGGTTCCTACTCGTGATACAACTCCCAATCCAATACCATTATCAAATAATAAATTTACATCCTGAAAAACAACATTGCCAGATATCGTTGGAATCATAATACTATCAAGGAATTTGCCATTAAAGTCAATTCGCATAATTAAATTATTCAAACCGCTTCTTGCTGATACAATTAAGCTACCGTCCAACATCTCCGTAATATCAAAACCTCTTTGATTACCAGGCATTGGATACATTTTCTCCCACATTACCTTTCCCATGCTGTCGAGTCGTCTTACAAATACATCCTCTTGCGTTCCTCCTTGTTCTTGAAACCCTACAGACAATAGGCTTTTGTCTCTTAAAGTGGTCAGCTTACTTGTAGTTTGATAAATGCCAAAAGGGTTATAAATATATGACCACAAAGTATCACCCAGATCATCAATTTTTAAAATATAATCTGAGCTAATCGTAGCAAAATAGAAACCGCTTGTATAATAGCTCAGTTCATTTTTCACTTTCACCATATCAAAGCTATAACTATCTGAAATGGTTGTATCAGCAAATTTCAGTCCTCTTCTCCAAATTAGATTACCGGCAGTGTCTATTTTTAATAACTCAGAAAATTCATCAAAATTTCTACCTTGACCGAATGCCAAATAGCCCGAATCATTTATGCAAATACTAACAATCTTCTGGTCATCTGGG
Organism: Cytophagales bacterium; assembly: GCA_040218795.1. Classification (GTDB taxonomy): domain Bacteria; phylum Bacteroidota; class Bacteroidia; order Cytophagales; family CCMP332; genus CCMP332. The sequence continues at coordinate 239,412 of JAVJQT010000001.1, read as the reverse complement.
ATAATATAAGACCATTCTCCTACTAATGATTGGGCTATTAGTGATTGAAAAGTTAGCGCAATTAGTGTTGTCAAAATTGAATAACATTTAATTGCCATTCTAATTTATTATAAGTTTTGAACGTTTAAGAACATTTCCTTTCTGGGATAGTATTGTAACAAGATAAAAGCCATTCAATGAATCATTCAATAATATCTCATTGCTTTGAGAAAGAATATTATTCTTTTGAAGTACCAATTTCCCTTCCAAACTAGTAATTCTAATATTCACAGTTTTTTCAAAATCAGCAGGAAAAATAATCTTTAAATTTCTATAAGCCGGGTTTGGTAATATTCTAAATTCTTCATTTCCATTTAAATTTTGCCTAAATATTGAATTAATTCTTGACTGTGGATATACTATTGATGGCACATTCACACAAGTTGGTGAGGCTGTATCAGAAATAATTGTTCTAATAATAAGTTCTGATGGATAAACAGCATCTAAGTGCCAATCAATTTTTTTCTCAGCTTCACCAAAAAATTCGTTTAAGTAAGTGTAATAATTGTACCCAAGTTGAGAAGAGTCTGTTGCAGCATTATTGTCATAAATAGAATACCAATTAAGGGGCCAATCCCACTTATAGACATCAGGTATTCCCCCAGAGCCATTAGTTGTACTTGGATAACCTGTACTTGAAGGATCAACTGGCCAACCATTTCCGGCTGGCGAGACAAATGTCCCATCTCCACCTATATCATTTAAAATTTCAGCACCACTTTCAACATAAATACCATATTGGGTTAGTGCGATTAATGTATCTTTAGTAAATTGATTGCAATTCAAATCAAGTCTTATATCAGCACCACTTGCAAATTTTAAACCTTTTACATTTTGATCCATAATATTATCTAAAAATACTAAATCTGTTGTTCCTTCTCTTGCTTCTATGGCGACATCTAACTTTTCGATGATATTTGACAATACAGAATCATCTTCATTATTACTAATTCCGTAAACCTGATCAAAATCATTATTCTCATCTAAACTAAGACCATCACCAAAAATTCTAGAATGTTCAACCGTCAGATTTCTACTGATGGAATAGACGGCATATTTACGTCCATTCAAGTGTTCATTGTTTTCATACTCTTCAGTCTGTTGCCATGTAAAATCACTTGGGACTTGTGTAGTCATGTTTATGGAATCATATCCTATTGTTAAATAATTAGCATTTTCGTCAGTATAATATCCTGCAACAAGCGGATTTTCAATATGTGCATTTCCAACAGTGTCGAATTGAGCTGATGGATTCATATAGATACCATATACATGATTCTCTATTATAAAATCAAATGAGTTATCCAATAAGGCCGAATCATAACTCAGTTCTAAGTGAATATTAGTTGAGTATGAATTTCCTTCATAGACATCTATTGCTTTGTAACTATATGAGTGTTGTTCTTCATTTGATACTAAATCATACGGAAACAACATGTCTTCCGGTTCGCAACTAAATGTGCCCGAAATAATGCCATCTCTTGGAGTATAGACATAGGAATTTGCGTAATAAGTGAGACTAATATAGTTATTTAAAAATGTATTGTTATTCCCGTTAAACCTATATGTTAGCGTTGAATTTGGGGTACTACTAACATCTGCATTTGGTTTAATTCCAGAATAACTATCTTGAATTAAACTATAATCAAAATCTATGGAGCCTGCGGTATCAACATAAATTCCGCCCCACATAGTATCACAAAATCCAAACATAGAAGTTAAAACTCCACGAAGTCTTGAACTATCTTCTAAGTATATATTTGGTCCCGTAGCGATGCCACCGAATCCTTCTAGATAGTGTGTAGCAACACCCATAAAAGCAAATCTTCCCTCTGAAATTTCATAACTTAATCCTTTGTCTGTTAAAATATCATCCACTACTAAATAACTTCCGTCATAGTTAATTGCATTATCTAGTCTTCCATATAATAATTCATAAGAATTTAAACTATTGCAGCATTCACTTGGGACAACATAAACACTGTGATCAAATAACGTATCAATACAACCATTTTCATGAATTGAAATTACAACTAAACGATTCCAGCGCGTATAATCTAACTTATGTGAATAAATATTATTATTATCAAATATAATTCCTTCTGAAATGCCATTAACAGACAAATAATGTTCTTCAGAAGGGTTTGGGTAATCATGATTTACTAGGTTAATCAAATCGCTAATACAATAGATATTATTCGGATGAGCGTTTGAATCAAGTGTGATGCTGTCAGTGGGAAGACTTAATGTATCAATATTAATAGTCACTGTATCTGTAAAAAAAACACATCCAACTGGATTTGTAATTATCACCCAATAATCGCCATTTCCAGAGATACTATTTAAAGAATTTCCAGTGTAAGTTGAATCATTATATACCTCAAAGGTCCAGAAAGGTGGGAGTGTTGGCTGAGAAATTTCAGGATTTATTGACAAAGAATTATTTAGTGGTTCTCCTTGACAATAAACTGTGTCACCCAATAATGAAATACTAAATGACTCGGATTCATAAAAAGTGTTTATAATAATTACATTACTCGTATCAATGCAACCAGTTGAGTTGTTAATTGTCACAAGAAAGAAATTTCCTGGATGATTGGCTAAATATTGATTCGAGTTTGCGAATGGAACCGCAGCGGTAACATTATTCTCATTAGTAAAATACCATTGAAATGAATAATTACTAAAACTAGATGCATTATCTAGTGAAAGTGTCGGGAAATTGCCTCCTTCAATACAATCAATTGTATTTGGACCAGTAGAAGAGATTGTTGTATTAAATCCTCAAAAATATATTAAACTAGAAGAGTTGCTTATATTGCAAGTATCTAATAAGTCAAATACTTCAACCCATATCCAAACAGTATCTGGAGTATTAGATCCGATTACTATTGTATCATTTGAACTAAATGGTTGGTTTCCTAATGGGCCTCCAAAATACCATTCATGTCTATAATTTTGATTACCAGAAAGATTAGTGAAGAGAGTTACACTATCTTCACAAGTTGAAAAGGGAATTCCCGTATTTATTGATAATGGAAATGACGGTGGTGTGTTTAAACAATTATTTACATATAATGCAATGTCATAAAATATACTACCAATAAGTTCTTTGTCACCGTCATTATCAACATCCTTAAACTCTCTACACCAAAACCCAACATTATGGAAGCCCAAACTAGAATTTGGTGTAGTGGTAATCAAACCTGTTATCGAATCAATTTGAAGATGATTTATACTATTCGTCCCAGGAATTTGCAAAGTATCATTAAATCCGCTACTCCAATCAATTTTTGATAATTTAGATCTTGGGTCAATTTTTGGTGAAGTGAAAATTGAAGTAGTCCCAGAATTAATTCCACTACTATCAAATGGTGTATAAAGTGACCATGCCAAAGAATCACCATCATCATCAGTCCAAAAGTGGTCATTGCTAAATGAAAAATCATTACATAGTGCCATCATTGGAAACTCTTCATATCTTGGTCTTGGGGCAGAATTAAATCCAATATTATATAAAGTTCCATTTTCTTCGTAATGCGTACCTGACCAAAATGAACATATTGTAATATCTTGATTGGATTTAAGGTTTTGAGCTGGGTACTTTCTATTGGCATTTTGGAATAAAAAAAGTAATCCATTGTTATAACTGCTATATGTAGAAGAATTAAAGGAACCTCTATATTGAGTATGTCTTATTGTAGGGGGAGTTAATGAAGAGTCACAAGGTGGGTTAAAAGGTAAAATTTGCTCAAAAATCTTTGATACCGAAATATTATTAATTTGGCTATTGGATAAAGATCTATTGTATACTTTAATTGCATTCACTAAAGTGGTATCAAGTGGTCCATCCAAAGAATCATTATATACATGAAGGAAAACATGATAAGTTGTTGAACCTATATGGCGAATTTCTATATATCCTCCATAAATATCACCGATATTGTTGTTTTGACAATAAATGTGATGATGATAAAAAGAAAAGAAAAGTACAAAGAATAATCTAAGAGTGTTGTTGTTCATGACTATTTGTTAAGTTACCATATTGTAATTTTTAAGCTTTTTACTAACCTCAAAGTGAACATTTGTCCGGCCAAACATTTGTATGATATGGATGGACGATTTGGATTTGGATTCCCTAATTTGAGTCGTTGCTAATGCTTGATTTGAAGCTATACAAATTTGAAGTTGTCTGAAATACCCAAGCTTGGGTATATCAAAGACTTGTTTTCATTTCCGAAGCTGATTTCCTTTAATACCCCAAACTCATCCTCGCCTGTCCCGAAGGGATTCCTTGGGGATAATGAGGATCCCAATATTATTAACATCAAATTTAATAAGTAATAAAAATAAGCTGGAATTCCCGGTGCAATAAGTTAAAAGGTTCTTGTACAGCTAAGCATTATCCCTGCGCTGATATTTATCAGCCGGGGCTGAGGAGGATCAGTTGAAGAGGTCTTGCATTTGTTCACCTAGAACCAATTATATTCTGGATTTAGAAATTAATATTCGAAATTTTTAATTAAAAACAAGGAGTTTAATTTGTTCTTATAAATGGCAATCTCATTACTGAAAAATAAATATTCTGCTTTTGGTAAATCTTCTACGATTTTGGCCTTTTCTTTTATCTCATTGTACACTAATATATTATCATTTAAACCGATAAAGAATCCACTTTTATAAGTATTAAAAAAGGTTACTTTTAGGTTGTCGGAAGAAACTATATCAAATCTTTTACTTGTATTAAAGCTATATCTCCAAATAGAATTGGATTTTAGATAATAAATATTGGTTTGATCAACAAATAATAATTCTGTCACATTAGAATCAATTGTATCTCTATATTGAGTTTCTTTATTAAAACTTATTGCCATACCAGCTGAATTAATAAAAATGAAATTTTCATTTTCATATAAATCCAGGTCGGATGATTCATTAACATATCTAATATCTTCGGAATGAATTATACTTTCTTTTGAAGTAAGAATTGAATAATTAATTATTTGAATTTTGTTGTCATCTATTTCTTTCAAACTGATTAATATACTATTGTTGGATATGGAAAAATCTAATATTAATTCATTTTGTTTACAAGAATATATTATCTCTTTATCCATATTGTCAATATCATAGGCTGTTATATCTGTTCCATTAGAAATTATCATTTTATTACAAGAAAGAAATTTTACTTTTAAAAAATCTACAATAAAAATGTCACTGTCCACTTTAGCTCTAATACTATTTTTAATATCATATTTATAAACATGGCCTTCCAAGTACTCATCATTAGCATCTGAAAATGATTGAAAGTAAACCATATTTCTTTGACAGGAATCGATAGCTAAAAAATAACTATCATCAGAAATTTTTATCTGTGCTAAAGTGATATTTATCTGAATAACACAAATTGAAAATAAAATCAATCTATTGACCAATGAATGTGTGTTTTATGGTTGTCTTTTACTTTGATTCTTGCTTCTTTTAAAGATTCTGTTAATCCATCATGTATATATTCTGATCCACTTTTTTTCATTAAATGAGGTCCAAAATTTTCACGCACACCATCTTGATTCTCAAATGCATTTTGAAGTTCTTTAACTTCATCAGAAGGCGAGCTTGAAATATTAACGCCGTTAACAGCACCAATATCTACAGCTTTTGCTCCATTTTTATCATAATGCCTGCTTGATGTTCCATGAGTGCCATTTGTAGTCGCAGTAATCAAGATTTCAGTTATACTTGTAATTTTATGTGCTTCTTTAACGGCACTTTCAACAGCTTCTACCAAATTTTTATCAACTTTGTTATCTGAAGATTTCTCATCTGAAGTATCTTGAAATTTCACAGTTACAGTACTTTCATTTCCATCACTATCAGTAACTGAAATATCACTAAATTTCTTTTTGCCATTTTCTTTTTCATTTGAGGTAGGTTCCATCCCATCCTTATCAATTAAACCTATTGGATTATTTAGTGTATAATTAAAAGGAGAAAATTCTGGGTATTTCGACCCCAGCGGATCCACCTGCAAAAACCTTCCAAAATCCGAATCGTAAAGTCGTGCCTCAAAATAGTCATAGCCGCTTTCTGCATCGCGCTCTTTTCCGGTGAATTTGAATTTTTCGTTTTGAAGACTGTACTCTCTTAAGATTTTTCCAAAGGGATAATAATCGATGACATTGCTCAGCGTGCGATTAAAGACATTATCGATATTTTCTACCTGATAGGCCAAACGGGTATTGCCCAAATGATCCATTTGATAAAAGGTAGCATTTTGCATTATGGAATCCTTATAGGCCATTAGCATGTCATTTGGGGCTTCGCAATCGCCAAAAACAATGTTTATGGTGCCAGCCCTAATTTTAAAACCTTCAGCCGGTTTTAATACAGTATTGGCTTTAAAGATAACTCTTGCGCCTTTAATATCAAGAAAATCATCCTGAAATTCATGATTTAAACAAGGAATATTTGCTTCAGAATTACAATGATTTATATTGGATAATTCTACATCTCCACCGCCGAGTATTAGATTTTCATAAAGCAATTCATTGGCCAAATTGCTATTGTCTATGTACTTTTTAGTATTGTCCAGTACATAATTTCCCGCCTGTGCTATAGCACGACTGGCTACAAAATTAAAACCTTTGAATACGGGCTCCTGTGATATTTTGGGATCAAAGCTGCCATATTTCTCTTCAGCAAAGAGATAGTGTTTCCATTGCGAAAGGCCATTATTATTTTTTGTAAATATGGCAAGTATTTGATTGGCCTGATCTCTGAAATAATACTCCCCCGATTTACTTCCACCATCATCGGTTTCTTTGTATATTCTGGTATCGGAACTGTTGTATTTATAAGTGGTATTTATTCCATTGCTCACTAATGTATGAGGTAAATTAGCTCTTCCATAATACATTACGTTATTATTGATGAGATCCATTGTAATATTTCCGTTATTATCATAGGTAAATGCATTATTTATGCCATTGGCATTTCTGAATTTATTATTGGAAAAATGCAATTCCGGATCTGTAATTAAATAATCAACATTATTTCCATTACTTCCCCATGTTCCAATTTCTTTATAGTCAAGATTGCCTATGTCATCGTATTGATAAATAGCATCTCCTATCTTGTAACGACTCCCCGGCCCGTCCGGTGAAAAGCTGGATGGATCATCTTCTTCACTTACTTCCTGTTTAATAAAAGCATCAGCCTTAACCAATCTGTTAGCCTTATCGTAATGATATCCGTAAAATGTTTTCCATTGGGTATTTTGATCTTTTGTAGTGTATTGAATGGCGTTTATATTTCCATTATAATTATTGGAACATGTCAAATACTCTCCTGCAAAAGCAGTAGAACCCATTGGTTTAAATTGTTCATACCCAATAGTGTCATCATCGTAATACAAGCGATAATCCATTAATTCGCTATCGAGCATTTTCAATCGCTCGCGTTTTGGCTCGTATGTGTAGTTTATTTCATCTATTTGAGAATTTATCAAACTTGCATTATGAAAAAAGTACTTCTTATTAATTATGTGCCCTTTGACGTCATCATAGACAAAACTGAGCATCTTTTGATTTTCGGTCAGATTTTTATTTAAACCACTTCTCAATTCTGCCAAACGTCCAAAATGATCGAATAAATATGAATAATTATAATCAATGATCCCATCTGTATTCAAATCGATGGTTTTGTTGATTAATCTGCCCTGACGATCGTAGGTATAAAATATACGATTGAGTATACCCGCTTCAGAAGCGCTTATACCTTCCGGATTGAATTGTGATGCATATGAACTTTGCATACCGTTTATATTGTAAAAATAATGATTAAGTTCAATAAGCCTGCCACTTTCATCGAACCCTTCTGTTCTTGTTAATTTTCCTTTAGAATATAAACCACATAAGTATTCATCAAATAGCTCATCACGTATATAATCTTTAACAAATTTTGCTTTTCCATATTCAAGGCGTTTTTCATATTTGAAATTACCAAGCTGAAAAATAGTACCGTCCCCTTCATAAGAATAGGTTTTTAGATCAGTAGAAAAGTCATAATTCGCAGATATATTGTTGATAAGACCGTATTTTTTTTGCGCTATAATTCTTCCAAAGTGATCGTATTCCAGCTTTCTTATATAACCATTTCCCTCAGCTCTTAAATTTTCATCCTGGAGATATTCAGGATTTCCTTTTTCATCAAACCAGGACAGACTGACGCCGGCATCCGGATCGATTTTTTTATACATTAAACCCAGAGAATTATAATAAAATTCGCGAACCTGCCCTTTATCATTGATTGATTTATGCAGATTTCCCGCTGCATCATAGACATAATAAGTATTGATTTTCGCATTTTCTAAATAGCTGGTTTGAGCTACTTTTTGACCTTTACTATTTAGAAATTCCCGGTTCTTTTTGCCGTCCTGGTCAATAACTGTTAATTGTTTGAAAATTTGCTCTGTTTCCGGTGCGATTTCATTCAAAATAGCATTACTCGCTTCTACTCTGCTTTGAAGCGTATTTCTGTCTATTATTTCTGTTATGGAATGTATTGCATGACTTCCATTTATGTCTAAACCAAAATCTGCAGTTCGAAAAGTTAATCCCCTGGTATTTGCTTCTAGTAAATTTTCCTGAAAATAGCCCGAGAAATTAAAAAGTGGATCTACTGCATTATTTTGACTCTTGAATGGCTTGTAATTTTTAATTGCCCGATCCCAGGAATCATAAATAATGCTTCCTGAATGAATGGTTTTAGAGCTAAAATTTTGATTATCAAAATTAAAGCTATTGGTCGCACTGTGAAACTCCCTACCCAAAGGATCATAATGTGCCCTTGAAAACAGAGCTGTACTATCTTCATAATGCGTAAATGCATCTAAATAATTGTATTCAGCCTTCTCATTGAAATTATCATTGTTAATTCCCAACTCATGCGAATTCCAATAATTGTATTTATAGCTGTTCGTAATTTTGCCGTTAACTTTTGTTTCACTTAATCGTTTAAATCCATCGTATTTAAATTCTGTGACTAATTGATTGGGATCGATGGATTTAATCAGATTATACCTTTCATCAAATTGATACTTCGTTTTTAATGCATCTTCAAGACCAAATCCTTCAACTTTGGAATCAGGCACCCCAAATTGACCAAAGTTCATTACTCTATAACGACATGCCACATCTTTCAGAACAATGGTATAATCTCCATTTGCTGCATCCGCATATTCGTATTTTTTCATGGTTTTGACAGGATCTGTAATCCATGTATAGCTTCTTCCGGGAAATTCCAGCAAAGTTCTGAGTTCCTTTTGATCATCCATGATCATAGCCTGACCAAATCTATTTCTACCTATCACATCTGCATATTTGATATTGTGATATGGAATTACAGGCATAAATTTATTGGTGATTACCTGTATCATTGAATCAGAATAGTATTCAATGCTGCCATCGGGCAAATGCCTGACTTTAATATTTGGAACCTCTAATTCAACTTCCGTGTCTTCATAAAATAAAAAATCTTCATTGATCCTCATTGTATTGGAATGATCGCTATACAAGTGATTAGTGAATTCACTTCGTCTGTTATCATCAATTGCAATATTTGCGGTTTTTAATACACTTAAATTGAGAAACACATTGTCTACATCCTGATCTTTGTTTGCCAGATCTTTTATTTTCAGGCCTTTTTCGTCAATAAGGTATTCTTCCCAAATTCCAGATTTTTGATAGCTAATCTTCAGCTTATCATATAAATAGGTACTTCTCCTAAGAGGGTGATTTTTTATAGCTCTTGTATTGGAACTACTATTCTCTCCGGATTCGCTTAGCAAATCACAAAATTCCTGAGGTATGTTTTTGTACTCAACATTATAATTATCAGGATCTATGGAAATTACACCATTTTTATAATCGGAGTAGGTTAAAAATTCCATTCTCTTAACATCTTCCGAACCGGTCTTATGATTTGTCGTAATGGATTGGAACAGGGAATTTCTCTTTAAATGGTCATAATGAAATTTAATCATCCATGCATCTTCCCTGACATCATTAATAAATTTAGGACTTGGAAAAGATTCACCTTCACATGGATAAATTCCATATAATTTTTTATAGCGGTAGAGCTTTTGTAAATCAAACATATAATACTGTTCGGAAAGTGAATAGCTATTGGGATCATCTGCAGTATATGATTTTGTCGCACTTAATTGCCAACTCGGTTGAAAGCTTTTGTCTTTTCGGTAATCTAAGACTGATGACGGAATGTTATGCATAATTGAAGGGGCATTCCAAAACATGTTCTCATCACTTAAATAAATTAGGTCATCGGTATCACCCTGAGCTCCTTTTCTCAGTAATTTTTTATACTGATCATTGGAAGATCTGCCATATACATCAGCATCGTAATACGAATATTCCTTGATCGTATGAAAGTATCCCATTTCTCCACCCTCCATGATTCTTTCATTTGAATTTGAATTGTCTGATGATTGATCTACCGGGTAATAATCAAATTCCTCTTCTTTAACGAGCCTGATAAAATAGCTATCTCCCCCGGGTGGATCATAACAGTCCATAAATTTTTGATCCTCAAACGGCGAAACCCGAATATCAGCTGCATTTGGTTTTAAATACCAATTGGCATGGCTTGTTCCAAATCCGTCTTTAACAAGATTCAAATCATAGTATTCACCGAATGCACTTGACTGATCACCGGGATTAAAATTGGCGTTTAACTTTTCTGATTCACAGACGGAACTTGATGGTGTCCAGAATTTTCTTCTGTGATAGTAATTAGCATAGGCCTTGGTGGCTTTATAAGTGTATTTTTTCTCCTTGATTAATTGACCATTTTCATCATACTCTTTTTTGGATTTGACTTTTCCAAGGAAAAAATACGGATGATCATCCGGTATTTCAGTCCAATAGTTAGATTGATTGGTAAATAATCCAAAATGCTCATATTCAAGTCTGGCTCGTTTATTTGCTAAAGTTAAATCCAGTGGAGGTAACAAAATTGTGGCCTTTTCAAATCCATTAATTGATTGTTGAAATGTGGCGCCATTGTAGTTAATAAGTTTTAATGAATTGTACTGAAGCATATTCCCATCTGTGATAAGACCTTCAAATTCATAATCCTTATATCTTGGAAATCCATTTTGATCTATTTTCCCTAAACGGCTCACAGGGTAAACAACTTCCTGAATGATATTCGGAGGAAGTACTGAAATATTTGCATTGAATACAGGTTTTTTATTGATTATTCCAAAATCCCATAATTCCCCAAAGTTACTGCTAAAAACAGCATGCTCATTTTCAGAATATTCAATTAGGGTTTCTCCACCTAAATTATCAATGATCTTATTTAATAATACAATCGTTCCTAGTTCAAATGTTAAATTTGTATTTGATGAAGGACAATTAGAGAAAAAAGCATTACATGGTAATTCCGTAGTGATAATAGGATCTATTTGATATTCGAATTGTGTCGCAATGAATTCATTGGGATTATCCAGATTGATTCTTTTTACTTCAGAAAGTAAAAAAATATTTCGCTTACTATTTGAGTATGTAGCTGGGTTTATAACCTGGGCAATATCGTATTCAAAAACCAAATGCTCATATAAGTTGTCATCCCAAATGGTATCCACTTCTAAATATTCTGCCAGGTAATCGTAATAACCCGACAGTTTGTATTTCTTTACTTCTTTAAGTACATATGGGTTTTTAGACATTCTGTTAATCTGAATTGCAGTTAGAGAAGTATTATGATCTATTAAGGTAGGTGCATTTGGAAAGGATCCCAATGGATTACCACTTGGACTACAATATACATTGGCTAAAGGGAAGTTATTCCACCAGTATCTGTGATGAAAATAGTCTTTTGGGTTCCAATTGTTTTCCAACCAGGAGGATGCAAACCCTGCCACCTGAGCTTTATCCATCATATACCAGGTTGAGCCATTTCCAAAATTATTCGGAATAGGATCCGTATCCCATAACCTTAAATGCTTATCATCTCTGTATTGCGAATAAGTATGAATTGAATGATTTCCCCAGGCAAATTGAGGATTATTTGGGCTTTGCGAAATCTGATTTCTATAATGTGAATAATAAGTTTCGAAATTGCTGAAATTGCTAATTAATTGCGAGGGTGAGCCGGAGTCATCCAAGTCCCATCGGTCCGTTTGCTTCAATCCAAAATTGTAAAACTGATCTGAAGTTGCCGGTCCAATTCTAACATGGAAACCATCAAATCCATTAGGTAAACTTGGAAAGGTAAAATTATTCGACGTATATACTTTGTTAGAGCTATTGTAACTCCAACCGCTACTCCATTTAATCAAGTTATTAAATGTGTTAAAAAATGAGGTGGACTTGGGAATTGCAGAAACCTTTTCCGGATCGAGATAATCTTTTGTAGGACTTCCTGAATTGCTAAATATATTAATTCCGTTTACCGTTGCTTCCGCATCGGCAGTCCCTATGTAGTCATCTACATCTGAGGCACTTAAGTCGCCGGTTACCAATTCAATATCAAAATTGGCCAATTGTGCCCCATTGGATTGAATAGTTGTTCTAATTTCATAATTATCACCTGGTACAAAATCAGTGCCCTGTATTCTTTCCGATTCCAGAAAACTATGATCAAAAGACAGAGATGTATGTGTTGGTTTAATTTTTTGTCTACCAAAATAGTATTGACTATTATTTGTATTTAATGCATATGGGTTTCGGTCATTGATGAGCGAACTGCCGTTGTTTGGATCAATCCAGATATCAAAAACATTGGCATTGTCAAATTGAGTATAATTTCTTACCTGTGGGTGACTTTTTCTTAAAAATTCATCCGATCTCAAATTTCTGTACCTGGTCCAGTAATTTGTATTTGAATTTGAAAAACTAATACTTCCACTAGCATTGAAGGGCAAAAAATTTGTATCACCAATATGACCTTTTTGATACACTGCTTTCATAGAATAAAGTGAGTCAAACCTGACTACATAGGGGTCGTTTTGCCATAATAACATATTGGCCTCTTGAAGTGAAAATTGGGTATTGCTATTAGCGTAATTTTGCACATCAAAACTTTGATAGTTTAAATCCAGTTTTTCAACCGGAATATATCCGTTTGACATATCTGCAGCAATTATTGATTTTAAAAAAATATCTCTGAATACTGTTCCACAGTTGTGGGCTTCGTTTCCCAGAAAACCCATTTCAGTAAATTTGTCATAGGCTTTCATGTATGGCAACAATCCCGACAAATCAGGTACGTTTATTTGAGGAACACTATAAGTTGCATCCCAAGAGGAAAAAAGTCCACTATCGTGTGTGTTTCCCTGAAAAAGGCCAAAAACATCTTCAATTACATATTCAAGGAAAAAGAACTGGAAATTGTTCTGTAAATATTCCTGATGGAAATTAATTTGACCATAAGTTTCATATTGGAAGAAAATCATTTGGTCTTTTTTACCCGGATCATAGATTTGTGAAGGATACCATGCCGTTCTCTCCAGAACAGGCCTAATGGTTTTTGCCAGGTCATGGCTAATATTGTTTTCTAGATCCATTAATTGATTGTGAAATTTTTTAGACATGGCATACTTGGTGATGATTTTCTCTTCCAGACACGTATTTGGATCATTGGGATCGAATTTTACACAGACAGTATCAATCTCATCGATAGAATCAAGGGCAAAAATATCCTGTTCTACTAATTCATATTTGAATCTATCCAGTCTGTTGTTGGGGGCATTTCTGGAATTATTCTTAACATAATCAAATATAAAAACCCTGCCATCTTCGAGTATTACATCCCAGACCCCATTATAAAATTCGGCTTGAACATACTTTTCAAATTGGTCCAACACAAAGACAGCCCTCTCACCTATTTTCTCTTTCAATATCAGGCGGCCTGAAACTTCACCCGGAATACTTAGAAATGGATAATAATAATAGGGCTCACCATCTTCATAGAGTTCTTTATTGGTGAAATTTTCTTTTTTGAATTGTATGTTATTGGCCTTGTTTAAATTCTTCTTTGTAATTTTCTTACTTACTGTTTTTACTGTAATACTGGGTACGCTGACAGTCCAACCATTTCCATAGGGAATTCCTCCTACGTGTTCCGGATTATTTGAAACCTGATTTTTGCTATTATAGGTCAAATTAGCAGTATATGATAAACCGCCTGGGGTGCTTACAGAACCCAATTGAATGGTGTTTTGATAATTACCTGAAAAAATATTTACATCACCCACATAATTTCCCACTTCTAATTTAGATGGTTCTGCTTTATTTGGTGTGGCCATCCCAGGCATATTGCCACCCTTGATTTGCCCAAATAATGAATTTGACTGAAAGACTACAAAAAGAAGGCTCGCACAAAATGTAAATAGCTTAGTCATGGATCAGAATTTTGAAATTATTAGAAAAAAGATTTGTTTGTATTTGAAGTATATATAAGCCCTCCCGATAGGAATTTAGATTAATAGCCCGGCTTATTGCACCCGATCCGGATGCATGAAATATTTCCTTTCCATCTATCGACTCAAAAAGCTTTAAACTCCAATTTGAAAATGTGTTTTCACAATTAATATATACCCAATCCCTGCTAGGATTTGGATATATGGAGACTTGATTTATTTCCCGATTTTCTTCCAAATATTCAATACCGGAAATCAAAGAAGAGGCACAACCTTGTCCTACCATATCGAACAATTTCTTTATCGTATCCGCTTTGTTAAGCAATTGAACTACACTGGAATAGGCGATTGGTGAAATGGTATCGAGTGCCGGAAAAACAACCAGGTCAAAACACTCGGATTCATTTTGCGAAAGACTGAAGGGCCCGATACCACCTAAAGCTCTTTTATCATATCCCGGTCCGCTTTCCTGATTTACACCATTGTTAAAAAGAAATTTGGTATAAGTCGTATTAAATGTATCTGTTCCATTTCCAGTCTGGCTTATTTTATTTCCATTTTTCCAAAGTCCATGTAGATAATTGTTGGCTTCTATGGGATTTTGAGGATTGCCATTTATGGAATTGATACTGTTATTATACCCTATAAAAGAATTGAAATTATTATTTAAGAGCATCAAACCCTGAGCGGGAATGAAATTGCCATAGTCATTATCCGAATTATCAGCATTATAAGCATAAAACACATTTAGTGCACTGTCGCAGCCAATATAATCATCGCTTCCTCCACCTATATCAAAGTCAAACCAGAGGCCGAAGTAAACATCCTTGTACTTAATTTGACTTCTATTTTTTAAAACTACATTGAGAAAAACACAGTCTTTAAAAGCATCATACTCATCCTCCAGTACATAGGCATAGGTCCTGATTTCTATATTAAGTCCGGGCACAGATGGATTAAGACCTGTTCTATTACCCGAAATATCATTATTGAGGAAATATAAATTTTCTGTTCCAAGTGCTAATGGGAAATCGCCATTTTGAATAGACTCGTAATTTCCATTATTATTTAAGTCGAAAAATGGTGCTAATTTTTTTGACATTCCTGAGTTGACATTCCCATTTCCTGGCCAGTTTATAATTGAGGAGGGAATGACATAACCGGGCATTCCAAAATTTTGATTGAAATCAATTACCGTACTTTTTGAAATTTTAAAAATACCATTCCTGCTTTGATCATTGTAA
The DNA here is from genome assembly GCA_040218795.1 of Cytophagales bacterium. GTDB lineage: Bacteria > Bacteroidota > Bacteroidia > Cytophagales > CCMP332 > CCMP332. The sequence continues at coordinate 223,686 of JAVJQT010000001.1, read as the reverse complement.
GGTGGGTTTCTTGCAGGACCTGCAAAAAAGCAGTCAAAACTATTTGGATAGGTTTTAAAGGAACTGTGTAAAGCATTCGTTGAAGAATCAATCCCCGTCAACCAATAGGATGACGCAAATATGGTTGAATTACCAGATCCTTTTGGAAATTCAAATCCGCTCTCCAGACTATTGAGATTAGTAGAAAAGAGATAGGCTCTTGAATCAAATTTGACAATGACATTTTCCAATTCAAGTCGATCAGAAATATTCTGTCCATTGGATTGACAAAATATAATTACTAATAACAAGCCAATAAAAAGCGATTTTTTGGAAGTGAATGTGGAAAAATCAATCACGTTTTAAGATTAATTTTGTATTAAAAAAATGCACACCACATTCTTCCTCTGCCTTCAAAATATAAATTCCATCGCAAAGGTCATTTGGTAAAAGAAAGCTGCCATTAAGATTTCTGACTGCTCTTTTAAATATTGTTTTGCCTTGTAAGTTTATTAATGATATTTCAAAGGAACCGGATGCTAAAGGAGAGTGAATTTCAAATGATCCATTATTAGGGTTAGGGTAAACATTGAATTTATGACTTTGAGTTTCAGAGTCAATTGATGATAAAATTGGAGCGGTGATTTTATACATTCTGTTTCTTATAGAAAAATAAACGGTACCAGAAGAATTAGCATCTGCCTTTACATATAACCCGGTTCCAACATTCCACCCCATTGTAGAATCAAAAATGACCAGGCTCGAACCATCGTATACCATCAAATAATTTGTATCCATAACAACATACTTATTATTTGGAAGTGAAGTAAATCCCGAAGTGGAGTGAAAGTGACTTATTGATACACCATGACTTGAGAAATATTCTATATTCAGAACCGTATTATTCTCTACTTCTAAAATACCATCGACATAATGCATGAAAATTCTATTCCCTATGCTGTTGTCATAACCCAGGATAAAATTTGCGCCTACAATATCAGAACTGGCAATGCTCGTGACTGTATTTGAAGATTTATTATAATAGCCAATAGTATCTACTGAGACAAATCCGTTGTACCCAAACAAATACAGATCAGGATTAATTTCTAACATTGGGGCACTATAACAGCTCTGGGTATTTGACAAAGGCAAAACTGTAATGCCATTGGAATCCAAAATAGCATAAGAGTCTCCAAGACCGTTTTCTGTTAATATTCTTCCATCAGACAATTGAATCATAGTCACAGGGAAAGGAATAAAATAGGAGGAGTCGCCGGGGAATATATAAGAACCATTGGGAGTCCAGGAAGTAATACCATGATTGCCAGCTGAAAACAAAATATTTCCGAAACGGCCTTTGGATGCCGGCCGATCTGTGTTGGACACCTGTTGTATTAAAATGGAATCATCGTAAATGTATATCCCGGAACTATTGGAGAGTACAATATGATCATTAACATCAATGAAAAAATCATAATTCGAACTGAAATTATAAGTCCAGGAGCTGATATTCAATCCTTGCCCAAATGAAACTGAAAATGCAATTAGAGCTATTAGAATAGAACTTAAAACTTTCATGATTCGCTTATTTAATTTTGGTTTTTAACATTTCATTTTCTTTATTAAGCGCAATGACATGAAGTGTCAACTCCTCAATTTTTTTAAGCAACAAGGCATCCATTTTAGCCATATCGTAGCCTTTTTCAATCACTTCTTCTTCTTTAGGAACTTCGGGGAGGTGGCCATTTATGGAAATAAAGACTTCGAGTTTCGAGAGCTCGAGTAAGTCATAATCCGCTTCAAACACCTTATCATTCCATTCGCTTACATGGTCTACGACCACTTCCTGAAATACCCCTGTGCCCTGAACAATCAATTTATTATTGGGGTCAGATTGAGCGTTATAAATAGTTGTGGGATCACCGATCAGCACTTGATTTTCGAAAAAGGCTTCGTTTTGAGATTTGAGAATTCCCTTGAGCGTGGAAGGGCCATTAACGATAAGATCATTAGGGGCCGTACTGGCATTCAAGCCAATCCTAACGGTTCCATAAACATTGAGATCGTACTCCGCCCCAGCAACAGGCATTCCAAAATTAGCTTCACTACCGCTGTATTTTACCTTATGCGTGCCGTCTTTAACAAAACCCAGAATACCTTCATCGTTTTCCAAATCCCAGACATGCTGCTGCGCCGTATATTCCAGATAAGGACTAGCGGCGGGGCCACCGCTTCTCTGTTCTCCCCCACCTGTATTGCCGGCACCGTTATCATCGATGGTTCTGTGATCCAAACGGATGGTCGGTGTTGGGGCGATAAATTCGGGGTTTTCTTCATCTTCATAGCCTATAATATGCAATTGTTTTTGAGGCAAATAAGGCGTTTGAGCCTGTTGATTGATGTTGGCAACAGGAACATCCAGCTCTGTGGAATAAAAGCCGATGCCCACATTTCCAACAGTAGCCATGGCACCCCCGTCTTCACTTTGTATGTTAAAATCAAATTTCGAATGCCAGGTTTGTGCCGAAAGAGTAACGGCGAATAAAAATATCAGGCCAAAAGATAATAGCGCTTTCATAAGCATTGCATTTTTGATGAACATCGCTAAGCTATAAAAGAGGAGCTATCGCAATTCGGCTATTGAGTGAAAGGGGTTTTTGGGGGTGTGGAATATGGAAATTGGAATGACCTATAAACTTGGAGACCAATATTCTGGAAAAGATCCAGGATAATATCCGGCAATATAAATCTAAATATGTTTGAGTATTTCATTCAATCGGATTCTCAATTTTTCTGAAAGATCATTCTTGGGGTGATGATCTGGCTATGAAGGACTTGGCCTTCAAGGAAGGTCCTTAAAAGAATCACCTACTGGGCAAGCTTTTTAATCGCCGTAATGAAATGAAGGCGATCTCGCCCTTAAAAAAAGACTGTACCAGTTTGTTAAAGATCCCGGATAATATCCGGGAATAACGGGAATAAAAAAACCTCAACAAAATATAGTGCTGAGGTTAAAAAAGCCCTGAAGTAGAACTTACAGTTCAATTCAGGGCGCTACACGTGATCCGGCTGGGGCTTACCGATACTCGCTACGCTTGATCGGCACAGGCTTTTTAATCGCCGTAATGAAATGAAAGTGATCTCGCCCTTATAAATAAAGACTGTACCAGTTTGTTAAAGATCCCGGATAATATCCGGGAATAACGGGAATAAAAAAACCTCAACAAATATAGTGCTGAGGTTAAAAAAGCCCTGAAGTAGAACTTACAGTTCAATTCAGGGCGCTTCGCGTGATCCGGCTGGGGCTCGAACCCAGGACCCACGCCTTAAAAGGGCGTTGCTCTACCAACTGAGCTACCGAATCATATCAATAAAAAAAGGAGGTTTATTATCTTTGCCTCCTGCAAAATCAAGGTGCAAATTTAGACAGTCAGAATTAAAATGCAAAGACATTATATTTTTTATTCTTTATCGCTTTTAAACTTCTATTTATTATTCGCCGTATTGCCCTCAAAGGCATCGTCAATTGAACATGCGGACTCGCTTTTTGTTCAAAAAAAATATACACAAGCTTTTAATATTTACGATTCCCTTTACAATGATGCGGGCTATCAGTCCGAACAAATGTTATTAAAAATGGCATTCATCAAAGAAGGACTAAATGATTATACCAATGCCATTTATTATCTCAACCAATATTATGAGCTGAGCTACGATGAAAAAACCATCGACAAGATCTCCGATCTGGCGGAAGCGCATAAATTAAAAGGCTATAAATACGATGACCTGCGATTTTTTGAGTCGCTCTTTAATCGCTACAAATCCGAAATCATGTGGATTGTATTGGCATTGGCCATGCTCTTTGCTTCGATTTCTCTCATCAAATACTTCAATAATAAAAAAACCTCCATTACATCCGTGGTCATGGTGGCCTTGCTGGTAATTTGTGGTTTATTAATTAACCTGCTTCCGGATTTCCGGCAAAATGGAATACTTACTGAAAATGCTTTGATTTATTCGCTGCCGAGTTCAGGAAGCGAAGTGCTGGAAACAGCTGAAAAGGGAAGGCGCGTAAGAATACTCGATGAAATGGGCGTATGGAAGGTTATTGCCTATGATGAAAAGCAAGGCTATGTGAAATCAAATCTGGTAAGAAAATTCTGATCACTTAAAAGGGGAATCCTTTTCCTTGGCTATGGCATTGTAAACAAGCTTATCCATAAAACCTGGAAACCACTTGTTCATAAAAACGGTTAATTTGCCCTGAGCGGTCAGGGTAAGGTATTTCTTTTTCTTTTTAATGGCTTTTAAAATATGTCTTGCCACGGTTTCGGCCGACATCAGCTTGGATTCATCAAAGGGTGTTTCACCTTGTTGTTTGCCTTCTGAGTTTAAGGCCGTATTTCTTATGTTCGACTCAGTATAGCCCGGACAGGCAATTAAAACATGAACTTTGCTTTTGTACAACTCGGTTCTCAGCGATTCCAAAAATCCCTGCATGGCAAATTTGGAAGCCGAATAACCGGTTCTGCCGGGCAAGCCTCTGTAACCCGCAATAGAAGATACCCCGACTACAAATCCATCGTTTTTTATTATTTCATCTACACAGACTTTGGTCGCGTAAACCGTTCCAAAAAAGTTGATCTGCATAAGTCTTTCAATGACTTCCACTTCGGTTTTGGAAAACAATGCTCTCATGCTTATTCCGGCATTGTTGATCAGGCCATCGACTCTTCCAAAAACCTTCATGCAGGCCTCAAACATCTTTTCATTATCTTCAAATTGGCTGACATCACAAGCCAGTCCATTTGCTGAAATATCTTTAGCGATCAAATCAGCAATCGCTTCCTCCAGTTTTTCAGGATTTCTTCCGGTGATAAATACAGAGTATCCGTTTCTACCAAATACCTCCGCACAACCCTTTCCTATTCCGGAGCTCCCGCCGGTGATTATTACGACCTTTTTTGATGTTTTAGACATAGAGCAAATATATCATAAGAATTTAAAACCCTGGGTCTGAGGTTAAGAGTTTAGGGTTTAGGGTTGAGAGTTTAGTTTAACTGTTGATTCGTTTAATTGTTGAATCGTTTGACTTATTTCTATTATAAGATTGGGAGTTGTTTAAAATTATCTAAAAATGCTCAAAACGGTCTGAAACAGAATAGCCATATCTCCCCAAAAAGTTCTCTTCCTTAAATACTCAAGATTAAAACTCAGTTTGACCGGCATAATTTCCTTAATATAGAATTCCTCTGGATTGTCTCTTCCCGCCAGCAATTCATTTTCATTTCTAAATTGTATAGAGGCATAGTCTGTAATTCCCGGTTTGATACTAAATACTTTCATCTGCTCCTCTGAATAGTGCTCAACGTATTTTCTTACTTCAGGCCTCGGGCCAACGAGACTCATTTCGCCCTTTAAAACGTTGAATAACTGTGGGAATTCGTCGAGTTTATATTTTCTTAAATAATAACCTACTCTGGTAATTCGGGAGTCCCGCCCTCCTACCGTAATGAGCAAGCCCTTTTTGTCGGCATCCTTACGCATGGTCCTGAATTTTAACATGCCAAAATCTATATTTCCCTTACCTACTCTTTGCTGTTTAAAAAAGACAGGGAAACCTGAATCGATAACAATCAAAATCGCAATGATTAGAAGGATAGGCGAAAGAATTAATAAGCCAAGGAAAGAAACAATGAGGTCTAAAAATCGCTTCAAATAACTTTTTGATATGCTTTTAGCAGTTCACTAACTAAATATTCCACTTCAACATTTTTTAGTTGTGGATAAATGGGCAGTGATATTTCACTTCGATATAGTTTTTGTGCCACTGGATAATCGGAAATATCGTATCCCAGTTTTTTAAAATATGTCAGGTTTGGAAGCGGATTGAAATGAACATTTACGGAAATGCCCTTTTCGGCCAAAATGCTTATGATTTTATCGCGTTTCTCTTCCGTAATATTTCGTATCCGAAGCGGAAACAAATGATATGAAGGCCGTGTGTCTTTTTTAATTTCCGGTAAAATTGCCCAGTCGTATATATTCAATTGTTCAATATAGGCATCAAAAACCCTCTTGCGTTCCTTGTGAAGAGACTCGTATTTCCTCAATTGAACCAGGCCAATGGCAGCCGCGATATCCGGCATATTGATTTTAAGGCCTTTCATCACGATGTCGTATTTCCAGCCTCCGGCCTGGGCCTTTGTAAAAGCGTCTTTAGTCTGACCGTTTAGCGACATCAGCTTGAGCCATTTGTATTCTTCAGCTTCATCGAAACTGGCGGGTAGATTTAATGTAATTGCTCCTCCTTCTGCCGTAGTTACGTTTTTTACAGCGTGATATGAAAAAACAGAAAGATCACAGAGTTTGCCCGAATAAACATCCCCCTGTTTGGCGCCAATCGAATGGGCGGCATCCGCAAGCACCATAATTCTGTTTAATTTTTCCTGTCTTACCCCGTCCTGGACAAACTGATCTGCAGTACTTTCCGCTACCTTGTTAATTGAATAATAATCGGCCAGTCCGCCGCCGAAATCTACAGGCATTATAATTTTTGTTTTTGCATGTATTTTAGAATGGAGCAGATCTGGGTTCATCATAAAATCCTCACCCACATCGATCATTATCGGTTTTGCGCCGGCATGCAGCACGGCTAAGGCTGTCGCTGCGTAAGTGTAGGCCGGAATAATTACTTCATCGCCTTTTTTTAGGTCAAACCAGTTGCAGGCTAAGAGGGCTCCCGAAGTCCAGGAGTTGACACATAAGGCGTATTTTGTGCCCACATATTCCGCCATCAACTCTTCCAAAGCCTTTACTTTTGGTCCTGTGGTGATCCAGCCCGAGTTTAAACTCTCCAGTACACTCTCAATGACATCTGAATCTATATAAGGTGGGGAGAAAGAAATTTTCATTTAAATATATTTGACCATTTGCAATGAACCTGAGTCCAATTTAGCCTTTTCCCATCCATTTCTTAAATAGGATTTAATGGCTTTTTCATTATCTGATTTTACGCTAAGCATCATCTTTTTAAGGCTCAGATTAATCGTCCTTTTTTCAAATTCCTGCAAAAGAAATGAACCATAACCGATGCCGTGAAATTTCTGATTTACACCTATAACAACAAGGCCTGTATAGGGGTCCAGTTTTTTTTCTGATTTTTCAGCTTCGCTTATCTCCGGCTTTTTAAAACGGTAGAATAAGTTTCGCAAAACAAAACTGTACTTTTTCAGCAATTCGCCATGAAATAAAAGCCAGGGTCTCAGAAGAATTGATTTGACTGCTGAATTAAAACTGTGTTGGGTCATGGCAGAGGCAGAACCAATTGCCAATTCACCATCAACTACGATGCCTCCGCAATAGCCGACCACTTCATTATCCACTACCAAATGAAAAATAAATGCCTTGGGTGAAACCATATACCACTCGAGCATTTTGCATAAATAGTTTTTCCCCATCCGCGAAGAAAGCGATTTTGGAAAGGCCTGCTTATGGCATATTGCCAGTTCTAAAAGATTCTTTCGCTCTGATTTTATGATCTTCATTCTTTCTTTAAAAACACAAAAAACGAATTTGCAATTTCACTTCGATCAAATTTTTCACATACGTAATCATGGCCATTTTTACCCATGGAAATAATTTTATCTCTATTGCCTGCTATAAATTTAATTTTTTCTACAAGTTCATTTGAATTGTCCGGCTCAAATGCCAATCCCGCCTTTGCATTATCAATAAATAATTCCTTGGCTTCGCCTTCAACACCTAACAATATCGGTTTTTTAAGGTAGAGAATTTCAAATATTTTAGATGGTATTGCACCTAAAAACAAATCCAATTTCCTCAATGGAACAATTGCAACATCAATGCTTCTGATAATGTTTAAGACTTCATTTTTTGTAACCCCATTAAAGAAATAGACATTTTCAGTACCCATATCTTTTGCAAGATTGATTAACATTTCTTTCTCCGGCCCTTCTCCTACTATGACAAACTTTATGTTTTGATATTCCTTGAGTTTAGCCGCGGCATGAATAATACAGTCTAAACCTTGTGCATAACCCAGCAATCCTCCAAAATAAAACAGAAGGTCTTCATCCTCAAAACCATTGTTTTTTCGCCAATTGGAGCTATCCAGTTTGGATTCAATTTCTTTTGGGTCAACCCCATTTCTTAACCAAAATATATTTTTAGCGGGAAACCTTTTGGCAATATCCCTGACAATGCCCTGCGTTTGCCCTGAAATTTTAGTTGAATTTGAATAAATCCACTCCTCCAGCCGGGTCGTCAAGGCAATAATCATTTTATTTTTAACCAAACCCAATTTTATGGCACTTTCAGGCCAAAGATCTGAAACATTGAAAACCAATTGAGATCCTTTGATCCATTTTAGAAATACGGCACTGATACCTAGAAATAAAGGAGGGGATTCACATATAATTAGGTCAAATTTACCAAGCTTAAAAACGCCAATAAAAAAGGAAGAAATGGTAAAAGAAAAATAATTGATCAGCCTTGAAAAAATGGATTTGTTTTTACTGACATAGATGTATGATCTGTGTATTTCCAAACCCGATTCACCCTTTTCTTTCAGATATATCTTCCCTCGATGTTCAGGGAATTTCTCATAATTGGGGTAATTGGGAAAAGCCGTCAATATTTCAACTTCCGCACCCAATGCGGTTAATTTTTCAGCTAAATTATAGAGTCGATTTTGAGGGGCACCCGTTTCAGGCGGGAAATACTGACTGAGAATCAATATCTTCATTTAAGCTTTTTCAATTCCATAAGAATTCGTTTCGATGCATTACCTCCCCCGTAAAAATTATGTCTTTTAATAAATTTTTCCGCCTTGAAATAGTGATATGCATTAATGATTTTTGCTTTATCAGATCCACTTATTTTGTTATAACCATTTTTGACAAGCTCTACCCATTCGGTCTCCTCGCGCAGTGTAATACAAAATTTATCAAAAAAGAAAGCCTCTTTTTGCAAACCACCGCTATCGGTCATAATTATCTTAGAATTTTTTATTAATTCCAGCATATCCAAATAGCCCACCGGTTCAATCACCGAAGCTTCTATTTTTATCTCGTTTTGATCAAATATTTTTTTTGTTCTCGGATGAACCGGGAGAATCACTTGTACCTCTTCATTAATTTCATTAATAGCCGCAACAATAGATCTTAGTTTTTTGATATCATCTGTGTTTTCCGCCCTGTGAATTGTGCATAAAATGTATTCATCTTTTAAATGGATCTCCTTTCGAATCTGAGATTTTTTTTCAGCAATTTCAGAAAATTGAAGGGCTGCATCTTCCATTACATCACCACAATTCGAAATCAAAACATTAAAATTATCGAAGCCCTCATTTTTTAAATTTTCGATGGCCGATTCGGTGGGACAAAATAACAAATCACTAATGCGATCCGTAAGTATTCTGTTAATTTCTTCAGGCATATCCATGTTAAAACTCCTCAAGCCGGCCTCAACATGAATGACTTTGATCTTTAGCTTTTTAGCTGCTAGGGCGGCGGCCAGGGTTGAATTGGTATCGCCGAAAACCATTAAAAAATCAGGGGATTCTAAAAGGGCGATTTTTTCAATTTCTTCCATCATACGGCCCGTCATAGCCCCATGACTTAAACTGTGAATATCCAATTGGTATTTGGGTTTTGGTATGCCCATTTCCTCAAAGAATATAGCAGACATGTTTTTATCAAAGTGCTGGCCTGTATGAATTATAACTTCTTCTACTTCCCTATGCTGATTTATTTCTTTAGATACAGCCGCTGCTTTAATAAATTGGGGACGCGCACCAATTACAGTTAGTATTTTCAACTTGATTTTAATTTTGAAATGACGGCTTTAAATTTGCCATTTTTATTTAAGCCAATTGATTCCGGATATTCAAATGTTATTTTTACTTCACCCAATTGGCTCGATAATCTGTTTTTAATTAACAATTCCGACTTTCGGTCAAATTCTTTATTCACTTGCAGTCTCAACCTTATCCAATTTATATCTTCCTGGACAAGTTGTGCATTAATCAAGCCTGTTATATCTATAAACACACCATGGAATCTTACCATTTTTCTACCATCGGGACCCATGACAATATCTTCTATCCTACCGCTGATTTCTTCAACAAGAGGCATTTGAGATTTGCTTTTTGTAGCAGTGGATGCCATTTTAATTCTGTCGCCAATCCGGTACCTAATTAATGGTTGATCGAAATTTAACAAACCGGTTGAAACCAATTCCCCTTCTCCCTGTTCAATTTGGCACTCTTTTTCATCGTTTATGACTTCAATAATTCCCACATCAGGACTAACCAAAAGTTCTCCATCCTGATTTTCAGAAATCAAACCGCAGGCTTCAACCCCTGAATAAGAATCAAAGGTTTTGCATTTATAAACACGTTTAAATAAATCCCTCATTTCCTGCGTTAACTTTTCGCTCGAAGTTATAACCGCTTTCAGCTGAGGCGCTTTAAGGCCGAGTTCATTTACCATTTGAGCTAAGAGATAATTACTTATGGCATAACCGGTCATGTATTCAACATTGTGCTTTTTAATTCCTTCAATATAATTTTCTGCATTTTTTTCAGAAATGTGATAGGCAGATAAATAAGTTTGTTTTTCAGCAGCATTGTAGCGGTAAAAGGGTCCATTGCTTTTTGCTTCCGGTATAATTCTTCTACCGCCGATCATTCCTCTTGGAGTAAATCGGTCAATTCCTGCCCAATTTCTAATTCTAGCTTCGAATGCTGCGGACCAGGTTTGATGAAATGTTAAAGAATAATAAATATTCGTAGGTGTGCCCGTACTTCCACTGCTCGAATAAAAAGCTCCTTTTTTGTCTTTATTTTCAGACATTAATTTGCTTTGCCCGTATTTTCGCAGCTCTTCCTTTTCTAAAAATGGTAAACTATTTAAATCGTCTAACTCAAATTTTTTTAGTTTATCGCTACTAAAGCCCGCATTCTTGTATTTTTCATTGTAAAGTGGAACGGTCTCAAATGAATGGACAAGCAATTTTCTTAATTGAATCGTTCTGTAGTCTCTCCACTGCTCTAAATCGAATTCCTCTCTCTTTTTAAATTGCAAGAGCTGTTCCTTGAAAACCCCTCCAAACCTTCTGTGTTTCCAATAATAACCATAAGCAGATATCATTGTGTTTTGAAAGAATAAGGGCAATTTATTATAGATGTTTAAAAGCAATATCTAGTTTAATATTTCAATCCAGGTCTCTCGTATCTTTTCCCAGCTAAATTCATCCACTTTTCTTTTGGCATTTTCGACAATTCTATCTCTGAGATTTTTATTTTGAATTAACTCAATGGTTCTTTCTGCAAATTCTTCAGGGGAATTTTCAATAACAAACAGAGCGTTCTCGCGATTTTTCCAGGTATAGGAAATTTCCCCTACGGCATTTGTTATAATTCTCGTCCCAGACCCAGCGGCTTCAAAAAGAGCCAGTCCAAAGCTTTCATATGAAGTAGTATTCCAAAATATATGAGAATTGTTAAAGTATTCAGGAAGTTTATCATGATCAACCGGCCCGGTAATTTCAATTGCTTCTGATAATTCCAATTGTTTGATCAATTTTTTACAATCTTTCATTAAACCCAAATCAGGACCGACCATTGTCAGTTTGATATTTTTATAATTCTGCTTAAGCAGCTTTATCGCTTTGATTGCAGTTAGTGGATTATAAATTTCTGTAAAGGCCCTGACCCAAAGAATTCGCATATTGTTTTCATCAATGTTCTGAGGTTTGAATTTGAATTCATCCAGGTCTACCGAATTTGGAAGATATTTAATCTTAATGCCCTCTTGCTTGAAAAAATCTTTCAAATAAAGCGATGGGCTTAAAATTAAATCAGAGTTATTGATCACATAATTAAGCTTGCTACTTCCTTTTTTATACACTTCATCAAGCCGTCCGCCATGAAAATTACTTACAATTGTCTTTCTTTTTAATTTTCCAATTTTTATTGCGATAAAAGCAAAATACAGTGCCTGACCACTAAATATATCGATATGATAAATTTTGCTATCGCTGATAATACAGGTGAACAGAATATCAAGCAATCTCAATATTTTGGATTCTTTATTGGAACATGCTTCTACTTCAAATCCCTCTCTTTTCAATCGATTGAAAACCTCTTCTATAGGTCCCATGCTTTTTCTTGAGGAAGAAAGAAAATTTCCTATAAATAAGGTTGAATGAATATTATCTTGACTCAATTAAATAATTATCGAGTACTAAAATATCGATGCGATCAGTTTTAAGAGCATTAAATGCTGTTGCAGGATTGCTTACAATGGGCTCCTCATGTGCATTGAAACTTGTATTTACAAGTGCGGCACAATCTGTTAGCTTGAAAAATTCAGTCAGTATATCGTAATAATAAGGCTGAGTTGATCTGTCAATTACCTGAGGGCGCGCTGTCCCGTCCACATGCACAGTGGCCTGAAGCATTTCGTGATATTCTTTTTTAACATCGTAGGTTATCGTCATATAATTTGCTGCAGGTACATTTTTATCGTATGCAGGAAAATAGGTTAAAGCTGCATTATCAAGGACAACTGGTGCAAATGGCATAAACTCAGTTCTATTCAAACGTTTATTTAAAGAATCATTAACGGATTTATCAAAGGTATTTAATAGTATAGATCTTGATCCCAATGCCCTCGGCCCCCACTCCATGGCCCCATTCCAAAAGCCGACTATTTTGTTGGCTGCAAGTTTTTCTGCAATTCTTTGAGCAGGGTTTTCCATTTTTTCTATGTGGTAATGATTTGTATCAATGGAAGAAACAAACTCATCAACTGTATCCGAATAATCAGGGCCCCAATAGGTGTTTTTAAATACAAAACTTCTATCGCCTAATTCCAGGTTTCTATTGTTCTTGATCTGCGAAAGGATAGCAGCTCCCATAGCAAGACCCGAATCACCCATTGCCGGTTGAATAAAAATATTTTCACAATAATCTTGTTCGTAAATCATTTGGTTGATTCTAACATTTGCAAATACTCCACCTGCTAGTGATATTTTGAGTTTTGGATTGGGAAAATTATCATTTACAACTCTGCCCACTTCATTGATAATAACCTGCTCGGATACATATTGGCAGGCATAAGCGATGTCTTCTTTGCTGTGATTAGCACATACTTTTTCCAACCAATCGTCTATAATAATGGCATTTTTTGAATATGCCGCGCCGATATCAGACTCTGAATGATTTAAGTTAATTTTTTGCTTTGCCGACAATTTTGAATCTAACTTATTCTCTTTCCAATACTCCTTTTCCAATCCATGAGGAAATCGTCTTAAGTTCTCACCTTCATAATAATAGAGTGCCATAAACTTATCAACCAATTCACTTGGCTTTCCATAAGCAGCCAATCCGGTAATTTTACCTTCATGTCTGGTAGGTCGGAAACCAAGGTATTTGGTAATTGCACTATAAAACTGTCCAATTGATACAGAATGATCATTCAATTTGACCAATTCTAATTTCCCATCAGAAGCTACCCGGTAAAAATTGAAGGCTTCACCGTCGCCATGTCCGTCACAAGTTATCACGAGGTCTGAAACAAAAGGTGCACAATAAAAGGCACTTGAAGCATGTGAAAGATGATGATTATAGAATTCCAGCTCGGCATTAATAAAGCCTCTCTTTCTAATTTCTGCCTCGAATACTTTGATGTTATCATCTCCAATTTTCTTTTGGCTCAAATTAAGGTAAGAGGTAAGCCGGTCAATAATCTCCTTGTTTTTATCCGATTTATTCTTGGAAAATCTATACTTGATTTCATTTCTGCCAATCGAGGAATAAAACATGGAACCAAAAGCTATTTGATCAATATCACCTGCTTTTATATTGTTTTTTTTGAATAAAATTTCAATCGCTTTCTCCGGCCAACCAAAATCCTGTTTTAATCGACTTGCCTTTTCTTCCTCCAGGGCCGCTATAATTTTGCCGTCTTGTATAAGGCACATAGAGGCATCATGACTAAAATTTATACCAAGTGTTATCATAAAAACTGATTATTTTATTGTCTTAGTTAAATAGCTAAGTTTTAAGGATAAATAATTATTTTCTGAAGAGTAAATCCCTAATCGTGGGAGCTCTAATAATGGCTGATTCAAATTTAACTTTTTAGAATTCACTGCCAAAGCACAATCAAATCCCATAGAATTTACAATCTCAATGCTGCTTGAATTATAATCTCCAAAAGGATACGAAAAATATTTAGGACTTTCCCCTAATATCTCTTTTAAGATGGTCTGTCCTTTTTCAATTTCTATTTCCTGACCTTTTTTGTCAAGTTGGCTCAAATACGGGTGACTGTGTGTATGGCTGCCAATTTCTATCAAAGAGGAATCGAAAAGTGCTTGAAGTTCTTTTTGATTTAATCCTGTCCAGTTATCCAAAATGAAATCATCCAGGCCGGGCATATTAGAATCAATTTGTTGAACATAATTTTTAAATAAGTCCAGTAATTCCCCTTCCTGTTTTTCAGTTCTGAGATGTTGACTACTGATAAATATGGATGCACAAAAATTGAAATCTTCTAAAATGGGCAAAACATTGTGGAAATTATTTGAATAACCATCGTCAAAACTCAGATGTATTCCTTTTTTTCCCTCTAAAACTTCTTTAAGAGAGATAATACTCAAACTTTCGGCCTTTATCCACGATAGCACTTTGATAAATTCCGATTCAGACATTCCAAAATGATATGATTCAGGTATGGATTCATGTTCGATTTTATATACACCATGAAACATCAGAATTAATGATCTTTTAGAAGATAATATCTTGCGAGAAAGTTGTGTCAGACCCGAATAATATAAAGTGTCAAATAAAAGATTACTCATTTAAATTAGCAGATATTGTTTCGATCATTAATCTTCCTTGTTTTTCTAATGTATTCTCCTTTGCCAGCGCATAAGCATTGACTATTAAAGACCTGTATAAATCCTGATTATTTTTTAATTCCAAAATTGAATCCACAATTTCTTTTTCAGAATTGGGATTTATAATCAATGCGTCTTTTCCGTGACTTAAAAAATGAGGAATTGATCCAACATTCGTCGCAATCACAGCAGTGCTGTTAGCCATTGCATCCCAGATAGCACGCGGAAAACCTTCGCTTAAACTTGGGATAATTAAAATATCCGAATTGCGATACAATTGATTTAGTTCTTCCCCAACCATTTTCTGCCCATGATCAATTAAATGCGCAGAAATTTGAAGATCATCAGCTAATCTGCGAAGAGACTTTATATAATTGACGGAGAATTCATCTTCGATATAAACCAAATGAAAATTACATTTTAAATTATGCTCCGTTATTAAGCTTTTTACAACTTTAATAACTATAGGTAAGTTCTTAATGGGGTCTAATCGACCTGAGTAAAGAATATTAATTTCATTTTTAGAAATGCACTTATTCTGGTCGAGATATAAGTCTTTCTCGCTGACAGATGTTGATTTTATCAAATGAATATCTCTGCATTTTCCTCTAAATTTTTGGAGGAGTTTTTGACTGTTGGTTATGATTGTGGCATGTTTTCCCAATTTCAGTTCTTTACGCTCCATTAGTTTAAAAAGAAACAGAATAAATGGCTTTTTGAAATGTGATACTTTAAGCGTATCCCCAACATCATAATCTCCTACAACATAAAGGAATAATTTATTGAATGATATGAGATTCTTTGCAAATAGAATTAAGGGAGTTGGAGTCCTAATAATAAATGCATCCAGATCATTAATTTTTGATTTGACTATTTTAGAAGTACCTGAAATTCTAAGTAATCGTTTTGGTACTGAATTATGACTGCCAAGGTTAACCCAAATGACATTGTCATTTTTTAATTGATAATTACACTGTTTTATTTCTTCGGGCCGAGCCAGGTATAAAAACAAATACAATTTAGAACAGTTAGCGGCAAGACTGTCTAGGAAGACGCCAAAATAACTCGGAGTAAAAAACTTCCCATTCTCATCCTCAAAAATAGGTATGTGATAATGAAATCCAATTTTTAAGAGATTTTGAGAGACAGTCTCCATTAATTCTTGATTGACCTCAAATATTTAAAACCGGCTTTTAAAATTCCTTTCTGAGAGGCCAAATTGAAGTCATCGGTATAAATAACTTTATTATAATTTCTGTGGGTCTCAATAAGTAATTCAAGCATTTTAGAATAAAAACCTTTTCTTCTAAAATTTAAATCTGTAAAGCAGTTTTTAATGATGGCAATTGGTTCATCGTTTAATTCTGAAATTATTTCTTTCGGCAATTGATTATCCTTGGAAATAGTAAGCCAAGACACCTGCACGAGTTTTCCATTTTCTTTTAAGCCGTACAATTCGTAATTATCGTTCTGATAATTTTCAATAAATATATTTCTCTCTAAAAAACTCAGATTTGTGTTTTCATTCATAAATTCTATAAACTCATAGAAATCAGGCATATACAAAGAGCTTTCCTTTGATTCATTCGAATGATTAGACTTTTTAGCTTCGGAAACATAAAAAAGAACTGAATGTCCTAGAATTTTGGATTTTAATTTTTTAATTAATGCTGTCGGGTTTTTAAGATAAGAAAAGAAGCTGCTCATTTTATCATAAGCATTATGAACAAAGGTTTTTAATCTTGTTCTATAAAAATTCAGAATCAGCTTCTCCCAAAATTTTTCAACAAATTGATTATTTCGAATCAGATAATCGAATTTCGATTTAATAAAATTGCTCTGAAATATCGAATTACTTATATAAATTCGATTGACTTTATAAATCTTATTGGCAAATCTTAGTTTATAACTCTCAGCTCCTACCCCAAAATCAAATATTTTATAACCATTTTCAGCCGCCCATTGACCGATATATACAAGCAGAACAAGTGAAATGTGTGAATCTTCATATTTACTCGAATAAGATGGAAGGCTATATATTATTCTGTCATTATTAATCAAACAAATAACAGCAGCCATTTGCTCATCACCCATATATGCGGTAAATCTCAGGCAAATTCCTTCATTACTCCATGAAATGATTTTTTGTTTTAAAATGTCTCTTACTTCCTTAGATGAATAAACTGAGGGTGTATCGGTGTCATTCCATTTAGATTCATGATTCAGGCAAAAATCATGATGCCATTTACTGAGGGCCGGATCTGCCTCTTTATGTATTTCAAATCGAAATTCCGGATTCTTTTTGAGTTTATTTAAATAAGTATTTAATCTCCGCTTTTTAAACACACCATGCATTTCTAAAGCAATATCAGCTTCATTCTCAAATTGAACCACAGGGTATTCCCAGGCTTGAAAATTTATAAAATGAGGGGATATATTTTTTGCCTGCGACCAAAATTTTATATCCTGAGTCCAGGGGGGAACATTTTTGAGAAATAAACTATTTCCACAATGATTTAATACATCTCTCAAAAATATATTTTGTGACTCGAGGCTTAATTCCTTTCTTACAAGGACGGAATTGTAATCGGAATGGCCATCGCCAAGAAATATCCAGTTATTATTTTCATTTCTTAAACTCAAGCAGATGAGCAAATGCTTTTCCGAGTCCTCTAAATAAAAGTGTTTCGCATTCAGATCCTTGTATTTTTCGGATAGCAACTTTATAAAAGAGGGAGAATTAAATGGGGACTTATGCGGTGAATTATTCCATAACAATTGGTATTGATTCCAGAATTCAGAATTATTGTTATCAGCGAGAATATTAAATATCAATGACTCCTTTTTAATGCTTCTAATTTTATAGAATTCTTTCTGAGCTTGTCTTTATAAATAAAAGAAATTGCCAAAGCCAATAAAAACCAAGCGAAAACATTCACTACTGCAGAAATAAAGTAAAAATGAATGCACATTAATATAACACCAAAAAAAGCGGGATGAAGTGTTCTTGGAATTGTATTAAAATGGTAAATGAAATATAATATAATTCGTAAAAGGATTAAAATAAATGGAATTATAAGCAAAAGTCCTCCTTCAGCAAGTAAGGATATATAGGAATTATGCGCACTTTTTTCATTGACATCCGTTTTATTTATTACATATTGTGCTCCAACAAAGGTGTTTTCCAGATCTACTCCGAAATTAGTAAAGTTATTTAATCCAATTCCGGTTAAGGGATATTCTTCAAAAATCTTCAAACCTTTTTGTACCATTGCTATGCGCAATAGATAGGACCGGTCTTCTTCCACTACCTTATCAGTTTCATATATAAGGGCATAAATTCTTTCGTTAGCATTATAAATAAAATTCTCAACGGTCTGTAATTTCATTCCAAGAAACAGTACCAATAAAAGCGTCGAAACCGAAATAAACTGTTTCATATTTACTTTGGGGAAATACAAGACCGATAAGCCTCCAACTAAAACAAGAAATGTTCCGGCCCTCCTTCCGTCAATTAATAGAGTTGCGATCATCAAAGCAAGTAAGGCAAGTGACAAAAATCTGCTCTTGGTTTTATCTAAATAGTAAACAGCGAATGGGGCATAGCAAATAAGTACAAATGCATATGTATTTTGAGTTATATGCTTAAAAAATATAATTCCACTTAAATAATTTTGCAATACGAGATAATAAATCAGCGTTGCGAGTAATCCGTGAAAAATAGCTCTGTAGATTGTAGTTACGTTTAAATCTCGATAGTGTGAAACAAAAAATAAAATCATCATGCTCCAATAAATATAATTGGGAAGAACAGTAATTGCCCTGATGAATGAACCATCATTTTCAATATCCGGAATTGCCAAAACCGAAATAATTGCAGCAATTGCGAACATTAAACTAAAATATTGAGCAGGCAGTTTAATTTTAATAATAGCGTTTCTCCTATTCCTGTACATAAAATAAATCAGTAGAAGAAAAATGAAAACCGAAACATTGAATGTCAAGACAAGTACAAATGGAAAGGCCATAAAAAAGGCAAACCAATAGACCAATCTATTCCATTCTTTATTGTCTATATATGATTTAAATTTCGCCAGAATAGTATGTTAAGAAGATAGTTCTATTTCCCAATTAATCTCAGGTGTAAGCTTCTTCTTATTTTGTTTGAGAAGCACACTTAATTTCAAAGCAGCGAGCAAGCCTTTAAGTTTTTCTTTTCTAATAGATGAATAATTAATAACAAGTGAAAAAGAAGCAATAAGGATTCTGCAAAAGATAAACCAATTGTATGCTATTATTTCCAGAAAAAGAGACTTATTAAATACTTCAGCATAAATTTTACTCAAATACAGTCTTGAATACGTGCTTCGTCTTACAAAAGAAAATATGCTATTGAAATAATTGCTTTCATTCTCCGGATGCTCTAAAAATATTTCTGCGTTATTAAAAAGTTTACCAAATTTCCGAGCCGACATACTTATTGCTTTGTCCTCACCTTTTCCAAGTTTTCTTTCATATAAAGAAAGTAAATCAAATGGGATTATTTTATGGACTATATCTTTTTTAAAAGACATGCATGGACCATTGAAGTAATCAACTTCCCCATTAACATTTAAAAGTCCACCAACCATACCCAAACGATTGATGCGACCTGGTTTTACATTTGGGACGCCACTTAATCTGAATAGCATTCTAGCTAAAGTTGAATTTGGAGATACTATGGAATCTTCAAAATTGCTTCCAATTGAACTTTTGTAGTTTATTCCAACTGATACTCCTACGATATTACTGTCTAATTTATAGGTATTAATAATTGTTGAGAATATGGAATTGTTAACAATATTAAGGTCATCATCAAAATATATTAGAATTTCTGATTCTGCGTATTTTGATCCTAAAAGCCTCTGATAAGGCTGATTCTTTCTTTTTGAAAATATGTAAATAATATTCTCATCATTAAGAAGTTTTTGATTTTTAGTATCAGAAGAATCCACTACAATAATGTTTTCTGGAGCCGGATTACATTTTAGAATTTGCTCAGTAAACGAATTGATCGATTCTCTTCGATTACAGGTGGGTATAATTACATCAAACTTCATTAATTATTTTTCTGTAATACCTGAGATTTTCATTCATTATAGTATTTTCAGAAAATTTCCTGATAGCCGATTTTCTTGCATTTTGTGCTACTTTTTCAGATAAATCACGATCCATTAAAACATTTTTAATTCTTGTGGCACTTTTGCTATAATCCTGAAAATTCAAAAGAAAACCGTCTTTCCCATCTTCAACAATTTCGGGACCACTGCTTCCGGATGTAAGAAAAACAGGCTTCTCACATGCCATGCCTTCAATTGCAGATAAGCCAAATGCTTCTGCCCTACTAGGCATCAATAGGCAGGTAGCTTTGTTTATTTCAGAAGGAACCTCATTGTATTCAATGGCCTTTTTAAACATTATATTTTGATGAAATTTTGGATCTACCATTGAAAGCAGCTGCTTTTCAATTTCATCATTGGATTGTCCAAGTAAAATCAATTTGGATTCCGGAAAATCTGCTAGTAAGAAATTATACACCTCAAACAGTTCTTCCAAACCTTTCTTCTTGTGGATTCTTCCCAAATAAAGAAAGCGAATTGTTTCCGGTTTTAAATTGTTCTTTGAAATGAATTTTTCGGTATCAACCGAATTATAAATTACTGTAAATTTCTTTGAAAGATCCAATGCTTTTAAGGTAAGCTTACCAATATGTTTGGAAACCGCACAAAGTTGATCCGCCATTTTTACATTTCGTTTTTCAAAAAAATACATCAGCTTGCTGAATGGTTTATTCAAATAATACTGATGTGCAGAATGTGCTCCATGCATTCTTACAATTAGGGTAGATTTCGGTTTTAACAGTAAAGGACCTGACCAATCATAACTTTCTATCAAATCGGGTTTAAAGTCTTTTTCAATTTGTCTGAGTTTTGAAGATAAATAGTATCGCTTTCGTATCGGCGACAGACTGAGGAAATATCTTCCTATTTTGATTTTTTTTGAATTGTCAAAATTGTTTTTTAATCGTATAACAACGACACCATTTATTGTTTCTTTTAGATTATTTTTTATTGAATTGTCATAACCCAATACTAATGCTTCATGGCCATTAGAACTGAGAAATTCAGCTATATTTTTTACGACAACACCGATTCCACCATGGGCAGAGGGTGGATATTCATTACAAATAAAAAGTACTTTCAATTATTATCACTTTTATTTAAGCTCGAATTGATCCAGTCTTCATATCGATCAACCTGATCGTTAAAATTGTAATTTTTTCTTGCGTGTTCAACTGCATTAATAGATAAATTTGACCTTTTCTCACTGTCTTCAATCAAATCCTCCATTGCCGTAGCTGCTGCTTGAGAATTATATTTTTCAACTACTATTCCGGTTTTATTGTGTAAAACATTTTCAGATAGTCCACCGGCATTCGAAACCACACAAGGAATCCCATAATATTGAGCCTGAATAACGGAATTATTGAAACCTTCAGAAATTGACAACAATAGATAAATGTCTGATTTGGAAATATATATTTCAATATCTTTTTGAGACAGCCAACCTGTAAAATGAACGAAATCTTCTACACCAAGTCTAATGGCTTCAATTTTCAATTTTTCTAAATCAATGCCGTCACCAATCAAATAATAATTAATTTTTAAGGATGGCATTTTTTTTATTAGCTCAGCAACTGCACGAATGGAATAAACTAAGCCCTTTTCCCAGGTAAAGCGAGCAATAGTACAAACATTGATTTCATTATTTGCAGTCCATCTATTACTATCAGGAAAACTAGAAGTATTGGCTGGATATATTTTTATAATTTTTTCGGGGCTGAAACCTGCTTTTATTGCTTGAGATTTTAAGTAGTCACTAATTACATGTAAATTATTTACCTGCCCTATGGCATTTTTAGTTCTTTGAAAATCATAATCAAAATCTTTTCCCCTACTACTTGCAATTATATGGGCCTTTGGAAAATAAACATCCGGAGGTAGATGTTTAACAGATTGTAATGCATTGTAATAAACAAGATCGTATTCCAGGTTTATGATTGACTCATTTCTTAATAAATGCCCAATAATATTTTTGAAATCAAGACCTTTTTTTTGAAATTTTTTAACAATTAATAAGGTCGATTTTAGTTTAATTAATAGACCAATTATAACTGAGAAATTTAAGATCGAAAATTTGGAAATTGAATTCTGATTTTTAGTTCTTTTATTGATATTTATAAAATCTTCAATTTTAATTTCTTCGGGTATAAAAACCTTATTGACATTAATAGCGTAAAATTCCATTCCCGGAAAGCGGCGATAAAGCCTGGAATAAAGCATAGTTAAATACGGGGTATTTGGATTTGGCCAGTGGGATAAAATGACTAAGATTCTTGCTTTCAAGAAAAAATCAGATGTTCATTTAAATCGAAGTATAACTAAGGGCCTTAGAATAAAAATCAACAAACTCATTGGAATGCTTTTTTTCATCTACCAGAAAACTGGATTTGTCAAATGCCCTAGTTGTCATTTGCTCAATTTCTTTTTTAGACATTTGACTAAGGTCAATTATAAGTTTTGATAGCTCTGTTGGATTTCCGGGCGTATAATACAACATGTCGTTTTCATTAAAAAATTCTGAGATTCCCTTTAAACGAGAAGTAATTACCGGTATTTTTAAGCGAACGGCTTCGGCAATTACATTTGGAAAACCCTCTGAAATACTACTTAAGATTAAAGCATCTGCACTCAAAATTTCTCTATTTACACTTTCATGATCTAATTTTCCATAAAACTTCACATAGCTTGCTATGGATAAATCTTGAACCATGAAATTTAGATTATCGTATTCGGGGCCATCACCAATAATTTTCAAATAAACCTTCTTATTTGCTTTTGTATCGTTAACTTTTTGTATTGCTATTAAAATATCTCCAATTGATTTTACCCAATGCAATCTTCCAACAAAAATCAAAGTTAAATCTTCTGTATTTTTTACTTCTTTGCTTTGATTAAGATTCGCGTCTATATTGGTGTAAATAACCCTTGTGTTTGGATGATCAAAATCGAAATTTTTATTAAAGAATGCTTTCAGGGAATTTGAAACAAAATGTAAGCCTGAAGCTTTTTTTGAAATATCGATAATTGAATTATTCAATTTTTTATCCAGGCGAGAATTAATCAGCAATTCAGAGCCACGAAAACTCAGAGTGTAAGGAACATCTAACTTATTAAGATGTGATTTTAATTGAATCGCCAATGGTGCAAAATGAAAATGGATTAAATCGGGATCTATTTTCTTAATTAAATCAAGATTTCTTTTCAAATAATATTCAGAATTGAAAGCACTTGACAGGTAGTAAAAGGTCTTTATGAACCTCGATTGTCTATTGCGATTAAAAAAATGTAATTCTTTGAGGGTTTGGAAGTTTTTAGATTTAATTAAACCATATTCAGAAGTCTGCCAATAGGCTGGGTAAAGTTCCAATTCAGGTACTTTACTAAGTATTCGCAAATGTCTTTGAATAAAAAACTCCCCCGGAGGGGAATTTAATAATTCAATTACTTTCAAATATTGCTATTCTTTAAAAAATCTAAAAAATTCAGGATTAGATAAATTATCATTTAAGAGCCTGATTTGGTATTGCCCAAGAGGTAGGTTTGATAAATCTAATTCCTCACTTCCAATTATAGTTTTATCAATTATAGTTTTTCCGGCTATATTATAAATGACTATCCTCGATTCATTTGAATATGGTGATTCAACCATTAAACCATTTTTAACCGGATTTGGATAAAACTTATAATTTGAAGTGCTTAATTGCTCCGTATTATTGCTAAATAAACCTTTTTTAGCACCACCGGTAACAGTAACAGCACATATATTACCATAGGCAGAAGTATCAGTTCCTACAACTGCTCTTGCTTCTATGTTATAATTACCAGCCCCTAAGGTCGGTAAATGCTGAGCAAAACTGAATGAATTGGCGTTTCTTGCGAACACTGTGTCATATCCATTGGATATCCTGAAAATATATTCCGATGCATTTCCAATAACAGAAGAATATATGGTCTTATTCTCACTAAAAGAGGTGCCGCATACCCACTGCATATTCGGGCTAGGTACACTTGAGCCAATATTGATGCTGCAAGATGATCCATAGGTACCAGTAACAGCATTTACCGTCACTCTTACCTGAATAGAAAGAGCAGATACGCCATAGGCCATACCCGGGATATCAGAAAGTTGGAGATAAGGGTTTGCACCAGTCGAAACTGTTTGAGTTAAACCACCAGTAATCGACCATTGATAATTCGTGGCGTTGGGCACATTAGCTGTCCATACACTTGAATTTATATTATTATATGTATTTCCACATTGATGGCTTTTTAAGGCAATTGTTGGTGCACCTGTAGTTACCGTGTAAGTACAAACTGAATTATAGGATGTCCATGCGCCTCCAATAAAAGCCGCAGGTTCTATATCATAAGATCCATTCGAAGAAAACCCTGCATCATCCAGTGTAAAGAATCTATCTCCGCCAGTCGTATAGACTGTCCCACCGTTAATTCTAAAACGGTAATTGGTGGCGCCCGACATGTCTTCGCTATACAGATTTTCGTATAATGATCTCGAGGTACCACAAGTGGTTAGCATTTCCGGCCCGTCGTTGTTGATGCTAATTTGGCAAGTACCAAACCAGGAATCGCTATAAGCACCCGGAACACCGCTATAAACTCCTCGAACTCTCACATTATAAATCTGACCGTAGTTCAATCCCGTAAAATCGGTTAAATTGATTCCCGCAATACTTTTATTCACGACTTCGGGGCCGCCGAGATCTCCACCCGATATTTCAAAATCATAAGATTCCGGTGTACCATCATCACTAACCGCCCAAATACTCGAATTAATATTATTTGTAGTATAACCACAATAGCTATACAATAATCTCGCTCTATTACTTGGCAAAGCACTAACTAACTGGCCTCGCATTCTTATCTTATCAAGAGCTATCATTTTTGCTCCATCGTTTCCTTTAAAGACAAATCTTACTCTTAAAGTATCTCCTAGTGCTCCATTTGGAATGGTATCTTTGAATAGGCGAAAATTTGCTGTTAATAAAGTATCCAAAGTAGTACTGGCCACTTCTACAGCACGACGGGTATGATACAATGATGTAAATACGGATTTGTTCGTATTTCTTACCTTACTTAAAATAGTCCAGGAGCCCGAATTAATCTGATATTCTATATTCACGTAATGTCCACTATTGGCAAATCTCCATGGCCCGTATATGGCTGAATTCTGAGCTGCCAAATAATAGGATAGAAAAACAGTATCGTAATTATTTATAATTAAATCTTTGATTGTCAGCGTACACAAACCATCCGATGGCCCTGCAGCAGCTCCACCCGGATCTCCATTATCGGGGTTTTGCATTGCAAGGAAATTGTTGTTCTGAATATTTGTAGGAGTAAAACCAATTCCATCAAAATCTGATGTAGATCCACTCTTAAAAAAACTTCCGGTTGTATCGAATATATGACTCCGGGTATAACTTGTACCTTCTCCATCAACATTAAAATCTTCTATATAAAATAGTGCATTTTGAGCCGAGACATGAAAGGAAAAAAAGATTGAAGTTAGAATCAATAAAACAACTCCGTGAATTCTTTTTGAGGGATAATTAAAAAATTTAAAATTTTCCATAATATTTAGGATAAAGTAGGAAAAGGACGATAGATGGCTTTTGATTAAAGTGTAAAAATATAGTTTTTTTAACGAAAAAATGAATTTTTAGTTTCATTTGACTTTTTTTAACTCATCAAATTCATATACAGTTTTTTCCATTCATTTAATTCTTTCTCTGTATTAAAATTGTCAATAATAAATTTACGTGACATTTTGCCCATTTTTTCTATTTGTTCAGGCTTTGAAATAAACTGTTTCAAGCTATTATAAATACCTTGCACATCGGCAATTTCACTCAGCAATGCATTTCTACCATCCTGAACTGCTTCGGGAATTCCCCCTGCTTTACTTGCTATTATTGGCAGAGCCATTGAAGATGCTTCTAAAATAGTATTAGGAAGAGCCTCAGAAACTGACGGGTGAAAATAAAAGTCAGAAGTCAATAGAATCTCTCTTATTTCTTCTCGATTTTTAGCCCCCAGAAATAATACATCTTCGCTTATTCCTAGTCTTTGAGCATGAAAATTTAGTTCTTCAAGATCCGGACCTTCTCCTATTACGCTATATCTAAATCGGACTCCATCTTTTTTTAATCTGGCCAGAGACTCTAATCCAAAAAGATATCCTTTTTGCCAAATAAGTCTTCCAATAGTACAAAATTGTAAAATTTCATTTTTTCTGACCTTATCCAATGGCTTAAAGAATTCCGTATCAACAGATCTTCGAATTACTATACATTTCTCTTTTGGCGCACCGAGTTTTATCGCCGCATCCATTATAAAATTGCTAACAAAATGTAAACGATCTGCTTTTAAGAATAAGTTTTGCAATTCAGTTTTCCATTTTGTATCGTATATTGGTCTAACCAGAGTTTCAAATCCTCGAAAAGAAACTATAAGTCTGGTATTTTCTAAATAGAGCTTTAAAAATGGATATTGTTGTGCATTAAGAATATGAACTATTTGATTAGAATCGCCTGCCAGGTAAGGGGAATTTAAATACTGTTTGAGACCAATTTTTGAATGATGTCCTTGAATGAAGTAATTGTGAATATTTAATAGCTTATGCCATCTTTTCTCCAACTTTAATGGGAAAAAATTTCTTGATTTACCACCATGCAAGTATTTATAAAATACCTTTAGCTCAAAATCCGATGTAGTATTAAGCTTATTGTATAATGCTGTCCAGAAAGGTTGATTTGGATGCGCAAAATGGTCAAATATCAAGCTGATTTTTAATCCCAAATTTTAGAAAGGCTATAATAGTTTGAACCTAATTTTAGGCTCGTGATTGATTTTACTTTTTCAAAACCCAAGGATTTAAGACTGTGAAATTGAGCCTTGTTTTTTTTTGAAGTATAGATAAGAGACATCTGAAATTCATTCTTTTTTTGATATGAAATTATCTCAGACATGGCAATTTTATTAATCCCTTTTCCCTGATGGTTCTTTGAAACTCTGGTATGATAGAAAATAAAAGCATTTAAAGGCACATTTATACTTTTGCCAATTGGCCTTATTTTATGAATTCCGGAAAATTGTATCCAGTGATACGCGACAGGCTCTTCTTTTAGATAAGAAATAAAGCATTCAGAATTACCTGAATCCAGTCTTTCCTGCATTTTTGCAATATTGACCGGCCAAATTTTTAGTAATTCTAAAATAGAGTCATCATTTGCTTTGACAATTTTTAGGTCATCAATATTATTTTTTAAACCTTTAAAATGTAGAAGTTTTAATTCAAAAAATTGTTCAGTATGAATAACTGGCCAATTTAATTTCAAGACTCTTTTAATAATTCCTGGAATCCGATAAACCAATTCCTTTTACTTTATAATTATTTCCTAAAAATTCGAAGAGATATTTCAAGCTATCTAAATAAATATCCAAATCTTTTTGACTTTGAACATAAGGACTGGTACCGGGTAATATTTCATTGCTGTGAAACATCATGTTAAGAACAACCGGTTTCGAATTATTTGAAAAATGTTCAATAAAATAAGTCGAAAGATTAATCATTTCGTCCGCTGTGCTTTTCCAGGGCCGAAACCAGGTTACTTGGGAGGTTCTACCCAATTTTCCCAAAATTTTCTTATGCCATTTACTATTGTCATTGAGCCTTCGCAATACAGGTTTCGGCCATTTCATTAAATGTAGATTTGCAAGCGTAGCCGGCACTTCCAGGATTTTCATTTTGCCTTTTTTCCTAAAATCATTCAAGGAAGGATAATATGGTTGCAGAGGAGCACCCCAAAAGTTAACCTCTCCTTTTTCAAATTTATGAGTTTTAAAGCTGCATACAGATGAATCAACAGTATAGCCCAGCTCTTCTAGAAATGGCAGGGTAGACTTACTCATGCCCCAGCGACCTGCGCGAAATGATTTGGGGGCATAACTGAATTTTGATTCAAACAATAATGTCAGGTTTTTTAATTTTTCCTTTTCAATTTTGGCATCGTAAGCCAATTGCGGGGTTTTTGTTCTATTTGCAGCCCAATCAGCTTCTGGCTCAATAAATTCGCCATGCAAATGCGTACCGAGTTCTGTATTTTTAAGAGTCTTAAACAAATCAACGCATTGCTCATTTTGCATGACCTCAGGACTTAATAAATAACTCGGCCGGATATCAAATTTTTCAAATAGAGGATTGAGATACTTCGGAATGCCTTCAATTATATTATCGAAAGACATTGGTTTTTTTATTTCCCAAGCAGGTCCTTTATCACATTCAGTATCAATCGATATGATTAAGTCGACAGCTGTCAATTAAATAAGTTCTTTAAATTTAAAAGCATTCTATTCAATTTGTATTTCCAGGTTTTATCATTGACCACCCTGCAATGCAAGTATTTTTCAGAAGAGTCGGTAAATTGTTGTTTATAGGATGATTCGCCTCGCATAAAATTAAATTCAAGAATATTTTTATTTGCAAAAGCATCTTGCAGGGTCAGAAACAGCAAAACTTTTCCCGGTGAAAATTCGTAGTATTTATCATTAAATACAGGTGCGTAGTGATACCAAATTCCTTTTAACGTATCAAGCAAATCCAGTTGATAAGCCCAAATATTGTCTTTTTCATCCTTTAATAAAGCCAATTGCACTTTGCAAGTGTCTGACTGATTTTTTACAACATATTCAATCAATTGTTTTTTTGAAAAATTCTCATAGCTATTGGATTGTTGTTTGTCTGTTCTTCTTTTGGAAAAATGTATTAAAAAATCAGGTAAGTAATTCAATATACCGGAATTAATATATTCAACTTTTACCTCATGACCATTGCGTTTTATTCTATTTAACCTTCCTCTTACATCTCGTAGTTTTTTATTTATCTCTGCTGTGAAATATTCTTCCCAGGATATGGAAGTGTCAATTTTGAAATAATTTCTTTCGGAATATACCTTGCCATCAAATTCCTTTGCCAGTTTAGCCGTTAAAAGATTTCCTGTCTCATTTATACTTGGGATAAATGAAAAATTAATTCTATTCCAACTGGCGCTGTTATTTTTGAACCAATTTAAAAAGGCCGTACTAATTTCCTCTGAATATCTTTTATCCCCAGGGATATTATAAAAGTCATTTACAGAGTGACCTAATTCCTGTATTTCAAAATAGCTGAATAACTTTAAAAAACGTGTTTTTTTAATTTCAGAAGCCAAGACCGAAACAAGTCTGCCTTTATCATAGGCCAAAAGACAAAATATATGATTCTCACCTAAAAAGTACTTCAAATAGGCATTTACAAAAGGCAAAGACTGATGTATTGTATAATGTTCATTTTCATGACATAGCTGCACAAACTCCTTTGGAAGGTGGTTTACATGTTTTATTTCAATCAATTATTTATTGCCTCTTTTGAATCCAATTCTCTACCTTCTTTAGAATTCTTCTTTTGAACCTCGACGGGGCCTTTATTTTATCATTTTTATCAGATCTCAAAATGCTATTGTGCTTTTTATGCTCTGAATATGCGCGAGGGGATATTTTATATTGAGAAATAAAATCACTTACTGATTCAATATGATTATTGACACTATTTTTCAAATCGTTATAATCGATTTTTTCAAATATTTCATGTAAATATGATTCGTCTACTTGAGATGTTTTATTTCTTCCTAAAGCCAGAGAGAAGGCACAAATGGCTATGTCAAACTGTGGATCGAACTTTCTTTTTTTCGCCCATTCACCTAAAAAATATGGAGCCATATCCCTAAATTTTAATCCATAAGCGTATGCTTTTCTGAAAATATCAAAATTAGATTGATTAAAATCGTGTATGCCATAAATGTCTTTTCCTTTATACCGATGATAACCTTTATCTATCATGGCATTTACGGTTGCTCCCTCAGGTCTTATTTCATTTTTTGAATCCGGAATCATCATCAAAGCTTTATCGCACAATCCTGTTCTGAATAAATGAGGGCCACCATTGCGTGCAAAACCAAATAGTTTGTCCAATACTCTACCCTGAATCATAAAGAAATCATCCGGCAATTGTTCTGCCTGATTTATCAAATTTGAGATAGAAGATTCAGTCAATAAAATATCTGCATCAACCGCCAAAGTCCATTTCTTACCCGACTTAATTCCTAATTCGAATGTTTTTTTAACGGCATTACTAAATGGTTTTTCTTTAATTACTGCTATAGAATTATCTTCAATTTGAGTCCTAATCTTTTCCAGACATACATCAGTTGTAAGCTCGCCAACTGACCGGATTACAACAAATACAGAATTGTTCAATTTAATGATTAATTGATTCCATTAAAACAACCCAAATTTTCTTTTCTTTTTTGACTGACTTAATTCACCATGTGCATTAAATCCTATAATTCCTTCTTTTCGATTGCTAAGATCCAAACCACTTTGAATATTTTTTTCTATCCGATCATTCCATTTATCTGAATCTCTGAATGCAATGCAAAAAACATATACAGACGTTAGTGGTTCTTTATTAAATGATAAATAATGGGCACTAAAACCGTTATCGCTGAGCATTCTTATGATTGCAGATGGTGTAAACCTCCAATAATCTCCATACTCTCCATGCATTTCCTGTAAAAAAGGAACAACCAGTACAATGGCATCTTTCGACAATTGGCATAAGTTTTTTATGGCCGTGTTTACATGATAAATGTGCTCGAGTGTGGTATGATTAAACACTACATCAAATTTATTATGTAATTCAATGGGAAGCTCTTTTTCAAGATCCAGATAAATCTCTCCATCATTTCCCTGAAACCCTCTGGCTTCAGATTTATAATTGGAAATAGTATAGGACTTAGATTTTACAAAGTAGTTTTTGTAGGAGCTCCCTTGTTTATCTTCATCTTTCCAACCGCTGACATTTATCACATCACCTTCAAATAAATGGGCGAATTTTCTTAGCTCATCATTTGACCATATTCTGGGTGCTCTGAATTTTCTGTTAATTTCCATTTTTAATCCATTTGGAATACCAATATTCTAAAACAATTAACAACCATAAATCCTTTCTGCCCATATCTTTTAAAGAATTGGTTTTTATCTCTTTATTCAATATCCCATCGGTAAACAAATCACTTGAAAGAATTCTATCTTTGGTTTTTGATGAATTTTCAAAGAAATATTTAGTAGGGTTTCCGAATCCTCGTTTGGGGAAATTTAAAATCCTTTCCGGAAAAATTTTCGACAGATTGGCATAAAGCCTTGCTTTTTTAACCTTATTTGAATACAAGATCTTTTCCGGCCAGGACAAAGAAAGTTCTATCAGTCTATGATCCAGGAAAGGCACCCGAACCTCTAGTGAATTTGCCATTGATGACCTATCTGCTCTGATTAGGG
This sequence comes from Cytophagales bacterium, assembly GCA_040218795.1. Lineage (GTDB taxonomy): Bacteria > Bacteroidota > Bacteroidia > Cytophagales > CCMP332 > CCMP332. The sequence continues at coordinate 192,220 of JAVJQT010000001.1, read as the reverse complement.
CTGCTTCCGGAACAAATCGTTTATAATCTAGTTTTTGAAAATATTTAACGGATCCTGAATAATTTGAAATGTCTTCCATTTCATAGCTATGGTAAAGGTTATAATCATTGTCTTTATAAATATCCTGTGATAATAAATCCATATATCGATATGGTTTATTACCACCACCTCCCATAACCTGATGATATTTTTTATTTAAAAATTCTTTGCGCTTATCCGGAAATAAGGAATGAATTGTATTTCGAATTCCAAAATTTTGGGTTTGATCATAGATCATATTATACCAATTATAACCCCCAAACGCTTCATCTCCTCCATCTCCTGCAAGCACTACTTTTCTTGAAGCAGATGCCATTTTGGAAACCTGAAAATAGGACATCATAGAAGTGATAGCATAAGGTTCGTCATACCAGTTAAACAACATTTCCAGATCATCCATGTAGTTTTCACTTAACATCATATTGTGATGTTCATTTCCTACGAAATCTGAAATTTCAGCAGCTTCCTTATGTTCGCTTTTGTCAAAACCCTTAAATCCAATATTAAATGATGCAACATTTGGATTGGATTTACTTGCATGCCATAATAGTGTGGCTGAATCATAGCCCCCACTTAACAATACGCCAACAGGAACATCAGCAATCATTTGCTTTGAAATAGCATCATTTAACAAATCCCAACTTTCCTCTTCTGCTTTTTTATTATTTGTATTTACAATTTTAGAATCGAGTGACCAATATTGTTTAGCTTCAGGTGATTCTCCTTTTTTGAATTTCAAATAATGCCCGGGGGCTAACTGAAAAATATTTTTCCAAATTGTGGCTGGGCCGGGTACGTAGAAATAATTGAAATAGTCTATAAATTTTGAACGATCTAAATCCTTATTGATATCGTCCCACTTTAAAATTGCTTTGACTTCAGAAGCAGCAATGAACGTTTTACTATCCTTATAATAAAAAAAGGGTTTAATCCCGATTCTATCTCGTGCACAGAAGAATTCTTTTTTTAGATTATCATAAATACAAAAAGAAAACATTCCATTTAACCTTTCCAATACACCTAATTCACCCCATTCTTCATAAGCATGTAAAATGACTTCTGTGTCTGTCTGAGATTTGAAAATATGACCTTTATTTACAAGCTGCGACCTCAGTTCAAGATAATTATATATTTCACCATTAAAGGAGATCCATAAAGAGCCGTCCTCATTGCATAGTGGCTGTCTCCCGGATTCACTTAGATCAACAATTGATAATCTTCGATGACCAAGAACGACCATATTATTTTCAAAATAACTTAAGCCATGGTCATCCGGACCACGATGAATCATAGAGTTCAGAGAAGCCCTGCAAATATTTTTATCAATTTCTAAATTGGAATTACTTCTTACAAGAATTCCACACATTATATAATTTTTCTTGCAGTCAAATAAATAGGTGATCCACTTGGGTTTGGATTGGAAAACAATATCTCGAAATTTTCAGATTCGACCATATTTTTCATTGTTTCCCAGGTCATTGGCTTATCATAAGCAGGTGTTAATGCATCAAACGTTACTAGTTTTTCAAGTTCAATAATTTCAGCTCGTGAAAAGTTTCCAAAACTTTGGGTGTATTCTAAAGGAATGAAGGCATATGCCATTTTCTTTAAAAATCTGTTTTGGTTCATTTTCTCAATAAGATTGTGCATTGTATTTGCATACTTATCTAAAAACCATTCGATTTTCTTAACGGATATTCTTTTTGTAATGAAACGGTATTTGTATTTAAAATGCCTCATATAATTTTTAGATTTATGATAGCTATGTACAAATAGAACCCCACCTGGTTTTACTTTTGACATAATGCTTTTTAATGCCTTTTCCGGATCTGGGGTGTGTTGCAATACCCTATGGCAATACACGAAATCAAATGACTCATCTTCATAAGGAATATCAAAGATACTGGCCTGTGAAAACACTAATCTTGGATCTTTCAAAAATTTAGCTGCTCTATCGACCGCATTGCTAAGATCAAAAGCATGTATTTCCGAAAAAGGAAATTTTAACAATACCTCAGTATCATCACCTCCTCCACAACCACATTCTAAAATGGTCTTATCCTTCGTTTCCAACTTATCAAATTTGGTCCTTTTTACTATTGTATCGTATTTTTTCCCAGAATTATTAGGGTGGCGTTTATCTGATAAAATTGAATGCCATTTATTCCATTGATAACCGAAATTTTCAGAATAATTGTCCTCTATATTTACAAATCTCGGAATACCATCAATTGTAATTGATTCAATATGATGCTTGTAATTCGAGCCAGTTTCGGAGCTTTCGTTATTTAGATTTTTAATTAAAAACTTCTTCATTAATACTTGTATATTGAATCTAACTTTGATGCAATTTGATCATTTAAATACTTTATTTCGTTTTCGTCAAAATAATCGACGTATCCTCCTATTTTTCCTTTTCTTACTTTAAAACTTTCAGAATCACTTTTGTCTCCTGGTTTTAAAGAATAATCATTATAGACGTTTTTTTCTTCCTTTGTTCTCAAATTATCAAAACTATTTTCTGAGACAATCGACTTAACCAATTCGATATTGGGTGAATTGATCCCGAGAAATCTCAAAATATTCAAAAATTCAATACAGGTATTATTTACAAGGTTTTCATATTTCATAATTATCATATCCGATGGAAGGTTGAAATTCTCTTTCCAAATATTATAGAATCTAATAATGGTAGATAAACTGCCAATGTCGTGATACAAGAATTTATTAATTGATCCTTTAAAATATTCCTCATAAGGATGGTCTTCTAGTCTGGCAGGAACTCTCTTATTTTTTTCAAAATAAGCAGATACAACAATATCTCTTGGGTCTCTGACTAAAAAGACAACTTTATGTGTTTTGTATTCACTTTTATCTATTGTTAATTCTTCAGGTTTTTTCAAAAAATTTGGCCCATCATGATGTATCTTAATTAAGCCAATTTTATTTATTTTTTTAGAGATTGATGTTAACTCTTTTGAAAAAATGAATTGAGCTTCATCTAATCCAAAATGACGTGCTAAATATGATCCGATCATAATAGAAAGCCATGTTCTGCCACTTTTTGGATAAGATATTATATCAATTTCTTTCGGTTTAATGTCTTTAAACAATTTCATATTGTCCAATTTTGTTTCACTAAAAACAAGCTTCCTTTATCTTTTTTTGGTAATCTACCCGATTTATAAAAGTCTCCAGGATAAACAGAAAAACTTAAAGCATTGTCAATTTCTGGATAGGGTTCATTATTCACAGAGTACCAAATATTAATTGAATAGTTTCCTTCTGCTAAAGGAAAATTTTCGATTTTACATTTGATAATATCAACATTACTTAAACACCCAAGCGATTTATTATAAAATGATGGACTACATACAAACAATCTTTTTCCTTGACTATCGTAAAAATGAATAGCAATAGATAATTCATCCTTTTCGCTATAATTGTCTCCTTTAGCAATATTTATTATTAAATCAACATCATCTCCACTTTTAACATTGTTAAATTTTTCTCTTGAATTAAGGCTAATATCTTTTATAAATACTTTACTTGTTTTCTTATTTGAATTTATATTGGCAATTGCATTTTGTTTAAAAGAATTCAAATAATTGTCTATAATCAAATGAGTTTCTCCATTTTCTACTAATAATCCTTTGTTTAAAAGTAATGCTCGAGTACATAAATTTTGTACTGCCGCCATATTATGACTTACAAACAAAACTGTTCTTCCTTTCCCAGCCACATCTTCCATTTTGCCAAGACATTTCTTTTGAAATTCGGCATCTCCCACTGCCAATACTTCATCAATAATTAGAATTTCAGGATCGAGGTGAGCTGCGACTGAAAATGCAAGCCTTACTTTCATTCCGGAAGAATAGCGCTTAACCGGTGTGTCAATGTATTTTCCTATTCCGGAAAATTCATGAATCTCCTTGAATTTTGAATCGATCTCTTTTTTAGACATCCCCAAAATTGTTCCATTCATGTATACATTTTCTCTACCAGTCAAATCAGGATGAAATCCGGTTCCAACTTCCAACAATGAAGACACACGACCTTTAATTTGAATTTCCCCTTCCGTTGGCTCGGTGATACGACTTAGTATTTTAAGGAGCGTACTTTTACCGGCACCATTATGCCCAATAATACCCAAGACTTCTCCTTTTTTAACTTCAAAATTTATATCACGAAGTGCCCAAAAAATACTTTCGTCTTCGGTGCCTGTGAAATTGCTAAGAGATTTTAGGTTTTTAAAATTTCTAAATGGAGCTGTTAACATATGCCATATTTGCATCGCAAAAGTCTCCTGTTTTGTTTCTTCTAAACCTATCCTATACCTTTTATTAAGGTTTTTAACGCTAATGACCGTATCTTTATCTATGGTTTTCAATTGTTAATCAAAAGGTTTTAATTAGGCAACATCTGCAAAAATTTTCTCCATTTTTCTAAAATAAAATGCCCCAAATACGAAAACGATTACTGCTACAATAAAGCCTGAAAGAATAAAATTCCAGGGCATCGGATTTGTACTTAAAAGTGCACTTCTAAAACCTTCAATTACTCCAACCATCGGATTTAAAGCATACCAAAACTGATACTTTTCCGGGATGAGCGAAGCGGGATATACGACGGGTGCGGCGTACATGAGCAAAGATGTCATAAAAGTCATGGCGTGTTTTACGTCTCGATATTGTACTGCCATTGCAGACAATATCATTCCTATACCCATCGATGTTAAAAGCAATATCAAAAGTAAAAGTGGAATAAAAAGGGCATCAATGGAGGGGACAAATCTAAAGTAAATCATAAAACCGGCCAAGGTGATAAAACCGATACAGAAATCCAGTAATTTTGTGAATACTGCAGCCAGAGGCAATACCACTCTTGGAAAATAAACTTTAGTTATCATGTTAGCATTTGCCACAAGACTATTGGATGATTCCGTCAATGTACCTGAGAAATAATTCCATGGGACCATTGCTGTGAAACTAAAAATAACATAGGGAATCCCATCTGAACTTACCTGGGCTAAATTTCCAAAAATCACCGTAAAAACAAGCGTCGTAAATAATGGTTGGATAACAGCCCAGCTTACACCCAAAACAGATTGCGCATATTTTGCTTTAATCCCTCTTAATACAAGAAAATATAATAGGTCTTTGTACCTGATAATTTCTTTAACATCTATCAGTTGCCATCCTTTTTGTGGTTTAATAACGGTTATTTGGGACTCATTCATGATAGTATATTTCTCGTTTTATAGCGATCTCTTTAAAAATTCAATTTGAAGCGTGAAAAATAGTTTAAAGTTTAGGGTTTAAGGTTGAGAGTTTAGAGTTTAGAGTTTAGGTGCAGGTCTGTTTCAAAATTACTAATTGCTCATTTCTAATTGCCAATTGATTTGACACAGCTTCGCCTCCTCAGTCACATGAACGGAGCAGGATAATACGATAATACTCTTAAGAGAATCGGATCACTCTAATTCAATAAAGTATTATAATCCATACAGAATAAACAGTACGGAATACGAAGAGAGTCATAAGTCTCAAGTCCGATGTCCGTAGATTTAATGAATAATTTTTAATTTTTAATAATTCATTTTTAACCTTTCCACAGCCAAATGGCCTGATCAGCTTCTAATTTATCTTTTAAGCCAACAAACTCTTCTTCTGAGAGAATCATGGCTCTAATTTTTCTTTTAATCATCTTCTCTGCTTTCACAACCAATCGATGAAGATTATCTCTATTTACATGGCCAATCAAAACCAGATCAATCAAACCACTATCGATGCCTTTCGTATAATCACCGTGAATAAATGCGCCTTTTACATCTCCCAACTTCTGAACCACTTCTTCAGCGATCTTATCCAATCCCAAATATTTCATGGCGAGGTTTTTTAATTCAGGAAATAATGGGTGTTTGCTATTTGCCCGGTATTCTATGGTTCTTCCGGCTTCTTCGGATACCAAAAATCCGGCTTCGCTTAAATTATTCAGTTCCAGGCGGATGGCATTAGTGGATTCACCAAATTCATTGGCCAAACTCCTCAGGTAACCCTTGCTGTGAGCGTTTGAAAAAAATTTGACCAGCAATTTTATTCTGGTCTTAGATGTGATGAGTGTTTCGAGCAATTCAATCAATTACAATCAACTTCGCAATGGCTTCGTTGATTAAATGTCAAATTACGAATTACGAATTATAAAAAACAAGATATGAGTAGTTTTTTTACTCATCATTTGTATTAATTAGCTTTAAAGTATCAAATGGGAGCTTTACCTTGATGTTTTTGTCGATGCTTTCAAGCTGAATAAGTACGAAAGGGCTATCTTTTGATAAAACAATGGCTTTGTTGTTTTTCAAGGCGCCTGAAGTAATTATAACTTTTTTACCCTTTTCGAAATCGCCGATATTTGATTCTTCCTCAATGGTGTATCCTGATTCCAGGATTTGCTCAATGATTTCTTTATCTTTTGAATGCAGTACAGCGGGTTTGTCATTGTGACGAATGTTCCAGGAAATACCGGGTAATTGAAGAACTTCCCTTAGCTGATGTTCTTCCAAATTGACAAAAATGTAAGAGCGAAAGAGAGGAGCTTCTACTTTTTTTTTGCGATCAGACCATTGTCTTAATTCCTTTACCATGGGAAGCCATGCTTCATAGCCTCGGCGCAAAAGAAGGTCTAAACATTTTTTCTCATGCCTGCTTTTAGTGTAAAAAACCAGCCATTTCTTTTCCGCCATTTCAGGATTTAGTGAAAGGATGATGTGCCAGGGGTAATTTTGCCAGAGGATGATAATCTTCCTTTAGAGGATGCGTTTCCGCTTGACGGATCTCAAACACTTCATTGATAGAAGGTTTGGCTTCTGAGAGCTCAAAGCCATTTCCTGACATTATATTTTCATAACTCCTCGTATGCAGATCATTAAAACCCTTGCTAAACTCAAATTCTTCGCCCTCAATCGTTATTGATCTGTAAGTGCTCAAGCCGGATTTTTTGACCTTATCAGGAAGTGTTTCTGCGTTAATGCTCAAAAACCATCTAACTCTTGCATTTTTTAATTCCAGAAATCCACTCGCACGATCGTGTTCATGTAAATGAATTTTGCGTTTTTGAACCGGCCCAAAAATCCAAATCAACATATCAAAAAAATGAATTCCAATATTAGTAGCTATTCCACCTGATTTATTAAGGTCACCTTTCCATGAGGCGTAATACCAGTTTCCGCGAGAGGTAATATAAGTTAGATCAATATCGTGTATCTTTTCCGGCTCCGTTTCAATTTTTTGTTTTAAAGCAATAACACTTGGATGAAGCCTTAATTGCAATATGTTATAAACTTTCTTACCTGATTCCTTTTGCAATTCCAAAAGGTGATCAACATTCCAGGGGTTTAAAACCAGTGGTTTTTCACAAATTGCATCAGCTCCATAGCGCAATGCAAAACGGATATGGGAATCGTGCATATAATTCGGAGTGCATATACTGATGTAGTCCGCCTGATGATTTTCTCTTTTTTCCTTTTCTAAATGTCTGTCAAATCGTTCGAACTCGGTGAAAAAAGCAGCTTTTGGAAAGAATGAGTCCATAATTCCAACACAGTCGTGCTTGTCAACGGCAGCGGTTAATTTATTTCCGGTTTCTTTTATGGCTTTTAAATGTCGTGGAGCAATGTAGCCGGCAGCACCGATGAGAGCGAAGTTTTTCAATGGATGATTAAGTGTTTAATTGTTTAAACATTGAGTTGTTTAACTGTTTAGTGGCAAAACTATGGTATTTGAGAATTACAAAAAAAAGAAATGCGCTACCTTATTCTGGATTTTTGAAGTGCGTTCAGTTTATTGGCTACTTTATCAATTTCTAATCTCAAACTATCGAGCTCATTCTTGGAAATAAAATGCAATTGCTCACGAATGATCAATTGATTCAATAATTCGATTAAACTGCCATAAGCCATCGAATAAAAATGAGATTGATTTTTATCGGTTTTCCTTGTTGAACCTTCTGCGATATTAGAACTTACTGAAACAGAACTTCTTTTCATTTGGGAGATCAAGCCGTATTTTTCATCAGATGGAAATCCTTTCGTGACTTTATAAATTAGCTTAACTAATTCAAGACTATCTTTCCAGACATTCAGTTTTTCAAATGAGTAACTATGCATATCTCAAGCAAACTACAAATATGTTTTGTTCCAATTTCTGTTGATTTGTAGAAAGTAATTATCAATTAGTCTTATGCTTTTTTTCAAATATGAAAAATTCTAATTAAGAATGGGAATCTTAATATTACAGGTAAACAGAAAATCAGATAAACAGATAAACAGATAAACAGATAAACAAAAATAAACCGAAAGTTAATATAATGAATGCGCTCCAAAGAAAGGTAAAATTAGCAATTGTAATACCCTCGAAACCATTCCACAAACTTCTCAACTCCTTCATCCACACCTATTTTCGGTTTGAAATCGATGTATTCAAATAAATCCGACACATCGGCAAAGGTGTTTTCTACATCTCCGGGCTGTAAAGGTTGAAAATTGATTTTTGCTTTTTTACCGGTGTGTTTCTCTATGGCTTTGATAAAGTCCGTCAATTTTGTAGGGCTATTATATCCTATGTTGAACAATTGATAGGCAGCAGTACTCTCGTTTGGTAGTAAATTTTTTTGATTATTTGGAGTTTTACCATTTGGAACCTTATCGATCAGTTTACTGATTGAATCGACAATATCACTGATATAGGTAAAATCCCTACTCATTTGGCCATTGTTATAAACATTAATTTCTTTTCCTTCTAAGATATTTTTTGTGAAAATAAACATGGCCATGTCAGGCCTACCCCAAGGACCGTAAACAGTAAAAAACCTCAAGCCTGTCATTGGAATATTGAATAAATGGCTGTAAGTATGCGCCATCATTTCATTGCTCTTTTTTGTAGCAGCATAAAGTGAAATAGGATGGTCAGTATGGTGATTAGTCTTAAATGGGATTTCCTTATTCAGACCGTAAACTGAAGAACTGGAAGCAAAGATGAAATGCTTTAAAGGCCTTTCTTTAATTGCTTCCATAAGATTTAAAAATCCATGAATATTGCTCTCAAGATACTTTTCGGGATGATCAAGTGAATATCTAACACCGGCTTGTGCAGCAAGATGTATAATTACATCAGGTTTTGATTTTGATATTACCTCATAAAGCTCATGTTTATTTGCAATGTCAATTTTTACGAATTGAAAATTTTTGAAATTCTCACTTTGCAATACATCATCATCGGAAATCTGTGAGGCTTTAATTCCAAGCGATTCCAGTCGCCTTAATTTTAGGTCAACATCGTAATATGTATTGAGATTATCGAGTCCTGTAATTTCATAACCCTCTAGAAGAAGCTTGTACGCCGTGTGATACCCGATAAAACCCGCAACTCCGGTGAGAAGTATTTTCATAGTATTACTCAGCCTTTGCCAAACAGCCTGTTAAAAATACCTTTTTTCTTTTTATGGTCATCTTCGTAATAGCCATATCCATAGCCGTAACCATAGCCGTAACCATAACCATAGCCATAGCCACTTTTTTTAATCGATAAATCATTAAGAATCATAGATATGTGCTTGATTTTTCCATTTTGGTAATCCATATCCAGATTATTAATTGCTTCAATTGGTGAAACGTTTTGTCTAACTATATAAATGGTTTGGTCGGCCCTTTCCATAAGTATCTTAGCATCTGTAACTAGTCCAACGGGTGGAGAATCAATAATAATATATTCATAATCGACCCTTAAACTCTTAACAGCTTCCTGCATTCGGTCGCTCATTAATAATTCTGAAGGATTTGGCGGGATAATTCCAGCACTGATGATATCCAGATTTTGAAATTTAGTTTTCTGAATAACGTCTTTAAGTGACATATCTCCACTTAAAAAAGAGGATAAGCCAAAGTCATTGGAAATTCCAAAATCATCGTAGATTTTTGGTTTCCGCATATCAGCTCCGATAAGAAGTACTTTTTTCTCAGATAAACTAAAAACCTGAGCAAGATTGATCGAACAGAATGTTTTTCCCTCACCACTTATACTCGATGTCACCAGGAAAACACCGCCTTCTTCACCTGCCTGAAGAAAGTGAATATTAGATCTAATGGCTCTAAAAGATTCAGAAACCACGGATTTTGGTTTTTCAGTAACCACCAAATTATTGTCGTGCTTACTATGCCCAATAACTCCTATTAATGGAATATCAGTTAAACTTAATAGATCGTCTTTATACTTAACACGTTTGTTCAGTGCTTCTTTGAGGTAAATCAAACTGAAAGGTATGCCGAGTCCGATTGCCAGGGCAATGAGAAGATTTCTTTCTTTATCCGGTATCAATGGATCATCAACGAACTTGGGATCATCTAATACATCGTAATCAGAGCTGTTTGAAGATTTATTTATACTTATTTCAGTTTTCTTTTGGAGCAAGAGCTCTACTAGTTGAGAGTTTAACTCTGAAAGCTGCTGCACTTCATATAAATCGCGTTGTTCTTCCTGAAGTCCTGTAAGAGAAGAAATATAAAAATTGATTTTTGAATCAGTTTCTAAGAGTTTTTTTGAGTTGTCTTCCTGCTGGTTTGTTACGTTTTCAATTATATTTTTTTCAATTCTTTCCACCACACTTTCTTCATAATTTAAATATGGGTTTTCCTTATTTTTTTCGTTTTTAAGTAGTCTGGCTTCTTTCTTTATGTTGATATATTCAAGTGCAAGTTCATTTAATAATGGATCCTCAATACCAATTACCATTGGAGCGAAAATTTCTTCGTCCCTTTTTTGTTCCACATATTTTTTTAAATATTCATAATAGTTTTTCTTGAGAAGCAATTCAGACTTATACTCTTCCAAACGATTTATTTTTTCCAAAATAAGATTAGAAGCATTCCCAAAATCGAGATTTTTTATTTTGTATTCATCAATTTTTCCTCGAAAATAACTCAGAGTATCAGTCAGTTTTGAAAGCTGTGTTTCGATAAAATTTAGTGAATTAGATGCCTCGCGGTTTTTCTCGGAGAGATTATTTTTTCTAACAACTTTTATAAGTGTTTCTAAAAATGCAATGTCTTTTTGAGGTGTTGTTGAACTAAAGGAAAAATGAAATATATTATTGGAGTTTTTATCACTTCTCAGTCGCAATTGATTTTCATACAAAGTGGAATTGTTTTCCGGATCATTCAATTTAAATAGAAAATCATCGCTTGTTTCTGAGAGATTCCTGTTGGTCAATTTTTGAATCTTTAGCTTGCATCCATTTATATTAAACCATTCATTAAATTTAAAGGTCTTATTTGACAGATTTTTAAGGTCACTCGTCTCGCTCAATGGATTCAAGGAAAAAGTAGAGTTATTCTTGAGATTTTTAAACTCAAATAACTCTCCAAATGGAATTCTTGTTGAACTTGAATCTATTTCAATCCAGAAATAATCATGAGGGTAAATTTCTGAGGTTTTTATTTCTCCGGATCTGTAAACACTAAAATGAAAATCCAAATTATTTAATGCCTCTTCAATGTTTTTTTGAGATTTTATTATTCTCAATTCACGTTCTACATCACTAACATCGGAACGGAAAAAACCAGCGGAACGACCGGGTGAAAAGATACTCTCTGCTTCAGTGGCCTTTACTTTTACCAATGAAGCTGAAACCTGGTAAATTGGGGTTGTATATCTATTGTAAAGAAAAGCTATAGTAAGAAATACAATTACACTCAATGTAATCCAATACCAATTAGATAATGCACTAAGAAGAACTTTTTGAATTATCCCGATGCCCTGTTTTTCGTCCTGATCAGTGTTTTGAAATTCGTCCAATTATCTTGTGGTTAGTATGACTATTAAGGTGGCAATTGAACTCAAAGTAGCAACGGCTCTTGCAGCATCTGATATTATATATTGCCGCCATACCTTTGCCTTTAATGCCGGTACAATAATTTTGTCTCCTGGTCTCAGATAGTAAAATTCTGATCCCAAAAGTTTTTCATCCAATAAATTGATATAAGCTGTTTTCACATTTCGCCCTTCGGTTCTGATTAACTTGATCCTGGATCTATCTGCGAATTCAGTCAGGTTTTCTGCCAGTGCAATTGCATCAAATATATTTGTTTCCGTACTATAGGAGGTGTAGCGACCCTCTTTGGCAATTTCACCAAATACCGAAAACTGAAATGACATAAGCTCTACTTTTATAATGGGAGTTTCAAAATAACCCTCCAGGCTGTCCTGAATAATTGCCTCGGCCTCATCTATGGATTTGCCGGATAAAATCAATTCTCCAATTTCCGGTAAATTGAGTTTTCCTTCATCATCCAGTTCGAAACCCGACAAATAATTATCAACAAGAAATTGAATTAAACCTACATCAAATGGATTTTGAGATGTCCCTCCTGCACCTATCATTCCTCCACCCTGATTTCCTCTACCTTGTGAAGACTTATTATTCTGCTCAAATTGATTGAGTTTTCTAATCTGGCCTAATTGTCTTTCGTATTCTTTGATAAAGTTGTACTCGGCCGGAGTTAATGAACCGATGCGAATGGATATAATATCACCGGGCTGAAGCAAATAGTCCTGATATTTGGCTTCATATTCATTAACCCATTGATTATAAGGCAAGTTTTTGCCGTAATAGTCGTCGTCCTGCAAGTAAATAACTTTCTTATTCATAACACAGGAGAAAGCCATTACTGAAATAATGGCCAGAATACCTAATCGCTTCATTTCCAATTTTTACTTCTCAAGCTCTTTTATCAAATTAAGAGCAGAGCCCGCTCTAAACCATTTAATCTGGTTTTCATTATATGTGTGGTTGGTTTTGATCAAATCCTCAGAACCATCAGAATGTTTAAATCGCAATGTAATTTGTTTGTCAGGTGCGAATTGATCCAAATCTACTGTTTCAATTATATCGTCTTCCAGCACTTTGTCATAATCGTTTTCATTTGCAAAAGTCAGTCCCAACATTCCCTGCTTTTTCAGGTTCGTTTCATGAATTCTGGCAAATGATTTTACCAATACAATTCTTACACCTAAAAATCGTGGTTGCATGGCCGCATGTTCTCTTGAGCTTCCCTCGCCATAATTGTGATCACCAATAACTATTGTTGGAATTCCTTTGGCCTTATAATCTCTCTGTGTTGCAGGAACAGCTCCGTACTCACCGGTCAACTGATTTTTAACCTTGTCTGTTTCATCGTTGAAATAATTGATAGCACCTGTAAGCGTATTGTCGGAAATATTGTCCAAATGCCCTCTGTATCTCAACCAGGGACCTGCCATAGAAATATGGTCGGTGGTACATTTTCCCTTTGCTTTAATGAGCAATCTCATATCCTTGAAATTTTCTCCATTCCATGGATCAAAAGGTTCGAGCAATTGCAAACGTTTTGAGTCAGGCGCAACTTTTATTTCAACCATGCTTCCATCTTCTGCAGGAGCCTGATAACCAGAATCTTCAACTGCAAAACCCGAAGGGGGAAATTCTATACCCATGGGCTCATCTAATTTCACCTGCTTCCCGTCTTCATTTATTAAACTGTCTGTAACCGGATTGAAAGTGAGGTCGCCGGCTATTGCAAAGGCTGTGGTGATTTCAGGTGATGCCACAAAAGCGTGCGTATTAGGATTACCATCGTTCCGCTTTGCAAAGTTTCTGTTAAATGAGGTGATAATACTGTTTTTGCGTTTTGGGTCATTGGTATGTCTTGACCATTGGCCTATACAAGGCCCGCATGCATTGGCTAGTACTACGCCACCAATGTCTTTAAATACATCCAAATAACCATCTCTGTCTACAGTATACCTTACCATTTCTGACCCGGGAGTAACTGTAAACTCCGCTTTTGCTTTTAGATTTTTTTCCGAAGCCTGTTTTGCGATGGATGCTGAACGTGTGATATCTTCATAGGAAGAATTGGTACATGATCCGATCAAACCAACCTCCAGACGCGCCGGCCAGTCGTTTTTCTTTACTTCTTCAGCAAATTTTGAAATTGGAATTGCTCTATCCGGTGTAAATGGTCCGTTTACATGAGGCTCCAGTGTTGAAAGATCAATTTCAATTAACTGATCAAAGTATTTTTCAGGATTGGCATATACTTCAGGATCTCCGGTTAAATGTTCTTTAACTCCATTGGCGAGGTCCGCCACATCAGCTCTGTCCGTTCCTCTTAAGTATTCTTCCATTTTGGCATCGTAACCAAAAGTAGAGGTGGTGGCACCGATCTCAGCTCCCATATTGCAAATGGTACCTTTTCCGGTACAAGATAAAGATTCGGCCCCAGGCCCAAAATATTCAACAATTGCACCGGTTCCACCTTTTACGGTTAAAATTCCAGCGACTTTTAAAATAACATCTTTTGAGGCAGTCCAACCGCTGAGTTTCCCGGTCAATTTTACACCTATAAGTTTTGGAAATTTTAATTCCCATGGCATTCCCGCCATTACATCTACTGCGTCTGCGCCTCCTACGCCAACAGCCACCATACCCAATCCTCCGGCGTTTACAGTATGAGAATCCGTTCCGATCATCATTCCTCCGGGAAATGCATAATTTTCCAGCACCACCTGATGAATAATACCTGCTCCCGGTTTCCAGAAACCGATACCGTATTTATTTGAGACGGATTCTAAAAAACTAAATACTTCACCACTGGTATTAATGGAGTTTTTAAGATCTTCTTTAGCTCCTTCTTTGGCTAAAATCAAATGATCACAATGCACAGTCGAAGGAACAGCCGCTTGTTTTTTACCCGCTTGCATAAACTGAAGTAGCGCCATTTGAGCGGTAGCATCCTGCATGGCTACCCTGTCTGGTTTAAAATCAACATAGGATTTGGCCCTTTTAAATTCTTCGTTCGGCAAGGGATCTGCCAAATGACTGTATAAAATTTTCTCAGTGAGTGTAAGAGGCCTGTTTAATAAGTTTCTGCTTTTCTCTACTTTTTCAGCAAGGTTTTGATAAACCTTTTTGATCATTTCTATGTCGAATGCCATATGGATTCAGGTTTTTTTCTGTGAAGAAGGCAAAAGTATAAATAAAGGATGAATATCTGAACTGAAATAATTATCCATTTTAACGTAAAAAATATACGAATCATGCCTTTCCTTAAAAAAAATTGTACTTTTTTGGGAAAATATTACAAGCGTACCCATCATTTTAAATTGAAGCACGTACACTTGTTAATAGGATTATTATTGTGAATACTGTAATTTAACGTAAGCTCGTGCGGTGAATATGACATATAAACGTACTATTAAGCATATTACTATCTTGTCAACGCTTCTCCTCGTCATTCAGGGTTCTCTGTTTGGCCAGGGTTATCCATCTCTGGATTGTTCGACGGCTTTAAGATTATGTAATACTACCAACAGAAATGATACAATTCAGGCTCCTTTTACTGGTGTAGGCTTTGATGATCTGGCCGGTGGCGACTCCGTTTGCTGGGCTTCAGGTGAAAACAGACCCTTTTGGTACAAATTCACAGTGGCCAATACAGGTCCATTTGAAATGACCATTGATGATAATGTTTTTTTCGGTGGTGCACCACTTGCGCTTAGTTTTGCCAATAATTGGGCCATATACGATGTCACCGGTGGATGCAATATTGGTCCTTCCACTCAGGTAGCCTGTTTGGATAATGGCGGAAATACAGGGCCAACGGGAATTAGAAACAGTCCTCCAAATGCCCGTTTTATTGCCCCTATTAACTTAACTGCTGGTAGAACTTATGCTCTGGTCATAGATCTTGGAACAGGTTTTATAGCGGGATTTGACATTTTCATCGAGTTGAGTTTTAACGACTCCGGATTACCCGGTGCTGCGGACTTTTCTAGTTTAAACGCCAATTTTACAGTTTCCGATGACACGGCCTGTGTCGGACAGGTAGTCAATTTTACAGACATTACAAGCGGAGGAGATCCCCCTTATTTATACAGTTGGGATTTTGGAGACGGAACTGGGACTTCTACTTTGGCCAATCCAAATTATGCTTATACTGCCAATGGCTCTTATACTGTTAGCCTTACCGTAGATAATGATACCAATCTTACTTGTACAAGTGTTGTAAATCAAACCATGGTAGTTCAGGATGTTGTGGTCACTATTGATCCTGTTCCCGATCAATGTCCAAACAGTCCTCCGGTTACTTTGACTGGAAATCCTATTGGCGGCACCTTCAGCGGGCCCGGTATTGTAGGTAATACATTTGATCCTTCAATAGTGGGCACGGGTTCTTATGTTATAATGTACAATTATACAGACCCCAATGGCTGTACAAATTCCGATAATATTACCATCGATGTATTAACCGCTGTTGTGCTCACGGTTGATAAGGCTTCTGAAACAATTTGTGAATCAATCGATACTGCTGTATTTACGGCCGCCGGAGCAACAAGCTATCAGTGGTTTGAAGTGGGCAACCCGGCTGTCCTTTCAACAAGTAATGTGTTTTCAATTTCACCTATTACAACCACTCAATACGCTGTAAGGGGTGAAAATGCAGCCGGTTGTGCGGATTTTGACACAGTGACGGTTTTTGTCAATCCCCCACCTACAGTTAACATTACAGCATCCGCGAATCCAATTTGCTTTGGAAACAGCGCTACTTTGACGGCCTCCGGTGCCAATACCTATCAATGGTTTGAGGTTGGGAATGCCATCGCCATTTCTACATCAGCAGCAATTAATGTTTCTCCGACTACTAGCACCGATTATTTAGTCATTGGAACTACGACAGCAACAGGCTGTTTTGATTCAACTATAATTACATTAACTGTAAACCCATTGCCTACGGTAGGTGCAAGTGCAGATATTAACCCCATTTGTCCGGGTGGAACAAGCACATTAACCGGATCAGGTGCAAATACTTATCAATGGTTTGAAGTGGGAAATGCAGTCGCCATTTCTACATCTCCAAGTGTGGCAGTAAGCCCGGGGGTAAGCACAGATTACATTGTAATAGGTACCAACACCACAACTGGTTGTTTTGATTCTGCATTCATTACTGTAAATGTAAATGCAGCAGTAACCGTTAATATTTCAGCAGGGTCAAATCCCATTTGTCAGGGTGAAAGTACAAATTTAACAGCTTCAGGAGCAGATACTTACGAATGGTTTGAAGTGGGAAATGCTACTACAATTGGCACGAGTTCTGTCATCAGCGTTTCTCCGATTGTAAACACAGATTATATCGCAGTCGGAACGGCCACTATAAGTGGTTGCATAGACACTGCTTTTATTACCTTAAATGTGAATGCGAGCCCTCCGGTTGCTATCACAGCATCGTCTAATCCCATTTGCAATGGTGAAAGCACCAGTCTTACCGCCTCCGGTGCGGATACTTATCAATGGTTTGAAGTTGGGAATGCGGTATCTTTCTCAAGTGCTGCAGTCGTAAATGTCAATCCTACAATAAATACCGATTATTTTGTGATTGGAACAGAGACTGCCACCGGTTGTTTTGACACTGCATTTATTTCAATAACCGTAAATCCTCTGCCGACAGTCAATAGCAGTGCAGATTTAAATCCGGTTTGTGTTGGTCAAACAAGTAATTTAACAGGAAGTGGGGCAGATACTTATCAATGGTTTGAAGTAGGAAATGGAACAGCTATTTCAACAACAGCAAATGTTGCTGTAAGCCCGGTTATAACTACGAATTATTTTGTAGTAGGAAACCTGTTAGCCACGGGTTGTTTTGACACCAGTTTTATAACGATAAATGTTAACGCTAACCCGATTGTCAGCATTACTGCAGATTCTAATCCTATATGTTTGGGTGATACCACCAATTTAAATGCCGCTGGCGCAGATACCTATCAATGGTTTGAGGTAGGAAATGCCGTTAGTATAGGCAGCGGAACAGTTCTTCCTGTATCTCCGGCTTTAACAACAGACTATTTACTCATTGGGACGACCACAGCTACAGGTTGTATTGACTCAGCCACAATTACATTGAATGTAAATCCGCTTCCAAATGTTAATGCAGTAGCAAGCAGCAACCCTATTTGTCTTGGAGAAAGCAGCTCTTTGACAGCTTCGGGTGCTGATACCTATTTGTGGTTTGAAGTGGGTAATGCGGTAAGTTTTTCTTCTTCTGCCATAGTGAACGTGAGCCCTGCAGCCAGCACAGATTATTTCGTCATTGGTAATGAAACCGTTACAGGATGCTCGGATTCGGCCTTTATTTCAATCACCGTTAACCCAAGTCCAAATGTAAATGCAATTGCCGATGTCAATCCAATTTGCCCCGGTGACACCTCCAATTTAACAGCCTCAGGTGCCGATACCTATCAGTGGTTTGAAGTTGGGAATGCTGTTGCTATTTCAACATCGGCTACGGTAGCCGTGAATCCTGCTGCGGATACAGACTATTTTGTAATAGGTACTAATACCTTAACCTCATGTTTTGATACTGCCTTTATTACAGTAAATGTGAACCCTGCAGTCAATGTTAATATTACAGCCGCAGCCAATCCAATTTGCCAGGGTGAAACGACAACGCTTACGGCTTCAGGTGCGGATACTTATCAATGGTTTGAACTTGGTAATGCTACAAGTATCGGCTCAGGCGCCAATATAAATGTTTCACCAGCCTCTAGTACTGATTATATCGCTGTGGGTACAATAACCGCTACAGGTTGTTTTGATTCTGCATTTATTACATTAAATATTGATCCATTACCAACTGTAAACAGTAGCGCCAGTGTAAATCCGATTTGTTTTGGTGAAAGCACAATTCTCAGCGCCAGCGGAACTGACACTTATCAATGGTTTGAACTTGGAAATGCTGTGCCCATATCTACTACTGCAAATGTCAGTGTATCTCCAACAAGTAGTACCGATTATTTTGTGATTGGAACGCAAACTTCCACCGGTTGTTTTGACACTTCATTTATTACAATAAATGTTAATCCGCTTCCAAATGTAAGTGCCAGTGCAGATGCCAATCCAATTTGTATTGGCAGCAGCTCAAACCTGAGCGCGGCCGGAGCAGACACCTATTTATGGTTTGAAGTTGGTAATGCGGTTTCAATAGGCAATACCACAACTATTAATGTTAGTCCGGCGGTAAGTACTGACTATATAGTTGTAGGAACTAATACATTGAGCGGTTGTTTCGATTCGGCTTTTATTAGCATTTCTGTTGTTCCGGGAATAAATCCAACCGTAAGCATCGCATTTAATCCGGATACTACATGTTTTGGAGATACCACCTTTTTTACTACCACTGTTACAGGTTCCGGAATAAGTCCGACCTTTCAATGGTTGGTAAATAATATTAACCAAGGCGGATTTACCTCTTCAACATTTTTTAGCAACAGTTTAAATCCCGGCGACGAAGTAAAAGTTTTAATGACTTCTTCAGAACCATGTGCTACAGGAATAGCAAGAGACAGTTTAAACCCTCTGATTCTCAATAATTTGAGTACAGCAGTTAGCCTTAGTCAATCGCCTTCGCCTGTTTGTTTTGGTGATACCACAGTATTCATTGCCAGTCCTACAAATGGCGGTAGCAACCCTGTGTATTCATGGACGATAAATGGCAGCCCCCAAACAGGAATTACGGGTGATTCATTGATTACAAATTCTGTCAATAATGGTGACCTGGTTGCCGTTCAAATGAGCTCATCGGAAAAATGTAATACCGGTCCCGCCTCTTCGAATATAAACGCAAACATCAATCCAACGGTAAATCCAACGCTAAGTTTTATACAAAGTCCAAGCCCTTCCTGTGTGGGTGATACGGCCTTATTTACGGCAAGTTTTAGCGGAGGAGGCTCAAGTCCTGTATTTGCATGGACTGTAAATGGAGGTCCTCAAGCCGGTTTTACCGGAAGTACATTTTTTAGCACTGCTTTAAGTAATGGTGATTTGGTAGAAGTAACATTGACATCGAGTGAAACATGCTCGAGTGGTCCGGTTAGTTCAAATTTAGCAGCGAGTATTACCACTAATGTCAATCCAAGTGTGTCCATAGTGCAATCACCAAATCCTGTTTGCAGCGGCGATACAGTTATCTTTTCTACAATCTCATCAGGAGAAGGCTCTTCCCCTACTTTCCAGTGGAGCATAAATACGATTGTTCAGATTGGAGAAACGGGCCCAACTTTAACATCCACAACAATTAATGATAATGATCTTATTGAAGTATTGCTGACTTCATCAGCTTCATGTGCCACCGGTACAGCCAATTCAAATTTAAATGCCTCTGTAGTTACAAGTGTTAGCCCTAATGTTTCTTTAGTTCAAAATCCATCGAGTGCATGTAGCGGAAGTAATATTGATATTATCGCCAGTCAAAGTGGAGGCGGTTTAAGTCCTGTATTTGCCTGGACAGTCAATGGTACGCCACAGGCAACAACAGGCAATGTCCTGAGCAGTACAACATTTAATAATGGCGATACGGTTGATGTTATAATGACCTCAAGTTCATCCTGCGCCATCCCAACAACAGCCAATGCAAGTCTCATAGTCAATCTGACAGGAAATATCACCCCATCAGTTAGTCTGAGTCAGATACCATCAAGCATTTGTAATGGCGATTCGGTTAGATTTAATGCTGTCCCAACCTCTGGAGGTCTAACACCGTCCTATAATTGGTTTGTAAATGGAGTACTTCAAGGTACTAACCTTGACTTTATCGAAGGAAACACTTTTATCAATGGCGATCAGGTTATTGTGGAACTGATTTCGTCTGAAATTTGTGCGACATCAAGCGCTTTTGATACAATCTTGGTTAACAGCGTGGCTTCTATTGTGACAAATATTGATTCAATTGTATACAATGTCAATCCGATTTGTAGTGGCACGGCACTGGGCTTCAAGGCTTATGTTTCCGGTCAGGGGATTTCGCCATTGTATACCTGGGAGGTCAATGGAATTGATCAATCGGTAAATTCTGACAGCATAAATCTTAATAATTTATCAAATGGCGATTCAATTCGTTTCACTGTTTCATCATCATCTTCCTGTGCTGCTCCGGGTATAGACGATAGTGTATTTGTCATTAACTCTGTTTTTAATCTACAGCCTTTTATTACCGTCATTCAACCAAGTGCCTGCGGATCGGGAAATGGAATTATCACGGTGGATTCAGTTAATCTGGGATCCGGATCTTATCAATATTTGATAAACAGTGTTGACTCATCGACTAATTCATTTAGCGGATTGGGCTCAGGGGCTTATCTGATTACCATTAATGATCTGGTTTCCGCTTGTAGCTTTGATACTACGATAAGCATAAATGTTGCCGGGGCTATTTCAGCTTCAGTTAGCACCACTCCTACCCTTTGTAGCGGATTAAACAATGGTCAGGCTCAATTCCTTTCCTTAAGTGGTGGTTCAGGGTTTTATGAGTTTTCAATTGATACCGGAGCAACCTGGCAAAACAGCAATGTGTTCAATAGTCTCGCACCGGGAAATTATTTGGGAATAGTTCGGGATAGTCTGGACCCGACTTGTACTTTCCAATTGAATTTCTTTATCGGAAGTTCCTTTAATGTTAGTGCAATTATTCAGGTAGATAAGGAAACGAGTTGTGGTGCTAATGATGCCGTAATTAACATTCTAAGCGTTTCCGGTGGCACTTCACCTTATCAATTTATTCTGCTCGACAGTATCGGAGATACCCTGGAACCAATACAACCTATCACTTCTTCTGTAGATAGCCTCTCGCCGGGAAATTATACTTTGGTTATTCTGGATGCCAATGGCTGTGAGATTTCGATCAACGTTACCATCAATGGTTTGATTGCACCAACGGCGACACCAATTGAAGTTCAGGCCGTCAGTTGTTTTGGTGGAAATGATGGCGCATTGGCCCTCAGCAATTCCCAAGGAGGATCCGGCACTTATCTTTACAGCATCGATGGCGGTACATTCCAGGCCGATACCCTGTTTAATAATTTGCTGGCGGGAAATCATGTTCTGAGCATAAGAGATGTGAGTACGCTCTGTACATCAAATTATAATTTTGTTCAGTCTCAGCCCGACTCCATGCAATTGTTCGCTACAATTACTCCACCTACGAACTGTTCGAGTAATAATGGAATTATAACAATTGACTCCGTTTTGGGTGGAAATGGTTCTCCTTATTCTTTTGAATTGAATGGAAATACGGTAAGCAGCCCAATTACAGGATTGGATGATGGTTTTTATACTTTGATCGTTTCTGATAATTCAAGTTGTACAGATACAAATTCAATCAATATCACTGTTTCCGGATCGGGAGCACCCAATATCAGCGTTCAAAATATTGATTGTTTTGGAGATACAAGCGGGGTCTTGAGCATCGATACAGTGATCGGCGGGACAGCTCCTTTCCAATTTAGTTTGGACAATGTTATTTTCGATACTACCCGGACATTTACTGGTTTAAGTAGTGGAAATGGTGTTTTATTTATGGAAGATGCCAGTGGCTGTCTTACAACTGTGCCATATTTCATAAGCGAAAATCCAGAAATTACAGCAAATATCACTGCAGCCGATATCAGCGATTGTAATCTGACTGATGGAAGTTTAAGCATCAGCAATATTTCCGGCGGGCAACCAAATTATGTGGTTCAATTAAATGGAAATAGTCAGGCCAACATACCTCCGGCCATTACGGTTTTTAACAATCTTGACAATGGTGTTTATACTATTCAAATATTGGATCAGCTCAATTGTATAGCTGAATTTACCGATACCATTTTTGCACCTAACAACATCGTAATCGGCAATATTATTCGAACAAATCCGGTTTGTTATGGAGCAAATAGCGGTTCTGTTGAATTGACAGGCATAAGTGGCGGGGTAACGCCTTACTCATTTGCCTTAAATGGCAATCCTGTTCCTTCCAATCCTATTGGAGGTTTATTTGCAGATTCTACTTATACCATCACTGTAATTGATAATGACAATTGCGATGTGAGTGTCGATGTAAGCCTGGTACAACCTGATTCATTATCATTTAATTTAAACATTACAGGAAATGCGGATTGCGGCGAAAATACCGGTTCAGTGCTGGTTTTAAATCCAATCGGTGGGGATGGTAATTATGTATATGAAATAATTGGAGTCACTGGACAACAAAGTTCAACCTTATTTGATAGTCTCAGTGCCGGCACCTACAATTTATTAATGAGTGATGGAAACAATTGTCAGCAAGTCAGGTCTTTCCAAATCACGGGAACTGCGCTCTTAAATTATTCTGTGTCTGCAAATTCCATTACTTGTAATGGATCTGATGATGCATCGATTGCAATATCAGGTTTGCAAAATGGCTTTGCACCTTTCTCTGTCAGCTTTGATAATGGAATCCAATTTCTACCCGGAACTTTTAGCTCTGATACCACTTTTAATCAGATTGCAGAAGGTTTATACGATATCGTAATACGTGATTCACTGAATTGCTTGTACAACTTTGGATCCACTATTGAAATCACAGAACCGAATGCTATTGTAGCAGAAATAGAGAATATCACAATGACCATAGAAGACTCTGCAACAGGAAGGGTGGCCATTTACGATGTAGTGGGCGGAACAGAGCCTTATACTCTGAGTTTTGATGGTGATTCGGCTTTCAATCTAATTCTGAATCCGAATACACAGGCTTTTGATACTGTCTTAGAAAAAATAAGCGAAGGACTTCACAACATACGTATAAACGATTCACGAAATTGTGCTGAATTGTTTGAAATATATGTGGAAGCTTATGAATTTGCGAATAGATTCACCATTCCGAATATATTCACTCCAAACCAGGACGGTTACAATGATTATTTTGTAATTCCAAAGCTTCCTTCCGGAAGTAAATTAAAAATATTCGAAAAAACCGGCCGGCCTGTATTCAGCAGTGATGATTATCAAAACGACTGGGATGGCGAAGGCTATGCCGACGGTACCTATTTTTATACGCTGGAAATTCCAAATCAAGGAATATTTAAGGGATTTATTGAGATATTCAGATAGTTCCTAAGTATTTCATGGTATCTATTCCATCTGCATAATCCCATAATTCGGGTTCCTGGCTTTTGCCAAATGGAATGGTTTTGATTCCCAATTTTGTATTTGAAACAACACATTGTATATCCTCAATTCGAGATTGTATGTTTTGTTCGAGGCCTTTTAAATCCTTATAATAACTGTAGTGAAGATTGGCAACCGGAGTAAAGAGGCTTTCTCCTTCTTTCAATAGTAGAAAATTCGAAGCGAGATGTTTGTCTCCGTTTACCAAATATATCGATCTGTAATATTCATAGTTGTTGGCGTACTTATTATTGTGGAAAACATCAGAATATACTTCCAATGCATCAAGCACCCTTACCGGTGACATAGATTCATGCAAATACAAATAAGTCACGTTTCTGCAACCCAGGCCAAAATAATCAAAGATATCTTTACCCAGCTCATGTAATTCTTCTTTGCTCTCAAAGCCCGATAAAACAGCCACTGATGTTCTGTTTTTTCTTATAATATTTGGGTATTTTGAAAAATATTGATGAAAATATCGCGCAGAATTATCACTTCCGGTTGCTATCACAGCATCAATATCTTTTATTCTCTCTACTACAATCCATAATTTTTCAAACTCAGTGTCAATCTTTATTAGTTCATTTCTTAAATAGTTCATCAGGACAGAATCCTTTGAACTCAATTTTGTGATGGCCTTATTGCCCGACATTAATACACAAAGCACATCGTGAAATCCCACCATCGGAATATTTCCTGCAAGGACTAATCCCACTTTTTTACTTTGTTTAAGAGGTAATCCGGGGTATAAATCAATCCAATTTTTAAGATCAGTCTCATTCAGCCATTTGCAAATGCCTTTTAATGCCTTGTTAATATTATCGCTTGTAAACCAGAGATTTTCATTAAATGCACGTATGAATAATTGCTCCTTTTCTTCATTTCCGAGTTTTTGTAGCGTCTTTCCCAATTGAGTAAAAGAATGAATTAACCTTTCTTTAGTCATTTCCGATTTGATGCTTAATTTTGCAGCCGAAAATTAAACATTTAGCCTTGAATTGAGGTTAAAAGATTAAAATTGGAATGCTATGGCTATAATGATAACCGATGAATGCATCAATTGCGGCGCTTGTGAACCTGAATGCCCAAATACCGCAATTTATGAAGGAGGTGTAGAATGGAGTTTTTCCGGCGGAACGGAACTAAAGGAAATAGAGCTAGAAGATGGTAGCAATATGGATGCGGGCACAATGATGGAGCCCAAATCGGATGAATTTTACTATATCGTAACCGATAAATGTACTGAATGCATGGGATTCCATGAAGAGCCTCAGTGTGCGGCCGTTTGTCCTGTAGATTGTTGTGTTGACGATCCGGATGCAAGAGAATCGGAAGAAGATCTGCTTGCCAAAAAAGCATGGATGCACGGTGAATAAAATTTGAATTAAATAATACAATTACAAATCCTTCTCTATTGGGAAGGATTTTTCATTTTTGCAGAATAAGCGCTATTTATGAAAACAATCGACGATATATCATTTTCCGGAAAAAAAGTATTAATGCGAGTGGATTTCAACGTCCCGCTGGATTCAAATCAAAAGGTAAGCGATGAAACAAGAATTAATTCAGCCATACCCAGCATTAAAAAAATCCTTAATGAAGGTGGAGCTGTAATACTTATGTCTCATCTCGGCAGGCCAAAACAGGGACCGGAAGAAAAGTTTTCACTAAAACATATCATTCCAAATCTCAATAAAGCACTAGGCCTTGAAGTACAATTTGCGGATGACTGTATCGGAAAATCTGCGATAGAACTATCTGAAAAACTCAATAGCGGAGATGTATTACTTCTAGAAAATGTTCGTTTTTACAAGGAGGAAACCAAAGGTGATACCAATTTTGCAAAACAATTGGCTTCTCTTGGCGATGCCTATGTCAATGATGCTTTTGGAACCGCGCACCGGGCCCATGCAAGTACCACAACCATTGCGGAATTTTTTGAAGAAAAAGCGGCGGGCTATCTAATACAGGCAGAAATTGAAAATGCTAAAAAAGTGATGGAGCACACCGAAAGACCTTTCGTTGCAATTATGGGTGGGGCAAAAATTTCTGATAAAATCTTAATTATTGAAAAGCTTCTGGATAAGGTAGATTCCCTTATCATCGGTGGTGGTATGTCCTATACATTTATCAAAGCACAGGGCGGAAAAATTGGAAATTCCCTTTGCGAAGAGGATAAAATTCCACTTGCCAAAGAACTGATTCGCAAAAGCAAAGAAAAGGGTGTATCGCTATTGCTTCCTATGGATTCTGTGGCTGCCGATGCCTTTGATAATGATGCCAATACTATGATTTGCAATAGCCATGAAATTAAAGATGGCTATATGGGTCTTGATATAGGACCTCAGGCCATAAAAAAGTATTCTCAAACTATTTCTTCAGCAAAAACCATATTATGGAATGGTCCTCTGGGTGTTTTTGAAATGGATAAGTTCTGCATAGGAACTAAAGACATTGCCAAAGCAATAGCTGATGCCAGTGCAAATGGGGCATTTTCACTAATTGGCGGTGGGGATTCTGCTGCTGCTGTCAATCAATTGGGCTACGGTGATAAAGTATCTTTTGTTTCTACCGGAGGAGGCGCTTTATTGGAATATTTCGAAGGAAAAGAGCTGCCCGGAATTCAGGCTTTAGACCAATAAATTGAATAATTATACAAAGCTTTTAAGATACATGAATGCCTTGAGTATCGACATTGCGATTGGTGCTGTGGCCTGTTCTAAGCTCTTGTATATCATATTAGATATAAATTCAATTTGGCATTATGATTTGGTCTTGGGGCTCAGTGTTTGGTTGATTTACACCGCAGATCATCTTGTTGATGCCAAATTGATTAAAAAAGAAGCTGTTTCTTTCAGACACCGATTGCATCAGATGCATTTCAAAATCATAAGCTTATTCGCGCTACTGGCCATTTTGATTAACGCTGCCTTTACACTGATATATTTTCCACCTGAAATCATTATTGCAGGCCTGTCTTTGATGATTTTTGTAATCGTTCATCAAATATTAAATCACTTCTCCAAAGATTATTTTTTTCTATTTGGCAAGGAAATCCGCGTGGCTTTAGGATACTCGCTCGGACTTGCTCTAAGCCCATTTATTACAGCAAAATATATTTCCCCCGACGCCTATCTGGCCTTATCCATACTATTTTTATTGGCCCTCATCAATCTCTTATTTTTTAGCACTATTGAACGAGAAGCCGATTTGGAAGACCATTTTACGAGCATCAGTTTGCATTGGCGTCCTGATAAAATAAATCTAAGCATTAAAATAGCTTCTCTAATATGTTTGTTTTTATGTCTGTATTTTATAACTCTTAGCGAGCATACACTTGTCGGACTATTACTGTTGACAATGCTGTTTGTTTTATTTCTTTCTTACAGAAAATCACAAGTACTTATTTCCACTGACCTTTACCGAAGCCTTGGAGATGGAATATTCTTAATTCCAATTGTTCTATTTTGGCTATAAATGACTAATAACTACGGCATAATAGCTCCCTTTTATGATCTTCTTAAAAAAATTGTATTTGGCCAATCTCTGATAAAAGCCGAATGCATCCATTTAAATAAAGTCAGACCGGAAAGTAAATTATTGGTCATTGCTTGTGGAAGCTCGGAATTTCTGGAACACATTGAGATAAGTAAATTTAGCAGCATAACCTGTATTGATAAAAGTGCCAAAATGTGCGAAAAAAGCAGATACAGACGTAATAAACTCAAACATGCAGAAAAAATTCAAATAAAAGAAAGTGATTTCGAAAGCTTTACTTCAACACAAAAATACGATGTGGTCGCATTGCCATTTTTTCTGGATAGTCAAAAACCGACTGATATACATGTGATTTTGGATAAATGTCATACTATGCTTGCAGATCAAGGCTCAATAATCATTACCGATTTTAACTCTTTATCATCCCGAAAATCAAATATTTTGCTTATAAAAATCATGTATATTTTTTTCAGAATAAGTACAAATATCCCTGTATTGACTCTATTTGACAGAAGAAATTATCTTGATTTAATGAAATGGAAACAGGAAAACAGCTATTTAAGCCCTAAAGAGCTTATATTTAGTATAAAATTGAAAAAAATACCGATTTAGTCGGTTACATTTATACAAAAAAGAAAATCAATATATGATATAAACATTCAGGCGAGAACCTGATTTAAAAAAATTTAGTTCTTTTGTATATAACTAATACAGCAAACATGCTTGATAAGCAAACCTTGATTGATAAACACCTGAGTAATTTGGTGTATTTGGCTAAAATCGATGATCACTTTGATCAGTCCGAGAAAGATCTTGTATATAAGATCGGATTTAAAAGTGGCCTCAATGCCAAGCAAATTGATCAATTGATTGACAGGGCTGAAGATATTGACATCGTTGTGCCTGACAATGAGGAGGATCAGTTCGAATACCTTTTCAATGTTGTTCAGATGATGATGATCGATGGCAAATTATATCAAAAGGAGCTGGACTATTGTGTTGAAGTTGCCATTCGACTAGGATTCAAGAAAATCATTGTTACTGTACTTATCCGCGCCATAGAAGACGGTTTGAAACTCGGATTGGACGTTGATTCCATAAAAAGAGAAGCATTTGACCTTATTGCGGAATAGTTATCCACATCTTATAAAATAACCCCTTTTCCTGGGATTCCTTTTTACCAAAAATGCTAATTTCGCTCCATTGCAATCTGATATATGGAGATTACACGACTGGAAGCCAAAGGCTTTAAGAGTTTTGGTGATAAGATTATTATAAATTTTGACAAGGGTATCACCGGTGTAGTGGGCCCCAACGGTTGTGGCAAGTCAAATATCGTTGATGCCATAAGATGGGTGCTTGGTGAGCAAAAATCAAGAACATTGCGCTCAGACAAAATGGAAAATGTCATTTTTAATGGCACCAAAAAGCGAAAGGCCATGCAAATGGCAGAGGTCTCCCTCACATTTAACAATACCAAAAATATACTTCCCACTGAGTATTCGCAGGTAACCATCACCAGAAGATACTACCGCTCAGGTGATAGTGAATACCTGTTAAATGGAGTTCAATGTCGCTTAAAGGATATTACCAATCTATTTATGGACACGGGCATCGGATCTGATTCCTACGCCATAATTGAGCTTAAAATGGTGGATGATATTCTTCAAAATAAGGATGGCGCCAGAAAAAATCTATTTGAAGAAGCTGCGGGTATATCAAAATTCAAGGTTCGAAAACGACAAACCCTTAAAAAACTCGAGGACACGGATAAGGATCTTGAGCGAGTGGAAGACCTGCTTTTTGAGATAGAAAAAAATATGAAAAGCCTGGAAAAACAAGCTAGACAAGCTCAGAAATATCAGGAATTAAAATCAGATTATAAAAGCAAAAGTATTGAGCTTGCCCAAATCAGCATGAGTTCTCACAAACAAAGGCTGGATAAATACAAGGCACAAATACAATCCGAAAAGGATCAGAGAGGCGATATACAAAGTAAAATTCAGAAGCAGGACTCAAAAATTGAAGAAGAGAAGAAAAATCTGATTAGCAAGGAAAAAGAACTCTCCTCGGCACAGAAATCTTTAAATGAGCATGTAGAAAAAATCAGAAATTACGAGAGTGAAAAAAATATAAAAAACGAAAGACTCAGATACCTCAATTCTAACCTGGAAAGGCTAAATGAGCAATTGGATTCGGATAAAAAAAGTAATGAAAGGGCGGCATTTAGCATAAAAAGTCTTGAACAGGAGCTTTTAGAAATCGCTGAAGAAGTAAAGGCCAATACCAGAAAAGTTGAAGAACTACAAAAATTACATCATCAACAAAAAGAAAAAACAGAAGCTAAGCAAACTGTATACGATGAATTGCTAAAAAGCAAAACCGATGCACAACAGGAATATTATCAAATTTCCAAGGCTTTAGAGATCAATGAAATTCAGCTCGAATCCTTAAAACAACAAATAGAACGCGCAGATACGGACAGCGGTGCCAAAGAAAAAGACATTGAGATGTTTTCAGAAAAGATCGCAATTCTCGAAACCGCCATTAAGGAAAAAGAAAAAGAACTTTCAATTCTAAAAGACGATGAAAGCAAAGTTGTCAAACAAATCGAAGCTGCAGAAAACGATATTGAAAAGATTCGAAACAAACACATAGAGGTCCGTAGAAGCATCGACTCCAAAGAGAATGAGTACAAGCTCACTAAATCATTGGTCGATAACCTGGAAGGATTTCCGGAAGCTATAAAATTTCTTAAAAAATCTGGCAATTGGGCAAAAAAGTCCCCCCTACTTTCCGATATCATTTCTACCGATGAAAACCACAAGCTGGCCATTGAAAATTACCTTGAACCCTATCTGAACTACTATGTGGTCGCTAGTTTGGATGAGGCGCTCAAAGCCATTCATTTATTGAGCGATGCCAGTAAGGGAAAGGCCAATTTCTTTATCCTTTCAGAATTTGACAATTACCTCTCTCAGAAGCCAAAAATCTTTAATTCTGCCATTCCAGCTACCGAATTGGTAGAATACGATGTACAGTATAAAAAGTTGGTACAATACCTCCTGGACAATGTCTATATCGTTGAAAAAATTGACGACAGTATTTTATCTGATAAAGAAGTTGTTTGGATTAGTAAAGATGGAAAAACGGTTAAAAGAAAGTTTAGTCTGTCGGGCGGTTCAGTAGGCCTTTTTGAAGGTAAGAGGATAGGAAGGGAAAAAAACCTGGTCAAACTCAAAAATGAAATTCAAAAACTTCTAATAAAGGATCAGGAAACCGAAGCCAAATTAAAAAAACGTCAATTTGATCTTGAGGAACTCAAAAAGGCAGACAAAAACCATCTTATAGATGAAAAACAGGACTATTTGAATAACCTGAAACAAGAGTTGGTTTCTATCAAAACAAGGAAGGAGCAATTTGAGGATTTAATTGCTTCCAGTTCAGGTCAAAAAGAAGATATCCGTGCTAAAATTGAAGAGATCGAATCTTCAAAACTCGATCAGGGACCTAAGCTTGAAAAATGTCGAATAGCACTAGAGAATATTGAAAAGGAACTAAAATCTGCGGCAGAAGAACTTGAGAAAGAAAAAATCAATTTAACAGAATCCGCTCAGGCTTTCAATGAAGCAAATATCTTTTTCATTCAGCTTCAGAATAAGGAAAAGTCATTGACACAGGATATCGATTACAAAAAAGGCAATTTTGAAAACAGCAAGGAGAGAATAGAAAAAGCTCAAAGTGATATTCAGAAAACCAATGAAGAGATAAAAGTTTTACTAAGTAAAACCGATGCTGCGGAGTCTGACCTCGTTGAATTATACGATCAAAAGGAATCCCTTGAAAACACGGTTAATGAAAAGGAAAAAGCATATTATGCGCTGAGAACTTTAATCGATGATATTGAGAAACAAGTCAGAGAATTTCAAAGAAAAAAAGAGGTGATTGATTCATTTATCCACAGTCTTGAGGAAAAAAGAAATGAAACAGACCTGGCAATGACCGCCCTCAAGGAGCGGCTTTCCGTTGAGTTTGAAATTGAAATTGACATAGCCAAAATTGATGGCAATAAAAGCATAGATGAGGAAGAAAAAGAAGCGCTGTTAAATGAAGTTCAAAAAATAAAAGATCGCCTCGAGCGACTGGGGCCTATTAATCCTATGGCGCTGGAAGCATATGAAGAGATTAAAAACCGGTATGATTTTATAATTGAACAAAAAGATGATTTAATACAAGCTAAAGAATCTCTCTTAAATACCATTTCGGAAATTGACCTGGTGGCAAGAGAAACCTTTGAAAAAGCATTTGAACTAATCAGGGTCAATTTTCACAAAGTGTTTCGAACGCTTTTTACAAAAGAAGATTCCTGTGATTTAAAACTTCTAAATCCCGATGATCCTGTGGATTCCGACATTGAGATTTTTGCGCAACCCAAGGGCAAACGTCCCTTGACCATCAATCAATTGTCGGGAGGAGAAAAGACGCTTACAGCCACTTCCTTATTATTTGCAATTTATCTATTAAAACCAGCTCCGTTTTGTATTTTTGACGAAGTAGATGCGCCTTTGGATGATGCGAATATTGATAAATTCAATAATATTGTTCGGGAGTTTTCCAATGAATCTCAATTTATTATCGTCACACACAATAAAAGAACCATGGCAAGTACAGATATAATTTATGGCATCACCATGGTAGAAAATGGGGTATCGAGAGTCGTTCCGGTAGACTTAAGAGAATTAACCTGATTATTATATGAGTCAAACTAAAAAAGGCTTTGGAACAGCGCCTGTGTTTCTTACTGCTGTTTCTACCATACTCGGAGCAATCATGTTCCTCAGATTTGGGTATGCGGTTGGAAATGTTGGCTTATACGGCACCTTTGCAATTATCATTATCGGTCATTTGGTTACCATACCCACTGCAATGGCCATTGCCGAAATAGCTACAAACCAGAAAGTAGAAGGTGGTGGAGAATACTACATTATTTCCAGATCATTTGGAATAACTATTGGTGCGGCCATTGGAATTGCGCTTTACTTATCGCAGGCGATAAGCGTAGCCTTTTATATTATCGCATTTTCACAGGCATTTGAACCTGTATTTCATTATTTATTACAGGAATACGCCATATACGTTTTTGATTACAGAATTGTAAGCATTCCCTTTTTGCTTTTATTGATTTCTCTCATTTTGATTAAGGGGGCTGATCTTGGAGTGAAAGCGCTCTATTTTGTAGTTACCATTCTCGCAGCATCCCTTGTTATGTTTTTTATGGGAGGAAAAACAGCCGGATCCGTTGACTTCACCGATATGGACATGATGCAAACCGTTTCCGATCCGGATAATTTCTTTTTTGTATTTGCAATCTGTTTCCCTGCATTTACGGGTATGACCGCCGGTGTGGGACTATCCGGAGATTTAAAGGATCCCAAAAAATCAATTCCAAGAGGAACGCTTTATGCTACAATTTTTGGTATGATAATGTATTTCTTTATCGCTATAAAACTGTATATCTCCGCATCACCGGATGAGCTCGATCAGGATCAGTTGATCATGAGCGACATTGCCATATGGGGTCCAATAATACCAATTGGGCTCGCAGCAGCTACAATTTCTTCTGCATTGGGTTCCATAATGGTGGCACCGAGAACATTACAAGCCCTGGCTTCAGATAGAATTTTCCCATCCACCGATGCCAATATCTGGTTATCAAAATTTGTAGCGCAAAGCAAAGAACCGCGAAACGCAGCGATCGTCACTTCAATCATTGCCTTCTTTTTCGTTTTGATAGGTGATGTCAATTTTGTGGCAGAGATCATTTCAATGTTCTTTATGGTGACCTACGGAGCGATATGCACCATTTCATTTTTGGAACATTTTGCAGGTGATCCCTCCTACCGTCCTTCCTTTAGATCAAAATGGTTTTTCTCATTGGTTGGAGCCGTATTATGTGTATTTCTAATGTTTCAAATGAATGCCACCTATGCCACAATATCTCTGGCTATTATGGTGCTCACGTATTTAGGCATATCGAATACCAGAAGTCAAAAAGAGGGTTTAAACAGAATATTTCAATCCGTGATATTCCAATTGGCACGTCAACTCCAGGTATTTCTGCAAAAAGCTCATAAAGATCCCGATGCCGATACATGGAGACCTTCCGTGGTTTGTATTTCAGAAGACTCATTCAAACGTTTTGGCGCTTTTGAATTGCTCGGCTGGATCTCCTTTAAATTTGGATTTGGAACTTATATCCATAGAATTGATGGTTATCTATCCAAAGACACACATATAAAAGCAAGAGAGTCTTTAAACAAGCTCATTAAAATGGCAGAGGCCAACAAAACCAATATTTATCTGGATACCATGATCAGTCCGAGTTATACCTCTGCAGTGGCTCAGGTGATTCAACTCCCGGGAATTTCCGGTAAAGAAAACAACATGATTCTATTTGAGTTTTCAAAACATAAACCCGATAATCTGAGTGATATTGTAGATAACTTTCAACTCACCAAATCCACCAATTTTGATGTCATGATTCTCGGAAGCTCCGACAGGAATTTTGGTTTTAGAAAACAGATTCACATTTGGCTTACTCAGAAAGATTTTGAAAATGCGAGTTTAATGATCTTGTTGTCTTACATCATTTTGGGCCATCCGGATTGGCATAAGGGCGATATTAAAATCTTTGCCATTTATCCAAAAGAAGATCTTGTCAATCAAAGAAATAAGATCATGGAATTGATCAAAACAGGTAGATTGCCAATTTCACCTAATAATATTGAGGTTATACCCAAAACCGAAGAGATTGAAATAAAAAATATTGTCAATGAGAAGTCTGCCGAAGCCGATTTAACCATTTTGGGAATTCGAACAGAAATGGTAAAACACGAAGCAGAAGATGTTTTCAAAGGTTACGATTCCATTGGTGATGTGCTCTTTGTCAATACCAATACTCAAAAACAAATTGTATAAAAAAACCCGAAACTTTCGTTTCGGGTTGAATTTGATATTTTAAGCTATTTAATTCTTGATCAATTTTTGAGTTATAGAATTATCTCCTATTTGCATTTTGATTAAATAAATACCCCGATCCAAATCTGAAATATCAAAAAGTTTCGTGATTGGATTCAATACTTTTTTTCTTTTCCCATTTAAATCGAGCACTTCAACATTTTTAATTTCCGCATTAGATTTTATCTCAAAACTTGAACTGACCGGGTTTGGAAAAACAGAAACAGTTTTATTCAAATCAGATTTTGAATTTAGAGCCACAGGTCTTAAAAAATCAATTTGCAAGGAAAGAGAGTTAGAAGAATTTTCCCTTGAATCAATTCGTTTTGCGCTGGCATTTGTGCCTTCTACTCCAATCAATATCCAGCCATTGTTATTGGAAGGATTGTTTAACCAGTCCTGTACATCGGCAATCATTTGTGCACTTGAAGCACTGTAGGGGCCTGTGCCAGTTACATCAACACTACCCGATGCAGTTGGGTTAAAATCTCCACCGGCATTGGCCCATGGAATGGGATTGGTTCCACCAAAAAAGGCCATGGTCCAGGTGGCATCACCGGTACTCGCCGCGGTTCCTGTACCTTCTTCTCCCCCGGCATTGCTGCTGCCTTCGCCCCAATCGGTACTGACTGTGTGAATATTAGTTGTTCTACTTGTATTGTTTGGCACCTTGCTGACTTCAAATCGAAGAATTACATTGGTGACACTATCACCGGGTTGAAGGGCAGATGCAACATCAAATGAAATCAATGCTCTTCTTAAATCGCCTTGATTGGTTTGTCCAAAAAACAAATAATCTCCGGCGCCATTGCTGATATCACCGCTAGCGGATTCATACAAGGTATTATCTTTATCGGGACTTAAAGTCACGGATTGAGCCCAGGTAAATTCAATTGAAATTAAGGTTAGGAGTAAAAGTAAATTTGTTTTCATAGTATAGATATTTCTATTTATAACCAATTAAAGCAATTTTAGATTTATAATAGGTCTTTTTTATTACTTTATACGATAAAAAAACAAAAAGTAAGTGAGAATTAAATTATTTGGATAAGCATTTCTGAGCATTAAATTTGCGTGTTCAAAACTCAATAGGATGAAAAAAATCGCAGTAATTGGAGCAGGTACCATGGGAAATGGGATCGCACATGTTTTTGCTCAAAACGGCTATGATGTCAATCTGATTGACATAAGTCAGGATTCATTGGACAAAGGCATTGCCACCATTAATAAAAATCTCGATCGCCAAATCAAAAAGGAGCTCATTACTGAAAACGACAAAAAAAGTATTCTGGCCAGAGTCAATATGAATACGGATCTGCCAAAAGGTGTGGCCGATACCGATCTGGTTGTAGAAGCAGCCACAGAGAATGTGGATTTGAAATTAAAAATTTTCAAGACCCTTGATGAAAACACAAAAAAGGATTGCATTCTGGCATCCAATACCTCTTCCATTTCCATTACTAAAATTGCCAGTGTTACTTCAAAACCGGACAAAGTAATCGGAATGCATTTTATGAATCCGGTACCGGTCATGAAACTGGTAGAGGTCATAAGAGGCTATTCCACATCCGATGAGGTGACTAAAACAGTATTTGAGCTTTCTAAAAATTTAAAAAAGGTGCCTGTAGAGGTAAACGATTATCCGGGTTTTGTGGCTAACCGAATTTTGATGCCAATGATTAACGAGGCGATCATTTCGCTTTTTGAAGGTGTGGCGGGAGTTCAGGAAATTGATACCGTAATGAAACTGGGTATGGCGCACCCTATGGGGCCATTACAATTGGCAGACTTTATTGGCCTGGATGTTTGTCTGTCTATTTTAAGGGTATTACACGAAGGCCTTGGCAATCCAAAATACGCCCCTTGCCCATTGCTGGTTAATATGGTGCAATCCGGAAATCTCGGAGTTAAGTCCGGAGCCGGTTTTTACGATTATTCAGAAGGTGGCAAGGAATTGATCGTCGCCGCAAATTTCAAATAAATCTAAAATTCCCCATTTTCCCATTTTTTGCGAATATGAGGTGAGATCGGTATTGCTGAACCGTGTTCGTCTATTTTAACGAAAGTTATTTTAGTGGAACAAACAACATCTTCCTCTCCGGAATAAACATTGTGCTTACGCGCTTCAATGGATAGGGTAATTGAAGTACTTCCAATCTTATGTACTTCGCCATAAATTAATATCTGAAAGCCCTGTTTAACGGCTTTTTTAAAAACCACTTCTTCCATTTTAAGGGTAACAAGGCTTGCAGTCTGAACAATCCTTGAAGCCAATGTAGCGGCCGCTTCATCTATCCATGAAAGCATATTTCCTCCAAATAAATTGCCATGCATACCAAGGTCCTTGGCCATTGCAATTTTTGATGTAATTAATGTCATCATACGGCGATATCGTTTTCTCTCAGTGCTTGATTTAATGATGTTTTCAGATCGGTTCCGGCATTACGCGTACCAATTATTAAGGCCGCCGGAACATTGAATTCCCCCGCGGGAAACTTTTTAACCGTCGTACCCGGAATGACTACAGATCGCGGTGGAACAAAGCCTTTGTAAATAGTGGGTGTTGACTTTGTGACATCGATAATTTTAGAGCTTTTGGTAAGGCTTACATTGGCACCTAATACGGCTTCCTTTCCTATACGCACGCCTTCAACAACTATGCACCTTGAACCTATAAATGCGCCATCTTCGATAATAACCGGTGAAGCCTGAAGTGGTTCTAAAACACCTCCGATTCCAACTCCTCCACTCAGATGTACATTTTTGCCAATCTGAGCACAGCTTCCCACGGTGGCCCATGTATCTACCATGGTTCCTTCATCCACATAAGCACCAATATTTACATAAGAAGGCATCATAACTACCCCTTTTGATACATAGGCACCGTATCTTGCGAGTGCATGTGGTACAACCCGAATTCCTAATTCTGCAAAATTTTTCTTTAAGGGAATCTTATCGTGGAATTCAAAAATTCCCGATTCAAGGGTTTCCATTTTGCGAATAGGAAAATACAGTATAACTGCTTTTTTTACCCATTCATTGACAATCCATTCTTCCCCCTGTGGTTCTGCCACGCGTATTTCGCCTTTATCGAGCATTTCAATTGCTTTTTCTATGCCAGCAATCGTTTTATCTTCATTGAGAAGTTCCCTATTGTCCCAGGCGGTTTCTATTAGTTTTTGTAATTCCATAATTTGCCGATTCAATGGATAAAAAGAAAGTCCTTATTGCTTCTGTTTTAAAGCCGGTTAATGAGCCGCGAATGTACAAAAAGTTGGGTTTATCTTTAGCAGAATTTTCAAACCTCGATGTACATATTGCCGGTTTTAATTCTAATATTAAACAAAGAGATAATAAGATTACATTTCATCCAATATTTAATTTTAAGCGGATCAGTTTAGCCCGAATGCAGGCAAATAATAAATTCTCAGCTCTGCTGAATAGAATTAAACCTGATATTTTAATCGTCAATACCTTTGAACTTTTAAATTCAGCAATCAGATACAAAAAAAATAATGACTGTTTTCTTATTTATGATATTCGTGAAAATCACAGTCTAAATGTGAGCAGGCTAGGCATATATCCCTTTCCTTTGAATCGTATACTAGCAACTTATTTAAGGAATATTGAACTAAAGGCCAGCAGGTATATTGACCATTTTTTTCTTGCTGAAAAATGTTATTTGGACGAGCTCCCATTTATCAGTCCAAAACACACAGTTTTAGAGAATAAATACCAGGGTGAAAAAATATTGAGAAATGTATTTGATTCGGAAATTATAAGATTTGCATTTACAGGAACCGCACATGATAGCACCGGTATTTTCAAAGCCATAAATTTTGTTGATTCAATTAATAAATTAGGTCAAAAAGCCGAGCTAAATCTATGTGTTCATGCCACTAAAGAAGCTGTCTATTCAAGGTTAAAGAAAATTGCCTACCCCTGGTTAAGCGGTGAAATAAAAAGTAAACCTGTAGATTATAACGAAATTATTGAAGTTTATAAAAGATCGGATATCCTTCTTGCCCCTTATCAGATCAATGAACAAAACAGGAATAAATTCCCCACTAAATTATTTGATGCGCTTGCCAATGGAATGCCAATGATCATTAGCGAAAATCACAATTGGAAAAGGAATTGTAATCCAAAAGCCCCTCTCATACATTTTGATTTTGATTCCTCTCCGGACTCCTCACTCATCGAAGACATAAAGTCAAAAATTCGTTCTGATTTTAAAGATGAAACCGCTCTTTGGGATAGTGAAAAGAGCAAATTAAATTTTTTATTACATTTTTAGACTTCCCTTAACTTTTAATTTATTTATCTGAATTACAATGCTTTATAATTTTTAATTATAGTTTATTTATTCAAATATTATTTTTAGATTTGTCTAAATTTTTACTATGAAACTCAGTCTTACCGAAGAGAATTATCTCAAGGCCATTTTTCATTTGTCGCAGCAGGGCCATCAGGCTGTGAGCACCAATGCGATAGCGGATGCCATGGAAACGAAGCCGGCATCAGTAAGCGACATGTTGAGAAAACTTTCGAATAAAAAGCTGATCAATTACAAAAAATACCAGGGTGTAAAAATTAATACCGAAGGCCAGGAGGCGGCCATAAGGGTGATTAGAAAACACCGACTTTGGGAAGTGTTTTTGGTCGACAAATTAAAATTCAATTGGGATGAAGTTCATGAAGTAGCCGAGCAATTGGAACACATCCGTTCTCCCCTTTTGATAAAAAGATTGGACGAGTTTTTGGGTCAGCCAAAATTTGATCCTCATGGCGATCCCATTCCCGATGATTCAGGCACTTTCCCTGAACTTCAAAAATTCCCATTGTCTGAACTGAAACCGGGAGAAATGGCTTCTGTAGTGGGATTGGGAGAAACATCGAGCGTTTTCCTCAAATACTTGGACAAGATTCATATTAAACTTGGAGCGAAAGTCAAAGTAATTGAGATCGTCGAATTTGACAATTCCTATGAAGTCAGCATTAATAATCACAGCCCGATAATTATTTCGGCACAAATAGCACAAAATCTAATGGTCAATTATTGATGAGAAAAAATTTGATGTTTTATGCGCTATTGCTGCTTTTCACTATAGCCTGTACTTCGACAAATTCCTCTGATCAACAGGGAAAAGTTCGTATAGTGGCCACCACCGGAATTATCGGAGATGCATTGATCAATTTGCTCGACACCAATGCTGAAATTACAAGTTTAATGGGCCCGGGTGTCGATCCTCATCTGTACAAAGCAACTCAGGGTGATTTGCAAAGATTAAATAATGCGGATATTATCGTTTATAACGGCCTGCATCTTGAAGGTAAAATGATTGAAATCCTCGAACGATTAAAAGATAAAAAGACTGTTTTCTCAATGGAAGAAATGCTGGATACAGATAATTTTATTCAGGCGGAGGGTTTTTCTGGAAATTATGATCCTCATATTTGGTTTGATGTGGAGCTATGGTCACAGGCGGTTAATAATTTGGGTAGCCATTTGGCAGATACCCTCGGTTTTAACAAAGAAATCCTGGCCAATCGCGATAATTATGTTCTCCGATTAAAAAATTTACACGATTCTGTTAAAGCGGCTATCAGCTCAATTCCACAAAAAAATAGAGTGCTTGTCACCGCCCATGATGCATTTGAATATTTTGGTCGTGCTTACAATATTGAAGTGCGTGGATTGCAGGGTATATCCACTTTGAGCGAGGCCGGAATAAAAGACATTACCAAACTCGTAAATTTTCTTGTGGAGAATAAAATTCCCGCAGTATTTGTGGAAACATCGGTATCGCGAAGGTCCATTGATGCTGTGGTTGAAGGCTGTGTGAGAAAAGGGCATCCGCTTAAAATTGGCGGTTATCTTTATTCCGATGCCCTGGGAAAAGCCGGCAGTCCGGAAGGAACTTATATAGGCACAGTGAGATCCAATGTGAAAACGATAGTTGAAGCTTTGAAATAATGATTATACAAGCACAAAATCCAATTCTTGAAGTGCATGACCTAACCGTCAGCTACGATCGTAAACCCGTACTCTGGGGGGTTGACTTTTCCATTCCGAAAGGGCAAATAATTGGGATTCTTGGTCCCAACGGTTCGGGTAAATCCACCTTGTTAAAATCCATCATGGGTCTCATTCCAATTAGCAGCGGTTACATAAAAATATTTGATAAAGACATCGATGAGGTAAGGAAAAAAGTGAGTTATGTTCCACAAAGAGAATCGGTGGACTGGGATTTCCCTGCTTCAGTTTTTGACGTTGTGCTGATGGGTCGCTATGGCCATCTGGGTCTTTTCAAAAGACCGCGCAAGGCAGACAGGGAAATTGCTCAAATTGCTTTGGAAAAAGTAGGCATGCAAAACTATGCCACAAGACAAATATCTCAACTCTCAGGCGGCCAACAGCAAAGGGTGTTTTTGGCGAGGGCCATCGCGCAGGATGCCGACATTTATTTTATGGATGAACCCTTCGCCGGTGTGGATGCAGCTACAGAAAGTGCCATTATTGAATTGCTGAGAAATATGGTGAAAAACGGAAAAACTCTGGTCGTTGTGCACCATGACCTTCAGTCTGTTGCCGAATATTTTGACTGGTTGATCTTGCTCAACCTAAGACTTGTAGCTTCAGGACCAATTTCCAAGACTTTCAATGCTCAAAATCTGACAGATACATATGGCGGTAAACTGACAATTTTAAGTTCCCTTACCGATATCATGAAAAAACAGGATTTCCCATCCAGAGAATCTTAATTTTGTCTTAGAATATCTAAAATGCGCTCAAAATAAAGTAGAAATATGAATGATGTCTCAATTGGGATAATAGGAATGGGTTGGGTTGGCACCGGTGTTGCGAGTTCAATTTTACACAAGGGAATATGCCGTGAATTGTTATTAAACGATGCGCGAAAAGAAATAGCCGAAGGCGAGGCGATGGATTTTAATCACGGTTCTCCTTTTTATTCTTCCGCTGAGGTTAGGGCCGTAGAAATAGAAGAGATGTTAAATTGCAAGGCCATCGTAATAACCGCAGGACGCGGAGGTAAGCCCGATGAGAGTCGTCTCGACTTGTTAAAAGAAAACATAAAAATTGTTAAAAATATATCTGCCAAACTCAAAGGATTCAAAGGCATTCTAATTATAGTGGCCAATCCCGTTGACATCCTAACTTACTTTTATCAAAAATATACCAATCTTCCACCCGGACAGGTCATTGGTACAGGAACCATGCTCGATACTGCAAGGTTGAGAGAAATGATTGGTAAAAAACTGGCCATAGAACCCAAAAGTGTCCACGCCCAGGTCATTGGCGAGCACGGTGATTCAGAAGTTGTTCTCTGGTCGAGAGCAATGATTGGAGGCATTCCGCTTCGGGAATGGAAAGACTGGAAAAAAGAGTATGAATCGGAGATTGGCGAAAGAGTACGGACAGCAGCCTATGAAATTATCAAACGCAAAGGTGCTACAAACCATGCCATTGGCCTTGTAACTGCCACACTTTTAAAATGGCTTTTAAGAGGGGAAAAAAGGATCATAAACCTTTCAACGGTTATTTCCGGACCTTATGGGATTAAAGATATTGCCATATCGCTACCATCAATGGTATCAAATAAAGGAGTAATCGACGTTTTAGAATT
This sequence comes from Cytophagales bacterium, assembly GCA_040218795.1. Taxonomy (GTDB): domain Bacteria; phylum Bacteroidota; class Bacteroidia; order Cytophagales; family CCMP332; genus CCMP332. Next base: position 149,972 of record JAVJQT010000001.1, on the reverse strand, counting down.
AAAAATGACCGATTTGGAATTGGAAGCCCTTCAAAATAGTGTAAGTGTCATATCTGAAGCTATAAACTCGGTGAAAATGGATTAAAACAATTCGGCAAGCATACAGCGAACACTGCCACCTCCGTATTTCTCTATCACAGAAATGTCGAAAAAGAGAATTTCACCATCTTCTTTTAAAGAATTTATCTGCCTTGTATCAAAACTGTCAAAAGCCCTTTTTGACATCAACCAAAAAGCCTGATTATCATCGTTTTTGGCCAATAAGAGATTGCCTGCAAACTGATGCATTTGTTCCAATGTTATTGAAATAATGTCTTTACCGCCATCTTTCAACAAAGCAATCATCTGATCCTGATCGGTTTTATCAATGGCATCTAAACAGACCACTGCTTTCCGGACCCCGATGGCCATCATTACATTGCTGTGGTAGATTGGGATGCCTTTTTTATCAAAAGCCTTAAAATAGAAGCCTTTATAGTTTAAATGTCCTGCCAATTCAAAGAAGAGCGCTTTATTGCTTCTGGGCGATTCACAACAAAATGCCATATGAGATGCATGATCAAAAACCACGCTGCCCGTTCCCTCAAGAAAAATACCCTTCTTTTCTTTTTCACTCAGGTCTAATAACAAATTATAATTCGAGGATTTGCCGATGGCATCTATAAATTCGGGTCGTCTTTCTTTTCTTCGCATTGCTGAAAACATCGGGTATAAAATTATTTCACCGTTTTGATGCGTGCTAAACCAGTTGTTGGGAAAAACTGAATCCGGCAAAACATCCCCCATAGGCTCTTCAAGAACAAGCAGGTTAAAGTTGTTTTCCCTGAGTTTTTTTTGCATATCATCAAATTGAATTAAGGCCTCCCTTTGTGTTTTTATTGCATCCGCCATATCGCTTATTTGAAATGCATTGTTCAGCAGGGTCTCCGGATTTGAACCGAAAGAATGGGGCCTTACCATCATCAACTTTTTTGCCAGAGTCATTTAAAATATGTCATTATATTTTACAAATAGATTAGGAAAGCAAAGAATAAATTATCAAATTTTCAACTTCAAAACCATTGCTGCCTATTGCAGCATTTTTTATATAGATCGGAATTACATCAGCCTATGCCTGGGAGCAAAAAGCCTAAGAAAATATTTGTTCTTGATACCTCAGTGATCTTATACGATCACGATTCAATCAACAATTTTGAAGAAAACGACATTGCCATTCCAATTACAGTTCTCGAAGAACTCGATAATTTTAAAAAAGGCAGCGACACAAAAAATTATTCAGCAAGGGAATTCATCAGAAGGATTGATGAATTGGCTGCTAACCATCACCTGAGCGACTGGATTTCGCTAAACGGCCCTACAAAAGGAAAATTAAAGGTCCTGATGAAGGGTGACTCCAAAGACAGGACACGCAATATTTTCACAGAAAACAAAGCGGATCACAAAATCCTAAGTGCCGCACTTGGCCTTCAGGAAGAACAACCGGATTGCAGAGTTATTCTTGTGACTAAGGATATCAACCTGCGCGTGAAAGCCAAATCGCTGGACCTTCCTGCCGAGGATTACGAAACAGGAAAAATTAAGGAAGTTTCAGATCTCTACACAGGAAAAAGAGTGGTTGAGGGAATGGATCAAAAGCTGATCAATAAGCTCTACCGAAACTCCAGAATAGACTGGCGCGAATTTTTTGACGAAGAGCCTATAAAAAATCAATACTTTATTATCAAGAGTGATAATAATTCAATATTGGCCTATTACAATGGGCAAGATCAAAACATTCATAAGATCGGCAAAAAAACCGTATATGGAATTCAGGCAAAAAACGCGGAACAGACTTTCGCTATTCACGCCATCCTTCAACAAGACATTCGACTGGTATCGCTGACCGGAGTTGCGGGAACGGGAAAAACATTAGTGGCACTGGCATCGGTCCTGGAACAAAGAAAAAATTTCAATCAGATCTATTTGTCAAGGCCCATTGTTCCTCTAAGCAATAAAGACATAGGCTTTTTGCCCGGGGATATCAAAAGTAAAATAAACCCCTATATGGAACCGCTTTGGGATAATCTCAAGTTTATCCAAAGTCATTTCAAGGAAAAAGAGAAAGAATTTATCGCCATCAATGAAATGCTGAATACGGAAAAACTCGTGGTCAATGCATTGGCATATATCCGTGGAAGGAGTATTTCCAATATTGGATTTATCATCGACGAAGCTCAAAACCTGACGCCGCATGAAATTAAAACCATCATTACGCGGGCCGGGGAAAATACAAAGATCATTTTTACAGGAGATATTCGGCAAATTGATACACCTTATCTTGATGCCCAGTCCAATGGCCTTTCGTATTTGATAGACCGAATGAAAGATCAGGATCTTTATGCACACATTACGCTTGAAAAAGGGGAAAGATCCGAATTAGCGAATCTCGCCAATGAATTGCTTTGATTTATGGCAAATCGATTTCTATCGGTTATCAGTATAATAATCCTGTTTTTTTCCTGTAGGCAGGAAGCTCCAAATCAAAATAAAAAGGCCACAAAAGTTTTTAAGAATGCCGCAATTGTAAGTGCCCACCCTTTGGCCAGCAATATCGGAATTGAGGTACTAAAATCCGGAGGCAATGCTTTTGACGCCGCGGTAGCCGTACATTTTGCCTTGGCGGTTGTTTTCCCTTATGCCGGCAATTTGGGTGGAGGTGGATTTGCCGTATTCCTCGACAGCAGCGGAAATTCGGGCACATTGGATTTCAGAGAAAAAGCCCCATTAAAAGCAGATCGCAATATGTATCTTGATTCTATGGGAAATGTAATTCCCGATTTAAGTACCAGGGGTGCTTTGGCTTCGGGGGTGCCCGGCTCGGTGAAAGGCATATGGGAATTGCATAAAAAATATGGAAAAAAAGACTGGAGCGAGCTTTTAATGCCTTCCATAGAATTGGCTAAAAAGGGCTGGATACTCACTTACCATGCTACATTCTATATGAATAAATACATGGCTGATATTGTCAAAACCAATGACAGAATCAATTATTTAACTCAGAAAGAAAACTGGGAAGAAGGAGACTCTTTAAGCAATGAAAAACTAGCTCATACATTGCAAATAATTGCCGATAAAGGCGAAAGGGCCTTTTATGAAGGAGAAATTGCAGACTCCATAATTGCCACAATGAATGATTATGGCGGTATCATTACAAAGGAGGATCTGCATATTTACGAACCGAAATGGCGTGAAGCTTTGCAAAGTAAATACAAAGGCTATGAGGTTTATTCCATGCCTCCTCCCAGCAGTGGCGGATGGGCGCTCATAAGTTTGCTCAAAATGGCCGAAAAATTTCCCTTTAAAGAATGGGGACGTTGGGATTTCAGAACGATCAATACCATATGTGAAATTGAAAAACGGGTTTATGCCGACCGTTCCAAATACCTCGGCGATACGGATTTTTATCCTGTCCCTCTGAATGATTTATTAAGCGATGACTATCTGAATATGCGATCATCAGATATTCAAAAAGATAAAGCTACCGCTTCGACAAAAATTAGCCCCGGTTTAGAATTGCATCCTGAAGACGAGGAAACAACTCATTTTTCTATTGTAGACAAAGAGGGCAATGCAGTTTCCATTACCACTACACTAAACAGTCCATACGGAAGCAAACTTATGGTCAATGGTTGCGGATTTTTGCTTAACAATGAAATGAATGATTTTTCTGTTAAACCGGGCTTTCCGAATAATTATGGACTGATTGGCGGAGAAGCCAATGCCATAATGCCTGAAAAAAGAATGTTGAGTTCCATGACTCCAACAATACTTGCAAAAAACAATAAACCCTTTTTGATCATAGGCACTCCCGGTGGTTCCACCATTATTACCACTGTATTTCAAAATATTTTAAATGTGATAGACTTTGGTTTTGGTATGCAGGAATCCGTTGAATTTCCGCGCTTTCATCATCAATGGCTGCCCGATAGCCTATTTTACGAGGAGGGATTTTTCAATTTTGCAGACAGCCTTGAATTGGTCAAAACCGGCCAAAACTTAAGACCGAGAATCCCCATTGGCAGAGTTGATGCTATATTGTTAAATTCAGATGGATTTTGGGAATGCGGAGCTGATCCGAGAAGAGACGATTATGCCAATGGCTACTGATAAAAACTTAGTTTCAAAGTATTTTCACGAGTTTGTAGCGCAAACTAGTCCCCTGCCCTTTGAAATTTCGGTTGACCGCGCCGAGGGAAGCTATATCTGGGACAGCGAGGGTAAAAAATATCTGGATTTTATCTCCGGAATAGCGGTAAATAATCTTGGCCATCGACATCCGAAAATAATAAAGGCCCTCAAAGAGCAAATTGAGAAACACCTTTTCGTCATGGTCTATGGTGAATTTTCGATTAAAAGTCAGGCAAATTTGGCGGCAAAGTTATGCCAACTGCTACCCGACCCTATCGACAATGTCTATTTCACTTCAACCGGCACGGAAGCAGTAGAAGGAGCGCTCAAGCTGGCCAAAAGATACACCGGAAGACATAAGATTATTTCATTTAAAAAATCCTACCATGGAAGCACACATGGATCTTTGTCTGTATCCGGCAATGAATACAAAAAATTCGCATTCAGGCCACTTCTCCCCGAGGTATACCAAATAGAATTTAATAATACAGAAGACCTGGATTTAATCGATGATCAGACAGCCTGTGTGATTATGGAAACCGTTCAGGGCGATGCCGGATTGCGCATTCCTAATTTGTGTTTTATACAGGCACTCAGAGAAAAATGTAGCGAATGTGGTGCTTTACTCATTCTCGATGAAATTCAGGTGGGAATGGGACGAACAGGAAAACTATTTGCCTTTGAACATTATGGAATTGTTCCTGATATCCTGGTCATGGGAAAAGCTTTGGGCGCAGGGTTACCACTTGGCGCATTTGCGGCTTCCAAAAAGATTATGTCTTCATTTACACAGGATCCGGTTCTTGGTCATATCACGACGTTCGGAGGAAATCCACTTAGCTGTGCTGCCTCACTGGCTTTTCTGGAATGCCTAATGGATGAAAAAATCCTCGATTCAGTTGAGGAAAAAGGAAAACATTTGGAGTCCTTTCTTGACCATCCGGAAATTGTAGAAGTACGTAGAATAGGGCTGTTTTTTGCTGTTGAATTTAAAGACAAGGAAGCGGTCAATAAAATAGTGCTCAAATGCCGTGACAGAGGTCTTCTTAGTTTTTGGTTTTTATCCTGTCCAAATGCCTTTAGACTTTCACCACCCCTAAATATTTCTTTTGAAGAAATAAAAAAAGGAGGTGAAATAATCAGAAATTGTATTGAAGAGGTTTTTAAAAATTAGTCTTTTAAAGGCTTGATGGTATAACCTTCTTCTTCCAGTAAATGAAGAATGCCCGATTCATCAGCGACATGTGTTGCACCAATAGCGAAAAAAGTTGGGGCCATGTGCATGTATTCTACCATTTTCGGAATCCATTCTTTATTTCTTTCAACAATAAAATTTTGTCGGAACTCTTTATTGTTTTCTACGGGGTGCATGGTAAACTCTAATACCTTGTGCAGATTACCGTTTTGAAATGCCTTTACAACCGCGTTATAGTCTTCTTTTTGCTGATCCAGATTATCAAGGGTATGTTTTAGTGCAATAAGTTGATCTTCGAGTTTAAAACTTTCCAATGCTTCTACTTCCCTTTCAACTGTTTCAAGCCCCATGGAAACCATGTTTTTTTCATGCGCTTTAATCAACAATTCGGGTTCGTAATATTTCATTGGATGATTAAGTGCCAATCGGGTGATGGCTGTTGAAAGCATGATGGGCTTAAACTTTCTGTAAACCAAATCGAATTTCATTTTCGAAACACCCAGTTTTTCTGTGAATAACTTTTCAAGTTTTTCATAGTACTCCTCACTCAGGTAGTCCTTTAGCGTTTTCCCATGTTCAAGATGTGCCGCCTTGTTTAATTCGTGTTTGGCATGATGGTCCAAATGCGTTTCCGTTGCCAAAATTCCACATGCATCAAATGCTTTGGCAGCATTACTGTGAAAAACAAAATCTTCTGCGGGGATAAATTTCAAAATGGCAAAAACATAAGATGGGTTTTTAAGATCTTTGCCGGAAATTTCCCATAGCAGTGCATTTTCATTGTAAACCTCCTGGGCATAGCCATTAGAGAAGAATACAGTTAGTGCAAGAATTAATACCGAAATACTTTTAATTACAGATTTCATATTGGAAGCCTTGAATGTTTAATTAGTTTTGAATGCGAATATAAAACTAAAATAAAAAAATTGGTTATAGATTATTCCATACCGGCACTTTTATTCCCGGCCATCACCTTGTTGTTTTTAGCATACACCAATCGATTTCTTGCTATAGCAACTTTAATAAGAAGCCTACGAGAAAGACACAAAAAAGATTCAAATCGTTTTAGAATTGAAAAACAAATAGTTAATCTCAGAAGAAGACTTTATCTCATTAAATACATGCAGATATTCGGAATACTGAGCTTTTTATTCTGTGTGGTTACAATGATTTTGATTTTCACAAGCCGGGGAATGCTAGCCAATTACTTTTTCGGTATTTCTTTGGTATTACTTGTGTTTTCGCTGGGTTTTTCGCTCTATGAAACCCAAATCAGTACCAAAGCCCTGAATCTGGAATTGCAGGATATGGAAAGCGACGCTTAAATCTTTCGTTTTCTAAGTGAATCCGAAATATTCTGACGTTCTTCCTTACTGTAAAACATCCAGTTGGCTATTTCTTCAATATTTCTTTTGCAACCGGCGCAATATCCTTTCTCGTTAATGCTGCAAATTTTTATACAGGGAGATTCCATTTAATCAGATTAGCTGATTAGATAATATGTAAAAAGAGAAATTGTTTGATTGCACTAAAAAGATCCCTTCTCCATGATCTCATGAAGATCGTGTTGAATGGCCAGGTACTCTGTAACTTTTTCCTGAAATCTTTTTTCAGAAATAATATCAGAGTCATGTGCTTTTTTTAGAAGATCGATAGTCATATTGATTTCAGTCACGGCTTTTGCAAGGTGAATCTCAATATTTGACATAAACTTTCTATGGGTCCAGGCATCTGAAATTCTTGCTACCACAGCTCTGCTTACTGCTCTTAATTCATTTACAAGTGATTCAAATTCTTCTTCATCATCGTACAATCCGGTAAGATCATGAATAACTACTGCCAGATGGTAGGCTTTTTTATAAACTTCTAATTCAGAATAGGACTTCATTTCGGCATAAAATTAAGGATTCCTAAATGCTGCGCAACTCTTTAACAATAAAGCTTTCCAATATAAGCTATCATTTTAACAATGTTAAAACATTTTCCGGTGGTCGACCAATGATTGCCCTGTTTTCATCCACAACAATTGGTCTTTCCAGAAGTTTTGGGAATTTTACAATCATGTCGAGATAATCGTCATCCTTTAAATCTTTTCCTTTGTAATTTTCCTTGAATTCCGTCTCATTTTTTCGCACAATTTCTTCGGCTGATTTATCGAGTTTTTTAAGCAAATCCTGTAACTGATTTTTGTTTAGTGGATTTTTCAAATATTCATGCACTACAGGCTTATGGCCGGCATTCTCAATAATTTCCAGCGTCTCTCTACTTTTCCTGCATCTTGGATTGTGATAAATGATCATTTACCTAATTTTTCAATTATAATGTTGTGATTGGTATAAATACATATATCGGCAGCGATATGTAAACTTTCGGTAACCATCTCCTCTGCACTGAGTTTAGGACTGTGCTTTTTTAATGCCCTTGCGGCAGCCAGTGCATACATCGAACCGCTTCCTATTGATGTTACATCATCATCGGGTTCGATAACATCACCGTTACCGGAAATCGTTAGTATTTCATTTTCATCGGCAGTGATCATCATTGCTTCCAACCTTCTCAGATAGCGATCCATTCTCCAGTCCTTTGCCAATTCAATGGCCGCGCGTTTCATATTGCCACCATAAGAATTAAGCTTTTCTTCAAAACGCTCCATCAGTGTAAAGGCATCGGCGGTGGAACCGGCAAAGCCCACCATAATTTTTCCGTCAAAGAGCTTTCTTATTTTGCGCACATTGCTTTTAGCTACAGTGTTACCAAAAGTAGCCTGGCCATCGGCGCCCATTGCAATTTGCCCATTGTGCCTTACAGCTACAACAGTCGTTGCTTTAATATTCGTCATTCTATTATTTTAAATTAAAAGTCTTACGGGATCTTCCAATAAGGCCTTAAAGGTTTGTAGAAATGCAGAGCCGGTTGCGCCATCCACTACCCGGTGATCACATGACATGGTCACTTTCATGATATTGCCAACCTTTATTTCTCCATCTTTTACCACCGGCTGTTCAATGATTCCACCAACAGCCAATATGCAGGAATCCGGCGGATTGATTATTGCGGTAAATTCTTCTATACCGAACATCCCCAAATTTGAGATGGTAAATGTATTTCCCTCCCAGTCGCTGGGTTGTAATTTTTTATCCTTGGCTTTACCCGCCAAATCTTTTACCTCGGTGGAAATATGCGAAAGTGTTTTACTGTCCGCAAATCGAACTACAGGAACCAATAATCCTTCATCAACTGCTACTGCCACTCCAATATGAACATGGTGGTTTATTCTGATTTTATCACCCAGCCAACTCGAATTGACATTGGGATGTTGTCTCAATGCAATCGCCGCGGCTTTGAGGACCAAATCGTTAAAAGATATTTTGACCGGCGCAATTTCATTCATACTTTTCCTCGCCTCAATTGCCTTATCCATATTTATCTGCATGGTGAGATAAAAATGTGGCGCTGAGAATTTTGACTCGGATAAGCGTTTTGCAATGGTCTTTCGCATTTGCGAAACATTGCTTTCCTCATAGGATTCTTCACCAACAACCCTCGGCAATTGAATCTGTAATCCACCGCTTTCTGATTTAGATGCAGCTGCTTTTGCGCTTTGCGAAGGACTGTGATCTTCTACATCCTTTTTAATGATCCTTCCATTGGGACCTGTACCATTGATACTATTGAGATTATAACCTTTTTCTTTTGCAAGACTTCTCGCCAACGGAGACGCTTTTACACGGCTGTCATCGGAATCATCTGAGCTTGACTTAGCAGATGTACTGCTTTTTTCTTCTGTTTTCTTTTCGGGCTTTGTCTCTGTTTTTTCTTCTTTTTTACTTTCTTCATTTCCGTTCTCAGAGCTGCCTCCCTTTTGAAAATTATCAACCAGGGCCTGAAAATCAGCACCTTTTTCTCCAATAACGGCTAGTAAACCTTCCACTTCAACCGAGCCCCCTTCATCCACTGCCCTGTAAAGAAGTGTGCCATCTTCATAACTCTCCAATTCCATGGTTGCCTTATCGGTCTCAATTTCAGCCAAAAGATCACCGGAACTAACACTCTCACCGACCTTTTTATGCCAGGCAGCAATAGTACCCTCTGTCATGGTATCACTCATCAATGGCATTTTAACTACAATAGCAGGAATATTGGAAGTATCCACTTTTTCAGATGAATCGGATTCCTTCTCCTTTGGCTCTTCTTTTGACTTTTCTTCTTTTGTATCTGCAGAAGCAGAACCCCCGGCTTCAAACTCCTTTTTAAGATCGCTGATATCTTCTCCCTTTTCTCCGACGATATACAATGGTGCATCAACGGCAACACTTTCTCCTGCTTCAACAGCTACATGTAAAAGCACACCATCGGCATAACTCTCCAATTCCATCGTCGCTTTATCGGTTTCTATCTCTGCCAGAATATCTCCGGCGCTCACTTCGTCACCAACTTTCTTTAACCAATTAGCCACGACACCTTCTTCCATGGTATCACTCATCAGTGGCATTTTAAAAATTTCAGCCATATTCGTCTTCTAGGGATTTTAATCTACAAATGTTATTAGATAATCGCTTTTATCAAATCTATTCGGCGTTTTATTGATCATCCGCCTCCAAATACACGCTCTAATATGTCGGTCACGCGATTCAATGGATTATTTCTAATGTTTTTTTCTTCTTCACCAACTTTAAGAAACAGTCCGTTCAAGCCTTTGTTTGTCACATACTCCGATAATGGCACATCTGAAACCGGATCTATTAGTCCTAAAGAAGCTGTTGATATACTGTTATAGGAAGAAACATAGGTACTAAAAATATCATTGGCACTTTTGCCCGCCACCAGATCTTTTGAAAGGGAATTATCAATATCGGGTTGAAATTCACCAAATAGCTCGGAAAAAGTATTTTCTCTTAAATAATTGGTGGCCGCTGTATCGGGACCATTTAAAATATTAAAACCATCTGCAATGGTGATGCCTGTAATCGCATCTACGAAAATTGGCGTGGCGCGTTTGGCAGCATCTTCGGCTGAGCGATTCAAAGACAATACCATATCGTTGATCACCGGTTTTAATGTATTGTCATAAAGGGTTTGTAGCGTAGGCTTTAAAAATGGCCCGGCGCTGTTGATACCCGATTCTAGCGTATTGATCTGTGAGCTCACCTCATCCGGCAATAATATTTTAACCGCCTGATCCGCAAAATAGCCATCGGTTAGTGTCAATCTGGAAACAGATGTATCCGTACCCACTCTCAGAGCCTCTTTTAAGCCCATTATCACCTCTTCGTTGGATAATCCGGTTGGAAGTGCAATATTTCCATTTTCATCACAGGAAGAGAATAAAAAGAATATAGAAATTAGTAAAATTGAAACCTTCTTCATAATAGAAATTTTATCAAAGATAATATACTGATCATTTGCTCACAAAAAGCCTGCCACCCAATCTGAAATGAATCGTAAATCAAAACGTTTTACACTTTCAAATATCAGTCAATTTGTTCAAAAAGCCTGTGATCTGGCTAATAATAATGAATTCTTTGTGCGTTTGGATAATCACAAAATTTCATACCCCCATGGCGCTTTTCCAAATATGATCGCCTTTGGATCAATTTCTTCTATTTCACTTGCTGAAAGCTCCGGCGCTTTTAATCAGTTAAAAGAATACATTCAAAAAACACAGGATTGGGTCTTTGGCTATTTCTCCTACGACCTAAAAAATGATACGGAAAAACTCTTCAGCCGGAATACGGATCATAAGTCCTTTCCCGAATTGCTGTTTTTTTGTCCGCAAAATATTTTGGAGTTCCGCGAAGACGAAGTGATAATCCATAGCCTGGGAGATCCTGAAAAGCTTTTTAATGAAATTCTAAATCATAGTCCTCTTGATGAGGATTCGGAAAATGAAACGATTGAATTCAAAACAGAAACATCAAGAGAGGAATACCTTGAGGTGATCAATAAATTAAGAAGACACATCTATGAAGGGGATGTTTACGAGATCAATTATTGTATGGAATACATTGCCCATTCGGAAAATATCAATTCCTACAATTACTGGTTAAAACTTTGCGAGCAATCTCCTACGCCTTTTGCCGCATTCTTAAAAGCAAGTCAATTCTCCCTGATCTGTGCTTCACCCGAACGCTTTATTAAAAAAAATAAGAGCAAAATCATTTCTCAACCCATCAAAGGAACTATCCATACCGGTAAAGGCAAATTGGAAAGAAAAGAAAACAAAGAACGCCTCTTTAATAGCGAGAAAGAAAGAGCCGAAAATATGATGATCGTCGACCTTGTCAGAAATGATCTGGCCAAAAGTTCAAAGCCGGGCTCAGTAAAAGTAGAAGAGCTCTTTGGAATTTATGAATTCCGTCATCTTTTTCATATGATATCGACGGTTGTTTCGGAGGCAAAAGATACTGTAGAGCTTGTGGACATCATCAAAAATGCCTTTCCTATGGGAAGCATGACCGGCGCACCCAAAATTAAGGTAATGGAACTGATCGAAGATTACGAAAAGAGCAAAAGAGGTATTTTTTCGGGCAGCATAGGCTATATCGACCCCTCGGGAAATTTTGATTTCAATGTGATCATAAGGAGTTTGTTTTACAATTCCGGAACCAAATTACTCAGCTATAATGTTGGAAGTGCCATCACTTATGACTCCGATCCCCAACAGGAGTATGAGGAATGCCAGTTAAAAGCAAAGGCCATTCGCGAAATATTTCAAAAATAATAGCGAACTGACAAAGTGTCATTGTGTGTTTTTTCCTTAATTTGCGGTCAAATTAGGTCAATATGAGTGAAGTTATTGGAGATATCGGTATTCTGGAGCAAGAAAATGAAGCTTGTGAAACCGTAAAAACCAGTATAGAAGAAGATAGGGGAAATTCGAGAAAGTTGTACATCGAAAGTTATGGTTGTCAAATGAATTTCTCTGACAGCGAGATCGTCACATCCATCCTCAAAAATGAAGGCTTTGATACCACCTCGAAATATGAGGAGGCCGACCTGATATTGTTAAACACCTGCTCAATTCGCGACAAAGCAGAACAAACCATAAGAAAACGCCTAAAACAATTCAACGCAATTAAACGCAACAAACCCAAAACTCAAATCGCTGTATTGGGCTGTATGGCGGAGCGTTTGAAGAAAAATCTTCTTGAAGAAGAAAAAATTGTTGATATAGTGGCCGGCCCTGATGCCTACCGCGACCTCCCAAATCTGGTAAAACAGGTGGATGAAGGCGATAAAGCGGTTAATGTCTTTCTCTCAAGAGAAGAAACCTATGCCGATATAAGCCCGGTTCGTTTAAATTCGAATGGAGTGACGGCTTTTGTCTCCATCATGAGGGGTTGTGATAATATGTGCTCTTTCTGTGTGGTGCCTTTCACCCGCGGACGTGAGAGAAGCCGAAATCCGGAGTCAATTTTAAAAGAAGCGCAAGAACTTATTGCCAATGGCTATAAGGAAGTCACATTGCTGGGTCAGAATGTGGATTCCTATAAATGGAAAAATGAGGATAATGGTGAGATCCTCAACTTTGCCCAATTGCTCGAAAAAGTGGCTTTGCTCAGCCCCGAATTGAGAATAAGATTTTCAACCTCTCACCCCAAAGACATTACGGATGAGGTGCTTCATACCATAGCCAGATACGAAAACATTTGTAATTACATACACCTGCCTGCCCAGAGCGGAAACGACAGAATTTTGAAGCTCATGAACAGGACTTATAGCCGCGAATGGTACCTGGAAAGAGTTAGTGCCATCAGAAGAATTATCGGTGATGAGTGCGGAATTAGCTCAGATATGATCACCGGGTTTTGCTCAGAAACAGAAGAAGAACATCAGGATACACTTTCACTTATGAAAGAAGTTAAATACGATTTCTCTTATATGTTTTTCTATTCCGAGCGTCCGGGCACTTTGGCCGCTAAAAACTACAGCGATGACATTTCTCTGGAGGTTAAAAAAAGACGCTTAGCTGAGATTATCGCATTGCAAAGCGAACTCAGTCTGGAAAGAAATAAAAAAGATTTAGGAAAGATGCACAAGGTGCTTGTGGAAGGCTTATCCAAAAAATCCGATCGGGAATTGTATGGAAGAAATTCGGCCAATAAAGTGGTAGTATTCCCAAAAGAGAATTATAAAATCGGCCAATATGTTAACGTAATGGTCAATGATTGCAGTTCAGCGACACTTTTAGGTAAGGCAGTAGAAGCAGTATAAAAATGGAAGAATCAGAATTACAATCGCTGAAACAGAGATTTGGGATCATTGGCAATTCGTCTCAGCTCAACAATGCCTTGCGAATTGCTGCCCAGGTGGCCCCTACCGATATGACCGTGCTCATCACGGGAGAAAGTGGTAGCGGAAAGGAATCATTTTCTAAAATTATTCATCATTTAAGCCATAGAAAACACGGACAATTTATCGCAATAAATTGTGGCGCCATTCCCGAAGGAACCATTGATTCAGAATTGTTCGGACATGAAAAAGGCTCATTTACAGGAGCGCATGATGCCAGAAAAGGCTATTTTGAAGTTACAAACGGAGGAACCATTTTTCTCGATGAAGTGGGTGAACTGCCAGTAGGCACGCAAGCCAGATTGTTAAGGGTTTTGGAAAACGGAGAATTTATTCGCGTAGGATCATCCAAGGTTCAAAAAGCCGATGTAAGAGTGGTCGCTGCCACCAATGTAGATCTCTTTGAAGCCGTTAACAAAGGAAAATTTCGTGAAGATCTGTATTACCGTTTGAACACCGTGCCCATTACCGTGCCTTCGCTTAGAAATCGCGGTGAGGACATCGCCTTGCTGTTCAGGAAATTTGCCTCAGACTTTTCCGATAAGTACAAGGTAAAACCAATTCAATTAACCCCTTTGGCCAGAGAGGCCCTAATAAAATACCGTTTTCCCGGAAACATCCGACAACTCAAAAATATTGTGGAGCAGATATCTGTGTTGGAAGTCAGTCGTGAAGTGCCCCCTGAAATATTGATGAAATACCTTCCAAGCTCAGAGAAATCCATGTTACCCGACTTGTACAAAGCACAGGGCAGTGATTCCAATCAGAGCTTTAAGGAAAGGGAAATACTTTACAATGTGCTTTTTGATATGAAAAAGGACATGAACGAATTAAAAAAGCTGGTTTTAAAATTGCTCAAAGAAGATCAAAGTAAATCCGCCATTCTCAACGATCACAACGATCTCTTTGATAACATCGTCACCCAGGTAGAAGATGACCGCCCTTCGTCCAATTATTATCTAGAACAAAAAGAGTCGGGATCAGGCAGCGGTAAAACCATTGACATCAGCAAGATAGAAGACATTGAACCCGAGCAGGAACCGGAGTCGCTTTCACTGGAAGAAAAGGAAAAAGAAATGATCATTAAGGCGCTTCAAAAAAATAATAACAAACGAAAATACGCCGCACAGGATCTGGGGATCTCCGAACGCACCTTATACCGGAAAATCAAACAGTATGAACTTGAAAACTAAAATCACAAATGCTTTAAGTTTTGGTTTTCTATTGCTTACTGTAAATGGCTGTGGTGTTTATTCATTTACCGGAACAAACATATCGCCGGATGTAAAAACCATTTCCGTAGCCACATTTTATAACGAGTCGGGCAATGGCCCCGCGAGTATTTCCCAAACCTTTTCCGAGGGATTACGTGATTTCTATCAGAGCAATACCAATTTGGAGCTGGTCAATTCAAATGGCGATCTTCAGATCGAGGGAAGGATTTCCTATTATGCCGTGGAAAACGTAGCCCCAACAGGAGATGAGTTGGCAGCGCTGAACCGTTTGAGAATAAAAGTGCGAATCAATTATATCAATACAAAAGACGAAACTCAAAGTTTTGAGAATAAGCAGTTCACTTTTTTCGAAGATTTTGATCAGCAAACTACATTGCAAAGTGTTGAAGATGAATTGATAGAGAATATTTCTGAACAAATCTTTCTAGATATTTTTACAGAAACGGTCGCAAGCTGGTAGCAAAATAAAAAAAATGTAACTTAGCGTATTAATAAAGAATTGGACAGTAAAGAATTATATAAACTCATAGAAAAACCTCAATCGATCAGCGAAAAGCAGATTGAGGCATTGGATAAAATTATTCAGGACAATCCCTATTTTGCCAGCGCTCGTGTTATAAAAATTTTGGATTTAATAAGAAAAAAAGATCCAAAAGTGCATCAGGAAATCCGCAATTCATCCCTATTTATTCACGATAAGAAAAGTATTTATGATGAAATACTGAAAATAGAAGAGCCTGTTGAAAGCGAAATTCCCATTGTCAATAAAGGTCCTGTTGGAATTGGACTTGGAGAAAATAAAATAGAAAAAAACGATTTCACCGATGAAATCCTCGATGAAATCACCATCATTGGCGAAGGCGTTAAAAGCACGGTGCTTGAAAGTTTTTCTACCAACGATATAGAAAAAGCCCCGGCGGATAAAGCAGCAGAAAAAACTCCTGAAAAAAGCGAAAGTGAAACAAAGGAAGCGCCAAAACCCGGCAAAGTCGAAGCGAAAGTGGAAAAGGCTCCGGTTAAAGAATTAAAAAAGGAAGATTCGATTCCTGCCAAAGATCTTAAAAAAGAAGAGCCAGCCCCCGCCAAAGCGGCAAAAAAAGTGGATGCCCCTGCCCCAAAAGAACCTAAAAAAGAAGATGCTCCTAGCGCCAAAAGAAGTTTGGCCGATGAAGTAATGGAGAACCTGGAGCAGATGAAAAAAGACCGGGCGGAGCGTTTGAAAAGAATGGAAGCTCTCGAGGAAAAAGAAAAAGAAAGAAAAAAGGCTTCAACTATAAAGACAAAATCCACAGACAAAAAGGCGCAAAAAAAGAAAAAAGTAGAAACGCCTTCTCAGGAGAATCAAAAACCTAAAAGCAGCAAGTCAGACAAGGCCACCAAAGCCAAAAGCAAGGCCGCCGATAGTAAAAGCAAATCAAAAACGGCAAAAAAAAAAGCCGAAACTGAGCCAAAAAAAGAAGAAAAAGTAAGCAAGCCCAAAAGCGACAAAAAAATAATTGAGTCCTTCATTAATAAAAGCCCAAGGATAAAGCCGCCCAAAGAAAGTACTTCCAATACCAAGAATGAGGACTTATCCAAGGCGAGCACCGAGCTTCCCAGCAATTTAATCTCAGAGAACCTTGCCAATATATTTGAGAAGCAGGGAAAAATTTCGAAGGCGATTGCAATCTATAAGCAATTGATTTTGAAATATCCTGAGAAAAAGAGTTATTTTGCGCAAAAATTAGAAACCCTAGAAAAATAGTATTATGGCGATCATTGTTGGCCTGGCGATATTTGTATCTGTCCTTCTTGTTCTTGTTGTTTTATCTCAAAGTTCCAAAGGTGGAATCTCTGCTAACTTTATAGGTGCAGGTGCAAGTCAAATGATGGGTGTGAAAAAGACATCCGATATTCTTGAAAAATTAACCTGGGGTTTGGCCATAGCACTTTTGCTTTTAACACTGGCCACCAATTTCATGGTGAATGATCCATCAGAACAGGTGGAAACCTCAAGTCCGAATGTAGAAAGAGCCAATGAGTCCATTCTTCCTTCTTTGAGCCCCACTCCTTCCGGTGGCGATGGTTCATCCGATGATAACTTATTGCCTGCCGAAGATGAAGGCAATGGCAGTCAGGAAGAACAAAGCTCCGACGAAGACGATCTCGGTCTTTAATCAGGCTGATATTTTCTGAACCAATAAACGCTTTGAGATGGGCAATAATGTCTCATCCAAAGGTGCATAGGCCTTGGAGTCTATTATAAAGGTTGCCGGATTGGGCAATTTTTTATACTCCCGAATCAAACCCATTTTAATCGACTCAAAGGTATTGCTGATGCTTTTTTTAATCCTTTGCAGATAATTGGTATGAATACCCCGGTATTTTGAATCGGCGCTGTCAAAAATGCTAATCTGATATTCAAAGACATGCACATTAGGATCATTCGCGATATTGACTAAAAAATAGCCTTCATTTTGATTGATCGGACAAAGACCAATGGGTTCAATAAGAATCTGACTTTCAATTTCATCGTAGAGCTCCTTCCCTTCCCTGATCTTATTGCCCAGTTTTGGCTCGGCAAACTCCACGATCTTTTTAAGCTCTTCCATAAATTCAGGATCCTCGAATTTGCTCTCGTACTGTAATGCCAGCCGTTTAAGATCAAGCGCGGAAACGTTTTTCGGAAAATTCCGAATGAGTGTTTCGTTGTTTTCCTTAAACTTCAAAAGATTTTTATAGTGAAAAATAATATCGGCGAAAGGCGGATACAGTCGTTTGCTTTTGAATTTCTCATCCACCGATTGCAAATAAGCAAGTAATTTGTACTGCTTGAATTCCAAATCGACAAGTCCTTCGGTCAGCCAATCATCGGAAAGACTAATGTATTTATTGTCAGTCATAGCACGATAGGTTTTATTAAAGCTAATAAGAAATAGAAATAGTTCAATATTATTTGGCTTCAATTTTGTCATTCATGTCAGTTTTATGAAAAAATGTCAGACAGAAATTGCCAAAAAGTATGATTTATGACATAGAATTAAATTGGCACATAAAGTGCAATGCCTCTTTGGAAATTAACTAAAACATCTAATACATATGTCAGATTTAAAATTTAAACCATCAGTGGGCAGGGTTCTGGTAGAACCGGCTCCGGCAGAAGAAAAAACCTCAGGTGGTATTATCATTCCCGATACAGCAAAAGAAAAACCTCAAAAGGGGAACGTCATCGCTGTAGGAACTGAGAAAAAAGATGAACCTATTCCATTTAAAGTAGGTGAAACTGTGCTTTACGGCAAATACGCTGGTACAGAAATTCAAATAGATGGCAGGGAGTATCTTTTAATGAGTGCGACTGACATCTACGGAAGTTTTGCAAAATAATTTTTAACAACATTTAAAACGAAAAATAACAATGGCAAAAGATATTCAATTTAGCAGTGAAGCCAGAGAGCAACTCAAAAAAGGAGTTGACAAATTGGCAAATGCGGTAAAAGTAACATTGGGCCCTAAGGGTAGAAATGTAATTCTCGATAAAAAATTCGGCGCACCTACAGTCACCAAAGACGGTGTTTCTGTAGCCAAAGAAATCGAACTGGAAGATCCTATTGAAAACATGGGCGCTCAGCTCGTAAAAGAAGTAGCTTCCAAAACTGCGGATGACGCAGGTGATGGTACTACAACTGCTACCGTATTAACACAGGCTATATTCCAGGCCGGAATTAAAAACGTGGCTGCGGGAGCAAATCCTATGGATCTTAAAAGAGGAATTGACAAAGCAGTTATTGAGGTTGTAAAAAACCTTAAGAGTCAATCTAAAATCATCAATGACAATAAGGAAATCTCTCAGGTTGCAACCATTTCTGCAAACTCTGACAGCGAAATTGGAAACATGATCGCTGAAGCAATGCAAAAAGTTGGTAAAGACGGTGTAATTACTGTTGAAGAAGCAAAAGGTACCGAAACAGAAGTAAAAACTGTTGAAGGAATGCAATTCGACAGAGGTTATTTATCGCCTTACTTTGTAACCAATACCGATAAAATGGAAGCCGAATTGGAGAATCCATACATTCTTATTTACGATAAGAAGATCTCCAACATGAAGGAATTGCTTCCTATCCTCGAAGCTACAGCTCAAACAGGAAAACCATTGTTGATCATTTCCGAAGATGTGGAAGGCGAAGCTTTGGCTACACTTGTGGTTAACAAAATCAGAGGTTCTCTGAAAATTGCTGCCGTAAAAGCACCTGGATTTGGCGATAGAAGAAAAGCAATGCTTGAGGATATCGCAGCTTTAACAGGTGGAAATGTTATCTCTGAAGAAAGAGGTTTCAAATTGGAAAACGCGACCATTGATGATCTTGGTACTGCTGAGAAAATCAATATCGACAAAGACAATACAACCATCGTTAATGGTGCAGGAGACAAAAGAGAAATCGACGCTCGAATCAACCAAATCAAAGCGCAGATCGAATCGACTACTTCAGATTACGATAAAGAAAAACTACAGGAAAGACTGGCGAAATTAGCCGGTGGTGTAGCTATTCTTTATATCGGTGCTGCTACAGAAGTTGAAATGAAAGAGAAGAAAGACCGTGTGGATGATGCCCTTTCAGCTACAAGAGCAGCCGTAGAAGAAGGAATCGTTGCAGGTGGTGGCGTAGCCTTAGTAAGAGCAATTGCAGCTCTTGATAAGCTTAAAACTGATAATGAAGATCAGGCTACCGGTGTAGAGATTGTAAAAACAGCCTTGGTTTCTCCATTGAAAACCATAGTTGATAATGCCGGAAAAGAAGGCGCTGTGATCGTTCAGAAAGTATTGGAAGGCAAAGGCGACTACGGATACAATGCAAGGGATGATAAATTCGAGAGCATGTTTGATGCCGGAATTATCGATCCTACCAAAGTGACGCGTTTGGCAATTGAGAATGCAGCAAGTATTGCAGCCTTAATCCTTACTACCGAATGTGTGGTATCGGAAATCCCTGAAGATGAAGCCGCACCTCCTATGCCGGGTGGTGGCGGAATGCCGGGGATGATGTAATGAAGTCGAATCCTTCGGGTTCAATTCATTACAAGTGATCGAAGTAGAAGCCTGCGGACACGCTTCATTACAAGTGATCGAAGTAGAAGCCTGCGGACACGCTTCATCACCAGTGTTCGAAGTAAAAGCCTGCGGCCACAATCATTACCAGTGATGAAGTGTGCCCAAGGGGCTCTACTTCATCGCATTCGCCGAAGCTATAGCGCTGATTCAGCGTGAAAAGCGTAGGCGATAACAACTAAACTTTACAAAACCGTTATGAAACAATTTTCATAACGGTTTTTTTTGTGCCGATTTTGTTTTTATAAAAAATCTTACCCTTATTGAGACTGAAATAGTGGAATGAAAGTATAATTCTT
Organism: Cytophagales bacterium; assembly: GCA_040218795.1. GTDB lineage: Bacteria > Bacteroidota > Bacteroidia > Cytophagales > CCMP332 > CCMP332. Next base: position 129,701 of record JAVJQT010000001.1, on the reverse strand, counting down.
TTTAATGATGAATCATTCGTGGATAAATAGGCCTTATAAATTGCTCAGCGCTTTAAACATTAAATTCTTTCTTATCCTGTTAATTGCAATTCTTGCATTTGCATGTTCTTCAGATGATAATTCCACTTCACCCGCCAGCCCCAATACAGGTTTTTTCTCCGAATACAATCAAAGAAATTTTTCAATGGGTTTTACATCCTGGCCTTATGGTCCCGATCTTGAAGATGTAAGCTCAACCTATAGCTTTATTTCTCAAAATGCCGATATATATTGCGAACATATCGATAGTAATATTCCCTGGTCTGCATGGATCAATGATTCTACACTACCCGCTTCTTTTGTCAATGATATCGCTTTCAAAAAATCAAATAAGATTGCCGGATTGGATTTTTTACTGGCGGTGAGCGTTTTAAATCTAGACCGGAGCGATCTTGCAAATGATTTTGATGGCAATAGACCAAATTATTCCAAATTAAGCGACTCAGCCATTATTGATGCCTATACCAAACATCTGGATTATTTGATTACTGAATTTGAACCGACGTATTTGGTGATGTCCATTGAAGGAAACGAATTGCTAATTCATTCTCCGAATAAATGGGATGATTATAAAACGCTGATGATGGCGGTGAGAGCTGAAATAAAAAGCCGATTTCCTAATCTAAGAATAACGGAGTCTTTCACGCTGCATAATTTATTTCAGCCCGATGTAGCCAATCCCGAGGACTATATCGATGAAGTTTCAAATTATGCGAATCAATTGGATTTTGTGGGCATAAGTTTTTACCCCTTTTTCAAGGGCCTCTCCGACTCTGTCGGTTTTCAATCTGTTTTTGACTATTTGCATAGCAAAATTACTAAGCCAATTGTCTTTGCCGAAACGACGAATCTTGCGGAAAACCTCATTGTACCCGGATTAAGTCTAAATATTTCCGGAAATCCCGAGGAGCAGGATATTTATTTAAAAGTGCTTCTTCACAATGCGCAGAAACATAATTATGAATTTGTAATCTGGTGGGCGCATCGCGATTTCGATGAGCTATGGGAAACTTTTTTACCCGATGTAAAAGACCTCGGACAGATCTGGCGTGATACAGGGCTTCTGGATGAGGAAGGCAATGAACGCAAAGCCTATGATTCCTGGCAATCTGCATTTAGGGTTTCTAAATAATACATTACCGTACTAGGTTATTTTAAAAATTGACATTCAGGAATGTTTTGAGATTTGTTCCTCGCCATTGCAAAGGGGGCGGCTTTTTTTGTGTGAAAAATATAAATTCAATGCAACGAATTTATAAGTCATTCGTTTTGTAGAGTACTAAACTAACAAACAAATTTATGGACTTCTCAAAAGTTAAATTAAAAATAACTTTATCCTTGCTATTGGCTATTTCGACTATTATTCCCTCAGTTGCCCAATCCAATTGGGGCCTGGGATTACGACTGGGAGAGCCGGCCGCTATTTCTGCAAAAAAATACATGGGATCAAATGCTCTCGAAATTAATGTGGGGACAGCCAGATGGTTCAATAGCTATTCTTACGGAAATGGCTTTAACGATTGGTACAATAAACAATCCTTTAATTATACCGATTTTCAATACCTGGATTATAAATCTTCGGCACCACTGACTGTTCAGGTGCATTACTTATTTCACAGGGATATTACCAAACTAGGCGATGAAAGCATTTCAGGTCTCGATTGGTATTACGGTTTTGGTGGACAGATGCGCTATAATAGTTACCGCTATGATTATCGCTATAAAGTTATTGGCGATCCCAATTGGCGATATGCCAATGGCAACAGAGTGACAGATATCGACCTGGGCCTTGATGGTGTAATTGGACTGGAATATACCTTTGATGATATTCCGGTTTCAGTTTTTATAGATGCCACCTTATTCCTGGAACTTGTTGATGACCCATTAAACCCATGGTTTCAGGGTGGTCTTGGTGCCAGATACAATTTCTGAATTTAATAACTTAAACTCACTTAGAACCACAGGATTCACTGTGGTTTTTTATTTAAATGATTTTCAAGCAGACAAAAGAGCGTCATAAATAGTTTATGGATGTCCGGGATAAGCATTGGATATCTTGCTGCTCTATTTCCACAACAAGTAAAATCCCATTTATGGCTTTAATCAGGAATAGTTAAATCAAATATTTTTCATTTAAAAATTTAGAATCATAGTTCAAAACAGGGCCATTTATATCTAGTCCAAGAGAATTATAAATAATTGAAATTCAAATAATTAATAATTATTTTATAAAAATTATTCATTAAAGATGTCGACCTTTATAGAACCTCTAAATAAGGAAGACCATGAAAAAATCATATTATTTAATATTCCTGTCTCTGTTCATTTTAACACCTGTATTGGGTCAAATGAAAGCTACAGCAGATGTGCCAAAAGTTATTGAAAAATCATTCAACAGAAATTACCCTCAGGCCAAAATGCTTACTTGGGAAAATACACAGGAGGGCCAATGGCTGGCCACTTATAAAAGTTCGGAAAAACAATACCTAAGTACCTATTCCAAAAGTGGAAATTGGGAGGAAACAAGAAATAGCATTGAAGCCTCAGAACTTCCATTGAATGTTAATATTGTATTGGACAGAAAGTACAAGGATTATAATATCACAGAAGTGGATCATGTTACAAAAAAAGATGGGACCTATTATGATATTACCATTGATCGCGATGGAAATTTGACCGATTTGATCGTAAATAGCCAGGGCCATATAAATGAAAAAAGCGCTTCGGAAGCAGCAGAATCAGAGGACATGAATTGAGTCTTTATGCATGTCTGTATATCAATAGTTTATCCTGAAAATAATTATTGATGAAATTGAAAATTATTCAAAAAAGCTATCGAATTTTACTGAACACAATTAATTAACACATGAAAAAACATTCTTTCTTCTTAATTATTTTCCTTTTCACTTTTAGCGCAATATTCGCTCAGGATGAGGATATGGACGGCGCTCCCCTAACTGTTGAAAAGGCGTTTAAAAAGATGTTCCCCAAAGCCGAAATGGCAGGCTGGGAATTGGATGAAGACGATAACTGGGAAGCCAGTTTTAAGATGGCCGGAAAAAAGCAATCCGCCAGCTTTACTGAAGATGGTGAATGGATTGAAACCGAAACCGTCATTAGTCAAAAAGAGATCCCTCAAATGGTATTGGCCTCGCTAAACAAAAACTACCCAAAACACAAGATCACCGCAGCCGAACTCGTAGAAAACAGCGATGGCAAGTGGTATGAAGTAGAATTTGACCGTGGCGGCAGCAAATACGAAGTTATGTTTGATGCCAAAGGCGAAATCGTTAACGAAGAAGCCGAAGAAGAAGCCGAAGTGGACTATGAAATTGAGGACGAAGACTTTGATGAGGATATGGACTAAGATCTAAAGCATTAAAATTTTTTAAAGCCGTGTTCTGATTTATTTCGGGATACGGCTTTTTTTATTACGATTCTGTGATGCATTGACCATGCCTGATTAGAGTTAACCGGTTTTGTTAATTGCTCATTGTTAATTACTCATTGCTCATTGCTCATTGCTAATTGCTAATTGCTAATTATAAAAGAAACCTATCTAATTTATTCCCAATGCTTTATTATGTACTATTTATTAATTTTTATTTAAATTAACATGCGTAATTATAATGGAATTAACTGCATGTTTCCCAAAACTATTAGTTTCAAAAATCTTAAGCTTTTTAGACGATTAAAAATGCCTTTGGAGACAGTTCAATAACGAAATGAGAAATCGAGTAAAAGATTATCAAAAGGAGTCGAAGCCTTCAATAGTCCGAACAATTATTCAGCCGTTAAACCATTTAACCTTCAATAATGAATATAAGAGATACTTCACAAATAATTAAGCAAGCATATCCTAATATGAAGCTTAACATTAGGTATGATTATGGTCTTGACAAAGGAGAGGTTACTGGAATTCAGGAAACAAAAAAAGCCATAAGAATTCTCAATCAAAACGAGATGTTTCCTGAACAAGTAAAAGACCTTTGGAGCAACTTTTTTATTAGTCAAACTGAAGATCAGTCCGAAATAGACAGTAATGAAAGACGACTTCTTGAGACTAATTATGGTTACTTAAAAATTGCAATTGAAGCCCTTTACAAAACTATAAGTAATGTTATTCTAAGAGAATTCGAAAACTCCATAAGAATAAAACTCCCACCCACTAATGATTTTTCAGACCTATCTAAAGTATCAAATGCGTTAAACAAATCTATCTCAATCCCAATTTCTCACAAAAATGTTAATGGTAAAACTACAATCAAAAGCGTTGAAGATGGTTCAATTTGGTTAATTATTGCTCTTGCAAGCCCTTTGGCAGTTGGCTTGGTTGGTGGAATTGCTTGGGCTAGTGCAGTAATCCACAAAAAGCGACAAGAAGGGAAAATTTTCGAAGAACATGTCAAGAGTTTAGAACTCGCTAATGAACAGAAAGTAGCCTTTATTGAGGCCCAAAAAAAACAACTAGAACTATTGGTTCAGACTGAGGCGAAAATTATTAGTGATGAATATTACAAAGAAACTAATCCTGAAGATTTGGAAAGATTGAAACATTCCATAGTGACAGTCTCTGAGCTAATCAACAAAGGTTTGGAAATTCATCCATCTCTAAATACTCCAGAACAAGTAAGCAATCTATTTCCAGATTTCAAAAATCTAAATTTAATTGAATCGCGAACGAAACTACTAAATAATGATAATGACTAAACTTTAGCTTAACAAATACTTTGTAAGAATATGGATTAATCGGTCAGGATACCAGCCAATCTGGCAGGCAGGTTTTAGTGGGGGTTGGAAAGTCCGCCACAATTAATAAATTTATAACAAGGCGTGGCTATGTGTGTCCTGAGAGGTTAGTGCTTTCTCTAATCCCCACTCATCATAGCTTGGCGTTGGACATAATTTAAAAAATAACAAATGGATAATTTAATTTCGATTCAAAAAACATTCTATAAAGTTGCGGATTTTATTTCATGGAAGAAAAAAAATGGACTGCTATTGTCACCGCATTTTCAAAGAAGAGCTGTATGGAATAAAGGAGCTAAGTCATACCTTATTGACACTATTTATAAAGGACTACCTGTTCCAATAATATTTTTGCGAGATCGTGGAATCGATAAGCAGAGTTATGAACCTATAAGAGAAGTAATAGATGGGCAACAAAGATTAAGGACGATAATTGCATACATAGCCCCAGAATTGTTAGAAGATTTTGATCCAAAAATCGATGACTTTGTCGTAAAGAAAACTCATAATGTGGAACTCGCAGCTAAAAGATTTGAAAATTTGGATGAAGACGCTAAAGACAGAATTCGAAATTACGAATTTAATGTTCACATATTATCCTCAAATGTAAGTGATAGAGACGTTATTCAAATTTTTAGAAGAATGAATTCAACGAGTTATTCATTGAAAAAACAAGAACTTCTAAACTCTCAATACTTTGGGGAGTTCAAAACATCTCTTTATGATTTAGCTGCCGAACAACTCAACTTATGGCGGAAATGGAAAACGTTCACTGATGTTGATATATCAAGAATGCATGAAGTTGAATTGGCATCGGAACTAATCATTTCCATGATGGAAAATAAAATATTAGGAAAATCAACACCACTAATTGAATCATATTATAAAAAATATGATGAAGAGTTTAAAGAACGTAGAATCTTGGAGACTAGATTTAGGGCCGTTATAAAATTTATCGATGACAATTTTCTAGGCAACAAGAATGAGTTCGTATTCTACAAAAAAACCATTTTCTATACATTTTTTATGTCTATTTATCATTTACTCTACGATATAAAGTCAGACTCCAATAAAAAAATTAAACCTAAGAAAGTAGACAATAAACGACTAGAAGTTATTAAAACAAAGGGGGATCGCATTGCCAATCGAACCGCACCAGATAACGTCCTCGAAGCTACTGATCGAAGGACCACAAACCCAAAAGAACGAGGTATTTTGTTTGACTATTTAACTTCATAAAAGTGCCAAGGTATTCAACAACGCTAAGAAGAGAGTTTAGCGATAGGTTAACAGAACTCAACGCTACACGAGTTAATTTTGAGAATGCGTTAGGAAATAGAACAATTTCAGACACTGATATTATTCAAGGTTATGCTGGACTCTATCTTGACTTATTCACTGAATTTGAAAGTCTAATTGAGCGGCTTTTTTTTGGGATTCTCAGTGGTACGGTAAGTCATACAGATAATACTATATCACGAAGGGTTTTAATCAAACCAGTTACGGAAGTTGAAATAGTCATCAAAGGAGAAAAAAGAACATATGTTGATTGGCTTCCATTCAAAGAGAATACTATTAAAAGAGCAAAAATTTATTTTGTTAATGCTCGACCATTTTCTGACTTAACTATTTTAGAAAGAACAAAGCTATCTAACTTTCATAAAATTAGAAATGCAATTGCGCATAAAAGTAAAAAAGTCAATGATCAATTTCAGACTATAATTCATGGAATGACTCTGCTTCCAGTTGAGAAAACACCGGCAGGCTTTTTAAGGAATATTCCTAATCCTGCTACTGGAATGACCCAACTCGAAATAATCTCGGATGAATTGTTAGGAATAGCTAATAATTTATGTACTTAAACTATGCCCAACTACGTATATATTTCATGGCTCAGTTGGTTAAACGAATGAAAAGTCGAACGAAAATTCTACTTTTATAAAAACTGATAAAAACGTCAAGCGGTTCTCCTGGCTTCCTGAGCGCGCATACACTACGCTCCGCTGTAGAAGCGCGCCAATGCTCTAGCCGCCAGAATGCCACAAATCATATATGTAGCCGTCAAAGCTTTCCAATATAATCCCCTGCTCGTCCTATTAAATTCCTGTTTGAAAATCTAAAATTGAGCAATACATTGTTAAAATTAAAAGTGAAAAATTAAATGTGAAAAGAGAATGTTGAGAATAATAATTCGTAATTCGTAATTCCCATAAAGAGGTTTAAGAACTTCTTTGATTAAAAAAGTTAAAAGTGAAGAGTGAAAAGTGAAAAGTTAGATCAACTCCGTTAAAACTTCGTTGATTAAAAAAGTTAGAAATTAGAAATTAGAAATTTAAGATTGATAATTGATTGAAATGAAAGTATTAATAACAGGTGCTACTGGAATGATAGGCAAAGGTGTTTTGCTTGAATGTCTGGATCATCCGCAAATAGAAAAGGTAATCACTTTGGGGCGTTCGGCATTGGATATGGAGCATTCCAAGCTCGAAGAGATTATTCACAAAGATTTTAAGGATTACAGCAGCATCAAAGATAAATTGCAAAACATTGATGCCGCCTATCTGTGCATGGGCATAAGCGCAGCAGGCCTGAGCGAAGCAGAATACCGGGAAATTACCTATGAATATACCATAACACTTGCCAAAACATTGCTGAAATCAAATCCCGAAATGACTTGTACCTATGTCTCCGGTCAGGGCACGGATTCATCGGAAAAAGGTCGAATGATGTGGGCCAGAGTTAAAGGGAAAACCGAAAACGATCTTTTAAATATGGGTTTTAAACAAGCCTTTATGTACCGTCCCGGAATGATCATTCCTTTAAAAGGCATACAATCGAAAACCAAATTGTATCAGTTTATGTACGATTATTTTATGTGGTTGGTCAAACTGGTCAAATTTATCGCTCCTAAAACGGTGGTCAATACGACTCAAATTGGGCAATCAATGATCAATGTGACTTTGAATGGATTTGCTAAAAGGGTTTTGGATCCGCAGGATATAATTGAAAGTGAAAAATTAGTAATTAGTAATTAGAAGTTAGAAGTTAGAAGTTAAAAGTTAGAAGTTAAATCAACTACTTGCCTTCGCGAAGCCGTTATGGCGAAGCAAGGCGTTAAAACTTCGTTGATTAAAAAATTTAAAATTTAAGATTGCTAATTGCTAATTGTTAATCGCTAATTGTTAATCGCTATTTGTTAACTGCTAATTGAATGAAATCTGTTTATTACACAAATTACGGGAGCCCTGATGTATTGGAAGTTCGGGAGGTGGAAAAACCAAAACCGAGTGATGATGAAATTCTGGTAAAGGTCAAAGCCTGTACGGTGAATCGCACCGATGACCATAATTTAAGCGGCAAACCCTGGGTCATGCATCTGACGGTTGGTTTGTTTAAACCGCGAAAAAAAATACCGGGAACAGATTTTGCCGGAATAGTTGAAGCGTGCGGAAAAAACGTAAAGGCTTTTAATCCGGGTGATCGGATCTGGGGCTTCAAAGATGCCGTACTCTCCTCTCAGGCAGAATATTTCTGTATCAATCCTAAAAAAAATGTGCTTAAAATTCCCGAAGGCATCGATTTTCAAACAGCGGCTGCAAGTGCCGAAGCGGCCCATTATGCCTATTATTTTTACGATAAAATTAAGAACTGGCAAGATTGCCGTATCATGATACACGGGGGAACGGGTGCCATAGGTTCAGCGCTTTTGCAAATGGTAAAATACCGCGGTGCTTTTGTCTGCGCCACTTGCAGGCCGGAGCATATAGAAAGGGTCAAATCCCTCGGAGCCGATCAGATTATCAATTACGAAGAAGAAGATTTTACCCAACAAGAAAGCCAATACGATTATGTGTTTGACGCCGTCGGAAAAAGTTCATTCGGCGCTTGTAAAAAAATATTAAAACCCCATGGCGTATATGCTTCAAGTGAATTGGGCCCCGGCAATGAAAACCTTTATTTGCCCCTGACTACGGGCCTATTCAGCAATCAAAAAGTGAAATTCCCTCTTCCTTTTAATGTCAATAAAAGTCTGACGTTTGTGTCTCAACTCTTGAGCGAAGGAAAGTTTAATCCGCTTATCGACAGGGTTTACACGCTGGACCAGATTAGAGAGGCTTATGCCTATGTTATTAGCGGGCAGAAAGTGGGGAATGTTATCATAAATATGCCCTAAAACATAGCTGAGAATATTCGGCATGCATATATTAAATATTTTCTATATTTATAAAGGATTTAATAAAGTATATATATAAAAGCTTGATATACAAGTAGTATATATACAATTATTAAGCATCTGATCTTCTGATTTATTAATTTATAGAATAATATTAATTGTCGGTATATGAAAAAAGTAGTCAAAATTATTGCTTGGGGCATTCTCCTTTTACTGATTATTGTAGCGGGTTTTTTAATACATATTGCGAGTTCTGATATTCCCAATTACGAGGTTGAGAAGATTGAATACAGTGCTAAAAGTTCTCCTGAAATAATTGCCCGGGGAGAAAAACTGAGTCTAATGCTTTGCGCCAATTGTCATTTGAATCGCGAAACCATGAAACTGACGGGAAAGCGCATGCTGGATATGCCTCCTGAATTCGGAGAAATCTATTCACAAAACATAACCCAGGATAAAGTAAATGGAATTGGCAATTGGACAGATGCCGATCTACTTATATTATTGAGAACAGGTATAAAAAAAGGTGGACAGTACAGCCCTCCCTATATGCCCAAACTGCCAAAAATGGCGGATGCCGATGTCAATGCCATCATTGCATTTCTCAGATCGGATAATCATATGGTACAGGCCGATCCCAGCCCTGATATACCGCCCAAGCCATCTTTTTTGACAAAATTTCTAAGCCGTGTGGCATTCAAACCCTTTCCCATGCCTGAAGAGAAAATAGAAATGCCGGATACCAGCAATTCAATAGAATTGGGTGAATATTTGGCACATAATCTCGATTGCTTTGCTTGTCATTCCGCAGATTTTAAAAGCAATAACTATTTGGATCCACCTTTGAGTGAAGGTTATTTTGGAGGTGGAAATCAACTGCTGGATGAGGATGGCCAGACCAGAATAAGTTCAAACCTAACACCCGATAAGGAAACAGGCATTGGCACCTGGAGCAAAAGGGAATTTATTGAAGCCGTCAAATACGGCAGAAAAAAAGGTCAAAAACCACTGCAATACCCCATGGTACCCTATACCCAGCTAAGTGATCAGGAAGTCGCGGCGATTTATGATTATTTGCAGTCCTTGCCGCCTATCTCAAATAAAATAGAACGCGCAATTTAAAATGGCAATAATAAGAGTTAAAGCAAAAGTCAAAGCAGATATCAAAGCCGTTTGGAACAAATGGACCAAGGGTGAACATGTTGTACATTGGAATTTTGCCAGTCAGGATTGGGAATGCCCGCAAGCGGAAAACGATCTGAAAGAAAAAGGAATCTTTGACTATCGCATGCAAGCCAAAGACGGAAGTTTTGGTTTCAATTTTACAGGCAAGCACCTTCGAATTGTCCCATTTCAACTAATTGAGTCCGAACTGGATGACGGCAGGTCGATGAAGGTGAGTTTCGAAAAACAAGGCAATGAAGTTTTGGTAATTGAAGAGTTTGAAGCGGAAAGCATTAATTCCATAGAACTACAAAAACAGGGGTGGCAGGCCATTCTCGATAATTTTGCAAAATACGCTTCAAATTGAAGTTAATATGGATTGAATATGTATTAAGGCTCTCTTTTATAAAAGACAAAACCGTTTTTCTCAGCAATTTTTTTCACCCCGAATTCAGCGGCTTCGCGCAAACGTCTGTCCGATTTGTTTTTAGAAATAAAATAAACGGGTTTATCAATGTCCCCTTTTAATAATTTGTTTTCCCAGGCTGTTCTCTGTTCATAATCGGAGTAATCCTCCACTTCGGGTGCAAATTCAGGTCGCAGTTTTCCATAGAAAAGGTTGGCATAGGTTTTATGATCGATGGGCTGTATATAGGCATCTTCATCCGCATGCGCTTTATAATATTCTATGGCTGCCAATTGAGAATAGGCTTCGATTTTCTTAATGGTGAAAAGTACCGAAAGTTTTAACACAATCGCCGTTCCAATGAATAAGACCAGAATACCTGTCATTTTCTTTTTTCTGCCCAACATGGCAGAGCCGATATATGCCGTCAAAATCAATAATAAGCCTGTGATTGACTCCAAACCGGTCCAACCCGGGTTGGCGTTCATATTGGCTCTTGCAAAGGGATCTTTGACCAATTCCTGAATAAATTCAATGTGCATGCCTATGAAAGGCAGAACAAACAAAGCAAGACCAATCACCGCAGCAATAACACGTATTCCCCAACGCATGGTGTGGCGAAAAGCAATTCTCTTTTTGGTTATCTGATACAAGACCACAGTTGCCATATAGGTCAAAGGAAAATAGGACAAAGAAGAGTAATGAACGATTTTGGATTTGACTATGCTAAACAGTATCAACACCACCCAAAAAAGGATCAACATCCAGAATTTAAAGTTTTTCTGATGTTCATAATCATGCCATTGCGGAAACAACCCTCTGATTAAAAAAATTGAAGCAGGGAAGCAACCAAAAAACACCACGACAAAATGGTAACCAAAAAAGCCGCCATGCCCCGCATCCGGTTGTTTGAAAAGCCGGTAATTGTATTCAATAAATTCTATGATAAACCAGGGGCCGTTTTTAACGGTTTCCACACCGTACCATATAAAGGTTACCGCGATCATGGTCAGTATAAAAACCAGAAACTGCGGAACGCTCACATACATTCTGAATCTTTTAAAAACCCAGAACACAAAAAAGCACAGGCATAGAATTAGAAATGCCACCGGGCCTTTGGTTAGCACAGCCAGACCGCAGAATACGGCGGCTATCAGCAAATAGATCCAATGAGAATATTTTAGTTCTATGTCCTTAAAACCGCTGCGTTTCCAATAGGATAAAATGAAGAAGTAGAGACTTAGAAATATAAAAAAGTTAAACCATGGATCGATAATGCCCGATTGGAAATAAAATGAGGGAAATAATGATCCCATATAGACAATCGCCCAAATCAAGCCGAACTTGGCATTATAAAGTTTTTTGCCGATAAAATAAAGTGTGGGCAGCATGATCATGCCACAGAACGCATTGGGAAATCGCGCTGCAAATTCATTGACGCCAAAAATCTTCATTGAAAGTGCCTGAAGCCAGAAAAACAAAGGTGGTTTCTCCCAAAATGGTAAAAAGCGAATGTGAACCCTGGTATAATCTTCCAGAATTAGCATTTCTCTTGCAGCTTCTGCAAAATTGATTTCATCCCAATCGAAAAGATGCACATATCCCAGAAATGGGATAAATAGAATTGCAGCCAAAAGGGCGATCAAAAAAGGATATTTGAAATTCAATTCTCTAAATTTTTTCAAATGTATTTAGAATAATACTGATCATCAGAATAATGTACTAATTGAGTAAAGTCCATTTTAGCAAACCCGATTTGTGAAGGAAATACCGAATGGAAACACCAATCACTCCCAAACCGTAAATGGAACTTCTTCTAATATTTATAGAACTGGCCTCGGGGAAATATTTCGTAGGACAGGTAATTTCACCAATCTGATATTTTTTATTAAATATCTGGGCGATGATCTGATTGTCAAAAATGAAGTCATCGGAGAGTTTATTGTAATCGATTGACTCCAGCACTTCTCTGGAGTAGGCCCTGTACCCTGTATGGTATTCCCCCAGTTTTTCGTTCATCAATAAATTTTGAAAAAAGGTGAGAATTCGATTCGCGATGTATTTATAAATAGGCATCCCTCCTCTCAAAGCGCCTTTTCCCAATATCCTCGACCCGAATACCACCGGGAATAAATCATTGCCGATGATTGAGGTCATCGCAGGAATCAACAAAGGGGTATATTGATAATCGGGATGGACCATGATGATAATATCACCACCTATCTCCAGGGCGCGGTTGTAACAGGTTTTCTGGTTTCCGCCGTAGCCTTTGTTATTATCGTGCCGAATCACGTGTTCGATTCCCAATTCCTTGGCGAGCTCCGCTGTATTGTCTTTGCTGTGATCATCCACCAAGACCACTTCGTCAACCAGTTGTTTTTCAACTTCTTCCAACGTTTTTTGAAGTGTTTTAGCAGCATTGTAGGCCGGCATGACCACTACTACTTTTTTTCCCTTGTACATTCCCTGTTTTTTGTGGCAAAATTATAAAAATACTTTTGCCAACGTTTATCGATTTAAGTGTCCCATCAATGAATCAATTAAAATCTTCTGATCATTATTTCTTGGACTGGCCTGTTTTAATTGAATCAAAGCTTTTGAGGTGTCTTTTTTGTAGAGATAATTTAAAGCTTTTAAAAGATCGATATCATTTGAATAGGGCAATGAATCCAGCTTTTTTACTTCTTTTTTCTGCATTAAGGTTTGCACTATGTCAGGCATGCTAATTGGCGCTTCATTTATTTCTAAGTCATTCAATGCCATAGGTTCTGTGGCTGCAGCACCGGCTATGGTACTTTCATTTGATTTCTTCTTTTTGGATTTTGATTCTTTTCTGGCCGAACGAATTGCTTCCGGACTTGCAGGTGCGGCTTCATCCGCCGTAATGCTCTGCTCCATGTCATTCAGCGCCAATTGATTTTTTTCATAGTCCTTCCAAAAATTAATTTCAATTGACAGAATCCTGTTTATCAAATCTTCAGAATTAAATTCTTTGCGGTTTTCTTCTGCGAGATCTTCTTCTATAAATGTGTCTTCTTCCGCTTGAAGCATTTTTGCTCCGAAAAGCTCATCATTTTCTTTTTCCATTTGATCGCTCTCTTCTTTTGTTTCTGCTTCAATTTCTGACAAAGCCTCCTCTTCTTCTACGACATCTTCAAAATTCTTTTCAGAATCAATCGGTTTTGGCATTTCTTCGGCCTTGTCCTGAATTTTTTCCGGCTCTATTGTTTTTTCCTTGCCGGGACTATTTTTGGGGACATCCACTACATTCTGATTTTGTGCCGGATTAATTAAACTGATCCATACCCAAAGCGAAGCGGATATTAAAACTGCAATTGAGGCTGCGATGGCTAAAATTCTTCTTGTATTTCCCGTTCCTGCTTTTTCCTGTGATTTTCTGTTTTGAATATAGTTTTCAATTTCTTTTAATCTGGAAGTATGAATCGGATCATGTTTGAAAGCCTCATAGCCTTCCATGGCATCGGATAAAAAAGGATCCTCCGAAGCAGCCTTTTCCAATTTATGCGCATCCTTACCCTTCCGATCGTATTTCAGATAAGCCAGAATTGCTTTCCATGAAAACAATTTATCGCTATGGTTTTTGGGCTTGTTCACTCCAGTTTTCCTTTCAAATTTCTTTTTCCGTTTTGTATATAACTTTTCACCTTTTTTATTTCATATCCTGTTTTGTCTGCAATATCCTGATAGCTCATTTCTTCATAGTAGAACATCTTTAAACATTGCGCTTGCTTATCTTCCAATTCATCTATGGCCGACTCCAATTGCTGGTACTTAATTTCCCTTTCTTCTATAGGATGCAATTCCAATGGTTTTTCCACATGAATTCCTTCATTTTTTTTAGAAAGTTTGGTTTCTACATGTTTTTGACTCGATCTCAATTGCATCAGACAATGGTTTCGAACCAATACGTATAGCCAGGATTTGAAATTTTGAACCTTGTGATTTGACAGTTTTTTATGCAATTCTTCAAAGACTTCCATACTCATGTCCCTGGAATCATTGGCATTTTTAAGGTATTTGAGACCTACACCATAAATAAGATCCTTGTATCGAAGAAACAGCTCGGCGGAATATTCAATATTCTCATCTTCAGCAAATTTATCAATCAGCTCTGCATCGCTGTATTCGCTTAGAGGCCGGTTTAGTCTAAATAGTTTCAATCTTTTAAGATCTCGATTCAAAATTATAATTTGAAAGTTATAAGTATATACAAAATGCGTGTCAAAGAGAACAATTGCTTTATTTTGGGATGATTTAATAAATCTATGCAGCAAAAAATACTTTTCTATCTACTTCTGCCATTGCTGATCACCATTTCGTATTTGCCATTCCGGTTTTTATACCTTCTTTCGGATTTGCTCTGTTTTATTTTTAAAGATATCATAGGTTACCGGAAATCCACAGTCATTGAAAATCTGAAAAGAGCATTTCCAAATAAGTCAGAAAAGGAAATTAAGGTCATAAGTGATAATTTTTACGCCTATTTCAGCGATTTTATATTAGAGACTATTAAACTCTATTCCATTTCTGCAAAGAAACTTAAAAAGCATATCAGTTTTGAAGATAAAAGCATTTTAGAAGAACATTATAAAAAGGGCAAATCGGTAATTCTTGTACTTGGCCATTTAGGCAATTGGGAATGGGCCGGGCCGGGCGCCGGACTTGATTTACCTTTTGTATTTCAAGCCATTTATAAACGTCTTTTAAATCCCCATTTTGACAAATTGGTCCTCAGACTGCGTTCCCGCTTGGGGCCTGAGCTTTTGGAAATGAAAAGCGCTCCCAGAAACATGCTGATGGATAAAAACAGAATCACATGTACGGCATTTCCAATGGATCAACGTCCGCCGCCTGAATACGCCTATTGGACAAAATTTATGAACAGGGATGCCGGTTTTTTTATGGGGCCTGAAAAGATTGCCAGAAAAATGGGCTATCCGGTCATTTATGCAAAAGTGGAGAGGGTAAAAAGAGGTTTTTATAAAATGCATGTCCGGGAAATAAGCGATAATGCAGGAAATATGAAAGACGGAGAAGTGATTGAAGCTTTTGTCAGACAGCTGGAAAAAGACATAGAATTATCTCCTGAATTGTATCTCTGGTCGCATAAGCGATGGAAACACGATAGGCCGAATGCTAGTCGTCACTCCAAGACGAATGCATAGCAGTAGTTCTTGGAGTCTCCAAGGTTATTATTGAGATTCCACGCTTCGCTCTGAAATCGGAACATTTTTTATACATCTTCAAAATTAATCGTCATTCCAAGGCTTGTCCTTGGAATCTCCAACTTAGAATAGAGATTCCAAGAATTCCCTACCGGAATCTTGGAATGACGAAAAAAAAGAGCGTCACTCCAAGACGAATGCGTAGCTGTAGTTCTTGGAGTCTCCATATGCCAATCGAGATTCCAAGAATTTCGTCCCGAAATCTTGGAATGACGGTATTTTTGAAGTACTAGATCACAAGGAGTTCCACACTTATAATCATTCCAATAAATTCCCTATTCAGAATTTGAGTTTATCAAATAACCGAAATTAAGAGAGAGCGAATTATATTCTGAAAATTGATAGGCCAAAGCAATTTCAATTCTATCGGCAATTGCAATTGACGTTCCAAGGGTCAGATTAACCAGATTTTCCCGATTTACAATATCCACAGGGTCGGTCACAGAAAAAGCTTCCTGCACCAGTAAATTTTCTTCGACCTTGTATTCGTAAGTGCCATCAATCTTAAAATTTGATTTATTGATGGAATAGGAAGGTACAAGAAATAAAGAAAACGATTTATAGGTATAAGCAGCCTGCAGATTTAAATTAACCGCATTTGCCTTAAAAATGATGTTTCTATTTTTACCATCAAAAAACTCTTCGGGCACATAAGAGAATTTTGAGAAATTATAATTTCCGGAGACCAGTAATTTTAAGGGATGCTCCTCTCCTAAGAAATAATGTGAAATCTCATGCCTCAATCCGATTCCGGTTTGATAATGGTTGACGTTTAGTATTTTAAAAGGCGGAAATAATCTGAGATTTAATTCAAATTTAGCCGGTAAACCCATATCGGCATAAATTGAGGCATTTGGAGTCGCATTAAAAGGGGACGTTATTCCGGAGAGCACGGGCAATCTGTTTTGGTATTTAACAGGCCCGAGTAATGTTTGCCCCTCTGTTTCATAAATGATGTATTTCTCAGTTTCCCCGCCAAGTACAGTAGGTATAATGGGATTCTGTGGATTCTCCAGTTTAAAATTTGGTGTAAAGGGTACCTCATTAAAGTCAAATTCCAGTTCTTCATCGGGCGTAAAGGTGGATACGGCATGCAGTCCGACAGAGAATTCAAAAGGTTTTAATAGCCTTGACCGCGTTTGCCATCCGGTTCCCAATGCAATGCCATAGCCCGACACCACCGGTTTGACATATTTTTCGGAATACAGATTGATATTTGTATAAAAATCCTGCTCTATCTGATCTTCATCAAAATCAGCAATTTGAGCTGAAAGAAATGTGCTTGTCAAACTGAGTAAAACAAAAATGACAGTTGATAATTTAATATGCATTTGACCCTTTTTCGGAATTATATGAATAATTCAAAGCAATAGCAAAAAACGTTTAAATCCTCGATGGAATTAATTAAGGTGTCCGGGTAATTTATGAGATTCCAAGAATTTTTAAAAAAATCTTGGAACGACGGTGAAGTTTTTAAGGAAACCCAAAAAAGTAAGCGTCATTCCAAGGCTTGTCCTTGGAATCTCCAACTTAGAATTGAGATTCATCGCTTCGCTCTGAAATCGGAACACTTTTTATACATCTTCAAAAGTAATCGTCATTCCAAGGCTTGTCCTTGGAATCTACAACTGAGAATAGAGATTCCAAGAATTCCGTGCCGAAATCTTGGAATGACGAAAAAAAAAGAGTGTCACCCCAAGACGAATGCGTAGCAGAAGATCTTGGAGTCTCCAAGATTATTATTGAGATTCCGCGCTTCGCTCTGAAATCGGAACATTTTATATACACCTTCAAAAGTAAACGTCATTCCAAGGCTTGTCCTTGGAATCTCCAACTGAGAATCGAGATCCTAGAATTCTATATCAAACCCTAGGAATAACATTTTATAAGTCTGAATGCTAAAATCCCATCAAACAATAATTTTGAAACCCACACAATCTCCTAATGGCAAGATATTTGAAGATTGAAAAACATGAAGAATTTAATACTTATACTTTCTGTCTTATTGCTAATAAGTCAAACAACATTTGCCCAAAAAGTATATTCAGTGCAATACTCCAATCAGGCAGATCTTAAGGTTTATGTCGTTAAATATGAAAATCAGGCCGATCTGAAAGTTTACAAGGTAAATTATTCAAATCAGGCCGATGAACATGGGCTTTGGTTTTTTACAGATTATGAAAATCAAGCAGATAAGTCCATTTACTTTGTAGATTATGAAAACCAGGCCGACCTGAAAATCTATTTTGTAGATTATGAAAATCAAGCCGGCTGGCGCAACCGCTCTTTAATACATTTACTTTACTGATCGTTTGTTGCAAGAAATCGATCCGCCTAGATGAGTATCAATATCCGTGATTCGCGGATTCCCAATATACTCAATGCTCCCCCCTGTTCCGGCAATTGCTTTTATTTCATCTTTTACACTGCAAGTCATCATGCCTCCAGTGAGTGCCTTGACTTCGGCCTTTCTGGAATCTGTCCTTTCCATTTCAAGAGAAGCGCCTGTATTGACATTGGCTTTGAGAAAATCCACATTTCCGTCAATACGAACCGAACTGCCTGCGCTTACCATTATGTCGAGGTATTCCAGCGATACACCCAAATTTATATTTGATCCTGAATAGGTCGCGATATTCAGAGAATTACCATTGATGTCTTCACGGCATTGCAATTGGGCTCCTCTTTGTACAATAATGTTGTCAAGCTTATTGTAGTAAATCACAATATCAAAATCATTGTCATTGATTAAACCCTTGTCATTGTTGATTTTCAATAAACTGCCGTTCTGATCAATCTTTATTTCAGACATGGAACAACAGATATCATAAATTTCAATACCAAAGGTATCTGAGTGAACCAGTTCAACCTTGAGATTTCCGCTGATTTTAATTTCATCGAAATAACTCAAAGCTCTTTTTTCTACATCACCTGCCGAAGCAAAAGTGGATATTAATAAAAATGCGAATAGTGTTTTGTATTTCATAATGACCTCCAATTTTAAACAAAGACAGAAATTTATTAATATAGTTGCCAGGTCAACACAAATAAATTTAAAATCATGGTCAGATTAAAACTTTTAACATTTGCAGTATTAGCAAGTTCATTTCCATTAATTGCTCAAAATACCTATGAGCTGAATGAAGAGTATTCCATCAATAAGAGTGGATTGATCACATTAAATACCAATGATGCCAACATTAGCATCACAGGTTCAGAACGTGAAAATGTGCATATTGAAGTATATAGAAAAGTTGAAACCGTTGGTGCCGGAAGCGAGGAGGAATTTGAAATAAAAATAGAAGAAAGAAACGGCAACCTCTTCATCAGGGAATTGAGAAAATCAGAAATCAATAATTGGATTGGCTATAAAAACATCGACTACCAAATTAAACTCGAAGTTCCATCCACTGTAAAAATGGTCATTTCAGAAGAAGATGGCGATTTGAGCATAAGTGATTTTTCGGGTGATCTGGATATCAATTGCGAAGACGGTGATATTGAACTCAATAATATTTCGGCGAGTAAAATAAATATAGATATCGAAGATGGCGATGTTGAGATGAATATGATTTCAGGTTTTCTCTCACTCCAATCGGAAGATGGCGACATCGAAGCAAATAAGTGTTCATTTAGTAAAATTGATCTCGACACAGAGGATGGCGATGTAAATATTGAGAGCAGTCTCGCCAAAGATTCAGAATATAAATTGGAAACCGAAGACGGAGATATCAAATTTTATATTTCCGGTAGCGGTGCAAAACTGAACTTGAGCTGTGAAGATGGCAACATCAGCCTTGAAGGAGATTTCAATGAAATAATTAATAAGGAGGGACAAAGACAAGCTGAATTCGGCGATAAATCGGCCATGGTTTACCTGAACACTGAAGATGGCGATATCAAAGTGTCCAGATAGGAATAAAACTGTTCATTAATGTACATTATCGGACAGTAAAATTTACGATTTATAATCATATTTTATTGTATATCAATGTGTTATGCTTATTGGCACACATTTCTCATGTATTGAGGCAAGGTCAATTAAAACTTAATACAATGAAAACTTTAAAATTATTTATCGCATCAATTTTTATTCTTAGTCTGGGAATCTCTTCAACATTTGCAAGTAATAAAGTGGAGGAAATGAAAAAAGAGGAAAGCACTTTGCAAGTGGCATTCCTTCCGCAAAACATCGATCAGATGGTCGTAAGTTTTGAAAGCAGTGGTGAAGATGTAGAGTTAAGTCTAATCAATGCAAATGGCAAAAATATTCACACCGAAGCCATAAGCGGAAAAGGTGTTTTTGCAAAACGTTATGATCTTTCGGAATTGGATAAAGGTGTTTATTCTTTTCAGGTTAAAAAGGGTGACAACAAACTCGAAAGAACAGTCATACTCAAGTGATTATTAAATGTAAACTAATCAAACCCCCTGGTAAATACCTGGGGGTTTTGTTTTTATAGGGCTATTTTTAGTTTATTTGAATTCAAATAATTCATTATGCAAAAATATTTACTATTAGTCCTTGTTTCAATAATTGTCTTAGCATCCTGTCAAAAAGCGGAAGAAAAACAAGATCCTGTCAATTTGATTAATTCCGAAGGGATTCTTGAACATGTCACGATTCTAGCTTCAGATGATTTTCTGGGACGAATGCCATTTACAGAAGGCGAAACCAAAACACTAGACTATCTTGAAACCCAATTTAGAAATATGGGCTTAAAACCCGGAAATGGAGATTCTTATTTTCAGGAAGTCCCAATGGTTGAATTAAATGCAACCCTCAATGGCGATATGATTATAAAAGGCGAAAATGGAGAAATTGCCTTAAGTCCCGGAAGCGAGTACGTCGCTTTGAGCCGTCAGGTCAAAGAGCAAATTGAACTCAATGAAGCAGAATTGATCTTTGCGGGATATGGTATTGACGCCCCCGAATACGATTGGAATGATTATGAAGGCTTGGATGTCGAAGGTAAAATTGTCATCGTCAGAGTTAATGACCCTGGCTTTGGAACAGAAGACAGTCTGTTTTTTAAAGGCAATACCATGACCTATTACGGGCGCTGGACTTATAAATATGAAGAGGCCGCTAGAAAAGGTGCTGCCGGTGTTATTGTAATTCATCAAACCATTCCTGCAGGATATCCCTGGGGCGTGGTAGAAGGAGGTTGGTCAGGACCTCAGTTAAATCTTGAAAATGAAGAAGGCAATATGGACCGGTGTCCGGTGGAAGGCTGGATTTCCTTTGACAGTTTTAAGAAGATCGTAGAATTATCAGGCAATGAATTATCCATGCTCGACGAAGCAAAAAAATCCGGATTTAAGGCCATCCCATTGGGGGTAAATGCGAGTCTGGGATTTGAAAACAGTATTAAAAGATCGAGTTCAAAAAATGTTATTGCCACCTATCCCGGTACAGACAAAGCTGATGAACATATTATTCTTACAGCGCATTGGGATCATCTTGGTGTTGGCAAAGTAGTAGATGGCGATTCAATATATAATGGCGCTGTGGATAATGCTTCGGGCACCGCCTGTCTGCTGGAAATAGCAAAAGCGTTTAGCGTAGGTAAAATTGAAACCAAGCGCTCTGTGACATTTTTGGCAGTGACGGCAGAGGAACAGGGTTTATTGGGATCAGCATGGTATTCAGCCAATCCGGTTATTGAACCAAGTAAAACCATTGCAAATATTAACATGGATGCGCTTAATCCTAATGGGCCTATGAGTGATTTAACCGTAGTGGGTTCGGGACAATCCGAATTGGAAGATTTGGCCTTGCCTTTTGTCGAAGCCCAGGGAAGATACATGGCTCCGGATCACGAACCGGGTAAAGGATATTTCTTTCGTTCAGATCACTTCAATTTTGCCAAAATTGGTGTGCCGGCCTTTTATGCCAAAGGAGGTTATGACCATATGGAAAAAGGAGCCGAATACGCTGAGGAAGCAAGAATGGACTATTTAACCAATCAATATCATAAGCCACAGGATGAAGTGGATACCACCAGTATTGATCTGCGTGGAATGGTGCAAGATGCACAGCTGTTTTTCATGATGACCAAAAAACTAGCACAGGAAGACATTTATCCGGAGTGGAAAGAGGGAAGTGAGTTTAAGGCGATTCGTGAGGCATCATTGAACAATTAATAATTTCCACGACTTTCGAGAGAATTATGCTCTAGAAATAGACCAATGGATAAAAATTGAGTCTCTTCGCTTTGCTCAGAGATCGGAACAATAAGGAAGCAGTCCAAAAAGAAATTCCCTTTTCTGAGCGTAGCGAAGAAACTCCATCAATAAAACTCAATTTATATGTTCTAGGAAATTTGCAATCTAATTAGACAAGAATCCTCCATCCACAGGAATCAAAGCCCCACTGACATAAGATGATTTTTCTGAAGCTAGAAAGGCAATAACATTCGCAACTTCTTGCGGCTCACCTACCCTACCCAAAGGCGTTTTTTCTTCGATGCTTTTAAGTTTTTCAGGATCCTCTAAAACCGATTTAACCAATGCAGTATTGATATACCAGGGCAAAATTGCATTGACCCTGATATTGTATTGGCCCCATTCCATGGCAAGAAATTCAGTCATTTGATTCATCGCTGCTTTTGTCATGGCATAAACCAGTGTAGAAGTTTTAAAACTTCTTTTGCTTGCCACTGAACTCACGTTGATAATACTTCCACCTCCATTATTCTTAATCATTGGAAACAATACCCTCGATAAATTATATGCGCTTTTAAGGTTTACATTTATAAGACGATTAAAATCCTCTTCTTCATAAGCCAGCGTTTCTTTTCGAATATTGCTGCCGACATTATTTATCAGAACATCTATTTTGGGAAATCTGGTGCTGATCGATGATTTGAACTTTTCTATTTCTTCTATCCTGGAAACATCAATGGCAAAAGGAATTAATCGATCTGTTTGCTGAATCGCCGAGGTATCTCTGGCAATGGCAATAACTCTTGCACCTTCCTCCAATAATAATTCTGTGCATGCTTTGCCAATGCCCTTACTCGCACCACTTACGATAATGACCTTTTCTTTTAATTGTAAATCCATAATTAAAAATAATTTTTTATACCTGCATTTCGCAATGCGAAAAATGAATTTCACATATAAATTATCTGTTTACAAATTGATTGACTGTTATTAATTCAGTTCCTTTTGTAATTACGCGCATGCTTAGGAATTACTTCAAAATTGCCCTTCGATATTTTATTAAGGAAAGAGTTTATGCACTTTTAAATATTTTAGGACTCTCGATAGGTTTGAGCGTAGGATTTGTCTCATTGCTTTATTTACGCCATGAACTCTCCTATGACCGATTCCACGAAAAATCAGATCAGATTTATCGCATACATCAAAAGTTTAACGATGGTGGCACTACAGCGCGTTGCTCTTATCCCATTGGGCCTACATTGGTAGATGAGTATTCGCAAATCACCAATCAGGTGCGCTTTATGACCGGAGAAATCCGACTGCGTGTTGGCGAGGGTCAATTCATAGAACAGTTTTTGATCGCTGACTCCACTTTCCTCGATATATTCGATGTGGAATGGGTCGGGCCGGAGTACCGATCGGCTCTAAAAGAGGTCAATGATGTCCTAATTACGGACAAACTCGCAGAGCGATTTTTTGGAAATGAAGACCCTATTGGCAAAATTATTCGAATCGATGCGGTGGATAACGCACCTGTCGTGGTTCGGGGAATAATTAAAGAATATCCATCCTATTCCCACATGAAGTTTGGCATTCTGGGAAATATGAAACTGGCCGAATTCATTTCTAATTTTGAAAATGAATGGAATAACCCTGTCGTCTGGACTTATGTCACCATTCCAAACAAGGAATCGGCACAGGAATTCATTGACAATCGTCTTGAACCATTTGTAGCCAAGTTTTTTCCACCTGATATCGGAAAAGGCGCCTGGTTGCCGGTAGTTCCGCTTACAAGCATTCACCTCGAATCCCACGATTACATCGAATTAAGCAGTAATTCAAGTTATGAATATCTCTACGGTATTTTCGGAATTGGCATGTTAATACTCATTCTCGCTTCTGTTAATTACATGAATCTGACCTCAGCAAGAGCTCTGAATCGACTCAAGGAAATAGGCATGCGGAAAGTGGTTGGCGCAAGAAGACTAGATATTATCTATCAATTCCTTTTTGAAGCATTATTGATAGCCATTGCGGCAATGATCATATCCATTGTTCTGATCTATTTCTACGTGCAGGGAATTAATAGCTTCGCATATATCGACCTGCAGTTCCGGCCACTTGAAAATTTTATACCGGTTCTGGAATTGATGGCCTTTACTTTATTCGTGACACTCTTCTCCGGAATTTATCCTGCTGTCCTCTTATCCTCTTTCCCTACAGTTTCCATTATTAAGGGAGAATTTCACGGGCAGATCAAAAATACCTGGGTGCGGCGCATCATGGTCACCTTCCAGTTTGCTATTGTGGCTTTGTTCCTTCTTAGCATTTTTACTATCAACCGGCAGATAAATTTTGTACTCGATAAGGAATTAGGCTATGACAAAACACGTGTTGCCTCATTTCGCTACAGCGATAAAATGTTCGAGAATGAAACAGGTGTTAAAGCATTTATAGGCAACCTGGAATCCCACCCGAATATTGAGTCCGTTTCAAAATGCTGGGGTCTTCCCGGTGGTGTTTATACAGGATACAATCACATGAAGATTAATTATGAAGGTCAACCAAAGGATGAAATGATGGGTATCGGTGCCATGCACGGTGATTCCAAATACCTGGCTACGGTTGGCCTTGAGTTGCTTGAAGGAAGAAATCTGGATGATCTGAGACAATCAGACAGCACATCGGTTTTGGTTAATGAAACCCTGGTCAGGCAATTCGGCTGGGAAGGTGAGGCAATTGGGAAGGAAATCAATTACCTGGGAAACAGAAAAACCAAAGTTATTGGCGTGGTCAAAGATTTTCACTTTGAATCATTACATACACCAATCAAAGCCATGTCGATTCGACTGACAGATGACTATTTCAATTTTGCCGTAAAAGTTGGACCGGATGAATTGAGCAAGACACTTGAATTCATTAGGGTAGAATGGATGAAATACGGCGATGAATGGCCATTGGAAATCGTCTTGATGGAAGAAGGGCTAAGGATGCAGTATGAAGCAGAGGAGAAAATTCTTCAGGTATTCCAGTGGATGACGCTTATAGCTGTTGTACTGGCCGTTATTGGACTATTAAGCCAGGTATCCTTTACGGCGGAAAAGAAAGTAAAGGAAATCGGAATCAGGAAAGTATTAGGCGCTACGCTCGGTCAATTATTCATGATTCTCAGTAAAGAAACGCTGATCGAAATTCTGATTGCAGCCATTATTGCATTTCCGCTTGGATTTTTCCTTCTAAGTCAGTGGCTCAGCGACTTTGCTTACCGCATCGATATGGAATGGTATATGTTCCTGATCACATTGGTATCTGTCCTACTTGTTACTGCCTTGAGTATCAGTTATACTGTAGTAAGAGCAGCTCTGAGCAATCCTGTCGACTCATTGCGCAGTGAATAAAAAATATGCATGCATTGTTGGGAAATAACTAATGCAAATTGTATTTAGTTGAGGGTAAATTGATGATGGATGAAGATTTATCCCAAGGAGCCTGAGTAAATGCAGATTATTAATAATTCAAACTGCAATCCTCTTCGCTCAATTCCAATTCTATTGTAAAATGCGAGAAATTATAGGGTTTCAAGATTTCTCTGATCTTCTTTTTCACTTCAGCCATTTCTTTGAATTCATGAATATCGCGAAGCATGACATGCGTGGTGATAACATGACTCTCTCCTTCCAATGACCAGATGTGTGTATGATGCAAAGATTTTACCTTATCCAGGGATTTTATTTTATATATGATCTCATCGGCATTAATTTCCTTTGGTGTTCCCTGAAGAAATATGAGAAAAGTTTGGCGCAGACGTTTTACCACATTAAACAAAACAAAAAGCGTGATTAAAATGGAAAGGGCCGGATCGAGATAGGGAATGTATTTAAAATTCAACACTATGGCGACGATCAAAACAGCCGTCCAGCCCAAAACATCTTCAATTAAATGCCAGCTA
This sequence comes from Cytophagales bacterium, assembly GCA_040218795.1. GTDB lineage: Bacteria > Bacteroidota > Bacteroidia > Cytophagales > CCMP332 > CCMP332. The sequence goes on along the minus strand of JAVJQT010000001.1, from coordinate 103,806 downwards.
ACTACTTTCTCATTTAGCGACTTGCCATGACTCAATTTCCAAGCTGCATAGCCATTTACGGCCACTCCGATAATAGCCAGAATGATCATTCCCTGAGCATTCGCTTCTTGTGGTTCAAAAAAACGGGCTATTGCTTCATTGATTATAAAAATGGATCCCGCAATAAGAATCACGCTATTGATTAGCGCACCGAGCAATGAGAAACGGGAATAACCAAATGTAAAAAATCGATCCGCTTCACTTTTAGATTTTCTCTGTAAATACCAGGAAATACCCAAGGAAAGACTATCGCCAAGGTCATGAAGAGCATCAGAAAGTATTGAAACACTGTTCACATAAAATCCACCAATCAATTCCAAAAAAGTAAATGCCAGATTCAGAAAGAAAGCTACTTTAAGATTTTTATTCTCGTGTTTGTGTGAATGACTGTGGCTCAAAACGATTTTTAATTGTCAATAGGTATTTAACCAATTCAAGGCATTGTCCTTATTCGTAAACATTTTAAACCTCGGATTTGCTCTGTTTTCAACAATAGTCTCAACAAATGCTGCTCTTTCTTTAGAATAAATGGAGGGGTTGTAAATGACAGCTATTATATCATCAAATTGAAAACCTAAAGTTTTTTTCATGCTTTCCATATCTGAAAATGCCTGTAATAATGTTTGACCTTCAGGATTATTTCTAATATCAAATATAAATCGATGGCAATTGTTTTTTCTGGCAATCTCTATCGCTTTTTTTGAAGCAGCCAAATTCGTGGCAGTTTCTACTTTGCCTTCGGCGCGGGTTATTACCAAATTGTTTTGGCTGTCAAAACTGGACTCAATATTCATTTCTAAACTAATATCTTAAACTTTGATAAGGGTAAGATGGCTTCAGGGATATCCTTTTCATCAATCATTTGTAAAATATCAATTTCTATTCCTCTCGCCATGGAGGTAATAGGAACATCATTGTAGGATCCTTCAAATGGGTTTTCGCTGTAATCGCCAATTACTTCCATTACCCAAAATACCCATGAAGCAAGCGTAGAAAAAACCACTGTCAGCCAAACCATTTCAACGGAGCCCATTTCTGCAAAAATCTTTAAAAGACTAAAAGGTAAAAGGGTTATAAATATCATAACAAAGAAAAAATTTGCCGTCGTGTATTGTCTGGGAAAAGGGAAATTCTTTATTCTTTCGGATTGTCCTTGCTCCGTATACATCTGAGTGATTAAGTTTTGCATCTCCATATGTCGAAAATCATCAATCAGGCCATTTTCTCTTAACTTTTTCAATTCAGCCGACTGAAGACTCAAAATGTGTGATGCTTTGTTCTTTTTATCTTTTAATTTTTTCTGATCCTCTTCATTCAGATAGGCTTCTGCTTCCGCCATCACTTTTTTGGTATCATGCAAACCGATGGATTCCCGAAAACCTTGATCTTTTTTACTCTTATGTTCCCAGTCTTTTACTTCGCGAAGCTGAGATGTTAAGGCATAAAGCCATGCAATGTGCCTTTTAACCATTCTTTTGCGGATTACGTTCAAATCATTTTCCGGAAAAGGCCGCGCTGTAAACTCGTTGGTGATGAAATCGCGGATCATAACTGTAAATGACCTTGAGGTGTTTACCATACTTCCCCATATTTTTCTCGCTTCCCATAATCGGTCATAAGAAGAGTTATTCTTAAATCCCAGGTAAAATGCCACTGCAATGCCAATCAATGAAACCGGTTGCCAGGGAATGGCCAGCCAGGTAAAATCGAAGAAATAATAAAGCGATACGGGAACGCATGCCCAGATTATAAAAATGAATATGCTATCGATCTGCCAAAGTAGCGTTTGCCATAAAGAATATCTTTTGCCTGCTTGCATAATATTTAATTTGTCATCACAAATACCGGAGCTTGTTGGTATTTGTATTCATTATCGGTTAATAATTGCAATTCTTTTGTCTCCCAGTCCATTAATCCAATGTTAAATTGAGTACCCTCATTATCAAACATTTCTATGGCCAAATATTTGCCATCAGGACTCCAGTCATGCCATCCTATTGACTTATCACTTGTAATTAGTTCCTTTGATTCACCGCCCTGAGCCGGCACTGAAAATAGTCGGTATTTCCCATTTTGAAAAGACTGAAAAGATATAAATTCTCCATTTGGATGCCATTTTGGTGGGCCTGTCCTGTATGCATGCCAGGGGGCAGTTGTGTCTGATTTAGGATAAGTGCTCAGCCTTGTCAGCTTGTTTCCATTTTCATCTACGCTATAAATGGCCTCATCGAAACCGGGAATTTTTTTTGATGCCGTTTTGCCTGCCCTAAATGCAATCATTGTTCCATCCGGAGAAAAAGCAGGATCGCTGAAATAAGGAAATTCAGGTTTTATTTTTCGGATTATTTCTCCTTCCTGGTTTAAAATATAGAAAGCTGTATCAATGCTCCATTTTGGGGAAACAATTATTTCGGAACAGTTTTTTCTGGCTGACATCCAACTGTCTCTTAAGATAAAAGAGCTAATTTGCTTTTTATCAGAGCCATCGGCATTCATGCTATATAATAAATAAGTTCTATGGCTTGTGTCTTTATCGCTGATGAAATAAACTTTTGAAGCACAACACAAATAGGTCCATTCTACACCGGGAAAATTAGTGATGTTCATTTTATTACTACCGTCCATTTCCATGGAAATAATTTCATAATTATCATCATTGATTGAATCCGGGGCATAGACATTATAAACGATCTTGTAAGAAGGCTTTTCCTCCTTAATTGTTTCGTTTTCAGGATTATTAGCGCATGCTATAAGAAGACTTAAAACGATAGCTATGTGGAAAGAATTAATAAACAAATTCAATTTTAATACGATTGAGATTGACTAAAAATTAAGATGGCGCAATTTCATTGTTCCATTTGCTATGGAATTTAATAATATTTTTTTAGCCTTGTTTCTAATTCATATAAATGTGATGATTTTATATGATCTTTGTACTGAAATTTAATATGAAAACAATTCTAATTCAATTCGCATTTTACTTTTTGCTATTCTTTCCTGTTTCGGTCTTAGCTCAGGAGGAGAGCAAAGAGGATAGCATAACTAATCGTCAGAGCGATAGCCTGTTGTTTGAAAGTCAGAATCAAACTAATTTATTATTGAGTTCGGCGGACTCATTACGCGTCAAAGACAGCATTGAGCAAGCAGCTTTACTGGAGGCACTAAGTCAGGTACGACAAAGAGATCTTAAAAAAAAGGCAGAATTACAGGCAAAACTTGATTCCTTAAAATCCGAACAAAGCTCAAGGGAAAATAGAATCAAAGAGCAAGTCGATTCTTTAAAATCCAATACACCCGGCATTCCTGTCATAATTTTCAAGGATACCGTATTTTATATTTTTTCCAAACTGGGTCCTTTTAAACCAAGTGACAGAGCTGCCAGCATTAAGCAAAAAATTGAATTTTTGGTCGATGAACAAATCTATGATCCTGAAAAAATAAGAGTATTTCAAGGGGAAGAAAGCAACGATGTATTTCACGAAGAAATGATCCTCTTTTCTGTAACTGACAGAGATGCATTTTGGCTCAATATGAGTAGAAATTCTGCCGCAGAACTGCATGTGTTAGAATTAAAGGAATCCATTGAAGCCTACAAAAAAAGAACAAGCCTTTTACAAATTCTAAAACGTATCGGACTTCTGATTCTAGTAATTATAGGTTTTGTGCTGGGTATCCGCTATTTGAATAAGGGTTTTAATTGGTTGAATATATGGATACTGAGAAAAAGCGACACCTATCTCAACGGAATTAAGATCAGGAACTATGAGCTCCTTGCTCAGGACAGGCAAAAGCAAGTTGCTGTCTTCATTCTCAATGTGGTAAAATGGATCGTCATTGTCTTTCTTATTTATCTGGCACTGCCAATATTGTTTTCAATTTTCCCAACCACAAAAGGAATAGCTGTAACACTAATCGGATATGTGATCAATCCTCTAAAAGAAATTGGGATTGCATTGGTGGAATATATACCAGAGTTAATAACCATAGCTGTAATATCTTTTGTATTTCACAATCTTGTTAGACTGTTGCATTTTCTTGCCTCTGAAATTGAAAGCGGCAAACTAATCATTCCCGGGTTTTATTCTGATTGGGCCAAATCCACATTCAATATTCTTAGAATAATAATTTATGCCTTTGCATTTATTGTCATATTCCCGTATCTGCCGGGAAGTGATTCCCCTGTATTTCAGGGTGTGAGTGTTTTTCTTGGTGTGCTTTTCTCTTTGGGTTCTTCTTCTGCCATAGGTAATATTATTGCAGGTCTTGTTATTACCTATATGCGTGCCTTTAAAATCGGCGATCGTGTGAAAATTGGCGAAACCACCGGTGACGTCATTGAAAAATCCATGCTGGTCACCAGGCTGAGAACCATTAAAAATGAAGAAGTGACTATTCCCAATTCGGCTATTCTCAACGGAAGTACTATAAATTACAGTACAAGTGCTGAGCGAATGGGATTAATTCTGAACACAGCTGTAACTATTGGTTATGATGTGCCATGGCGTCAGGTTCACGAATTACTTATTAATGCTGCATTAAAAACAACAGGCATAGAAAAAGAACCTACTCCATTTGTTTTTCAAACAAGCCTTGATGACTTCTATGTGAGTTATCAAATCAACTCTTATACCCATTACCCAGGCGCAAGTGCCAAGATTTACTCTGAATTGCACAGTCATATTCAAGATGGGTTCAAGGAAGCAGGCATTGAAATATTGTCACCACATTATCGGGCAGCAAGGGATGGAAATGCCGTCACCATTCCGCCTGATTATTCAAGCAAACCAAAAAATGACGATGCGGAAGATAAAAATCAGGAATAAGAAGCTATGCACTGGCCTGTTCTTGTATTTTTCTCCTTTTTTATTTTAATCGCTGTTGATGCCTATTTCATAGCCAAAAGAATCAGTATAGGCATTGGCAAGCCATTTAAAATAGTTCTAAGGCTTGTTGTTTTGATTGCTTTTAATTTGATTATATTCTTAATAATAGACTTGGCATGGACTTATGAAATAGTTGTCGTATTGAACGTATTTCTATTTTTCAACTGGTGGGTTTTTTACAATGGGCTGAGCAATATCTTCGAAGGACATCACTGGTTTTATCCTCATTTAAACAACGAAATTGAACGAAAAATTTATAAAGGTTCAGGACTTGAAGCCATTGTAAAACAAAGTATTTTCCATCTCCTTAAATGGACATTGCTTGTTGCTTCTTTTCTTTATTTTTTAAAATAATCCCTCCATTCATTTCCCGGGTTTAATAATAAACGATTATTGATTATTGGGTTCAATACCAATTAATTTATTGTCGCTGAAAAACAAGTTGATCATATATATGTTTTTCTATTATTCAGTGAGAAATAATCAAAATAAATATCAATTTATCATCGCCGGAGCGGGCTTAGCTGGTCTGAGTTTCATCCATCATTTGCTAAAAACCGGCAATTTCAATGGTAAAATTCTCATTCTGGATTCTGAATTAAAAAGACAAAACGACAGAACCTGGAGTTTCTGGTCAGCAAAAAAACCCGAATATCATTGTGTTGGTGAAAAATCATGGCATCAACTCGGTTTTGCTACAGATGATTATATCCGTTTTGATACGATTGATCCCTACCGCTATTACAGCATTAAAGGCCTTGATTTTTACAATGAAGTATTTTCGGAAATCAGCCAAAATTCAAATATTGAATTTAAACGCGAAACAATTAGCAATGTCGATCAGGAAGGCGATATGTGCATTGTAAAAACCGAAAATGAAACCTATTACTCTGAATACCTTATTGATAGCATTAGCAGACCTCAAATTCCAAAAAGTAAATACTTTTTAAACTTTCAGCATTTTATCGGATGGTTTATTGAAAGTGAAAACGAATCATTCGATCCATTGAAGCCAATTATAATGGATTTTAGGGTAAAACAAGAAGGTGCCGCCGGTTTTATATACTTATTGCCATTTTCAAAAACAAGAGCCCTGGTTGAATACACACAGTTTAGCCCTCATAAGAATTATTCTGAAAATAAATTTAAGAATGAGTTGCAGAATTACATCAACAATGTTTTAGCAATTAGGAATTATAAAATTGAACAGGAAGAAATTGGCAGCATTCCCATGACAGATTTTCCATTTGATCCCAAACCTGATACTAGAATTTACAGATTGGGAACAACAGGAGGAGATACCAAAGGTTCAACCGGCTATACTTTTAGTTTTGTGCAAGAGCATGTCAAGGGAATATTAAATGAACTCTCGGGTCAGGGAACATTCAGAAGGGACAATTTGAGACATAAGTTTTATGATAAATTATTATTAAAAATTATTAGTGAGGAACCGGAAAAAGTCAAGAAAATTATGTCTTCACTATTCAAAGACCAACCAATTAGCAGCATTCTGAAATTTCTTGATGAAGATACCAATTTGTTTGAGGAAGGGCTGATATTCAGAAAATTACCCTGGAATCCTTTTATTAAGGCTTTATTAATTAACAAGAGTAATGCGATTTCAATATAAATTTCTGGTGCTCGTTCTGGGAATTCTTTTTTACCGCTTTTTCCCTGAATTTGATCTATATCTTGCCTTTGCTCTCATACTTATTTTTGGCATACCACATGGGGCGACTGATCATATTTTGCACAATCTGATTGACAAAAAAAAGATGATTATTAAACCCAAACGCACATTTTTACTATACTATTTGGGGATTATATTTTCATATGCCGTACTCTGGTATTTTTTTCCTGGCATTTCGCTATTTGTTTTTCTTGTAATATCAGCTTTTCACTTTGGAGAGACCCAACTGCACCGGCTGGAGAGTAATAATTGGATTAAAATCTTTAATTATATTTTCTGGGGCTCAAGTCTGTTGCTTCTCATTTTTGAACCTCACCTGACTGAAGTTCAAACAATATTATCACCGCATCTTCTTGATGCCGGGAGCATGAATTGGGTTATTTCAAATTATTATTATTTACTCTACGGATCACTTCTTGGAAGTTTTATTTTTCTAATAAGTGAAGGTGTAAAAACCTTATTGGTGCAATTAACAGAGCTAATCATACTTTACTTAATTGCTAATTTCACTTCCCTGATACTGGCTTTTGCCCTGTTTTTTGCCTTTTGGCACAGTCGGGATGCCACTTTTGATCAAATCACAAAAATCCGAAAACATGCATTTAACTTCAACTTTAAAGATTGGTTGAAACTGGCTTCCCCATACACTATCATTAGCATTCTGGGTATAGTCTTAATAATTATGTTTTCGCATTATATAGATTTAGAAATTCCTGCAATCACCTTATTTTTTGTTTTAGTGGCCCTGATCACCTTACCGCATGTTTTTGTTATGTCTACTTTTTACAGAAAAACTAAATAATCGAAAATATTTTCTATTTGAATAAATTGATAAAAGAAAAAGCCTCTATCCATCGGACAGAGGCCTGGCTCACTTGTCGGGATGCCGGGATTGACTTCATCGATCCCATGACTCCTGAAAATTTCGAAAGCTAAGCTCTAACCCAATTTTATTTTGAAAATGATTTGATTGAAACTAAGTCGGGCTTGCCCGACGGAGCTCGCAGCTAGGTGATAACCAATTCTTTTTATAGTTTATTTAAAAATATGCCCGCCTTCGCTCTTCGAGCTTCGGCGGGCGTAGTCGGGATGCCGGGATTTGAACCCGGGGCCCCACGCCCCCCAGACGTGTACTCTAACCGGACTGAGCTACATCCCGTAATACAAATTGCACTTCTTCACACTTTAGCCGGATGTAGCGAAGTGCTTGTCCCGAAGTGAAGCGCCGAGCGATTCAACTTAGGGAAGCTACATCCCGAAGTGCTTTGCGAAGCAATTTTACTTTTTTGGGAGGGCAAAAATATAAATGCTTGTATTATAAAGAAACGGAATCGCTTTTTTTCCGTACTTTATATTTTAAAACAAAACCATACAATGAAAAATTTAAAAACGCTTCTTATTCTTATCTCCTTCTTAACATTTGTAATTGCATGTAGTGAAGATGAAGATGTGCCCAGTGAACAACAAGATACTTCGGCTTCTGAAGATTATAGCCTCGCCGATAATTTATTCGAAAATGTTTCTGATGTCGCGGATCAGGCAGAACAAGATAATGAGGAATATCTTGAAGGTGGTAAATCAGGTTCTTATCTTGGAACTTGTGTTACCATCACCCTGGATTCAGCGCTTGGTTCCGGTAGTAATAAATTAACTATAGACTTTGATAAATCCGGTTGTACAGGAAGAGACGGAAGGGTTCGAAAAGGTAAGGTTTTTGTAGAGTGGTCTGGTCAATACCGCGATTCGGGAACAGTGATCCTTACTACTTTTGAAGACTACTTTGTCGATGATCACCAATTATTGGGAAGTAGGACTGTTACCAATGGTGGGAAAAATGAAAATAATCAGACATTTTTTAACATTGATGTGGAAGGTAAAGTAATTAAACCCAATGGCGGTGAAGTTGAATATGTTTCCAACAGAGTCAGAACATGGACTGCCGGAGAATCCACACAAGGTCCGCTTCTAGGTTGGATTGATGATGAGTATGAAATTACAGGAACTGCAAGCGGAACTAGCTCCACAGGAAGAGATTACGAAGTGGAAATAACCAAAGCCCTTGAGATAAATTTATTGTGCCGATGGTTAACCGCCGGTACTTTTGAATTAAGACCCGATGGACTAGCTGTAAGGGAATTTGATTTTGGAAATGGTAATTGCGATCCTAACGCAAGTTTAACGGTAAATAACATTACAATTAATTTTGTGATGCCATAAATCATTTTTTTAAGCATTTTTGGAGGAAAGCAAGTCCAATGAATAAGATTTTTAAATTCGGAGGTGCTTTCCTCCTTTTTTTTGCCCTGTTTTATTTTGCAGGCCCAAAACCTGAAAGCCCCAAGCTCGATCCCAAACTCAAAAAACTTCGTGTCTCGGTAAAAGACATAGAATCGTATGTTAAAAAACACGAAGTAGAAACTAAACATCTTAAGGCAGGTAATGAAGCCAAAATAATATGGGCAAGGGAACCTGACCAAAAAACAAAATATTCGATTCTTTATTTACACGGTTTTTCCGCTAGTCAGCAGGAAGGAGACCCCATTCACAGAAAGTTTGCAAGAAGATATGGTGCAAACCTGTTCTTAGCAAGACTACAAAGTCATGGATTGAAATCAGATCAAGCTTTAAAAGGATTAACTGTAGAAAACTATATTGAATCAGCAAAAAAAGCCATCAATATTGCCAGAGTACTGGGTGATTCAATCATTATTATATCAACATCTACAGGAAGCAGCCTCGCCCTTTATCTGGCCGCTTATAATCCGGAAATAAAAGGGTTGATCTGCTACTCCCCTAATATCAGAGTCAATGACCCCAATGCATTTTTATTAAATAATCCATGGGGAGAACAAATTGCAAAAATGATTTTAGGAAGCGACACTTATCATTGGCAGGGCAATGACAGCATTCAGGCTTATTGGAGCACCTCCTATCCGGTTAAAGCGCTGGTCACTATGCAACACCTTCTGGAAAATACCATGAACACAGCGGTGTTTAAAGAAGTAAAACAACCTGTATTTATGGGCTATTATTATAAAACTGAAAAGGAACAGGATAAGGTGGTAAGTGTGAAAGCTGCACTCAGGATGTTTGAAGAACTGGGAACCATTGAAGAAAATAAAGTAAAAATTCCATTTCCTTTGGCAGGACATCATGTCATTGCTTCCAGGCATCAATCAAAGGACTTAAAAACAGTTGAAAAGGAAACTTATAAATTTGCTGAAAGTATTTTGGGTTTAACTCCTCAATATGAATAGTAATTCAATTGTACTTGTGTTCGTATTTCTTTTAATAAACCTGGAGAACTCCTATTCAATTATTGTTCAGGAAGAAGATACAGCTTCAAATATTGTCACTTATCACGATGACCTGAATTTGAAATTCATTTTAAATACCAAGTACAATAATTTCATAATTGACAATGAAAACCTTCCCGGAAGGATTCATTGGAAAACCAATGATAACAACAACATTGGAATTGGAGGCAATTACAAGTGGTTTGGATTAAACCTCTTATTCAACATACCTGCATTAAATAACGACGATGAAATTTATGGGAATACAACAAGTTTCAATCTGATTGGAAATATATACACCAAAAAAATAGGTCTGGATTTATTTCTACAAAGCACCAGAGGTTTTTATTTAGAAAGTCCCGAGACATGGAATCCGGGCTGGACACCTGAAGAATTATATCCGCATAATTCAGGACTTAATTTTGAGAGTCTGGGGGCCAATTTTCTTTATGTTTACGATGCCGATAAATACTCTCTTAGATCTAATTTCATTTTAAATGAAAGACAATTGGAAAGTGCAGGCTCAGCCATACTCGGTTCCTATTTTAATATTTTTTCACTGAGTACAGATACTTCATTTATCCCCTTTGCACCTGATACGGCCACAGAATTTGCCCTGGATATTCGCGAAGCCAGTTATGTCAACCTGGGTGCATTTATAGGTTACTCACACACTTTTATTTTTGAGGATTATTTCTTCATTTCTCTCACCGGAGCTTTGGGTATTGCAATCCAGGGATCCAATATCATCACTGCCAATGACTTGTACAACAACGAAGATCAGCAAAATATTAATGGAAAATTCCATCTCCGGGCTGCAGTGGGCTATTCCAATGACATTTTCTTCAGCTCCTTATCCTTAATTGCCGATAATAACCGTTTGGGGCAAAGTTTAAATTACAATTTTGGCTATGCGCGTCTGACCTTCGGTTACAGAATTAAACTAAAAAAGAAAGCCTGATTAAAAACCAGGCCTTCTGTAAACCAAATGCTAATACTATACTACGAAACTTTCATTCTGTTGGATGAAAACTACAATGCAAATGTTTAAATAGTCCCTTTTTAAAACAATGATCCAAATCACTATTAATTAGGACTTTTAACAATATTTTATCAAAGAGGTCTTTCTGCAATTCATGGCGTACTCTCTTTCTTTTTATTTTATCTTTGCGGCTCGAAATGAAAATCTCAGCCTCAGTATATTCCAGTAAAGAAAGATCCATAAAGGCCCTTGTACAGGAGCTTGATGAATGTCATATTGATTTGCTCCATATCGATTGCAATGATGACCCCAAGGTATTTGAAGATATTCGCGAAATAAGAAAATACAGCAATACACCTATTGATATTCACATTATTTCAGACCAACCCGAAAAGTACTACGGCGAACTTGAATCTTTGGATTTGGAATACGTTACCTTTCAATACGAAAATCTTTCTAAAAAATTAAGCTTTCCAAAAACCAGGAAAACCAGGTATGGCCTGGCCATTGTTTCGGATACGCCGGTAGAAGTATTTGATGAATATAAAGATGAATGTGATTTTATCTTGATCATGACCACCACTCCCGGACAAAGCGGTGGGAAATTCAGAAAAGATAATTTTAAGAAAATAAGGAAATTCAGAAATACCTTTCCCGGGAAAGAAATACATGTCGATGGTGGCGTAAATCACGAAGTGGCCTTCATTTTAAGAATTTTAGGCGTTCATTCGGTGGTTTCCGGTTCTTATCTTGTCAATCATAAGTCCATTGGAACAGCTTTACTGCATTTAAAATCATCTATCATACATTCTGATTATAAATTGAAAGATTTTATGATAGATCGCGAGGATGCCCCTGTGCTTAATGAAAACAGAATGAAGGTACGCGATATCATTCAAAGTATTGATCAGCATAAACTTGGCTTTACAATTATTGAAAATAACGAGGAAAAGTTGATAGGATTATCCAGTAATGCGGATGTCAGACGTGGACTATTAAAACATATTGATAATTTTAATGCGCTTCAAGCAGAAGATATTGTTAATTTTGCACCCGTAACCATTAATGAAGAATCCTCCACTTCTGACTTATTAAATTTGATTAATCAAAACAATTTTCTCATTTCTTTTTTACCTGTAGTAGACTCCGACAATAAATTAAAAGGAGCAGTTACATTTATAAATCTAATTCGTAGCGAATCATGATAATTCATCTCAAACCAGGGATCGACGAAAAAATTGCCAATGAATTGGCGGAACAGACATCGTCAATAATTTTTAAGAATCACAAAAGTTATGTTCTTGTAAGTTCATCTAAAACCAAGGTAATTCCTCCTATATTGGAAGAAGCAGCGGATAAATTCTTCGTTTTGGAGTCAGATATACAGCTGGCAAGCAGGGACTATCAGGATGAACTTAGAGAAGTAAATATTAAGGGCGTAAAAATTGGCGGAAAAACCAATAACACACTGATGATTACGGGGCCCTGCTCCATAGAAAGCTGGGAACAAATAAAACAAAGTGCAGAATTGTTAAAAAAGCACAATATCACCACACTTAGAGCGGGATGTTATAAACCGAGGACTTCTCCTTATTCCTTTCAGGGTTTGGGTCTGGAAGGTTTGAAAATGCTGGCTAAAATCAGAGAAGAATACGGATTTAATATCATTACCGAAGTAAGAGATGCCTCTCACATTGAGGAAGTCATTGAATATGCGGATATCATTCAGGTTGGTGCAAAAGCAATGTATGATCAGGGTATTTTAAAACGATGTGGAACAGCAAATAAACCCGTGTTGCTTAAAAGAGGTTTTGGTTCTACTATCCAGGAATTTGTCCAGGCAGCAGAATTCATACTTTCAGGAGGAAACGAAAACGTCATGCTCTGCGAAAGAGGTATTAGAACCTTTGAAACAAAAACGCGATTTACACTTGATCTTTGTGGCGTATCTTATCTCAAAGAAAATGTCAATTTACCGGTAATATTGGATACAAGCCATGCGATGGGTTATAGCTATGGTGTGCCCGATCTTACCCGAGCTTGTATGGCCATGGGCGTTGACGGGCTACTGATTGAAAGCCATCCAAATCCAAAAGTGGCCAAGTCAGATGCAGCGCAACAACTGAATTTTGATGAATTTGAGGCTCTCTACAAGACTTTGGATCCAATTGGAAAAGCTGTAGGAAGAAACCTAATCTGATGCGCGAAAAACTTGAGAAAATAAAAATGATCATCCTGGATGTGGATGGAACCATGACTGACGGCGGCGTTTACATTGGGGAAGATGGCAGTCAAATGAAGAAGTTTAATGCCCGTGATGGCATCGCTATTCAGCAAATGATAAAAGATGGTTTAAAAGTGGGTATTATTAGTCATAGCAAAAGCTCCGGTATGGTTATGACACGGGCTAATATGCTGGGTATTGAGTTTTGTTATATAGGCGAAGAACCCAAAGAAGTTGTTTTGCAACGATGGTTGGAAGATCTTGGTTTAAAAGAAGAAAACATCTGTTTTATAGGTGATGACATCAATGATCTGACGATTATGAAAAATTGTGGCCTTGCCGTGTGCCCGGCAGACGCAGACGAAGCTATAGCTGACATTAGCCATTATCAGCTATCCAAAAATGGTGGTGACGCCTGCATTAGAGAGTTTTATCAGCATTTGCTAAGACCTACTATGAAGGATTGATTTAGTAGAAATCAATTCACTTTCACTAATAATTTTCCTTCTCTTATTCTCCAATTCTTCTGCAAAGAATTCCTGAATCTTTTGCTTAACTGATTTACCTCTGCTTCCCAATTTCGATTTGTTAGATTCTTCGGGCATTGCTTTTGTATTATATCATCTTATAATGAAAACAAGGTATTTTAATATTAATACATAAAGAATAAGAAAAGTCAACAGAAGATATGATTTGACTCAAGTATTAGCTGACTTCCAAAGGCAAGACAATAAATACCTTGGTACCCTCTCCAATATTAGATTGAAGATCGATTTTTCCACCCATTGTTTTAAGGCTCGCCTTAGCGATATATAATCCCAAGCCTGATCCCTTCGAATAATGCGATGCCCTGTAATACATATTGAAAACCTTGTCCATTTGATCTGGTTCAATACCGAGGCCATCATCGTGTATTTCTATGCTGACTTGTTTCCCGTCTAATTTTGCTGAAATAAACAAATTCAATTTATTCAAATCGCGATCATAGTATTGAAAGGCATTGTCAATGATATGATTCATGATCAAAGAAAAACGTTTTGGGTCATTGTCTATCATCAGGTTTGGTTCAATTTCCATTCTGATATTAACGGGTAAGGATGACTTAATTCTTTTATCACTAATTATCTTTTTAATTGAATTTTTTAAATCAAAACGCTCGGTTTGAATCTCATCTTTTCGCAATTCAACGTACTCATTGATCTCTGCTAAATAATTTTCAATTTGGCCAAGGGCCTGTTCCATCATTGCAATGGTTTGTGGGTCATTGGTGTCTAGTTTTTTAAGTTTAATCAACTCTGTAAGACCTTGAAGAGAATTAAGTGGAGCTCTCAATTTACTTGATGAGGAACTTACAAACTGATCCATTTCCTCGCCTAATTTGAGAAGTTTACTATTTTGCAAATCCAGCTCTTCAGACTTAGCCATGGTCTCTTCAAATTGATCTTTTAACTGATTGACCAGTTTTTTGTAGGATTGGGTCAAGGATTTGAGTTCGAGTATATCAATATTTTCATCCAACAAAAGATCGGCCTTCCAATCCTTATAAAGAAAGCTTTTTATATTTTCTGACAGGTTTTTAACGGGTTTTGAAAATCGATTGGCCAATAAAATACTCAATACCAATGAAAGGAGTATAGCCAGAGAAGTAATTGATAAAACCCAAATTCCTGCTTTTTTTGATGTCTTTGCTACCCTGTTATCGAATGAAGTTGAAAGATTTGAAAAGGAATTAATCGTTGAAATTTTTCTTTGAAATAAGTCGTATTTTTTTCCGCTGTTTTGCTCAATCCCCAGCGTAAAATCTAACTTCACCAGCTCTCTGAATTTATTTCTATATAACTTAAGTATTTCTACGCCTGCTTTATATTTATTTTGGTCGTTTAATCTCTGTATCAGACCTTGAGTATAATTTTCAAATTTATTTACGTAAAAACTGTCTTTTCGAATGATGTAATCTTTTTCATAGCGTCTCAATAATAATATCCATTCCTTTCTAAAATTCAGACTTGCAGAATCCTCTAATAATTTTGCCCAATGACGCATTTCTCCTTCGACACCAAAATCCTTAAATCCTTTTTCCCGGTATAAATCAAGAACTTCATTATACACATTATTGTATTCCTCAAGTTCGCCGATCAATTTTTCAAAATTAATGTCGAGACTAGAATTTATAGGTGCTTTTTTGGATTTATACAATTGTCGGAAAATCTCGGATTCGAGACTATCTCTGAAGACCAGATACGGACTCGTTCTCTTTTCAAAAAATTCAGAATTCTCTATATCATTTTTAAGAAATTGCTCATCCAAAGACATCATGTGAAGGCTTGACATCATCAATTCGTCAATTTTATCCTCCATCTTATTCATGCTTTCTATTTGCCCATAGAAATAAAAAATAAGACTAAATATGCCAACTGTTATTAGTATCAGCAGAAAAAAACCCGGCAGAAGACGAGCGCGAATGGTATTCAGTATTAAAGGCATTTTAAAGTACCAATATTAATGCGATTAACAGAAAGCGTTTGAGGAAGGATAGTTTTAAAACAATCCATGTAAGCTAAAAGTCAAATATGAAGAATATGCATAGTTAAATAACTTCATTTTATTAAATTATAAATTCAATAACGCAATATATAATACTGAATATCAATATTTTAAAGAATTTTAATAATGTTACGGAAATCTATTCTAACTAAGTAATTTAGCAGCTAAATAAGTATTAAAATGGCTTAAATGTCCTTTGTCTCAAAGAATGTCATATGACAATTATTTTTTCAGAATAGTAAATTCTACTCTTCTGTTTTTCTGTCTTCCTTCTTCTGTTTCGTTATCTGCTATGGGATGTGAGCTTCCATAACCCTTGGCCATTAAACGATTTTTTTTGATTCCTCTTACCTTAATCAAATATAGTCCTACAGACCTCACCCTCTCTTTAGATAGTTTTTCATTTAATTTTTCATCGCCGGTACTGTCGGTATGACCGGAAATTTCGATTATGGAATGATCGTGTTTTATCAACCAGTCGGCCAATTCATCCAATTGATCGTAGGATTCTGTTTTGAGTTCTGAGCTATTGACTTCAAAATAAATATTGTTAAGAATAAAGGTCATGTTTTCTTCCCATTTGGGCTTTCCTTCGTCAATTTGCTCTACTTTATCCGTTATAACATTTTTTTGCTTTTCTGCTTCCACCAACCTTTCAAATTTCACTGCTCTTCGATCGGCTGTGTCACCTCTGGCTATGCGGGCTTGTCTTTCTTTGAATCTTTCTTTTGCCGCTTTTTTTCGCATATTATGTTGATGTGTCTTTTTTCTGCAGGCTTTTTTAAAACATATCATCGGCTTGTTTCCGGTTCTGTCAGAGTGAAGAACCACCGGCGGCATACTACATGACATAATTAAAACGGAAACCACAGCTATATAAAGTCGGGAATTGATTTTATTAAGTTTAGGATAGTTAAAAATGTTATTCAAAATTTACTTTAATAAATGAATTGAAAGTTTTTGCAATAATATTGAATCGAAATTCAAATAATAATAAAGATTTCATAATCTCCGGCTATGTTCTTTTACGTTTCTAAAATCCTTATGTTTCTAATCCAACCGCTGAATTGGATAATTATTATTTTGCTTTTGGCAATTTTTAACAAAAATAAGAAAAGGGCTTCAAGATTGTACCTTTTGGCTTTTCTTCTCCTTATTACTTTTAGCAATCCTTTTCTTATCAATCAATTGTATAATAACTGGGAACCGGCTCCAAAAAGTTATTCTGAACTTGATAACTATGATATGGTAATTGTGCTGGGAGGATTTAGTAATGCCAGTAGGCCACCCAGAGACCGCGTGCATTTTGTTAAAGGGGCAGATAGACTAATTCACGCCATCGAAATTTATAAAATCGGCAAAACGCAAAGTCTTTTATTAAGCGGGGGTTCGTCAAGAATTGTTGGTGAAAAAATAAGTGAAGCCAGATCAGT
This sequence comes from Cytophagales bacterium, assembly GCA_040218795.1. Classification (GTDB taxonomy): domain Bacteria; phylum Bacteroidota; class Bacteroidia; order Cytophagales; family CCMP332; genus CCMP332. The sequence goes on along the minus strand of JAVJQT010000001.1, from coordinate 86,715 downwards.
TATGCCTTTTCTTTTAAATATGGGCATTCCCCGAGATTCAATTTTACTTGAAGCAAATTCTAGAAATACACATGAAAATGCCAAGGCTTCCATGGAAATAATCAAAAATAAATACAAAGGAGGTAAATTTTTATTGATTACTTCTGCCTTTCATATGAGGCGAGCCAAAGCCTGTTTTGAAAAAGAAGGAATACAAGTCACAGCTTTCCCGACTGACTATTATGGTAATGAGATAAACTGGTCGCCGGTACAAACATTTATTCCCAAAAGCGATGCATTTCATCTTTGGAATCTATTAATCAAGGAATGGCTGGGAATAATAGCTTATAAAATCGCAGGTTACATCTAATTAATCCAAATCGTCTTGGCATTTACAAATTCCCTGATACCCAAAGCGGATAATTCTCTGCCATACCCTGATTTTTTAACACCTCCAAATGGAAGTCTTGGGTCTGATTTCACCATTTCATTAATAAAAACAGCACCGCTATTGATTTTAGCAGCTAAGGTGGCTGCTTTAAGTTTGTTTTTTGTCCATAAAGATGCTCCCAGGCCAAAGGCACTATTATTGGCAAAGGAAATGGCCTTCTCTTCATTTTCAACACGCATTAAACAGAATACCGGACCAAAAAGCTCTTCATCGAATGCCGGAATTCCCGGTTTGATATTTTCCAATACTACAGGGTGAAAAACAGAGCTCCCTTTTTCTGGTTTTTTACCGGGAATGATTGCGTTTGCACCTTTACTGATACTTTTTTGAACCTGATCCCAAAGTTCTGAAGCAAGATCAGGACGCGCCATTGGACCGAGTTGGTTCTCTTCGTCCATCTGATTTCCAACTTTTAGGCTTTTTATTCTTTCTAAGACCTTCTTTTTGAATTCTTCATAGACTTCTTTAACAATAATAAATCGTTTTGCAGCAATACAACTCTGACCAGTATTTATCATTCTCGAATTAATTGCTTTTTCAACGGCCAAATCAATATCCGCATCCTCTAAAACAATAAAAGGGTCCGACCCTCCAAGCTCCATTACCGATTTTTTAATGTATTTCCCGGCCATTCCCGCTACTATACTTCCGGCCTGTTCACTTCCTGTGAGGGTTACTGCAGCAATTGAACGATGAGATATGATGTTCTCTACTTGCGAATTATCGATAAGCAACGATTGAAATACACCTTTTGGAAATCCACTTTTTTCAAAAACTTCTTCAATGGCTAAGCTGCACTGTGGCACATTCGAAGCGTGTTTCAATACGCAAACATTCCCCGCCATTACCGCAGGAGCTGCAAATCTGAAAACCTGCCAAAATGGAAAATTCCAGGGCATTACAGCCAGAATTCCACCTATAGGTTGATAATGAATATAACTTTTTTGAGCTTCGGTTTCAATTTCCACATCCTCAAGATGTTCAGCAGCATGGTGTACATAATACCGGCATACCCAGGAACATTTCTCTACTTCCGCAAGAGCTTCCTTTATGGGTTTGCCCATTTCCAGACTTATGATTTTAGCAAAGCGTCCCTGATGCTCCATTAAATATTCAGAAGCATTTAAAAGAAAAGAACTTTTTTCCTGTAAACTAGATTCGCGCCAATCTTCATAAGCTATTGAGGTTTTTTCTAGTTTTTTTAACACCTCTTCATCCGAAAGCTGATCGTATTCTTTTAGAACTTCAGAGTTAAAGGGATTAAGGGATTTTATTTTTTTCATAATTTAAAACCTGATTTGAAAGAATGCAGATATTGTGAATAAATAATTCTGCTTCAAATAGTTTAAACACTGCAATTCTTTAATTTCACTATCTCAATGACTGTTAAAGCAAAGATAAAGTCAATTTATATCTATCCTATCAAATCTTTAGACGGTGTTAAGTTAGATAATATTGCATTTAATAGAAGTGGGGGTCTTAAAAATGACCGGCTTTTTGCATTAAAGGATTTCAATGGCGAATATATCAATGCTAAAAATTATCCCGAAATAATAAAGCTCAGATCCGGCTTTGACCTTGATAAGGGCTTATTAAATCTAAAACATGGAAATACTGAATTAAGCTTTAAGCTCTTTGATGAAATCGACTTAATAGAAGAATGGTTTTCAGCGTATTTTAAAAAGAAAGTCAAGCTTCATAGGAATTATGAAATGGGTTACCCGGATGACAGAAAACGACCAGGTCCTACTATTTACAGTTATCAATCATTGGAATTGGTTAAATCCTGGTTTCCGGAATTGAGTATTAAAGAACTGAGAAGAAGATTTAGAGGCAATATAGAATTGGATGCTGACCTGGAAGGATTTTGGGAGGATGGACTTTTATTAAGCGATATGAAACACGGTTTATTTCAATTGGGAAGTATTGAATTCCAAGCTGTAAAACCCTGCCCCCGCTGTCCTGTGCCTACCAGAAATTCTATGGATGGTAAAATTTACAAAGGCTTTCAGAAAACTTACACAGAAAAAAGAAAGAATAATGTAGCGGCTTCGGTGGATAAAAAGCTTTTTCCGCATTATTATATGTTTGCAATAAATACATTGGTAAGTAATCCCGAATCAGGTATGATAAAATGTGGTGATGTCCTGACCAGACACTAATGGATCATAGAATTGTAGATCTCTATTAAATAATTATAGTTTTTTTCAGGCGTATAATTTAATTCATATTCTTTTCTTGCATTTAAAGACAACTGATTTTTGTTTTCATAGACCTCAAATTTTTCTAAAACTGAATTGAGATCCTTGGGATCACCTGCCTTAAAATGAAAGCCATTTTCGCCTTCTAAAACCAATTCTGAATGACCTCCGATATCAGAAACAATTACAGGTGTTCCAACTGAAAACGCTTCAATAATGGTCAAACCAAATGTTTCGTACCATTCAGATGGAAAAATAAGGGCCTTGGCGCTTGAAATCAACAGCATCAATTCAGATCGATCTTTAAATCCATGAAATTCGATATTATCATATTTTTCAGAGGCCTTTAAAACCTGAGGTTCCAATTCACCGGATCCGAAAATTTTTATCTTTAATCCGGAAGACTTAAAGGCTTCCAGTATTGTCAAAACACCTTTTTCTTCTGTTAATCTTCCAAGAAAGATATAATAGTCTTCTTTCTCAGAACTTAAAATGTTTGGATCATCCACATAATTGGGTTTGAAGACCATTTTGCTTTGGTCGATACGCAATGATGATTTTTCAAAAATTGGTTTAGAAAAATTATTTAAAATAATAAAGCGGTCAATGCAATTTTTATAGGTTCCTGCTATTTTATGAATTGCCGTTATCAGAACAACCAAAGTGGTTTGAAGCATTGAATTCCTGTAAATTTTTCGAAAAATTGCCTTTACAGGAAATAGCTTTTCTGTACTCTCGGTATAAATTTTCCCATTGTGATAGAGCGTTGCACTTGGGCAAATTAGTCTGTAATTGTGCAAGGTATGCACCACAGGAATACCATATTTTTTTGCTATACGAAACACCGCCGGTGAGGCTACAAAAAAGGTATTATGAACATGAATTATATCAGGTTGAAATGCAAGAATTCGTTCTTTTAATACCCTGGCGCTTCTCGAATTGTATATGCTATTAAAAAAATAAAATAATTGAGATAAAACTCCTCCTATACTTTCGTTTGAAAAAACCAGGCATTCAACTTCATGGCCATTGTTGCGCAAAAGCTTGGTCTCATTATTAAAAACCACATCTTCACCACCGCCGTGATTTTTATAAAAAGTATGAATAGAGATTATTCGCAATAGGACATTGGGCTTTTAAATGGTGAAATGTTATCGGCTAATTTTTCTCATTATCCTCGCATTCGGATTCAAAGCCTTTAAGCACAATCCATCGTTCTTTATTCATGAGTAACCTGCCATTTTCATGAAATAATCGATAGGTTTGAACCTTATCTGCAGAACTCATAAGGTTTAAATGAGGCACTCCATAGTGAACTTCAACATTCCAATCCCCTTCTATTACTTTTCTTTTGCCATCTTTTCCGGGCTCTACCATTTTAAAAGTCATGTCAGGACAAAGATTTATCCAGGCGGTTGTCTTCAATATTTCGGATGATACCACATCAGAAGTACTTCCTTTTCCAAATTTGAGGCTCTTTCCTTTCAAATCATAAGACCACCTTTCGGCAAGAGGATGTTTTGTTATTGGGAAAAATGACATGGTGTTTATGATTAGCTCCAATTCAGAATTGGCGGTAGATAAATACTCATCTTCCTTCATGACATAAAACATGATCACCCCGTGACCATAATCTCCAATATTTGATATTCCCTCAACCTGAACTTTAAAGCCTTCAAAATAGCCTTTTGCATCAAATGAAATAAGACTGTCAGATTCATTTTGAATATTGGTTATGATCAAATTCATTTCCTCATCAGAATAGCCCTTGCTTAAAAATGATTTTAGTTGCGACATTTCTTTAAAATCGTGTCTGAAAATCATAATAAAACCAAAACCTGAATTGGGAATAAGAATGATATCGCTGTTGTTATTTTCTGCTTTAAAACCTTTTGGTATGTTAAATTCCAATCCGAGATACGGAGCACTAATACGGCCGGCTGAAATGTAATTGGCCTCATTTCCTCCCTTTTTAATTCCCGAAAACGGATTATGCAAGGTCTTTTGAGGTTTTTCAGCTGATGAATCAGGTAGAAACATTAAATCGTATTGTGTTGCATAATTGGGTTCGCCAAAATCTGTCATATCAATGATATAGAGATGAAGGTGATCCCCTAAAATATCCATTTCAAAAAAATGGGCATTGTCTCCCAGATTGATCAATCCTTTGCCACGCTTTCCTTCCACGGAACCGTGTAAATAATATATGCCTCTGTAATCGTGTAATTCACCGGAAATTTGCCCATCCTGTTGAACAATCTCGAGATAACTTGTTTCTCCCTCAAATTCATGTGTATAAACACCGCTAAAATCTACGCTTTGTGCATTTACTTTGAATAAGATTAGAATTGATAAAAAGCAGAAAGAAAGTATTTTCATAGTCCTGTATCGCTTCATCAAAAATAATAAATTAAATTGCTTTAAACGCGAATGAACAGATTAAGTCTTTTGCGGTTATAATTTTATGATCGATCTTATACAATATCTGGCTCTTGGCGTATTAATTTATGTGAGTTTATTCTATATCCTTGCCACTTTAATCAAAAACTGGTCGATTATAGATATCGCCTGGGGACCCGGTTTTGTGTTGATTGCCATAATGGCAATTACATATACCGACAATTATAATCTCTTTTCTTTAACAATTTCCGCTCTTGTCACTATATGGGCCTTACGTCTTGCATTTCATATAGGAATTAGAAATATCGGCAAAGGTGAAGATTTTAGATATGCCAACTGGAGAAAAAAATGGCAACCTTATCCCGAAATTCAAGGTTTTTTTAGGGTCTTCATCTTGCAAGGAATAATAATGATCATAGTTGCTTTACCCATTTATGTGAGCATTAAGTTCAGTACAACTGCGCATATTCTTATTTATTTCATTCCCGGTATTCTGATTTTTTGTATTGGCTTTATCTTAGAAGTTCTTGCCGATTTACAGCTCAAAAACTTTAAAAACGATCACAAAAACAGTGGGCTATTAATTAATAGTGGCCTCTGGTCAATATCTCGACATCCCAATTATTTGGGGGAAATCATATTATGGTGGGGTCTGGGTTTTTTTACACTGCCCTTTGATTATGGCTATTTAGGACTTATTGGAGCTCTTTGTATTCATTTAATTATTCGCTACATATCCATTCCAGTGTTGGAAGAAAAATGGCAATCAAAAGAAGAATGGCAAAACATCAAGCGAAAAATTCCAATTCTATTTCCCGGAATTTAATTTATTAGATTCAATGTATTCAAGTGATTCTTGAATTGACATTATTTTGAATTTTCTTTCTAAACATTTATCTAAAACATATTTAAAGTAGTTTTCCGAACAACCGTATTGGCTGTAATTTTCTTCAACATCGTGAGTATAAAATATTAACCAACCTCCGGTTTGGTTAAAATATTCTATTAACTCATTAATTTCATCAATTGATTTACTGTTTTCATAAAGCTGGATAGACTTTAAGTTAAACCTGTCAAATTTACCCTGGTTTATACCCGAATTAATACTTCTTGCACTTTGATAATTTTTTGAAACCGCCTTGCGTAAAGCCAATGTTTGTTCCCCGAATGGATATGAAAAATTTTGAGTTTTATCTATTCCGAACTGATTTCTTAAAAAGTTAAGGTTGGTTTGAAGATCTTCATTTATTTGATTGAAACCTTTGCCATCGTAAGCGTGAGTATGATCAAACGTGTGACATGCAATTTCATGCCCTTGATCAATAGCCTTCATTATATCTTCTTTTTGAAAACGCGCCGTTTGCAAATTATAATTTTGGGCAAAACATCCCGCCACATAGTAAGTCGCATGAGAATCTTTCTCATTTAACAGATTACCCGCATTTTGAAATGCAGAACTCGGTGCATCGTCAAATGTAAATGACACCAATTTTTCCTTTGATGATACATTAAGACATTTTCTGTAATATAATTCTGCAAATTTTTGAGTATACCTATAAACGTATTTCATTCATTTGGCTTCAAAATATGACACCTTAATAATTTTCTCTTCTGGAATGGCTTTGCTCTTTTTGAATATTAAATGATGTTTTGATCCTGTTATTTTTAGGGTTTCAAAATTTAAATCTTCAAATACTTGTGCTGAAAACTTGTTTCTATCGGTTTTCAAAAATTCTACATGGAAATCTTTTTCGCCTAAATATTTTTTCAGGCAAAATGACAGGAAAGCATGTTCAATTCTTTTACTCTGAATTCTACAACTAAACATTAAATCCTTGATAGTATTACTGGCTGAATCAATTATAGCAAAACCTATAATTCCGTATTTGCCAAACTTATCTTCACAATCCAATACATAAGAGTCTAAGTGTTTTTCATTCATCAATTCTTCAATATCATTTTTTTGATATCTCCTTCCAGAGAAATTCATTTGATTTGTCCTCTGTGTTAATTCATAAACTCTTTCAAAATACTTTGCATCTAATGGGTGAATGGATAATCTAATATCACAATGTTTCAAAAAAGAAATGTAATTGTCACCAAAGGATTGAAAGGTTGACTTCCTCCTTGATTCGTTTTTATAATACGATTTTCTCTTGCTGCCAAGTGTGTTTAAATCTGCTTTGAATTCGGGAAATTGAGTTAATGATAAATACTGAGAGGCATCATATGTTCTTACTTGTGGAAAGTTCATTTTTACTTCCTCTAATTCAAACTTTGAATCGTCTATAAAAGCTAAATTATCTAAGGAAATATTCATTTCTGAGGCAATTTCTAAAACCGATTGACTTTTAGGATTCCAGGATATTTTAGGAAATAAAAAGAATTTTTCAATTCCGAAATGCTTTAAAGCTTTTAAGCCTTCCTCCTTGTTATTTTTGCTGGCAATCGCATTTACAATACCTCTATCCTCCATTTCTTTTAAAACTGAGATAAGCCCATTTTTAATTTGAATTTCGTTTAAATTTTGTTCAAGTATTGCGCCGTCCCATACCGTATTGTCTAAATCCCAAATAAGACATTTAACTTTATTGAGCGGTTCTTTTTGTATTTCTGAAGAATTATCCTTTATAAATTCCTTCAAACCAAAATAAACTGGGTTTATGGGTTTTAAATCTTCACTGTAAATATCAATTCGAAAATCCTTATTTAGATTAATTCTTTTTTGAATTTCAATTAACGGAATGCGTTCCAGGTTATATCCCCTCTTGATTTGAAATCTATACTGAAAAGGAAGTTTTCTGAATTTCAAATCTTCATTTCTCATTGTAATGGAAATATGAAAATCACCTTCATTCGGGTTGAATATTTCAAGTATAAATGCGTCCGGAATATGAGCGTTTTTGAGATTTGAATTTATTAAGGCCCTCTTTTTTAAATTATATCTTCTCGATGCTAGTTTACCTTTTAAAAATTTTAAAGGGACCATATCAATTAGTTTGGCTATTGTCAAATCAACTTTTTCTATTTTTCTTATGGAGTTTTTTGCAAATAGCCTGGTACTACCCTGACTTTCGAGAACAGCCCATTTTTTAAAGAATATTTTTAATAATTCAATCTTGTTAGACGATGATGTATTAATTCTTTCTATGCCCTTTACAAAACGCTGACATTTTAAATCGACTCGCGGTGTATATAAATCACAAGTTTTGAAACAATCAGGCATAGCGCATTCTGAACAATGTTCTGACCAGTGTAAAAGACTACGTTTAGAAATTGTATTATAAGTTGCATGAAACTTATGTAAAATCTCTTCAGGAATATCCTCTTGAATAGACTTAGAATAAATTTCGCTCTCGTACATATTTACCTTTTAACATAGAATGCAAAGTAAAAAAGAAACTCCCGCTATTTTGCGGGAGTTTTTAAATCTTAAGAAAAGAATGAGCGATTACCTCACGCCGTGCAATAGTTTTTTCAAGATGGGAGAAATAAGAATTAGAAATAATCCAGTGCCCATGGCGAATAGTCCGATATTGGTGTAAACCTCTTCATAGACCATAAAGCTCTCGGCTCTGGTCATTTCTACGCCATCTCCACCTTCAACAGTTCCGGTGAGCTGAGCAATTTGACCAGCCAGAAAATTTGCACCTGCAAAAGTCAGGAACCAGGCGCCCATCACTGTGCCTGTTAAATCCTTTGGTGCCAATTTGGTTACCATAGACAAGCCAATTGGAGATATAAAAAGCTCCCCGGTTGTATGGAAAAAGTACAATAGAATGATTATGATATGTGGAATAAAAAAGGTAGCACTTACAGGTGAAAGTGGAACGAGCAAATAGCCAAATCCCAGAAAAGCGATTCCCAAGCCAAACTTGGCAGGAATATTTGGATTCATTTTCATTTTATCCAGTTTGACCCACATCCAGGAAAAAATTGATCCCAATACCAATATGAAAAATGGATTGTAAAATTGTGTGGTTGCCGCGGCCATTTCCCAATTGCCCAGCCAGGCAAAAGTCCTGTTGATATGATCACGCGCAAATATGGTTAAAGATGTACCTGCCTGCTCAAAGAAGGCCCAAAAGACCACATTGAACAACATCAAAATAATCAACATAAATATTTTATCCCTTTGAACATTATCGCTGCTAAATGCAGTACTTAATAAATTAAAGACCACATAAATTGCAGTGGCAGCAAGCAACCAGCCTACAACGGTGTAATAAGTAAATAGCACATAAAGCATCGGAATTACTGCCAAGGAGGCCAAAATGGTTACAGTCTGAAGATTTAATGGCCCGAGAAAAGGCGCATAAAGCTTTTGAGGATTAGGTGGCTCTGCATGTGGATAGACTAATTTTCTGCCTAAATAAAAAATCAGGAATCCGGCCATCATGCCAACACCTGCCATAGCAAAACCCCATCGATAGCCATATACGCTACCAATTTGAGCGACAATTGTTGTGGCTAAAAATGCGCCGACATTAATACCTATATAAAAAATAGTAAATCCTGAATCTCTTCGCGGGTCGTTTTCTTCATAGAGTTTACCTACCACCGAAGATATGTTAGCTTTGAAATACCCGTTTCCAACTATAATTGTGGCCATACCGATATACAACCACGATTCTGAGCCTCCGAGAATCAAAAATTCTCCTATGGACATTAATATTCCACCGAGAATGATGGCAATTCTATAACCCAGAATTTTGTCTGCTACCTTACCGGCTATTACCGGCGCTGCATAGACCAATGCTGTGTAGGCACCATAAATTCCAAAGGCTTCATTATTCCCTTTCATGATTGAATCAATGAGATAAAGGGTCAAAAGTGCCCTCATTCCATAATAACAAAACCTCTCCCACATTTCGGAGAAAAACAAGATCATAAGACCCCGTGGGTGGCCTAAAAATGTTTTAGTAGAAGGCAGAGAAGAAGGTCCCTCATTTTGCGGTGAATCTGTCATTTAATAAGCATTTAGTTTTTAAATTTTTCAAAAAGTACAATGATGCAAATTATTTTCCAAAATTTATGATTCTGGTCAAAATCTTAAAAATTGAATCATTTGTATACAAAGTGATTTTTATCAGGGTTGGATCATCTTTTATGTTTATTTTTGCGGCCTGATAAAAAACTAAAAACAATGACTTCAAACGTTGACCAGGCTCTGAAAGACGAGTTTATCAAACTGGGTATTGGCCATGCCTCTGAAATTAAATATCAACTTACTCCTTCACAACTGGTGGAAGAAGGAATTAAAAATAGCGAAGGTGTACTTACAGACAATGGTGCATTTATGTGCGACACCGGCACATTTACAGGTAGATCCCCAAAAGACCGTTTCGTAGTTGAAGACGAAACCACTAAAGATTCCGTTTGGTGGGGACCTGTTAATATTCCTATTTCTTCCGCACATTTTGACGGACTGCAAGCCAAAATGTTAAAATTTCTTGAAGGACAAAAATTGTATGTTCGGGATGCTTATGTTGGTGCCGACCCCAATTACAGATTAAGTCTCAGAGTTATTAATACATTGGCCTGGCATAATCTTTTTTGTAACAATATGTTTTTGAGACCTTCAAAAGAAGAGCTCAAAGGCTTTGATCCTACCTTCACAATAATCTGTGCCCCGGAATTTAAAGCCGATCCTGAAGTTGATGGCACAAGACAGGAAAATTTTGCCATTATAAATTTTAAAAAGAAAATGATTCTGATCGGAGGCACTGCTTATTCCGGTGAGATGAAAAAAGGCATGTTCTCTGTAATGAATTATATTTTGCCTCATGAAAAAAACGTGCTTTCAATGCATTGCTCTGCCAATATTGGTGAAGAAGGAGATACAGCAGTGTTTTTTGGGCTATCCGGTACGGGTAAAACCACATTGAGCGCTGATCCAAATCGGGGATTGATCGGTGATGATGAACATGGCTGGACTGAAAACTCAGTGTTTAACTTTGAAGGCGGCTGTTATGCAAAGGTCATTGACTTGACAAGAGAAAAAGAACCCGAAATCTGGGATGCTATAAAATTTGGAGCCATTGTTGAAAATACCAGATTTCTGCCGGGAACAAGCCAGGTTGACTATACCAATTCCTCAGTAACGGAAAACACAAGATCTGCTTATCCTATTGATCATATTAGCAATGCCGTAGAACCTTCAATTGGAAAAATTCCTGATAATATTTTCTTCCTTACCTGTGATGCATTTGGTGTTTTACCTCCAATTTCAAAATTGCAAAAAGGACAGGCCATGTATCATTTTATTTCCGGATATACGGCAAAAGTTGCCGGTACAGAAGCCGGAATTACAGATCCGGTTACTACCTTTTCAGCTTGTTTTGGAAGCCCCTTTCTTCCATTACACCCTACGAAATATGCCGAAATGTTAGGAATGAAAATGGATGAGCACAAAGTAAATGTTTGGCTTATTAATACCGGCTGGACCGGTGGACCATTCGGTGTGGGATCGCGAATGAAATTATCATATACAAGAGCTATGATTACCGCTGCACTTAAAGGTCAGATTAACAATGTTGAATTTGAAAAGCATCCTATTTTTGGATTGGATGTGCCAATATCATGTCCAAATGTTCCTTCCGAAATACTAAATCCAAGAAATACCTGGACGGATAAAGATGCCTATGATAATAAGGCTAATCAATTGGCCAGAGCATTTGTAGAAAACTTCCAAAAGTACGAAGACTTTGCAAACGCTGATATTATGGCCGGCGCACCAAAAGCCATGGTTTAATATTTAAAAGGATTAATTATTACAATATAAAGCCCTGAAAAGGGCTTTTTTTATAGTCTTGATATAAACATCAATGCCCCCATTAAAAAGGAACTGAGCGCTACAACTTTTAATTGCGAATCGAGTTTATGCTTGTCATCGGTTTTCCAGACTTTCACAAGGTGAAGCCAAAGAATGGGGAAAACAATCATGAATGACCATTCATAACCCGCATAGTTATTATGATTGGCGTAGGAAACTAAAATGACTTGAGGCACAATGATTAAAAAACTGTGATAAATTTTTGCAGACCTGTATCCGATCCGCACAGGAATTGAGAATTTTCCTGCATGCTTATCGCTCTCAATATCTCTCATGTTGTTGACATTCAAAACGGCAACAGAGAATAGTCCAAATGATATGGCCGGTAAAACATCTGATAAGATCAGCTCCCGTATTTGAAGAAAAGCAGTTCCCATTACCCCTACAATTCCAAAAAATACCAGCACAAAAAAGTCACCCCATCCGGCATAGCCATATGGATTTCTTCCAGCTGTATAATTAATTGCCGCCCAAATTGACAAAAGTCCTAAAACAAGCATGGAAACAGCTTTGAGTAGTTCATTTTTCGGAAAGGACAAATACAATAACAAGACGCCCGAGATAAAGGATAAAAGAGAAAAAATAACTATCGCCTGCTTCATAGAGGAAACAGATATCTGGCCTCCGGAAACCATCCTTTTAGGTCCTTTTCTACCCTTGTGATCTGCACCGTGAATGGAATCGCCATAGTCATTGGCAAAATTGGATAAAATCTGAAGGAAAAGCGTAGTTGTTAATGTCAGAAAAAAGACTTCGTATTTGAATTCAATTCTGCCTGCTATTATCGCTGAGCCGGCCAAAATCGAAGCGAAAGACAAAGGCAAAGTTCTTAACCTGGCCGCCCCTATCCAGTGTTTTATTGATGCCAATTATTCTTTAATTGCATTTAAAATTTTATCGCCCATTGGTTTTACCCCTGATTGAAAAAAATGAGTCAATTCACCTTGCTCATTGACAAGAAACTTGCAAAAATTCCAATTCGGCGCATCATTGTTCCAACCGTTTAATTCTTTCGTAGTTAACCATTGATATAATGGATGCATGTCCTCTCCTTTTACAGATATCTTTTCAAACATCTGAAATTCCACGCCATAATTTCTTTGACAAAAAATTGCTATTTCTGAATTGCTCCCCGGTTCCTGTGAACCAAAATTATTTGCAGGAAAACCCAATATTACAATTTGATCCCCGTGCTTTTCATGAAGTTCCTGCAAATCAGCGTATTGAGGAGTATAACCACATTTCGAAGCTACATTGACCAGCATTACCTTTTTTCCCCGGTACTTACTAAAATCAATTAAATCTCCATCAATTGAATTTATTTTAAAATTGTAAAAATCTGACGAATTGTTTTCGCTCATATTTCCCGGTCTTGATGTGGACTTGTTAAAACAAGCAGTGAATAAAACAAATACTAAATAAAGGAAACTAATCTTTTTCATAATTACATTTTGTCAGGTACCTGAATACCCAATAAACCCATCGCCTTTTTAATTGTTTGAGCGGTGATCTGAGATAGCGCCAACCGAAACTTTATCAAATCATTATTCTCTTCATTAAAAATCGGAGAATCTGCATAAAAACGATTGTATTCTTTGGACAGATCGTAAACATAACTTGCTATTAATGCCGGATCAAAGGATTTTGCCGCCTCAACAATTCTATCTTCAAATAGAGATATGATAAAAAGCACTTCTCTTTCGGCCTGACTCAACTCAGCTTCTAAATCCAGGTTTAGATTGCTGAATTCAATTTTTTCTGTATTTGCCCTTCTCAAAATTGCCTGAATTCTGGCATGTGTATATTGAATGAAAGGACCTGTATGGCCTTGAAATTGAATAGATTCTTCGGGATCAAATAACATTCTTTTCCTGGGGTCTACTTTAAGTAGAAAGAACTTCAATGCTCCAAGACCGAGATTATGATAAAGCGACTGTGCTTCTTCGCTTTCAAAATCTTCTATTTTACCGAGTTCTTTGGTGTGCCTCTCGGCTGTATTTTGCATTTCCATCACCAAATCGTCGGCATCAACTACAGTCCCTTCCCTCGACTTCATTTTACCCGAAGGTAGATCTACCATTCCATATGAAAGATGAAAGCATTTCGATGCCCATTCGTGACCTAATTTTTCAAGTATTTTAAACAGGACTTTAAAATGATATTCCTGTTCATTTCCTACGGTATACACAATTCCCTTAAGATTTGGGAAATCCTCATACCTCTGAATTGCAGTTCCTATATCCTGGGTCATATATACCGAAGTCCCATCTGCTCTGAGCAAGAGTTTTTCATCCAGACCTTCATCGCTCAGGTCTACCCATACAGAGCCATCTTCTTTTTTCCTGAAAATCCCTTTTTCAAGACCTTGCAATACAATGTCTCTGCCTTTGAGATAAGTTTCAGATTCATAATAGAGTTGATCAAAATCCACACCGATGAGATCATATGTAGAATCGAATCCTTTGTAAACCCAGGAATTCATTTTTTTCCAAAGCGCATTGACCTCTTCATTACCTTCTTCCCATTTCCTAAGCATTTCCTGGGCCTCTTTTAATAGGGGTGCTTCCTTTTCTGCTTTTGTTTTTTCATATCCAGACTCAATCAATTTTTCAACCTCGGCTTTGTATTTTTTATCAAATTCCACATAGTATTTACCAACGAGTTTATCGCCTTTTACTCCGGAAGACTCAGGCGTTTCCCCATTGCCAAATTTTTCCCAGGCCAACATGGACTTGCAAATGTGGATTCCACGATCGTTAATTATCTGGACTTTTTTTACTTGATGTCCTGCAAACTTTAAAAGCTCCGAAACAGACCATCCCAGGAAATTATTTCTCAAATGACCAAGGTGAAGTGGTTTATTGGTGTTAGGCGATGAGTATTCAACAACATATAGTTTATCGCTCTTTTCAATATTTGGCCATGAATTATCAAATGCAATATTGTCAAGAAATGATACCCAGTCTCGGTTTTTTAAACTAAGATTTAAAAATCCTTTCACCACATTATAATCAGCTATAATGGCCTTTTCTTTGAGTCTTGAGCCAATTGATTCTGCTATTTCTTCGGGCTTTTTTCTCAGAAGTCTGGTTAGAGGAAAAGTTACGATGGTAATATTTCCTTCAAATTCTTTTTTAGTAGGTTGAATGAGCAATTCAATATTCTGATCATTGATAGAAAAATCATCATTCAATATATTGAGAATGTCATTTTTTAATTGGCTTTCCTTAATCATCCCTTTCTTTTTTCGAGTTCATGAACTGTTTTATCGAAAACCTCAAATGCCAAATTTGCCATTTTGTTGAGTTCATCCAGTGTTGGGTTTATTTCAACCATTTCCCAAGCCGCAACTTTTTCCCAGGAAATCAATTTTGAGTTCAGTTCAATAGCTTCTTCATGACTTAAACCATTGTCAACCGGCGTTCCGGTTCCTCTGCTGAGGCTTGGATCCATGCTGTCAACATCAAAGGATATGTATACAATGTCACAATTATTCAATCGCTTTTTGGTTTTCTCTATAGCCGCATCTAAGCCTGTTTCCCTCAATTCTTCAACGGTGATGTTTAACATAGAATTTTTATCTATTAAATACTGCTCGGGTTTTTCTGTTGATCTTACTGCTATAAAAACAAGATCCTCATAATTATATTTAGGACCCTCAATTCCAAGATTTTTAATTTTATTCCATTTATCTATTGTGTCTTTTTTAGGATTGTTTATACGGCAATCCTGATTATCCTCAGCAGCAGCCATAGCCAAGGGCATTCCGTGCATGTTGCCACTTGGGCTGGTGTAGGGCGAATGCAAATCCGCATGTGCATCGATCCAAATGATTCCTAAGCGTTTATCGGGAAATGCTTTTTTAATTCCTGCAATACTTGCATAAGCCATTGAGTGATCACCGGATAGAATTAGAGGAAAATTTTGATCACCAATGACTTTAGTCACGGTTTGAGCATGTTTTTCTCCAACTTCTAATATCCCTTCTATGTATTTGCCATTTGGATTATGGGGAGGCAAATCTAAATCGTGATTTCGATGTGATAATTTTGTTGACTTGTAATTAGCAAAAAGATTGGACTGCTTATTTCTTGCAGAAACCTTAAGTGCTTCAACACCTAAGCTTGCCCCACGGGTACCTGCTCCTAGTTCTGAGGGCACTTCAATAAATTCAATGGACTTCATTAATCGTTTAAAGATTTTACATTCTAAGACATTGCCCATGCCTTTTCAAAATGGCTGCAAATATCTGATTTTTAGATGAATTTCTGAATTCTCGGAAAAGAATCATTTTAATTATTCCCGCTATTTGAGAATTGTTTCAACAGCTTCACTAAGATTACTGAAATGTCTCTCGTTTTTTTCCCAGGGCTTGTTCACTCTTAAACCTTTTATACCTAATTTTTCTGCCGAGATTATATCGCGATCGCTATCACCCACCATCCACGAATTGGAAATATCAATATTGTATTTTGATATGGCTCGTTCAAACATTAAGGTATCCGGTTTCCTCGAAATGCTTTGGGTATAATCAGGATGATACGGGGAGTAAAACATATCATCTAAAATATGATCGCATTGTTCCTGAAGAAATAAGTGACAATTATGAACATGTTCTTTTGTATATAAGCCTTTCGCAATGCCTCCCTGGTTGGTAATTACAATCAATAAAAATCCGGATTTCTTTAATTTCTCCAGTGCTGATTTTACCCCTTTAATTATGACAAAATCCTCTACATTGAAAGTATATTCACCGCGTTCCTGATTCAATACACCATCTCTGTCGAGAAAAACACATTTATTCATAATTACAATTTATACAATAAAGTCCTTTCAATCGTTATCTTAGCGCCAAAATTAAAATCCATTTAAGCCAATTGAAAGATAGCCTGGTAATCATACCGACTTATAATGAGATCGACAATATTGAAGGAATTATTCGAAAAACATTCGATGTATCTTCTATTTTTCACATTTTGATTGTGGATGACGGATCCCCTGATGGAACTGCTGACAAGGTAAAAGAACTGCAATCCGAATTTGCCGATAGATTGTTCATGCTTGAAAGACCCGGAAAAATGGGTTTGGGTACCGCATATATTACAGGATTTAAATACGCCCTTGATAATGGCTATGAAATGATCTATGAAATGGATGCCGATTTTTCCCATGACCCTAAGTCCCTGGCTGATCTCAGAAAAGCAATTGCAGAAGAAGGCAATGATATGGCCATAGGTTCCAGATATGTTACCGGAGTAAATGTGGTTAACTGGCCAATGGGAAGAGTACTGATGTCATTCTTTGCAAGTAAATATGTGCAATTCATCACGAGCATGCCAATTAAAGATGCTACCGCAGGTTTTATTTGTTACTCAAGAAAGGTGCTTGAAACCATTGATCTTGATAAAATTCGTTTTGTAGGCTACGCCTTTCAGATTGAAATGAAATTTAAAACATGGAAGTACGGATTTAAAATCAAGGAAGTGCCGATAATATTTACAGACAGAACCAAGGGCACTTCAAAAATGTCAAAGCGAATATTTAAAGAAGCTTTTTTTGGTGTAATTCAACTAAAAATGGAAAGCTGGTTTACCAAATACATTCGTGAAGAGCACGGCAATAAATCTCAATCCTGAATTAAGGACTCAATAATTAACTCATGTATCATTTCCGTATGGGTCCATGGTAAAAAATGGTTAGCGCCTTCTATTGTTATAATTTCCAGGTATTCTTCGGGAATATTTTTTTCTGAAAACCATACATTTTCATAAGGTACCAAAATGTCTTTTGTACCATGTACATGTATTATATCTTTTGATATTTCAGACCACATTCCTTCAATTTCATATAAGGCTTCTTTATGACTGAATTTTTCATCTGAAGCCACGGTCCAAACCGTTGGAGTCAGCCATCGGAAAGGAGGCCACTTGGCCAAATATGAAATCCAGAATATAATTTCATGATCCGGATCAATTGCCGGGGCCAGCATTATAACTTTATCGATTAGTGTATCACTTTGAGAAGCCATTATTCCGGCTATTGGTCCTCCAAAAGAATGTCCAATAAGAACGATATTTCCAAAAGAACTCAACTCTTCATTTATCAGTTTTTTAAGTGTTTCCGCTTGTCGTTTTATCGACTTCTCAGATTTGCCAAATCCTGAATAGCCATAACCGGGTCTGTCTATGGCCACCATACTACAATTCGAAACCATGGTGCTATCCATGAGAAAATGATAATAATCCTGCGATGAACCCGGGGCACCATGGATAAATATTATAAGGTTTTGCTTGTCCTTTCCGGTTTTTATGTATCTGATCTTTCTGTTTTCAAGTTGAAAATAGTGAATACCAACAGAAATTCCTGTTTCATCAAATTCCTGTCGGACTACTTCATCACTTTTTCGGAATTGCATACAACTATTCAAAAAAATCACAGAAAGAGCAAAGATTACAAGAAGGATCAATAGAGCTCTACTTTTCATTGCACTCTATTATTTTTTAAGATAGGGGCGATTAATATAAACGGCATCTCCGTCAAATGACGGATGATTTGTAAGTCTGTCTTTAAATTTTCCACGATTGCTCATGAGGTAAATCTCCCAGTTATCATCTCTATTACTTCCAAAGACAAGATCCTTGGCATCCGGACTAAACGAAGCTATCAATTCCATTCCAGGTGAATTGGTCAACTGCCCGATTTCGCCGGAATTGAGTTCGAGATAATATAAATTAATATAATCAAGACTGTCCTGATCCGAATGAAATACAATTACATCATCATATGGGCTTACCGAAGGATTGCGTTCATTCCATTCTGAATTAGTCAAATTTATAAGAGAATCATTTTTAAGGTTCAATAAAAATAAATCTTCATTGCCTTTTCTGTCGCTTTGAAAAACTATTCTATAACCGTCGTTCATGAATACAGGCTTTTTATTATTGGAAGAATCAAAACTTATACGATGAACTGAGTCATTATCAAAATCATAGATGAATAGCTGAAAATAGCCATCTATGGTGTCATGCGCTACAATTTTGTTTTCGAGGGGATGCAATTGAAAATAAAAGTCATCAAAACTTATTTCCTTAATGAATTCATTTTTATCATTTCTTAAATTATATCGATAAATGGCCTGGATTGAATCCTTATCAGCCAAATAGTATAAATAATTACCATCGACTGTGGCCCTCGGCGACCACTGATTTGAATTCCCGTTTAGCAAAGGTTTTAGATTTGTGCCATCGGTTTGAATTTCAAAAATATCCGAATTCCCATTTCTATTGCTGACAAATGCTATACTTTGTTTTTTCTCTTTGCTAGCGTATGGATTTGATAATTTATTTTTTAAAAATTCAATTCTGTCAGGGTCAGATGAATAAACCATTTCAATAATCTGCATCTGAGGGGTAAAATAAACGATGATCCCTAAAACTACTGCAGGAACCAATCGAATGGATACATTTTTAAGGTAGGTCAATTTTTTACTAACCGTCAATACCAATATGAACAAGACAGCTATTGCAATAAGTGAAAGTGATATACCAATAAATAAAACAAAAGCTCCACCTTCTATAATCGATAGTTTCAGAGAAAACCCCAGAGGAACAATTAGCATTGGTAAAATGAAAATAAATGCATACCGGGGAATGGCACCAAACTGAGACTTATTGATGCTTTTTAAAAACCATATTCCTGTTAGCAATGTGGTTGAAGTGACTAAAATATAAGAATATACATGATGGCCTGAAATTAAGATCAGGGCGGAAAGTATTGCCAAAACCGCTAAAACGATTTCAAGTTTTGCTGTTCTGTTCCATTTCATCGACTAACTAAATTTAATAGCATTTACAGGTTTTATTCTTGATATTATTTCAACAGGAATCCATAAAAATATCCCTATGATTAAGGCTGAAAGCAAATTAACCCCTATAATATAAGGCCATACAAATTGAATGGGAACTGCATCCATATAGTAATTGTCGGCATTCAAAGGAATAACTTCAAAATAGAATTGAAGGGCTGCAAGGATAAGCGCAATGGAATTTCCATAGAACAAGCCTTTTGTCATAATGATTAAGCCATTATTGATAAAAATGCGTTTTACATTAGAATCCTGGGCTCCAAGTGCTTTTAGTACACCAATCATATTGGTTCTTTCCATAATCAATACAATTAAAGTAGCGATCATGTTAAAAGTAGCCACAACCAGAATTATTCCAATGATCAAGGCAACATTGCGGTTTAAAAGACTCATCCATTCAAATATTTGAGGGTATTTGTCTTCGACTAATTCTATTTGCATGGAATAATCAATTAATTCAAAAACCTCTTCTGAAGTTTGATCGAGATTGTCGTATTCAGAAATAAACAGTTCAAAACCACCCACCATGCTATCATTCCAATTGTTGAGTCTTTGGATGAGTTTAAGATCCCCGATAATTACATTGTCGTCGAAATCTTCCAATCCGGTTTTATAAATCCCGGAAATTCTGAGTTTTCTAGTCCTTACGGGTTCCTGAATAAAATATAGCAGGACTTCCTCTCCTGTATCAAGAAGTAATAGCTTTGACAAACTCTCGCTGATCATTATTTCTTTTGAATAATTGCTATCAGGCAAATAAACAGCTTTTCCTTTTTTAATATTTTTATCAAATCTCGACCAGTTATAATCGCGATCAATACCTTTCATAATTACACCTTTGGTGTCATTATCAGTTTTGAGCAAACCTGCTTTATAGGCAAACTTTTGGATGTCTTTTACATTCGGAATGCTTTTTGCGTTTTTATATATTTCGGAATTTGAAGAAATCGGCGGGTTATCGTAAATATTGGTCAAACTGAAACGTGTAATTTCCATATGACCGGTAAAGCTTAAAATTGTATCCTTAATATTGCTTTTAAATCCTTCGAGAATGCAAAAAGACAATACCATGATCGCGATACCAATGGCTACACTTCCTATGGCAATTCGCATAACAATTGGAGTAAAAGCACTTGCTTTTCCCGAATTTATACGTCTTGCAATAAAAGTATTAAGATTCTTCAAGCTTAGATATTAATTTCGCTCACAAATGAAGATTAAAAAAATATTTTTACCCAATATACTTTTAATACTCGCACTATTTATAACTGATTTTACCAATGCTCAATTCTGGGATGATGAGCAAAGCAATGATATCATCGTTGGCGCCGAACAAACAAAATTATATATCCCCTTATTGGTGGGTAAAAAAGTGGGCGTGGTAATGAATCAAACATCCTTGGTGAATGATCAATACCTGGTCGATACACTTTTGAGTCTTAAGATTAAGGTAAAACGAATTTTTACGCCGGAACACGGGCTGAGGGGAAATGTTGATGCGGGCAAGGAAGTCAGAAACGGAATCGATCCACATACCAATCTTCCAGTTATTTCACTTTACGGTGAACAAAAAAAACCCCTTCCCGAACACCTCGCAGATTTGGATGTGATTGTATTTGACCTACAGGATGTAGGCGCTAGGTTTTATACCTATATCAGTACCATGCATTATGTCATGCAAGCTTGTGCAGAGAATGGTAAAAAAGTAATAGTGATGGACCGGCCCAATCCGAATGGCCATTATGTAGACGGACCGGTATTGGAATTGAGCCATAAATCATTTGTTGGACTCCACCCTATCCCAATTGTTCATGGAATGACCGTCGGTGAATTGGCAAAAATGATCAATGAAGAAGGATGGCTTGGGGATGGTATATATTCAAAAAAACAATGTGTACTGGAAGTTATCCCCTGCAAAAATTACGATCACTTAAGAAAATACGATTTACCGGTCAGCCCTTCTCCAAATTTACCCAACAGCCAATCGATTAAAATGTATCCATCCCTGTGTCTATTCGAAGGGACAGCTATTTCTGTTGGTAGAGGAACGCATTTTCCATTTCAGGTTTACGGGCATCCATCATTTACAACAATGTCTTTTTCGTTTACGCCAAGAAGTTTGCCGGGGCATGCCAGCAAGCCAAAATACATGAATCAGAATTGTTATGGTAAGGATTTAAGAGATGTCAATGAAATTGGATTTACTCTCAAATATCTAATCGATGCTTACAATGCTTTTCCGGATAAAAGTAAATTTTTTAACCCCTATTTCAGGAAATTAATAGGGAATGATCAAATCCAAAAATGGATAGAAGAAGGAAAAAGTGCAGAATTAATCAGCAAAAGTTGGATTAGCGACATAAAAGAATTTAAAGAAATAAGAAAAAAATACCTTCTCTACGAAGATTTTGAATGATGAAGAAAGAATTGAGAATCGTGTTTATGGGAACTCCGGATTTTGCGGTGCCGAGTCTGGAAATACTAATAGAGCATGGATATAATGTTGTAGCAGTTATTACGGCTCCAGATAAACCGTCGGGAAGAGGCTTAAAGTTAAATTCTTCACCCGTGAAAAAAGCAGCAGAAGCAGCAGGATTGAGAATTCTTCAACCCAAAAATTTAAAAGCTGCTGATTTTCAAGAGAAGCTTAAAAGTCTCAATGCCAATTTACAAATTGTGGTTGCTTTCCGTATGTTGCCGGAATCGGTATGGAGCATGCCGGAATTGGGCACCTTCAATTTGCATGCCTCCCTCCTTCCTAAATATCGAGGGGCCGCTCCAATAAATTGGGCTATAATAAATGGCGAAAAAGAGACCGGATTAAGCACTTTTTTTCTTAAACACGAAATTGATACAGGCGATATTATTGATCAGCAAAAGGAAGAAATAAGCGATAATGATACTGCGGGGACTCTGTATAAAAGACTGATGTTTAAGGGCAGTAATCTGGTTCTAAAGACGGTGCAATCTATTGAAAATGGGACTGTTGAGACCTTTGAACAAAACTTTTCGGATAAAGACCCTAAAGCACCTAAAATATTTAAAGAAACAAGCGAAATTGACTGGAATTGTGATTGCGATGAGCTATACAATTTTATACGGGGTATGTCGCCTTTCCCTTGTGCATGGACCAGAATTGATGATAAAAAACTAAAAGTTTACTGGGCCGAGAAAGAAAAAACAAAGCACAATTTGCCTTCTGGTAAAACAATTACTGATAATAAAACCAAATTGGGTTTCTATTGTAGTGATGGCATAATTTGGCTAAAGGATGTTCAACTGGAAAGTAAGAAAAGAATGAAAGTGGAGGATTTATTAAAGGGGTTTAAGATATGAAAGTTTCAATGATTGTAGCAGCTTCCGAAAACAATGTAATTGGAAAAAACAATGAATTGGTTTGGCATATGCCAGCCGACTTCCGCTATTTCAAAGAAAAAACGAAAGGTCATATTATAATTATGGGAAGAAAGACCTTTGAATCTCTCGGCAAACCATTGAAGTACAGAACGAATATCATCGTTAGCAAAAGAGATAACTATAAACCTGAAGGAACAGAGGTTTTCGATTCCATAGAAAAAGCTCTAAAATGGGCTTCCATTCAGGGAGACGATGAAGTATTTATAATTGGAGGGGCGAGTATTTATAAACAGTCATTGTCTATAGCCGACAGGATTTATCTAACCCGCATTCACGGTATTTTTGAGGGAGATACTTACTTCCCTGAACCGGGAGAAAGATGGCAACTGATCTCTTCAAAAAAGAACAGTTCTGATGAAAAAAACCCTTATGACTATACTTTTTTAGTCTATGAAAAGATCAGGGATTAAATAGTATTTTCCCTACCAAAGGTTCTGAAAGTAAGCCACTTGAACCATTGCCTTCAACTTGTATTCGATAAATATACATCCCGGGTCGGAGTCGTACTTTATTGGAATTTTCTGTGCTCCAGAATTCAATTTTATTATTCCCCAATTTAATTTGTTCAGTTATATCCTTTCTAAACACATTTTTACCTTGCAGATCATAAAAAGAAATCTCAAAATGATCAGGCTTATCCTTACCGCTTAAATTGAAGGTAATATTAAGTGAGGAATTAAATGGATTAGGAAATATGCTGATTTCATCATATTGACTTGGAATGGCCGATTGAACCTGAAATTCAATCACCTTTGGAAATACGCCCGCAAGGTTACCGCTTGCATCTCTGCCATTGAATTCCAATTTATATTCTCCGTCGTACAAACTATCGGGAAGAATGAATAATTGAAAATTTTCTGTATTTGTTTGAGGAATGATCAAAATGTTCTCATTGGCAATGCTAAGTAGTGAATCGACAAAGTCTTCCGTTTTGTATAACTCAAAAAAGATGGCTGAAGAGTCTATTATTTTCAGATAGGGGTTTTCATCCTGAAGACTGATTTTAATTTCGGTATTGTAAGCCACAACATCATTGTTTACAATTCGAATTCCATCGAAAGTGGCCGAGATTAAAGGTGGGGTCTGATCGCCAAAAACGTTAAAATCAGTCTCAAGAATATTGTTATCATAAAATAATTCGCTTTCATCATAAGGGTTTACAAAGGTTCGAAGCGTAAAATCACCAATTAAACCACTTGTTATCAATTCATAATAGAAAATACTTGAATCACCGGATTTTGGAGGATCAATATATATTTCAGAATTAATGGTTTCATTAATTGAAAATGTAACCCTCAGTGAATCTGTAAAATCAAATTCAGAAATATTTTTAAAACTAAAATCCAACTTTAATGTATCCCCTTCCTGAATTGAAATATTTTGGTAATAGTCAATTCCAAAAGCCAAGGGATCAATAAGGCCCTCAGCCGTTCCTTCATAGATTACAGTCCATTGTTTTAACTGTGCAGGGCTTCTATCAATACTGTCCTCAAAATATGACGTTAAAAAGATGTTGGGATAAGTATCTGCATCTATACTTGATAAGTCTGTTAGGCCTTCGGTCAGATTGGAAAAAATCAATTCTTCATTACCATTATTATTTAATCCAAAAAGGTCGACACGATTAATATCATTTTGCTCTTTTAGGATATCAAAATCAAGGCTTGACCAGGATTTTGCCGGGCCAATTCTTACGCTTGTTGTTCTACCATTTCTATATGTTTCAGTTAATGTATAGGGCAAATCAACTACCTGTGAATCAATAGGCTGAATTAAAGTAGTATCTCCTCGAATATAAAATGAACCGTTCCAGTTTTTCCGACCCAAATACAAAAAAGGCTCAAAGCGCTCCAGGTCATCCCATATTACAGTATCAATACCAAAAGAGGACAAGGTGTCCCTCAAAGCTGAGCTCAAGGTGTTAAAATTGATAAGTCCATGCGCCATGAGCATGATATAATCATCAGGATTGGTTTCATTGATGTAGTTCAACAGGCTGGTTTCCAGGCTATCCACCCGAATATCCACATTGGTAAACTGACGAACACCAAATGGTTGGATACCGCAATTACGTATGTCCCAGGGAGAAAGATCTCTGTATGGTTGTCCGGTTTGACCACTTATTCGCACTAAAAGCATTCGGTTTGCAGCACAAGAACGCGCTTCCAGATTAGAATTTTTTCTCAAAAGAGCATTGCCAATTTTAATTAAAGTCGTATCTCTATAATTAGCTTTTTGGCCTGCAAAACGCAATTCCAGATCCGATGAAAAATCCAGAAATTCAAATTCTCTGCTGGAATTGTTTAATCGCAAGCCCCCGGAATATTCATTGTCTATGAACTGACCATAAACGCTTTGTGACCATCCTGACTTGCTTCCTTGTATATATGTAAATGAACTTCTAGACCAAATGGTATCTTCCAGTTTCTTACTTCTCCAAAAATAGACAGAAGTATCACTGAGACTTTGTATCGGCAGTTCTAAATTCCAGATTCCAGTATTCCCGCTTTGGTATTGAAAGGCTTTTTTAAAAGGGCTGTCAAACAAATAGCTCGTGTCGAGTTCATATTGATAAATAATCGAAGAAACACCTTCGGGCAATTGGGCACTTGAAACCAAAGGAATAGAACTATTTGATACTATCCCATAATTGATCGGACTAATATTTCGAACATATTGAACAGGCAAAAGCAAATTATAGGTAGCTATATTATTAACTTCATCGCTCTCCGAAATAAAATTGCCCGGATCCAGCCTTATGGAAAATTCATTCAAGCCTCCAAGGCTCAAATTATCGGGATAATTATAAATGGTGTAAAATACGGTATCTGAATATCCAAATGAAGGAATATAAACAGTATCAAATATTGAACTGACAGGCGATTGACGTTCGACCAGAATTCCTACGAATTCATCGGAAAAGCGACCTAAATTTTCTAAAGGTATTTGTAATTGAAATGAATCTGTATTTGTGGTAATAGCAGTGCCATCAAAACTTTGGGCACTAATTCCCGATTGGTCAATGGCATAATCCGCCTGTCCTAATCCTCCACTTATTCTGAGTGCCGGGTCACCCTGTAAGGTCATAAGCTCCAATTGCGATTGGATAAACTTCCCATAAAAGGCCGTGTATTCATCTTTAAAATTATTTGATGATTTGGTTAAAATATCACCAACGGGTTTCCCGAAATACAAACTATCTGAAAAAGCGGTTTTATAAAAATGTTCAGTATAAAACTTTAATATGGGATCAAATCCATCAAAAGAATGAGCCAGCATCAAAGAAGCTCCTTTTGCAGGTACATTGATCCAATTTTGGGCCCAGGATTCAAATGTTTCATAGATCCTTCCTGTTTCACAACCATTGATAATAAACATGGGATATTGACCTTCGCTGTTATTGTAATTCAGATTGGGGTCATTGACATCTCCGATTTCTATGTCATTGAATTGTGCACTTGAGTGACCATACATGGTTAGAAGTGAAATTCCGCGATTAATAACTGTATCGATAAAAATAGTCTGAACTCCTGCCGGTTCTGTTTTATTTATGGTTTGAACCTCTGCGCCGAGAAATGGGGCCTCTGCAATGGTCTTGAATTGATTGACATGATTGTAGAATCTTTGAATCTCTAATTCTGTTACCCCACCACTTAAATGAAGCATACGCTTTCTCCACAAACCATTATTTACCGGATCCTCAAATTCTTTGATTTTATCAAGATAATCCAAAACCTGTTCTGGAGTACGCGATGCAATTCTTCCAACACCAAATGCAATTTCATTAGGATTTTGTGAATTGAAATTCATTACATAAGGCCAGTCGCCGCCCGGATAACCAAAAGTTGGTACTAAATTTTTATAAGTGAAAAGCTCGGGATTGAATCGGTAGATGTAAAAAACATTATTGATCCGCACCAATTGGTTAAAAAATAAACCCTTCCCGATCAGGAACAAATAATTGGAACTCGCCGAACTATTATTATGCATATATCTGCACAGTTCTCTTATACCCACAGGACTGCTTTCCCCAAATGAAAATTGGTCAAAAACTTCTTCTATTTCAATTTTCAAAGGCTGATAGTTTCCTCCTTGGGAAGAACTTCGGAAGTCGTGGTAAAGCTGGACCGCCGAATCAAATTGACTGGGATAAACCATTATGAAGTCCTGGTCAGGGTTACTGAGATTTTGATAATTTCTATAATTAATATCCGAAATAGTTGAAATCGATGAACGCAAGCATATCAAAATTCTGCGCTTTAATGCATTGGCATTATTGATTTCCACATTAAGTTCACCTAAAAGTGAATTGTAGCTTGTTTCACAAAATCTATGATTAAGAGGGTCGCTGATATCAATTGCAAAAACATCATTGCTTGAATTTATATTTAAATCATCGATGCTAAAGCTAATTTCATTGCCAATGACCGAATCCAGAATAAAAACTTTTGATTGCAAGCCAAACATTCCAATATTCTGTGGGTAATATAATTCGGCATGCACAGGTGAAAATGCACCTGAATTTACCGCAGCATCTATTTTAAGACTATTATTCTCAATATCTGAGGCCAATATTTCACCATCAATTTTAATCGGACCTGCTTCATTTTTAAATACATTGGAATTCCAAACCCTAGGATTATTGTTGCCCAGAGAAATTGAACTTGAATTATTTGACTTTCCCTCTGCTATTAATCGCACATCTAATACTGGAGCGGGACCTGTACTTGAGAAATTTGCAATTGAATCAATTTGCATTTGCATGGATGAAGTGCTGTAAGCGCCGGTCCATCCTTCTCCTGGCTGAAATGAGCCCATATATAATAAAGCGCTATTATCGCTATTGTAATTTTCACCCGGATTATAACGGTATGAATTTGGTTCCCAGTGTGCATTTGCGAAGTGATAGTCCGTATTGATCGGATTGCTCACATTTGAATTAGCAAAGCGTTTACCGGTTCTGGCGTCCACATACCAGGTCAAAAAGTAGGCACTGCTGTCCGAAAACATGTTTAAATAAGGATTCGCAAGACCTCCTTCAAAATACAAACCGGTATCAAGACTTGCATTATTGCGTTTTCCATAAAAGTAAATGTCTCCATTTTCATAATGAATAGCTATCTCCTGACCGCGATGAAAAATGGCCCATTTGCTTGAATCAATAGTAGAAATATTAAAACCCGCTGAAGCCAGCGTAGAGCTTAAGTCATTTTGATCCAGTTTGTATAAGGCATCCTTAGCTACTTTAATCTTAAAGTAAGACATAGAATAGTCCATCCATGGATTTGATGCCAGCACACTAAATTGTACGGCAATTAAAAGAAATATATTTATTAAAACTTTCAAGGGATAATTGTCCTATTCAAGGTATTAAACTGCTAAAGTAATTCAGAGGTTCGATATTCTCTATTTTATTAATACTTCTCCCGCTGAAAATGTAATTCTTCAAAAATTTTAAAAAAAATATCTGCCTTAAAAGCACTTTAAAATGATTTTTACTTATACCTAGTACATTTTCTTGCCCTGTACTTTGCATTACATAGTACCTTTTTATATATTTGCCTTGAACTTAAAAAAAAACGCGAATGAAACTTGAAAACACACAGGTGCAAATGAGGAAGGGGATCCTCGAATATTGTATCCTGAATATCATTTCCCGCGGAGAGGTCTACGCATCGGATTTGATAGGCGAATTGACATCTGCCAAAATTATGGTAGTGGAAGGCACGCTATATCCCCTACTCACTCGCTTAAAAAACGCCGGTTTGGTGGAATATAAGTGGGTAGAATCAACTTCAGGTCCACCAAGAAAATATTATAACATAACACCTGAAGGTGAAAATTTTTTAATGAATCTTGATACTACCTGGAAAGAACTGGTAGAATCTACAGAAAATATTATTTCCAACTCTAAGAATTCCAATAAGAAGAAATCATGAAAAAGAATATTAGCATAAATATAGGTGGTATTATTTTTCATATCGAAGAAGACGGATATGAAAAGCTTCAGAACTATCTGACGCAGATTAATACTTACTTCAAAAAGTATGATGATTATTCTGAAATCATCAGCGATATCGAAAGCAGAATCGCAGAAATATTCTCAGCCAAGTTAAATAAAGACAAGGAGGTCATTAATGCTGAAGATGTTGAGCAACTCATTGTAACAATGGGTACTGTAAGTGATTTTGCCAGTATGGAAGAGGGTGATGAGGAATTTGAATCAGCATCATCTGAAACGGAGATGGAAGGAAATAAAAGGCTTTACAGGGATAAACAAAGAAAAATAATTGGAGGAGTTTGTGCAGGTTTGGCACATTACTTTAAAGTAGATGCACTCTGGACAAGAATTCTTTTTCTCATCGTATTCTTTGGATTCTTAATCATTCCACCTGCATCAGGACTTGCACTAATCATATATATCGCATTGTGGATTGCGGTACCTGGAAAAGATGATCTGGAAGAAGATAAGCGAATTAAAAAACTGTACCGAAATCCGGATGATAAAGTTATCGGAGGGGTATCCAGCGGTTTGGCAGCCTACTTTAACGTAGATGTGGCTATCGTCAGATTAATTTTTGTGCTCTCTGTACTTTTCTTTGGTTCTGGTGTAATTATATATATCGTCCTTTGGCTAATAGCGCCGGAAGCTGAAACCATGACTGAAAAAATGCAGATGAAAGGAGACCCTGTTACACTTTCAAATATTGAAACCTCAGTAAAAAAGGGCTTACAAGGTGACCCTAACAAAGAAGAAAATGCATTAGTCACAATTCTGCTTTTTCCTTTCAGGTTAATTGGTAAAGTATTTGAAGTTTTAGGTAAAGCAATAGGCCCTTTACTAGTGGTGTTGGGTAAAGCTTTAAGAGTGATCATCGGATTATTCTTTATGATATTTGCCTTTTTCACATTGTTGAGTGTCCTCGTTATTGCCGCTGCTTTACTGGGATTATTTATTTCACCCGAGGTTGTTTTTGACGGCTTACCTGTTCAATTGGTGTCTTCAATTGTCCCCGGTTATGTTGCAATAGCAGGAATATTCGCAATTGGGATTCCGATATTAGCTTTGGGATTGTTGGGGCTTAGAATAATTACAATGAAGGCTCAAACTTCATCTACAGCAGCATGGTCAATGTTTGGCGTATGGATTATTGCAGTATCAATAAGCCTATCAGTCATTCCTATTGTGGTCAGCAATTTCATTGAAGATAATAGCAGAACGGAAGTTGAAACCTTTGAAGCTATGGATAATCATCTTGTTTTGGATTTGAATGAATTGGATTCTGATATAAGAGGTTTTGTTCATCTTACAATTCGTCCACATAAGGATTCAACTATAAAGATCATCAAGGAATTCAGTTCGAATGGATCGAGCAAAAGTGATGCGCTTAAAAATTCGGAAATGATCACCTATAATATTACCAGAAATGATAGTATTATACTTTTCGATTCAAATATCGAATTCACAGATAATGCTGTATTCAGAGATCAAAGACTTGATATAACCATGTATATGCCGACCGGACAGAAATTCATTATGAAGGAGAATCTGGATGAAATTATTTACAGAACCATTTATCACTATGATTATCGCGAAAGCGACATGGGTGATAATGTATTTGTATTTAACAATCTTGATGACCTGACTTGCCTTACTTGTGATCCGAGTTTGGAAAATGGCAATTACACTGGTTCTAACACGGATTTTACCAAGGTATTTGACATTGCTGATAGTATGACATCTATTACAATAAAGGGTGAATACAAAATTAATCTAAGTCAGGATACAATATCTCAGGTCGAAGTAATCGGCAGAAGATCAAAAGTGGAAGATGTAGAATTTGATTATGACAGTGATGATCGAAATCTGGAGATCTATGTAGAGGATTTTGAGGATGATTTTGATTTTAGAGGTAGAGCCCCTGTTTTTATCAATATCAGCACTATAGATATCAAAGAATTGAATATTTATGGACATAACGATCTCAGGATTAAAGACATAAATCTTGATAAGTTCAAATTGGAAATGGCCGGATTTTCTGATGCTGAAATAAGTGGAGATTTTACTTATCTGGATTTGAGTCTCGAAGGACTTGCTGATGCTAAGATTTCAGGTTCAGCGGAATATTTTGAAGCCAATCTCGCGGGAAAAACAGAATTAGATGCCCGGGATCTTATTGCTGAAGACGCCGATATCAAGGCTTTTGGCAAAAGTGAGGCGACGGTCAATGTCACGAATTATCTCACAGCCTATGCCGCAGGCGTTTCTGAAATAAATTATTATGGCAATCCTAAAAATGTTGATGAAAAAACAGCAGGGATAAGTGATATTAATAAAAGATAACAATTTGGAGGTCAACAATTGTTAATTTAGGTCAAGTTAAGCTGAAAAAGTCCCGTCCATTTGGATGGGATTTTTTTTTGCATCAGATTCGAAACGAATGTCTAATGCTGAACATTATATTGCCGAAATTATCCTACCACTGCCTGTTAAGGGGACCTTTCAATATATTATTTCTTCAAAAGATATTGATATAGCTCAAATTGGCTCAAGGGCAATAGTTCAATTTGGAAGAAAAAAGATATATACAGGAATTATATCAGCTATTTTTCAGAGTGCCAGGCCCCACTCAAAGCTTAAAGAGGTGCTTGAAATTCCTGATGATGAGCCGATTGTTAATTCTTTTCAACTCAAGCTGATTGAATGGATGCATAAGTATTATATGTGTTATCCCGGTGAAGTATTAAGAGCCGCCTTGCCTTCAGGTTTAAAAATAAACAGCGAATCGCGAATTGAGTTAATCGATAAAAACTGGGAAAACCGAAGTGCTGAATTATCTGATCCGGAATACAATTTACTAAAGTATTTATCCGACAAAGAACAAATGAGCGTGGCCGAGGTATCTGCACTTCTCGATAAAATTAACCCGGGTCGCTTTTTAAAAAAGCTCGCCGATGAAGCGTTTATTGCATTTTTTGAAGAAGTAGTGGATCGCTATAGGCCCAAAAAGATTCGAAAAGTAAGAATGAAGGAAGACTATAATAATTCCGAAATCATTGAAGGCCTTTTTGAAGAATTGAGTGCGCGCGAAAAGCAAATTGACGTGCTCATGCTATACCTAAAAGAGTCAGGGATTCTTGAAAACCCATCCAATAACTCCAGCGGTGTCCCTAATGTAGAATTGGTTAAACAAGGCGCCAGTCAGTCTTCAATTAATACGCTGGTCAAAAATGGCTATTTGGAATTCTTTGATCAAAGGGTTTCCCGTTTTCCTGAAGTAAAGTATGAAGAAAGGGTTTTTAATCTTTCAAAAAATCAGTCGAAAGCATTAAAGGAAATTAAAAAGGAATGGGAAACAAAAGGTATAGTCTTATTAAAAGGCATCACCGGAAGTGGTAAAACAGAAATCTACATTGAACTCATTCGCGAAGCCATTGAAAAAGGAAAACAATGTCTTTATCTCTTACCTGAAATTGCACTTACCACGCATATCGTAGAAAGACTAAAAAAAGTATTTGGTAATGACATTGGCGTTTATCATTCGCGATTTTCAGATAATGAGCGTGTAGAAATCTGGGAAAATCTGAATAAAGAAAAATATAATCTCATTGTAGGTGTGCGTTCTTCTCTTTTTCTTCCTTTTGAAAATCTTGGGTTGATCATTATCGATGAAGAACACGATTCATCTTTCAAGCAACACGATCCTGCCCCGCGTTACCATGCGCGGGAAAGTGCCATAATACTCGCTCAGATGCATAAAGCTAAAGTATTGCTGGGTTCTGCAACACCGGCAATGGAAAGTAATTATTTATGTGAAATAGGTAAATGGGGGAAAGTAGAACTCAATGAGCGCTATCACAAAGATTCAAGCTTGCCAAGGGTTATTTTTCAGAATTTTAGAGAAGCAAAAATTAAAGGCTTAACCAAATCCATTTTCACCAAACAAAGCCTGGATGCACTTCAAAAAACATTGGATGACAAAAAGCAGGCTATCGTATTTCAAAATCGACGTGGTTATTCACCTTATTTACAATGCATGCAATGCGGATACATTCCTATGTGTCATCAATGCGATGTATCGCTGGTTTTACATCAGTATTCCAGACAATTGCGTTGCCACTATTGTGGATTTTATGAAGAGCCCCCCACCCGATGCCCACGCTGTAATCACTCCCATTTCCAAACTATGGGTACGGGCACAGAAAAGGTTGAAGAAGAATTACAAGTGTTTTTCCCCGATGCGGGAATTCAAAGGATGGACCTTGATACGACTCGAGGTAAATATGCCCATCAAAATATTCTGGAAGCTTTCGATTCGGGAAGGATTGATTTTCTCGTAGGAACACAAATGGTCACAAAAGGTCTGGATTTTGATAATGTCGAACTGGTATTGGTGATTGGTGTTGATCGATTATTGTTTTTTCCTGACTTTCGTGCTACAGAACGAACGTTCCAGACAATTACACAGGTTTCAGGGCGTGCAGGTCGAAAAAGCAATCAGGGGAAAGTCATGTTGCAAACCAATATGCCCGATCATGAGCTTTTCTCATTTATTCATAAGAACGATTACGATGGATTCTATAAATGGGAATTAGCAGAGCGAAATCGTTTTTTCTACCCGCCAATTAGCAGGATAATTAGGCTTACACTTAAGAGTCGGGATCCGGGTGAGCTGGAAAATGATTCCAGGCTTCTGGCAGGGATGCTTATAAAAGAATTGGGAAGTAAAAGGGTATTAGGTCCTGAAGAACCTCCGGTTGCAAGAATTCGGAATCTTTATATCCGTGAAATATTTATAAAATACGAACGAGAAGGAATTCAGCCTTCAGCAATAAAAAAATTAATTGAAGAGCAGGTCAAACTATACGAAAAAAAGAAAACCGCGCCGAATCTTCGGGTTATAATTGATGTAGATCCGGTATAAATAATTATTTAGACTTTCAAACTGCAAATGAATATGGATTTAAATCAAGTAACCGTACCCTCTTTGGATTTGACAAAGTCCATCCCATTTTATGAAAATTTGGGTTTAACATTAATTGTCGAATCAACACCCAATTATGCAAGGTTTGAATGTCCTGAAGGCAATTCTACTTTTTCCATTCACCATTGCAAGGCATTACCAAAAGGTGATGGCATTTACGTTTATTTTGAATGCAATAACCTTGATGAACAGGTTGAAAGAATTAAAAAAAGTGGAATTGTATTTGATCAGGAGCCCGCAGATCAAAAATGGCTTTGGAGGGAAGCCAGATTAAAAGATCCCGATGGCAATCAAATAATATTATTTTATGCCGGGAAAAACAGAAAAAATCCTCCCTGGAGAATTGAAAAAAATAACTAATTTCATATGGTCTTTTGATTAATGATCACCTCCCTTGGAAATAAAAATTCAATCTTGGAAAAATGAGAGCTGATCTTTTATAATCAAATTGATCCGATATGAATTTACGCGGAACTTCTAGATACCTCAATTAAAAAAAAATACAATGGCTGCAAAAATATTTGTAAATCTTCACGTAAAGGATCTCAATAAATCCAAAGTCTTTTACCAAAGTTTAGGATGTGAATTAAATGAGCAATTTTCAGACGAGACTGCTGCCAGCATGGTGATTTCCGATAGCATTTATATAATGTTGTTGACGCATGAGAAGTTTAAACAATTCACTCCTAAACAAATTTCCGATGCCAGTCAAACCAGCGAGGTGCTCAATGCTTTATCGGTTGAAAGCCGGGAAGAAGTCGATAAAGTATTTGAGATGGCTATAAAGACTGGAGGAAAAGAAACCCGTCCTGCCCAAGATCATGGTTTTATGTACAGCAGGGCTTTTGATGACCCTGATGGCCACATTTGGGAATTATTCTGGATGGATATGAGTCAGTTTCCGGAAAACAAATAACTGAAATCAAAAACGAATTGCTCCTGAGAGTTTATTGCCCTTGCATAAATTAAAAATCAGATGCTCATATATGCAATTTCAGCCTTCATTCAAATGAATTTTCTAATTGCATGAACAAAAAGCATGGCGAAATAAAATATGACAAGTACTATGAGGCTGAAAATTTATTTGGAGCGCCTTGTAAAGAGTTGATAGAATATTTTGCAAAACAACCTATAAAGGGTAAAGTAATAGATCTGGGATGTGGTCAGGGTCGGAATGCTATCGCTTTGACGCGTTTGGGTTTCAATGTTTTGGGAATCG
Source organism: Cytophagales bacterium (assembly GCA_040218795.1). Classification (GTDB taxonomy): domain Bacteria; phylum Bacteroidota; class Bacteroidia; order Cytophagales; family CCMP332; genus CCMP332. Next base: position 51,364 of record JAVJQT010000001.1, on the reverse strand, counting down.
ATATTTCCAAAACAGGAATTGGACAAATGATGAAGATCGCAGAATCGGAAAAATTAGCACTTACAGGACAAGTCGGAGATATTTATTCATTTGAGGAAATTGAGAAATATGATTTTATTCTCCTCGATAGCATGTTTCATTTTGCAAAAAATGATAAAAAGCAGGAAATCAATTTGCTTAAAAAAATTTTGGATGAAATGAAAGGTAATTCAAAAATGGTTATTTGTAATCAGGACACAGGGCAAAAGATTAAATTCATTAAGGAAATCTTTGAAATTAATGGCATGTTCAAAGGAGAATTGGAGCAGGATATTGAATATGTTTTCCATGATTCCATATCAAATCATAAATCAGTCACTCCTTATAAAATACTTGTATTTCATAAATTAAAAGCTTCGATGCAATAGCGAAATTGATGATTGGCATTGATTCAAAGTTTTAAGAAAGACTGTTAATAATCTTAATTTAAAGTCAAATGTTACAGGATTTTAGCGTATCAGACTATATCCAAAGTCTTGAAAATGAATTCAAAAGGAATGCCCATCCACAAAACGCAATTAAGCAAAAAGTCTATATGCGCGATCAGTTTGAATTTTATGGAATAAAGGCAGGATTGAGGTCAGACATCATTAAACCATTTATTCAAAAACAATATTTACCGCCAAAATCAAGTCTGGAAATTATCGTTAAATCGCTTTGGCAAAAACCCCAAAGGGAATTCCAGAATTTTGCACAGGAATTGACAGAAAAGTATTCAAAAAAATTTGAGAAGAGAGATATCGTACTATTAGAGTATATGGTGATGAATAAATCCTGGTGGGATACTGTGGATTTTATTTCCTATAAATTGATGGGGGCTTATTTTAGACAATTTCCCGAGGAAATCCCACCGCGAATTAACAAATACCTGAATTCTGATAATATCTGGCTACAACGCTCTGCCATTTTATTTCAACTGAAATACAAAAATGATATGGATACTGAATTATTAGCTTCTGTCATCCATAAACTTCTCGGCTCCAGAGAGTTCTTTATAAATAAGGCCATCGGTTGGGTTTTAAGGGAATACAGCCGAATAAATCCGCAATGGGTAATTGATTTCGTGCATCACACAGAACTGAGTAATCTGAGTAAAAAAGAAGCGTTGCGATTAATTCAGATAAATTAGTAAAATTTACAATAGTTTGATTTTTGTATATTTTTAATAGAAATCAACCTCAAGTCTTAATAAACCCTATTTATGAACATCAAAAAATATTTGGCAGAAGGTTTTCTGATTGTGTTTAGCGTCTTATTTGCTTTATTCATCAATCAGCTTGTTGATGATTATAAAACTAAAAAAAGGAAAATAATTGCTTTGGAAAGCATCCATAAGGAGCTTGTTCAAAATGAAGAAATATTAGCAAAATGGAGAGACAAGCATGTTGAAATTAGAAATAGAATAAGCGAGATAATGAGTGGAGAAATGGACAGTTTAAAAATTGAATTAAGGCAATACAATTATCTAAATCTGGGTGTTCTAACCAATAATGAAAGTTTGATCGATGCGATTTTAACAAGCACAGCCTGGGAGTCTGCAAAATCAACTGGCATCGTTTCGGAATTTGATTTTGAAACCACTCAAAAACTTACGCATGTTTATTCAATGCAGCAAAACATTACGGATAAAACGCTTATGAAAATAATTGATTACTATTTTGATTCAGATGCCCATGATTTAAAAGAAATCGACCGTACCCTTTTACAATTTCAATTACGCTTTTCTGAACTCACCGGACAGGAAAATCTTATGGCTTTTTTGTATGATGAAGCCATTAAAAGCACCGAAAATGAACTTGATTAGAATTACTCCAATGTACTCATTCGAACTTAGGTGTCTATCTAATTATTAGACCAGGCCATATTTATAATTTTTAATTTAAAATTTAATTGAAGCTCTTGAACTTCAGAATTATTTGGTTTTTTTAGCCTTATAGGCTTAATTAAATGATATTTTCCAATTGACCTATTGTAATGTACAAATGGTACAAAGCGCCTTTCCTTAAAATTATCAGCCATTTTGGTAAAAAAATAGAAAAAAAACACTTTAGAGAGCCTCCAATTTATATCGGTGGATGTGGCAGATCAGGCACTACGCTCTTATTATCAATACTCTCAAGTCACCCTAAAATATTTGCTTGCCCCAAGGAATTGGGAATATTTAATGATGTGGATAAGAAAGATAAAAACAATACCAATCCTCCTAGAAAAGATCGCTTATACAAAACTTTTCTAACTGAAAAAATTGATGATAGCTGCAGCAGATGGTGTGAAAAAAGTCCGAGTAATGTTAAATACATCAAACAAATAGATGCACATCACAAAGGCCGATTTAAGTTTATTCATATCGTGAGGGATGGACGAGATGTTATATTATCAAGACATCCAAAAGATCCCGATCGCTATTGGGTAGAACCTTCAAGATGGATTAATGATGTGAAAAAAGGTAAAAATCTATACGAGCATCCGAATGTTTATACTCTTCGATACAGAGATATTATCATGGATTATGATGATCAGATTAAAGAGATTTGTGAGTTTTTGGATCTTGAACTGGTTGATGAATTAAAAAACTGGCATTCCAATACACAGGTTAAGAAAAACAAAGCCTACTATGGAGAAGTAAAACCAATTTTTAAAAGCTCTATTTCAAAGTGGAAAAAACCCGAAAACAAGAAAAGAGCGATGGAATTAATGCAATATGACGAGGCTAAAGAATTGTTGAAATTCTTCGATTATGAGGTTTAAGTCTGGAGATAGAATAAGCATTTAGAAAAAGGAGAAAGGGGATTCGAGATTTGAGATTCGAGATACGAGATACGAGATTAAGAATGGAGACTTAAAATCTGACCTTCGAATATTATGTTTGAAGGTTGATGAATCTAAGAAGTTGGAATGAAACTAAAAGATTTGTATTTTCGTTCATATGATAAATAGTATTATCAAATGAATATTACTTCAAAATCAAATACCAGTCATTACCGCAAATTAAAATCTGTACTTGGAAGTAATTATGTCAATGAAAGAATTGACAGTTCCTATGATTTTATTCATCTGGCTAATTCAGGAATAAAAGCCGGTATAATTAAAAATTTTAAAAATTACTTCAATATTTCACGAGAGGAAACAGCCAATATGTTGAACATCTCCTCACCCACCTTATACCGTTGGATCCGCTCCGATAAAGTTTTAGATAGAAATTCTTCGGTCCAATTATTTGAATTAACAGATCTCTTTTTATACGGATCGGAGGTTTTTTTAAGCAAGGAAGATTTTATCAAATGGCTCAATCTGCCCAATCAGGCTTTTGGCGGAATGGAACCGATTGAATTGCTTGAAATACCAGGTGGAATATCAAAAGTAAAAGACCTTCTTGGAAGGATTGAGCATGGAATCATCTCCTGATGATTGTATATCGCTTGTGTAAAAGAAAATTTTCAAAAGATATTTCGGGAACGGGTTCGGCAATTTATGGTGGAAGATGGAACAAAAAAGGCCAGACAGTGCTGTACACAGGTGAAAGTCCTGAAATTACATTGCTTGAATTATTGGTTCACACGCCTCCAATGATAGTTCCAGATCTCGACCTGGTGTCATTAGAAATTCCAAATCATTCAATATTTACAGTAGATATTGAAAAATTACCAAAAAACTGGAATCATTATCCCGCTCCTAAAATACTATCTGAAATAGGCTCTGAATGGTACAATGACAAACGATATCTGAGCCTAAAGGTGCCTTCTTCGATAGTAAACACAGCTTCGAATTATATATTGAACTGTCAACATCCCGATTATTCCGAAAATGTAAAAATTATAGACGTTCAAAAATTTAAATTTGATCCTAGATTGAAATAATCAAACAATGCAAATTAGGACGAAAAGGCTCAAAATTCGAACTGTCGTGCCGGGCGATGCAGAAGCATTATACAAGTATAAAAGTTCACCTGACATTACTCAATTTCAGGGCAAGACCTACAATTCTCTGCAAGAAGTACAAAGATTGATTGATGCCAACCCGCAAAAAATTAATACTGAAAATACATGGTATCAATTGGTTTTAATCAACAAACTAAATGATGCAATTATCGGAGATATCGGTTTGCATTTTGTTGGACCTGAAAACATGCAATTAGAATTGGGCATTAGTTTGGCAAGTGAATATCAAAATAAAGGTTTTGCTACTGAATCTATTAGAGCAATTATAAAATACGCATTTGAAAATTTAAATAAACACAGGATTTACGTATCTGTAGATCCCGATAACTCTCCATCAATGCGGCTCTTTAAAAGACTGAAATTTCGAAAAGAAGCACATTTTAGTAAAAGTTATTATCAAAATGGCATCTGGAAAGACGATGTAATTTTTGCCTTGCTCCATTCCGAATATTTAATGCTTCGGGATTAATTTAGGTCTGATTTTTGATATAATACAGCAAATATAAAATCATGAAATGGATATTGTCATTTTTACTTATTCTATCCGGTTTCAGCACAATGGCACAATCTGATAGCCTGTTTTTGCATAATGGGGATACAATTATTGGTTCCATTTATGCTCAGAATAAGTACATCACCAAAATATATGTGGATACAGCCTGGTTGTTTATTCAAAATACAGAGATAAGGGAAAATTATAAGCCCAGCTATTTCGATCAAGCGGAAGACGAAATAAGAATACCTGATGGGCCGGAGTTTTATACCATTCCCGCCGGAGAATTTCTGGTTATTAAAACCAACCGCGCATTGAATTCGAGATATACTAAAACAGGTGAAATAATAGAATGTCGATTAACTCAAGCTATTGTTAATCGCGAGGGTCTTGCCATCTTGCCCCAAAACACTCCGATTATTGGGCGTGTAAAATATGCCAGAAATGGCACTGCCTTTAAAAGTGCTCAATTGCAATTGGAACTTATTGAAATTCATATCAATGGAGAAATAATACCCATTACAACTACAAATGACATTCGTATTCTTGAAAATTATACTGCAGAACGAATCTTAGGAAGTGCGGCTTCGGGATCTATTTTCGGTGGTATATTTTACGATGAATGGCTGCGTGGTGCGCTTCTAGGTGCCACAATCGGCACGGTAAGTTCTTTGATTGTAGAAAACAGGAATATCATAATTCCTGAAAACAGCAGCCTTGAGTTTATGACCGACAAGCGAATAAATATCAGGATAAACTGACAATTTTAAAGGGCTTGGAATAAATAATAAACTTCGCAAATTGATAATCGGAATATACATCAGCCAATGCTTTTTGATATTTGTCTATTTGTGACTGGTGAGTATCATTTTGAAGCCCGGTTTTATAATCTATTATGACTGCCTGATTATTCCGAATTTGAAAACGATCCGGTCTTAAAATTTCACCTTTGTATAGAACAGGTCTTTCATTATAAATTTTCCAATCTTTTTGAAAATAGGATTTTAGCTCCAAGTCTGACAATATCATCCTGAGGAAATCCTGAAAGACTTTAAATTCTTTTTCCTGAAATAGCTCAGAGGCTATTTTAATGACTTTTGGCAGATCTTCTTCCGTCTTAAAATAAGACATTAACAGGTGAAATGACTTTCCGGATTGTATGTTATTTAATTGTTCTTTGCTCAAAGTAAAATCAACCGACCATCTCAGATTTCTTTGAATCCTCTCCCTTTTATTTTTTGCATTATTCCATGGAAGTACTGCAGATTTAATTCCCTGGACTTTTGAATCTTTTTGCGCTTCAATAGAGTAGGATAAATAATTTACATCTTCGTATTTTTTTTCAGAATTGATGTATTGTTTTCCCTCAAGAAAATCCACGATGAAATTTGACATGTTCTTGCGATTAGGAATCGAAGCGGTAAGATAAAGCCGTTCTTCTGCCCTTGTCATCGCTACGTATAAAGCATTGACTTCCTCTATGAATTTGGCTCTTTTCTCTTTGAGGTAAAAATCAGAAAACTCAGTTTTTTCAATTTCGGCATTAAGGCCCAAAACAGCGACCTGCAGATCAGTTGCAAAGCTTTTAGGTAATTCAACCCAAACTTTGGAACCCTTATTCAAAGAATAATTCAGTTCTGGATAGGGTATAATTACAATGGGGTATTCCAGCCCTTTCGCCTTATGAATTGTTGAAACCCGTATTGCATTTTGATCTCGTGTGCTTGAAATTGAGAGACTTTCTTTTTTATCTCCCCAATAGTCAAGAAACTGCGTTAATCCCGAAATGGGTTTATTGCTAAATTCAAAAAGCACATCCAGAAAATAATCGAGATACACCTGTTGTTTGGTGTCTTTCATCATTTCCAGGGCTTTGATCCAAGCCTGTGCAAGCTGAAAGATACTTCCATCCAATAATTGGGTTTCTTCAATTTCCAGATTAAAAAAGTCTTTAACAAAGACAACATAGTCTCCAGCGGATTTTATCTTTATTTTATTTTGAATTTCCTTCCAGTCCTCAATGATGGAATCTTTCAAATTGGCAATTTGTATAAAAAGATCTGCAAGGGTGTCCTGATTTCCGGGTTCATTTAAAAATTCAAAAACTTTAATCAATAGCTTAACCGCTGTGGAAGATTCAAGCAATAGTGATTCATCCGATATGATAGAAATCTGGTTTTCAACTAAGACCTGGCTGATGTTCTTAATTTCATTTTTTTTCCTGCAAAGAATTGCAATGTCTTTCCATGCATAGCCGGCATTTATACATTGGTCAATGTATTCGATAACAAGATTGGCTTTGAAATCCTGCATCTCATCTTTATTTTTAAATTCTTTTTCCTTTAAAACATCAATCTTTATGTCTGATTCGCCAATTTTTTCGGCTTTTTGAATCACGTCATCATAATAATTCCCAAGCCCCTGAAATTCTTCATTATTTTCTTTTAACCATTCGAAGAAATTATTATTAAAATTTACAATTCCCGGATTGCTTCTCCAATTTGAAGCAAGTGGGTAAATTTCAACCTGACTTTCCCATGACAATGTATGTTCGCGAATCGAATCTAAACTAAGTTCATCTTTGAACTCGGGCAAGTTGACCAATATATCAGGATCTGCACCTCGCCATCTGTATATCGATTGTTTTACATCACCAACTATTAGATTGACTTTCCCATCTGAAAGGGCATTGGACAATAAAGGGATAAGATTAATCCATTGAAAAATCGAAGTATCCTGAAATTCATCGATTAATAAATGCTTATATCGAACACCAACTTTTTCATAAATAAATGGAATGGGTTCAGATAATACCACATTTCTGATTTTCTCATTGAGATCCGATAAAAAAGCCTGATCGTCCTTTTCTTTGAGCTCTTCAAGAATTGACTTAATGTTATTTAATAAAGCCATTTCAGAGAAGTTTTTTAGCATGTTTTCTATTGCAATATATTTGCCATTCTCCTTCTCATGAATATCATGCATCTTTCCGGCTATGATTGAAATATTCGTGTTTACATCATCAATGCTGTTGTTTTTGGGATTGGCCTCCTTTTTTAACCAATCGTTGTTTTGGAGCCGTTTATAAAGTTTTACACCTAAATCTTTTGAAAATGGCTTTTCAATATTTTTTTCAAAAAGAGATCTAACACCATTCTTTTTTTCATGGAGAACAGCATGATCCAAATTTTCCGAATCCAGGTAATCCAAACCTTCTTTAGCCAGTTTTCTCAATTGCGAAGAAATTCTGGAATATTCCTTAAGCAATACATTTTTGGCTTTATTAAAATCCTCGAGGTTCCATTCTTTAAGCGATTCGAGCATTTCATAGACATTTTCATCTGTTAATGTTGTTGAAAAATCCTTGAGGTTATAGGCTATATTCCAGCTTCTGTCATCATCTATCCTATTTTTGACAAAGTCAAATAACCAGTTTAAGAGGAGCTTTTCTTTTTCATCAATACGGCTGAGTAAAATATCTACTGATTCGGCTAATTTTATTTTGGTATCCAGATAAATTTCATAATTCCCGGGTAGTCCCAATTCTCTCGCAAAGGATCGGGCTATTTGGTTTGTAAATGAATCAATGGTCTGAATATTAAAATCTGAAAAGCGATGCAGAATAGATTTAAGGATAATATCAGAACGCTCTTTAACAATTGATACACTTATTTTTTGATGTGGATATTCCTCATTGATTTCCGAAATTATTTGTTGAAGTAATCCATTTTCTTTTTGTTCTTTTTGCTGAGAGAAATCGCGGAGATAGCGCAATACCCTGTCCTTCATTTCATTGGCAGCATCGTTGGTAAAAGTAATGGCCAGTATATGTCTGAAATAGTTTTCCGTATAAGTATTACTATCAACTTCCCTGTTTGATAATAATATTTTAATGTATTCTTTGGCGAGCGTATAGGTTTTGCCGGAGCCGGCGGAAGATTTGTAAACTTTTAGTTTTCCTTTTGATTTTTCAGCCATTTTTAAATATAAAAAAAGCACTGCCAAATGACAGTGCCTTCAATTCAAATTGGATGATTGAATTTATTATTTCTTTTTCCACATAGCGATGGATTCTTCGTTCATTTTAACATAAGAATCGTTTTTCGCTTCTTTTGCCCATACAGTACTTTGCTCAGCTGACTTTATGGCTTCTTTGTATTTACCAAGGTCCGCCTGTATCAAAGCTTTTCTTCGCACCACCCAAAAAGGTTTTGAACCTTCAGCAGTATATTTTTCAATGGCTGTATTAACGTATCCCAGGGCTACATTTAAATCCTTACCTGAGTCATGATAATAAGTTGCAGCTCTGTAATAATGTGTGCCACCCGGGTTTAAAGTCTTGTCGATCATTTTTGTAATTTTTTCATCAACCGGTGCGACTACTTCAAAGCTCACCCTGGTGTTTTCCCATGAAAGATCGATTGTTGAACGGTCCATTTTATTATTGGAAATATCAATAGTAAAAGTTTCAACCATATCCTCTAAGCTGCCAGGCTTTACAGTGAATCTCATTAAATCTTCATCCGTCGTATAGCTATCGCCACCTGTTCCACCATAACTTATGTTTTTATGGATAATTATTGTCCATTCTTCTTTCCCCGGAATAGTATAGAGGGCATAAGTTCCTGCAGGTACATTTTGACCATTGATTTGAACATCATCACCAAAAGTAATTTTAGTTGACATGTTGGCTCCGGTGCGCCACATTTCTCCAAAAGGAACGAGGTCTCCAAATACCTTGCGTTCTTTTACACCAGGCCTGGAATATACAATCGTAGTTTCTGTCAATCCAATGTCCTGAGAAATCGTTGTAGTTGGACTTGGTAAAGGAGTTTCAATTTGAGCATAGATTGTTGCACTGATTAATAAACTGAGTACAAGTGCTGATAATTTTTTCATTGTTATTGGTTTAGTTTATTGAGTTTCGAAATTAAAAAATTTTAGTTCAACAGGAAGAATTTAAACATTTTGTAACGTTATTTTTTATTCCCCCGTATATTATAATAGGTTCATTGCTAAGGTTATATATAAAATGAGCTTTGATCCTTTTTAAATACAATAATTTTTTTCTTTTACGTAAACCTAACATCATGTTTAAGAATCCCATCCTAAAAAGAAATATAATCTGGATCCTACTGGCGGTTCAGTTTATCATTTACTGGAAAATATTTATATAAAAAAACCCATCCGTTTGGCGAATGGGTTTTAATTAAGTCTCATTATAAATTACTTCAGAGACTTCACAATTTCTGCAAATGCTTCCGGATTATTCATCGCCAAATCAGCTAAAGATTTACGATTAATTTCCAATTCAGATTTAGATAATTTACCCATAAACTCCGAATAAGAGAGGCCGTTTTCTCTGGCTCCCGCATTAATTCTCTGAATCCACAATTTTCTGAATTCTCTTTTCTTTTGTTTTCTGTCGCGATATGCATATTGCATTCCTTTTTCAACAGCATTCTTTGCAACAGTGTGAACATTTTTGCGTCTGCCAAAATATCCTTTGGCCGCTTTTAGTACTTTTTTTCTTCTGGCTTTTGCAGCCACTGAATTTACCGATCTAGGCATTTTTATAAAATTTTCGACGGCTGGCGCTCAATACAAGACTTAGTACCAGACATCAGTGAAACAATAATTAAATATTTAACATGTCCTTCACCTGTTTCTCGTTAGAGGGGTGAACAAGTGTGGTATGCGTCAATTTTAACTTTCTTTTTTTGCTCTTTTTCGTCAAAATATGACTTTTAAAAGCGGACTTACGCTTGATTTTTCCGGTTCCGGTTACCTTAAATCTTTTTTTAGCGCTCGATTTTGTTTTAACCTTAGGCATTTGCTCTATTTTTTCTTTTTAACAGTTGTTGGCGTCAATAAAACTGACATCCTTTTTCCTTCAAGTTTTGGAAGCTGTTCTACCTTAGCTACATCTTCCAAGTCCTGAATTAACTTCAATAACAATAATTCTCCGCGTTCTTTGAAGACAATCGTTCGGCCAACAAAATGCACATAGGCCTTGACTTTTGCTCCATCCTCGAGGAATTTTCTTGCATGTTTCGCTTTGAAATCAAAATCATGGTCATCCGTATTGGGTCCGAAACGAATCTCCTTTTGAACAACCTTATGTTGTTTTGATTTAAGCTCTTTCTGCTTCTTTTTCTGTTCGTACTTAAACTTAGAATAATCCGTCACCTTACAAACAGGAGGATCTGCTTTAGGAGAAATCTCCACCAAATCCAATCCCTGTTCTTCAGCAATCTGAATTGCTTTTAGAATCGGGTATACTCCAACTTCAACATTGTCACCTACAACTCTAACTTGCGGTGTTGTAATCTTGTCATTTACTCTATAAGGCTCTTTTTCCGGGCCCCGGTAAATCCTTCTTTTTGGTCTCTTAATACTATTCTAAGTTTTTAGTTTTGAAAAACAGGCTGCAAATATCGCTTATTCTAAATTCTTAAAAAAATTTCTGGCTATTATTTTAATTCAATTGATGTTTGTACAGCTTTTTGAAAAAATGAAACAAATTCATCCAGATTCATTTGTCCAATATCTCCCTCTCCATGCCTGCGAATTGATACTTTATTGGCATCGGCTTCTTTTTCACCAATAATAAGCATATAGGGAATTTTTAAAATTTCTGCGTCCCGGATTTTTTTGCCAATTTTTTCATCGCGATGATCTACAAAACCTGAAATATCATTGGCTTCGAGTTTACGCATCAATTCATCGCAATGCTCCTTAAACCTTTCCGACAATGGTAAAATGGCAACCTGATCAGGCGCCAGCCAGAGTGGGAAATCGCCACCACAATTTTCTATCAACAAGGCCACGAATCGTTCCATTGAGCCAAAAGGCGCTCTGTGAATCATAACCGGTTGGTGTTTTTGATTATCGGCACCGATGTATTCAAGTTCAAATCGCGCCGGTAAATTATAATCCACCTGTATGGTACCCAATTGCCATTGACGACCAAGCACATCCTTAACCATAAAGTCGAGCTTAGGACCGTAAAAAGCAGCTTCTCCCAATACCGTTACTGTATCCAACTTTTTTTCCTCACTGGCTCCTACTATGGCTCTCTCGGCAATTTCCCACACGTCATCATCACCAATATACTTTGACTTATTTTCCGGATCGCGAAGGGATATTTGTGAGGTGAATTTCTCAAATCCAAGTGCTTTGAAAACATAAAGCACCAAATCAATCACCTTTTTAAATTCATCTTTTACCTGCTCCGGTGTGCAAAATAAATGTGCATCATCTTGCGTAAAACCTCTTACCCTGGTGAGTCCATGCAATTCACCGCTTTGTTCATAACGGTAAACTGTACCGAATTCAGCCAATCGAAGTGGAAGATCTTTATACGACCTCGGCCTGCTTTTGTAAATCTCGCAATGATGTGGACAATTCATGGGTTTCAACAAAAACTCTTCACCCTCATGAGGCGTTTGAATCGGTTGAAAAGAATCTTCCCCGTATTTTTCATAATGTCCTGAGGTTATATACAGGTTTTTATGACCAATGTGTGGGGTCACAACCGGATCATAACCTGCCTTTACCTGTGCTTTTTTAAGGAAATTTTCAAGTCTTTCCCTCAACCTCGCTCCTTTTGGTAACCAAAGTGGCAACCCCATTCCCACTTTTTCGGAAAAAGTAAATAACTCTAACTCTTTTCCCAGTTTACGGTGATCTCTTTGTTTTGCGAGCTCTAAGAGCTCCAGATATTCGGTTAGCTCCTTTTGCTTGGGAAAGGTAATGCCGTAAATTCTGGTCAGTTGTTTTCTTTTCTCATCCCCTCTCCAATACGCTCCGGCAGTATTCAATAGTTTTATTGCTTTAATCAAGCCTGTATTTGGAATATGAGGCCCGCGACACAAATCTGTAAAATTGCCCTGATGGTAAAAAGTGATTTCGCCATCTTCAAGACCATCGATTAATTCAATTTTATATTCGTCACCTTTTTCCTTAAAATAAGATAAAGCATCTGATTTAGAGATTTCCCGTCTTTCAAATTCATTTTTTTGACGGGCCAACTCCGTCATTTTAGCCTCGAGTTTTGGAAAGTCATCAGATGAAAACTCGCGATCGCCAAAATCAATATCGTAGTAAAACCCATTTTCAATCGGCGGACCAATTCCAAACTTAACACCGGGATAAAGCGCTTCGACAGCTTCCGCTAAAAGGTGGGCTGAAGAATGCCAAAATGTTTCCTTGCCTTCCTGGTCATTCCAGGTAAGAATTTGCACTTCCGCATCTTCATCAATTGCTCTGTGGATTTCACGCACAATGCCATTTACTTTAATTGAAAGCGCATTTCTTGCAAGCCCCTCACTGATATCGCTTGCGATTTCAAATCCTGTGCTGCCTTTGGGATAGGCTTTTTTTTCTTTGTTTGGAAGCGTAATAAATATTTGCTTTGATGACATTAATTAAGAGGATTGTCGTTCGAAATCAATTTTCTGTTGTACACGATCCTTAGCAGCTTTTAAGCTCTGATTTTCGGGTTCTTTTTCCAAGGCCTTTTTAAATGCTTCAAGCGCTTCAAGGTGGTATCCAAGTTTTTCTAAACAGTAACCCAAATACGCTTGTGCGCGTTCTACATCTTCCTTGAATTTAGTAGCCTTGGTCATATACGCTATTGTTTCTTCACAGTTTTCATCTGTGAAGCTCAATACGCCCATATTGTAATGCCCGAGATAAAATGTGCTGTCTACCCGGGTTGACATTGCAAAATAAAATTTTGCTGAATCAGGCATTCCCATATCCAGCATTGTTACACCCATATTATAGTGAAGAAAAGGATCCTTGGTACTCATTCTCAGCCCTGTTTTTAAATATTCAATCGCCATTTCCGGTTGCCCCATGGCATTATATACACTGGCCATCACATTAAATATATCGGTATCATCCGGTACCTGTTCTATGGCTAATTCCAAAAACTTAATTCCTTTTATGGTATCACCCAGCTCCAAATAAATCAAACCTTTCATAAAAAAGGTTTCAGTATGAAATGGTGCGAGATCCTCGGCCAAATCGAGGTAGTGAATGGACGCACCATAATCTTGTGTAATAAAGTACAGTTTTCCCAGGTATGAATAAAAATCCGGGGATTTGATAAACCTATTCTCCGCATTCTTAGCGGCCAGAAAAGCTTCTCCAATTCGCTGAAGTCCTTTATAGGCTTTAGATTGAGTGAAATAATAGTATTCATTGGTAGAATCGAGCTGTATGGCTCTGCTCGCATCTGCCAGAGCCGAATCGTAATTTTCCAGCTCCAGATACAGTTTAGCACGGTTGTCGTAATTTCTGGCAATGTTGGGTGCTTCCTCTATTTGTTCTGAAACGATAGAAATTTGCATCCGTTTGTACTCCGGAGAGTTAATTGAGATATCCGTATCTATTAATTTCTTTCTTTCTTTATTCTTTTCACCGCTACAGGCAAACAGAAAAATGAGAATTGCAAAAAGGTAAGAAAGAGATTTAATATTATTCATTGGCTTAATTAAGTTTCAAAATTAGACTAAGGATTACAATATTCAAATGCGATTATAGAATGAATTGCAAAGACATTTTAACACCAAATTTAGGTGGCTTATTCCCATTTTCATCTGCATATTGATCACCTAAATATGTAATTCTATGAAATGCGTCCAACCTGAGGAATTTGAATATATTCTCAATTCCGTAGCCAACTTCAATGTAGGGTTCAGAGCGATTCAAACCCAATGGAGGAATCACTGAGTTTTGATTTTCATCGTTAACGGAAATAATATTGATATTGTTCTGACCCAGGCTACCAAATAAAACATTGGCCTGAGCCAACATACGCCATTTTAGTTTTGAGATTAATGGAACTCTGTTTAGAATATTCCCTTCAAAGAAATGAATCCATCGCAAAGAAACCCATTCATCACTGACGAATTCAAATCTTCTCATAAGGTTAAATGCGGCCGAAGTATAAAAAACTGAATTAGCATTTCCTAAATGAGCATTTAATAATGGATATGGAATTGTAGAATAAATTTTTCCAAAATTGAGATCATATCTCGAAACGCCCCAAAATCCCATTTTGAATTTCTTTTCAATTCTCATTTCCATTTTGTCGTATTCGAAATCACTGTCAAGGGTATTTTTCAATCCTTTGGTATAACGCAATGTAAATATTGGCCATCGCGGCGAACCAAGACTTATCCTTTCATTGTCATTGAGTATAAATTTTTCATTTCTGGTTATTCTGACAAAACCTTCCAATTCTGTTGTCCTGAATCGCCTGGAATTCAATTCCCCATAACCAAATCCATAACTCGAATGAGGTTCGAAGGTTTGAGTTCTAATTTTAGCACCTGCTGTAATACCACTAAACAGATCTGATTTAGCCGATAATTCATTGATTTCACTATAGAATGGCCTTCTAAGGTTTCCCCAAAATGTTGAGGCGTAAAACAGGTTATTATTTTCCAAGCGTTCGGGATCAACGCTTACCTGAAAAAGATCGTAGGTTCTGGAAATTGAAAATTTCGTCCAATGCTGTTTGGACACCAGATAGTCCACTCTGGCGCCGTATTTAAATACGCCATCACCGCTTCCATAAGCACCATAGCCGCTCAAGGTCCAATGATCGCTAAAGAGATAATTTGTTTTGAACCCAAGTCTGAATCGGCTATTTTCAATATTGTTAAAAGCAAAACTATAAATGTGCGGTCCTATTTCCAGTGGCCCAAAATCCTTGTAGCCATTCACAAGTATATCAATGATTTCAACATAAGTTTTAACTACCGGCAGGTCGTTAATAGAATCGATCATATTGTAGACATATTGCTCAGCATCGCTTAAAGAGTCATGCCTTATTTGGGTCCAATAGGTATCATCATCGTCGTCAAATTCTTCTGAGAGCGTCAAATACTGATCATAAAAACTAGTCTCTTTTGGTTCATTGACAATGATATTCTCATTTGAGGTATAAAATTTTGCCAAGAATCCCGCCCATTGATCATCGAGATTGGCAACGCGAATTATTACTCTGTTTTTTGTCGGTAAATAAGCTCCTGCAGCAGTTTCTGTTAACTCCTGCTGTATGGTAATCGCTTCTACATAATTGAGATTGGCATTTTTTGTAATACTGAGATCGACCTGTTTTAAAGCATAGCTTTCTTTTGAAACCCAAATAGATCCATAAAAAGCCAGATCAGTTTTCACTTTTGGGTCCACGTCCAGTTTATAACAAAATTCACCATTGATATATGAGCTGTCTGAAAGCAAATAATAGTAAAACGTTTTCCAACTATTCGAAATGGGTGAGACAAACTGTTTGTTTAAAATGGTGAGATAATTCTGATAGAAATTGTATTCCTGAAAAGTAGATCCTATCAATTGAGAAACAAGGCTGGCATCTTCTAATCCCACGCCTTTAAATCTGGTTTTTTTTATAATCTCCCTTCTTTTTTCCGGATCTCTTCTAAAATAAAAGTCTGAAACGGATTCCGATAGAAATAAAGGCAAAACGGGCTCGCCATCTTCCCCTGCCATGGCTTCCAGGCTATCAAAGAGGTCTACTACCTTTTGGAATATCTTGCGTTTCTTAAATTTTTCGGAGATATTATTGATATCTACTTCAATTTTATTGTAGCTCTCGTACTGATAGGCTTCAAGGCTTCTCTTATCATATTTATCTTTATTTTCAATCACTTTTCTCATGATTGGAAAAGCGGGGTTTTCACCCGGATGAATTACTACTTCGTCCAGCTGCATCAATGATTCGCTCAATTGAAAATCGATGCTTTGTGCAGGTATTTTTTCAAGTGCTTTTGTCCTGGAGACAAAACCGATATAAGTTGCTCTTATTGAGTCTTGTGCATTTTGCGCTTTTAAAGTATAATAGCCTTCAAAATCTGTAGTGGTACCAATACTCGATCCGGGAAAAAACACGTTGACAAAGGGCAAACCCTCACCTGTTTTGGCATCGGTAATTTTTCCTTTTACAACAAATTGCCCATATGAGTAATCCGAGAGGCCGATTATCAGAAAAAAGAAAATTAATAGTTTACACTTCGACATAATACCCGGCAAGGCTATAATTAAATTGAAAGGGCAAAGAAAGCATTAAGCATCAAAAAGGTAAAATTCCCACAAAGCTTTAACCCTGGCAAAAACTTCACGGACCAGTGGTTTATTGGTGATATCTGCAGAAACTTCTTCAGCCGGATATACCATCGCATTGATATTCAGTTGTTTACAAATAAGAAGCGTACGATAGGCATGAAACGTTTGGGTAATTATTATTAGAGAATCTTTCTCATAGTTTTGGGAATAATTTTTCAAGGACTCAAATGTATTGTCTCCATGGGAGTCGATTATAAAATTTAATGAATCTATTCCCAATTCAGAAAGCGACAATTTCATATCTCTTGGCTCATTGTAATAGACAGAGGGGTTTGAACCGCTTAAAATTATAAACTTAGGACTTGATTTTTTCATTAAATCTTTGACCGCCATCATTCTGTTTTTATAGTACAGGTTTTCAGAACCGGAAGCAAACTTCTTGGAGGTTCCCAAAACCATTGCATAATAACTTTCAGGAAGTTTTTGCTCAGTATTTAAAATGCCTTTTCGCGTACTGAATATAACAATGACATTTGCAATTAAAATGATAAAAAATACCATTACAGAAATAAATACAAGATATCGGAAAACCCGTACTAACATTATAAATTTCACATCATAGGTAATACATGATAAAAAACTTGTAATTCATCCTCATAGTTCAGATTTTCACCCGATGACTAAAAGACTACTATTACTAAGCAATTCATCCTTACCGGATCAAAACTACCTCGAATTCGCGTTAGATACAATATCCGATTTTATGGGTGAAACAAAGGATGCTATTTTCATTCCATTTGCTGGCGTCACGTTTTCATATGATGAATATGAAGACAAGGTCAATGAAGCCTTAAATAAAATAGGAATAGTCGTACAAAGTATTCATCATTTTGATGATCCAATAAAGGCCATCCGCGAAGCCAATGGAATAATAGTTGGAGGAGGGAATACATTCCGACTGCTTGAAAGGTGTTACCATTTTAATATTCTGCAGGAAATAAGTAATAAAGTAACTGATGGCTGTCCTTATATTGGCTGGAGTGCCGGTTCCAATCTCGCAGGACCAACTATTTGCACCACCAATGATATGCCTATCATAGAACCCCCAAAATTTGAAGCGTTAAATCTTATTAATTATCAGATTAACCCGCATTATACCAATGCTCTACCTGCCGGGCATAAAGGTGAAACAAGAGACCAAAGAATAGAAGAATATATTACCATAAATAAAGAAGCTACTGTTCTGGCTATACCCGAAGGTACTTATCTTGTCTACGATCGAGACGGCCTTAAATACAAAGGAAAAAAGGAAGGATTTAAATTTAAGTATGGAAGTTCAAAAACTTCATTTACTGATAATCAGACCTTTTGAAATTTAATTTCATTTATGTGGATAAATTTTTGAGTTATGCACATGGATTTTTTTTCACACTGTGTATTATTGATTCGTCATTATCGAATGCATTGGAAAAACTAACAATTAAAAGTATTGATCTTAATCCCTTAAATATTCAATCCGAATGGCAAGGATTAAAAGATGTGATTTTATCTACTCCTTTAAAAGAGCTATTCACAGACCATTTAAAACTAAAGGTGTTTGTTGCCAATTTTTTTGAATACTTCAGGGAATACGACGTATTAAAAGAATGCTCAATCGAAGAATACCAGGCCATTCTATATTACATAGCGCTAAACAATAAAGAACATAGTCAAACCATTAAAGGTGAGGAATTAAAAATGGTGATTCGAATCCTGTCTAAATTGAGAGAAGAAGTTTAGCAATCATTATAAAAACCTTCTTAATATTTACAATAATACTTTCAGTATTAATTGAATTATACCTTTTTTTTTTGGTGCTTTATGTTTGGAAAAAACTATAATAATGAGAAACTCTACCAAATCTTATAATTCCGGCAAATCCTGGCTCATAAGCTTATCGCTGGTTTTATTTTTACCCCTTTCAATTTTTGCTCAATTAACAGTTACTACTGTACCTCCTCTAAATGGAGGAAATGGTTCACAGGGTACTACTTTTGAGCTTTCAGCAAATACCTCTATTTTAATTACGGAATTTGGCCAATCCAATGCTGCGGTCCAAAATCTTGATGTTTGGTACAGACCCGGAGGTGTATTAGCCACCGGAGCAACACAACCAAATATTTCTACGGCAGGTGGCTGGACCTTAATTGGTACAGGTACTTGTCCTGCAGGTGGCACAGGAATCGTGAACCCAATTGCGCTTCCTATTAACCTTTTAATTCCGGCTGGTCAGACCTATGGTTTTTATATAGGAGGTACCAGTGTAATATATTCCAACCCATCAGGTCAAACGACTTTTACCGATGGTAACCTTGTCATCACTTGTGATGCCAGTTCTGGTTTTGGTGGTGGTATTCCGGTTCCTGTTAATAATCCAAGACAATGGAACGGAAGTGTAACTTATATACCGGTAACAGGAAATAACAGTATTGGGATTGCCAGTTTGGATAGCCCTCAGGCAGCATGCCCGGGCATTCAAAACGCTGTAGTAACCGTAGGGAATTACGGTTCAAATCAGGTCAATAGTTTTGATGTGGATTGGGAATTGGACGGCGTTGCTCAACCTCAGATAAATGTATCTACTTTGCTTGATACGCTCAATGGTACAGGTTCCAACACAACACAGGTTGTTCTGGGTTCTATTAACCTTGTAAACAATCAAACTTATAATATCAAAGCATGGACCAGCAATCCAAATGGTGCAAATGATACTACGAATTTTGATGACACTATAAATGTCAATTATACATCCACTATTCCAACTCCTGCCTCATTATTGGCTTCAAATCTGGGACCTACCAATGCTGACCTTAGCTGGATAGGTGGCTCAGGTGGTTCATTTCAAATTGAATACGGGCCCCAAGGTTTTACACCCGGATCAGGTACGAGCGTTAATACTTCAAACAATCCATATGCTTTAAGTGGATTGACTGCCAACACAATGTATGATTTTTACGTGCGGTCCATTTGCGGACCGGGTGATACTTCTGCCTATGCAGGGCCTTTATCCTTTACAACTACTTGTACCATTTTCTCAACACCTTATTCTGAGAATTTTGATGGTGCGGCATGGGTTACAACATTTCCTTTGGCAATCGACCAATGTTGGTCAAGAAATCCAAATGGAACTGCTGCACCAGTCTGGCAACCCGAAGATGCCAATACCAGCTCCTCCAATACCGGCCCTCTAGGCGATGTAAGCGGAACCGGTAAATATATCTATATGGAGACCAGTGGTGGTACTGCAGGAAATATGGCAGATATTACTTCTCCATTAATCGATATCAGTTCCTTAACCACACCTGAAGTTTCTTTTTATTATCACATGTTCGGGGCAACAATGGGAACTTTGGATTTGGAAGTCAATGATAATGGAACCTGGGTTAACCTGTTTACCATTTCAGGTCAACAACAGGCTGCTTCAGCTGATCCATGGATTAAAGTTAGTGTTCCTTTTACAACGGTTTCCGATACCGTACAATTTAGATTTACAGGAACAAGAGGAACTAGTTTTACCGGTGATATGTCGGTTGATGAATTTAGAGTAAGACAGGCCCCAACCTGTCCGGATTTATCCAATTTTGGTGAAACTAACATTCTTCCAAATTCTGCAACCTTATTTTGGTCATCCTTTGGTGGTGGAAACAACTTCCAGGTTGAACATGGTCCTGCCGGATTTACGCAAGGTACAGGTACACTAGCTGCAGCCACAGATACTTTTGTGACGATAAGCGGATTAAGTGCCAACACCAATTATGACTGGTATGTAAGAGAAATATGTACACCGGGTGATTCCAGCGCATGGTCAATCCGAAGTGATTTCTTAACCCCTTGTGCGATTTT
This sequence comes from Cytophagales bacterium, assembly GCA_040218795.1. Classification (GTDB taxonomy): domain Bacteria; phylum Bacteroidota; class Bacteroidia; order Cytophagales; family CCMP332; genus CCMP332. The sequence continues at coordinate 30,913 of JAVJQT010000001.1, read as the reverse complement.
CCCTAATCCTTATCAGGAGGATTTTGACGGTCCGGGCTGGAGCGCTGTATTCCCACTTACCATAGATCAATGCTGGTCGCGAACGCCAACTACCGGATTCCTATGGCAACCAGAAGATGCCAATACAGGATCATTCGGAACCGGACCTAATGGTGACGTTGATGGAACTGGTAAATACGTTTATTCAGAAGCAAGTTTTGGTACAACGGGAAATATTGCAGAGCTCTATTCACCATTAATTGATATCAGCAACCTTTCTGCTCCTCAAATAGAATTTTATTATCACATGTTTGGTACTAATATTGGAACATTGGATGTAGAAGTTTCTGATAATGGCTTATGGGTCAACATCTTTACATTATCAGGACAACAACAACTATCAGAAACGGATCCATGGACTCAGGTAAATGTGCCTTTTACAACTACTGATGATACCGTTCAATTCAGATTTCTTGCTACCCGAGGTGGAGGACTTGCCGGTGATATTTCATTGGATCAGTTCAGAGTCTTTCAACCTATACCCGAAGATTTCAGTGCTATAGCTATTGATTCCATTACCAGTGGTTGTGGATTAAGCAGCACAGAAACAATGGCTGCACGATTGGTGAATTTAGGAACAGCAACGTTCAACACAGGCTTTACTTTCCCAATTGCCGCAAGTGTTAATGGAGTAGTGACTACTGAAACAGTAACACTTTCAGCTGCATTTGCACCTGGTGATACTTTGGCCTATACCTTTACTACACCATTTGATTTCAGTACATTTGGATCATTTAATGTAAGTATCTATCCGCAATTACCGGGCGATTCTTCAAATGTTAATGATACCATCTCTGAGGTGATCACCAATATTCCAGTAATTTCAACTTTCCCTTATTATGAAGATTTCGAATCAGGAAATGGCGGCTGGTTAGCCAGTGGAACGAACAGCTCCTGGGCACTTGGTACTCCTGCAACTACAAATATTAGTGGAGCATCCTCAGGAGTAAATGCTTGGAACACAAATTTAACCGGCGTTTACAATGCCAATGAAGAAGCCTATGTAACAGGCCCATGTTTTGATTTCAGCAACTTAACACTCCCTTTAATTAAAGTAGACGTCAACTGGAATTCTGAATTTTCATGGGACGGTGCACAGGTACAGGCATCTACAAATGGTGGAACCACCTGGCAACCCGTTGGTGCTTTTGGTGATCCGGACAACTGGTATACTGATAATACAGTCAATGGATTGGCTTTCACCAATCAGGAAGGCTGGACAGGAAGACAATCAACAGGAAATGGTTCTAATGGCTGGTTAACTGCTGAAAACAACCTGACAACCTTTGCAGGTAATTCAGGTGTATTAATGCGTGTTGCATTTGGATCGGACGGTAGTGTTCAGGATGAAGGTTTTGCATTTGATAATTTCCATATACTCGAGTCGCCAAATAATGATATCAAAGTGGATTCTTTAATTGGACTTCAATCGGGATGTGGTTATACTGCCAATACCCCTATCTCCATGAGAGTTACCAATAAGGGAATTTTACCTCAGTCAAATATTCCGGTATTCTATACGGTAAATGGAACGCCATCTCCTACAGAGACAATCCCGGGACCAATAAACCCTGGCTCTACATTTGTATATAATTTTACAAACAATGCAGACCTTTCGGTTCCGCAGACTTATACGGTTATAGGTCGCTCAGCTTTGGCTACAGATGAAGACACTACCAATGATGCTTCCAGTGCCAAAATATTTGCCTCCTTGTTTACGCCGGTCGTAGATAGTGTGGCCAATGGCGAAACATGTGAAAGTGGGCCTGTAACATTGGAAGTTTTCTCTACCGGAGATACCGACAGATGGTTTGATGTTCCTTCAGGTGGCACAGCACTGGGAACAGGCAGTACATATACACTTGCAAATGTCACTCAGGACGATACACTCTACGTAGAATCGGTGCAAAGTACAACAGGTTGTAATTCTGCTACAGTTAGTGGAAGAGTTCCGGCTTATGCTTTCCACAGCACAACACCTTTAATCAATTTTACATCACAAGTAACGGGAAGTCTAACTGTCACCTTTACGTCTTCATTAAGTCCGAATGTAGATTCGGTGCTTTGGGATTTTGGTGATGGTACTTTTGCTACTGCAGCCAATCCTCAGCATACATTCCCTCAGTCGCAATCGTATTTGATTACCCTTACAGCCTATGCTGGATCATGTCTGGAAGATACGACCAAAGCAGTATTTGTGCCGGTGGGTGGAATTAATGACAATGCATATACGAATCTCAATGTCTTCCCTAATCCTTCAGACGGAAGCTTTAGGATTTCGGCTGAAAACATAAGCGGAGAAGTTAATATAGAGATATTGTCAATTACCGGAACAGTGGTTTACAGTGAAAAGGCTCAAGCGATGGGTGAAGAATTGAATCACGATATTCGATTAAACGAACTGGCGCAGGGCACCTATATATTGAAAATCAGAAATGACAAAACTTTGATCAACGGAAGAATTGTCATTGAATAAATAAAATCATATTTGTTTTTAAAGAGCCAATCTTCGGATTGGCTTTTTTTTTTGATAAATAGTTCTATTGATAATTTGATGGGAAGGAAATTGCCCTCCAATCGATGATGAAACCTATAAATTGATTAATAGATTTTTTTTTAATTCTTTTAATGTTGCAAAATATATTATGATGAGAAATTTTACTCCTATTTACCGATTCTTTTCAATTCTAATTTTATCCATTCTTACTTCAAATATTCAGGTCTTAGGGCAGAATTATGATGTTACTCTACCTCAACAATGCAATCCAACTACTGGAGGAAATGAAACTTTGATTTTTTCAAATGTTCCGCCCAATGCAAATGGAGATGCCACATTAACATTTGCCTATAATGGAGATTTAAATGGAACGCCGACAAATCCTGAGTTTATAACTTTTATAGATGAAAACGGAAGCACCATTGGCCAATCAAATGCGACCGCACAATGTGGCGCTAATTACGATTCGGTTTCATTCATCATTCCTTTGGCCACAATTCTCAACTGGGCTTCAGATGGCACTGTTACTATAATTGCAGATGGCGATGCTACAATTAATAATATTTGTTCAGGAAATTCATTTTGCGTAATTGCAAGGCTTAGATATCCGGTAGTAACCGGACCGAATGATATTGGCGTTGCCTCCCTGGACTCTCCCGGTACTTTTTTCTGTTCCGGTAATTATAATTTGGTGACTACTGTTCAAAACTATGGTACCAATCAGGTAAATAACTACACAGTCAACTGGACCTGGAATGGAACCCCTGAAACTCCTATTTTAGTAACCACACCTTTAGATACCATCAATGGTTCAGGAGCCAATTCAGCTCAAATTACACTTGGAAACAAATTAATAACTGGCACCAATACATTGAAAGTCTGGACCTCAGTACCAAACGGTGCAGTGGATACAGTAAATGTTAATGATACTTTGGAAGTAACATTATCACCTTCTATTCAAGCCCCAAGCAATTTATTTGCTTCTAATGTTTTATCGAACTCGGCTTTACTAAATTGGACGGAAATTGGTTCGTCAAGCCAGTGGGAAATCGAATACGGCCCCAGCGGCTTTGTGCTTGGAAGTGGCAGTTCTGTTGTTACATCGAATAATCCATTTTCTTTAACCGGGCTTAGTTCAAATACTTCTTATGACTATTATGTAAGATCCATTTGCGGTGCAGGAGACACATCATCATTCACCGGGCCTGCAAACTTTATTACTACCTGTACTATTTTCCCAAATCCATATTTTGAAGATTTTGACAACGGTAACTGGCCTGTCGGTGGTGCAACGATTGATCAGTGTTGGTCAAGAAGTCCAACCGTCGGCTATTCATGGCGAGGAAATACAGGCACAACCTCATCTACGGCTACCGGGCCAACTGGTGACGTTAACGGTCCCGGAACATACGTTTATCCGGAAGCATCGAGTGGTTCGGTTGGTGCAACCTCCACATTAACAACACCACCTGTAGATGTAAGCAATTTAACCGCCCCTCAATTGGACTTCAATTATCACAGATTTGGTAATGGAATGGGTGATTTCCACGTAATTGTTAATGGTGTTAGTACAACGGACACCGTATTAACTTTGCTTGGTGTTGATCCAAACTATACTTCTATCAACGATCCATGGACATTCATTTCAGTACCATTGACCAATTTTGCCAATGACACAATTACAATATCATTTGTTAGCTCGATAGGTTCAACTGGATCTTCTTTTAATGCAGACATGTGTTTGGATGAAATCAGAATTTATCAGCCAATTCCGGAAGATTTTTCAGTAATAGCCATTGATTCACCCTTAACCGGTTGCGCGCTAACAGCCAACGAAACTTTATCCACGAGAATAATCAATTTTGGTAGCGCCACTTTTAACAGTGGCTTTGCTTTCCCAATTGAAGCGGATATAAATGGACTGATTACTACAGAAACAATTACGCTTGGATCGACATTTGCACCGGGCGATACTTTGAGCTATACATTTACCACGCCTATCGATTTAAGTGCAACGGGTGGATACAATTTCAAAGTGTATACTCAATTACCGGGAGATTCTTCCAATACGAATGATACCGCTTTTGCTCTAATTACAAATATTCCGACCATTGTAAATTACCCTTATTCTGAAGATTTTGATTCTGGCCCGGGTGGTTGGACTACAACAGGTACTAATCCTTGGCAATTGGGTGCTCCCGCCGGTAGCGTAATTAACACAGCTGCCTCTTCACCTAATGCCTGGATGACTAATCTGTCCGGAGGGTATCCCACCAACGATGTCTCATTTGTGACTGGCCCCTGTTTCAATTTTGATTCGCTGATTGTTCCCGAAGTTAATGTTAGTATTAATTGGAATACCAATTTTTCCTGGGATGGTGTACAAATGCAATATTCTACCGATGCGGGAATGACCTGGAATAAAGTAAGTTCGTTTGGCGACCCGAATTCTACAAACTGGTACAATGACAATACCGTTGATGGACTTCAAGCACAATTTACCGATGGCGATGGCTGGAGTGGAAATGGAACTACAGGTTCTAATGGTTGGCTTGTGGCTTCAGCAGATTTATCAAATGTGGCGGGCCAAAGCGATGTATTGTTTAGAATGGCATTTGCATCCAGCTTCTTAACCGGTTCATTTGATGGTGTTGCTTTTGATAATTTCCAAATCGTTGAAACAGCCTTACCATTCAATCTGGAATTGATAGAAATATTATCTCCAGGATCCGGATGTGGGCTTACTGCGACTGAATCGGTTCAAATTGAATATGCCAATGTTGGCTTAAATGCAGTTACATCAGGAACTACAATTAACTTTAGTTACTACCTCGATGGTGTAGCCACCAATGAGAATTTTGTTCTGACCGCAGATCTATTGCCTGGTGACACCGCACTCTATACATTTACGGCTCCCGTTGATTTGTCCGTACCGGCTACCTATCAATTTGGCGCTAAAGCCACCTTTTCTCTCGATCAGAATCCTTTAAACGATTCACTTGGATTCGCTTTGGTCAGTATACCGATCATAAGCAATTATCCATATTCTGAAAACTTTGATTCAGGACCCGGCGGATGGTTGGCCAGCGGCAATACAACCTGGGCACTTGGCACTCCTGCAGGACCAATAATTAATTCTCCTGCTTCCGCGCCGAACTCCTGGGTAACGAATTTGACAGGGCCATATATTAATAATGAAGATGGTGTTGTAACGGGGCCTTGTTTTGCATTTGACTCTTTGATAGCACCTGAAGTTAGTATTGATATTTGGTGGGATTCTGAAACAGGATGGGATGGCATGCAATTACAAACTTCTCTTGATGGAGGTGCTACTTGGCAAAAAGTAAGTTTCCTTGGTGATCCAAATTCAACGAACTGGTATAATGGTAATTTTAACGGTCTCCTAAATGCCGGCGCAGACGGCGAAGGATGGGGAGGTAGATTCGGAAATGAATCCGGAGGCTGGTTGACAGCAACAGCGGATCTTTCATCGCTTAGCGGACAACCCGATGCCTTATTCAGAATGCAGTTTGGATCTGATGGATCTGTAACTGGTGAAGGCGTTGCCTTTGATAATTTCCAATTGGTTGAAACAGCTTTACCTTTCAATGTGGAACTAATCGATATTATTTCTCCTGTTTCCGGTTGCGGACTTTCTGCTACGGATACTGTGATCTTAGAATATGCCAATATTGGTCTAAATACCATCACTACAGGTACAACATTGAATTTCTCTTATTATTTAAATGGTGTGGCAACCAATGAAAATCTGGTCTTAGCTTCTGATTTGTTCCCGGGTGATACGGCTTTCTATACATTTACAAGTACGGTGGATTTATCCGTGCCGGCCACTTATGCATTTGGAGCAATCGCCACATTTAGTGCAGACCAAAATCCTTTGGATGATTCACTTGGGCTAGATATAATTAGTATTCCGGTAATATCATCATTCCCTTATTATGAAGATTTCGAATCAGGAAATGGTGGCTGGACTTCTGGTGGAACCAATAGTTCGTGGGCCCTTGGTACGCCAGCCACTGCGAATATAAGTGGAGCTTCATCGGGTGTTAATGCCTGGAATACCAATTTAACCGGTGTTTATAATGCCAATGAAGAAGCATTTGTATTAGGACCATGTTTCGATTTTAGCAGTTTAACATTGCCTTTAATTAAAATTGACGTCAACTGGAATTCCGAGTTTTCCTGGGATGGAGCACAGGTTCAGGCTTCAACCAATGCAGGTGCAACATGGACTCCTGTAGGTGCATTTGGTGATCCGGACAACTGGTATACAGATAATACCGTCAATGGACTGTCCTTCACAAATCAGGAAGGTTGGACAGGAAGAGCAACAAGCAATAATGGCTCAAATGGCTGGTTAACGGCAGAAAACAACTTAAACAGTTATGCCGGTAATTCAGGCGTATTAATGCGTGTGGTATTTGGATCGGACGGAAGTGTACAGGATGAAGGTTTTGCCTTTGATAATTTCCATATACTCGAGTCGCCAAATAATGATATCAAAGTGGATTCCCTATTTGGGCTTCAGTCGGGTTGCGGATATACGGCCAATACACCTATTACTATGAGAGTTACCAATAAAGGTATATTACCACAGTCTAATATTCCTGTATTTTATACTGTAAATGGTACTCCATCTCCTACTGAAACAATCCCGGGACCAATAAACCCTGGTTCTACATTTGTATATAATTTTACGAACAATGCTGACCTTTCAGTACCGCAGACTTATACAGTTATAGGTCGCTCAGCATTGCCTACAGATGAAGACACGACCAATGATGCTTCAAGTGCCAAAATATTTGCCTCCTTATTTACGCCGGTCGTAGATAGTGTGGCCAATGGCGAAACCTGCGAAAGTGGGCCGGTTACCCTGGAAGTATTTTCAACTGGAGATACTGATCGATGGTTTGATGTACCAATTGGAGGAAGTCCTCTTGGAACTGGAAATACATATACCCTTGCCAACGTAACTCAGGATGATACACTCTACGTAGAATCATTGCAAAGCACTACTGGATGTAATTCTGTAACCATTAGTGGAAGAGTTCCTGTTTATGCATTCCACAGCACTACACCGGTAATCAATTTTACCTCTCAAGTTACAGGAAGTTTGACCATTACATTTTCATCTTCTTTAAGTCCGAATGTGGATTCGGTGCTTTGGGATTTTGGTGATGGTACTTTTGCTACTGCAGCCAATCCTCAGCATACATTCCCTCAGTCACAATCGTATTTGATTACATTAACAGCTTATGCAGGCTCTTGTATTAAAGATACTACGAAAGCTGTATTTGTACCAGTCGGTGGAATTAATGACAATGCATATACGAATCTCAATGTCTTCCCTAATCCTTCAGACGGAAGTTTCAGGATTTCTGCTGAAAATATTAGCGGAGAAGTTAATATTGAGATATTGTCAATGACAGGAACAGTGGTTTACAGTGAAAAAGCTCAAGCCATGGGTGAAGAATTGAATCACGATATTCGATTAAACGAACTGGCGCAGGGCACCTATATTCTGAAAATCAGAAATGACAAAACTTTGATCAATGGAAGAATTGTCATTGAATAAAAGAATAAATCTTACATGATTTAAAGCCAATCTTCGGATTGGCTTTTTTTATATTGAATCTAAATTATCCAAATATCGACCGCTTATATTAAAATATCGACCGTTTATTTCGTGAATTATAACTGTTTTCCTTACTTTAGCTGTTCGATCATTTTTTATTTGAAACTATTCTTTAATTAAATACACTTATTATGACAATACTTCGACAAAATCGATGGCGTGGTTGGGCTTCTTATGGCAAAATTTTTGCTGTGGCCTTGCTGACGCTTTTATCCACCATTGCAGTGCAGGCGCAATATAATGCCACTCAAAGTGGAGCATCTGCAGGCAATCCGGGAGGCACAAATACAGACAGTGACTTCTCAACAACAGGTTGGACTGAAGTTTTACCTCCATCCATATCAACAAATCAGTGGTCTGCTGCATTTCCACTTACATTTGCATTTGATTTTGCAGGTACGCCTGTAACTCATTTTAAAGCATCTGGTAATGGTCTTGTAACATTTGACACATCTGCAACAGGTGTTCCGGCAAATACACCGGAAGCACTTCCTACGGATTCATTGCCAAATAATACAATTGCCAGTTATTGGGCACCATTTACCGGATTTGCACCAACTGGTACAAATGACAGAGTTTATTGGAAAGAATTTGGAACTGCTCCAAATCGTCAATTCTGGATTAGATGGCATTCATATGAGTGGGGTCCTGGAGGAGCATTTTTTTATAATGCGGTTGTCCTTGAGGAAACCTCTAATAAAATTTACTGTATGGAAATGTACGGCGGATCTGGTGTTACAGGAACTTCAGTTGGCGTTCAAGTCAATAATACAATGGGTGTAGATGGCTCCAGTTCATGGAACCTTCAAGGATTAGGTTCAGGTAATACTGATAATCAATATTGGCAATTTGCACCGCCTTTAGCTAATGATTTAGCTTCAACAGCGATACTTTCGCCTGTTAATGGTTGTGTAGGAGCTAGTGAAACGGGAACTGTTGAAATCTCAAATTTTGGAACAAATTCTATTGATTTCTCAGTTAATAATACGCCGGTTACATTAAGTGTTGATACAAATGGTTCACTTTATACTTCTGTATCTACAACATTAACTACCGGAACTTTGGCATCAGGAGCATCGATGATGGTGAACATTCCTGGAACAATTGATATGAGTGGAGCAAACACTTATGATTTCACGGCAACTGCGGTGATGCCTGGAGACCAAGATGCAAGTAATGATGCCTTATCTGGCTATTCAATTACAAATTCTCCAAATTTTGCACTTCCGCAAGTATTGGATTTTGACACCTGGACAGGAAGTAATACAACGCTTCCATCAGGATGGACCGAGGCAAGAGGACCTGCGCAAGGACCTCCTACAGGTACTTTTTCAGATTGGTTTTCAACCAATACTACTCAAGCTGCTTTCTTAGGATCTGAAGCTGCAACTATAAATATTTTTGGAACTGCCAATCCGGGTGAATGGATTTCTGGTCCTAAATTCACTACTATTTCGGGAAATGAAGTAGTTGCAATCAAAACTGCAGTTATGGCATTTTCTGGTGGTGGAACTACCAGTCCAAGTCTTATGGGTTCTGATGATACAGTGAGCATTATGATATCTACCGATTGTGGAGCAACTTATTCGTCCATTAAAGATTTTACCAGAGCAGATTCTTCTATACTTACCGGAACATTAACATTTAATCAATATCCTTTAGGTGTAACGGCGGGTAATGAAGTATTAGTCGGAATTTATGCCACTTCTGGTATTACATCTGATGCCGAAGATTTTTACTTCTATATGGATGATTTAATTGTTGGTCAGCCTATAACCTGTCCTGCTCCATCTGGTTTAGCTAGTACTGGTATTGGATTTTCAACTGTTGATCTTACCTGGAATAGCAATGGAACTGGAACAGCATGGGAAGTAGAATATGGTGCTCCGGGTTATACAGCGGGTACAGGAGGTACTTCTTCATTTGTATCTTCAACTTCTCCAACCATTTCTGGACTTTCAGCTGCCACAGGATATGATTTTTATGTCAGAGAAATTTGTGGATCAAATGATTCATCTTTTTGGGTAGGACCACTTTCGATATTTACAAATTGTGCGCCTTTCACGGCTCCATTTGTAGATAGTATCGCTGGGCCAAACTGGGCTGAGCCAAGTACAATTGATCCTTGTTGGGCTGCACAAAGTACAAGTACGTATGTGTGGTTGCCAGAAAGTGGAACAACTACTTCCGGAAGCACTGGACCTAGTACGGATGCTGATGGTTCTGGATTATATGCCTACACTGAAGCCTCTTCAGGAGGTACAGGAGATGTTGCTGAGCTTTATACTCCATTTATTGATGTTACTGGTTTAAGTGCTGCTGAATTAACATTTAAATATCATATGTATGGAGCCACTATGGGAACTCTGGCCGTTGATGTGAACAACAATGGTACATGGATAAATGATGTATTCAATGTTAGTGGACAACAACAAACTGCGAGTGCTGATCCTTGGTTAAGTGCAAGTGTAATCTTAGCTTGTGTTGGTGTAACAAGTGATACGGTTCAATTCAGATTTAGAGGAATTAGAGGAACCAGTTTCACTGGAGATATGGCAATTGATGAAATCAGAGTTGAAAATCTTGCGCCTGGGGTATGCCCAGATCCGGCATTATTTACTTCAACTTCTGTCGGAACCACCAATGCATCATTCTCATTTACATCTTGCGGACCTGGAACTTCATTCATTTTAGAATATGGAGCACCAGGATATACTGCAGGTACTGGAACAGGTGTGGCTGGAACCGGTTCTCCGGCATCTATTAGTGGCTTATTGCCTGCTACTTCCTATGACGTGTATCTGAGAGAGGTTTGTGCGCCTGGTGATTCATCTAACTGGGTTGGACCTGTTTTAATTCAAACGCCTTGTTTGACTTACTCAGCACCTTTATCCGAAAGTTTTGATAGTACTAGCGTTTGGACAGCAGCGAATGTTGATCCTTGCTGGTCTAAAATTCCAACAGGTTCTTCCGGATTTTCATGGAGAGCGGATGCAAATGGTACTGGATCCGGTGGCACTGGCCCTTCTGATGATGTAAGCGGCGGTGGACAGTATATGTATACAGAGGCAAGTAGCCCTGCTAGTACTGGTGATACTGCATGGTTAGTTACGCCTTATATTGAAATGTCAGCAATGACTAATCCTCAGGTGAACTTCTGGTATCATATGTTCGGTGGAAATATGGGTACAATGCACTTCCAATGGGAAGATAGCGCAACCGGCGTTTGGACTACATTGTGGTCACAGGTTGGTCAAGTTCAAAGTTCGGATACTGACCCGTTTATTGAACAAAATATTATTGTTGGCCCTGGACTTGGAACAGTTAGGTTCCGATGGGTAGGTGTATACGGCTTTGGATTTACAGGTGATATGGCAATTGATGAATTTTCAATTTCTGAAGCGCCAACATGTCCAAAACCAAGTTCGTTTGTGGTGAATTCAGTAACTACAACTTCAGCTGATATTTCATGGACATCCAATGCAAGTGGAGCCACCTGGGAGATCCAATACGATACTGCAGGCTTTGTTCCTGGTACGGGAATTTTCCAATCGAGCACTGATACTTTTGCAACAATCTCCGGATTAATGCAAAGTACTGCTTACGATGTATACGTAAGAGAGATATGTGCCCCTGGTGACACTTCAGAGTGGCTATCAGGAAGTTTCAATACAGCCATTGGTAATCCGTCATTATGCGGAATAAATCAAGTTCTTCCTGATGGGAACGGACCAAACTGGTTTGAAATTCCAATTGATGCATCCAATGCTTCAGGAGCTAATCTTGGTGCAGATGTATTTGTTAGTGCTGTTCACCTGATATTAGATCATACCTATACCAGTGATGTCGTAATGGAACTAGTTTCACCAGCTGGTGACACTGTATTATTATTTGATGGACATGGTGGCAGTGGTGATCATTTTGGATTGAACAATGGCGCTTGTGATACGGTATTGACTTTCACTGATACTGCAAGTACGCCGATCAGTGCTGGAACAACACCTTTTATAGGACCATATTCACCTGATAGTGCATTATCCGGATTTAATTCTGGTTCTCCTGCAGGTACATGGATTCTGAGATATCAGGATAATTTTGGTGCGGATCAGGGAACGCTTCAGTACATTGAAATAGAATTTGGTGTAGGCAACGATATGCCGTGTAGTGCTGCTGAATTGGTAGTAGGTGCAGCTCCAGCTTCATTTACCAATGAAGGTACGGGTTTTGATGCCGCAGAGCCTACAGGTTCTTGCTGGACAGATGGTGCCGGTGGAACATCAGGTGTATTGGACAATACAGTGTGGTTGTTCTTTGTAGCACCTTCTAATGCAGCCTACTTTGTTTCAACTAATTTCCCTGGTACTCCAAATAACGATACGCAAATAGCAGCCTATCTTGCAAGTAATGGTTGCGGAGACTATGCGGGTTATACTGAAATAGGTTGTGGTGAAGATATCGACGCTACTAACTGGTTATCTGAAATGACTACTTCTGCTGTAACAGCGGGAGATACAGTTTATGTTCAGGTAGATGGTTGGGCAGCAACTGTTGGTCAGTTTGATATTCAGGTATCAATGGTTGCACCTCCTGCAGCTGGATTTACTTATTCTGCAACTAATTTAACAGTTGCATTTACAGATACTTCTTCTGGTAATCCTACAAGTTGGAGTTGGGATTTCGGAGATGGTAACACAAGTACATCTCAAAGTCCAAGTCACACTTATGCTGCAGTTGGAACATACACTGTTTGCTTAACAGCAAGTAATGCCAGTGGTAGTGATACAATCTGTGAGTCAGTAATGGTAGTTTCAGGATTGAACGACAGACTTGAGCAGTTTGCTAAAGTTTATCCAAACCCTGCAAAAGATCGTCTAGTGATCGAAGTAAAAAGCGAATCACTTAAAGGCTATCAAATTGTAGATATGATGGGTCGTACAATTTTAACTTCAAATGAGAATATAGTTGGAACCAAAGAGATCAATGTCTCTGATCTGGCTTCCGGAAACTATATAATGAAACTCAACTTTGGAGATGAAGTTGCATTACATAAATTCATAATACAGCGTTAGTCAGTATTAAATATTGATAAATTGAAAAGCCATTCCTTCGGGAATGGCTTTTTTTATTTATTTGACTTTGTAATTTGATAATCAGGATAAAACATTATTTTTATTATAAAATCCCGATTATGAAAAATATTATTACCCTATCCCTGTTTTTTGCAATATCGATTTTTTCTTTTGATAATGTAATTTTCGCACAAGCAACGCAAATCCCTTTGCCCGGTCAAATCACTACCTATAATGGCAATGTAAGAGGGTTTTGGTTTACCGCACCTATTGATATGAAGATCACGGGATTACGAATTCCATCAGGAGCAGGCGCAGGATCTCAAAATATTGAATTCTTTATATTTCCCACTCCTCCTCCCCCATTTCCGGGAACAATTACCAATTATACTTCAGCTATCTATATTCAGGGTGCTCCCAATGGTGTCATTCAAAATGTGGATATTGATGTATCAGCAGGAGAACATGTGGGTGTATTAGGACAAGCCGGAACGTTAACTTCCTATGGCCCCACGGGACAATACACAACGACTATTGATGGAAACGCAGTTACTTTAACCAGACTTTTATATCAGGGATCTATATCCACAGGACCTGCAGGTGCTATAAGTGAGGAGCTCGGTGGCAACCTGGGTTTAATCGAGGTCTATTGGGAGTTTCCAATTACTGCCCCTAATGATGTGGGAATAGTTTCCATTGATTCGCCCACGGTATTTTGCCCGGGCTTATTTGACATTTATGCCACAATAAGAAATTTTGGTATAAATCAAATTGATTCTGCCATTATCAATTGGTCTATCGACGGTGTTTTGCAAACACCTGTCAACTATGTCGGTTTTCTTGATACAACCGGAGGAACTGGCTCAAATACTGCATCTGTGCTTTTGGGTACAAATAATTTTGCTACAAACAACCCCTATACCATTTCTGCCTGGACCTCTATGCCTAATGGAGTATTAGATACTATTACTCAAAATGATACCATCGTTGAAATAATTCAATCCAACCTTCCTCCCCCAGCAAATATTACCGCTTCAGCTTTATTTAGTACCCAGGCTACCATTAACTGGACAGGAGGCTCAGCCAATTCATGGTTATATCAAAATCTACCGGCAGGTACAACACCCACAGGGATAGGCACTGCTTTAAGCAATGCTACTGTAACACTTACAGGGCTGACACAAAATACAATGTATGACTTTTATGTTCGTGAGGTTTGTCCTTCAGGTGATACCTCCGCATGGGCCCTTTATTCATATACAACACCCTGCGCCTTATATGTTGCGCCTTTTTTTGAAGATTTCGATGGAGCCCAATGGAGCTTAACTTCACCTTTTGATATTGATCAATGCTGGAACAGAACAACAAGTTCTGCCCCATTCTGGAGAGTAGAGGATTTGAATACCTCTTCATTAAACACTGGCCCATCGGGAGATGTAAGTGGAAATGGTAAATATATCTATATGGAAACAAGCGGTGGATCAGCGAGCCAGACTTCAGAATTGGAATCTCCACCAATTGATATAAGTGCCTTAACAGCACCACAGGTTGAGTTTTACTATCATATGTATGGTGCCACCATGGGGACACTAAATCTTGACGTTACCGATAGTGCTGGAAATTGGGTCAATATCTGGTCGCTTTCAGGCCAACAACAAATCTCTGAAACAGATCCCTGGATCAATGTTTCGGTTCCGTTCAGCCCTTCCTCCGATACTGTTAATTTCAGATTCCAGGGAATTAGAGGCACAAGTTTTACAGGAGACATGGCCGTTGATGAAGTCAGACTTAGAGACGCGCCAAATAACGATTTGGCCTTAACCGCTATCAATGGTTTACAAACGGCATGTGGGCTTGGAAGTAATGAGTCATTTACTGTGAATGTTGAAAACAAGGGAGCAATAACCCAGAATACTTTTGATATAGAATATTCCGTAAATGGCGGGTCATTTATAATAGGTGCCTCTGCTAGTGCTCCTCTTGCATTTGCGCAGACTCAGACCTATACGATTTCAAGTGTTGACCTGTCAGGTCCTGGACAAAAATGCATTGATGTAAGGGTCGTTTTAGCCAATGACGAAGACTCTCTCAACAATACATTGCCACAGCTTTGTATTTTTAATCAGGCGGTACCAAGCATCAATTCCATTACAAATGGAGAAGTATGCAATGGAGGACCAATTACATTGACGGCTACATTTACCGGTGATAATCTCAATTGGTATGACGATGCTGCTTTAACCAATCAAGTGAATAGCGGAACTACTTACACCGCTAATTTTACACAGACAACTGTTTTGTATTTACAAGCAATCAACTCCAATGGTTGCACCGCTCCAATACAAACCATTACGGCAGAAGTTAATTTTACACCAACAGCCAATTTTACTTCAGTTGCCAATAATTGTACTGTAAATTTCACAGGAATTGTGAGCAATAATTCGGATAGCGTAAGATGGGATTTTGGAGATGGACTGGGCACTAGCAATCAGCTCAATCCGGTATATACCTATTCAAATGCGCAATCCTTTTTAGTAAGCCTAATAGCTTATGATGGCACCTGTTTTAATGATACAACGAAGGCATTATTTGTGAATTGTCAGGTAGGCTTGGATGATAACCCATGGGCTCAGGATATTAAAATTTTCCCTAACCCTGGTCAGGGCATGATAACAATAAATATTCCAAATGCCAATAACACAGTCGTAGTATCAGTGATAGACATTAAGGGGAAGGAAGTATTTAATCAAGAATACAGCAGTGGTAATTCTTTTGTAAAAACTCTTGATTTAACATCTCTCGATGCAGGATTATATTTTGTTAACTTGTATTCCGGAGATAAATCGGCAGTCAGGAAATTGACGATTGAATAGAATAAAATGTATTTTTTTACCACAAAAGCCACTTTTTAAGAGTGGCTTTTAAGATGCAATATTCGTAACTTGAAAAAGTCAAAATTAATTTTATGAAAAAAAATTTACTTCTCTTCGGCCTTATATTCAGTGCGTTTACTATTCAAGCACAAAATGGCACAGTTCCTGAACTTATATATTATAAGTTTGATGGATCCGGATCAAACGTCCAAAATGAAGCATCAAGTCCTGTGGGCACTAATCCGGCGCCCTTAACTTCCTTGACTCAAGGTGGTACGGGTCAGTTTGGAGGAGCATTGCAAGGCACAGGATCAGGAAATGTTTCATCGGGATGGAATTTGTCGCTTCCCGGCGACTGGACTATGTCTTTTTGGATTGATTTTGGAGCCGCAGCAAGTACATTTCAATATTTTCTTGGCGATCCGGGAGCCAGTTCTTTCCGAATGTTTGCCAATGGTGCAGCTGGTGCGGGAAATGTAACATTAAGAGGCCCTTTTACATTGGATATTGCAGGAGTTGCTGATGGGCTACCTCATGTTGTTCATATAGTTCGAGATGTAACTGCAGGCACGGTGACCGCGTTTGTTGATGGCATTCAATTGAATTCTATTAATTATACAGGTACTGTACCGACAGGCTCGGGTTTTCTGGTTGGTGCTTATACGAGCTCAATGGTTGCAGGCGTATCTATGGATGAGTTTAGAATGTATAACAGAGCTCTTGATCAAACTGAAATCACCAATACCTGGAATATGGAGTTGCCTCTTAGTTTTGCACCCGATGACGCGGGAATTGCTTCGATTGATTCTCCGGGTGTGTTTTGTCCCGGAATATTTGATATCTATGCCACAATTCGGAACTATGGAACGAATGTAATCACTACAGCCACTATCAATTGGGCTATTGATGGAGTATTGCAAAGTCCGGTAAATTTTACCGGGAATCTTGATACAACCGGAGGGTCCGGTAGTCCAACCGCCCTGGTATTATTAGGAAGTTTCAATTTTGCTACAAATAATCCTTACACAATATCAGCATGGACATCAATGCCAAATGGAGTTGTGGATACGGTTACACAAAATGACTCCACCACTGCAATTCTTCAATCTAATTTACCGCCCCCTTCTAATATTTCTACCAGTGCCTTGTTTAGTACACAGGCAACAATTACCTGGACTGGCGGTTCGGCCAATTCCTGGTTGTATCAGAATCTTCCAGCCGGATCGACGCCTACTGGTTTTGGAACAGCAACGAGTAATGCAAATGCAACTATAAGCGGATTAACTCAAAACACCTCTTATGATTTTTATGTCAGAGAAGTTTGCCCTTCCGGTGATACCTCAGCATGGGCCTTATTTTCTTATACCACGCCTTGTGCAATTTATATAGCACCCTTTTTTGAAAATTTTGATGCCGCTGCCTGGAGTATGGTATTTCCATATGACATAGACCAATGTTGGAACAGAACATCGACAACTGCGCCGTTCTGGAGAACAGAAGATCTGACAACCGGTTCCAGTAATACCGGTCCTGCCACTGATCTTAGTGGTTCCGGTAAATATGTTTATTTTGAAACCAGTGGTGGTTCTACGGGTTCGACTAATGAACTTATTTCTCCACCTATTGACATTAGCAGTTTATCAGCTCCACAGGTAGAATTCTTCTATCATATGTATGGAGCAACAATAGGCACCTTAAATTTAGACGTTTTGGATAGTGCAGGCAATTGGGTAAATATCTGGACATTAACAGGTCAACAACAAGTTTCCTCTTCAGATCCATGGATTGAAGTCTCAGCACCATTTGTGCCAAGTACAGATACGGTACAATTCAGATTTCAAGGTATACGAGGAACAAGCTTTAGTGGTGATATGGCCGTTGATGAAGTGAGATTAAGAGATGCGCCGAATGATGATTTGGCCTTAACAGCAATCAATGGTTTGCAAACTGCTTGCGGATTGGGCAGCAATGAGTCATTCACTGTAGATGTTGAGAACAAAGGTGCTAATACGCAGAATGTATTCGATATTGAATATTCTGTAAATGGTGGTGCTTTTATAATTGGAGCTTCCGCCTCATCTCCCCTGGCATTTGGTCAAACCCAAACCTATACCATCGCCGGTGTGGATCTCTCAGGTTCAGGTCAAAAATGTATAGATGTTCGCGTAGTATTAGCCAACGATGAAGACAGTACCAACAATGTGCTTCCACAGCTTTGTATTTTCAATCAGGCTGTTCCTAGCATCAATTCCATAACAAATGGAGAAGTTTGCAATGGAGGACCAATTACATTGTCCGCTACATATACAGGTGATAATCTCAACTGGTATGATGATGCTGCTTTAACCAATCAAGTAAATAGCGGTCCAACATATACTGCCAATTTTACACAAACGACTGTTTTGTATTTACAAGCTATCAACGCCAATGGCTGTACCGCTCCCATACAAACCATTACGGCTGAAGTTAATTTTACCCCTACTACCAACTTTACTTCAATTACTTCAAATTGCACAGTTAATTTTACAGCCCTTGTAAGTAATAATACAGATAGTGTTAGATGGGACTTTGGAGACGGTGTTGGAACCAGCAATCAATTAAACCCAACTTATATTTATTCAAATGCCCAATCATTTCTAATAAATTTGATTGCCTACGATGGTACATGTTTTAAGGATACTACCAAAGCCTTATTTGTTAATTGTCAAGGTGTGGGTTTAAATTCAAATCCCTGGGCACAAAAAATCAATATGTTTCCCAATCCAAGTCAAGGCTTAATCACCATTGACATTCCTCATACAGATAAAATGGTATTAATTACCGTATTTGATATAAAAGGGCAGGAAGTATTTCGACAAGAATACAAGTCAGGAAATTCTTTCAATAAATCGATTGACCTTTCATTCTTAGATATGGGAGCCTATTTTGTTAACATCTTTTCCGGCAATAAATCGGCAGTTAAAAAATTACAAATAGATTAAAATTAACATCGATTTTATAAAAGTCTAAACCGGCTCAATTGAGCCGGTTTTTATATAATGGCGTTTTAAGCTATTGCTTCAAATTTTTTTTGAAAACATGTTTTTATATCTTTAATGTCCCATTGCCATTTTCAAATTAAAATAATGCACATGAAATCATTTTACAATCAGTCCAGATATTTACTAATTTTATTATTTTTTTTATTTTCTTATAGCGCATCCTTCTCCCAGGCTTATGATGTAACACTACCAATACAGTGTAATCCAACAACAGGTGGAGATGAGATTTTAATTTTTAACAATGTTCCACCCAATGCAAGCGGTGATGCCACATTAACCTTTACCTATAATGGAGATTTAAATGGCACTCCTACTAATCCTGAATTCATCACTTTTATCGATGAAATGGGAGCTACAATTGGGCAATCAAATGCCACTGGACAGTGTGCAGCTACTTTTGATTCGGTGACATTTACAATTCCTTTTGCAACTGTGCTCAACTGGACTTCGGATGGAACCGTAACAATTATCGCTGATGGTGACCCTACAATTAATAACATATGTTCAGGAAATTCATTTTGCGTTATTGCGAGATTAGCCTATCCGGTTACCACGGCGCCTAACGATATTGGAGTATCAGCCCTTGATAGTCCGGGTGTTTTCTGTGCAGGCAATCAAAATATTTATGCTCAAATTTCTAATTACGGTACAAACCAGGTCAACAGTTTCACCGTTAATTGGGCATTTAACGGCGTATTGGAAACTCCAATTCCCGTTACCCAATTACTTGATACCGCAAATGGATCAGGAAGTACTCAGACTTCTATTTTCCTTGGTACAAAAAATATTACCGATAAAGATACCATCGAAGTTTGGACCAGTAATCCAAATGGCGCTACAGATACAGTGACAGCCAATGATTCTCTTTATCGTGTGATAACACCCTCTCTCAATGGAAATCTTGTCTTAGGATCCAGTTTGGGTGCCGACTATGCCAGTTTTTCCGCTTTGGTTTCAGATTTAAATGCCGTTGGGGTCTGTGGGCCTGTGAATGTTTCGGTAGAACCGGGCACTTATAATGAGTTTATAAGTTTAGGGCCTATTGTTGGTAGTTCATCTACCAATACACTTACGATCGACGGTGGAGATACCAGTCTGGTAAATATTTCGCATGATGGTTCCTCTCAATCATCTACAATAAAACTCGCCGGGGCAGATTGGGTAACGATTAAAAATTTGACGGTATCGTCTACATCTACAGGATTTGATTCCTGGGGTATATTGTTAATGATGGGAGCTGATCACAATACAATTGACAGTTGCAACATTGTTTTGCCTATTTCTACAAATGATGACAGGTCTGGTATTCTTGCTTCTTCAAGTGAAACCACTGATTTTGGCGAGGGTAACAATGCTAATTATACCACTGTTTCAAATTGTGTGATTACAGGTGGAGACCGAAGTATCACTTTTGAAGGAGGAACAGCAGGAAACTGGAATGTAGGCAATAAATTTATTAATAATACCCTTCGATTTGCTGATGATTTTGGTTTTTATGGTGATGAGCAAGATTCACTCGTATTTCAGGGAAATATCATAAGCGATATTCAGCAAACCATTAATGGTGATGGTTTTTACAGCTTTGATTTTGAAAATCTTACCCTAAGAGAAAATATTATTGAGGCACCGGATTGGGCAGTTTATTGTGCTGACTTAAATGTTGATGGCATTGGTGGAAATTCAGTAATCGCAAATAACTTTATTACTTCGTCTAGCGATTACGGCTTGTATATTATAGATGGTGAAAACGTCGATATTTTTCACAATACCATTTTTGGAGAACCGGCTATTTATCTCGATTACTCCTTTGATGGTTTGGACAGTTTGGATGTTAGAAATAACATTTTTATTTCTAACAATGACAATGCCTTTGAAATTGATGTCAATACAGGTACTACAGGTGTAACAACACTGGATAATAATATTTATGAAACCAGCGGAACATCTTTCGTAGTTTGGGAAGGGACATCATATCCTGACCTCGTAACCTGGCAAGCCTCATTTCCGCAGTTTAATGTAAATTCTTACGAAGGAGATCCTATTTTCTTTGCTCCGGGTGATTTTCATGTGGTGGGCCCCTTAGCTAATAATCAGGGTTCCCCTACTCCTATCACAATAGATCTTGATGGCGATGCCCGAAGCGCGACCATTCCGGATATTGGGGCCGATGAATATGCTTTAATTACGGATGATGCAGGTGTGGTTTCTATTGACTCTCCTTCGGTATTTTGTCCTGGTTCATTTGATGTATACGCGAGAATCGCAAACTTTGGTATCAATCAAATATCAAGTGCAACAGTAAATTGGGCCGTAGATGGTGTATTGCAAAGTCCTGCAAGTTTTTCAGGCTTATTGGATACGCTAGGTGGTACTGGTAGCAGGTTTGGTCTTGTATTACTTGGTAATTTTAATTTTGCAACTAATAGTCCTTATCTAATCGAGGCCTGGACCACCAATCCAAATGGAAATGCTGATTTGAATAGCACCAATGACTCATTAGAAACTGCAATACAATCAAATTTACCTCCCCCAT
The DNA here is from genome assembly GCA_040218795.1 of Cytophagales bacterium. Lineage (GTDB taxonomy): Bacteria > Bacteroidota > Bacteroidia > Cytophagales > CCMP332 > CCMP332. The sequence continues at coordinate 9,205 of JAVJQT010000001.1, read as the reverse complement.
CCAATATCAATGTACAGGCTATTTCATCGAGCCAGGCTACATTGGGATGGACAGGTGGCTCAGCCAATACATGGTTATGGGGCAACGTTCTTTCCGGACAAATTTTTAGTGGAAATGGAACCCCAGTGGCATCAGCTTCAGTGACTGTTACGGGTTTAACACCAAAAACAGCTTATGATTTTTATGTTAGAGAAGTATGTGCAACAGGCGATACATCTGCATGGGCTGGCCCATTTACATATACTACGCCATTTTTCTGTCCGCCAAATGCTTATTGCTTTACACACTGTGGAGCTAGCGGTCGGTTCGGACCAAGTCAGGGAGATTGCAATTCTGCATATAATGGTACCAATCTTTCAGGACAAGTGACAGTAAATGGTGGTATTCAGGAATGGACCATCCCCGGTGGTGGACTATACGAAATTGAAGTGTCCGGTGCTCAGGGTTTCGGAACCTTTGGTGGACGTGGAGCCAGAATGAAAGGCGACTTTTTATTTAGTGGAGGAGAAACAGTAAAAATACTTGTCGGACAAAAAGGTGCTCCTCCAGTAGGTTCAGGAACCAATCAGTTTGGTGGTGGTGGTGGAACCTACATTACCGATAATACTAATAACCCACTGATCATTGCCGGTGGTGGTGGTGGTTCATGGGCCCCTGCCTTTACTGGTATTACTGATGCGCCGGTGACAACCGCCGGTAATTCTGGTGGCGGAACCGGTAGTACCGGTGGAGCCGGAGGAACAGCCGGACAAGGTGGTTCTACATCAATTTCTGCCGACGGTGGTGGTGGACTACTCGGCAATGGTACAGGTACTGCCGGTGGATTCGCTTTTGTTAATGGTGGAAATGGTGGTATCACAACCGGAAGTGGCGGAGAAGGCGGCTTTGGCGGTGGTGGTGGTGCCAGCAGTTGGAACAATCGTCGCGGTGGTGGTGGAGGTGGATACTCCGGAGGTGGAGGTTCACACGGTGGAACTACCGGATTCCCCGAAGCAGGTGGTGGTGGTTCCTTCAATGCCGGAACTAACCAATTTAATATTGCCGGAGCTAATATCGATGATGGAACTGTTATAATAAGACCTTTATCTTCTGGTGCACCAAATGATGTGGGTATTGTTGGAATTGATTCTCCTGCGGTATTCTGTCCGGGTACTGAAGATGTTTGGGCTACTATAAATAATTATGGTACAACACAGGTAACTACAGTTACTGTTGACTGGTCGGTTGATGGGGTATTGCAACCAACCGTGACTTTTACAGGTAATTTGGATACTATAGGTGGTACGGGAGCAACTACCGGTCAAATATTACTGGGAAGTTTTAGTTTCTCAACCAATAACCCATACAACGTTTCAGTTTGGACATCGAATCCAAACGGAATGACGGATACGGTAGGACAAAATGATACCGCAAGTAGAGTCGTTCAATCGAGCTTGCCACCTCCTACAGGATTGGCGGTAAATAATTTGTTCTCTACACAAGGAGACATGTCATGGAATCCTGGTGCTTTGGCCAATTCATGGTTATGGGTAAATGTACCTGCAGGTAATTTGCCAAGTGGAATTGGAACAGCCTCTTCTACACCAAATGTAACTGTGACAGGTTTGACTCAAAATACGTCTTACGATTTCTATGTAAGGGAAGTTTGTCCATCGGGTGATACGTCCGCATGGGCCGGGCCTTTGAGTTATACTACTCCGTGTGCTATTTATATTGCACCATTCTTCGAAGCATTTGATGGCCCAGCATGGAGTTTAAATTCTCCTTGGACTATTGATCAATGTTGGAATAAAACTACAACTACAGCTCCTTTCTGGAGAACCGAAGATTTAACAACCGGTTCTAGTAATACGGGACCGGCAGCAGATGTTAGTGGTACTGGTAAATATGTATATATGGAAACCAGTGGTGGTTCCGTAGGTCAAACTTCGGAATTAGAATCTCCGCCGATCGATATAAGCGGGCTTTCAGCGCCTCAGGTTGAGTTTTTCTATCATATGTACGGAGCTACCATGGGTACATTGAATTTAGATGTACTAGACAGTGCAGGCAATTGGGTGAATATCTGGACGCTTTCTGGGCCACAGCAAAATGCAACAACCGATCCATGGGTTGCAGTATCAGCTCCTTTTGTACCAAGTACAGATACGGTACAATTTAGATTTCAAGGTGTAAGAGGAACTAGCTTTACCGGTGATATGGCCGTTGATGAAGTGAGATTAAGGGATGCACCAAATGATGATTTGGCTTTAACAGCAATCAATGGTTTGCAAACAGCTTGTGGTTTGGGAAGCAATGAATCATTTACTGTTGATATTGAAAACAAGGGTGCGAATACGCAGAATGTATTCGATATTGAGTATTCTGTAAACGGAGGCGCATTTATAATAGGGGCTTCTGCCACTTCACCTCTGTCTTTTGGTCAAACTCAAACCTTTACAATCGCTGGTGTGGATCTTTCTGGTCCGGGTCAGAAATGTATTGACGTTCGTGTGGTGCTAGTTGGAGATGAAGATTCACTTAACAACTCCTTACCACAGCTTTGTATTTTCAATCAGGCTGTGCCGACAATTGATTCAATAATCAATGGAGAAGTTTGCAATGGTGGTTCTGTAACGCTTCAGGTATTATTTACTGGAGATAATCTCAACTGGTTTGATGATGCTGCTTTAACCAATCAAGTGAATAGCGGATCAACATATACTGCCAATTTTACGCAAACAACCGTTCTGTACATACAGGCTATTAACTCTAATGGTTGTACTGCTCCAATACAAACGATTACAGCAGAAGTTAACTTCACACCTACTGTGAATTTCACGCAGTCTGTAAATAATTGTACTGTGGACTTTACCGGATTGGTTAGCAATAACACGGATAGCGTTAGATGGACATTTGGTGACCCATTGAATGGTACGAGTACACAAATCAATCCAACTTATATATATAACAGTGCTCAATCCTTCCTCATTACCTTAACGGCTTATGACGGAACTTGCTCAAAAGACACTACCAAAGCGGTATTTGTCAATTGCCAGGGTGTGGGATTAAGTTCGAATAGCTGGACAAAGGAAATTAGTTTATTCCCGAATCCAAGTGCCGGAAGTGTCACTTTTGATATCCCTAATACAGAAGAAACAATATTGATATCTGTAATTGATATTAAAGGTCAGGAAGTATTCAGACAAGAATACAGCTCGGGAAATAAATTTAACAAAGTTATCGACCTATCATATCTCGATGCCGGGCAATACTTTGTTAACATGTACTCGGGTGATCGTTCGGCAGTTAAAAAACTGACGATTGAATAAACCTATCTAATTGAGATAAATAAAAACCTCCTCAGAATTTGAGGAGGTTTTTTTATTTTTAAAGAATTCTATTTTTCTTCACCAAACATCCCCAGTTGGGAATTGTCATCTTTTTTAGGCTTGATTTCAAGTTCAATACTGGTACCGGGACTTAAAATCTCATCTTCCTTTTCTTTCTCCTCTTCTTTTTTCTTTGAAGGTTGTTGAGTTTCGGAACTTTTAATTGGCTTTGGCTTTTCCGGATTTGTGTTGTCAGAAGCCAAATCTGTAGATTCATCTTTGTTAGATTCCTCTTTGCTCAATTCGGTTTTCTCCTTGTTCTTTTCTTTTGTGATTAAGTCAAGTTTGTGAAATTTTTCAATCGGAAATTTATTTCCAATTGACTTCCAGCCTTTAACATCAATTATCTCGCTTAAATCCAATCGTTTTTTCTCAACACCCTTACTTCCTTTTTTAATGGTCACTTCGATTTCTGTTTCATCTCCATAGCCCGCCCATTGTAATTTTGAACCTTTGGACTCCCCTATGAAACTGAATTTTTTATTCAGGGTACTTGTCTCGATTAAGAAGCGTTTTACATAATTGGTCTTATTTTCTGAATCGTAATGAATGGCATTGATTGATTTGTTTTCATCAAACTTATACAGTTTAATGACCTTAGAGGATTCAAAGCGATTCGTAAGCTCGAAATTGCTCAGCTCATAAGATCCGTCTTTATACAGTACAAGAATATGTTCTTCACCGTTAAATTCTCCCAGGGAATAGCCTCTTTCTTCTCTATTAAGTCTACCCGTAGTCTCATCGTACCATATTTCCAAACCACCCAGAGTGGAAGCTCCTTTTTCGAGTAGTTCTATTTTTCGAACCGGATATTTGGTAAGAATATTTCCTTTTGCATTTCGGCCTTTTATTTCTAATGTAGAAAAATCAAATTCAAAAGTTTTATTACGGGCCTTTGATCCCGCCGTGAGCTTGACAGTAATTAGCTCATTTTCTCCATTCGGATTGGCCGAAAAATAATGCACCTTTGATCCTTTGGCTCCTGTGGTCAGATCGTATTCCTTATCGCGGGTCACAGAACTCACCTGAAATCGTTTAATCATTGAGCGGCCGGTTTTTCCATCCAGATAAACGCAGTGATAAACCATTCGCTCATCATTTTTCTTAAATATTCCTGCGTAAATAATTCCTTTACCAACAAATACCTTATCAGAAATTCTGGAAATCTGATATTTACCGTCAGAGCGGAAAACTATAATATCATCGAGGTCAGAGCATTCTGTAACGAATTCATCTTTTTTGAGACCGTGGCCCATAAATCCGTCATCGCGGTTGATGTACAATTTGACATTATTCGCAGCAACAATATGGGCTTCTATACTATCGAATGATTTTATTTCAGTTTTTCTTTCTCTTCCCGGTCCGTATTTTTCTTTAAGTTTTTCAAAATAGGCAATGGAGTAATCCGTGAGATTAGCCAAATGATGTTCCACTTCCTTCAATTCATCCTGAAGCCTGTTCATGAGTTCATCGGCTTTGAATGCATCAAATCTTGAAATTCTTTTGATTTTTATCTCCGTTAAACGAACGATGTCTTCTTCCGTAATTTCTCTGTAAAACTCTTTTTTAAAAGGATCAAGTCCTTTATCTATGGTTTGAATTACCGCTTCCCAGGTTTCGCATTCTTCAATGTCTCGGTAAATTCTATTTTCAATAAATATCTTTTCCAGTGAAGAAAATAAGAGTTTTTCCAATAGCTCATTTCTTCTTATTTCCAGCTCTTTATTAAGCAGGTCTTTGGTATTATCAGTGGAGATTTTTAGGATCTCATTTACGCCTATAAATCTTGGTTTATCTTCAACGATCACACAGGCGTTGGGAGAAATAGATACTTCGCAATCGGTAAAAGCGTAAAGTGCATCAATTGTAATATCCGGAGATACGCCAGGGCTTAAATAAACAAAGATCTCTATGTCTTTGGCTGTATTATCAACAACCTGTTTAATTTTGATTTTTCCGGAATCATTGGCCTTAATAATGGAATCAATAAGATTTACAGTTGTGGTGCCATAAGGAATATCCTTTATTACCAATGTCTTTTTATCATACACTTCGATATGAGACCTAACCTTTATTTTGCCTCCTTTTAAGCCATCATTGTATTGACTAAAGTCAGCCATTCCTCCATTTGGAAAGTCAGGTACAATATTTATCTTTTTCTCCTTGAGTATTCTAATTGAAGCATCGCATAATTCAATAAAATTATGGGGCATAATTTTAGTGGCAAGACCAACCGCTATCCCCTCTACGCCTTGCGCCAACAGCAATGGAAATTTCATAGGAAGAAATACCGGTTCGCGCTTTCTTCCATCGTAGGAAAGTTGCCAATCCGTCAATTTCTCATTAAAAGCTACTTCAAGCGCAAATTTTGAAAGTCTGGCTTCGATATACCTCGGGGCGGCAGCATTGTCTCCGGTTCTGATATCACCCCAATTTCCCTGGGTTTCAATCAAGAGTTCTTTCTGACCTAAATTAACAATAGCATCAATTATTGAAGCATCACCGTGCGGGTGGAATTGCATGGTGCTACCAACCACATTGGCGACTTTGTTGAATCTGCCATCATCAATTTCCTTTAATGCATGAAGTATCCTTCTTTGAACTGGCTTTAAGCCATCGACAACCGAAGGAACCGCCCGTTCAAGGATTACATAAGAGGCATAATCCAAAAACCAATTCTCATAAAGATCGTTTACAGGTTGTATATCTTGTATGATATTCTCTTCTTCATCCTTATTTTCGTCAGCCATTGTAAAGTGCTAAGAGGTTAGTGATTTGATTTGCGAATTTATAAAATATTGAAAAGCACAAAAGAATTATTCTTTGCGATTCCAAAATACATGAGACATTTATACTTTTTCCTGATTTCCATTTTTTTAATTTCCTGCGATAGTAAAGAAGAACCGGATTTTAGTTTTGAACTAAGGCAATGGAAAAAAGATAAAAATGCATGTGAAGGGTTTAGAAATTCCAATAAAACCGAACTTGTAAAATCGAAAGATGTTTTTCTTCGCTGGCCTGAAAGACAAGTCAATTCTTTTTTTGGGAGACCGGACCGACACAGATTATCCAAAAGACATCAAAAGTTTTATGTGTATTTTCTGGAAGAAGGAAAGCAATGCGATCAATCTATTGATGAATACGGTGAATTCCTTCAGTTGAGATTTGATGCTACGGGTTACGTCAATGAAATCGAAATTAGAAATGATTTTGAGCAGCTGATCGATTAAGCCACCAATTCTTCTTCTAAATCCTTCTCTATTTTCAAATGATTGATAATAAATTGCTGTCTTTCAGGCGTATTTTTACCCATATAATAAGTAAGCAGCTTTTTAATATGCGTTTCATTGTTAAGATGAACCGGTTGTAAGCGTATGTCTCTCCCTATAAAATTCTCAAATTCATTTGGTGATATTTCACCCAAACCTTTGAATCGGGTAATTTCCGGTTTACTCCCTAATTTCTTTATCGCATTCTGACGCTCCTGATCATCGTAACAATAAATGGTTTCTTTTTTATTCCTGACCCTGAAAAGTGGGGTTTCTAAAATTGAAACATGTCCATTTCTTACAAGGTCCGGAAAAAATTGAAGGAAAAAGGTAAGCAATAGCAAGCGAATATGCATTCCATCAACATCCGCATCTGTAGCGATTACAATTTTATTATAACGCAGATCTTCAAGCCCTTCTTCTATATTTAAGGCATGTTGCAAGAGGTTAAATTCTTCATTTTCATAAACCACCTTTTTAGTCAATCCAAAACAATTTAAAGGTTTCCCCCTCAAACTAAATACAGCCTGTGTTTCTACATTTCGCGATTTGGTAATGGAACCACTTGCCGAATCACCTTCAGTAATAAATAAGGTCGTGTCCAATGCCTTCTCCTGCTTTTTTTCGTTGAGATGATATCTGCAATCTCTTAGCTTTTTATTGTGCAGGTTGGCCTTCTTAGCCCTGTCATTGGCCAATTTTTTAATACCGGCCAGCTCTTTTCTTTCGCGTTCGGATTGTTGAATTCTTTTTAAAAGCGCTTCAGCTGTTTTTGGAAATTTATGTAAATGATTGTCTAAATTCTTTTTTACAAAATCGTTAATAAAAGTTCTGATAGTCACTCCATCCGGTGCAATATTTTGAGAACCCAGTTTTGTTTTGGTTTGAGATTCAAATACAGGCTCCTGAACTCTAATAGCAATTGCACTGACAATGCCCTGACGTATATCTGAAGGTTCGAAATTCTTATTGTAAAATTCACGGATTGTTTTAACTACAGCTTCCCTAAATGCCGCCTGATGAGTTCCTCCTTGCGTGGTGTTTTGTCCGTTCACAAAGGAATAATATTCTTCTCCGTATTGACTGGAATGCGATAAACATATCTCGATATCTTCTCCTTTTAAATGGATAAACGGATAGCGAATACTTTCTTCATCAATTTTTCTGCTCAAAAGATCTTTCAATCCATTTTCGGAATGAAATTTTTGACTGTTAAAATAAATCGTGAGTCCGGAATTTAGGTAAGCGTAATTCCAGATTTGATCCTCAATAAATTCATGACGATATTTATAGTGTTTGAAGGTTTCATTGTTTGGGTAAAAACTCACAAAAGTGCCATCTCTTTCATCCGTATTAGCTATTTTGTGATCTTCTGTTAGCACGCCATCTTTAAATTCTGCCTTTTTTACTTTCCCTTCCCTGTAAGCTTCAACACAAAAATAACTTGAGAGGGCATTCACCGCTTTGGTACCAACACCATTGAGACCCACTGATTTTTGAAAGGCTTCGGAATCGTATTTACCACCGGTGTTTATTTTAGATACACAGTCAATAACTTTTCCTAATGGAATTCCTCGTCCGTAATCTCTGATTTCCAAATGGTTATCCCTTAATTTTACATCAATTTTTTTACCAAAACCCATCATATGCTCATCGATGGCATTATCCATTATTTCCTTGAAAAGAACATAAATGCCATCATCATGAGAGGAACCATCGCCTAATTTGCCTATATACATGCCCGGACGAAGCTGTATGTGTTCTTTCCAATCGAGAGAGCGAATATTGTCTTCCGTATAATTGTGATTAGCTGCCATTTTCAGTATTTACTGGTCCACGATAGATGATAAAAGGAGGAATAATTAAAGTTAAAATTAATATTGTTGAAAATATTAATAAAGCAGCAATAAAAACATTTTGGTATGAAAAGACCAAGCCATCATTGCCACTCCAAATCAAAAATATGGTAATCGTAAACAATACATTAAAAACCATAAAAATTGAGGTGAGCCAGGAGTCTATGTGAATCCTATAGGCATCACGGTTTTCCGCGTCTTTTCTCCAATTTCTACTCAGGGGAAATACGAATGCCCAGTTCATCTCTCTTATTCCTTTGTGAAAAATTCTGGCTATAAAGAATAAAATCGCCAGGGTAATAAGATTATAATTGAAAAATGTTGCCTTGCTCATTACAGAAAAGCTTGCATCAAAAAGTATGATGTCATCGGGAAGATATCCATAAGACAGAATTAGTAATAGGCCGGCGGAAACAAAGGACAAAATCCAGAGTACTTTTAGAATTGAATTCATTATATGTAATTAGGCGGCTAAAATACAACGCAGTCAGAAACTATAAAATTTGTTGTGGATTATAAAAAGTAAGACATAAAAAAACCCTGTCGATCTTGCGATGACAGGGTTATAAATAAAAGTGTGGCGATGACCTACTCTCCCGGCTTTAGACCAGTACCATCGGCGCTGAGGGGCTTAACTGCTCTGTTCGGAATGGGAAGAGGTGGGACCCCCTCGCAGAATCACCACAACATCTTGTCCCGCCCTGATAGA
>JAVJQT010000004.1:0-2446 GCA_040218795.1 Cytophagales bacterium | reverse complement strand
CCTTGAAGGCTCAAATTGAAATGAATTTATCTTGGGATTCCCGGGAATTGCATCAATCAGAACAAAACTCTGATCGATGAGAATTAACATGCTGTCATTATCCAGATCAAAATAGAATTCGAGATTGAACCATTGGTCATTAGGGAAAATAAAAGATGTACTGTCATGACTCAATAACCCGTTATTATTAAGGCCAAATTGAACGTTAAAAAGATTAGAACTATCAGTATTTTTTAATTCAAAATAACTTTGATTTCCAGAAGGAATATACATGCTAAAACCAACCAATTGAACAATAGAATCAAGATCGTACAAATGATAAACGGGCTTTTCGGAGCCCTGTATTTTCAAAGAATAATCACCGCTTTGACTTTGTTCATCGCTCACTCTGGAATCCTCTCCAATTTGCCCATTGGTCAACCCTGAATCTAAAAACCACTCATCATCATAGAGAGCAATATATCTGGTAGTATCATACAATTCAAAATCTCTGGAAATGGTCGGAATAGAAACCGCTTGCAGATAAGCATAATTAGGAAACCAATCTCCATCGTGCTGAATATAGACTGTATCACCCAGAGTATGGCCTCTAACAGTAGTTCTGGCAAAAGTGCCCCATGGTCCACCATTTTCATCACCACAGCCAATTTGTATGGGTAATGCCTGACAACCATTTCCAATTAGATCATATGCCGCTATTTGATAATCATTAATAGCAGGGTTACAAGGTGTAATAGGAGAATTAGGACCTTTTTGAACATAAAAAGAAGGGTTAGTTACAACTACTTTGAACCATATTGAAGAATCAACAGGATGGGTAAAACAGGTGGCTACAGGTTCATTGGGTGATGCAGTGGCTTCAAGATTATTAAAAAATATAGATGGACTATCAAGCTTAATTTCTAAAGCGCCACAGATATCATCGTTAACAGGGGCGGGAAATGCTGGAGGTGGTCCTAATTCATAGTTAATAAGTTTATTAGTTGAGTCATTGGGATCGAAAGTCAAGGTAAAAAGATTTCCGTTAGGGTTTAGAGTATCATAGGAGTTAGAAATAAAAACACCATTGATGTAATCGCAAATTCCGTTATCTTGAAAAGAATAATAGCGGGAATTTGTAAATATTTTGGTTGAGGTGTTAAACCAATTTAATACATTATTCAAAGGCGGACCACGAAAGCCAAAAATTAAATGCGTCTCATTAAACGAACTTGTATCAACAGTAAATGAATAAAGTGAACCTGGGTTAGTTGGGATTTGAGTTTTTGGGATGCTATCAATTATATTAAAACCAGTATCCAATAAATAAATTCCAGTTGATGAAAGATTAAACTGAGGCCTTACCCAATACCCTCCTTTTCCATTATCAGCCGTAGGATCGAAAGCTATTTCTTCTATTTTTAAGTTTGTCAACTTCGAAGATATTATCGCATTTTGAAAAGTATCAATAATATAAATTATTGGTATTTGAGCAGTTAACTCACTTGAAATAATAATATTTACTCCATTCCATGTTAATGCTCTTACTACTTTATTGTTGGGAAGTAAAAATGTTTCTTTTGTCGATAAATTCTTATCAAAAATAAAAACCGAATCACGCCCAGTACCAATATTGTTTGATCTAAACCAAAATTCTGATCCTGTAAAAATTGGATCCAACAATACCGCGCCACCATTAGCTGGATTAAAAACCGTACTTGAATCAAGAATAGTAAATGGACCACTTTGACCTTTAACCTCAAACCCCTGAATTATTATTAGGAGAAGACAAATGTGAGTTTTGATGTACTTCAAGAATGCATGTGGTTTCTATAAAATTAATAATTACTCCACAAACAACTTCCTCGTCCAGCTTTTTGTGTCAGAATCAATACGGATTAGATATAAACCGCTTTGCAGGAAATGGATATCCAGTTTTTTATTCGCTGATTTAATTCTTTCTTGAAATTGCAAACGCCCATTCAAATCGTAGATTTTTAATTCAAATTCACTCAGAGAACTTTCTACGTAGAGCTCTCCCTTATTGGGATTGGGAAATAGTCTGATCCGATGGTTATGATCATTGATTTCCAAACCGACATAAGTGCCTCTGTAAATGCTTATCTCAAAGGGGCCGTTTAATGATGATCTACTGTCTAAACTAGTTTTGGCTTTAACTTCCCAAAAGCCATTAAATGTATCATTTTGATTTAAACCAATGCTTGTGAATATGGAATCAATCTGAAATTCGGATAAGAAAGTGCTGTCCAGGGATAACTCCCTATTATATTTTTCGAAAAATGAGCCCGCCGAATCTTCCAGAAGCTTAAATTCGTATTTTGTTTCGAGTCCCAATTGATCAGTGCTGCTTTCCCATTTGAATAGATTATTGTACAACATTCCATTATCTATAATCAGTTTTGATTTATCATTTGGTTGTAAAAGGTCAAATGCAGAAAGTTGAGAA
>JAVJQT010000003.1:0-549936 GCA_040218795.1 Cytophagales bacterium | reverse complement strand
CCTTGAAGGCTCAAATTGAAATGAATTTATCTTGGGATTCCCGGGAATTGCATCAATCAGAACAAAACTCTGATCGATGAGAATTAACATGCTGTCATTATCCAGATCAAAATAGAATTCGAGATTGAACCATTGGTCATTGGGGAAACTAAAAGATGTACTGTCATGACTCAATAACCCGTTATTGTTAGGGCCAAATTGAACGTTAAAAAGATTAGAACTATCAGTATTTTTTAATTCAAAATAACTTTGATTTCCAGAAGGAATATACATGCTAAAGCCAACCAATTGAACTATAGAATCAAGATCGTACAAATGATAAACAGGCTTTTCGGAGCCCTGTATTTTCAAAGAATAATCACCGCTTTGACCTTGTTCATCGCTCACTCTGGAATCCTCTCCAATTTGCCCATTGGTCAACCCTGTATCTAAAAACCACTCATCATCATAGAGAGCAATATATCTGGTAGTATCATACAATTCAAAGTCTCTGGAAATGGTCGGAATAGATACCGCTTGCAGATAAGCATAATTAGGAAACCAATCCCCATCATGCTGAATATAGACTGTATCACCCAGAGTGTGGCCTCTAACAGTAGTTCTTGCAAAAGTGCCCCATGGTCCACCATTTTCATCACCACAGCCAATTTGTACGGGTAATGCCTGACAACCATTTCCAATTAGATCATATGCCGCAATTTGATAATCATTAATAGCAGGATTACATGGTGTATTGGGAGAGTCAGGCCCTTGTTGAACATAAAAGGAGGGGTTTGTAACTACAACTTTAAACCAGACTGATGAATCCACCGGATGTGTAAAACAAGATCCAATAGGCTCATTAGGAGAGGAAGTAGCTTCAAGATTGTTAAAAAAAATAGATGGACTATCAAGTTTAATTTCTAAAGCGCCACAGATGTCATCGTTTATCGGAGCGGGAAAAGGTGGTGGAGGGCCTAGTTCATATATAATTAATCTATTCAAAGTGTCATCCCAATTTGAGGATAATGACATTAATTTTGTATTTGAATTGTTAAAACTTGTATCATATATAGTCGATATACCTCTCGTAACATCACAAAATCCTATGTCCTGGGAGTTATAATAATTATTATTGGAGAGCGATTTGGTAGTTATATCATACCATAATAATTGATCCCTTAATCCAGGTTGTGTTCGTGATAATATAAAATGTGAATTTGCATATGTAGAAGTATCCACGGTAAAATAGAAAATACTATTTGGAAGCTGAAATGCCTCAATACTGTCAATCTCGAAAAAATTGGAATCAAGTAAATATAAAGCTCGTGGTGTTGAAAAAGACAATGCCCATATTCCACCATTGCCAGCGTTGGCACTAGGATCAAAGGCCATTGTCGCATATGACCTACTTAATAAATGAGTGGAAATTACTAATTTATTTGCTGTATCTATTTTATAAATCTCAGTATTTATTGATGAATTTCGAGTCATCCAAATGTTTAAACCATCCCATACAATACTTCTTGGAGTCTTATTTCCGGGAAGTAAAAATGAACTTTGAAACAATCCATTTCTACTAAAAATATAAACAGAATCCAAACCACCTAACAAATTTGTTGACCTAAACCAAAATTCTGTACCTGTATAAACCGGATCTTTTAAAATTGAACCCTGATTTGGTGGATTAAATAATGTCATTGAATCAAGAATAGTAAATGGAACAGAGCTTTTTTGAGAAGTGGTTTGCCCAAATGAAATATAGGACGAAACAAGTGCCAGAGTGAAATAAATCACATTGAAATTACTTTTAAGTAACATGAAGTTTTTTTTTTTTGAATATTTTATTGTATATTCCTTAGCTTATTCATTCTTTAATTTAAACAAATAAATTATGTTAACAACAAACAATTTGAAAATTTGCATGATGTTGGTATTGTTGTTTCTCACTTCAATATCAACAGTTCTCGCCCAGGATTGGGGAGAGACAGAAAAAGTAGTAGCAGTGATTGGTGCTACCTCTCACAGAAATGCTGATGATCGTTTTTCAGGTGAAATTAATGCTTTGGACATTGATGGTGATCGAGCGGTTGTAGGTAGCGAATATGAAAATGAAAACAAGACAAACACTAGTAATGTACCAAATGCTGGTGCGGCATTTGTTATTGAATATGATGGAAATGGTGATTGGACAAATGATACAAAATTAGTCGCTGGAACGAGCCGTGATAATGGTGATCGCTTTGGACATTCAGTAGCAATTGCAGGTAATTATATTGTCGTTGGTGCGCCTTTTGATGATCATACTGGTGCGTCTAATGGTGGATCAATTTATATTTATGAATATACAACTAGCTGGACAGAAGTAGGTAGATTTACTGCTTCCGACGTAGCAGATGACGATAATTTCGGCTGGTCGGTTGAAATACATAGTGACGTTATTATTGTCGGTTCCCCCAACAGTGATTTAAATGCAAGCGGAGGTGGTACTCCGGTATCCAATGCAGGAGCTGTCTATTTTTTCGATTTGGAAGGAACAGAGCTTGATAAAGTGATTTACACGGATAGAATTGCCGATGACCATTTTGGTTGGGACGTAGATATACATATAGGTGATAATGATTTTGCAATTGTAGGTGCGCCCGATGAAGATGAAGATGCGAGTGGTTCAGAGACCAAATCAGGCGCGGGTTCCGCATTTATTCTAAGGACCAGTGGATCAGTAAGCAATTGGGTGGTAAATCAAAAAATAGTAGCAGATGATAGAGGAATTGATGACAGATTTGGTTACTCGGTGGCGATGGATGAGAATTACGTGATAATTGGAGCTGATCAAGATGAAAAAGATAAAACAGGAAGCGGTTCAACATCAAATGCTGGTTCTTCTTATATTTTCAATTATTCAACTTCGTGGTCTCAGCAGGCTAAACTGGAAGGTCAGGATAGAGACACAGACAATAGATTTGGTGTAAGTGTAGGAATATCTGGAACATATGCTATTGTTGGATCATTTGCCGATGAATTGGATGCAAGTGGAGGAAGTTCTTTGAGCAATTCAGGGTCTGCAGAAGTATTCGAAAGAAGTGGAACAACATGGAGTTCATTTGAAAAACTAGTAGCTTCAGATCGCGCAGCTAATGATGAATTTGGATGGTCAGTTGCAATAAATGGAGACTATGCAGCAGTCGGTGCACAATATGAAGATCATTTGCCAGGAGGAGGAACGCCTGTAACGAATGCAGGTTCAGTCTATTTTTCTGCCTTATGTGAAGATCCGGTCATTACAACAAATTTGCCTGCAATAATTTATTGTAGAGACAATCCTGAAACGATAAGTATTACAGCGAATGGAGTTAACCATAAAGATGTAAGCTATCAATGGTATAACTCAGGTGGAGATATTTCTGGTGCAACAAATTCGTCATATGACGTAACAGCTGATGACGATTATTATTGTATAGTTACTCAAGATGAAGCATGTAGTGGAACATATGATATCCAGTCAAACACGGTTGATGTAAGGTCAACACCTCCAACAGGAGGAGAATGTTCCGGAGGTGGAGGTTCAAGATTTGGATTGGTGGATAACAATGCAGTCAAAATATTCCCGAATCCCGCGAATCAAACTTTAAGTGTTTATGGTGAAAATTTACAAGGTGTAAAAATTTATGATCAAATCGGCCGGGCGATTGATGCTAATTCATCAAAATCAAACGAATTGATCTCAATAAATACTTCTGACTTAGCTCAAGGTGTGTATATTCTTGAAATCAGTTCAAATTTTGGAATTGAAAGGCGAAAAATTTCGATTCAGCATTAAGTTAATTGCCTTCTAATAAGGAAGACCTCAAAATTTTTGGGGTCTTTTTATTTCAACCTTTATCCCGAAATAAAAACTTCAAAAACCTCTTGCGCTCCTCTCCACTTGAATACAAATCTCCTATGGTCTTGAAATAGGTTTTAAATAATCCCTTTTTTTTGGATTTTGGCTTGTTCTGTGTGTTTGTTCTCTGCGTTTTTATTTTTTCAATGGCTTCATCCCTGAGTTTTTCAACATTTTTAAATTTTTCACCTTCGCTTTTTGACATGATCGCATCAGCCTTTTCAAAGCGTTTTTTTGAGCTCTCCTTATAGCCAATTTGTTCTTCTAATAGTCCAAGATTATTCAATGCTATGGCATCTTCAGGATCCAGTTCAATGTCTTTCTCATAATTTTCAATGGCTTCAAAAACTAATCCGGCTTTGGCCTGAACAAAAGCAAGACTTGAATAACGGTAAGGATTTTTATCATCCAGATTCAGCGCCTTTTGAAAATCTTCAATAGCATTATCGAATTGCTTGAGGTGAACCTTGGTGACTGCCCGTTCTGATAAAAGTTCGGCATCCGTAGGCAATAGATTGCAAGCCCTGTCTAGATCTTCCAAAGATTTTTGATGATCATCCAGTTTTCTGTGACTTATTCCTCTGGCATAGAGTGCCTGTACTTCAAATGCGTTGAATGCGATATATTCGTTGAGGTCTGAGATGGCTTCTTTGTAATTGCCCTCTCTGAAATTTTGAATACCTCTGTTTAATTTGTCGTCCATGAAATTTTAACAATTCTGATTCTCAGGAGTTCGATTCTAGATAAAGAATAAACAGTAAACAATACGCAATAATTGGGATAGACTCTATTAATACTTCGTCTGTTAAAATTACGAATTACGAATTACGAATTTTCAATCTTCAATTTGTAATCTTCAATTACCTTCAATTTCACACTCCGCGCTCCACACTTTATTAACTAAGTCCTTCAATCTGCCCATCCACCATATCGATATGCAGAGCCTGTGGCTCTTTTGGCAGACCCGGCATTCGCATAATTTCGCCCGCAACGGCTACTATAAATCCGGCCCCTTCATTAATGATTAATTCGCGAATCTCAATTTCAAAATTTCCATCATGCCCGGGATTTTTTGGATCATCGGTAAATGAATATTGTGTCTTGGCAATACAGATGGGAAAATGCTCCAATCCCAATCTGGCAATTCTCTTGGAGTTTAGAAATGCTTTTTTGGAAAGCACAGCTCTTTTTCCACCATAAACCTTTTGAACAATAGCATTGAGTTTATCCTGAATGGAATCGTCATTTTTATAAGTAAATTCAACACCCTTAGATGCATCATTCTCAATAACATTCACCACTTTTTCTGCGAGTTCAAGGGCACCCTTTCCTCCTTCAACAAAACTATTATTAATAGCAAGAACATGGCCTTTTTCTTCCGCCCATTGTCGCATATATTTCAATTCCTCATCGGTATCGAAATAATATTGATTAAAGGAAATGACGACTTTTTGGCCGAGTCTTTTAAGGTTATCCAGATGTTTTTCAAGATTTCTTAAACCTTTTTTGATGCCTTCGAGATTTGGTTTTTTTATTTCCTTTTCCTCCACTTCGCCGTGTAATTTCAAGGCTTGCGAAGTAACCACCATCACCGTGGCTTTCGGATAAATTCCTCCCATTCTGCATTTGATATTGAGAAATTTTTCGGCACCCAAATCTGCACCAAAACCGGCTTCGGTAATGACATAATCGCTAAGTGACATGGCCATTTTTGTGGCGATCAGCGAATTGCAACCATGTGCGATATTGGCAAATGGTCCTCCGTGAATTATGGCCGGTGTGTTTTCTGTGGTTTGAACGAGATTGGGTTCCAGCGCTTCTTTGAGTAAAACCACAATTGCACCGCCAATTTTTAAATCTTTTACTCTGAATGGCTCTCTGTTTGCATCGTAACCGAGAATTATCGAATCAATTCTTTTTCTGAGATCTACGTAATCTTTGGAAAGACAAAAAACCGCCATGATCTCCGAAGCAGGTGTAATATCAAATCCGGTCTCATTCGCCACACCATTGGTATTTCCACCTAGCCCCGATACGATAAAACGCAATGATCGGTCATTAACATCGAGTACACGTTTCCATACGATCTCCTTTAATTGCTTATCGGTGCCCTGATGTTGGAATTGATAATTATCGAGTAAGGCAGTAATGGTATTATGGGCTGAAGTAATGGCATGAAAATCTCCGGTAAAATGAAGATTAATCTCTTCCATAGGCAAAACCTGTGCATAGCCGCCACCCGCAGCTCCGCCTTTCATCCCAAAACAGGGACCCAGCGATGGCTCTCTTAAAGCAACAATTGATTTTTTGCCGATCTTATTTAGACCCAGGGTCAAACCGACAGAAGTTGTTGTTTTTCCGATACCCGCCTTGGTAGGGGTCATGGCAGTGACCAAAATCATATTTGATTGTTGAACTTTCTCTTCATTAATAAGATCAAGCGGGAGCTTGGCTTTATAATGACCAAAAGGTTTTACTTTTTCCGAAGGTATTTTGAGTTCGGCAGCTATTTCTGAAATATTTTTTAGAGTCGCCGATCGCGAAATTTCAATATCCGATTTCATTGCGTATGTTGTTTAGGTCCCGATTTGTGTCGGTATATACAAATCAATGGAATTATATGTGAAATTAAAATCGAATACATATAAAATGCTCTGAATCACTGAAATCTGCGTTTTAGTGATTGAATAATGAAATTGGCATGCTCTCTGGAATTTTCAATAAACCATTTATTTGTTTTTAATCCCCCACAAACCACACCGGCTAAAAACACATTTTCCACATTTGTTTCTTGGGTTTTTTCATTGTAAACAGGGGTATGAAATTCATTCTTTTGAAATTTTATTCCCATGGCCTCCATTAAATCAAAATTTGGTTTATAGCCCGTCATGGCAAGCAGAAAATCATTTTCAATGGTCAATTCTCCTTTAGGCGTTTTGATATCCACTTCAAATGGTCTGATTTCTTTTATTTCTGAGTTGAAATAGGCTTTTATGGATCCTTCCTTAATCCGGTTTTCAATATCCGGTTTCACCCAGTATTTTACAGAATCGAGGAGTTCTGCTTCCCTTATAACCATGGTGACTTCAGCTCCTTTTCTATAGGTTTCCAGTGCTACGTCCACTGCAGAATTGGCGGCTCCTACTACAATTACCTTTTGTCCAAAATAGGGATGAGGCTCGTCGTAATAGTGTTTTACTTTGGGGAGATCTTCACCCGGAACATTCATAAGATAAGGAAAATCGTAAAACCCTGTCGCCAGTATGATTGATTTTGAATGGTATTTATTTCTGTTGGTGAAAATCTCAAAATCGGAGGAAGATTTTTTCACCTTTTCCACTTTTTCATACAATTTGAGTTGGAGATTCCATGAAGAAGCCACTCTCCTGTAATATTCCAGCGCTTCAAAACGATTTGGTTTATTACCATGCGATATAAAAGGCACCTCGCCAATTTCCAATCGCTCTGAAGTTGAAAAGAAGGTCATATTAAGCGGATAGTTATAAATAGAATTAACCAGACAACCTTTGTCGATGATCAAATACTTAAAACCCGCTTTTTTAGCCTCAATACCACATGCCAAACCAATGGGGCCGGCCCCAATTATAATTACATCATAGCTTTCAGTCATGTATCAGAAACGCTTTGGAATTAGAAATGTTAATATTCAATTTTAGTATTTAGAGTAAAGGCTTTTCCCTTTTTCCGAGTGTTCAAAGTCCTTAATATGGACTTTTAGAAAATTTACCAATTCATCTTTGTTGCTTGCTTCCTTCATGATCCGGTGGATATCCAAAGATAGGCTTTCAGTATCCAGATTGTTTTTTTGCATTTTAACAATGCCCAGCATATTAAATTTATTGTTGATGAGTTCTTCTTCGTCAGAATAAAAACTTTCCTCTTCTTTCTCTCCGCTTGTATTCGTATTGCTTAAGTATACCGGATAAAATTCATCTTCAATATGATAATTCATGGCATCATCCAGATCGCGAAAATATTTGGCTTTAAAGCCCAGTACTTCGAGGAATATTTTAACCGTATGTTCGAAGCTTAATAGGTGGCGATGTTGCTCAAATTTTGGCACTAATAACTCACCACTTTGGCTAAGAAATTGAGCTGCAATACAAATATGTGCGGCTTCATAACCGGAAATAAAATAGCGTTTAATATTTAAGGGGCAGGGAAGAGGTTTTTGTTGATTATACAAATGCTCATAGCCTTCCAAAAGACTTCCATTTGAAAAAAGCACATTTGGGAATCTCGCACTGCTGATATGTACTTTATCCTGATAGGAAGAGAGAATATTTTCCATCAACTTTTTGCTTGCACCCATTATACTAACGGGTTTATTTGCCTTATCGGTCGATATGGAAAAGTAATTTTTTGGTGGCTTTTTACTTAGTAAATCCAATAGCCCGATCTGATTTTGGACATTGTTTTCAAGAATAGAAAGTGTACTGTTTAAATCACTTTCGGTACGCACGTGTTTTAAAGCAGCAAAATTTGCGATATAATCAAAGGCCTTATTCTCCTCATAAAATTTTTTAAATATCGGACTGCCAAAATCCAGAGATACAAAATCCAATTGGGTGTCATACCTGTTTTTTGCTCTGATTTGTCTTGAAAGCTTGGTCAATGCATTTTCATCGCGATCCACAATGCATATTTTTTGAACCGGATAACGAAGCAATTCCAGAACATAATGTGAACCTATGCTTCCTGCTCCACCTATCACTAGAATTGAAGCATCTTTTAGATTATCGAGTAACTGATCTTTGTTTTTTTGAAGTTCACTTATAAAGATACTTCTATCCCTTTCCAGAATTTTGCTTATGATTCTTTCTTTCTGTGATTTGAGCATGTTTCAAAAATGCAGAAAGATATTTAAAAACCTTAAATAAAATTAGGACAAGGAATGCGTCTTTGCGGTCTGCGTCTTTTATCTGAAAATGGATTGATAACGGTGATTCCCACTTCATGTGCACCTCTCGGATTTGAAACGGTGAGTGTAGAAACAACAGCATCATAGCTATATCTGATAATAAAGTGCTTGGTGCGCATGCCAAGCATAAAGGACATGGATTCGTTATTCTGAATATTGGATTGGAATTTTTTTACTGGAATTCCTCTGTACCAAATACCTGTAAGCAATTTGTGATAATGGGCATACATCCCAAGATCCAATTGATCCGATTTACCCTGAACTTTGTAATGCATGGTAGGAGAAATACTTTTTTCATCATTGTTATGATGAAGGCCGTCATGTCTTTCTATATGAATTTTATATCCTGTTATAAAGGAAAGACTCATAGGCAGTTTATTTAGCCCATCATTAATAAAGCTTTGATTGGGTTGACTTAAATGATGCCCGGAAGCACCAAACCAGAAATCTCTGTTAAATATTAATGTTCCAAATGAAACATCAGGATAAATTATATTACCGTTTCCAATATTTTGCGAAGGAGAAGTTGTGGTTGTAAGGCCGTTATCATCGTACTGACTGGGAAATCTTAGGGCAGAGTAATCCAAAGATTGAGAAATAATTGCTGCTCTGCCACCTGCTCTGGCCGTCCATTTTCTATTAATTTTTAATTCATAAGAATAAAAGGCGGATATGTCGGTGCTACCCAATCGCCCTGGTCCCTGCACATCTCTCATTATCATTAACCCATATCCCGAATTGTGTTTTGCGCTAAATCCGTCAATAGAAGTGAGGTAGGTATTATAGCGAGCTTCAAGATTCAGCCATTGTCCCCTGTAATGAATATTGGCCTTGGGTTGATGAAAACCACCTGCAAAAGATGGATTCATAAACAAAGAGTTGCCGTAAAATTGAGAAAACTGGATGTCCTGAGCATGGATCATGGTAAACCCAAGCATGAGTAGTGCTATAGTATAGTATTTTTTCAAATAGTTTAAATTCTTGGGTTGTGGTTATTATTATATTTAATTGATTCCGTATGTTTCTTTTTAATAAATCTAAAACCTAATGAAATTTCATAAGCGTTATAATTTGAACTTGCATCGGAAAGTGAATTTGAACTCAAATCATAACTAAAATGGATTCTATATAATCCGTTTCCAATTCCAATCAATCCCATATAAGCATTGTCCAATCTATACGATGCTCCAACTTTTACCCATGTAGGCGCAAAATTATGAGATGGGTTCTTGTTGATTATATACGAAAGATTGAGTCCTGGGTTTATTAATTCATTATCCCCCTGTTTTAAATAAAGAATATCTGTTCCAATTAAATAATGTTCATGTATCAAATAATGAAGTCCAATTTCTGAAGTAATAAATATTTCAGATGCCGTTTTTACACCTGATAAATTGTATTCAGGTTTATTCAGATTTAAGCCTGCTGCTTTAATATGAAAACTCCAATGGCTAATCTCATCGTTCGATTTGTGATTAAAATAATATCCAGCGCCGGCACCGACCGTTATTGCACTGACATTTTCACCAAAATTTGGTTCATTGGGATCAAGGGAGGCATCAAAACCAATATTGGGATTGTATTGATTACCCCAGGTCAAATCATTGATTCCAATAGATCTTTGTTCATACCCCAATTTGAGACCAAAAACTGCCTTACTCGATTTAGATTGATTGAAAAAAACATTATAAGCAGGACTTACCGAAGCACCCAAAACATTATAATTGCCTGGACCGGAATTGAAATTATGAACCTCAAAGCCTATACCTCCTAAATGCTCTTCCGGATCACCATTTTTCAATATTCCATGTGAAGCTGAGAACTGCGATGAAGTAAAAGGATTTGGTAATCCCTGCCATTGATTTCTATAGATAAGATAGGCATCCGTACCTTCAAATGAGGCAGCATCAATGGGGTTATAATATTGCTTAATATTAAAAAACTGTGAAAAGTTAAGCTCCTGTGCACTACTGCTGTATGAGCAAAACCCAATAAATAAGCCAATTACTAATACTTTTCGCATACTAGTTGTTTACCGCCAATTTTAGTTTAAAACTAAACATTTGAAAATTAAAATACGTAATATAGAATATCTGTTGGTAAATTAATTGTTATAAAAAAGGTTTTAGGCTTTGTTTGTAGACTTCATCTATTGAACTTTCTATATATACGGAATTGAAATATAAGAAACTACTAATATTATCCATTTTAGCACTTTTTGGATGGCAATCGGGTCATGCTCAATTGGCTGCTTGTGATCCTGGAGTGCCCTTTTTCTTTGTGGATCTTAGTGGTAATGCAGATTCACTTTGGGTAAGTAGTTCTATTAAAAGATCAGACCAGTGTTGTGGATCATCCAATCCGGATCGATGCATCAGTTTTACGCTCCTATTAGATAGCAATGCACAAGGTTTTAAGTTTGACGTTTGCAATGGGGCTAAACCATCAGGAGCGCTTTTTTATCAGGTTGATTGTGGAACAATCTATCAGGTAGGAGATCCACTCTGTTTACCCGGACCGGGGCCTTACGATATAACTTTTTGCAAGCCCGGATCAAACCTGAATCAATATTGTATTACTTCAATAGCTAAACCTGAAGCCTCACCACCAAAAGTGGTAGCGGATGGTTGTTCAGCATTAATTTTTGCCAAAAATTATGTAGAAAGTACAATAACCTGGACTTCAATTCCCTTTAATGCTACACATAATAGTTATTTAGATTGTCTCGCCGGCTGCGATACCGTATTAGTTCAGATAGACTCTGCCGACTCACCTCCTGACTCGATAGTTTATCAGGTCACCGGCCAACCTGCAGGAGGATGCTCCGGCGATACGGTTTCTTTACCCATCACTGTATATTTTGTAGATGAAAAATTTGTAGAGATTCTTCCAAAGGATCCTGTAATTTGTTTTGGTGGAATCACAGCTTCGGTAACTGCCAATCCAAATGGAGGGGCACCTCCTTACGAATATTTGTGGAGCACAGGAGAAACTACTCAAAGTATAAATGTAGGTGTGGGTACATACTGGGTTCGTATGACGGATTCAACGGATTGTCCACCAAAATACGATACAGTCACTGTTACAGCTAACCCATCTCCAATATCGGCCAATGCCGGACCTGATTTGATCAGCTGTCAAAATAATACTCCGATACAACTTCAAGGTAGTGTTGTAATTGCTACCGGGGGGCAATGGTCAGGTGGAGGTGGAGCTTATAACCCAAATGATACAACTCTGGATGCCATTTATACTCCCTCAGCGGCAGAATTAACTGCCGGTTTTGCGACATTAACTTTGAGCACCACTGGCAATGGAATTTGTCCTGTAGAGCAGGATCAGGTTACAATTACCTACCCCCCTGCACCAATAGTCGATGCCGGAGGACCCTATAATTCTTGTTCGAATAACGCTCAGGTAGTTCTTTCAGGAACAGTTACAAATGCGGGCAGTGGAAGATGGTCAGGAGGGGCGGGGAGCTATTCTCCTAATGATAGTTCTTTAAACGCAACATATACACCTACGGCTGCAGAAATTACAGCCGGCACTGTTAATTTGACCTTAACCTCTATCCAAAATGGCAATTGCACACCTGTTACGGATAATACTAGTATTACCATTGGACCGGGACCAATAGTGAGCGCAGGGGCCAATCAAACGGTATGTGGCAATAATGCCGATGTAACATTAAATGGAAGTGTAAGTAATGCCACTGGTGGGCAATGGTCCGGTGGTAGCGGTTCATTCAATCCGTCCAATACGGACTTAAATGCTGTTTATACGCCAAGTGCAGCTGAAATCTCTGCAGGTTCTGTGACATTGACGCTTACCAGTACCGGCAACGGAAATTGTTTGGCTGAATCTGCAAGTATGACTATAACAATTACTCCGGCACCGGTTGTAGATGCGGGACTCGACCAAACCGTTTGCGCTAATAACAACCAGGTTAATTTAAATGGTACTGTGACTGTTGCAACAGGAGGTACCTGGTCAGGCGGCGGTGGTAATTTCAACCCGGATGCAAACACTTTAAATGCAATTTATACACCCTCAACAGGAGAAATTACAGCCGGATTTGTGGATTTAATTTTAACAAGTACCGGTAACGGAACCTGTATTCCAGTAACTGACACCATGCGAATAAATATAACACCTGCACCAACGGTTTTTGCCGGAAATGATGGTCTGGTGTGCAGTAATAACCCCACAATCGCGCTCAACGGATCAGTTGCAATTGCCAGTGGTGGAATTTGGTCAAATGTGGGCGGTGCTTTTAATCCATCAAACACTACACTAAATGCAAATTACACGCCAACAGCTGCAGAAATAACAGCCGGAACCGTATCATTAATATTGACAAGTACTGGAAATGGAACATGTCTGGCGGAAGATGATACTGTTACCTACACAATTGCACCTTCCCCAACTGCATTTGCAGGAAATGATCAAATTGTGTGTGCAAATAATCCGGATGTGACACTTAATGCTTCGATTACTATAGCCACTGGTGCTAGCTGGAGTGGAGGTGGAGGCAGTTTTAACCCTAATTCTAATACCTTAAATGCGACTTATACCCCATCGGCAGCGGAAATTTCTGCTGGTACTGTTACATTAAGTTTAACAACAACAGGGAATGGTAGTTGTGCTGCTGCTGTTGATGATATTGTAATTACGATTACACCGGGTCCTAGCGTGAATGCAGGTACGGATTTAATTACTTGTTCAACAGCACCTGATGCTAATTTAGCAGGGATTGTTAATGTTGCAACAGGAGGTGCCTGGTCTGGGGGGGGAGGAACTTTCAATCCGTCCAATACGGATTTGAACGCTATTTATACGCCAAGTGCCGCAGAAATAACAGCTGGCTCCGCCCAGCTTATTCTTACAAGTACGGGAAATGGAACATGTGTTCCAGTGAGTGATACAGTGCAAATTACAATCGTTCCCGGACCCGTAGCCAATGCAGGTGGAGATCAATTCCAATGTAAAAATAATGTGGCTATTTCCTTAAATGGTAGCGTAACAAATGCTACCGGAGGACAATGGCTGGCTTTGGGATCTTTTTTACCAAATTCAACAACCCTTAATGCTACCTACATTCCTACTGCCGGGGAATTAGCTTCCAGTATATCAGCAATTATTCTGGAAACGACCGGAAATGGTGTTTGTCCTGCCGATCGAGATACGGCCTTGATAATATTTACACCGGAACCAATTGCAAATGCTGGAAATGATGTGACCGTATGTGAGAATAATAATATTGCAAGCATAAGTGGTACTACCACAAATGCTACAGTTTCAGTTTGGTCAGGAGGGGCGGGTACTTATACTCCAAATAATACTTCATTAAATATTGATTATACGCCTACAGCCGCAGAAATTTCTAATGGATTTGTAGATTTAATTTTATCAGCTAACCGTGCAACATGTAATGCAGTTACCGATACCATGCGCGTTATTATAACTCCTTCACCAGTAGTAAGCGCAGGAGTAGATCAAACGGTTTGTGCCAATAATGCAGCCACATCACTTAATGGATCCGTTACCGGAGGAGCTACCGGTGGAATCTGGTCTACCTCAGGAACAGGTACATTTACTCCCTCTAATACAGCTCTGAATGCCACTTATAACCCTTCCAATGCTGATACTTTAGCAGGAATAGTAACACTCACGCTTACTTCCACTGGAAATGGGAACTGCAACCCGGTTGCAGAGGATATGCAAATTACCATCACAGATGCGCCAACTGCCGATGCCGGTAGTCCGATCAGTATTTGTGCAAATAATGCAAGTACTGTTTTAAATGGTTCCGTTACCATTGCAAGTGGAGGAACATGGACCGGTGGTACAGGAACATTTACGCCAAACCGCAATGTTTTAAATCCAACTTATATTCCATCTGCTGCTGAAATAAGTGCAGGATCGGTTGTTTTAACTTTAAATACAACCGGAAATGGCACCTGTCTTCCTGCAACCGATAATGTGACCATTACAATTACACCTGCTCCAACTGCATTGGCAGGTAACGATGTCACCGTATGTGCTGATAACCCATCTGTCAATTTAAATGGAGTCGTGACTATTGCAAGCGGGGGACAATGGACTGGAGGTGGAGGTGTTTTTAGTCCAAATGCGAACGATTTAAATGCAATATATACACCTACTGCAACAGAAATATCAAATGGAACAGTAACATTAACGCTGGTCACAACCGGAAATGGCAATTGCAATGCAGTGTCCGATCCAATGACAATAACAATTACTGCTCCTCCAACAGTATCAGCCGGTTCCGATCAGGATGTATGCGGAGACCTTTCACCGGTCACTTTAAATGGGGCTATTGTTAGGGCGAATGGAGGTACCTGGACTACGACAGGGACAGGAACATTTAACCCCAGCGCAGATTCTTTAAATGCTTCTTATCAACCTACAGTAGCGGATACAAGTGCAGGGTCGGTAACTTTAACCTTGACAACAACAGGAAATTTTGGTTGTAATTCAAGATCAGATGATGTAGTCATTAATTTTATTACTGCACCAAGTGTAAATGCCGGACCTGATGATACCGTTTGTACAACAGAATTGCCAATTCAATTGGCCGGAGGTGGGTCTTTAAGCAATTGGTCATCTGCCGGAACTGGCACATTTAATCCCGGAACAGGAGCTCTAAATGCGACATATCAACCAACACCGGCAGAAATTTCGGCAGGAAATGTCACTTTAACGCTGACCACGATAGCAAATGCTTTTTGCCCCTCTATTAGTGATGACGTTACCATTACAATTCCTCAGGGGCCAATTGTGAATGCAGGAAATGATACCACGGTATGTGGAATCAATACCAATATAACTTTATCGGGTCAGGTATCCAATGCAGCGGGAGGAACCTGGTCAACCCTGGGAAGTGGTACATTTAATAATGCCAATAATCTCAACGCAGTTTATACTTACTCGAGTACCGATAAAAATAATGGTACAGTTTCGCTTGTTTTGACATCTACAGGAAATAGTGTTTGCGATCCTGTCATAGATACGATTGTAATTTCAATATTAGATGATATTGTTTCCATGGCCGGCCCTGATCTGGTTGCTTGTGCTGATGCATCTGGAGTTGCATTAGTGGGGAGCGTTACCGGTGCAAGTGGAGGCATATGGTCAACATCGGGTAGCGGAACTTTTACTCCAAATAACACAACTTTAAACGCATCTTATATTCCTTCAAATGCTGATACAACTGCTGGAAATGTTACCTTAACTTTAACAACAACAGGAAATGGAGGTTGCCCTGCTGATGTTGATGACCTTTTGCTTACATTGACTCCAGCCCCAACAGTAAACGCCGGTAATGATATTACAATATGTGCGGATGCGCCAACTGTACCAATTAATGGAAATGTAACAGTTGCAAGCGGAGGCACATGGACATCCACGGGTACGGGGGTGTTTTCTCCAAGCGCTAGCAATTTATCAACGAATTATATTCCTTCTGATGCTGATACTGCTGCTGGAATTGTACTTTTAATTCTTGAAACAACGGGCAACGGCACTTGTAATCCGGTACGTGATTCTTTGCTTATAACAATTTTACCAGTACCTCAGGTTGATGCGGGTTCTGATCAATCTGTCTGTGCTGATAATTTAAATGTAAACCTTAACGGAACTGTTCTTCATGCAGGTGGAGGAACATGGACAAGCTCTGGTACAGGAACGTTTAGTCCAAATGCCAATGATCTCAATGCAAGCTACAATTTATCAACTGCTGATTCCACCGCTGGGCTCATAGTATTGACGCTTACATCTACAGGAAATGGAACCTGTAACCCGGTACAAGACCAAATGATCATTAATGTAACACCAGCACCTACTGTGGATGCAGGCAATGACTTAAATGTTTGTGCCAGCAATAATGCCATTGCACTAAATGGGAATGTTACCGTTGCGACCGGTGGAATTTGGTCAAGCTCAGGTACAGGTACATTTAATCCGTCAAATACAGATTTGAATGCCGTTTATGTGCCAAGCACTGCAGACACCAGTGCAGGAAATATACTTTTAACACTTACAAGCACAGGAAACGGAACCTGTAATCCTGTGTCAGATGCTATTAATGTAAATTTCACAGCTGTACCTAATGTAGATGCGGGGAATGACACTACCGTTTGTTCAGATATTGCTTTATTTCAGTTAAATGCAACATTTTCCAATGCGACTGGTATAGTTTGGAGTTCAAATGGTAGCGGTTCATTTTCACCAAGTACCACAGACCCAAATGCCACCTATAGCCCATCAGTAGGAGATTCAAGTACGGGCGCAGTAGTAATTACTTTGACTTCTACAGGAACCGGAGCTTGTCCGGCAGCAACGGCAAACAAAAACTTAACCTTAACTCCGGGTGTAACGGTATTTGCCGGTGCAGATTTCACAGTTTGTGCAGATACAGCAGGAATACCACTAAATGGTGCAGTGGTTAATGCAGCAGGAGGAGTTTGGGGTACAACAGGAACCGGAACTTTTGTACCAGATAGTGCCACCTTAAATGCCACTTATATTCCTTCATCATTTGATACCGCGGCAGGTTCAGTAAGTTTTACATTGTTGTCCACCGGAAATGGCGGCTGTATTGCAAGAAATGATGCTGTTACTGTCTCCATTTTACCCGCTCCAACTGTGTTTGCAGGACCTGACAGATCAATCTGCTCAAGTACCGGAACATTAAATCTAAACGGTCAAATTGCCCATGCTGGTGGGGGAATCTGGACAACACCCGGTAGTGGTTCCTTTTCACCATCAACAACAAGTTTGGTGGCAGATTATGTCATCCACCCAAATGATACAACAGCAGGTTTTGTTGATATATTATTGACAAGTACATCAAATGGACTTTGTAAGGCTGTGACTGATACTTTCAGAGCAACATTTGATCCTCAGATTATTGTTGATGCAGGTCCGGATAGTTCTATTTGCGTAGATCAGGCTGGAATCGGATTAAACGGAAATATAATTAATGCTCCTGGGGGTACCTGGAGTACTTCTGGAACGGGAACATTTTCGCCGGATGCCAATACCTTGAATGCTTTATATATTCCGACAGCAGCTGATAAAACAAATGGTTCTGTTACGCTAACGCTTACCTCATTGAGTACCAGTTCTTGTGTTAACGTTTCGGATGATATTACGCTCACTTTAACTCCTGCACCAACTGTTTTTGCCGGTTTAGATGACACGGTATGTAAAACAAATCCCACTATAAATTTGGGAGGCAATGTCACAATTGCAACTGGGGGTATTTGGTCGACGGCAAGTGGACAAGGAACTTTTAGTCCAAATAATACAAACTTAAATGCCACATTTACGCCAAGTGCATCACAATTAAGTACGGGTTCGGTAATTATTACTTTGACAACTACTGGCAATGGAACTTGTAATTCCAGGAATGATCAATTTACACTAACGCTTCAGAATTTACCGCAAATAAATGCAGGGCCCGATCAAATTGTATGTGCGGATAATCCCTCAATTAATATAAATGGCTCTGTAACAAATGCAGGCGGTGGAACTTGGACAAGCGCGGGTACAGGATCATTTGTTCAAGCTGCAGATTCATTGATTAATCAATATGCCTATTCAAATCAGGATAGATTAAATGGAACTGTTAACCTGTTTTTAACAAGTACCGGAAATAATGCTTGTCCGGCGGATAGAGATACCGTAATATTAACCATTACACCGGCACCGACAATTACAGCAACCGCACCTGCAAGCTGCACAGATGAAACCGGAATCACATTAAATGCGATCGTTACCATATCATCGGGCTTACAATGGTCTTCTTCCGGGACTGGTACTTTTACCCCAAATATTACTTCTAATACTATAGTTTATACCCCATCTGCAGCGGATATTACAGCAGGATCGGCTACAATTTATGTCACTTCAACAGGTAATGGTAATTGTACGGCAATTGTAGATAGTAGTATCATATTAAGTATCAATCAATCCCCCACAGTGAATGCAGGTGTTGACAAGGTAATATGCGCAGATCAAACTACTGTCCAGCTGAATGGTAACATTACAAACACTGCTTCTGCTGTATGGACTTCTTCAGGAGGAGGTTCATTTACACCAAATGCTTCAACGCTTAATGCACAATATGTAACAACTGCATTAGACCGATCTACAGGTTTGGTTAAACTCTACCTTACTACCAATGACCCTTCAATATGTAATCAAAAAGCGGATTCTTTAGTATTAACAATTACGCCAGCACCGACTGTGGATGCCGGAAATAATCAAACCATTTGCGCCAATGAAGACACGGTTAATGTAAGTGCAATTGTTACAATTGCTACGGGTGTCAATTGGACCAGCACAGGCTCTGGTACCTTTAATACAATTAGCAGTATTGCTGCTCAATATTTTCCATCGCTAGCAGATAAGAGCAATGGCTCGGTATATCTTATTGCAACAAGCACGGGAAATGGGCTTTGCAATCCTGTAAAAGATAGTTTATTAGTTACCATTACACCAGCTCCAACGATTGATGCTGGTCCGGATGTCGCAGTTTGTTCAAATTTCGATAGTGTTTTCTTTAGTCGAAGTATTACAGTTGCTACCGGAGCAGTTTGGTCAAGCAATGGATCCGGTTCAATTGTTACCGCGCCAAATGCCAATCCAATAATTTATGCGATGTCGGCTTCAGACAAATTAAATGGATTAGTAACGCTTTTTGCTACAAGCACAGGAAACGGAAGCTGTCTTCCGGTAATAGACACTGTAAACTTAATTGTAGGACCTGAACCATTAGCAAATATCATTTTACCAAATGCATGTACAGCTGATGACTCAATAGCACTTATTGCCGATACAAGCAATGTGTTTACATTTTACTGGCAAACAGATGGAACTGGTGTATTTACACCGGATACAACATCAGAAAATGTATTTTACCTAAGATCTTCTGCAGATTCACTAGCCGGTTCTGCAAGTATATTTTTAACGGGAATAGGAGATACAGCATGTTCATTCGCGCAGGATACCGTAATATTAAATCTATCACCACCGCCTTCGGCAGATGCCGGTACTCCACAAACAGTTTGTGCCGATACTTCAGGAATTCAATTAAATGGAATTATAAACGATGCTCTTGGAGGAGTATGGTCAAGCACAGGTACGGGTACTTTTAACCCAAACAATACTGACTTAAATGCAATTTATGTTCCTTCTCAGGCAGATACTGCCGCAGGAACAGTAAGCCTGGTTTTGACAACAAGCGGAAATGGTGCTTGTCCCGCTTCTATTGATACAGTTGAAATTACAATAACGCCAGCACCAACAGTGGATGCCGGGCCGGCAATTGTTTGTTCAAATAACCCGATCACAAATATAAACGGTCAAATAACCGTGGCTACAGGAGGAATTTGGACAAGTTCGGGAGACGGGACCTTTGGTGATAGTCTTGCCCTGTCAACAAATTATACCGTTGGTCCAAATGACATTATTAATGGGACAGTAGTACTGACATTAACCAGCACTGGAAATGGTGATTGTAATATTTATTCTGATAATCTTACCTTAAATGTTGCCAATGCGCCAGAAGCTATAGCTGGAAATGACACAACAATTTGCGGTGATAGAATTTCTATTCAATTAAACGCAAGCATCATTAATGCCGGAGGAGGACTTTGGACTAGCCCTGGCAGCGGTAATTTTGATAATAATACCTCATTAAATGCAATTTATACCTTTGACTCAGCCGATATAGCAAATGATTCTGTCATTTTAATACTTGAAACCACCGGAAATGGAACTTGTCTGCCGGATTATGATTCGATAATTGTTTTCTTTTCTCCAATACCTACTGTAGATGCAGGACCCGGAAACGTTTGCAGCAATAATGCAACCTTAAATATTTCCGGATCAGTAACAATTGCAAGTGGTGGTTTCTGGGATAACCCGGGAAGCACAGGAACTTTTGGGAATGCGAATAATCTCAACACGACTTATACACCTTCCGCAACTGATATTTCAAATGGTTCTGTCATACTTGTACTTACTACTACGGGAAATGGTGGCTGTAATGCCTATGATGACACTGTGAATTTATTTATAACGCCTGGCCCTACTTCTGATGCAGGCCTAGCTCAAAATGTTTGTGCGGATACATCTTTTATACAATTAAATGGTCTCGTTGATGGTGCCGCCGGTGGAGGGGCTTGGACAAGCAATGGTGGAGGCACATTTAGTCCGGATACAAGTACACTGAATGCACAATATATTCCTGATTCGACCGACACAGCAAGCGGTTCGGTTACAATTTTCCTAACGACTACAAATAATGGCAATTGCCTGGCCGTAATTGATTCAACATTGATTACAATTGCTCCGGAACCAATTATTTCAGCGAGCGCAGATCAGGTAGTATGTGCCGACACTGCTGGCATAGATGTATCAGTAAGCATTGCAAATGCAGGTGGAGTTTCATGGACAAGCACGGGAACGGGAACATTCAGTGGTGGAAACACTTCACTGTCGCCTACATATATTCCTTCCTCAAGCGACACCGCAAATGGTTTCGTCCAATTAGTGGTTGAAGCAACAGGAATTGGAAATTGTAAACCAAAAAGAGACACTATTGATGTTACAATTACTCCTGCGCCAACATTGAATCCGGGTGGTACACCTTTCTGTTTTGCAAATTCACTCGTAGCACTTAACGCCTCTGTTACAGTAGCAAGTGGAATTCAATGGACCACCTCCGGAACAGGTACTTTTGTGCCCAATGACCAATCACCAAACGCTTCTTATTTAAGGTCTGTGGCAGACAGTATCGCAGGTTCAGTACAAATTAATGCGGTAACCATAGGAAATGGCTCTTGTAAAGCAGTAAGAGACAGCATCGTAATTTCATTAATTCCTCCTCCAACTGTAAATGCCGGATCGGATATTCAAATTTGTGATGCTCAAACAATTGTTCCAATTGCCGGCACATTTGATGATGCCGGTGGTATATTATGGTCTACTAATGGCTCGGGAAATTTTGACAATGCTACTGACACCAGCACAAATTATAATGTTGACCCTCAGGATATAATTGATTCTGTAATTACAATTTATATTACTACCACAGGAAATGGAAGTTGTCTTCCCGCTATTGACAGTATAGAATTATCAATTGTAAGCCCATCACCTGTTGCCTTGGCCGGCAATGACCTGACAGTTTGTGCGGATGCACCTTCAGTTCAGCTTAATGGTAGTGTAATTGCGGCAAATGGTGGTACCTGGACTAGCTCAGGATCAGGATTTTTTGCACCAAACTCCAATACTTTAAATGCACAGTATTTCCCGTCGGCAGCAGATACAACGGCAGGATCTGTATCAATGATTTTACAAACTACGGGTATTGGGATCTGTAATGCCGATTTTGATACTCTCTTAATTACATTTACAGACCTTCCAACGATTGATGCCGGTCCACCAATTACACTTTGTGAAGATGCAGCTATAGCAAACCTTTCAGGCCAGGATGGTGGAAATGCCATTTTTTGGTCAACTTCTGGCTCAGGGATATTTAATGATTCAACATTTGCCAATGCCACCTATACTGCTACAATTCCAGATATTCAGGATTCAATAATTACGCTTACCTTGTCAACAACAGGCGCTGGTGGATGTCAGGTGGTGACAGACCAGACTACCCTTACTTTTTCACCTGCCCCTATTGTTGACCCGGGATTTCCACAAACCATTTGTGCCGATGAGCCCTCCGCCAATCTGCAAGGTACGGTTACAAATGCGGGAGGAGGAATATGGACCAGTTCAGGAACAGGTAATTTTGGAAATGATACACTATTAAATACCACATATGCACCTTCAAATGCGGATACCACAGCGGGGTTTGTTTATTTGATATTATCATCGAGAAATGAGAATACCGGCTGCGGGCTGCGGGCTGATAGTGTACTTCTGACCATTAGTGATGGAGTTTCGATAAATGCCGGAGGAGATCAATTGGTTTGTAGAAATGCACAAAGTTTAAACTTATCTGGTACGGTAACAACAGCAACTGGTGGAGTTTGGTCAACTAACGGAGGCGGATTTTTTGCACCTGCAGCTAATGGCCTCAATACAAGTTATTTCTTTACTACGGGTGATAGGTTAAATTTTGATACCATAGAATTTTACTTTACTTCAACCGGAAATGGAAGTTGCCTGGCAAGGACAGATACTGCATTAGCTATTTTCGTCCCAAATCCTGTCGCTGATGCCGGAAATAACCAGACAGTTTGTGCGGATGCACCAAATGTAAATTTGAATGGTTCAGTAACGGTAACAGGTAAGGGAATTTGGTTTAGTTCTGGCTCTGGTATATTTGTGCCAAACGATTCTGCCCTAAATGTGACTTACCAGCCTTCTGCTGCTGATATTGCAAATGGAGGAGTAAACATCTCTCTGACAAGCAGAGATAACGGAGATTGTAACCCGGCTACTGATTTTGTATCAATTACAATATTGCCTGCACCAATAATAGATGCCGGAGCCGATCAGTTATTGTGTTTTGCCGATGCTTCGATAATACTTAATGGAACAATAAACAATATCTCCAGATTATATTGGACCAGTAGTGGAGATGGCTTCTTTGCGGATTCTACCGTTTTAAATCCTCAATATATTTTCAGTTCCAATGATAAGACTAATGGCGCAGTTACCTTGTTTATTAACTCCAATGATACCAACCAATGTAATCAGATAAGCGATTCAGTTGTAATTTCTTTCCGACCAGAACCAATGATATCAGCCGGGGTGCCTCAAACAGTTTGTGCTGACCTAACTTCAATAAACCTGACAGGTTCTTTTAGTGGGGCAGCTTCTGCCATTTGGACAAGTTCAGGTCTGGGAAATTTCGCCCCGAGTCCAAATGATTCAATTGCAACTTACTTTTTTGATTCGACGGACTATAGTACCGGAACTGTTGGATTAACTTTCACTACTGATAATAGCGTTTGTCCTTCTGTAAGTGATGCCATAAATATTACAATCACACCGGCACCGACAATAGATGTTGGGGCGGATCAGAACGTATGTGCAAGCGAAGATTCAGTAATTTTAAATGCGACAGTGACTGTTGCAAGCGGAGCATTTTGGACGAGTTCAGGTTCGGGAACTTTTGTTCCGGCTAGCAATATTATCAATACCGTATATGTTCCAAGTGCAGCTGATGTCATTGCAGGAACAGTCGCAATTTCAGCCATAACTACAGGTAATGGAACATGTAGTCCTGTTACTGATCAATTGATTTTAACATTCAGACCGGATCCGGTAGCGGATGCAGGACCCAATGTGCTGGTATGTGCGGATGCTGTTGGGGTTCCTTTGAACGGCAGTATATTAAATGCCGGAGGTGGATTTTGGAGCAGTTCGGGAAGCGGAACCTTCAGCCCTGATCCAACGAGTTTAACACCGACTTATATTCCATCACCGGGTGATACTGCTGCTGGTAATGTCACACTAACTTTAAGCTCAACTGGAAATCAAGGATGCCCTCTTGCATCAGATGATCTAATTGTGGGACTACAGCCGGTTCCAATAGTATCTACGGGAAATGTGGATGCCTGTGCGGACCAAACAGGAATTTTGCTTAATGGCCAGGTTGCTAATTCACCCGGAGTTCAATGGAGTACTAGCGGTTCTGGTATTTTTACACCTAATTCTTCCGTCTTAAATCCACTATATGTTCCTTCTGCCGCAGATTTTATTGCTGCTCAAGTTACCTTAACCATAAGCAGCTCAGGTTCAGGAGCATGTGCAGAAAGAAGCGATGATGCCACCATCATTATTACTCCTTTACCGGTTGCAGATGCGGGAACGGATCAGGTAATATGCCGAAATTCAATCACTACACTTGTACCTTTTATTGAACCGGGGAATTCTTATGAATGGTATTCACTCAATAATTCATTGATAGGCCAAAGCGGTTTGCAAGATGTATTTGTGAGTACTGATACTTCATTTATATTGAGAGTGATTGATATAAATGGCTGTGATCAGTTTGATACTGTAAATGTAAATGTCGTTGATCCGCCGGTTTTCAATCTTGCTGAACAATTCTGTTTTAGTTCCGGTCTGATTTTAAACTCAAATGCATTATCATATCCGGGATTTGGTACCTATCAATGGTTCCGTTTTGATAGTCTTTTGGATGGTCAGATAAATGACTCCGTGCAAATTACTCAGGATGGCACATTTATCATTCAATACAATTTTGAGAGTTGTAATATTAGCGATACATCCATAGTAACGCCATTGCCGGTACTTGAAGGCCCTGATGTATATGTTTGTCAGGACGATTCTGCGATTATTTCAACCAATTACTATCCTTTGGCTCAATATCAGTGGTTTGAGGACGGCTTGCAGGTTGGCCAGGACACAAATATTACAAATGGGTTTGCAGATGACAGCACCTTTTTTCAGGTTAGGGTGACAGATAGTTTGGGGTGCATCAATAGGGATACCATATTGCTTGTGCCAGTACCTCCACCGATTCTCATACTAGAAGATAATCCGGCATGTGTTGGAGATATTGTTACTCTAAATGCAAGACCAATAAATATTATAGATACTTTGCTTTCTACCTATACTTGGTTTCGGGATGGAACATTGTTAGCTGATGATACACTTGAAACTTTGAGAGTTAATGATGAAGGGGAATATACGGTCATTTATGCCTTGGGAAGCTGCACTACAACAGGCAGTTCAGAAGTGACTTTAAATTTACCACCTGTGACAGATAATGTATCAACAGTAGAATACTGTAGTGAGATTGATGAAACATTTACACTTGATGCGGGGCCAGGCACCAGATATTTTTGGTTTGATTCGGAAGACACAACTCAAACTACAGAAATAGACGACTTTGGGTATTTTGCCTTTGTGGTATACAATGAATTTGATTGTTTTATTGAAGACAGCATTCTCGTCACCGAAAATTGTCCGCCGCAGTTATTTATACCAAATGCATTCTCACCAAACGGAGATAATATTGATGATTTTTTCAGACTCTTTGGTAGGAATTTCAAAAACCTTAATTTCAAAATATTCAATCGATGGGGAGAGGTGATTTTCTTTGCAAGCGATAAAGATCAGGCCTGGGATGGAACGTATCGCGGTGAAGGTATGCCGGTAGGTGTATATCCATGGACTGCAGAATACGAGGGAACCTTCCCTGGACAGGAAGGACCATTTAAATTACAGGGAAGTGTGACTCTGATTAGATAATCTCTTAAATTTGTTTCAAATGCGAAAGTTTGTCTTCCTTTTTTTAATCATGGGTTTAAGCTCAAATATTTTTGGGCAGTCCAGTAATTTGATTTTACAAGGTGATAATATTACCAAATGCCAGGGCGATACCCTTGTATTAAACGGGATTACCGGTGCCATTTATAGCAATTATCGATGGGAGAACACTATTCTGCCCGGGGTAACTATTAGTACTGCAGACTCCCTTGTTCTAACCAACGTAAGTCAGTTTGGTGAATTTTATGCTTTGCTGGTTGATTCAAACGGAATAACAGTGGATGACACCATTTTTGCAATTGAATTTGCCAGCCCCGAGGTAAATTTGGGTCCGGATACGATAATTTGTTCAGGTGATACAATCACTTTGCAGGATTCTGTTATTTCCAGCCCTTTGTATTCCTATCAGTGGAATACCGGAGCCACAAGTTCCAGCATTCAAGTAAGCACTCCCGGTATTTACAGATTGAGAATTACTGCACCTTTTCCAAATCCTTGTTTCTCAAGTGATACAATTTTGGTTAATTTAAGTCCTGCATTACAATTACAAAATCAGGGAGAATTCGATGTTTGCCAGGGCGAAAGCTTAAATGTCAGTGCTATTCTTGATTCTGGCGGTATTTCTCCTTATGTTTTTCAATGGTCGCCTGCCGGATTGTTTAATGATCCAAATGCACAAAACACAATATTAAATACAAGTAATTCTACTACAGTTTCTATAAAAGTCACAGATAGAAATGGTATAGGTTGTTCGGATTCTATTTCTATTCCTGTTAATATCCGTCCAAATGTGCAGGCAAATGTGGATTTTACTGATAGCACGATTTGTTTAGGTAATTCTTTGGACCTTTTTGCAACAGGAAATTCAGGAACTCCCGGGAATTCGGGTTACTCCTTTAACTGGATGGGACCAAACCTAATCAACCCCGGGTCCAATCCGGTCACTGCCAATCCTGTGCAGAATACGACCTATCTCGTAGTTGTTAGCGATTCATTTAATTGTGATGATTCAGCATTTGTCAATATTTCAATTGATTCCTTTGAAATTGATATAACAAACGGAGATTCGGCATTTATTTGCTCAGGTCTGGCAGTACAAATAAATATGAATATTGTTGCCGGAGATGGAAATGAAACATTTTTATGGTCTCCTGATAATGGAAGTGTTTCTAATATAAATATAGCCGAGCCGCAAATTTCAGGTCAGGGAACCTATACGGTTTTAGCCACATCTTCCACCGG
This sequence comes from Cytophagales bacterium, assembly GCA_040218795.1. Classification (GTDB taxonomy): domain Bacteria; phylum Bacteroidota; class Bacteroidia; order Cytophagales; family CCMP332; genus CCMP332. The sequence continues at coordinate 522,601 of JAVJQT010000003.1, read as the reverse complement.
ATGTACTTCCAGCGATATGGTTTCAATTGGTGTTGCCGAATTACCGTCATTTAGTTTTGACCCCATTTCTTCAGAATATTGTCCAAGAGATATACTCAGTATAAGTGGTCAAGGAAGTCTGGGTTCGGGAGGTGGGTACAGATATATCTATACTGATGGAACGATACAATTAAACACCGACTCTTCGCAGGTTTTTTCTACTCAGGCTGGAAGTCTTGGAATGGGAATTGCTGTAACTCTTCTCGGTTACGTTATTGATGCGAATAATTGCAGATCATTAAATGATACTTTGAATTTTGATGTGATAAATGTTCCACAAACTACCTTGACCGGAGATTCAACAGCTTTCGTGAACATACCTGCAAACTTTACAATTTCAGGTGCAGAAACAGCAGATAGCATTTTTTGGGATTGGGGAGACGGCAGTGTAGAATTCGATGGTAATAGTCTATCACATACCTTTCAGTTTGAAGGCAATTATGGAATCGCAACTGTACTGTATTTCAGAAATTGTGTAGATACGAATTATTTGACTGTGACTGTCAACCCGGAATTAACAGAAAATATTATCTATATCCCTAAAGCATTTTCTCCTAACGCAAATAATCTCGAAAATCAAACGCTCAAAGTATATGGTGAAAATATAATTGAAGAGGATTTCAGTTTTGAAGTTTTTACTGCCTGGGGTGACCTTGTTTATGAGAGTACTGATCTTGATGAAATACGAAACATTGGATGGGTTCCTGAAGCTATTTCCGGAACGGTGTTGGTTGTAAACGTCAGCGGGAAATTCATCAATGGAGAGAATTTTTCAGTTCAGCAGACAGTGAATTTTATTCAGTAGATCTAAGAAATAATCTAAGAGTTCTTATTACAAACCCTTACAAAATACTTATAACTCTGTCTATTTTCGTCCATTGCATTATTTATAAACAGCAATTCTAAAAGCATTCTTTGGATATACCTATTTTTTTTAAGTAAGAAATAATTTGGAGTGTCCGTTTTCTTCTTCCATGCCAATTGAGATGATAAACAGTATCTAAAAATAAACTGTCAGGATATATGTATTCTTTTTGAGTTCCGATAATTTCTGCGTTGAGATTATTATGAAGAATATTTGAAAACCTTTTATATCGAACTTCAGCTTGTTTATACTGACTTAAAGCTAACGATGGGAATGAATAGAAAAATCTTACTTTTTCAAAATCAGTTTTTTTGATTTTATCATCAATTATTTTGGCCATTCTCATATTGATCTTCGGAGAGCTAATATTACCACCTAGATTCTTGTAAGCTTTATATCCAGGATGTAATTTTATATCACCATACTTATCAAACATTCTACGACTATAAAAATTTATTGGTTTAGATTTTTTATTTCCACTTCGTTCTTTAAACAATGAATCTATTTTATCTTTCAAACGCAATTGTAATTGTTCAAATAAAAAACTCTTTATTTTCTTGAATAAATCTCTTTCGAAAAAATTGAAAGCTACTGGATATATTTTAGCGGTTTGTATGCGCAGTTCATAATAACCTTCAGTTCCTGATGTATATTCAGGTGAGAAAATGATAATGTCACATGGCTTTGCAACATATGCTAATTCATTCAAAATGAAGTCTAAACCTAAGCCTGCATGCAATCCTAAATTAACTGTATTGATACCTAGACTATCCTGAATAAGTTTTGAATCTATGCCAAAAATAACATTTGAGCCTCCTGCTATAATTAATCTTGGAGTTTGAAGATTATTTAATCTATCGTGCTTATCCACAATAGCTTCAATAAAGTCATTTTTTAATTTATGCGGATTCCTAACAATTACAAATAGGCATGCAAAAATGAATAATGAAAAATATAATAAATTGAATATAAATTTCTTCATTAGAATTGGAAATAAATAAACTCTTGTTGATTGCTTGAATAATATAAGATTGCCATAATTAATATGGCATAAAATACCCACCGACTTAATTTAATTAAGTGGGAATCTAATATTTTCTCAATTGCATAATGGTCTTTTCTTCCAAACCATTCAATCATTATAAATAGTATCAAAATGTAAATTATAGGTTGGTAATACGACCAAAAAGGAAAGTTAAATATCTGTAAAGGGTTCTTTTGAAACCCATAAAACATCTTGGAAATATATTGCAAGGCATGTGCAATGGATTCCGCCCTAAAAAATATCCAGGCAAAACAGGTAATTAGAAATGTGCCCAGCATATTGAAAGCTTCTTTTAAACTCGGAAAATATGAATCATGGGCAACAATTTCCAAATGAGAACGATTCTTTTCAATCAAAAGCAATGGAAGAAAATAAATTGCATTTAATGCGCCCCAAACAATAAATGTCCAATTTGCCCCATGCCAAAATCCACTTACAATAAATATGATCATAACATTTCTCACCTTTATCCATAGTGATCCTCTGCTTCCCCCCAATGGAATATATAAATAATCCCTAAACCATGTAGAAAGCGAGATATGCCATCTCCGCCAGAACTCAGCGATATCTCTGGAGAAATAGGGAAATGCAAAGTTTCTCATTAGATGAAAGCCGAAAAGCCTGGAAGTTCCAATAGCGATATCGGAATAGCCTGAAAAATCTCCATATATCTGAAAAGCAAAGAATACGACTCCAATTAATAGTCTGTAACCGGAAAAATCTTCTGTATTGTTAAATACCTGATTAACGTAAATCGCACAATTATCAGCTATTACAACTTTTTTAAAAAGACCCCAGAGGATTTGTCTCATTCCATCAACTGCCTGATGATATTGGAATTGTCTTTCCTTAATAAACTGTGGTAATAGATGACTTGCTCTTTCAATAGGGCCTGCAACCAATTGTGGAAAGAAACTCACATAGGCAAAAAAGGCAATGGGATCTTTAGTGGGTTTCATTTTCCTATTGAATACATCTATGGAATAGCTAAGTGTTTGAAAAGTATAAAAACTAATGCCTACAGGAAGGACGATGCTAAGTCGGGAAGCTTCCATTTGGCCACCAAAAAAGGTGAATGCTTCCACAAAGTTTTCCGTGAAGAAATTGAAGTATTTAAAAAAGCCAAGGAAACCGAGATTTACTAAAATACTCGTTAATAATAAGGCTTTTCGTTTTGAGGCATTCTCAACATTGAGGAATGATCTCCCAATTATATAATCCAGCCCGGAGCTGAATACGATCAAAGAAAGAAAACGCCAATCCCACCATCCGTAAAAGATATAGCTGGCCAATAAGACAAATGCATTTTGCAATTGGGTTCTGCTCTTTCCTATAATCCAATAAATAGCAAATACGATTGGTAAGAATATTGCAAAATCAATAGAGTTAAAAAGCATACAGGCTCAAAAATTTGATGCAAATATGTTAATTATAATTTAAGCTAAAGACCTCTCTTAGCCCTAATGGCATATAACAGAATAATCAAAAAATATGGACAGTATCACTATTTTCGCCCCATGAATTATTTGTCGGTTGATCGTATTTCAAAAAGTTTTGGCGAGCGCATTCTTTTTGAGAATGTGAGTATGGGCTTGAGTAAAGGGGATAAAATGGCACTGATCGCTCCCAATGGTGCGGGAAAATCAACCTTATTGAAAATTTTAGCCGGAAAAGAGAGCGCCGATAGTGGAGAAGTGGCCTATCGTCAGAATTTAAAGGTATCCTTTCTCAATCAGGATCCGGAATTCAAAGGACATCTGAAATTATCAGAATTTATAAAATCTGCTCATTCTGATACATTGAAACTCATCGAGGCCTATCACAAAGCAGCTGAAAAACAGGCTGAAAACCCAAGTCCTGAAGAACAAAAAGAGTTTGAGAATTTATCCCATGATATGGAAGAAAAAAATGCCTGGGATTACGATCGACAATTAAAATCACTGATCAATCTATTTGGATTGGATGATCTTGAAATGGAAATTTCTGCATTATCTGGAGGGCAAAAGAAAAGATTGGCTCTCGCTATGCTTTTACTTGATAATCCCGATCTGATAGTTCTGGACGAACCGACCAACCATTTGGATATAGAAATGATCGAATGGCTTGAAGAGTATTTATCGGCATCGCACATAAGCCTCTTGATGGTTACTCACGACCGCTATTTCCTCGACAGGGTTTGCAATCAGATTCTGGAGCTCGAAGATCAAAAAGTCTATATCCACAAAGGCAATTATTCCTATTACCTGGAAAAGAAAGCTTCACGGGAAGAGGCGCAAGCCGCTGAAGTAGCCAAGGCCAAACAATTGATGAAAAAAGAATTGGAATGGATACGCAGAATGCCTAAAGCTCGTGGTACCAAAGCCAAATATAGAATCGATGCATTTGAGGCGACAAAAAATAAAGCCAAATCCGGTAAGAAAGAAGTCGACTTCAATCTCGAAGCCAAAATGCAAAGACTGGGAGGCAAAATCCTGGAATTGAAAAAAGTCTCCAAGGCATTTGATGATCTTAAAATATTGAATGATTTCACTTATACTTTTAAAAAAGGAGAGCGTATCGGTGTTGTAGGGCCAAATGGGGTAGGGAAAAGTACATTTCTCAATCTGATCGCCGGAGAATTGCAAGCAGAATCGGGTAAGATTATTCCCGGACAAACCCTAAGTATAGGTTATTATACCCAAAGAGGCATCCGCTTTAAAGAAGAAGATAAGATGATTGATATCATCACCAAAATTGCTGAAGTCATAGAAATGGCAGATGGAAGCAAAGTGTCCGCTTCGCAATTTTTGAATATGTTTCATTTTCCACCAAAACAACAGCAGACGCCTGTCAGCAAATTAAGCGGAGGAGAAAAAAGACGTTTGTATTTGCTGACCGTATTAATTAAAAATCCAAACTTTTTGATTCTCGATGAGCCAACCAATGATCTGGACATTTTAACATTGAACAGGCTGGAAGAATTTCTGCTCAATTTCAAAGGTTGTTTATTGATGGTGTCTCACGACAGGTACTTTATGGATAAGTTGGTCGATCATTTATTTGTATTTGAAGGAGAAGGCAAAGTCAGAGACTTTAATGGCAGCTATAGTGCTTACCGGGAAGATTTGCTTGACAGAAAGGAAAAAGAAGAAAAGGCAAAAGCAGAAAAAAAAGTAGAAAATGCCGGGGTGAAAGCTAAGGATATTGAGAAATCAAAAAAGAAACGCAGTTATAAAGAGCAGATTGAATTTGAGGCTTTGGAGAAGGAAATTGAAAATCTAGAAGAGGAAAAAGCGGAGCTGGAAGCCAGCTTATCTTCAGGAATTGAGGATTACGAAAAGATCACTAAAATATCTGAGCGCATATCCGAAATCATTGATTTGCTGGACGAAAAAATGTTGCGCTGGCTGGAGTTGGATGAGCTTGGTTAGAACCTATGTTTTCGATAAAAAGGATTCGTCACTGCAAGACGTGAGTTCATGGTTCTCCAATAAAGTAATTGAGATTCCAAGAACACCTTTCAGGTATCTTGGAATGACGGAAGCAGGTTTAGATTATGTTTAAAAATTGGCCATCCAATTATTCCCCTTTGAGATAGAAACTTTCCAAAGGGTATTTCTATTCATTATTTCTGCCAATTCTTGATGTAAAAAGTCAGTAATTGTATTGGATTACAAGAATATTTTAGTCCCTCACGAATTGATACCTTCGATTAGCACCATTTATGGTTTATTGATCATTTATGTGTCTTAGATTTAAAACATGCTTGAAAAGATGGAATATATCAAACCGGAAGACCGTGCTTTATTTAAAAAAGGCATTGAAATATATGAGGTTTGCAAAAGCATAATCTCACTTATACCGGAAGAGAATACGACTTTAAAACAGGTCTCTGAATTTATTATTTCAGACGCTTTAAACCTGAGTGTAAAAGTTGCAGGAGCGAGTAAAACCAAATCTTACGATCTCCAAATTGAAGCAGCAGTGATTATTAGAAAATCAGCAAGAGATTTAATGGTCCAAAATCACTCACTCGAAATGTTTGGTTTAAAAGAGTTTGATTACTTCAAAATAGTTAGGGGATTGATTGAAGAGTACAGGTTGTTATTTGTTGAATGGGTAAAAGGATTTGAAAAACCTGAACCCATCGAAGATAATTGGGGTCTAATTAATAAACTTTAAAGAAAGTTATTTCTTGGTTAGCTTTTTGGATTATCGGGATTCTTGGAGTCTCCCATGAAGAAATTGAGATTCCAAGAACACCTTTCAGGTATCTTGGAATGACGGAAGTGATTTTGGCTATACTTTAGCAAATAAACAATACTCTCACAAAAAGACCCGTCACTCCAACACGCGAGTTCAATGAGTCTCCAATTGATTCGAGATTCCAAGAACACCCTTCAGGTATCTTGGAATGACGGAAGCGGTTGTGGCTATACTGTAGCAAATCATCAATACTCTGACAAAAAGAGCCGTCACTGCAAGACGCGAGTTCTTGGAGTCTCCAATAAAGTAATTGAGATTCCAAGAACACCCTTCAGGTATCCTGGAATGACGCAAATGGTTGTGACTATACTGGAGCAAATCATCAATACTCTAACAAAAAGAGCCGTCACTCCAAGACGTGAGTTCTTGGAGTCTCCTATAAAGAAACTGAGATTCCAAGAATCCCGATAAGAATCGGGATCTTGGAATGACGGAAGCAATTTTAGTTTCAACTTAAAAAATCCTTGGATTTCAAGCCCAAATGGAGATTTTTGTAAAAAAGTGGGGAAAAGTGGTAGAAAGTGGTTGTAAAAACCATATTTATATCTATTTTTGTCATAATGACATTGGACTAAATGTCCATATGCCTGATTACCAAGCACTATGGTTTATTTTGCAAGTGAATATGAAGTAAAGATCGATGCCAAAGGCAGAGTGGTTCTCCCCGCTAAGGTGAAAGCCAATCTTCCTCAGGAATCCGGCACTAACATTGTGCTGTCGCGCGGTTTTGAACCTTGCCTGGTGCTTCGCCCACAATCAGAATTCTTTAAAATACTCGAAAAACTACAGGGGCTGAATCAATTTGATGCAGCTAACAGAAACTTTCAAAGGAAAATGCTCAGTGGTTCTACCGATATGGAATTGGACTCTAACGGGCGCTTTCTTATTCCAAAAACCATGATGGCCTATGCACAGCTTGAAAAACAAGCAATAATCGTCGGTATGGGCGACCGCGTGGAAATATGGAATCCTAAAGTATACGACCGCTTCCTCAACGACGACCCCGAGGAATTTGCCCGTATGGCACAGGAAATATTTGCCGAAGATCCCGATAAAAACTCTGAAAGTCTGAAATAATGGAATATCACCAGCCAGTCATGCTCCGTGAATGTGTCGAAGGACTGCAGTGCGGCGGCGGCGGCACCTTTGTAGACGTAACTTTCGGTGGTGGTGGTCACAGCAAAGCCATTCTTGAAGAAATGGAGGACGGACAACTTTACGGTTTTGATCAGGATTCCGACGCCAAAAAGAATGCTTCTGAAATCAATGATCCTCGATTTACTTTCGTGGACGCCAATTTTCAGCATCTAAAAAAATACCTGAGACTTTATAAAGTCGAAGAAGTAGATGGTATCCTGGCTGACCTTGGCGTGTCCAGTCATCAGTTTGATGTAGCAGACCGGGGATTTTCATTTCGTTTTCCTGAAGCCGAACTGGATATGCGAATGGATGCAAAGGCCGGCAATTCCGCCGCTGAAATTCTTAACAGTTATGAATTCAACGATTTAAGGAGAATCCTAAGAGAATATGGTGAACTGAATAATGCCCATAGAATTGCAAAAGCCATTGTTGATGCCCGTGTTGAGAAAGAAATTAAAACAGTTTCGGACTTATTATCGATCATCGATCCGATATGTCCGATAAAAAAACAAAATAAATACCGCGCTCAGGTTTTTCAGGCCTTGCGAATGGAAGTGAATTCTGAAATAGACAGTTTAAAAGAATTATTGCTCCAATCCGAAGAAGTATTGGTTTCCGGTGGCCGAATGGTTGTAATGTCCTATCACTCACTGGAAGATCGATTGGTTAAGAATTTTTTCCGCAAAGGAAAATTTGAGGGCGAAGACGAGAAAGATCTTTATGGCAATGTGTTGAAACCCATGGATGAGGTCAATAGAAGACCAATAATTCCGGGTGATAAAGAAATTGAAATGAATCCCAGAGCGCGAAGCGCAAAACTGAGAATCGCTAAAAAAAGATAATTATGGCTACGAACACTTTCAAAAATTCAAGTCGTACAAATTCCATCAGCATTTTTCAAATGCTGGAAAAGTGGATTGGAAGAGAGTCATTTATAAGCAATGGCATAACGGTTAATGTTGTCCCCATTGCGGCTTTTATGATCGCCATGGGTCTGTTTTATATAGGGATTACCCATAGCGCAGAACGCATGATCCGAGAATACGACAACTTAAAACAGGAGGTGGATGATCTGAGAACCGACTATACCACCCTCAAAGCCGATTACATGTACAGTAGCAAACAATCGGAAGTTGCACGCAGGGTAAAAAAACTGGGCCTAAATGAAAGTCAGCAACCCCCATTTAAAATTCAGCTTGGTAAAGAGTGAATATTAAAAAATCCATATTGCTAAGAGCTCGTGTTGCCTTTATAATGGTAGCACTTTTTGCATTTGCGATCATGTTCAGAATTCTGCATATACAGATTAAGGACGGTCAAAAGTGGAAAAAGATCTCTGCCAAAAATGCGGTGCAATACAAAACCATCAAAGCTACAAGAGGAAACATTTATTCGGACAATGGCAGCCTGCTTGCTACGTCTTTGCCTTTTTATAAAGTCGCCATTGACCCAACTGTAATTGAAGTTGAAATCTTCAATCAAAAAATAGATTCGCTTTCCATCTTACTCGCCAATTATTTCAAAGGTGGAACGGCCTTGGATTATAAAAAGAGAATCACTAATGCGCGATTGAAAAATCGCCAATACCTTTTGCTCAGCAGAAAACTGATCAATTATCAGGATAAAAAAATGATGTCCAAATGGCCTGTTTTCCGAAATGGAAGACTCAAAGGCGGGGCCATATTTCAAAAAGTAGACCAGCGCTTTAAACCCTTTGATTATTTGGGTGAAAGAACCATCGGATACATCAATGAAAATAATAAAGGTGCCGGACTGGAATACAGTTTTAACAAATTGCTGGCCGGCCAAAACGGTGAGGCTCTTTTCAGAAAAATGTCGGGAGGGAGTTGGAAACCTGTTTTTGATGGTAATGATATTAAAGTAAAACACGGTCTGGATATCAAAACTACAATCGACATCAATATCCAGGATGTGGCCGAAGCCAGTTTAATGTATCATTTAGAACAACACGGCGCCGATAAGGGCTGTGTCATCCTGATGGAGGTAAAAACCGGGGAAATCAAAGCCATGGCCAATCTTCAAAAACTTAAAAGTGGCCGCTACGGAGAGACCTATAATTTTGCCGTGGGAAATCAGGGATTGACCGAACCCGGCTCAACCATTAAGCTCGCTTCCATGATGGCCCTTTTGGAAGAAGGCGCATTATCCATAAGCGATAGCATTGAAACCGGAAATGGTATTTATTCATTTTTTGACAATGCTAAACCAATGACCGATGCAAAAGATGGAGGTTATGGGAAACTCACAGTAAGAGAGGCATTTGAGAAATCGTCCAACATAGGAATTTCGAGATTAGTCTATGATCATTTTATGAATGATCCACAACGCTTCATAGATTATCTTCATCAGTTTGGTTTATCCAAACCACTCGGATTTCAAATCATTGGTGAGGGCGTACCGCGAATAAAAACTCCCGAAGATCAAAGCTGGTCGGGAATTTCTCTACCCTGGATGTCAATTGGTTATGAACTGGAGCTGGCACCCATTCACACACTGGCCTTTTACAATGCCGTGGCTAACGATGGCAAATTGATTCAGCCCATAATTGTAAAACAGGCTTTAAGAGCAGACAGGGTCATTGAAAACTATTCTTCAAAAACCATCCGAAAGAAAATTTGCTCTGATGAAACCCTAAAAAAATTGCGAATTCTGCTTGAGGGTGTTGTAGAAAATGGCACGGCCAAAAACATTAAACATGCGGACTACAAAATTGCAGGTAAAACGGGAACAGCGCAGAAATTGAAAGACGGAAAATACGTGAAACAGTATTATACCTCCTTCGCGGGATATTTTCCTGCTGAAAACCCAAAATATAGCTGTATAGTCGTCATAGATAATCCAAAAGGTTTTCGAAGATATGCAACCGATGTGGCTGCACCGGTATTTAAGGAAATTGCTGATAAGATCTATTCTCTGGACATACAAATGCACGATGAAATGGACGAAGAAAACAATTTGACACCAGGTTATTTCCCGGTAATTCAGGCGGGCTATCAGGCGGATTTACAGTTTCTGCTGAATAGATTGGGTGTTTCTAATCACGGATCCACAAACCAGGAATGGGTACAGGCAAAAGCAGTTCAAAACTCCATTAAATGGAAGGAGAGAAAGATAATTGAGGGACTTGTACCGGATGTGTATGGTATGACCCTCCGCGATGCCATTTATCTATTGGAAAATCGTGGTATGCGTGTTCGTTTTGAGGGAAAAGGCAGGGTAAAAAGCCAAAGTATAAAAGCAGGAAAAAAAGCAATTGATGGAAGTGTAATTGAATTGAAACTAGGTTGAAAGCAAGTTTAAAAGACATATTGTATAAAGTTTCCCTTGTGGGAATATCCGGTGATACTTCAATCGGAATTACAGGCTTGACGCTGGATTCGAGGAAGGTTAAAAAAGGCTTTCTTTTTGCGGCTTTGAAAGGAACGCAAAGCGATGGACACGATTACATCCAAAAGGCAATCGCAAATGGAGCCACTGCAATTCTTTGCGAGGATATGCCGGAAAAACTCTCGGAAAATACCACTTACATCCAGGTTAATTCAGCCTCAAAAGCACTGGCAATTGTTGCCTCCAATTACTTTGAAAAGCCTTCATCAAAACTAAAACTGGTGGCTGTTACCGGGACAAATGGAAAAACAACCTGCGCTTCATTATCCCATAAATTATTCAGGAATCTCGGATATAATGCGGGATTGCTTTCCACAATCAAAATTCTAATAAACGAAGAAGAAATAGAGGCGACACATACCACGCCTGATGTCATTAGAATAAATGAATTGATGGCTGAAATGGTTAAAAAAGGCTGCACGCATTGCTTTATGGAAGCGAGCTCTCATGCTCTCGTTCAGGATAGAACCTTTGGACTGGATATCGACATAGCCGTTTTTACAAATATTTCAAGAGATCACCTCGATTATCACAAGACTTTCGATGCCTATATAGAGGCCAAGAAGATTTTATTTGACAATCTCTCATCAAAGGCAAGCGCTCTGATCAATAAAGATGATAAACGCGCAATGGTAATGGTTCAGAATACCAGAGCAGATATCAAAACTTTCAGTCTTCAAAGCATGGCCGATTTCAAAGCCAAAATTCTATCCAATACATTCCAGGGATTGGAATTGGATATTGACGGGCAGGTGGTATGGTTTGGACTTATAGGTGACTTCAATGCCTATAATTTGCTCTGTATTTACGCCATTGCTGTACTTCTTGAAGAACCACCGGAAGATATTCTTGAAAACCTATCGAGTCTTAACAATGTAGAGGGTCGTTTTGAACGATTGATTTCCGAGGAAGGAATTTTTGCGATTGTAGATTACGCACATACGCCGGATGCCCTGGAAAATGTGTTAAATACCATTAAGAAGGTTCGAAACGGTAATGAAATGGTGATTACAGTGATTGGCTGCGGCGGCAATCGCGACAAGGGGAAACGACCAATCATGGCCAATATCGCTTGTAAATTATCCGATAAGGTAATTTTTACCTCCGATAATCCACGTGATGAAGACCCAATGCTCATCATCAATGAAATGGAAAAAGGAGTAAGTCCGACTGATCTCAGAAAAACATTAAAACAAGTCGATCGATTTGAAGCCATTAAAACAGCATACAGCCTCGCAGAAAAAGGCGATATCATTTTGGTGGCCGGTAAAGGGCATGAAACCTATCAGGAAATAAAGGGTATTCGAAATCATTTCGATGACAGGGAAAGCTTAAAACAAATTTTTGAATTGAATAAAAGCAGAAACTAGTGCTTTATCATCTATTTGACTATATCGAGCAAAATTTTAACCTTCCGGGAGCAGGACTCTTCCAGTTTATCTCCTTCAGAGCCTTTATGGCTGCTATGGGTTCATTGCTGATCGCTATGTTTTTTGGCAAGAGTCTGATAGGTGTATTGAGAAGAAAACAAGTAGGAGAATCCATCCGTGATCTGGGTTTGGAAGGTCAGATCGAAAAGAAAGGCACACCAACCATGGGTGGAATAATTATCATCATGGCCATCGTTTTCCCATCGATCCTATTTGCCAAACTCGACAATATCTATATCCTGCTTTTATTGCTGTCGACGGTATTTATGGGAATGATTGGATTTATAGATGATTACATCAAAGTATTCCAAAAAAATAAAGAAGGCCTTTCCGGAAAGTTCAAGGTCATTGGACAAGTTACACTCGGGTTAATCGTAGCACTTGTGATGTTTTACAATGATTCGGTAGTGGTGCGAGAATACATAAATGAAATCGGTGAAGTGGTTTCATTCTCGGAATCTACTGATTACAGAGATATCAAATCAAGTATTACAACCATTCCATTTGTAAAACACAACCAATTAAATTATTGCAATATTTTGGGTTTCAGTGCAGACTGGGCATGTTTGATTTATATTCCCTTAGTTATCGTCGTAATTACCGCCGTTTCCAATGGCGCCAATATTACCGATGGTCTGGATGGATTAGCAGCGGGAACTTCTGCCATTATCGGCTTGACTTTGGCCATTTTGGCCTATGTTTCGGGTAATGCCATATTCGCTGATTACCTGGACATTATGTTTATTCCTCACAGCGGTGAACTGGTAGTATTTTGTGCTGCTTTTGTTGGGGCTTGTGTTGGATTTCTTTGGTACAACTCACATCCCGCCCAGGTTTTTATGGGAGATACGGGAAGTCTGGCGCTTGGAGGAATTATAGCAACTCTGGCACTGGTAATAAGAAAAGAATTATTGATTCCAATTCTATGCGGAATTTTTCTTGTAGAGAATTTATCGGTGATTATTCAGGTCTTTTATTTCAAATACACCAGAAATAAATACGGAGAAGGACGCAGAATATTCAAAATGGCGCCTCTGCACCATCATTATCAGAAAATGGAAATGCATGAATCCAAAATCGTATCGCGATTCTGGATTGCAGGAATTCTGTTGGCAATTTTAACACTCGCAACCCTTAAGCTCAGATAATGACGAAGAGAATTACCATATTGGGCGCAGGTGAAAGCGGAATTGGTTCAGCAATTTTAGCCAAAAAACTGGGCTATAATGTATTTGTATCCGACAAGGGAAGTATTGCTAAAGAATACAAAAATGAGCTCCTGGAAATGGAATTGGATTTTGAGGAAAACCAGCATTCTGAATTTCAAATTCTGGAAAGTGAGATTATTGTAAAAAGTCCGGGTATTCCCGATAGTGCGGCAATTGTACAAAAGGCCAAAGAAAAGGGAATAGAAATTATCTCTGAGCCAGAATTTGCCAGCAGGCATTACAATGGAGAAATTATAGCCATCACAGGAACAAATGGCAAGACTACTACAACGCTACTCACGTATCATCTTTTAAAAGAAGCAGGTCTCAATGTGGGATTAGCCGGAAATGTTGGAATAAGTTTCGCAAGACAAGTCGCCACAGAAGTGTTTGACATTTATGTCCTCGAAATAAGCAGTTTTCAACTCGATGGAATTGTGGATTTTAAACCAAACATCGCCGTCTTATTGAATATTACGCCGGACCACCTCGATCGCTACGATGGCGTATTGCAAAACTATATCAAGTCAAAATTCAGACTCATTAAAAACCTGGATCGCGCAAGTCATTTCATATACAATTTTGATGATGATACTATCAAGTCAAATTACAAGGAAGGCCAACAATTTTTCAATTGGCCAATAAGTCTGAAAGTAGATAACAAAGCTGCTTTTATAGTAAATGAAAAGAAAATCGGATTTGATTGTCATGGAGAGTATCATTTAGATCTGCGTGAATCGCCATTGATTGGAAAGCACAATGTCTATAATACCATGGCTGCATTTATTGCTGCTCGTCTTTCCGGATTGAACTGGGAAGTCATAGAAAGAGGATTAAAAACATTTAAAAACGCAGAACACCGACTAGAGGAAGTGGCAGTTATTGATGGCATTAAATTTATTAACGACTCAAAAGCAACCAATGTAGACTCTACTTTTTATGCGCTTGAAGGACTTTCAGCTCCGATAATATGGATTGCCGGTGGGGTAGACAAAGGCAATGATTATAAGGTATTAAAGCCCTTTACTGAAAAAGTCAAGGCGCTACTTTGCCTTGGTCTTAAAAATTCAAAATTGAAAACGGCATTTAAATCCAAAATTGACAAAATCGAAGAATTTGACAATGTAAATAAAGTAGTGAAAAGGGCTTATAAAATGGCTAAAAACGGTGATACTGTATTGTTATCGCCGGCCTGTGCAAGCTTTGATCTTTTCAAAAATTATATAGATAGAGGTGATCAGTTTAAAAAAGCAGTTCATGAACTAAGAAAAAAAGAATTGAGCGCAAAATGAAAGAAGGATTAAAAATATGGGTTGATAAAAATGTCAAGGGCGATCCGGTGATCTGGTTTGTGACGATTATTCTTGCCCTGATGTCTATACTCACGGTGTACAGCGCTACAGGAACTCTGGCATACAGAAGTATGGGAGGCAATACAGAGTATTACCTTTTCCGCCATACCTTCCTTGTTGTATTGTGCTTTGGTGCCATGTGGTTGGCGCATAAACTCGATTACAGGTATTATAAAAAACTATCGCTTTTTGCATTGATTGCTTCAATTCCGCTTTTACTCTACACATGGCAGTTTGGCGTAAATCTCAATGAAGCCTCAAGATGGATTCAAATTCCATTTATCAATACAACCATTCAGCCATCTGACCTGGCCAAACTCGCTTTGATTATTCACCTGGCCGGTATGCTTTCAAAACGTCAAAATAATATTGAGGACATTAAATCCTATTTCATCCCAATGCTCTTGTGGTGCGGCTCTATATGCGGATTAATAGCCCTGACTGATTTTTCTTCTGCGGTATTGCTTTTCCTGACTTGTCTTCTGATTATGTTTATAGGTAGGGTACCAATTAAATACCTCGCCATGCTGGTTTTGATTGGGGCCCTGGTTGGTTCACTAGCATTTGCCTTTGGACAAAGGGGTAAAACCGTGGTGAGCAGAATTGAAAACTATCTCGATCCCGAGGAAGTATCCTATCAGGCAGAACAATCTTATATCGCAATTGCAACCGGTGGAATTGTTGGAAAAGGGCCAGGTCGAAGTGATCAAAGAAATTTTTTACCACATCCATATTCGGATTTCATTTATGCCATTGTCATAGAGGAATACGGTATTCTCGGTGGATTCTTGATTGTGATTTTATTTCTCACGCTTTTATACAGAGGGATGGTGACAGCCGCCAATTCCAGCAGAGCATTCGAAGGATTACTTAGCACGGGCCTGAGTTTCTCTCTTGCCTTACAGGCTTTGATTAATATGGCGGTAGCGGTTGGTCTAATTCCTGTAACCGGTCTTCCATTGCCGCTGGTAAGCATGGGAGGTACCTCTTTATTATTCACCGGACTTTCAATAGGAGTCATACTGAGTGTAAGCAGAGGAGATACCGCAGTTTTTGAAAATAAAAATGTAAAACGCGTCAATGCAGAATAACTCCGGACCATATCGCTTTTTATTTAGTGCCGGAGGCACAGGAGGCCATATCTTCCCTGCTATTTCTGTTGCTGATGCGCTGAAGGAAAAATATCCCAATTCGGAATTTCTTTTTATCGGAGCAAAAGATCGAATGGAAATGGAAAAAGTACCTGCAGCCGGTTATGAAATTGTAGGACTTAATATTTCGGGAATAGCAAGAAAAGCAAGTTTTAAACTACTCATCTGGCCATTTAAATTGATAGGTAGCCTAATGCAGGCGATGAAAGTTATTCGAAAATTTAAGCCAAATATGGCCCTTGGATTTGGTGGATTTGCCAGTGGCCCGGCCATTTACATGGCATCGCTATTGGGTGTAAAAAGCATTATACAGGAACAAAATTCATATGCAGGCATAACCAATCGCATACTTTCAGGAAAAGTGGAAAAAATATGTGTGGCCTATGATAATATGGATCAGTTTTTCCCATCCGGTAAAGTGGTAAAAACAGGGAATCCTGTAAGAAAAGATATTGCATTTTTTAAAGATAATCACGAAGAAGGTCTGTCGCACTTTGAGCTGGATGCTTCCTTTCCGGTATTATTTGTATTTGGTGGTAGCCAGGGTGCACTTGCTATCAATGAAGCCATTTACGCTAATCTGGATGATTTACTATCTGCTAATTTTCAAATAGTCTGGCAGTGCGGCAGAACCTTTTTCCCAATCGCCCGGAAACTTATTGAAGAGCGAAAATTATCCAATAGGATTAAAGCATTTGAATTTATTCTGGATATGGAAAAAGCTTATCAGGCAGCAGATATTATTGTGGCAAGGGCGGGGGCAATATCTATTTCGGAATTATGCCTTGTCGGAAAACCCGTGGTTTTTGTGCCATTGCCAAGTGCAGCTGAAGATCATCAAAGCAAAAATGCAATGGCTTTAGTTGAAAAGGATGCTGCTTTAATGGTAAAAAATAGTGAGGCTAAAGAAGAACTGGGCCAAAGTATACTAAAAATTAAAAATGATTCTGAATTAACATTGAGACTTTCTCAAAATATAAAGGAGCTGGGTATCAACAATGCGACCGATTTGATTTTAAAAGAAGTCGATAAAATTCTCGCTGTATGAAGTTTGATAATATACATAGCGTCTACTTTCTGGGAATCGGTGGTATTGGTATGAGCGCATTGGCACTTTGGTTCAAATCGGCGGGTAAAAATGTAAGCGGATACGATAAAACGCCCACGAGAATCACCGAAAATCTTGAGCAAAAAGGCATATCAGTGCATTTTGATGAAAACATTGATAAGATTCCCGATTCCGTAAAAAAAGACACTGAAAATTCACTGGTGATTATAACGCCTGCTATTCCTTCAGATCATCGTGAAAAGTTGTGGTTTGAGGAAAAAGGAATCAAGCTGAGAAAACGGGCAGAAATCCTGGGATTAATTTCTTCTGCCTTTCCTTGCATTGCTGTAGCCGGAACGCATGGCAAAACCTCTGTTTCTTCAATGATTGCCCATTTACTAAAAAATTCAGGAAGAAATGTCACCGCTTTCGTCGGAGGATTGATGAAAAATTACCAAAGCAATGTGATTCTGGGAAATGCCCAGGCGGAAACACATTGGGTAGTAGCTGAAGCCGATGAGTTTGACCGTTCATTCCTTCATCTGCACCCCGACCTTGCCATTATAACTTCTGTTGAAGCGGATCACCTTGATATTTATAGAAAAGAAGATTCTTTAAAGGAGTCGTTTAGAGAGTTTGCTTCGAGAATAAGAGGCAATGGAAAGCTCTATGTGCAATCAAAATTCGTCAATGACTTTAAGGATCTTAAGGGAATATCCATTTCAGATTACAATCTGGAAAATGCTACCATTCATGCAGAAGATCTCTTTGTAAGTCCGGATCAATTCAGCTTCACCTATGTAGATGATAAGGGAAAAATCGAAAACCTCGAATTATACATTCCCGGCTTCCACAATGTTGAAAATGCATTGGCTGCGATTTCGGTATGTAAAAATTTCAATTTAAGTGATGAAGAGATCAGAAAAGGAATTGCGAGCTATAAAGGGGTCAGCAGACGTTTTGATTTGATTGTAAAAAGCGAGCAGATTATTTATATCGATGATTATGCACATCATCCAACAGAAATATCGGCTCTGTTGAAATCTGTTCGAAGAATTTATCCCGGAAAAAAGATTACGGCCATTTTCCAACCTCATCTTTATACCCGGACCAGGGATTTTGCCAAAGGCTTTAGTGAAAGTCTGAGTCTGGCGGATAGAGTAATTCTACTTCCCATTTATCCGGCGCGGGAAAAACCAATCGAGGGGGTTGATTCAGCCATGCTCCTTGAAGACATTCATACGGATGAAAAGGACGTGTTCACCAAAGAGGAGGCCATAAAAGAGGTGGAAAAATTAAACGATGGGATATTATTAACTGTAGGCGCAGGTGACATTGATCAATTAGTACCAAAAATAAAGACAGTCTTGAATGGCTAAGTTAAAATTAAATATCGACGGACTTAAACGCAGTTTGAAACAACTTTTTCAAAAGCCTGCGAAATTGATATTGACCTTTTTGGCAATGGTGGTACTCATCAGTTTTGTTGGTAAAAAGCATAATACTCGATTGGTTGATGATGTCAAAATCACCATTCTGGATGAAGATGATAATTTTTTCCTCGATGATGTGGACATTTTTAACCTAATGACACTCGATGGAAGTGAATGGGTGGTGGGTCAGGAAATCGGGCTGGTGGACTTAAAAAAACTGGAGACTCGACTAAACAGAAATCCATATCTGCGCAAGACCGAAATTTTTATAGATATGAAGGGAGTGATTAACGTAAAGGCTTGGATGAAAAAACCATTGGCACGAATAATTCCAAAACGCGGGGCGCAAGCTTACCTGTGCGAAGATCATAGTTTGATGCCATTGAGTCATAGATATTCTTCAAGGGTAATGCTATTGCGCGGCCAGGGAGTGGATTATATTATAAACGAAGACAGTCTCAAGAGCGAATTTGGAAAGGAACTCATCCGCTTTATTGAAACGGTTAACGCAGACCCTTTTCTGCAGGCACAAATTGCTGAAATAGAAATTGAAAAAGACAAGGAAATAATACTCTACCCGCAGGTGACCAAACAATACATAGAATTTGGAGAGCTCAATGATTTTGAAGCAAAAATTGAAAAGCTCAATATTTTCTACAGGGATATTCTGCCTTTCAAAGGGTGGAACACCTATGATAGAGTTAGTTTAAAATTTAAGAATCAAATAGTCTGTGAATAAAGATTACAATTATGGCACAAATGGAAGATAAAATCGTAGTTGGTCTGGATATAGGAACAACAAAAATCGTCGCGATAGTAGGGCGGCAAAATGAATATGGAAAACTCGAAATCCTCGGTATGGGTAAGTCTGTCTCGGAAGGTGTAATCCGCGGCATGGTTACCAATATCGACAGAACAGTTCACGCCATTAAAAGCGCAATTGAACAAGCTGAAGAGCAGGCGGGAATTGATATTCGCGTAGTTAATGTCGGCATAGCCGGACAACATATTCGTTCTTCAATCCATCATGGTGGTATGACACGTCAGGATGTAGAAACGGAAATCACCGTCCAGGATGTAAAATCCTTGACTCAGGACATGTACAAAACGGTGATTCCTCCCGGCAGTGAAATTATTCACGTAATGCCACAAACTTACACAGTAGATTATGAGGAAGATATCGTAGACCCGGTGGGTATGACCGGAGCTAGGTTAGAAGCCGATTTTCATGTTATCACAGCACAGACAAATGCCATAAATAATATTAATAAATGTGTAAAACGAGCAGGCCTCGATATAGAAAACTTAATCCTCGAACCCATAGCTTCCAGCATGTCGGTTTTGAGTGAAGAAGAAAAAGAAGCAGGTGTAGCTCTCGTGGATATAGGTGGCGGTACCACGGACATCGCCATCTTCCATGAGAATATTATCAGACATACTGCCGTGATTCCTTTTGGTGGAAATATTATTACTCAGGATATTAAGCATGGCTGTATGGTCATGCAAAATCAGGCCGAGCTATTAAAAACCCGTTTTGGAAAAGCTTTAACCGATGAAGCCAATGATCTGGAGATTATTTCCATTCCCGGTTTGAGAAACAGGCCGCCAAAAGAAATATCCATTAAAAATCTGGCGGGAATCATTCAAGCCAGAATGGAAGAAATAACCGAATTGGTTCATTCTGAAATTATTTGTTCCGGTTACGATCAAAGACTGGCCGGCGGAATTGTCATCACAGGTGGCGGTTCACAACTTCAGAATATCAATCAATTGTTTGAATACATGACCGGTATGGATTGTCGTATCGGATATCCTAATGAACATTTAGGAAAGAGTAAGATCGAATCTGTAAAAAGCCCAATGCATGCCACCGGTGTCGGACTGGTTCTGGCCGGTTTCAAAGCATTGGATATGAGAGATAAATCGCACCAAATGGCAGATAACAGGCAAAAAGACAGACCTGCATTTACCGATGGTGGCATTTTCAAGAAAATTATGGAGAAGACTAAAAAAATTCTCACGGATGACCTCGATGAGGACGTTCGCTATTAATCAAGCACCTAAAAATTTCAATTATGGCTGATCATTTTTCATTTGATATTCCCAAGCAGCACAAATCCATTATCAAGGTCATTGGCGTTGGTGGTGGGGGTAGTAATGCGGTAAGTCACATGTACAACCAGGGGATAAAAGACGTAGAGTTTATTGTATGCAATACGGACATGCAGGCATTAAAAAGCAGTCCGGTGCCGAGTAAAATTCAGATCGGGACGCACCTGACTGAAGGTCTCGGAGCAGGGGCCAATCCCGAAAAGGGAAGATTGGCTGCACAGGAAAGCAAGGAAGAGATTCGCGAACTTCTTAGTAATGGTACCAAAATGGTTTTCATTACCGCAGGTATGGGCGGAGGTACCGGTACAGGTGCAGCTCCTATTATTGCAGAAGTTTGCAGAGATCTGGGAATCCTGACGGTGGGTATTGTGACCAAACCCTTTGGTTTTGAAGGCAAAAAGAAGAAAATATTTGCCGAAGAAGGTATTTCATTGATAAAAAAACACTGCGATACGGTTCTGGTGATTCTAAATGACAAATTGCGTGAAATATCGGGTAATTTATCCATTCGCGATGCCTTTGGACAAGCGGATAATGTATTGACCAATGCAGCAAAAAGTATTGCTGAAATCATTACAGTCACTTCCGATATCAACGTGGATTTTGAAGATGTTAAAACAGTGATGCAAAATTCGGGTGCTGCAGTAATGGGCTCCAGCATTACAGGAGGCGAAAGCAGAGCGCGACGTGCTGCTGAAGAGGCCCTTTCTTCTCCACTGCTTAATCAAACCGAAATACACGGGGCAAAGAAAATACTACTTTCCATTCGCTTTGGTGAAGAAGCCGAACTAACCATGGATGAATTAAGTGAAATCACCGATTATATCGAAGAAAAAGCCGGTGATGAAGCAGAGGTCATTTTTGGACAAGGACTTGATTCAACGCTTGGGGAAAATATCTGCGTAACCGTGATTGCGACCGGTTTTGATGAAAATTCCAAACAATCCGGCGCATACGAATTGGAAGAAAAAAGGAAAGTCATCGATATGGATTCCGGCAAGGAAATAAATGCCGATGATGAAGAACCGGAAGAAGATAAGGAAGATAATTCTACAATTTATACCGACGATGAAGGGCTGGAAAATGAAGCAACCGCATCCAATCCGGCAAGAAGAACGCATGAATGGGATATCCAGCAAGGTTCAATTCCATTTGAGGAAGAGCCAACCTTGCGCAGACGAAGCCCTGAAGAAGTGGAACAAGAGAAACCCGGCGCGCCATATGCCGAGTCCGTTTCAAAGGATCGTTTGATCAGACAGGCATTGGAAAGACGAAAACAACTGGAAAATAAATCACTCAATGGCCAGAATGGTTTAGAACCGGATGAATTTAAAGAGCGTCTCGAAAAACCCGCTTATCAAAGGAAAAAGGTAGAGTTTAAACCCGTACCCGAATCCTCAGAAAGGAAAATTTCGAGATATAATCTAAACGATGATAATGAACTTCTTGGAGACAACAAGTTCTTACATGACAATGTAGATTAATGCTCTGCTAAGATTTGATTTAATGTGCTTGGATAAAAGACTGCTTCTCTTGGAAGCAGTTTTTTTTTGTAATTAAATTACCTCAGCCAAGCAATCTACACAAACTTTAACAATATGATAGGCTTTGTCTGATGATGCTTCATCAAAAGGGCTGTCTTCTTCTCCCGGATCGAGGGTAGCGGTTACAAAATTGTGCAAATACTTATTTGGTATAAATGCAAGGGATAAGTCCTCATCGTCAAGCAGTTCACTTGTTCTTGCAATCTGATTTATTTCTTCCAATATTTCCTGTTGTCTCGTTTCGCATTTATCAATGATTTTGTTTGAAACAATGAACATATTGGGGTTTTCAGTTGAAATGACATAATATATGATCATCATAATGGTGATCACATCATTTCTCTGATCCTCATCATCCAGATCTTCCAGTTTTTCATTTAAAAAGGAATAAAGTTCAGGCTGTTCCTTCTCAAAAGTGTCCAGAAGTTTTTCGTATTTGGCATCGCTTAGTTCTTCAATATAATCTATTGCTTTTTCCAGCTTTTCGTCATTGATTCTCGCCATCTTAAAATGATATTAATGAATTTGCTTGTTCCTTTAAAATTTGCTCGTACAACCTATTAATAAATTTCCCTTCTCTAAAATTTTTTTCAAGAGAAGAAAGCCTTGGTCGAAATGCTAAAACATTTGTCCCCATATAACTCAAAATATCGGATAAATGTGAAAGTGCCAAAGCACCACCTTGATCTCCCGCAGAAAGGCCAACAAGCGCCGCTTTTTTATTTTTCAGACTATTTGGGTACTCCAGTCCATCTATAAATGCTTTTAATACGCCAGGAAAAGAACCATTGTATTCGGCAACAATAAAAACGAATTTGTTAAATGAGTCCACTTTTTCCTGAAACTGATTGAAATTTTCGTTCTTACCTGAATTTTCATACAGGGCGGAAAACAAAAAATCTTCTGGTAAACTTGACAGATCAAGAATTTCAGCTTTTACTCCATTTTCTTCCAGAATAGATTGATAATACTCCGCCAATTGAATTGAATAGGAGTTATTTCTGTTGGTTCCCGATATGATAAGTATGTCAGACATCGATTCGAATAAAAATCAAATAAATGGAATTCACAAGAGCAAAGAAGGAATATTTAGGAATTAAAAATTAACGATTAAAAATTTTTACAATATGAAGAATTCCTAAATCCTAAATTTATCTACCGAAGCCAAGCGCAATGTTTCGCACACCGTCGCTGAAGCTTTAGAGTAAGCCACCATAGCGACTACCAAATAACGCCATAGACTTATATTGGCACAGCGCGCTGGCATGTTGGCTGACCTCTATCTCGCATTCCTAATAAATCTTCTCTCAATTATTCTCGCATATCGAAGAAACGCTCTAATACAACAATTATATTAATCCAGTAAAATGCTATGTAATATTTATTCTATTCTGATTATTTAACTTAGTAAAATTGATTTTTAATATAACTAGTGATATTTATATATATTTATAAATCAGCATTATAAGTAAATATAAGGGGGGGGGGATTTTATCGATTTTGATTCGAAAAATCACTTATAAAAATCATAAAAGTGTACTAATATTATTTAGATTGATTGGTTATGTTGCACCCAACCAAAACCAAATGCTATGCTGCACATTAAAATATTTTACCCACTTTTCTTTAAACTTATTTCTTTAGGTTGTTTGATAATAATCCTGGGAACAAATCAAACATACGCTCAGGCAGAACCTGGCCCTGATGTACAATTTGCAATTTCTACAAGCCCAACCGGAGGAAAATGGTGTCCTTATTTAGATATTGAAATAAATGTTACAAATCAATATACACTTTCAGCTACTGAGAGTGCAGAATACAATTGGACTTTTGAAGGAGGTACACCTTCTACTTATTTTGCTTTTGTAACAAATAGCTCTGGGAGTCCTACACCACCAAGTGTGTATTG
Source organism: Cytophagales bacterium (assembly GCA_040218795.1). Taxonomy (GTDB): domain Bacteria; phylum Bacteroidota; class Bacteroidia; order Cytophagales; family CCMP332; genus CCMP332. The sequence goes on along the minus strand of JAVJQT010000003.1, from coordinate 498,672 downwards.
GACAACAGAAGGTACTTTTACAATATCCCTTATAGCTTCAAAATATGACCAGTTCGAACAACTGATAGATCAGGATTCCTGGGAAGAAGAAATAACAATCAATGCTACTTGCTGCCAGAATGAATTGATAGCTGCTTCAAGAACACTTTCCGGAACTATTTCGAACACTACTTATTCCGGAATTTGGTTGATTACGAGTGATATTACCATAACTACAAGTGTAACTCTAGATGATGGTTTGTTTTTAATGGAAGGAGAAGCCGTGATTAATAATAGTGGCGCTGGGCCGGGAGGTATTGTAACTTCTACTTTTATTAATGTAGATGACAATGCGGAGTTTATAGTAGATGGGGGTTCAATTAGAGGTGCATGTGAGACAATGTGGGGAGGAATTAATGCCGGAGATGATGCTTTAATAGATTTTGATAATGCTTACGTGTCGGATAGTTATGAAGGTATATATGCAGATCCAAATAATTCCTCGCCAATAAATTACAATATTAATTTAAGTGAGTTTAATAACAATAAGCGATGTTTAACAGCAATTGATATTGATGGCACATTAAATGGAGTGAATATTCTTTATTTTAATAATTTTCATTGTAATCCTTCCGAATATCTTGAACCTTTTGGAAACACTACATACAATACTGGTGAAGAATTTCGAATGGAATATGCAATTCGTTTAATTGGTAATACAAAAATGGATGTAGATCATTTTTCCTCCAATCAATTTGATAATGCATTAGTGGGTGTTGAATTCAGAAATGATCTAGATATTACTTACCCTCTATTGAATATAAAAAGCAATACATTTAAAAATATTCAATTCATTGGGGTATATGCAGAAAATCGAATTGGTATTGGATTGGAAGAATACAATTCTTTCACTATTCCAATTTCTCCCAATATAAATGCCACACAATATAGTAATTACGTTTATACAGAATATTCACATATTCCAGATGGAGTATATGGAGTAGTCGGTTGGAATACCTTGGATGTCTTTAATTATGACACACACATAATTTCAGATAGTGAAGACGATCCTTATTTTGAAAATATTAGGAGAGTAGGAATATTGGCACATTTAGAAAAATTTTATAACACGGGTACTGGGTTTTATTTGTTACCTCACTTGGAATTATATAATTCAGAAATTGGAAGAATGCATATTGCTGTAGACATAACAAATGATGCTGATTTCGCTGAAATATCTGAAAATATATTTACTGATAATAAAATAGCATTGCATTACAATTCTGATCCTATTGCAAATACGGAATTTTCACATAATGAATTTAGCTGTAATAAATTTGAATTGGTAGAACCCTCTTCTTCAGTAACGTACTATGGGATGTATATAAGAGAAGATTGTGATTTTAATGATATGCAAATCGGGGGGATTTCAACCTTGATACCACAAGGAAACGGATGGCCAATTGATTATAATAATAGTCCGGGCAGTCTAGATGATCCGCCTACCACAATAGGTGGTTCGCTTGGTGTAACATTGACCAATTGGAACGCTCCCATCAATTGGTATTCTATTTATGATGAAAATACACATCCCTGGGAGTACATTCGGTATAATAACGAATTCGTAGGGGAACACAATGGTACCGTGTTTCCTTCTAGCAGGATCAATAATGTATCAACTAATGCCCCATCAACAAATTGTATCGCTTTTTTAAATATTCCTTTTCCTCAAACACGAATTAGTGGTTTTTTAAAGGAAAATGTATTCACTGATCTGTTAATCTTCCCAAACCCTGTTGATAGGGGTACGGAAATTAAAATCGAAAATATTGGGATAAAAACAATCAAACTGTACAATGGTACTTTTGTATCTTTAAATATTGTTTTCGAATCAAATGATTCAGAATTTTTAATCCATACTGACAATTTGATAGCTGGAATTTATTTCCTTGAAATTCAATTATTAAATGGAGTTAGAAAAACAAGCAAGATTTTTATTAAATGAGATTATTAGTATTTATAATCACTCTTTCTCAGTTTATGGCGTCGACGTTTTCATTTGCTCAGGTAATGAATTGGCAGCTTATTATTGATCAAGGAGAAAATTATGAGTGGATTGAAGATTTAGTTATCACAAATTCTAGCCATTTAATTTGTGCAGGATATGCAGCAGGGAAACCTACCATTTTTAAAACTGATACTTTAGGTAATATCTTATGGTTCAAAAATATTATCGGGGATACACTTGAAAATGGATACTATAATTTCATTCTAGATATTCCTGAAGAACCGGGGCATTATTATGTGGGGGCCTATGCTAGCGAAAGCTTGCCTGTAGCTCGAAATACCGATATTTTAATAAAAATGGATTCGGCAGGCGATACCCTTTGGACACGAAAATTCACCTATCCAACATTTTTCAGCACATTGCGGGATGCTTTAGTTTTAAATGATAAATCCGTATTAACTACAGGTGAAGTATTAGATGCCACAGGGTATAATATAATTGCCAGAAGGGTAGATAGTGTTGGTAACACAATGTGGGAAAACTTGTATTCAATCCCTGAAGAACAATTTGGTCTAAATATAATTGAAATGATGGACGGGAGCATAGTCATCTCTGGGAGACATAGTAATAGAAAATATAGCTTTATCCGCATTGACTTTAACGGCACTTTGCTCGATCACAACATAGTACCTTCAATTAGAAATAGTCAATATGGCATTCAAAAACTTTCATTACTTCCCAATAATAACATTGCTATGAGTGCATTTAGTGTAGCAGGTCTGGATGAAATCGGTCATTATGTAGAATTGGATCAATACTTGGATACGGTAAAAAATTTGGAAATTGGTAATGCAATTTTTTTAGGGCCAGTAGTTCTAGCAAATTACAATCTATTATTTAATGGCATTACTTTTTCTAATGACCTTTACTTCAATATTGTGGATCAATCAATTACAACAATTCATTGGGATACATTATATGCTAATTTAAATGACACGAACTTATTTCAATCAAATGCATACACATTCTTAAATGGTGCTTTTTATCTTGGAGGAATAGGAGGTATAATCAATGATTATGATTACAGAATTGCTAAATTTTCAGGGTTGACTGATCCTTGGGTTCCTAATCGTTGTTCTTTTCAACCACCCATTGCAGGCTTTGATTACGAATATAATTATCCTGTATTAACACTTCGAGATACTTCTTCAGGAGGTTTAAAATACCATGACACCATTTACACCTGGCAATGGAATACAAGCAATGGATTTTCGGGAACGGATGACAGTTTGCAGGTTTTTTTTGACACCGCCATCTCCAAAATCCTGGATGTCGAATTGATCATTAGCAACTGGTATGGCTGTACGGATACTGCCAGTGTCACTTTGAATTTTCAACCTAATGGTATAGAAAAAATCAAGGAATGGGAGGTAAATATTTTTCCAAATCCGGCAAAAGATGTGTTAAATATTCAAATGGAAGAATATTTAGGAGAGGCAATATTTAGTCTCTATAATCTTCAAGGGAGGCTAAAAATGAAAAAGAATTTGAATCAGGCAAAGGTGATGCTTTCAATAGCTTCATTGCCTAAGGGATTATATATCTACGAAGTTGAAAATCTTGAACAGAAGAAAAGAGGGAAACTTGTAAAGGAATAGGAATACTAAACACTGCTTAAATACACCCTTCTCATCCAAAGTGAATTCGTTGGGAGCAAATGACGACCAGTATTTGGTGAAGACTTCAGCAAAATTGAATACTATACTTTAGCCATCTAAAACCTAAGCTCCAATCTCTAAACTCTAATCTTTAAACTCTCTTCTCTCTTCTCTCAATTTTTTTTAATTATTATTTTTTATCCGATATCTATAATTTCACGCTTTGAAAGAAAAGCGAATGAATCGAAAACTGACAAATGCCATACGTTTCGTGATGGACGAACTCTTACCTCCGGCAATAAGAGACAATAAGTACTTCATGTATCCTTTCTTTTATATCTGGTTTAAAGGAAAGGGATTGGATATGGCAATGAACTTTAAATCAAAGGTTTACAGTTTTACTGAAGAAGATTACGAAGAGCTTTACAGAACCCAGGTATCTTTGGCAAGAGACAGGGTTACAGATTTAAATGAACCCAGTATAAAATTCATGCTGGAAAATCTCGATCCCGAAGCAAAAACACTTATCGATATTGGTTGTGGAAATGGTTATTGGTTAAGCAGAATCGATAGAAATAAATACGATATCGCTGCCTGTGATATTAAAAATAACCTCAAGCACGTAGATTGTCCTTTTCACGAAGGAAATCTCGAGCATTTACCATTCGAAGACAATGCATTCGATATCGTAACCTGTCATCATACTTTGGAGCATGTAATGGATCTTCCAAAGTCAATCAGAGAATTAAAGAGGGTAGCTAAAAAGCAGGTTGTGATCGTAGTACCCAAACAGAGATATTTTTACTATACACTTGATCAACATATCAATTTCTTTCCCTTTAAGGAAGTTCTTGAACACACTGTTGGAATTGAAAATCACAGTTGTACCAAAGTTTGGGGAGATTGGGTGTACATTGGTTATCCTAAAGATTCCGATTTAGATAAATAGTCATTTTGAGCGAAAAAGAATTTCCATACGAATTATCACTGATCATTCCTTTTTACAATGAGAAGTCGCGTGTGCCCCTTCTTTTTGAAGGCTTGATTAATTTTTCTAAAAAATACAATCACAAATACGAAGTAATTCTCGTAAATGATGGGAGTAAGGATGGAGGAGAGGAATTAATAAAGGAACATGAGCATTTCAAAGAGCTAGAAAGCTCAGAGCAGATTCGAATCATCAGCCTTCCCGGAAATTCAGGAAAAGGAGGCGCATTAAAAAAAGGAGTAGCTGATGCTGCAGGAAGATTCATTTTGACGCTTGATTTTGATATGGCTACCGACCCCATGACGATCGAGGATTGGAAAAAGTCAGAAGGCGGCAAATACCAGGAAAATGAAATCTGGATAGGGTCGAGGCCACATCCGAAATCGCAGCTCAAGGAAAAAGCACTTAGAAAATTTATAGGTATCGTTTACAATGCGATCATCAGGTTATTTACGGGATTGCATATCAAAGACACGCAATGCGGCTTTAAATTGTACCCTTCGGAAATAGGTAAATTACTTTTTGGAGAAATGAGAATAAAAGGATGGGCGCACGATGTCGAAATCCTGAGACGTGCACATTTATTGGGAATACCTATAAAAGAACTTCCTGTTGTTTGGAAAGCCGTTGATGAAAGCAAGGTGAGCGTGGTAAAGGATTCGATTAAGATGTTTCTTCAAACCTGGCACATCGCGATTGGCCTGTTTATATATTGGGCTTTCATTGTGCCTGTAAAGAATTTTTCAAAAACAGCCTTCGGATATATCGAGACTGCAAAATTCCCGACATACGATAAATTCAGAACCGAAGCGATTTACCGTTTTGTCTTTGTTGTGCTTTCCATTTTTATCTTGTTTCTCATGCCGTATTTGAGCAAGGATTATGGCATTTCGGGTGATGAATGGATACAAAATGATTATGGACAAAAGATATACAATTACTATTTCCTTGGCGACGATGCTGTCCTAAGCGAAGAGGAAAGATCTCAGGGATATGAGAAGATAAAATATTACAGCGGCGGCTTTGAATTGCTATCAGCCATAATTTACAATGCCATCGATGCGGAAAATATCTGGAGAGTTCGACATTTTCTAAATGCTCTTTTTGGAGTTCTGGCTTTTGTATTTACCGGATTGGTAGCCAGAGAAATTTCGGGAAGTTGGCGAACAGCAGTATTTGCCCTTCTAATGGTTATCCTGACCCCGCGTTTATTTGCACATTCAATGAATAATCCCAAGGATATTCCATTTGCGGCTGCCAGTATTTTCACGCTTTACTATATCATACGTTTTGTTAAAAGATTGCCCAAACCGGCCTTCAGGGACATGTTCTTTGTTTCTCTTGGGATTGCATTGGCTTTGAATATTCGTATAGGAGGATTATTACTTTTCGGATACATCGGATTGTTTTCCTTAATACAAATGGTACTGTTGAACCGAAAAAAACAATTCGACTGGTCCAAAGATTTTGGTAGAATATTTAAATACGGCCTAATCATGGCCTTTTTCTCTTATTTCCTTGGAATTATTTCCTGGCCATACGCTTTGCAAGCGCCTTTGACCAATCCTTTTGAGGCACTGAGTAAAATGACCAATTACGATACAATCGTTACGGTATTGTATAAGGGATTACAGATCAAATCCGATCAATTACCATGGTCCTATGAAATCCACTGGATGTCCATAGCCAATCCACTCGTCATTTTGATAGGTCTGGGGCTTTTTGTGCTACTTTCTTTTAGACTTTTTAAAAAATACAAGGCAATGGAGCTGTTTATGGTGGCTTTCGCTATTGTATTTCCAATCGTTTATGCGATCTATCAGGATTCAACAGTATATGATGGCTGGAGACATTTTCTATTTGTTTGGCCTCCCCTTGTTGTCCTGGCGGCACTGGCATGGAATGAATTGATTGACATGCCTAAAAAGGCGGTTTCTTATGCTTCTGCTGTAGTCTTTCTTATAGGATTGGCGCTTCCTCTAAAATGGATGATTGAATCACATCCCAATCAGATTGTCTATTTCAATGAGGCTTTTGGTGGTCTGGAAAAAGCTTTTGGAGAATACGAAACCGATTATTACATGAATTCCCTAAAACAAGGGGTAGATTGGCTTGTAGAAAATGAAAAGCTCGCCAATCGTACAGATACCGTTATTATTGCTTCAAATTGTTACAAAGAAGTCAGGGAATATTTAAAGCTGGTAGCTCCCAATTTACGTTCCAGGTATCTCCGTTATGAGGATCGGATAAGTAAAGATTACGAATATGGGATATTTATATCGCGTTTTACGGATAAGTCATTAATTGAAAACAACTGGCCGCCTGAAGAACTTGTTTTACACAATGTCGAAGAAAAAGGAGTAGTACTGACCACCGTATTTAAAAAGAAAAGCGATTTGGATTTTAAAGCTTATCAGTCATTGAAAAATGGAGATGCACAAAAAGCAATTGAATATTTTCAATCCTATCTCGAGACCGATTCTAAAAACGAAGTCGTTTGGCAATACCTGGGAGATGCTTATGCTTCTTTGGGAAATACTGAGGAAGCGCTTAAAGCTTATAATGAATGTCTTCAGTTGCACAAGGGAAATATGCAGGCTTTAGAAAAAATGGGTAGAGTATTCATGGAACAAAAGAAATTCAATGCCGGATTAAAAGTCTATCAAAGAATGATCGAGCACCATCCGGAGCAAGTCCAGGGATATTACTATTCGGCAATTGCTCATCTCAATCTTGGCAATGCAGCTCTTGGGATTCAGTTTTTAAACAAATCGGTAGAAGTCCAGCCGGCTTTCCGACAGGGTTATCTGACTTTGGCCAATATTTACAGACAACAAGGCAATGAAGCCCTGGCCAACCAGTTTCAACAGAAAGCCCAGCAATTAGGAAATTAATTTGCTTATATTCTGAATGCAGGCACTTCTGACTTATTGAATATCAGATTTCTATTGTAAGCCCCCCGTTAACCAATCTTGAAGCAATTGAATTTCTGAACTTGATAGTGGAGCACGATTATTGGGCATAAAACCACTTGATCCGGGAGTTCTTTGTACCCTGTCTAGAATAGTGTTGATTCCTGATGAAGCATTGGCATAAATGGTAAAATTAATTTGTGATCCCCCTGTATGGCATGAACTACATTTTTGTAGAATCAAGGGACGCACATCATTAAGAAATGTCACAGGGGGAACAGGATTGACCTGTATACTGTAAATATTTGTAAATACAACTGTATCAACACTATTGCCAACAGTCACTGAAATTTCATAATTACCGGTGTCCAGAGAAGCACTTGCATTAATCACTCCATTATTGTCAATTGTAATATTTCCTGCTGCATCGGGGATTGAAGTAATACTAAATGAAAAAGGGGCTGTACCATCTAAACCGGGGGTAACTGAGTTACCAGAATTACCCTGGATCAGAGTAAGTGTATTAGTTGCGTAATTAAGGTTGGATGGAGCTGTTGCTGAGCTACTGACATTGATTGTAAAAGCAGCATCAAAAGTATTCGTGCCGGCTACATTTGCTACTTCAATATCCAGAACGTATGTACCTACCTCAAGGGCAGGGCTGCTTGATATTATGCCCTGATCATCAATTGTAATAATACCCTCTTGAGGATTCTCTAATATTGAATAGGAAAATGGAGGGCTACCCTGTATGTCAGGAATATTTGAACTAAATGCCGAACCGGATAAAAAATTGGCACTTGAAGGGGTATAAATTAATTGAGTCGGTTCTTCGGGAACTATGAAAGCCCGAACAGTAAAAGCTTTTGAAAACTCTACACTTGCTGCTTCATTTTGAACGATCACATCAATCGAATAAACACCTTCTGCTATATTTTCAGAGACCTCAATCACACCTTGAGAATTGATTGTAATATTTCCATCTGATACAGGTTCTGTAAATAAATCGAACGCGAAAGGTCCTGTACCTAATATTTCAGGTTTTTCAGAATTGGCTACTGTTCCAATTTCCACTGCCAAACTATCGGGGTCATACCTGAGTGCAGTAGGTGCTTCAGGAGAAGTACTTACAGGATCATGTACGCAAGACAATAATGTGAACACAAATAGTATGTGAAATAAGGTAAAAAAATACTTACTCATGAGAATTTATTTGGCTAATAATCTAAGTTAAAATTTAATATTATTCGGATTTGACCTCGCGGTGACAGTTAATTTTACTTTTTATTTTAGACTTTCTTTAATTTTTTTTTGAGATAATCATTTTTTAACTAGTCTATTGAGTATTAACCTGCATTTCGATAAAAATACCTGGCATTAGCAAATCATTCGACAAATGGCAATAAAGTCTTGCCCATTCACAATTAACAAAGTGCACTGTATTATTGGTAGCAGGAAATTATACTCTTGGATTCAAAGGGTTTTATTGTAGAGAAAATTCCCCATTGCATTATATTTTACACATAGAGACATATATAATATTGCATAGAAACGTTTTCCGCGCCTGGCATGTGTTTTTCTTTATATAGACAAAAACAATATTATGAAAACGACAAAAAGTGATTTTATAAAAACATTATTTGCCACAGTATTTCTTTCAATTCTAATATTGGGTCCATCAGGAAAAACCTTTGCTCAAGAGAAAAGCGAAATGAAAAAATCGTTTAATCAGGCAAAAGAGGAGACTTTGGAAGAAATGAAGGTCTTGCAAATCAAAATTGACGATGCTCTGGATGATGTTAAAAAACGTCTGGATATGAGTGAAGGTACAGCCAAAAAAGCGCTGGAAGAAACCAGGGAAGAATTGATCCTAAGTAAAGAAAAGATAGAGGGATCAATGAAGGAGGCCAAAAGCGTAAATAATGACAACTGGGATAATGTCAAAAAAGATTTTGACGAGGCCTATACTGTTTTGGAAAAAGATTTTGAGTCATTGCAAGCCAAAATGAAAGAATTGTTTGATGATTCAAAGTAAAATCCATTTAATTTATTGAAAAAAAAGCTCTATCAAGATTGATGGAGCTTTTTTTATTTAAAGCATTTTAATCCTCAATATTTAATTTATACCAGTCGATATTTCGTGTGAAATACATGGTAATTGCAAGAATTAGTGTTAATCCAATGCTGCCTATCAGCAAGGCATAATCAGCGACTTGTAAAGTAATAAACAGAAATGTATAAATCCCTGTCAGAGCCATAACTAGCAAATAACTCGATTTTTTGGCTTTAAAAACACTTAAAGAATACAGACTTATCATCAATACGATTGCTGTTGAGGATAATACATAAGCCGTATTGAAATGCAGATGTTCGGAAAGTGAAACAAGCAAAACATAAAATAGGCACAAAGAGAGTCCGACCAAGGCGTATTGAAAAGGGTGAATTTTTCTTTTGTTTATAACTTCCACCAGAAAGAATATCAAAAAAGTCAATGCGATGGTCATGATACCGTATTTTGCCGACCTGTTGGATTTTTGATAATCATCTGCGGGGATAAGTAGGTCTACACCAAATGAAGAGGCATTTATTTCGGCTAAAAAGCTATTGTCAAACCAGGATTGGGGAAAGTTTCTATTTAGTTTAAGTACCATCCATTGGGCTTCAAATCCATTTTCATCTAGGATTCTCTCATCTGGCAAAAAGGTGCCTTTAAAACTCGGCGATTTCCAACTTGATTTTAATTTTACCGCGCTAGTGCTTCCGAGTGGTGAAAAAGAAATGTTTGTACTCCCCTGAAGACTCAGTTTGATATTATAATGAATTTTAGCTTTTGATTCTTCAGAAATATTTAAGTTTTGAATATTAATTCCCGATGGGATAATAGATTTGGTTTTCGATCCTGAATTTACACTCAGTACTTTGTCATTCCAGTCAAATTCAATTTTGTTTTTTATACCTCTCAGGTCAGATATTCCAAATGTCACAAAGGATTGGTCATAAAGAATTTCTTTTAATCCAACCTGTTCCACTTGCTCAGGGATATCAAAATAACCTTCGATGTTTAATTCAGAGGAATAAACAGCGACTTCATAAATTCCTCTTCGAAGCAATTTGGGGTTTACAATACCGGTAATATTGAGTTCCTCAGGTAAAATATTCCAATGACGGGTAATTGATTCAATTTTATCTTCATTTTGATATTGATAAATAAGCGGAATGGTCAGAATTGGCCCGGTTATTTTTTGAGAATTTGCCCATTTGGAATTAATATCTTCAGCTACCTCGCGATTCAGATTTTCCCTTTCCTGAATAATATCGAATATCATGGAAAGGGGGATTAAGAGTAATAACATAAGAATGGTGATGATCACCAATTTCAACATGACCGAATTTTTTATCCAGTTGTTGATTTTGTCAAAGATGGATTGTTCGTTTTTCATAATAGTGAATAAAAGTACTTTGAAATACAAAGTATATGTTTAAAAAAAAGTTTTTAATGATTTAATTTCCTGCAAATGGGGTTCCGAAAATACCTACGGCAAGTTCGGCCCAAACCAATACAAATACAGAAAAAATGGCAATGAAGGCTATGATACGCAAGGATATTTTTCTGACTTTTCGCAGTACCAAATCGGCCAATATTCCGAATCCGCTAAGCAGTAAAGCCATGACGATAAAGTCATTGATTGTCCAATTTACTTCATCACTCAATTGCATGGCGACTAGTGGGATAAGCAGCAATAAGGCTACAATTCCCAAAATGATTTTTATTCTATTGATTCTCATAATCTGAAATTTATTTAAGTAATTGTTCTATAGCATTGATGTGTTTTTTAAATGTGTTTATGCCTAGTTTAGTGGCATAGTATTTTGTATTAGGTTTTCTATCGAGAAATTCTTTCCTGACTTTAATAAAATCCGCATTTTCCAGATTTTTCAAATGACTCGCAAGGTTGCCATCAGTTACATCCAGCAATTCCTTAAGCGAATTGAAATCCATATAATCATTGACTACAAGCGCAGACATAATCCCCAATCGAATTTTATTCTCAAATGCCTTATTTAAGTCTTTAAGTATATCTTTCATTACTTATAGCGGACCTGCATGATAATTCCGTATAAAATATGCATTAACCCAAATCCAAGGGCCCAAAACAAAAGACCATGACCAATAAAATTGATTGCAATAAGTCCGAGTATTATCTGGATTAAACCCAGACTGCGGATTTCATGCAATGTGAATTTGCTGGCATTGACAAGTGCCAGGCCATAAAAGATCAATGTTAAGGGAGCAAGTAAGGCTAAAAAGCCTTTAAACAGGAGCATTAAACAAAGAATACCACCTGTCAGCAATGGAATAAACAGATTAACAATTAGTCTTTGAGTTTGGTAATCCCAGACTTTCTGATTTTGAGATTTTGTTTTTCTAACCGTGAAAAAGACAGCCGCTGATATGGCTGCAATAAGAGTGACCAGCGCAATTAGCACTAGCGATTCCACATTTCGAATCGGAACAAGGCCTTCCAGCAGTTTTATCCCCAATTGCTGAGAATAAACCATTTTATGCGCTGCATAGGCACCAATTAAGGCAATTACACCCGCTGAAATCCCGGACATTCCGCTGAGCGAAACAAACCTGGAGGATCGATTCATGATCTCCTTAATGTCTTCCAGATCCTTTTTATATTTTTCTTCTTTCATAGAAAGTACTTTGAAATACAAAGTAAATATATAATTTTATTTAAAAAACTAAAAAAATAGACGTTTTGATTTTATTGGAGATCTGCTTTATCTATTGAATTATTGTGATGTTACTTTTTCAAAGTCACATTAAAATCCGGGGCATCCACAAGATGGAAGGTAGCCGATGCCAATTTAATTTCACTTCCTTCTGTTTCAATATGCTTTAGAATACTTTTAAAAAGTTTTGTTTTGGTAATTCTGCGTTTTTTATATTCTACAACATAACGCAAAGTAAATTCAACCCAATTATCATTAGCGATTAAGGAGACCATGGGTTCTGTTTGCGCTTCCTCTAAACGATATTTTTGCTGTAATTCCATCCATCTTTCTTTTGACATATTAGAAAGTTCACCACTAACTTCCTTTCCTACTTTTTCAATTAATTCGGTGGCTTTATCATAATTGCTGCCAAATTGAACAGGAATCTTTATTTCATCCCATAGAAATGGAAACCCTCCAGAATAGTTAAAAACTGGTTCTTTAAATACAAAGCTATTGGCAATCATTACAATTCTTCCATTGTACAAATCTCCGTCAACCCATTGCCCGGTTTCCATGATTGTTGTCCTCAATACCCCAATATCCATGACATCACCTTTTATACCACCGAGTTGAACCCTATCTCCGGATTTGTAGAATCCACCAAAGAGTATTGCCAACCAGCCGGCAAATGAAGCAATCACCTCTTGAAGAGCGAATGCGATACCTGCACCTGCTACGCCTATAGCAACTGTCAAACCTCCAAGTTTATCGCTAAAGACAATTGTTATTAAAATTATGGTTAAAAAATATCCTATAAACCCACCGAATTTATTTGCCCTGTATCGGTTATCTATGTCTTTTATTTTTGAGAATAACTGTTTTTGAAGTGCTTTTACAATGATCCATATAACTGCTATGCCCAAAAATATTGTTGAAAATTTCCCAACGGTTGGATCAAAAAGTAATTTTTGAATTTGTTCTTCCATAATAATTATTGATTAACTAAGTATTGCATAAGTTTTTCTCCCTCGGGGAGTATTAAAGTGGAAGCCACCAATCCCACTCCTTTTTGAAAATAGGACCTGATCCTCGCATCACCCATTTCTGTTTCTATTACAAGACAATGGTTAAACGTTTTCTCCGGTGTGATCAATTTTTCATTGGTTCCGCTAATAACAGAGCTGCTTTTTTGGCCATCAGCTTCTGCAGTCCAGGATTTGCCTATTTCCAAAGGACGTGCTGCAATAAGGATGTGTTCTTTAGCCATTTTGGCATTGGCTAAACCATATACCAAGCCATTTTCACCATTTCTTAAATAGGAAGTTTGTAAAACATCAAATTGGTTTTCATCTCCAATTGAAGTTTGCAACACATAATAGCTCTTACCTTCAATAATTTCCTGTTCTTCCAGAATTTTAATTCTGGACTGGCTTCCCGAGGCTGAAATAAAATCATCGCTGTATTGGTATATCCAGGTTTTGCCTTTTTTTAAGGGGTAATAATCATTTTGGGCAAAGACCTTTGCGGTAAAAATGATTAAGATAAAAAGGATCAGGAGATTCTTCATAGCATTTGAAAAATCGAATTTAAATCTAAAATATAAATCCTATGCTATGTAACGAGATATAATTTGCTATACCTCTTGTTTGTATTTTTTTAAGACCCGCAATGCTCGAAGCGTATTCCATCTGCTTGGTTTCCCTACCTTTTCCATTACAAAATGCACTTTACCCGGATGAGCTGCCTGTACATTCCATGTGCCGTTTTTATTTCTTTTTAAAAGCAATTGATTTAGGGCTTTTTCCATTCTTGCATCCCATTTGTGATTGGAATACCGAAAATAGTCCATGGCTCGAAGTATATCGTATTTCCATCTGCCCGGATATGCTAATTTCAGAAAGTCTTTCTGAATAATTTTTCCGCTATGATCCGATAAATAAAACTGATGTAAAAAGATAAATTCTTCCGAACTTCTGATGGCTTCATTTATATCCGAATCGCGGTATTTGAATCCGGATTTTAAAAACTCATAAAAGCCCTCCAATACCGAAATTGTGCTATGCAAAGAACTATGCTTTGCGCCGCTTCTCGTAGACATACAGTTAAATCCACCATCGGGCATTTTCTCATTCAAAATGCTATCAACAATTGACTGCAATTTGATTTCTTCCATTTTAAAATAGGAAGCATAGTTTAAAAACATGGCATTTACACAAACATCGCTGTGAATCATGGTTGAGGGTCCTAATAGAATGCCCCCGTCACGAGCCTTTCTTTGATCCGATACTAATTCTATACTTTCTCTGGCAATTTTATTGTTGGGAGCAAGATTTAAATTGCGTAAATCCAGAAGTGTATAATGGCTGGAAATCCATTTAGGTTGATAAAATGCTTCACCCCAATAACCTTTGGAGCTGCGTTTTGATAAAATTTTTTCTCCCCAACCTTCATTTGAAATTCTTTCTTGCAGATCCTTTCTTTCACTCCTGAGCAAATCGCGATGCACCTGATATTGAATGGAGACGTCACCTTCCAATAACCAATTAATAATTTCACTTTCAATCATTGTATGACTAAGTAAATCAATTGTTCAAAACCGTATTTCTTCCAGTTCATCTTATTTTGATTCATGCCGGATTGGGGTTTAAAATCTACGAATAATTAGAAAGATAATAATAGCAAGGGGAGGACCTAAAAGTCAAATGCACTGTTCAAATATTCAAAATCCCAAGCCTCAGAAATACTCAGGGCGCTTAATAATGAGCATTGAAAAATTTTAAGTAAGTGTAATCAGGTATGTTGAATTTACTATAAATCCTTTAAAAAATGCACCAATTCATCTTCTTCCCAAAAGCCCACTTTTTTGTGAAATTGACGTGATTCCGCATCGCTGAGCCAAGTATCCGAACCTATTTGACTGCAAGCCATTTCTTTGCACCAGGATTCTCCGCGCTTCATTATAGCTTTGGCTATGCCCTTTTTTCTGAAATTTTCTTCAACAAAAATCCCTTCAAGGTAACCAGTAGGACTACTTTTTGCACCCTCTACATAATCTTGCCGAATGGAGAATACAGCAAAACCCGCGTAATTAGAATTTTGATCTTTGGCAATCCATATTTTTTGATCTTTTGATTTAAGCGATCCGGTAAGCAGGCCTTTTAACTCCAGTTCATTGCTGTCTTTAAAAAGCTTCATTGCCATTTTCAAAAGCTCATCTAGATCTGATTCCTTACAATTTGAAATGGAAAATTCGTCCATTATTTAACTTTCTGATTTTATCTTTTTAATCATTCTAAGATATTCAATAGCATGGAAATCCAAAGTCTTCATTTTTTAGTTTTGAATATAGTTCTTGGCTATTAAAATTGTATTCCTTTTTCAAAAATTTCCCTTTCCTCCTCATCATTTTTTCTATATTTTTAGATTATATGAACTATTATTTTATCACTCTTTTTGAAATCGTGAAAAACGATTCTGGCCCCTGCAATTTTCAATTTCCCATTCTGATGGTGATCAATCCCAATAAATTCTATTCCTAAATTCTTACAGGTTTTGAAATCCCATAAACCATCTCCAAAATAAATGATTCGTTCGATTGAATTTTTATGGTTTTCATTTAATTGACGGATGGCATCGTTTAAAATATCTTCTCTTTTTTTAAAATGGGAACAGTTTGAGAATGCATATTCATTTATATCGATGCCAATAGCCTCTAATTTTATAAGCGCCGAATTCTTCCAACTTCCGGTGGCAATTCCTACAGCAATTCCCAAATCATCTTTGAGCAATTTGATAAATTCAAAGGCGCCATCTATTTCCTTAAATTGATCTTTACCATAAATAGCCTCGTATTTAAGCAATCGGGTAAATTCTGAAATCATATTTTGATATTCTTGCTCTGTGGGATATCTAGACTGCTCTTTAAAAATTATCTCTTCACTTATTCCCCAGTCTGTTACGTTTTGAAATTCGGACCATTCGGAATTCGAAATATCAATGCCAAAGACCTTTTTGAATGCTGATATAAAACATTTATCATCCACTTTTGTGCTATCGCAAATTGTGCCATCTATGTCAAATATTACGGCTGTCAATTGAAATTCATTTTAATTGGAAGATTATTCAATTATAAGAAATCCTCAACTTCTCGATTGCTGTTCATTTTAACACCCAATCATCATCCGTAAGCTGGACTTTTTGAATTTCAATAAAAGTATCTCATCGCTCCAGCCTTTGCAAACAGCTTACTTAACTTATGGATGATAGTGTTTGTTGTATATCGTTTATTTCAACCAATCGTATGCGTAATTAGCTACATCTTTCCAACCCTCTTCTCCGGCAATAAAATGATCACGACCCTCAAAGATTTTATGTTCTTTTAGGCTTTTATTGTCCTTGTATTTTTTGAAGTTCTTCTTGTTTAAAGATGCAGGGATAATATGATCTTCTTTTCCGGAGATAAACAACATCGGTGCATGTGGTTTTTTGAAGTCAATTTTGCCCGATTTCTTCAACGTTTCTAGCGGAATATTCCTGCTTTCAGGTACCACAAATTTATCAAATATGCTATCCGATTCTTCTCTTGGCAAAGTGTTGGTAAATGCATAATGGAACCACTTTTTGGTGGGGTAATGCACGGAGTTACCTTTGAATGGGTTCAATAGGCCAAGGTTGGATTTGGCAAAACTGAATTTGGTTGTAATAACTCCTTTTGGGGGCGCGCTACTTATGATTACAGCTGCTTCTGCCAATTCCTTTTCAATTAGCTTCTGAGCTACTAATCCTCCCATAGAGTGACCAACAATGATAGGTTTCTCTGGCAAAGTGCCAATAAATGTTTCCATTTGGATGACCAGATCACTAAAAGTGACATACTCCAAACTGTCGGGGGCGTTTATTCTTAGTTCTGAAGGAGTTCCCTCATGACCGGGGTAAGCCGGTGCATAGGTGGTATAATCTTTTTCCCTAAAGAAAGCTTCCCAGTCCTTCCAACTTTCGTTGTTAAGGAATAGTCCGTGTATAAATACAATTGTCTTGGATTCGATGGATTTTTTCATTGCACTATCTGTTTTTGTTTGTGAAAATGTCATCATGGAGGTCACCAGACTTACCATGACAAAAAGAGTTATTGATTTCATTTTGCGTACTTGTTTATAATTACAAGCAAAGCTCAAAAACGAGAAAGAGGATTTCTTTAACCCAAGTTAAAATCGCTATCTAGCTGCGATTCTTTTTCTTATCCTGCTCAGTGATGGGCCTTGAATGCCCAGATAAGATGAGATATGATACAAGGGAACATTATCGTTGAGTTCGGGATGTGTTTTTATAAGTTCTAAATAACGCTCCTCGGGAGATTTCAGCAAGAAGCTTTCCGTTCGCTCAATGACAATGTTTGCTGCCATTTCTGCAGTTAATCGTCCAAAGCGCTCCCATTCGTGTGATTGCTGGTAAAGCTTTTGGAGGTCGAAAATGTTTATAAAAACGATATGAGCATCAGTTAACGCTTGGGTGTAATATTCGCAAGGAATTTGCTTTACGAAGCTTTTATATGCCGTTACAAATCCATTTCGAGAAAAGAAGAATATATTTTTTTCTTCCCCTGATTTATAATCAATGACATATGACCGAAAAGTTCCTTCAATAACAAATCCAAGCTCCTTACAGACATTCTTATAGTTATTGAAAAGTTCTCCTTTCTTAAAAGATTTTTCGTGCCAGAAGTTTGAAGATAAATCAAAGGCTTCCTCTGACATACCAGAGAAATTTTTAAAGACGACTTTTAATATTTCATTATTCGTCATTTCGTAATGATATACAATGGTCCGTGTATGCTGTCGTAGTTATCCCACAGAGTAGCTATGCACTATACACATTGTTAGGTTTGTTTTATATTTTCCAAATTAGGCAAATGCTGCTTCTCTATTATACTTCATTTGATATTCCTTTGGAGATAATCCTGTATATTTTCTAAAGGTTTTTCTGAATGCTTTTTCATCATTATATCCAACTCCGTACATAACCTCCAAAATATTTTCTGCGGTTGATTCAAGTTTCTTTTTTGCCGCTTCTACACGAACACGTTGAATATACTCTAAAGGAGTGTTGGAAGTGGCCTTTTTAAATCTTCTTTGAAAACTTCTGCTATTCAAATGAATTTGATCTGCTATGTCCGTAATATTCAGTTTCCTGTTATAGTTATTTTCAATGTGAGATTGGGCAGCGGCAATTTGCCCATCCTGGTGTTCTTTTTGACCGCTAAAAATTATAAACTCGTTCTGATTGACTCTATCAAATTCAATTTCTGAAATCTTTGATGTCCAAATAGCCGTTTCTCTTCCAAAAAAACGTTCAATTAAATAGAGCATAAAATTGAGAATTGAATAAGCTCCTCCGCTTGAATAAATGCCATTGGCTTCACAAATGATACTTTCAGGAATTAGATTCACCTCCGGATATTTTAATCTAAATAAATCGTGAGCTGTCCAATGAGTGGCACAGTCTTTACCATTTAACAAGCCTGTCTCAGCTAATAGAAAAGCTCCTTTGCAAAGACTGGCTAATTCAGCATCATTGGAAATACGTTGTTTTTTAATCCAATCAATTAAGGACTGATTGGTTGCAATGTTTTTTTCTAAGTCCCCACTAATTGGAGATATGATTATTAAATCTGTTTTCTCAATTGACTCAATTGTATTTGTTGGTTGTATAGCAAAAAGCTGTTGATAAGTAACAGGTTTATCATTTATACCTACCAAGTCAATATAAAATAAGGGTTCTGTTAACCCATTTAATTTCTGATGATACTTATTAGCCATTTTAAATAAGTTGTAAGGTCCAATAATGGTATCAACTACGCTACTTCCTTGGGGAACAAGAATACTCAGATGTTTCATTCAACAAAAATAACTCAAATAGGTGTCGTAAACAACCCTATTAGTAGTCGTAAATACACCCGTTAGGTATTTAATAATGCCAATACATTTGTAGTGTTCAACAATAATTTAATTTTTATAACAGAGGTATTATGAAAAATCAAGAAGTAATGGTAGTGTATTCATGGACTGCCAAAGAAGGAAAATCAGATGAATTAAAGGCGATTTACACGGAGGTGACGGATCAAATGAAATCTAACGAGCAGGGGGCTTTGAATGTACAGTGTTATTTTGATAAATCAAGCTCAAGGCTTGTTGTTGTAGATGTATTCTCTGATGCGGGAGCAGTGGGATTTCATTTAGGAACAACTGCAGCTGGTCACTTTAACAACCTACTTGATATCGCAAATCCTGGAGAGTTCTTGTTCTGTGGAGAAATTCCCGAAGAAATGAAAGCAGCAGCAACAGGTATGGGGCTCAATGCTACTTTCGCTCCTCCTGTTTTTGGATTTGAGAGAAATTAATATCACGAAATTTGCCAATGAATCCGAATGGGGGAAATCTCATTCCGTTTTTCGTTTTATGAAACTTAACGGCCCTGGCTATGGCAAGTGCGGGATTTTGAAACCGCTTTCTTATCCGCCTACCGTAAATTTATTTAGTTGTAATATCTTCATATTTAAGCAGTCAGCCCGCATTTGCTATAGCCGATGTTGTGCTTAGTTTTTTATTTATTCTTTGATTAGTTCCCATTCAATATGTCTATGTGTCTCATGATTCTTCAATGAGTCTCGACTTTTCCAATGTTGAATTTTTGTTTCATCATTTTCATTCCACTTCTCAATTCGATGTTGATATCCGTTTTCGGTATACTCTGAATATTCGTCAGGATATACGTCTTGAGACTTCATCATTACAATAAACAGTATCAAACTTATCGAAGTCGGTACAATCAAGGCTTTGAGTTTCCATTTTTGTCTTATTACTACGATTAGCAAAGGCAACCAAAGTCCAACGAGCATTGTATATCTAAGGAATGAATTCAAAATATCTCTAGTTTCAACGTCAATTGTTGAGAATTCAGGTCTTTCCAAGTCAACAAATGAGATTCCCCACAACCATAAATATGTTGAAACTAAATTCAAAATGATGAACAGTCCAAAAAGTGATATGAAAAGAATCCGTTTGTTCATTTGCTAAATTCCGTTCTCAGTCGAAGTCTTTTTTAAATTAAGCACAACGTCTGTATAAAGTGCATAAAACGATTACAAACGTTTAATTCCAGATAAAATTAATAAAAAGGAGCAAAGGATATTTTCAGTTTTGATTTATTGATATGTTAAGGGCTATAGGAGGAACTAAATTTGTAAAACGTTTAAAGCGATTTTAAACGTTTCAAGCGTTTCTAAAGTAAATTCGACTTAATCCGGTTCAAATGCCCGGGCATTTAACAACTATAAACCGAGCAATAACAAAATCCCAATTATCAAAAAAACAATCCAGCCCGGATGTTTGGCTTTGGTGGCTCCTAATACAAAAAATCCTCCGAGAAACATGGCTAAACTTATTACTGAAACAAAAATTTGGGTTATTTCGGGACTTAATTGATGGATGTTAAAGGCAATATAAATTAGAATTACTCCAAGGCTAAATCCAAATACTGAGCACATATGCCATGTGGCCCAGATGATTCGCAAATGCCTTTCTTTAAGTTCTTCATTTACGATATTCGGAACGATTTGTCCTTTTTGCCTCTTTTCTTTAAAAATGAGGACTTCACCCAATACTGAATGGGCAATGCCCAATGGAAAACAAAGTAGTCCGGCAATTAAAAAATAAAGGTTCATTAATCCGGGTGTTTTGCGTTATTCAGTCTGAAAAACAAGGTGGTTTTTTCATTTTCAATTCTTTTTTCTACCAATGTCATACCTAAGCTCAGTGCCACATTTTGTGAATCCAAATGGATGGAATCTGTAGCAGCGATGATGTATTCAAAACCCAGTTCTTTAAATGCATAATCTATTATGGCTTCTGAGGCTTCTTTTGCAAAGCCTTTCTTAGTGAAATTCTTTAATAATGCATACATCAATTGTGGTTGACCTTCTTCAAAAAAATGCCATAATCCGGCATAACCTATGACTTTCGTATTTTTTTTAAAACTGATTTTCCATAAACCGTAATGATCCATTTTAAAGTGTTTTTCATTTAAATCAATTATTTCATCTGCTTTTTCTTTCTCAATAATTTCATCATCCCATAAATACTTCCGGACAAATGTGTCGGTATTAAGTTTATGAAAAAGGGTTTTATCAGAATTTTTAAATGGAATTAAAGTCAATCGATTTGTCTCAAGCTTAAAATTCATTTTCAATTGCAAAATTTACTCTTCGTAAATATCATATTTATGCGAAGTCGATTTCATGAGGGCTTCATTGGCAAAATCTTCCTCATTCATTTTGGATAGCTCTTCGAGAAAAATATCGAATTTGCCATCCTTGAAAATTGTCAGCATTTTTCCTCCTTTTTCACATTTGGCCTCATGCCAGACATTTGGAGGAACAGTAATGGTATCACCCTCTTTAAGAAGAACGCTTTCATCATCAAAAATTAATTCGAGTTCGCCCTGAAGCATATAAAAAACTTCAGTCATGCGCTTGTGATGATGTCTTTTTAAATGAAAACCCGGCTTTAATCTATCTTCTATTAAGCACAGTTCGCCATTGGTATCCCTGGAGGAAAGTTTTATAAAGCAATGGTCTTGTGCGTAATTATAGTTTTCTCCATGCCCTTTTGCGATGTACTGCTGTGATTCCATTTTTAAATTTTATTTTTTTTGGTTGTGCTAAATCGAATATTCAACATCTGGCCGTTTTGCGTTTTTTGCCTATTCTACCCTTTTCGATGACCTTTTCAATATATTCACTTGCCAAAGGAACCTTACAGGCCGTTCCTCCCAGCTCGACCTCCACTTTGCCAATAGCTGCGGCTACTTCTTTTGACTTTTGCGTAAGGGCCGTGACATAAGTTCCAACAGAAATCACAAAACCATTCATGGCATATCTCACTCTGTTTTGAGCGTCGTGTATCTCTTTTTCCACCCTTTTCAATAGTTTTATATAGGTCTCTATATCCAGATTTTCATCTTCATTTACCGCTGAATAATAGGCCAGAGTGCTCCAACCCGCTGCCGCAATATTTTCTTTTGGGGAATTGATCCAATCCAAACCAAGTTCAAAGCCAAAATCTGTTTCAGCAGCAATCCAGGGGACGGTATATTCACTTAAATAATACCAATAGGCTTTCTTAACCCAGTCCTCTAATTGTTCTCGCGAAATTTGATTTTCATCGGCCATCAAGCCTGCCAGGTACATTGCATCAGAGTTTCCGCTTGCATATAGTTCAAGTGATAGCTGATGATTCTTTTTGGTTTTCTTTAGTATTTTTTTGAGATCCTGAACTTTAACACCAAAAAATGGCTCTTTGGCACCGTGCTTTATTAAGGTGTTTTTGGTTTGTTCATCAGCATAAGATTCGAGCTCTTTTAAAATTTCATTCGCTGTCATTTTTTACCGGGATTAAAACCTCATGCAAATTATTGATTTTTTACAAAAACTCATTTTTCCTTGATAGGATGGACATTAGTTCTGTAAAGCAGCCATTGTTCATTTTCTTTTTTCCAGGTTTCCACTAAAGCAGCTTTTGAACTTGAAGTACTGCCATCCGGCCCCAAATATGTTTCAGTAACGATTCTTCGTACATGGCCCAGTCCATCTGCTATGTTTATTTCAATGAATTTTTGATTTCTGTCAGACACGCGCCAGCCTTCATCAAACCATTCTTTTATGCCTTCTACCCAAATTGCTTTATCATTGATAATTTCGCTGCCAATGGTCCATCTACTGAAATCTTCGCTTAAAAATGCAGCATATGCATTTGCGCCTTCACCATTTTCAGAGGTGCTTTCTGAGAATTTGTGGATGACATTTATTATTTCTTCTTGTGGGGGAGTCCATTGACCCTGTGATTTAGCTATTGAAAAAATACCGCAAAGAAAGATGAGGACTGTAATTTTTTTAAGCATGCGAATAGTATATTTAATTCCTTTCAATCTTCTTGAAGCTCTTATTTAAATATAACGCTTAATTCCTCTATCCTTTGACCGCTTATCAATTCCTTTATATTTATAGAATTGAAAAGCTAAATTCTACTCTGATATGTAAATAGCTCATAATAACGACCTTCTTTTGCAATTAGCTGATCGTGCGTTCCTCTTTCCACTATTTCTCCATCTTCTATAATCAGTATCTGGTCGGCTTTTCTTATAGTGCTCAGGCGATGGGCGATGACAAATGTTGTTCTGTTTTTCATCAGTTTTTCCAAACTTTTCTGAATAAAGGTTTCACTTTCCGTATCCAGGTTAGAAGTGGCTTCATCGAGAATTATAATTTTGGGCTTAGCCAATAATGCCCTGGCGATAGATATTCTTTGTCTCTGTCCGCCTGAAAGTTTTACGCCGCGCTCACCAATTACGGTATCCAGTCCGTCTTCAAAACGATCGGTAAACTCATTGACATAAGCGCCTTGCACGGCTTCTTCCAGTTCTTCCGCATTGGCACAGGGCCTTGGAAATAAAATATTTTCTCTAATTGTGCCTTCAAATAAAAAATCATCCTGCAATACAACGCCAAGGTGCTTTCTATAGGATTCCAGGTCTACTTTTGATAAATCCTGACCGTCGATAGTTATTAAACCGCTATCGGGATTAAGAAAGGTGGCAGCCAAACCGGCAATGGTGGTTTTACCCGAACCCGAACTGCCAACAAGAGCAGTAACAGATCCTTCAGGTGCTTCAAAGCTGATGTTTTTAATAACCTCTTTATTCTCAATATAGCTGAATGATACATTCTCAAAAATGATATCCCCCTTAAGCGATTGCAATTTTATCGGCCTGTTCTTATCGACTTGTTCAGGGTTCATTTGCATGATCTCCTCCGTTCTGTCAAGTCCGGCAAATGCTTCGGTCAATTGCGAGCCAATATTGCTCATTTGTACAATAGGAGCGATCATAAAACCCAGATACAGGGTAAAAGCGAGAAAATCACCGAAAGTCATATCGCCCTGAATTATAAAATATCCGCCAATCCCCATGATTCCTGTACTGGCCAATCCGAGAAGAAAAGTCGAAGAACTGGTTACAAATGCCGTGGCCGTTAAACTGGCCTTTACATTTTCAAAGAGACGCCGGGCGCCATCTTCAAAAATTGAGTTTTCCTGTTTTTCAGCATTAAAGCCTTTGATGACTCTAACACCATTTAATGTTTCTGTCAGACGCCCTGTCACTTCAGCATTGAGCTTACCGCGATCCCTGAAAATAGGCCGGATTCTTCCAAAGGCTTTTAGCGCAATGAAGGCAAAAATCCCAACCGGAACCAGCACAAAAAAGGTCATGGCTGCGCTGATATTGATCAGGAGAAAAAGCGAAATAATTGCTGTAAGTGTGCCACCAACCAATTGTACCAACCCTGTACCTACTAGATTTCGAACGCCTTCTACGTCGGTCATTATTCTGGACACCAATTCACCGGATTTATGATCGTCAAAATATCGAATAGGGAGGGAGAGCACCTTTTTTTGTACGCGTACCCGCAATTCTGAAATGAGGTATTGTGCTTCAACGCTCAAAATTTTTGTTAGTAAAAAAGATGTGATTGCCTGAACAATAATGGCTGAAATCACAACCAAAAGCAGAATTTTCAACATGGGGATATCCTTATTGACAATTACATCATCGATAAGATATTTACTGGCTCCCGGAAGTACTAAGGATGCCAATCGACTGATTACAATAAGTACCAATCCAATGCCTATGGTTTTTCTTCTCGGCCATATTATTCTTTTAAACGCCCATCCAAATGTGACATTTTTCTTCTTTTCACTCATTGCGGCAATTTAATGATATTCAATCCAAATGCTGAAATAAGCATGAGCACTTTTTTTTGATGGATTCTAGACCGAGTCTGTCATTCTTCAATTCCTGTATTGAAGCCATGTATTCGCGAAAGAAAAATATTAAAGAATATTGATTCAAATAAGCCTGTTAAAAATCCTACGACAAAGGCAATAAGCGGCATTCCAATTAGGGCGCCAAAGGCCAGTATAGTTCCAATGCTTAAGCCGGGTGTTTCATTTGAACTTATAAAATCAAGTGTTACAAGACCGTCAACAATAAATCCGCCAAAAGAATAAATGATACCGGCGAACAAACCAATTTGAGAAAAGAGTATGGCTTGAAACAATGCAAAATCAAGGACTTTTATTTTTTGCGATTTTTTCATGATTTCCCTGGATAATTATCCCCTTCAATTATTTAATATCATCGGAAAAGTGACCCTTATGTCTTCCTTTATCGAATTTCTTTTTATTAAAGTCAGAAGATTTCCCTTTGGGTATGCTCAGGCTTTTCCAGTTTTTTGAATACATTTTCCCGATATACACGATTTGACCAACGTGATAGGCATAATGTGCAAATTGTCTGTTGATGGCATCGACTATGCTGTGCTCCTGATTTCGGATATAGATTTTGGTATTAAAATTATCTTCGTTGATGCTATCAAGAGCATTAAATAGACATTGCCAGCCTTCTTCCCATTTTTGAATTAAATCTTCTTTGTCTTTAATCACCGATTCAAATTCCATATCGCGTTGCCGCCATTCTTTTTCTCCATCTGAATTTAAAAAATCGGTCCAGCGGGAAAGCATATTACCCCTGAGGTGATTGACTATAATGGCTATGGAATTGCTTTCTTCATTGTATTGTTTAAATAAGTCTTCCTCTATCATTTGATCAAATGTTTTTTCGGCGAGCGACTTATAGTATTTGAATTGTGTTTTGATATTTATCAAATAGTTCTCAATCATGTAAAGCCCATTTTAAAACAAAGTGTAAAACAAATAAGAAAGCAAATTACCACTTGCATGCGCCAGCCAACCGGGTAAAATCGATCCATTGGCTTGTTTTTCATTCAACCAGGTGATGACCATTGCCACTGTAAAGGGGAAAATAAAAATTAAGAGCAGAAATAGAATATTCTGAGTTATTGAAAGAAATAAAAGACTGTGAATCACACCAAAAAGAACGGCCTGGAGCAAATTTCCTTTGCGAAAACCAAGCATCGAAATAAATCTTTTTGCAATAAAACCTCTAAACAGTATTTCTTCTGCCAATGCAGTTTTAAATATTGCTGCCATTGCAATTAAAACAAAGGTATTGACCCCAATCCCCATGGCTTTAAATTTCCCGGTCATACTTTTGGGATTGTTCATGGCATCTGTTAGTTCGGGTGTGTTGTGAATTAAAAGGAGCAATAGCACCATCAGGGGAATTGAAAAAGAGAGCGCATAAATCAATGGCTTAATGGGACTCTTTATCAAACCGATATAATTGAGAAAGCCGCTTTTATTCTTATAAAAAAATCGGTAGCCGATATAGGGTATTAATGTAAATACTGCCAGCTGAAGGACCGTTGAAATTATCTCATTAAGCATAATTAATCGGAGTTATTTTGAGCAATACGGTTCCATATATCTATGTATATCTTCCATTCCCCATTTATTTTTTTCCAAACAATCACATATTTTCCTTTCCAAAAACTGATTTCTCCGTCTTTTCCTTTGGTTTTACCTTCATAATAACCGTGATCTCTGGCTTCATCATCACAAACTTTTATTTCTAAGGGCATCACTTTATGTTGAACAATTTTTACACCCTCGGGCATTTTCCAATAATTGATAATCGCATCCCGGCCTTCAATTATATCCTTAGTATTGGGAAATATTTTACCATCTTCAGTATATGAATTTCCTAAATTCTTTAAATCTTCATTGATTACATATTCGGAGAACAAAACAGAATTTTTAAGAATCTGAGCGATTTCAGAAGAATCACCGATTAGAATTTGAGAATGCAGGGGAATCGAAATTAGTCCCAGGATCAGCGTGATTATTAAATATTTCATCTAATAAATCTAATCAAAAACTTATTATGTCATATAGTGCTTTGCTTAAATAATGCCAGTAATATGCTGTAAATGAATAATTTAATAAAATTGAATTAGAACAAAGCCCGGCTGTTTTGTGGCAATAAATGATCTTAAAAACTCCATTTCACCCTTGTGAAAATGCTATTGACCAGGTTCTGGTATTTGCCATCAAATTTTACAAAATACAATTGGCCTACAAGATCGAGATCCCAATTTGAAGCAATGGAATAGGTCATACTGGGCATGATAAACAGAAGATCAGCTTCAAATCCATAGATAGCTGCTAATCCCGGCGAAAACAGGGGCGTAACAGGATAAGTGAGCTGATAAAAGCCTGAATACCTGGTAAGCATCAGATTTTTAGCGCTAAAATTATTTCCGGCCAGACTATTGGTATTTTCCAAACCGATTATGCTACTTCTACCATTGCTATTGATTAAAAATGATCCGAGCATATACAATCCATTTTTAAAGGAGTAATCAACACTTGCTGATAAACTCAATACATCGACCGTATCATAATTTTTTTCTCTGTTGACGAAATAGCTGGCCTCGCCTTTGAATCCGGCTGTTTTTAAATTTCCCGCCCAACCTATACCAGCCACATAATCATCGCGAAAAACACCTCCTAAAACCTGAATATCATATGATCCCTTATTGAATTTGTACATGATGGCACCAATGTGTTCATTTTCAGTTCTGCCCGGGGCATAAGCAAATTCAATTTTGTTTCCGCTACCAAAATAATTCTGCAAACGGATGGCATCATTTCCGGGGCGTTCCTCATAATCGAAATCGACAAAATTAAAGGCGTTAAAAATATCATTTGGGTTCCACACTACATTCATTCCCCAATTTATTCTTTGTCTTCCCGCTTTGGCTTCAAAATTTCCATCGACATATCCAATCCAGGCCCTGTCAAAAATACTGTGCCCAAAGGCACCTGAATGTTCCATCCAAATAAAAGAAAGATCGAGATAGCCCGGATCCACATCAATCATTTCCTGATAGAACGGATTAAGCCTTACCGATTCGCCATAAAAAATTCGATTTCGCATTTCGACCCTTGCGACTATTTTAGAATTCAGGTCGTATTGCAGATTCAACCTATTGTGTATGAAATTGTCAGTGATCAGTGAGTCTCCCGGTAAAAAATTGAGAATACTCATTTGTTTTACATATCCTCTAAATGTAAATGGGCTATTGTCGGATTGCGCAAATAAAAATCCATTGAGAAGTAAAAAGAAAATTATAAAAAGCTTAATGCCTTTCATCAGAGATAATTTGCCCGTCTTCCAGTGTTATAATTCTTGTGGCTTTATCCATTACCCTTTGATCATGCGTTGAGAAAATAAAGGTGGTATTTTCTTCGCGGTTAAGTTTATGCATTATGTCAAGGAGGTTATTCGTACTTTCAGAATCCAGATTGGCAGTAGGCTCATCGGCAAGAATAAACTTTGGTTTTGAAGCCAGGGCTCTTGCCACAGCCACCCTTTGTTGTTGGCCACCGGAAAGCTCAAGAGGTTTTTTGTTTATTTTGTCTTCAAGGCCTACTTCCTTGAGCAATGAAGTGACACGTGCATCTCTTTCCTTCTTAGGGGTTTTTTGTAAAAGCATTATAAATTCTGTGTTTTCCCTTGCAGTCAATACGGGAATAAGGTTATAAGACTGAAACACAAAACCGATATTTCTCAATCGAAATTCAATCAGCTGATTTTCCGACATTTGCCCCAACTCGGTATCAGCAACTTTAATGCTCCCTTCTGTCGGTCGGTCCAGTCCTCCGATAATGTTAAGCAGGGTGGTTTTACCCGAACCGGAAGGGCCTACAATTGCTGTAAATTCACCTTCTTCTATAACCAGATCCACACCTTTCAATGCGTGAACGGGGACTGCTCCCTGATAGATTTTTGTCAGGCCTTTAGTGCTTATTATTGCCATAATTATATTTTTCTTATTGCTTCTACCGGTTTTAATTTTAAAGCTTTTCTCGCCGGAAAAACGGCTGCTATCAATGCCATTATCAAAACCATAATTGCCACATCAACATATCTGGATGCACCCAGAGCAGGGTAAATTGTACTTCCAAAGCCAAAATCATCATACACAGCAGCATTGACATTGATTCCGACATTTCCAAAATAAGAAATGCTCAGCCAGGACAATGCCAATCCCAGCGGACAGCCAATCATTGTCATGATCACGGTTTCAATCATTATCATCGAGAAAATCCTTCCTTTGGTCATTCCAATCGACATCAGCATCCCTATTTCCCGGGTTCTTTCCAATACAGCCATATACATGGTGTTGATAATACTAAATAGCAAAGCCAGCAAAATGATACCTACAAGTACGAAAAGATATACATCCATCGCTTCTACCATGTAACGCATTCCCGATGCAATATCGAGCCATGGAAGCACCTCCAGATTGAAATATTTTTTTTGATATTTTGAAGCTAATGTTTCGGCCAGGTCATGATCATTGATTTTGACAGCAATTTCATGGCATTCCTCCTCAGTCATGTTCATCAACCTTCGTATGTCATCAATTTTGACAAAGACATTCATTTTATCGTATTGCCCGTTATTTGATTTGTAAATACCGGCTACACGAAAAGCCCCGGCTACTATTTCGCCGTTTATATCCTGAAAGGTGAGCACCATTTTTGACCTCAGGTCGACCTTAAATGTTTCTGCAATTTCCCGACTTATTATAATCGGATTCCTTTTAATGCCTTCGAAATAAGCGCCTTCTTTGATTTTCTGATCCAGCTTAGTGACAATGGCTTCCTTTTCAGGATCGACTCCGGATACTTTTACCGAACCGTTTTTGTTGGCCGTACCCAGCATTGCCAATGCAATAACTCTTGACGAAGACTGAATCACATTCTCATCCTCTGACAGGTCATTTTGAATTTCCAGGGTATTGTGAATGATCTGTTCGGCTTTCATATCATCGCGAAAACCTTCCACATGAAATTGGAAGTGAGACATTTCCATTTCAATGACAGAATTTACTTTGGAAATCATCATTCCCTCTACGAAAGCTGAGGCAAATATTCCAGCCCAGAGTCCCAGTCCGATCGCAGTTATTACAACAAAACTTCGAACTTTACTTCTCCATATATTTCGCCATGCAATATTGAAAACCATATCAGCTGTTCATTTCATCGATTGCTTTTGTACCAAGTAGTTTAACAAATGGATAAATACCAATAATAATTGCCACGATGGCAATTACAACGGCCTGCTGTATAAAGATAGCAGGGTCCATGCTTGCATAAAGGACCGGTTCCATTCCGTATTCCTCGGCCATTTTTGCTACCTCCTCACCGTAGCGAATTGGGAAAATCACAAAGTAATAACTTACCGGAAAAGCACCTATTATTCCAATAATTGAACCGAATACAGAAATTATAAATACTTCAATAAATACAACCAGGGCTAACTTGACGCGTTTCATCCCGACTGCGATTAAAACCCCAAATTCATGTCTTCTTTCAGCCATCATCATAAGCATGGTACCGAAAATGCCAAAAGAAATAACCATGTAGAGGATAAACATAAAGACATAACCTTCGACACGATCGGTCTTTATCATATCGACCAATTCGGGGAATAGCTCCTTCCAATGCATAATCTCATATTCCTCGGAAATCTCTGATTTTAAAACCTGAGCCAAGGCCACGCCCCGGGAAGCAGTTTCTGTTTTTATCACCAGATTGTTAATTAAGTTTTCTGCACCAAATAAACGTTGGGCTTCATTTAAGGGAAGAAACACCAATTGCTTGCTCAATTCCGGAGATCCAAATTTAACGATGCCTTTAACCGGGTATTTTCCGGCAGCACTTACACCTTGAAAACCCTGTCCAAGAAGTATGAGCGTGTCATTTGGTTTTAATTCCAGATAATCCGCAAGGCCATTTCCAATCAAGATAGACCGGTCTTCATTGTTAAAATATTCACCTGAACTGAGCCTTTGGTCCAATTGGGAATATTGCCTCTCCAATTCGGGATCAATTCCTATAACCATTGCCCCTTTGGTCATTTCCCTGGTGGCGCTTAAAGCAAAACTTTCAAGACGCGGTAGGAAAATGTCATTGTCTGAAAATTGCTTCAAAATGTTTAGCAAGGAATCATCAGGTTCAAAACTGTAATCGATGGTTTTTTCATCCCAGTAATCTTTGCTGTGAACCTGAAGAAAGCCGGTGAAATCACCTGCTGTCGTCTTGATCATATTGTCATAAGTGCCCTCCTTCATGCTCATCATCAGGCTGGATAAAATGACAGCAAAAAAGATGGAAGCCAGGGTAATGGCAGTTCGGCGTTTATTTCGCCAGATATTTCTCCAGGCCAGTTTTAAATAGAGCATCATTTTTACAGCCTCTTCATATTTTGGGTTGTGAAAAAGTTGTCGGCTATATCTATATCAAATTCTAGCTCATTATAGATAATCACCGTTTTTTGTCCTTTCTTTTCCACAGGAATCATTTCCATACGGGAGGGGAGTTTTTTGCCGTCAAAAATCTTAACCATCGAGCCGGTCATTATATTGACAAGGTATTCATCCTCATCATAGTACTCAGTCCTCATTTGCATGTATTCTGTTTTATCTACCCAGATTTTGATCCTGCCCCAAACTACCGGAGCATCGGGTTTTGGAATGAGTTCTATGACATAGCAGGAGTAACCTTCAATTGTGGAATCCTTTAAGTAACGGTGTTCATAATCTGTAACGATCGAAGATTGCTTAACTAAATCATCATTGGTAAAATCGGTACCCATCCAGGATTGCATCATCATGGAGGGAGGGAGTTTAATATTTCTGTCGATCGACGGAACCCAATTCCAAATCTCCTTATCGCGTTTTAAAAAAACCGTCCCTTTATCCCTTGCCGGAGAATTAATCAAGGTAATTGAATAATCATCGCCTTTGGACCATGAGGTGAGCGTCATTTCCCTGGTCCATTTTGGCCTTACAATTTCTATGGTCATGTTGGCCTTTGAGCTATTTCCACGAATTTTTTCATCAACTCTTTTAATTATTTCTTTGGCATCCTGCGAGAAAGCGGATGTGCAAAATATTAGGTTGAGAATAAAAAAAAAGTTTAAGGTTTTCATTCACAATACTTTTATTGACCCTTTACCAATACTAAAGTAATGTAAAAATTTTAGGCCAATTATTGACTTAGATCAGGAATAGGAAATTTATGAAGTCAGGAAATGAAGTTTAAATTTAACTTTCTTTCGGCCTCCGTCTTCCGTCCTCTGTCCTCAATCCTTCGTCCTCAATCCTCCATTATTTATTTCTCCCAAATCGCATCCGTGTAATAATGCTTGCAATCGAATAAAAACTCTTTGTGGCTGAAGCCCGAAGCGCTGGCCAAATGTTCAATGTCTTCCTTGCTGTATTTTTGAGATATTTCTGTGTGTATGAATTCCCAGGCTTTGAAAGGATAGCTTCTGTCGATTGCTTCTATAAACACCTCCTGATCTTTTTTGCTCACAATATAACTTCTGGCTTGTTTTTCAACGGGATCATAGATCGGATAATGCAAGAAATTTTCTCTTTGGAAATTTGCCCCCAGTTCTTCGTTTATTCTATCTAATAAATTAAGATTAAATTCTCTCGTTGCTCCCTGGGAATCGTTATAGGCTCTTCGAATTATATTTGGATCTTTGACCAAATCAAATCCTATCATCAGAAGGTCTCCTTTATTGAGGTTTTTGGCTATTAAACGTAAAAATTCAACATCCTTGCCCTTTTTAAAATTGCCGATATTAGACCCAAGAAATAAGACTACTTTTCGGTTCTTATCATTCATCTGTAAATCGTGCAGCTTCTCAAAATAATCACCTACTATTCCTTTAATTCGAATATTTGGAATATCTTTTTTAACATGTTTTTCCAAATAAGCAATAACATGTTTTGAAATATCTATTGGCATATAGGTAAAATCAAGGTCTTTCTTCACAAAGTTTTGAAGAAGCACCTTTGTTTTCGTACCATCGCCGGCACCAAGTTCGATGAGCTCAAAAGTTTTATTCTGATCGGAGAAAATCCCGGCTATTTTTTCACTTTGGGAATTAAAAATCTCAAATTCAGATCTGGTCAGATAATATTCCGGACTCGCCATAATGGCCTGAAATAATTTATCCCCTTTTTCATTATAAAAATACTTGGATGGCAGCCTTTTTGGATGATCAGATAAGCCGGAATGAACTTCCTGAGCAAATTGGGTTAATTTTTCCTTAGAATTAGCGATAAGCGTTTAAATATCTTTTGCAAGTCGAATTCCTGAGAATTGCCATTGCAAATTGGGTTGAAAGAAGTTTCTGTAAGTTGGACGTATATGGGATTTAGAAGTGGCGCAGGAACCGCCTCTTAATACCATTTGATTGATCATAAATTTGCCATTGTATTCTCCAAGAGCTCCTTTGGCTTGTTTATAGCCAGGATAGGCCAAATATGCACTGTTACACCATTCCCAGCAATCGCCGTAAA
Source organism: Cytophagales bacterium (assembly GCA_040218795.1). Taxonomy (GTDB): domain Bacteria; phylum Bacteroidota; class Bacteroidia; order Cytophagales; family CCMP332; genus CCMP332. The sequence continues at coordinate 464,984 of JAVJQT010000003.1, read as the reverse complement.
ACTGATTATTCCCATCGGCTAAGGGCTTAAATTCTTTGCTCTCAACAAAATTTCCCTTTTCAATATCCCCGTAATCCATGCAGGCTATTTCCCATTCCGCCTCATTTGGTAGTCTTTGCCCTTTCCAGCGGGCAAATGCATCCGCTTCATAAAAACTTAGGTGCGTCATTGGTGCGTACCAATCGATTTCCTGTTTGCCATACAATGTAAAATACATCCACTCAGCATCCTCTTGAAACCAATATAGCGGCGCGCTAATATTATTGTTTTGAATCCAATCCCAGCCATCTGAAAGCCATAATTCAGGATTTTTATAAGCACCATCAAGAATAAATTCCATGAACTCCGCATTATTTACGAGGCGGTCAGCAATACTAAAGGCATTTAGAAAAACTTTGTGTTTGTTTCTTTCATTATCAAAGGCAAATTCATCTCCATTAAAGCCAATTTCATATACGCCTTCATCAAATCTGTAATAGGAGATTGGTCTGGATTTTAAATTGGATTTTTGATAAGCCTCTTTGTAGGCCGGATAGAGTGGGGCCTGATTTAAAATATATTTTATATCACAGACAAGAAGCTCCTGATGTTGTTGTTCATGATTAAGACCGACTTCTATAAAGTGAGCTAGCTCTTCATTCTCGATTCCCGCATCGATCAGTTTTACCATATGATTATCCACATGGCTACGATAATTAAGGATTTCTTCAACACCTGGTCGGGTCATAGTACCGCGGGAAGGCCGAATAACCCTATCTCCGGCCGTATTGTAATAGCTGTTAAATAGAAAATTATAATCCTTGTGAAATATTTTATAATCGGCTGAATGTTCTGAAAGTATAAATTTTTCAAAAAACCAGGTGCTATGAGCCAAATGCCATTTTGGCGGGGAAACATCGACCACCGGCTGCGCAACGTAATCCTCAGCACTTAATGGTTTGCACAGATCTCTGGTAAAATTTCTGATCTCCAGATATCTTTTGGAAGTAATCTGATATTTGTTCGTAGTAAGTTCCAATTGTTCTATTTAAACATAAAATAACTTTGAAAGATTGGCCAAAGCAAAATTTTTAACTCAATTAATTGATCAAATCAGTATAAAATGGCTTATTCATTTAATTTTGAATGAAATTGTACAATTTATATTGAGAAAATTCTGTTTTATAGCATTTGCCATTGGTTTGATATTTATAACTCAAAGCAAGGCGCAATCTCTTCCTGAGGTGATCGATGAGGCAGATTCCATACCCCATCCCAAAAATTTTTTCAAGACTTTATTTAGCAAGGGATTTATTGTTACCCCTGTTATTTTTTACACACCCGAAACCGAGTTTGGGGGTGGTTTGGTAAGTTTTTATTCATTTCGTTTGAGTCGCGACTCAATGCAAAGGCCTTCCAGCATCCGCGCTGCCCTGGTGATGACAACAAGAGGCCAATTTGTATTTGATGTGCCATTTTTGATTTCCCTTGTTAAAAATAAATACGTTCTCGACGGAAAGATCAACCTGAGAGAGTTTCCCTATGATTATTATGGAATAGGGAATAATATCAATCTTGACTCCCTTGAAAGCTATACTTACACTACAGTCAATCTTGAACTTGATGTGTTAAGAAGATTAGGGAAAGGGATTTTTCTTGGGCCAAGATTTAACTACGAAGATTACCAGGTCCCCAAGATTGAAGACAATGGTTTGCTTCAGAATTCAGAAGTGCTCGGTAAAAATGGCGGAGTAATATTTGGTGTTGGCGCTTCTTTTTTAATTGACCGCAGAGAGAATATCTTTTTTCCGGAAAACGGCTATTATTTTCAGTTCAATTCAATTTACTACGATCCGGCCTTTGGTGGCGATTTTGAATTTTACGATTTGGAAATCGATGCCAGAAAGTATTTTAAGTTAAAAGAAGATATGGTCATTGCAACACAGGCTTATACGAGAAATGTATTTCAGGACGCACCTTTTTTAAGACTAGCGCAGTTGGGTGGCAAAAGAATCATGCGCGGTTATTATGAAGGGGCCTACCAATCCAAACGGTATATGGCGATTCAATCCGAGTTCAGATGGATTTTCTATAAGGGTTTTGGCATGGCTGCCTTTGCCGGAATTGGGGCTATATCCGAAAGCATAAAAGATATCAATGACGATCCGCGCTTTTCATACGGTGGAGGCCTACGCTATAGATTTAATAAAAAGGAAAAAATATCAGTGCGTTTTGATTACGGTTTTGGAAAGAATACCAATAACTTTTATTTCACAATAGGGGAGGCTTTTTAGTAAATTTCTCAACAAAATATATTTAATTTTCAGCAATATCTTTTTGGGTTTTGAAAACTATTATTTTAATATTCTTAATGTTTCTTACGAGCTATACATACTCTCAGGTATATATAGGAAAAGTAAAAATTGATGGCAAACCTGAAAATGCTATAATCAAATTAGAAGATTCAATTCTAAATCGTGGTCAAATTTACCTTTGGTCACAGGGGATTTATAAACTGGAAATATCAGCAGATGGCTATCAAACGTTTAGCAACAGTTATTTTCAGGTTTATAAGGACAAGTTGAATAGCTATGATTTCAAACTTAAAAAATACAGGGAAAGGCCGGCTAAAGAATTTAGAATTAATATACCCAAAATAATTGTTCCCTCAGCACTATCCGGGCTTGCTGCTTTGGGTATTAATTATTTGTTATTTCCTATAGAAGATCAGAGTGAAAGGTTGGATCTTATATCAAATTACAATGCGTATTTATTAGAAATAGAATCCCTGAATTATCCAAGCTGGAATATGACCATCGAAGAACAGAAAAATTATCAGGAAGTAAAATCTAATTATTTAAATGAGGTAAAGACCTATAACGAACAAGTAGAGAAAAATTACGATAATCGTAAAAACCGGGTATTATTCCCTTTGACATTATTAGGTACAGCTTCAACAGTATTTTTTATTTTGGAATACAAGGCTTATAAAAAAAGGAAAACCAATGCAATTGGTTTTAGATTTCAATCAGATCAGTTGAGTTTAAATTATCGATTTTGAAAATTCTTTTATTTACCTGCTTAATTTCATTTTCGTTTTTAACCTGCACCTTTGAAAAGGAACAAGACATTGTACCTCAAAGCTATGAAGATTTGGATATGGGCATAAATAGGGAATGTTTTAGTGATAACCTGGGTGAAGATTGTTTTGTAATGGATATCGATACCATGTATGTTGATACACTTCGATCTAATTTATTAAAGGTTTTTCTCAATGGAGACTATAATTCAAGTATTAATCCAATTAGTATTTTTGATATTTCATCAAAATTTTACGCATACAAAAATGGGAATGAAGTCAATAATTTAAGTTTGGCGAAATATTCAACGGTAATATCTGAAGACAGATGGTCACTAAGTTTTAATTACGGTTATTTTTCCGGGTATGATAGTTTAAAATCAAAGGTACGTATGGTCTGTTACTTTGATCAAATCGTGAATGGCCAGGAAAAACGTACTTATTTATTTTCCGAATACACAAAATTAATCACCTATAAACCACAACCATGAGACGGAATATTGTACTTATTATTTGCCTGCTTGGGCCTAGTTTAGCTTTTTCTCAAATTGAGGATCTTTCAAAATCAAAGATTATTTTTTCTGTCAATAATTTAAATTCATACATACTTATGGATGATACATTGAAGGTGACGAATGGTAATATTTTTGTAACAGATACGGGAAGACATACGGCAAAAATTTGGGCACCAAAACACGATGTATTGGATACTTCTTTTGTCATTAAAAATGGTGTTCACCTCAATCGACAATTCTTTGATTTGAAGAAACGCGAAGACTTTATTAAAAGAAGAAATAATGATATTATAGTTGCAACTGTTTTAGGTGTTTCAGCACCAATATTATTAGCAATTGATACTGATTTTGAACCTTTCGATGAAGGTCCATATCAGGCTGAGATTGCCAAATGGGAGGCTCAGGCCGCAAGCGGTGATCAAATAGCACAACAAAATCTAATTACAGCAAGAGAAAATCTGAAGTTCGTTCAGGATCAGAATGATGAGGAAAAGCGAAAGGTGGATACGCGCAAAGCAATAGTCACAGGTGTACTAATTACCGAATTAGTTGGCGTAACTGCATATATAATTTCTCGTGCACTGGGTCCAAAATTAAAAGTTGAAAATCCTCTTTTGTCCGATTTGCAAATAAGTCCACAGGTTGGAATGAATAGCGCCGGAATTGGTCTTGGTTTTAAATTCTAATTCTGAATTAATCATAAATTTGTGGCTTAATCCAAATATTTTATGTCAGGACATAGTAAATGGGCAACGATAAAACGCGCCAAAGGTGCTAAAGATGCCAAGAGAGGGAAAATATTTACAAAACTTATTAAAGAAATACACGTGGCCACTAGAACAGGTGGTGATGATCCGGATGCCAATCCGAGATTGCGATTGGCCGTTCAAAATGCCAAGGCGGCAAACATGCCTAAAGACAATATTGAAAGGGCAATTAAAAAAGCCTCGGGAGTAGATTCAGAGGATTATATTGAAACGACCTATGAAGGATATGCCCCAAATGGGGTAGCCGTAATGGTGGAATGCACAACGGATAACAATAACAGAACCGTGCAAAATGTGCGATCCATCTTTAATAAGTATGGCGGAAATCTCGGAACCAATGGTTCGGTAGATTATCTTTTTGAAAGAAAAGGCGTTTTCACACTAAACCTTCCTGAAAATTTTGATGAAGATGAATTGACACTGGAATTAATCGACGCGGGTGCCGAAGATGTTGATTTTAATGAAAACATGGCCATAGTCACTTGTGCCATGGAAGATTTTGGGCAAATGCAAAAAAGTCTGGACGGACTGAATGTTGAAATTGAAAATGGAGAGCTACAGCGTATTCCTTCCACAACTGTAGAATTGAGCGATGAAGAAGTGAGTTCAGTTATCAAATTAATCGATGCCATGGAGGATGACGACGATGTCCAAAAGGTGTATCATAACCTTGAGATTTCAGAAAGTCAAGAGGATCTGCTATAAAAAAAAGCGGATAGTTTAAACTACCCGCTTCTATTAAATTTCAATAAGATTTAAGGACTCATTCCTTACTCCGTATTTTTTACTGAATACTGATTATCCTACTTTCTCAATCAAGTCAGCAGTTCTTGCCGAATATCCGGCTTCATTATCGTACCAGCCGACCACTTTAACCATTTTACCTTGCACTGCAGTTAATTGAGAGTCAAAAATGCATGAATGAGGATTGCCAATAATATCTACCGAAACAATCGGATCTTCAGTGTATTCGATGATTCCTTTCATAGCTCCATTGGCTGCAGACTTTAATACGGCATTAACTTCTTCTGCAGTTGTTTCCTTGCTCACCATACAGGTAAGGTCGGTTAATGAACCATCGGGAGTTGGAACACGCAAAGCGATTCCGTCGAGTTTTCCTTTGAGATGCGGTAAGACCAAACCCACGGCTTTAGCGGCACCGGTTGAAGTTGGTATAATAGAAAGAGCGGCTGCTCTTGCGCGTCTTAAATCTTTATGTGGTGCATCCTGAATTCTCTGGTCTGCGGTATAAGCGTGAATGGTACTGATAAATCCCTGTTCCATTCCAAAAGCATCATCGATAGCCTTGGCCATTGGTGCAAGACAGTTGGTCGTACATGAAGCATTCGACATAATGGTTTCAGAACCTGTCAATGTAGAATCATTTACACCTAAAACAACGGTTGGTATGTTCCCTTTTGCCGGTGCAGAAATAACAACTTTTTTGGCGCCAGCTTTAATATGACTTCCGGCACCTGCTTCATCCACAAAGCGACCGGTTGATTCAAGAACTACATCAATATTATATTCTTTCCATGGCAATTGAGCAGGATCCTTTTCAGAAAGGATTTTAATTTGTTTTCCATTGACTTCAATGCCTTCAGCCCATGTTTTGACCGTCCCGTTAAACCTGCCGTGTACTGAATCGTACTTTAAAAGATGCGCTAAAGTTGCGTGATCGGTTAGGTCATTGATAGCGACAATTTCCGTTTTTCCGCTTTCCAGTAAATTCTTAAATGTCAGTCTTCCTATTCGGCCAAATCCGTTGATGGCCACTCTTATTTTGCTCATGGTATTTGGTGTTTATTTCTAAGCCGCAAATGTACAATGTTCGATATCATAATACAATTGCAGATGAAAATTGACGAAGATTACAATTCAAAAATAAAATTGACGATTTTTTTTGTCTAAACGAAGTCTAAATTTATATTTGCAGTCCCAAAAACAAACGCTCCGTTCGTCTAGGGGTTAGGACGCCAGGTTTTCATCCTGGTAACAGGGGTTCGATTCCCCTACGGAGTACAAAGTCAGGTGCGAGATTCGAGATTCGAGTTTCGCACTTTTTTTATGACTTTTTGAAAGAGAAATAATACTATACCTTCTTAACGCATTACTCGAATCTAGACGGCAGCTGACGCTCTTATCTCAGGTCTCGCAACTGTTTTTGTCTGGTTTATCCCTCGGAAAAAGCCCCTTAATTACACACAATTTTATTTATTTAAAATTAATGTATTGTTATCAGTCCTTGCTTTTTAGCAGTTCCATTTTTTTAATTTAAATAAGTATTTATCATATTACATTGAAAATTTTCTAATCAATTTTAACCAGGTATTGAAGCTTTTACTTTTTCTGTTCAATTCTATAATTATTAGCCTCTTGACTCAAGCTGAACCACCGGCAGAGGTTATTTTCTACAATACAAGCATCGATATTTCAAATTCCGGAAGAACGGTTTTAAACGAAATTCAAATTCAAATCAACAATGAATCCGGTCTTGAATATTCACAATTGGCTTTTACCTATAAGTCAGATGATAAATTGAAGATCAAATCGGCTCAAATTTTGGATATACAGGGCAATATTATTAAGGAATTGAAAAAATCAGATTTTAAGAAAAGCTCCAATTATTCTTCAGGCTCTTTTTATGAAGATTCGGAAATGATAAAATTCGATCTTCACTATAACAGTTTCCCATATCAAATCAAATACGTATACGAGAGGCAAACGAAGGAATATTACACTGTTTCAAATTGGTATCCCTACATTGACGATGAAATTGTACATCAAAATTATCAGCTAAAGTTGAGTCAGCCATTCGATTATAAAGTTAATATTAAAGTCCAAGGCAATTTTGATACACTAATAGAGAATGGCTCCGGTCAGATTTTTTACACCTGGAAATCAATCGAACCTCTTTCATACAAAGACGAAAAATTTGCACCGGATTTTTATGATTATGCAGCGCATATTAGCATAATCCCGGAACAATTTGTTTATGATGTCAGCGGCTCTCAAAGAACCTGGAAGGAATTTGGAGATTGGATCTATGATTTGAATAAAAACCTTGATGAGCTTACATTTTCTGACAGTTATCAGGTCAAACTATTAACTGATACTATCGACAATACAATTGACAAAATTCGCGTGCTATATCATTACCTTCAGGATAATACCCGCTATATTAATATTCCGCTAGGAACAGGAGGCATGAAGCCATATCCGGCCAAATATGTTTGTGAAAATAAATACGGTGATTGCAAAGCACTTAGTATATATATGCAAGCGCTTTTAAAAGAAGCAGGTATCAAATCATATACTGTTGATATTATTGCCGGTGACCCCCATGAAGAATTGGATACTAGTTTGCCCGGCCAATTTTTTAATCATGTTATTCTTTGTGTACCGGTAAATGGAGATACAATTTGGCTGGAAAACACAAGCCAAATCAACCCTTTCAATTATTTAGGTCCATTTACTCAAGGACGTTGGGCCTTATTAATTGACTCCGGAAATAGTCATTTGGTTAGGACACCTTCTATTGATACCTCCGACGTACTTTGCAGTTCTACCTTACAATTTAAACTTGAAAATAATAAAGAAGCTAAAGTAAATCTGACTTATAACGTCAGAGGGAATGTATTTGGTTATTATAACTATGCCCATTCGCATATTTCAGAAGAGGATAACAAAAAAAGAATATTGAGAGTCTTAAATTTTGATAAGGCGGAAGTTGAAAAATTTTCTATTTACAAATTCAATAGAGATGCCAGGTCAATAAAAATAGAAGCCGAGATAAATCAACAAAATGCCTTTAAGAATTTTGCCAATAAAACGGTCATTTATCCAGAAAATATTGGGTTCCCAAAAATGGAAAGTCCAGAAGAACGAGAACATCATCTGGAAATAGAATATCCAATTTTCAAAATTGACACATTCATTTATGATATTTCAAGTTTGAATTACACGGATATTAAGTTTCCGGAAGACAAGTTTATCAAATCCGAATTCGGCAGGTATAAGTGTAATACCAGGCAATCGGGGAGTGAAATAGTACATATCAAATTACTTCAGATAAACAGTGGGAAATACCCAAAAATAAAGTACCCTGATTTTTATTCATGGATTGAAAGTTCCAAAGATTTCGACAAGGATTTTAAAATTATATTAACCAATAATTAATACCATGCGACTCCTGTTTCTATCATTTCTTTTTTTATTTATAACTACTAACATTAGTGCCCAACATTCACGTGTTTGGGGTCAAATCAATAAAGAAGATTGGGATCTTGAAGTATTTGAAGAAGACCCTGATGCTGAAGCGCTTGTCCTTTATGATGTTGCCCATTCAAAGTTCATCGACATAACAGAAGAGAAAGGAAGTTTCACGGTATATGGTTACAATATTGAATTTACCAGAAAGAAGAGAATAAAAATTCTGAAGCAATCAGGTATTGAAAGGGCTAACTTAAGTATTGGAGTATATGAGGCAAAGGGGGAAGGCGAGAAATTTCGATATCTAACAGCCCATGTTTACAATAGGGATGAAAAAGGTTCAATTCAAAAAACAGAACTCAATCAGGAATCTATTTACAAAGAGAAAATCAATGATAATTTCAGTCGCTATAAAGCGGCATGTCCGGATGTAAAAGTTGGAAGTATAGTTGAATATACTTACACGCTTGAATCCCCTTATAAGTTTAATTTGTACGACTGGGAGTTTCAAACAGATATTCCCACATTGTACAGTCAGTATCGAATTGACATGATTCCTTTTTATGAATACAATTTTATCGCTCAGGGCCTGGATAAATTTGACTATCACACCAGTTATCAGGCCGATACAAAAAGAAGCAGCAAGTATTACGGTGTAGATTTTTATGATGTGATAAACGTATATGGGATGTCGAATATCCCGGCTTTTAAAGAGGAATCATTTATTACAACAAAAGACGATTATCTCATGAAAATGGATTTTCAACTTTCAAAGTATCAGGCTTCCAAAACGACGAAAAAAGAAGTAATGAGTACCTGGCCAAAGTTGTGCAATGATTTAATTCAAAGTGAACGCTACGGGGTTTATTTAAAAGACTCGCGATCTATAGCCAAAAAAGTTTTGGCAAAAGAGATTTCCAATTTGAGTCAGGATAAAAAAGAAAAGGCGCGTCAGATAATTGAATACGTAAAAAAGAATTATACCTGGAATGGAAATTATTCCTATTCTGCAACGCAGAAAGCTAAGAACTTTTATAAAATTAGAAAGGGTTCTTCTGCCGATATTAATCTATTTACCGTCTCCTTATTGCGCGAGGCGGGATTAAAATCTCGTCCGGTAATTTTAAGTACCAGAGGACATGGGAAAATAAAATTCAATTATCCATACATGAGTTTTTTTAATCATGTTATCGTATTTGTTATGGAAGAAGAATTTAAGTATCTGGCTGATGCCAGTGAAAAACTCATAAGTTACAATCGAATTCCTGTCAATTGTATGAATTCAAGAGGATTGGTGGTTTCTGCAAATTCCGATGACTGGGTTGATCTGGAAATAAATGCGAATAGTCAGAATAAGATTGTTTTAAATTTAACAATCAACCCTGATAGTCTTAAATGTTCTGGAAATGTGACAATTCAGGCTTTGGAATATGCAGCTTTTTACAAAAGAGATAATTACAAAGATGATACGGATGAATTGAAAGATTATTTAAAGAAAAATGGCTTTGAATCCGATAAAGTAAAGAGCATTAATTTCGAGAAATTGGAAATGCCATATATCATCGCGGCGCAAGGTAATTCTGAAATTGAAAGTATTGAAGGTGATTTGATTATAAAGCCCTTTTTGGATTTTCCTTATTTGGAAAACCCATTAAAACTAAAGACCAGAGATTATCCGATTGATTTTGCCTTGACAAGGGAAGATCAAATGGAATCTACAATTATAATTCCGGATAATTATAAACCCTATGAATTGCCCGAGTCAATAAGTATTGATAATAATTTGGTCAAGATTAATTTGGATTATAAGCAAGAAGGGACACAGTTGGTTATTAATGGATTATATGCTATCAAAAAAAGTATATATGAACCAAATGAATATTCTACGATTAAGGAATACTTTCAAACTATTGTCGACCAATTCAATAAAGAAATAGTATTAGTAAAAAGATAAATTCAAGTCCTATTTTATATAATAACTCACACATAATTTACAGATTGACTGTTTCGGATTAGAGCTTGAATATTCAGACCTTATTTATTTATAAAATATTATTTAAATACAAGGCGTTAATTATTGGTAACATACAAAACCTTATGTGCATGAATCGATATCAATTGATTTCCGTTTCGATTTTATTATTAATAGTCTTTTGCAATCACAATTCCAAAGCTCAAATTGGGACTGTAGCAACGCATGCGTCTTGGGGATGGAACAAAACCTTTGGGCACATACCTAAATTTGGGTTGGATTATCAATTTAAGGATAGAAACATTTTGCGGTTAGAAGGTTCCTATTTTGTAGATAAAAATATTGGGTATAGAGATGCTCATTGGAGTTTAGGCATCTCACATAATTATGTGATGGGTCGCTCGAAAAAATTTCCGGGATTAACGACTTGGTATACAGGTCAATCTTTGGAATATCGTCAGCATTCGCGCGATTATAATGATAAACGATTATCTCATGGACGAGTCCTAAGTATGAATTTATCCATTGGTAGACAATTTAATCTCAGCAATAGCTTCTCACTGTTTTCTGAATTAGGAATAACCCAAAGCATATATAGTCGAATTAAATATCCGAATTTGCCTCCTTATGACCCCTACAATTACAACCCGGGCCAGAGGATCGAGAGTCAGATTGATGAAAGTTTAGGATCCTTTGGAAGTGGTTTTTATTTCAAGACAGGACTGATTTACCGTTTTCCAATTAAAAAGTAACAACACCCTCTACTTAAACCAAATTCAATTAGAGTTATGTCCGTGAAACTCTCATTTGATCTCTTAAATTTTTAATCTAGAGCAAAACCAAAATCATGTCTGAAAAATTTATCCTCAACAATATTCAGATCAATCAGAAAATCAAGCGAATGGCTTATGAAATCTATGAGGATAATTACAATGCCAAACAAATCACTATAGTAGGAATAGAGGGACAGGGCCTGGCTGTGGCTAAAGCACTTTATAAGGAACTGTAAAATAGATCCTACACGCTTAATGAATCTTTTTCTTCTTTATCCGATAAACTCCAATAAGACTCATAGACAATTAGATTGGTATTTTTTACTAAAAATATCTCTGGAAGACTTAGCATTTTAGGTTTAAGACCTTGAACAAAATCTTCAATAGGATAGATGACATTTCCTTATTTAACAGCATGTGAAAAACCTCTATGTTTTATTTTAAAGGATAGATAAACTGGGGATTCTTAAATAGGCTTTTTCAATTCCAATTTAAACTTTTGTTAAACCGGCTTTTTAATTGTAATATGAATCTATCATAGTGGATTTACCTAAAAATTAATAGATTACTTCATCACATTAAATTTCCCATTAGAAGCGATATTGTAATTAACTATAGTCGAATCTATTAAGTCTCCGGCATAATATATCCCCTCCTCATCTTCAAGCAATTCATGTTGATAGTCTATGCTTGAGAAAACACTATCAGAATACCATTTTATAGTAAATGGTTCGATTCCTTCAGCCAACGCACCAATTCCTATGAAATCAACAACTTGGCCTGTTTCTTTTGAAAAACTCAGAAGATAATAATGTTCTGCCCCTGCTTCATGAACACTAGATCCCTTTACCAATAAATAATTATCAGTTTCATTTATGATTTCATGATTAGGGAGGCTTCTTCCAAAATTAATCACCTCATTTTTTAAATATTCCTAGGGTATAACTTCTTTATTTTCGATCAACTTTTGCAATTGATCAAAAGTTATTTCATCAATAATGCTGTCTAGTGATTTCTTTGAACTTAAAGTTGAATCGGCATTATTTACTACAATTACATTGGAGGTGTTTTTGTCCCTACAGTTTAAAACAGTAAAGCATAATAACAGAAAAATTAATTTTGTATTCATAGACTAAAAACTTCAAATTGAAAATAAATAATTCCTGTTAATCAATCAACCAATCTAACACAAGCCTACCTCTTGAGCATTTCAATTGTCTGGACTATGAAAATCATTTTCATGTTACATTGGCCTTTAGACAAGCCAATATTAAAAGTTCAAAAGCTTTTACCTTCGAACAAATCAACAAATCAATTTATTTATATCTGTTAATATTATGTAGATTGCTATGTTGTTGGTAAACCCTAAAACTAAAACAAGCCATAAAGCAGTCCATTATACTTTATAGCCAGGCAATTATAATTTTTAGTTGCTTTCAGATTAATCTTTTATCCGCTCAGGTACCTACCATAATTGCAAGCGGGAACTATCAAGATGTTAAATATGCCCTTATGATGGCTGATAATGTGAAAATGGCCTATGATGGCACCAATATGAAAAAATTGGGTGGAAGCATGTTTAACCTTGCAGATAAGGCATTTTACAATGGTAAATACATCAATGCCTCATCGCGATACAGAGAGGGATTTAAAGCTTTCCCTGTAAGAAGTAATTCTGGTTTTGGAGACATAACTCGTGAATTCAGTGCTTCATCTGCAGCTGAAATGGTCAATGAATCCGCACTTGATCTGCTCAATATAAGGGTATATGCCGGTGGATTAAATACGCTGGGAATTTATTACCACAGTCTTGGAAACTTTGACAAAGCCAATTATTTCTACGAACGCAGCATGACCATTCGAGCTCAAAAATTGGGAAAAACCAGTGCTGCATTTATGAATTCACTACAAAATTTGGCATTACTAAAAATGGATTTGGGTGATTTTGCTGAAGCAGAACATATTTTCTCTTATCTCGACAAAGTAATCCCTCAACTTTTTACCCAAAATTCATCGCATTACGCCATTTTCATCAATAACAAAGCCATGCTTTATGCGAATCTTGGCAGAAATGAAAAAGCATTGGAAATAATAGAGGAAGCTATTTCAAAAGGCAAGGAATTTCTACCTAAAGATTATTTCGATCTTGAACGTATATACATTAATCAAGGCTTTCTCTATATGAAAACCGGGCAATTTGATAAAGCCAAATCTTCTTTTCTAAGGGCTGAAGGGGGAATGAGAGAAAAAGATTTCTTGAATCATCCTGATTTCAATGATCTAATGATTTATATAGGGCGTTTTTACATTGAAACGAATAATTCAGAAGCACTTAATTACATTGAATCAGCCATTGCCGGCTCAAAACAACGCTATGGAGCTAATCACCTTCTTTATGCAAAGGCATTGGAAAACAAAGCACTTTATTTTCTCAAAACAGGACGCTATTCAGATGCGGTTACGGTCTATGCGCTAATTTCTGAAATTAGAAAAGATCAATTAGGAGAAGAAAATAGAGAATATCTGCAAACACAAATGAAACTGGCACTTTGTCAATGGGAAAGTGGAAATATTGATATGGCATCGGCAATTTTCAGGAGTTCGATAGATGCCTATATTTCTCTGATCGACCGTCTGTTTCCGGCATTTAGTGAAAACGAAAAATCCGATCTCTGGTCAGAAATAAAACCTGATATCTATCTCTATTTCAGCTTTGTAAAGCACAATCATGAGAAAAGCCCAGAGTTGTTGCAATATGCCCTTAATGTACATCTGAGAACAAAAGGATTACTATTTAACTCGACTTCATCAATGAAGGAGGTCATTCTAAATGGTGGTGATGAAGATCTGATAAGTATTTATAAAGAATGGAAAAACGCACATGATCAATTGGCTTATTATTATTCAATACCGCTAGAGCAAGTGAAAGATGATAAAATTGATCTTGAGGCGCTAGAATTGGAAGCAAATGAGTTAGAGAAAAGTTTGTCAAGGCGTTCTGCAAAATTTTCGGGCAGTTTGGAGAAATTCAGAGATTATGCATACGAAATATCGACCTCCCTTGGAAGTGAAGAAGCGGCTCTTGAAATTGTAAGAATTGAAACCAATGCAGGTCGTGACGCTGGTAAAGCATTTTATCTGGGCTTTTTACTTAAATCAGGAAATCCCAGTCCAGTTTTAGTAGTAATTGACCATGGCGATGAATTGGAAGGTAGAAACTTAAAACTTTATAAAAACAAAATACTTTTTAAACTGGAAGATAAAGAGAGCTTTGGTAATTATTGGGGACCTTTTACCATGCTAACGGGCACTTACAAACACCTTTATATTTCTTACGATGGTGTTTATAACAATGTCAGTTTGGCATCTCTACAGGATGAATCGGGAAGGTTTTTATTAGAAGATAATAACTATACCTATTTGACCAATGGCAAACTAATACCCGAATTGAAAAAAAAGGATGCTGTATTGAAAGCTTCCAATGCTGTCTTATTTGGCAATCCGGATTTTGGGGAAAATTTGAATGTAAATCCGCTTCCGGGGACCGCTGTGGAAGTAGAACAAATAGGAGATCTATTTGCTAAAAGTGGCTATACCGTTACAAAATACACCGGCGAAGAGGCTTCGGAAGACAAAATTCAACAGCTACAATCTCCTGCAATACTTCATCTGGCTACACATGGATATTTTTTTAGCGATGTTAAATCCAGTGAAGGATTGGTGCTTGGAATACAGGTCGATAAAGCAAAAAATAATCCTCTCTTGCGTTCCGGACTCATGCTCAGCGATGCAAATGGGGCTTCAGAGGAATCTATAACACTAAAAAAAACCAATGGCTTATTAAATGCCTTTGAAGTTATGAGTCTGGATTTGGGTGGTACCGAACTTGTGGTTTTAAGTGCTTGTGAAACGGGTAAGGGCGAAATTGTTAATGGTGAAGGCGTATACGGATTGCCGAGAGCATTGCAAGTAGCAGGAGCTCAAAATGTAATTATGAGTCTTTGGAAAGTGGATGATGCCGTTACACAGGAATTGATGAATTCATTTTACACCAAACTGGTAGATGGAGAGGCTTTAAATGAAGCCTTCTTATTTGCACAAAGAACGATTAAAGAAAAATACGCTCACCCTTATTATTGGGGGGCATTTGTACTACTTGAAAATTGAATAAACCTTAAATATTGATTATGAAAAAACTACTAAATATCTTTTGGGCTTTTGCCATTATTTTGGCAGGAACTATCTCGACCCAAGCACAATATGCACCCGGTGAATCCCTTACTCCACTTCCTTTTTATAAAGGAGATGATAAAGGCTATGCCATTCTTAAAGACGGAACTAAGATTGAAGGCGACATTAACTTCAATAAGCGTGAGATGAAAATCAAGAATAATAGCGGCAAAACATACAAATTAGAAGATTATAGTTTGAAAGAGTATGGCCTTAATTCAAAGTCATCAATGAATTATTCACCCGTGCAGGCCTACGAATGGAAAGACAAGAAAGTCAAAGAATACCTTTACTTCGGAAGCAACGACGACTTTTCATCCAATGTCAAAACCAAAGCACAAAGAGGTTTTGTGGTGTTAAATGATGGAACTGTAAGAAATGGTTTGATTGAATTGAAAGGCAAAGTAAAAATAATCGGCGGATTTCACTCTGAAAATATATTTGCTCTCGATGAACTGGTTTTCACAGATGATAAAGAAAATGAAACGAAATATGGAGATAAGGATCTAAAAGGGTATGGGAGAACACTTCCATGGAATCTCAGCCCTTCGTGGATGTACAAAATGGTACCTGATATGATGGGTATGAGTACAAAAAAACAAGAAGGATTTGTGCTTCTTCACGATGGACGAAAATTTGAAGGTGAAATGTCTTTATTCAAAAAATTCATTCAAAATCCCGATGCCTCGGCCGGTGGAATGGATAATATGGGAAGTTCAGATCCATCACAAAAAGGCACAGCACTTGCAGAATTCTATACAAAAGCAACTGTAAAAACAGCCGACGGAAAA
Source organism: Cytophagales bacterium (assembly GCA_040218795.1). Lineage (GTDB taxonomy): Bacteria > Bacteroidota > Bacteroidia > Cytophagales > CCMP332 > CCMP332. Next base: position 448,666 of record JAVJQT010000003.1, on the reverse strand, counting down.
GAGAAATTTGACATCGATGAAGTGGCAGCCTATGGTTATAATAACATGACAATTAATAGCATAACCAAAAATGGAACACAGACCTACCCACTTGATAAAATGAATTTTCACCGAGGATCTGTAGAGCTTAAAGATGGAACCAAAAAGGAGGGGCTATTAGCCTATTTCCCAGGCCCTGTTAATTTCTACGGTGTTTATTTTGCAACATCTCCGGATGAAGCCTTGTCAATTTATTCTTTTGACGAACTGAAAAATGTCAATCAGGAGATCAATAAAATTCAAGAATTTGTGGGATTTGGAAACTTAGATGTTCAATTGAGTCCTAACAATGATATCAATGGCTATATCATTAATAAGAAAGGAGATAAAGTTGAAGGAACAATTAAAATGATAGAGGCGAATGATTGGTGGTGTCGGTCAATTGAATTCACCAACAAAGATAATCTTACGACAAGTTACGGAGGTGAAGGAAATCGAATACGCTATTTTGTATTGGATGGTAATGTCTGGATTCAAGATCGTAGCGTATTTGTAAAAGGGGAACTACCTATACCGCAGGAAATATTCACCTATTACATGAATCCATTTCCAAATACGTCGAGTTTTATTGGAAGTTTTGTAGCCAATGCCTTACAAAATGCAGTTCAGAATGAAGTTAGTCATGCCATGGGTAATATAGAGTCTTCGGCTGCATCCAGTGGATGGGAGACACAAAATACAGGGACCAACGATTTGGTATTTGCGTCATATGGTGACTTTATTAATTACGAGGATTTACCGGAAGGTTTGGCCAAGGCGGCTTTTAAAGACGAATTGGTTGTTTATAATCATAAATCCAATGAAAAAATGGTTCTTCCTAAAAGAGGCGCCCTTCGCGGAAAAACTGAAATGGAAATTTTACTTGAAGGCTGTATCGAGTTTCACGATCTTGAAAAGGATCAACAGAAATCACTTGCCCAATACGAAAATTCCGTAGAAGCAATTACATTTTTAAACAAATGCTACAAATAATTACATAAGATTTAAAAAGAGCCGGATGATGTGAATTGTCCGGTTTTTTTTAAAGTAAATTCATTGTGAGTTAGTATTTAATCCTGAAACGAAATGAATACTTTAATATGTAGCCATTTTATTTTCGATTTACCGCAATCCGGATTATTTTATTTGCTGTTTATATTATCACATAAATTGTTTGTGTGAAAAATTAAATACACTATCAATTTTTTTACTTTAGCATAAATAGCAAGGCATGTCTGAAAAATTTATCCTCACCAATGATCAGATCAATCAGAAAATCAAGCGAATGGCTTATGAAATCTATGAGGATAATTACAATGCCAAACAAATCACAATTGTGGGAATAGAAGGGCAGGGCCTGGCTGTGGCTAAAGCGCTTCACAAGGAATTGGAAAAAATATTTCCTATACATTATACTTTAATTCCGGCCGAAATCGATAAAAAGAAACCTTCCTCGTATAAACCCGAGCTGGAGAAATACAAAAAAAACATAGAAAAGAATGCTTTAGTCATAGTGGATGATGTCTTGAACTCCGGCAGAACCATCATGCATACCATACAGCCTTTTTTAAGCTTTAAGCCCTCCAGTATTCAGGTTGCAGTATTGATCAACAGAGATCATAAAAGCTTTCCGGTTCAGGTTGATTTTACAGGCCTAAGTTTGGCCACAACTATTCAGGATCATGTATCCGTCAACCTCAATAAAAAAGGCGCTTATAGCGCCTCATTAAAATAATTATTGGAAAAAGTCCTTCATCTTATGGAAGAAACCTTTTTCATCTCTCCCGGGAGCAGGTTGAAAATTGGGAGAATGCTTTAAAGTATTCAACATCTCTTTTTCTTCCGGACTGAGGTCCTTGGGTGTCCATACATTCACATGGATCAATTGATCACCCTGGCCATATCCGTTGATATCCGGAATCCCCTTTCCTCTCAATCGCAGTATTTTACCCGATTGGGTTCCCGCCTGAACATTCACTTTTACTTTTCCGTCAATGGTGGGTACTTCAACGGAGGTTCCCATTGCGGCATCGGGAAAATTCAAGTACAAATCGTAGATGACATTTGTGCCATCTCGCTTTAAGTTTTTATCTTCTTCTTCTTCAATTAAGATCAAAAGATCACCCGGAATACCTCCACCGGGAGGTTCATTTCCTTTTCCGCTCATGGAAAGTTGCATACCGTCCACTACACCGGCAGGTATTTTAATTGAAACCACCTCTTCGGCACTTTTTAAACCCGAAGCGTCTACTCCATTGGGTCGTTTGTCAATTATCTTTCCAGAACCCTGACAGCTAGGACAGGTGCTCGCTGAAACCATTTGCCCCAACATGGTATTGACCACTTTTTTTACCTGGCCACTACCATTACAACTCGGACAGTTTTTAAAAGAAACGCCATCGGCTACAAGCATTCGCTTGACTTTCAGTTTCTTTTCTACACCGTGTGCGATCTCTTTGAGATTAAGTTTTAATTTAATTCTGAGATTACTTCCTTTTCTGCGCCTTCCTCCACCGGATCTTCCGCCTCCAAAAAAGCTGTCAAAGGGACTTCCACCACCTCCGAAAATATCTCCGAATTGAGAGAATATGTCCTCCATACTCATACCTCCACCACTGAATCCACCGCCTCCGGCACCCATTCCGGCATGTCCGAATTGATCGTAACGCGATCGTTTTTCGTCGTTGCTCAATATTTCATAAGCCTCGGCAGCTTCTTTAAATTTTGCCTCAGCTTCTTCATTTCCGGGGTTTTTATCGGGGTGATATTTAATGGCTATTTTTCTATAAGCCTTTTTAATTTCATCCTTTGTGGCTTTCCGGTCTACACCTAATATCTCGTAAAAATCTCTTTTTGCCATTGCTTGTTCTTTATTGGCCAATTACCACTTTGGCGTATCGTATCACTTTATCATTGAGCGTATAACCTTCCTCAATCACATCGACGATCTTGCCCTTTTTCTTTTTTTCTTCTACTGGAATCTGGGTAATGGCCTCGTGCTTTTCTGTATCCAAAACCTCTCCTTTGGATTTCATTTTTTTAACGCCCTTGCTCTCAAGCGTTTTTAAAAATTTATTGTAAATAAGATCAACCCCCTCTTTTATGGCTTTGAGATCTTTGGCTTCTTTAAAAGACTGTTCCGCCCTTTCAAAATCATCTACTATCGGAAGAATATCAACGAGTAACCTTTCGTTGGCGTTGCTGATCACTTCGTATTTTTCCTTATTCGTGCGTCTACGGAAATTTTCAAATTCCGAATACAGCCTCAAATATTTGTCTTTATACTCATCGAGTTCTTTTTGAAGCTTTTCTTCCTTTGGGATGTCTTCTTTTTCGATTTCCTCTTCGTGAACGGCAAAATCCTCTTCATTGGTATTATCTTCAAATACCTCGTGTTTCTCTTTTTGAATCACCTCTTCGTGTTCTAACTCTTTCTTTTTTTTATTCTTCGCCATGTCTGTTTAAAAATCTAATGTTCTTGAGGGTGCAATATTTTTGCCAATCCCGAATCTGTGCCACTTTGACAGTCAATTAATAATATTCCACAATTCATCTTTTAATTTTTGAATATTGAATTGTGTTACGGATGATATAAAAATTACAGGAATATCAGCTATTATTTCGGCCTCTAATTCCTCCATTAATTCCTGATCCAGTAAATCGGATTTTGTAATAGCCAAAAGTCTCTTTTTGTCCAGAAGATCGGGATTGTATTGTTTGAGTTCATCTAAAAGTACCTTATAATCTTCATTGACATCCATGCTGTCTGCTGGAATCATAAACAGAAGAACAGAATTTCTTTCAATATGTCTTAAAAACCGCGTTCCCAGACCTTTCCCTTCTGCGGCGCCTTCAATAATCCCAGGTATATCTGCCACGACAAAAGACTTATAATCACGGTATTCAACGACCCCAACATTTGGGGTAATGGTCGTAAAGGCATAATTGGCAATTTTCGGTTTGGCAGCAGAAATTACCGATAAGAGTGTTGATTTTCCGGCATTGGGAAATCCGACCAAGCCAACATCGGCCAATAGTTTTAATTCAAGAACAAACCACTCTTCCTGTCCGGATTGCCCCGGTTGTGAATAAAGAGGCGCCTGATTGGTAGAACTTTTGAAATTGGTATTTCCAAGACCGCCCATTCCACCTTCTACAAGTATTTGCTCTTGTCCCTCTTCAGTTATTTCAAATAATACTTTTTCTGATTCGGCATGTTTTGCAACCGTTCCAAGCGGTACATCGAGAATAATATCTTCACCCTGCTTTCCTGTTCTGTTTCCTCCTTCGCCATGTCCGCCATTACCTGCAATGACATGTTTGCGGTATTTCAAATGGAGTAAGGTCCACATTTGGGTATTCCCTCTCAGAATAATATGCCCGCCGCGGCCGCCATCTCCGCCATCCGGCCCTCCTTTAGGGACAAACTTTTCTTTTCTGAAATGAGTGGAACCAGCTCCCCCCTGACCTGAACGGCCACAGATTTTTACATAATCTATAAAGTTGGGTGAAGACAATGCTTATTCCTTGTCTAACAGCGAAACAATATTGCTAAAAATCTCATCGATATCCCCAACGCCATTGACAGAATGCAGTCTATCTTTTTTATCGTAATAGGGGAGAACATGTATGGTTTTATTGAAGTATTCGTTGATCCTTCTTTGAAGTTTATCTTCACCGTCATCACTGCGATTTTCCAGGGTTCTCCTTTTGGCTATTCTTTTGCGAACTACTTCCTCGCTGACGTCGAGAGCAATGACTTTATTTATTTTTGATCCTTGTTCCTCCATAAAGGCGTCAAGGGCTTCAGCCTGAGGAACAGTTCTTGGAAATCCATCAAATAAAAAGCCGGCTGATTCCGGATGTTTATCGACTTCTTCTTTCAGCATGGCTATGGTAATTTCATCAGGTACCAATTGCCCGCTATTCATTATTTCTTTAACCTTTTTACCTAATTCAGTATCGTTTTTGGTGTGCCAGCGAAACAGGTCTCCGGTCGAAATATGAACCATGCCATACTTTTCGATGAGTTTCTCACTTTGTGTTCCTTTTCCTGCTCCCGGTGGGCCAAAAATTATGATGTTCATCATCAGAAATTTGATTTAAAGTCGGCAAAATTACAAACAATAATGTGATTTGAGGATTTTATTTAATGGAATTGACATTTAGTATTCCATAGCTAATATTTAATAATGATAAACCTTAGTAAATACCTACAAAAATCAATGTCCTATACCGAATACCGTGACTTTATTGAAAGTCTGGTATTTGAAGAAAAAACCAATTGGCATGAGCAAAGTGAAGAAATGATCAACTTCACAAAGTTGAATTTTCAACGTTCAAAACGCATCCATAAACAATTCAGGATTAAGGATAGTCTATTGGAGGAAGTAAAGAATCTGGATACCGGTATTACCTGGCTGGCGATAACCGAACCATGGTGTGGAGATGCTGCCCAAAACCTACCGGCTTTTCATGAAATAAGTCAATACAATGATTTTTTAAATTTGAAATTGGTTTTGAGAGATGAAAATCCCGAATTGATCGATAATTTTCTGACAAATGGTACCAGAAGCATACCAAAAATTATACAATTGGATGAAAATTTAAATATAATAGATACCTGGGGCCCGAGACCTGAAGCACTCCAAAAAATGGTGCTAGACTTTAAATTAAAGCCATGGACCGAAAAGCAAAAATTCTATGAAGAAGTGCAGAGTTGGTATAATAAGGATAAAAGTATGACCTTGCAGAACGAAATATTAGCCTTATTGCAAAAAACTTAAATGTCTAAAAAAGCAATTATAGCAGGATCAACAGGATTGGTGGGTTCTCATCTTCTTGATATTTTACTTGAAAAAGGTGATTACGAGAGAATTGTGACTTTTGTACGAAGACCCAGCGGTATGAGCCATCCGGTTTTAAGAGAACGTCTAGTTGCATTTAAGGATTTGGACTCCATGGAGTTCAATAATGAAGTGGATGATATTTATTGTTGTTTGGGAACAACCATGAAAAAAGCCGGCTCGAAAAAAAAATTTATACAAGTCGATTTTGATTACCCCTTGAAATTGGCTGAAATAGGATTGCAACATGGTGCAAAACGAATGTTTGTCGTTTCCTCAATGGGAGCCAACAGAAGAAGTATGTTTTTCTATAGCAGAGTTAAAGGTAAAATGGAAGAGGCGATATCTAAATTGCCTTTTGAGACAATTGGAATATTTCGACCTGCCTTGATACTCGGTGAAAGAAAAGAAAGCAGATTGGGTGAAGAAATAGCAAAAAAAGTTACTTCAATCATTGACCCGATATTGCCCAAATCAATGTCAAAATATAAAGGTGTTCAGGCCAGAGATATTGCCAATGCCATGATAGAATTCTCCAAAATGAATAAGGAGGGCGTTCACATAATTGAAAGTGATAAAATAAGAAAAGGGATTTCTACTTGAGAAATTGACGAAACATGTTGATCATGTCACTCGGATCGTCTTCTGTCACTTTATAGTTATCCGGTATATCAAATGCGCTTGATGAAATGCTTGTTTCATCTATCTCGCTGGCAATGAGAGTAATTTCACGACCACTTTGTGATGTGGTGATTACCTTGAGAGGAAATCCTTCGAAAGCTCCAAAAAACATATCAGGAGTACTTTCCACTAAACTTTTCGGAAAGTCAATGTTAATTTCCTTTGTGACCCATACCTCATTGGTAGTGGTTTTGCCTTCTTCTGTACTTTTTATGATAAATTTTTCTACCGAATAACCCAATATTTTATCCTTCTCATTGGTTGTTTTAATCTCGGAAGTAACTTCAGAAGCTTTTTTTGCCAATTTTGAATCCTTGCCTCTGGCCATTTTATAGGCAAGCTGACTTGATTTCATCAGTAAGTAACCTTCGTCTTTTTGACCGTCGAATATCATTCCTCCAAAAAGTGTAGATGAAAGGCCACCTTCAGTAGTAAATATTATGCGGTTTTTTTTGATTTTAAAATGGTACTTCTCCGGAGCAAGAGATTTCATTTTACCTGATTCATCATTATTGATGACTACATCAAAATTAATTTCCCCTTCAAAACGATCATCTTTTTGGCAACTGCTAACGGCCATGATCAAAAGGAAAAGCACAGGCCATACATAAACATGACCTGTAATTCTTTGAATGTGTTTATGAATTAATCTTTTGAGCAAAATTTGATTTGGATAATAAAAACGCTCCTAATAATTCTTAATTGCCACCATTTGGCAGCATAGCATTAAACATACTAAAGTCAAAATCCTGGATTCTGTAACCAGTCGGAATTTCAAATGCCGAAACATCGACAGGTTCTTTCCGAACATCGGCAACTTCAACCAGCATATTCGTATTATTTTGATTTGTTATGGCCTTCATTGGAAATCCTTCTACACCTTCAAGAAATATATTTCCCGTGAGATTTGCCAGATTAGTAGGTTTAGAAATCGTGAATTGATCGGTTGTCCAAATAGTAATTACAGTGCTTTTACCTTGCTCTTTTGCAATATATTTGGTGCATTCATAACCCGCAATGGTTTCCTTCTCACCGGTATTGGTGATATCAAATTTTGTAGCGTGCTCCTTGGAGTTTTCATCAAAATCCGCAGATTTCAATTTAAATGCTGTCTGGAATGCATCTGAAATAACATATGCTGTTTTATGATCGCCGTCAAAAATAAAACCGCTCATCAATGATGTAATCTGACCACCGCTTGTTTTGCCACGCATATTGTGACCCTTGATTTTCAATTGAATTGATTCGGGAAATGCTTTGGAGTACCTGTCAAATTCCTCTCCGGAAATTTTCACTTTGAACTGTATGGTACCTTCAAAATCCTGACTCATTACGCTTAGACTTAGGAAGGCGCCAAGAAGGATTAATACTAATTTTTTCATACTATTAAATATTTGATTCTTTTACTCCAGGCAATATTCATTCCAGGAATATAAACCCCGAAATTATGCCAAACAAGGCAATTAAAAAAAGAAATGATTAATATTTAAATAAATCGTACTACTTATTTCTAATTATAATTGATTCATATCACTTTGGAACACATACAAGTATATGCATTATTGTTTTGTTTCGATAAAATCTTCGTGTGAAAATTGTTTTTTTCAGCGATAGATTTAAAAGTGTTGTAATCAATAAAAAGCCAGTCAAAAGAATCGCCCTTAATGTTTTTATAGCTCATGCTGTATTTTACTTCTCCATAATAGTTATCATGATCCAATTCAAAATTGCCAATTTCATCTTCAAACATGTATATGATATCAGAAGAGTCGAATATTAGAACACCATCATCATATAGCAATTCAGTAACTTTTTGGAAGAATAAATCTAACTTATCGATGGTGCCGGTAATCCCGATCCCATTCATCAACATTAAAATGGTATCGTATTTCTCGGAAGTCAAATCAAAAAAATTAATCTTTCTCGCTTTATCAAGGCCTCCTGCTTTCATCACTTTTACCGCACCTTCTGAAATATCAATCGGAAAAACATCTAAGCCTTTGGTTTTTAAATATTGGGAATGAGCACCGGCACCGGCTCCTACATCCAATACTTTTCCTTTGCAATGCTTTAATGCAGTTTTTTCAACCTCCGGCATTTCGGGATAGGTTCTAAAAAACTGTTTCACCCATAAATTATCTTCTTCTCCGAGACTGGATGTGACTTTTATAAATTCTCTTCTATTTCCGGAGATATAATCCATAAGTGCAACACCCAATGGATCTTTATTCAATATTTTGGACTTTTGATTCAATAAGGCAAAAATGGATATTTTAACTCAAATGGTATTGGGAGGTGCGGTTTCATCGCAAATCTTAAAATCAGAAGCCCCAAGAAAGGCGATTTTATTAGGAGGGATTATAGCAGCCATTCCGGATTTGGATATGTTTCTGATGTTTAATGTCAATGATTATGAAGAATTGATCTTGCATCGTTCATTTTCGCATGCCATTCTTCCATTTCTGTTATTATCATTTCTATTGGTATTCTTTAACCGCTTTTTCCCGCTCTTAAAAAACACCGGTAATTTTCGTCTTTTCAGTTGTATTTTCCTCGTTCTACTTAGCCATGCTCTGCTCGATTGCCTGACCACCTGGGGCACCCAACTATTCTGGCCTCTCGATACAAGAATTGCTACACAAAGTATATTTGTAATTGATCTTATATACTCAGTTAGCCTCGGTGCAGGATTGGCACTGCTATTTGTTTTTCAAAATAAAAACTGGGCCTTCAAAACAAATCGTTGGACATTGTTATTGTCCTGTACTTATTTAACTATGCTTTTAGCATATCAGGAATATTTTAAAGGTTTAATCAGAGAAGAGGCAAGATCTGATGAGGTACTTAGAGTAGCCACGCAACCGGTGCTTTTTAAACCTTTTAAGTACAGGGCTGTAATTGAACATACAGATACTTTTTATGTATCGCGTAAAGCGATAAGCATATTTCAAATAGAGGAGATTGATTATTACGCAATTCCAAGAAACAGAAAATACTTTATTGAAATCTCGGAATTAATCGATTTATACCCCTTATTTAATTTGAGCAGAGGTTATTTAAGTATTTCAAAAAAAGATTCGAATTACTATGAAATCAACGATTTGAGATACGGACCACAAAATAGTCTATCGGAGAAATACCATTCGATTTTCAGCTATTATATCCGAGTAGAAAACGATTCGGTAATTTTTAGTCAAAATATGAGAACCTCAAAAAGACTTGAAAAAATGCTGCAAAAAGTATTTCTCTAAAATCAGGGGAGATAAAAATCAAATACGATATCCTTCATACATTTAAAATGTCCTTTGGGGCACTTTTCATAACCTATTTTTGAACAAGGTCTGCATGAGATTTTATTGTTTTCAAAGACAGTGAATTTGGTTTGATAAGGGTACATACCAAAAGAAGGTATTGTATTTCCCCAGATGGAAAAGATATTCTTCTTAAAGGCTGCTGCAATATGCATCATTCCGGTGTCATGTGTAAAAACATAACTTGCATTCCTAAGCAAATCTGCACTTTGATTAATTGAAAATTTGCCACAGGCATTAAATATTTCAGTCTTTTTACCCAGTTCCTTTAATCCTTTTTCGAAGGATGCATTTTCTTCCTTTCGTTCAAAAAACTCCTCTATGACTTTAGCATTGGATGCATCTTCAGGACCACCAATAAGAATTATGGGTTTATTGATCTTATCACAAAGTTCTATCATCCTTTCAACCGGCAGTTTTTTTGTATTGAACTTTGCCCCAATTACAAAGGCCACGTATTTTTTTCGGTGGCTTTCAGGCAACCATTCTTTTTCGATATTATCTTTTTCTTCGATAAAATAATCCAAACCCAAATTGTCGTTTTCGACACCCAGCGCTTTTACCGTATCCATATATCGATCAACAATATGGACATTTGGAAGCTTATTGACTTTAAAATTAACCAAAAGCCATTTTTTGAGATTAACCTTATTAAAAGTGTAATTGGATTTAAGCCCTAAAGCTAATTTTAGACGTTTGGTTCGAATGTTATTGTGCAGGTCAATGAGCACGTCAAAATTCTCCTTTTTTAATTTTTTAACGAGGTTAGAGAAATTATCCTCTAAAAGGTGAATGCCACTTAAATAGGGGTTGGCAGACAGGATATCTGAATATTGGGCTTTGGTGCAATAATGGATTTCGGCATTTAACTGATTTTTCAAAGTCCTAATGACCGGTGTTGTCAATACGATATCACCTATGGAAGAAAATCTCACTATTAAAATTTTCATCAATCAGGCCTTTGATTTCTTTTTTGAAAAATAGGACTCCACTTCTTTTGCACTTAAAGTATTAAAAGTTCTTTCTTTGGTAAGGCCACCTTTTCTACCTACACAAACACCATAATGCATGTCGCGGTATCCTTTTATTTCATGCGCATCAGGATTGATGCTCAACCACAATCCTTTTTCCAAGGCATATGCAACCCACTCCCATGATAAATCCAAACGCCAGGGATTTGCATTAATTTCAATAATCACATCGTTTTCCGCACAGGCATCAATAACCATTTTATGATTGATAGGATAACCTTTTCGCTTTAATAATAATCTTCCTGTTGGATGGCCTAGAAAAGTAGTATATGGATTTTCTATGGCTTTGATAAGTCTTGCCGTAGCTTTTCGTTCATCCATGCTTAAACCGGAATGAATACTTGCAACAATAAAATCAAAGGATTTGAGAACATCATCCGAATAATCCAGGGAGCCGTCGTTTAAAATATCCGATTCAATGCCCTTAAATATTTTAAAGGGTGCCATTTTTTTATTTAGCTCATCAATTTCTTTATGCTGCAATATTATGCGACTTTCATCCAACCCATTGGCATAAAATGCTGATTTCGAATGATCGCTGATTCCTAAGTATTCAAGCCCCATTTCTTTCGCAGCTTCAGCCATTTCCACCAAGGTATTTTGGCCATCAGAATAGGTGCTGTGATTGTGAATTGTTCCTTTGAGATCCTGATCCTGTAAAAGAGCATTCAATTTACCTGCCTTCATCAATTCCCACTCATTCATACCTTCTCTGAGTTCGGGAGGAATCCATTCAGCACCAAATGCATCATATACTTCTTTTTCTTCCTGAAATGCTGACTTGTTTAAAAACTCTCCAAAACTTTGCCCTTCTGCATTGCTCTTATTGAAATGATCAGAGTCGCTATTTAAATAAATCAATCTATTCCCAAAATCGGCTTTGTCTGCAAATAAAAATTCAACAGGCAGCTCCTTTTCTTTTAAAACCCCCTTAAGAGAAAAAGGTCCGGAAGTCTTAAAATTTAGCTCAATTCCCGGCATGGTTTCCAATTTATCCAGTAATTGATCGTAATCGGCAATAACCAGGAACTGCAATAATTCAACTACATCGAGTAGTCGTGCTGCTTCACCTGCCAATTCTATTCTTTCCACTTCAGGTTTAAGTTCTTCAAGAATTATTTCGGCAATATTTTCAGCCTCTGCAAAATATACTTTTCCACTTTGCTCTTTGGCAAATAGTAAATTATCCAAAATCGCTTTCTGAGTTTTTTCTCCAAACCCTTTCCAATCTGCGAGTTTTCCTTCTTTTGCTGCATTTAGCAGATCATCTTTATTTTGAATATCGTAATCCTTCCAAAGGACTCTTATTTTTTTTGGCCCAACACCTTTGACTTCAAGCATTTCAACGATACCCTCAGGTGTTTTTTCTAATAGTTCGTTAAGCTCCTTAAAGGATCCATTTTCTAAGATACTTGCGAGTTTGTCATTCAGGTTTTTGCCAATACCATCAATGTTTTGCCACTCTTCCGGCGCCGAATCGGCAATAGAAACCGGAATTCTCTCAATATTGAAGGCCGCATTTTGATAGGATCTGACTTTAAAAGGATTTGCTTCATGCAATTCCAAAAGTTTTGCAGCTTTTTGAAGAATTTTAGAGATGCTCTTATTGTCCAAGGGTTTTCGTTATTTGGTGCAATATTTGGTAAAGATAATTATGTAAACTTGTTTCAAGAATTTGAAATTCACAATATGAAAATATTACAAAGTATAATCCTTACATCACTTGTATTTATTTTAATAGCCCCCTCTTGCAAAAAGGAAGAGGCAGAAGAGAAAAGCTTCGATTTTGAATTGTTAAAAGAGCAGGTTTGGTATTTTGCAGGTGAGGAAACGAGCGGAGATACTATTTACTACAGACCTGAGACTTATGATTTTCCAATGTCAAGAGGGAGGGAAGGCTTTAAATTAAAAGAAGAGGGCAAAGTATTATATCATGCGATTAGCCCTACCGATTTTCCCATGAAATTTGAAAATGCCAAATGGTCTTTTGATGATGGTGTTTTAACAATTGAAATACCGGGCAATGAATACGCTCAGCCCAGAGTATTGCAGTATCGTATTTTATCACTTGATAAAGAAAAACTTAAGGCCATCGCGATTTATTAATTACCTAAACAATTACTAATTTTGCCGAAGCCTCATGGAGAAACGCTGTATTCTCGACACCAAACAACTGAACATAACGCTTAGCCGGCTTTGTCAGGAACTAATTGAAAATTATTCCAATTTTGAGGATACCGTTATTTTGGGAATGCAACCCAGAGGAATACTCTTCGCTTCCCGTATTCAAAAAAGAATCAAAGATTTATTGGATAAGGAAATCGCCCTTGGTCAGCTTGATGTGACTTTTTATAGGGATGATTTCAGGAGAAAATCCGAGCCAATCAAAGCGAGCAGTACTGAAGTTCCATTTTTAATAGAAAATAAGCACGTAATACTTGTAGACGATGTATTGTTTACCGGCCGCTCGGTGAGAGCCGCACTTGATGCAATGATTGCTTTTGGAAGACCAAAATCTGTGGAGTTAATGATTTTAATAAATCGAAAAAACTCTCAGGAGTTACCCATCAAACCGGATTATATCGGTAGAACTGTAAATACTTTGAACTCGCAAAGAGTAAAAGTGGAATGGGATGAAAAGGATATTAAAAATAAAGTCTGGCTTATAGATTTAGAAGAAGAATAACATGACAAATCTGAGCGTCGATCATCTTTTAGGAATACACGAACTGAACAAAGAGGATCTACATTTAATTTTTGAAACCGCAGATAACTTTTTAGAAGTTATAAATAGACCTATCAAAAAAGTCCCTTCGCTTAGAGATATTACCATTGCCAATGTATTCTTTGAAAATTCTACAAGAACGAGAATATCCTTTGAACTTGCAGAAAAAAGGCTTTCGGCAGATGTGGTCAATTTTTCAGGTTCATCGAGTTCATTGAAGAAAGGGGAGTCGCTTCTTGATACCGTTAACAATATTTTGGCCATGAAAGTGGATATGATTGTTATGCGTCATTCCAGTCCTGGAGCTTGTCACTTTCTTTCAAAAAATATTGATGCGGCTATTATAAATGCCGGCGATGGTACCCATGAACATCCGACGCAGGCACTATTAGATACCTATTCCATAAGACAGTCTTTGGGTCAGGTGACTGGAAAAAAAGTGGCCATAATTGGAGACATTACACATTCAAGAGTAGCATTATCGAATATTTTCGCATTGAAAAAATTAGGTGCGGAAATAATGGTTTGTGGTCCGAATACTTTAATCCCGAGGTATATAGAAAAACTGGGTGTTAAAAAGGAATTGGATTTAACCAAGGCTCTGGAATGGTGCGATGTTGCCAATGTTCTTCGAATTCAGTTGGAAAGACAAAAGGCAAAATATTTTCCTTCACTTAGAGAATATTCACTTTATTATGGAATCAATAAAAATATTCTTGATCAGCTGGATAAGGAAATTCTAATAATGCACCCCGGACCTATTAACAGAGGAGTCGAAATTGACAGCGATGTTGCTGACTCAGATCACAGTATAATCCTCGACCAGGTCGAAAATGGTGTGGCCATAAGAATGGCTGTCTTGTATCTTTTGGCAGGAAAGATCAAAAACTCTTAAAATTAAATTGTATTTAGCCAGCCCTGAACTTTATCTTTGCAATAACTTCAATTACAAATCATGAAATACCTAAACTCTATCATTGAAACCATAGGAAATACCCCTTTAATTAAATTAAATAAGGTCAACAGGGGAATAAAAGGAACCATTTTGGTCAAAGTTGAATATTTCAATCCGGGAAATTCAATGAAAGACAGAATGGCCATTAAAATGGTAGAAGATGCTGAAAAGGAGGGCAAATTAAAACCGGGCGGAACCATTATCGAAGGCACTTCAGGAAATACCGGAATGGGGCTGGCGCTTGCTGCCATTGCCAAAGGTTATAAATGTGTTTTTACTTTAGCCGATAAACAATCCAAGGAAAAAATCGACATTCTCAAAGCCATGGGGGCGGAAGTTATTGTTTGTCCTACCAATGTGGAGCCAACCGACCCTCGATCCTATTACTCAGTTGCAAAAAAGCTCAATGAGGATATTGAAAACTCCTTTTATCCAAATCAATACGATAATATGTCAAATACGAAAGCCCATTATGAAACCACCGGGCCGGAAATTTGGAAGGATACCGAAGGAAAGATTACACATTATGCGGCCGGAGTAGGTACTGGAGGATCAATGTGTGGTACAGCCCAGTATTTAAAAGAGCAAAATAAAGATATTATTACCGTTGGTATTGATACTTATGGATCGGTATTTAAAAAATACAAAGAGACCGGTGTATTTGACGAAAAAGAAGTTTACCCTTATTTAACCGAAGGTATAGGAGAGGACATACTTCCAAAAAATGTTGACTTTTCAGTGATTGACCATTTCGTAAAAGTAACGGATAAGGATGGTGCAATTATGGCGAGAAGGCTGGCAAGGGAAGAAGGATTGTTCATTGGGTGGTCTTGTGGTTCTGCTGTGGCCGGAGCCCTTGATTACGCCAAAGAAAATTTAAAAGAGGAGGATGTCATGGTAATTATTTTACCTGACCACGGCACGAGATATTTGGGTAAAGTATATAGCGATGACTGGATGAAAGAGAGAGGATTTTTGGAAAATCGACAGTTTTCAAATGCAAGAGAAATCGCTGATCGACAAGGTAAATTAATTACAGTATCCAAAGAAGATAAAGTCTCTGATGTCATCAGTCTTCTTAATAAAAAGGCCATTTCTCAAATACCTGTACAAAACGGACACAATGAAATTGTAGGAAGTATTGTGGATTCGCGGCTCTTAAAGAAAATAATCTCCGACCCCGAATTAAAAAACAAAAAGGTAGAGGATGTGATGGAAGAACCCTTTCCATTTGTGGCTATGGATACAACCGTAGATACTTTATCTTCTATGATTAGTAAACACGGAGCATTGCTGGTAAGAGATGAGTCTAACACTGTACACATTATAACTGAAGCCGATCTTCTGGCAGAAGCGGTCAGAAATTAAAAAAAGCGGAAGATTTAAATCCTCCGCTCATTTACTTATTTTTTCTCTTTTAGTTTTTCTGTATCAGGACTGACAATTTCGTTGCCTTCCATGTCTAGTTCCTTGACAGGATAGCCCAATTTTTCTAAATCTGTTTTAATTACTGATTTATCTCCAACCACAACGATATTCATTTTATCAGGGTCAAGGTATTTTTTAGCAAGCATATCCAATTCCTCTTTCTTTATATTTTGCAAGATTTCATTTTGTTTCTGTGTGAAATCCTCCGCAAGATTATAGGTTATAATTCTTCGAAGAAAGGATGCTTTTTGATAAGGAGATTCATAGGACAATGCTTCTCTTTGGCCTATTGAATTTTTCATAAAATCCAATTCTGAATCCGTCATTCCATTTTTGTAATAGTTCGAAATCTCGCTCATAAATTCATTTACTGAAGCAGCGGTTGCATCTAGTTTTACGCCTGCATAAGCCGTAAATGTTCCATCGTATTTATCGGCGCTAAAACTAGAACGGGCTCCATAAGTATAACCTTTATCTTCTCTCAAATTCATGTTGATTCTTGAATTAAAGAAACCACCCAGAGGATAATTACTTAAAGTAGTTTTGTAATATTCACCCGTTGCATCATAGGTAAGGCCCGTGAACTTTCCAATTCTAATTTGAGACTGAGCCGATTTTTCTTTATCAACCAAATAGATTGTGGTATTCTCTTGAGATGGAATTTTAAATTCCTTGGGAATTTCAACTGCTTTGCCATTCCATTGTTGAAACCCATCCATTAAAGGAATGATTTCTTCTTTTTCTATCTGCCCCACAATTACAATGTTTGCTGTAGAAGGCGAGAAGACTCTTAAATAGTATTGTTTTACATCTGCCAGACTAATATTTGCTACAGTTTCAGCCGTACCTATAGAAGGAATCCCCAATATATTGTTCTGACCGTATAAAATTTTATTATAAACTTTCGATGCTATTGCCGGTGCCTGTGTATTCTGATTGGCGATGTATTCGAGTTGTTGCTTTTTTAAACGATCAAAATCGTCTTCTTTAAAACCAGGTTGAAATAAAATTTCATTGGCCAATTCCATGGTTTGACCCAGGTATTTTTTCAGGGTCCGTATGTTGACAGTGATTTGATTATCCGAAGACCTTACAGAGACTGAACTTCCAAGTAATTCCAGGGCTTTTGCCATTTCTTCCGCACTTCTACTTTGCGTTGACTCGTTCATCAAGCTCGTCATAAGATTAGTTATTCCCGCTTTGGATGGATCCTTGGCTTCCAATCTTTGTCCGCCTTCCAAAGTCAAAAGAATATTCACAACCGGAATTTCATTGCTGCTAATACCGATGATCGGAATGTCATTTTGCAAAACATGACGCCAGGTTTCAGGAATGGTAATTATCGGATTTTCACCTGATGGAGGTCTAACACTCCTATCAAAATTATCTTTAGGTTTATTGTAAACTAAATCTGAATATTCATCCGGGCCTGCTTTGTAATTCGATTTGTCAATTTCAAAATTGTCTTCGGCGGCTATCAGGTTCTCAGCGCCTTCAGGATAAACGCTCAAAATAACAGAGGCTTTACCTTTGATGTATTTATTGTAGGCATTCATTACATCCTCGGTTGTTAGATTTTGATATCTCTCGAGATCTTTTTGAATGTAATTAGGACTCTGTGTAAAAGTTGCATACTGCGCGAGTTGTGATACTTTTCCACGAACAGTGGAAAGGCCAAAAATCACAGATGATTCGCGCTGTGCAGCATATTTTCTAACATCTTCTTCTTTCACACCTCTTTCTTCAAATTCCTTGAGTGACTCCCTGAAATCCTTTTCAATTTCTGCCAAGGGTGTACCCGGATTGGCAAGGGCCAACATTGTAAATTCACCTGAAAGTTCGTAACAGGGTTGAAAGGCCGTTGCCTGTACAGATTTTTGAGTTTTGATTAAGTTTTTATGAAGAATCGACGTTTGTCCTCCACCTATAATGCTCGCAAAACAATCAATTGCTGCTTCGTCTTCATGGTAAACGGGAACGGTTGGCCAGGTCATTCGAAGCATTGGAAACCTGATCTGATCTTCATAGGAAACATATCTGTCCGATTCTATTGAAGGAACCATCTTATCCATGTTTTTAACTGCTGGACCCATAGGAATACTTCCAAAATATTTTTCTGTAAGCGCCAGCACATTTTTAGGATTCACATCACCACCAACAGTTAAGGTGGCGTTGTTGGGCCCATACCAACGCATAAAAAATTTCTTCAGGTCGTTAACATCAACTCTGTTCAAATCCTCAATATATCCGATGGTCAACCATGAATAAGGATGCCCATATGGATATAGATTTTTAGAGCTGTACTCTCCGGCAAGGCCATACGGTCTGTTATCGTAGTTTTGGCCTCTTTCATTTTTAACAGTAGCGCGCTGGATTTCAAATTTTTCCTGAGTAACGGCGTCCAATAAATAACCCATTCTGTCGGCTTCGAGCCATAGCCCAATTTCCAACTGATTTGATGGTAATGTCTCAAAATAATTGGTTCTGTCTTTATTTGTGCTACCGTTTAGTGTACCACCTGATTCATTCACAATTTTAAAATGTTCATCATCGCCAACATTTTCAGAGCCCTGAAACATCATGTGTTCAAAAAAATGTGCAAATCCGGATTTGCCAATTTCCTCTCTGGCAGAACCCACATGGTAGGTTACATCTATATGAACGACGGGATCAGAATGATCTTCATGTATAATCAGTGTTAATCCATTATCAAGTATGTACTTCTCATAAGGGATCACAAGTTTGTCTGTAGATTGTGCGACTTTTTCTACCATTTTGGTTTCAGCAATTGACTTAGCTCCCATGGTAAAAAAGGCTAAAGTGACTAGTGTTAATATTTTTTTCATTTTTATATAGTTCGTGTTTCAATTTCTAGATTTCTTTTAAAGCTCATTACTTAAAATACTCCAAAGGTCAATAATGTTTGTCAGGCGTGTTTATTTGTGTTTTTACGGTTCAAAAAATCATGCATAATTTGAAAGCAATGTTCTTTCAAATCTTTTTCAGAATAATTTTCAGGTGACACAGGGTCGAGAAACTGAATCCTTACTGTGCCGGGTTTTATTGAAAATGGCCCGGATCTGGGCATTAAATTTATGGCATTTTCAATGACCATTGGTTGAATATTAACATTTAATTGTTTCGCCAATCTGAAGGCCCCGTCGTAAAATGGCTGCAAAAGTGTATCTCCCCGGTTCATAGTACCCTCGGGAAAAATTAGAATAGAAATATTCTTTGCAATGGTTCTTCTCAATTCATCAAAACTCTTTTTGCGACTATCCTGGCTGCTCCTGTCTACAAGAACTACATTCATTCTGTAAATCCAGCCAAAAATCGGGAATTTGGTCATTTCTATTTTTCCCAGTGGCCGACATTGCCCATTCATGGCAATTGCAAATGCGGGAGCATCCAAAAATGATGTATGATTGCTTATAACAATACTTGCTTTGTTTTTGTCTATTTTTTCCCTGCCCTTTACCCGAAAAAAAATGAAATTCATCCAGCTGAATAAATAAGACCATACTTTAAGGAAAAAGTAGGCTATATCTCCGCCAATCTTTAAACCAAAAATATAAGGGATTATCAGTAAGGGCAGAATTGCAATCATCCAGAATGTAAATACGATTGCAACCCAGACCATGTATATGTATTGAAGAATGCGCATCGCGCAAAAATAGATAAGAAAATGAATTTAGTTTTTTAGGAAAATGTTTGCCCCGTATTCTATAATAGGGGCTGTATAATGGATGAAAACTAATTGTAAATCATTGCCTTCTAGAGGCAATGATTTGTCAAGCTGAAAGCAGAGTATTAACTTCGAAAATTAAAAACACAAACAACATGAAAAGATTTTTACTTCTCACCATTTTAGTTCTGGGATCCTATATAATTAAGGCTCAAGGACTTGATGTTTCTCTTAATCAGATTACCATGTCTGATCTAGTAAATTTGAACAATACTCCGGTTAATGCCGAAGCGGTAATAAGGAATATTGGCGACGTTACTGTTAATTCATTTGACGTTGGAATGAGCGTTGACGGCGGAACACCTATTGTATTTCCAATTTCAGGATTGACCCTGGCTCAGGGAGAAAATTATAATTTGACAAGACTAAATGCATGGAATCCCGAAATGTTGGGACGATACACAATTACCATGTGGGTTACAAATATTAATGGCGGCGCAACGGATGTAAATAGCCTAAATGACACACTGTCAAAGTCGGTTGAAGTTATTGACGAATTTATAAGCAGAGATGCATTCCACGAAGTTTTTACTTCTTCAACTTGCGGTCCTTGTAATCCTGGCAATATAAATACTGATAATGTTTGGAATGCCAGTTCGCGTACACCTGTAATTATAAAGTATCAGATGTCATGGCCCGGATCAGGTGATCCTTATTATACCGCTGAAGGGAATGCCAGAAGAAATTATTACAGTGTAAATTCGGTTCCAAATATGCAAATTGACGGTGGCTGGAATGGCAATTCTAATTCTTATTCTAATGCAATTTTAGAATCCTATTCAGATGTTCCGGCATTTCTTGAAGTTGAGAGTAATTTTACTGTGACCGGAAAAACCGTAGATATTAATTTGGCCATTAAACCATTAAAAGACCTGAAAGGAAATAACAAATTGCATTGTGCTATTATAGAGAAAACAACTTTCAACAATATAAAAAGCAATGGAGAGACTGTGTTTCACGATGTCATGAAAAAAATGGTACCAAATGAGAATGGAACCTATGTCGGAAATATATATACCGGTCAGCCATTGACATATGAATTGAGCTACACTTTTCAGGGCAATTACAGATTACCTTCAAATGCCACGAATCCTATTAATCATTCTACAGAACACTCGGTTGAAGAGTTTACGGACTTAGGCGTGATTATATGGGTGCAAAACGTAGGCTCTAAGGACGTATTCCACGCTTCTTACAGTGCCGATAAACAAACAAATCTCGATTTATCTTTTGCATCGATTACAACACCTGAAAATGTGCTGGTAAACCAAAACACCAATATTGAAGGTATAATTGTAAATAACCAGAATACACAAATCACTTCATTTGATGTGGTGTACAGAATTGATGGTGGTGCAGAATTAAGAGAAAATGTAAGTGGGGTTATGCTTTCAAAAGGCGACTCAATGACATTTACACACGCAAGTCAATGGATGCCGACCAGTACGGGTTTGTATAAAGTAGAAGCCTGGATAGATAATATTAATGGAGCCGGTCAAAACACATCTGATGACCTAAGTGTCAATGATGAAGCGCATAAATATATTATTTCATCAACGACATTGGGCAACCTTCCAATCCACGATATAGCAAAAACAGTTAATGTATATCCGAATCCGAGTAATGGAATTGTACATATTAACTCAATTTCACACATGGCCAAATCAGTAGAGGTTTACACCATGATGGGCGAATTGATTACTAAAAAATCAATGGGAACGAAAGGAATTTTTGATCTTGACCTCAGCAATGAAAATTCTGGGCTTTATGTATTGAGATTCCAAACCGCAAATGGTGTATTTAGTAAAAGAGTTGTAATTCAATAATTAGGAATATTTTAATAAAAAAAGCCGGCATATGCCGGCTTTTTTTATTGTATTTCAAATTTGGAATAATTCCGTTCCTTTATTTTTTCCCACTTACAGTTTTCGACCTTTGCAGCGGGTGGTCCAGTTTTACACCATTCTATTAAGGCCTCAATATTATTTTCAGCACCCTGAGCTTCGATCAAAACTGAGCCATCACTTTGATTTTTCACTAAGCCATTTAAAGATAGCTGTCTGGCCTTCGCCTTTGTTGAAGCCCTGTAAAATACACCCTGGACTTTACCCTCAACCAATATTCGGACGGTCATTAGTCCTGTTCGACTTCTTTTTTGTCTTCTTTTTTAGTTTTATTTTCTTCTTTGGAAGGCACTCCGTTGATTACATCTCTGATCTTTTTTTCAATTTCCTCGGCCAATTCAGGATTATCGATTAAAAGATTTTTAACAGCATCTCTTCCTTGTCCTAATTTATTGCCTGCATAAGAAAACCATGAGCCCGATTTCTGTACGATATCCAGTTCTACACCCATATCGAGGATTTCACCTTCTTTGGAAATACCCAATCCGTACATAATATCAAATTCAACAACTTTAAAAGGAGGGGCCACCTTATTCTTTACAACTTTCACTTTAGTCCTGTTTCCCAATACATTATCGGCTGCTTCTTTAATCTGACCTATCCTTCGAATGTCAAGTCGTACAGAGGCATAAAATTTAAGGGCGTTACCACCGGTTGTGGTTTCGGGATTACCAAACATTACTCCGATTTTTTCTCTTAACTGGTTTATAAACACACAGGTACAGCTCGTTTTGTGAATTGTTCCTGTCAATTTCCTTAGGGCCTGCGACATTAATCTGGCTTGAAGTCCCATTTTACTGTCACCCATTTCTCCCTCTATTTCACCTTTGGGGACTAATGCCGCTACAGAGTCAATGACAATTATATCAATGGCACCCGAACGAATTAGATGTTCTGCGATTTCCAGTGCTTGTTCACCATTGTCGGGCTGAGAAACAAGTAAATTTTCCAGATCAATACCCAGTTTTTCAGCATAGGATTTGTCAAAAGCATGCTCAGCATCAATAAATGCTGCAAGCCCACCTTTTTTTTGAGCTTCTGCAATTGCGTGCATTGACAAAGTTGTTTTACCGGAAGATTCAGGTCCGTATATCTCAATAATACGCCCTCTCGGAAATCCTCCAACGCCCAATGCAAGGTCCAATCCCAGAGATCCCGTTGATATTGCCGGAATGTCTACTACGCTTTCATCGTTGAGACGCATGACAGTTCCTTTGCCATAGGTTTTCTCTAGTTTATCTATCGTTATTTGTAGTGCTTTAAGTTTTTCTGAATTTTCGGCCATTTTCCTGCTAATTTGAAGTGAAATTACAACTATATTGGAAATTTATTTATTTCGTTTTGCAAATAAGTCATATAAGTGTGCAGTCTATCTGCGCAGCCTGATGAAAATGAAAAAACTTTGTTTTTTGTCCCTCATTTTTCTGATCACTTCGATTTCTGAACTATCAGCACAATTGGATAATTCAGGACTGTTTTATGATTTAAGAAATATGGATTCTTCCCAAGTAGGAGATCTGAATTTGGAGATTTACGGATTGGCTTTCAATAAAAATAATGAGTATTATGAGAAAACAGTGACAGGTTACACTCTTTTCGGTCACCTTTTTCGACCAGAGTTTTCATATCATCTTCATAACGATTTCTATGTTAAAGTTGGGATTATTACAAGAAAGGATTTTGGAAACAATGATTTCACATTAACTCAACCTACTTTTTTAATAAGATATGACTATAAGAAATTCAAATTTCTCTTTGGAACCATAAGGGGGCCTTTGGAACATAATTACGTTGAACCATTATATGATTTTGAAAGAATCGTTTCAGATAATCCCGAAAATGGTTTGCAGGTGCTATTCAATTCCAAATATTTTGATGCTGACGGATGGATTTCTTGGAACAGAACCATTTACGACAGATCCCCTTTTCGAGAGGAGTTTAATGGCGGAGCTTCCGGTCGTGTTAATATGGTGAATAATGAATCATATAAACTAAGCATCCCATTGCAATGGGTAGTTACACATCTCGGAGGTCAAATTGATGATGACCCTCAACCTGCAAGAACAGTGTATAACTTGGGAAGTGGATTAGATGCCTTTGCAAAAACTGGCAGAGGTTTTATCAATTCTCTAAGGTTCCAGGGATATTTTCTTACATTCAACTCTCTTGAATCTACAGAATTAATAATTCCCCCTTTTAAAGACGGTTATGGATATTATCTCAACCTGACCGTTAATTCACATATGGGTTCTGTAATGTTGAGTTATTGGAATGGAGATGAATTTAGTGCCTGGAATGGAGGTGCATTATATCAGTCCACCAGTCAAAATTGGAGAGAACCCTTTGCTTTGCAAAACAAGAGGGAAATAATCATTTTGAGATTCCTCAATGATATCAAGCTAAAAAATAATTTGAGAATCCTTCCAAGAATGGAACCTAATTACAATATCAGAGATAATAAATGGGGTTTATCATTCGGACTTTATGTGAGATTTCAAGAATATTTTAAACTTCTGAATATTAAACCAGGCAATAATTGAAAAAGATTTTTCTTTTCCTTGGCTTGTTTATTCTTTTTTATTTGGTCTTAAACTGGAATGATATACTCTATGGATTGCTTCAGTTAAAAGGTCAATTAAGAGTGCTTGGGAATTCTGCTACCATCGAAGAAGCGCTTAATTCCGAAAGTTTTCCGGACAGCTTAAAAGGAAATCTGAAAGCAATATCGGAGATCAAATCCTTTGTACGAGATGAACTGGGATTTGCGGAAAATTCGAATTACACAACTGTATACAATCAAAAAGGAAAGAACATATTGTGGATTGTCACCGCTTGTCCAAAATTTGAGCTAAAAGCTTACGAATGGCGATTTCCTTTGTTCGGAACCTTCCCATACAAAGGGTTTTTTGATTTGGACAAGGCATTTCGAGAAGAAAAAAAGATAAAAGAACAAGGATACGATACCAACATCCGTTCAGTAAGCGGATGGTCTACTTTGGGCTGGTTCAATGACCCGATTTTATCAGGAATGCTTGAAAAATCCGAAGGCGATCTTGCCAACACCATAATTCACGAATTGACCCACTCTGAGGTATTTGTAAAAGATGAGATTGATTTAAACGAAAATCTCGCAACATTTGTCGGTGATTATGGAGCTCTAAAATATCTGGAGCGGAAATATGGAAAAGATCACAGCACATACTTTGAATATTTAAATGAACTTGAAGAAGAAAAAGGATTTACAGAATATGTAATTGAAGGAGCAAAGGCATTGGACTCGCTGTATAATACCTTTGATGATAATATTGATTCAACAATCAAAGCAAGTTCGAAGCGTGAATTTATAGACCGATGGGTAGCTGAAATTGATACTTTAAAATTCAAATCTTATCGAGGATTTAGAAGCAGGGCTTTGAAAGATTTACCAAATAATACCTTTTTCATGTCCTACCTGAGATACAATTCGATGCAAAACTCATTTGAGCAGGAATATCTGTCTTCAGAAAATCTTTCTTTCAAGGAATACGTTGACACATTAATTAAAAGGTATGCTGAAAATTAATTTGGTACGGTTTTTAATGTATATGCTGTATGAGAGCTAAGTTCATTATATACTTATCTGTAATTCTATTTTGTGCTATTAATACAATGGCGCAAAATAAAATTGCATCAATTCCTTTTAAAAAAGGGGAAGAATTGAAATTCAGGGTACATTATGGATTGATCAATGCCGGAGAAGCTACCATTACGGTTGATGATAAATTGCATGAAATTGAAAGTAGTGAATGCTATCAGATCAACGTCTTTGGGAGAACCACCGGACCCTTTGATTGGGTTTTACGTGTACGCGATACCTGGAGAACCTTTATTGATAAAAATTCTGTAACAGCTGTAAAATTTTACAGGCATATTGAAGAAGGCAATTACTTTACCGAAGAAACCACCTATTTTGACAGGGAACGTAATATTGCTACAGTTACTGAGCGCAAAAGGAATGGCTATAAGAAGTTCAACAAGGAATACAGTATAGAAGAATATACACAGGATTTGATTTCCGGTTTTTATTATATACGCGCTTTGGATTTTAATAATTTGAGTCCCGGTGAGTTGATTCCCGTTAATACCTTCTTTGAAGACACTTTTTATAAGGCAGAAGTAAAATATTTAGGAACTGAAGAAATCAAAACCAAATTTGGCAAAAAGAATACCCATGTATTCACGCCAATTATCCCAAATAATGAGCTTTTTGAGAATGGGGCAAATACGATAATGGTTTATTATTCTGATGATAAAAACAAAATTCCATTAAAAATAAAGGCTTCAATGTTTATTGGGGCTATTGAATGTGACCTTAGGTCTTACAAAGGACTAAGTGAAAGACTCTGATTTATATTAATTAACAATTAATTAAATTTGATTCATTTAAATTCTCTTTAGTTTTAAACTTTAAAACAAATACTATCAAAAGCATCAAATTTTTATACTTACTTGTCATTCTTCTCTTATCTGTAAATCTTTCAATTTCAGCTAAGCAAAAAATCAAAGGAAAAATCGAAAATGCCCTGAATGAGCAAATCATTCTTTATGAGTTTTTTGGATCTCAGACTTTACCTTTTGATACAGCTGAGTTGGTATCTGGAGAGTTTACTTTTGAATATTCTGAAAGTATCCCCAGAGGGTTTTACAAAATTGGATTTGGACAGGAGGACGGCAAAATATTAATCATCGCCGATGAGAATATTGAAATCAAAGGGGAAAAAGGCCAATTGGCAAAAGCAGAAATTCTGAACTCAAAAGAAAATAACTTATTTAAAGAATATCAGAAAATAGTATCAATAAGTAATTCGGGCATACAATCAATAAACCAAAGGGTATCAAAAGCGCGTTCGGATTTTGGGAATAATCAGGAACAATTTGAAGCAGCAATTAATAAAATAAGGACAGATTACGATACGCTCATAAAATGGCAACACGTCGAGTATAAAAAATTATACAAATCAAATCCAAAAACTTTCGTTGGAAAAATCAGTAATTATTTTGCAAGAGAAGAAGGAGAAGGACCTGACCAATATTTGGGATTGAATGAACTGAATGATCACGAATTGCTCAGAGGAGATATGTTTAAGACAAAATATCTGATTTATTATCAACAATTCCTCGGTTCAAATTTTCAGGTTTTGAAAAATAAATCACAGGAAATGATCAGAACAAAGATCGATGCCCCTTCAAAGGAAATTTTATATGCCGCAATAATCGAATCTTTTGCCCAATCCGATAAAGCATTTGCCGGAAAGATATCCAAAGCTTATCTCGATGAATTTCCAAATTCGGACATTGCTAAAGCTTATTTTTCATCATTTCCACAGGGGCCACCCGACATCGGTGATGAAGCACCTGATATTTTGCTTGAAAATCCTCAGGGAGAACAAGTTGCATTGTCTTCATTAAGGGGGCAAGTGGTGCTGCTGGACTTTTGGGCTTCCTGGTGTGGACCATGCCGAAGGGAGAATCCAAATGTAGTCAGGACATATGAAGAATATAAAGATAAAGGCTTCACAGTTTATAGTGTATCTCTGGACAACAGCAAAGACAAATGGGTGAATGCAATTCAAAAAGATAATCTGAGCTGGGAAAGTCATGTATCTGATTTAAAAGGCTGGCGTTCACAGGCGGCCGCGCTTTACGGTGTAAGGGGAATACCTGCAACATTTTTATTGGATCAGAATGGTGTAATTATTGCAAAAAACCTCAGAGGATCGAGTCTGGAAAATAAAATAAAGGAAATATTAGGAGCTAATTAATATAGCAATGAGTGACAAATCAAAGCATAAAATTCTGGTGGTTGAGGATGAGTCAGATATAGCAGAAATGCTTGAATACAATCTTGAAAAAGAGGGTTATAAGGTGAAGACAGCCGGTGACGGCAGGGAAGCCGTCGATGTGGCTGCAAGTTTTATTCCTGATATTGTACTTCTTGACATCATGATGCCGGTTATGGACGGGGTAGAGGCATGTCGATTAATGCGCGAAAATCCCGACCTCAATGGCATGTATATCATATTTCTAACAGCCCGGGCGGAGGAATACTCTGAAATAGCTGCTTTTAATGTTGGCGCGGATGATTATATCGTAAAACCAATAAAACCACGCGCTTTGATGAGCAGGATCAAGGCATTTTTCCGCAGAGAGGTCAAGGACAATAAGAAGAATGAAAAAATCACAATAGGTAAATTGGAAATCGACAAATCCAGTTATTTGGTAAGCATCGAAGGACAAACCATTGTATTGCCAAAAAAGGAATTTGAGCTGCTTTATTTTTTAGCTCAAAACCCAAATCAGGTATTTAGCAGAGACGATCTTTTAAAAAATATTTGGGGAACCGATGTTTATGTTTTGGCCAGAACCGTTGATGTGCACATCCGAAAAGTCAGAGAGAAAATTGGATCTGAATACATCTCTACAGTAAAAGGTGTGGGCTATAAATTTGATGAAAACATAAGCTGATGGATGTTAATTCGCGGGCAACAGCTTTCCTGCTTGCGGCGACTATTTCGCTTGTCACCACAGCATTTCTTTCTTTAATTGAGGGGACCTCAAGTGTTGCACTATTGGTGGCAGGAGCAATTTCCTTTTCCTGCACATTTCTACTCTGTTATCTGACTTTGGAGTTTCTAATTTTTAAAGAAATTAAAGATATCCATGAGGTATTGAATGAACTGAAAAATGATGAATCGTTTGAAGATGAGATCGCTCAGGATTCAAGGGCTCAAATAAACCCATTAAAAAGAATCAACCAGAAAATTAAAAGCTTTGCCTCCAATAAGCAGGCTGAAATTGAGGCATTAAAAAGAACTAATCGTTTTAGAAGGGAATTCCTCGCAGATGTATCACATGAATTAAAGACTCCGATTTTTGCCGCACAGGGATTCATTTATACTTTGTTGGAAGGGGCAGTTGATGACAAAAGAATCAGGATGAAATTTCTTAAAAAGGCTGCAAAAAGCTTAGACGGTCTTGACAGATTGGTGAAAGACTTACTCACTGTTTCTCAAATGGAAATAGGAGCGATTACAATGCAAAAAGAAATATTTGATATTAGGGCTCTGGCATTTGAAGTGCTCGATCAATTGGAAAGAAAAGCCTCAAAACAGGGGACGAATATTGTAATCGATGAAGAAAATAAAAATCCGGTATTTGTGATTGCCGACAAGATGAGAATCAATCAGGTAATTACCAATCTATTGGAAAATGCAATTAAATACGGCCGCGAAATTGAGGGTTTTGTCCAAATAAGTTTTAGAAACAAAGAGGATTTTATCGAAGTGTCAGTAAGGGATAATGGAGCCGGCATTCCTCAGGAACATTTGAACAGAGTGTTTGAACGCTTTTTCATGGTTGATAAAAGCCGTAATAAAAATACATCAAAGAAAGGTTCCGGACTCGGCCTTTCAATTGTAAAGCATATCATTGAGGCCCACGGTTCTGAAATTCAAGTGGAAAGTAAATTGGGAATTGGAACAGTTTTTACTTTTTATTTGGAAAAAGCGCTAAAAGAGAAAGTCAAGAAAGAGAGTGTCGAAGAAATTTAAATTAGCCGATTCCATAGTTTTTGAGAATGATCATTATTTTATAATAAATAAGCCAATATCCTATTCTGTATTGGACGATCGCTCCGACTCCGACTTACCCTCCTTACTGGAACTCGCAAAAGAATATAATTCTAAAGCCCAGGTCTGTCATCGATTGGATAAGGAAACGAGTGGAATACTGGTTTTTTCTAAAACGACAGATGCTTATAGAAACATTGCTTTACAATTCGAACACAGGGAGGTTGCGAAAATATATCATGCCATTGTTCATGGGAGGCATAAATTTGAGGAAAGAGTTGTAGAGCTTAATTTGAGCCATTCATCGGGGATCACAAAAGTTGACAAAGCAGGTAAATTTTCTTCCACCATCATTGAGACCATTTCAGTACTTCATCAATTTACACTGGTAGAATGCATGCCGCTTACCGGACGTACGCATCAAATTCGCGCACATTTATCCTATTTGGAGGCGCCAATTGTCGGTGATGAAAAATATGGAGGCCAGGCCTTTTATTTGTCTTCAATCAAAAAGAAATTCTCCATTGGAAAATACGATGAAGAAAAACCGCTTTTAGCCAGAACAGCATTGCATGCATTTAAAATCAAGTTCATGGATTTAGATCAAAAGGATATTATTGCTGAGGCGCCTTATCCCAAAGATTTCCAGGCCAGTTTAAAGCAATTACTAAAGACGAAATAAATTGAATTTATTCTTGAATTGTGGTTTTGGTTTTAAATAAAATGTCCCTACATTTGCACTCCGTTTTTTCGAAACGCGTAAATTTATTCGAGATTTGAATACTTTAAGTTACATAACGAAGTCACAAAGAAAAGAAGATGTCCAAAAGGATTGGGTCATTGTAGACGCTGATTCTCAGGTATTAGGAAGACTTGCATCAAAAGTAGCCTCAATTATCAGAGGTAAGCACAAAGCGAGCTTCACACCACATGTAGATGGTGGTGATAATGTGATTGTGATCAATGCTGAAAAAATCAGATTGACCGGAAAGAAATTAGAAGATAAACAATACATCCGACACACTGGATATCCGGGTGGACAGAGGATAAGTACTCCAAAAACTGTATTGGCAAAAACACCTGAAAAGGTTGTAGAGCGAGCAGTTAGGGGAATGCTTCCTAAGAATAAATTGGGTCGCAAGATGTTTACCAATCTTTATGTATATGCAGGAACGGAGCATCCGCATGAAGCGCAGAAACCAAAAACATTAGAACTGTAATTTATGAGCGTAATAAACTCACTCGGAAGAAGAAAAACCTCAATTGCCCGAATTTACATGAAAGAAGGCAAGGGTAAAATTGAAGTCAATAACAAAGATTATAAAGAATACTTTCCTACAGAAGTACTTCAATTAATTATCAACCAACCATTTGAACTTACCAATACCAAAGGGAATTACGACCTACAAGTAAATGTAAGAGGTGGTGGATTTAATGGTCAGGCTGAGGCCGTAAGACTTGCAATTTCTAAAGCACTGGTAGAAATTGATGAAGAAAACAGACCGTTGTTAAAGAAAGATGGCTTGCTTACCAGAGACCCAAGAATGGTTGAAAGAAAGAAATACGGTAAGAGAAAAGCAAGAAGAAGTTTCCAATTCAGTAAACGTTAATTCTTAAATGAAGGAAGTAACATATAAAGAACTTTTAGATGCAGGTGTACACTTTGGTCACCTGACAAGAAAATGGAATCCAAAAATGGCTCCGTACATTTTCATGGAGAGAAATGGGATTCATTTAATCGATCTAAACAAAACGCTGGCCAGCATGGAAGCTGCAGCTTTTGCCATAAAAAATGTAGTGAAATCCGGAAGGAAAGTAATGTTTGTCGCTACAAAAAAACAGGCACAGGACGTAGTTGAAACTGAAGCCAAACGACTTAAAATGCCATATGTTACAGAAAGATGGTTAGGCGGAATGCTTACCAATTTTGTAACTGTGAGAAAGTCGCTCAAAAAAATGCAATCGATTGAAAAGCTAATGAAAGATGAAGCTTTTGAAAATCTCGCGAAAAGAGAGCGATTGATGAAAACCAGGGAGAAGGAAAAACTTAGAAGAGTTTTAGGTGGAATAGAAGATGTAACGAGACTTCCGGCAGCACTTTTCATAATTGATGTTAAGAAAGAGCATATTGCAGTTGCTGAAGCTCAGAAATTAAACATCCCGGTATTTGCAATGGTCGATACCAATTCGGATCCGGATGTAGCTGATTTTCCAATTCCTGCCAATGACGATGCCTTTAAATCTATCAATCTTATCATTTCTTACATATCTTCTGCAATTGAGGATGGTTTGGATGAAAGAAAGAAAGAGCGTGAAGAGCAAAAACTCAAGGAAGAAGAGGAGCAAAAGATAAAAGAGGATAAAGGCGAAGAAGTTGTTGAAGAAAAAGAATCAACAGCGAAAGAGTCTTAAACAAACCCTTGATAATTCATAATAAGAAATTAAAACATTGGGTTTCGCGACTCAATGTTTTTTTGTTTAAATCATAAAAATTTAGAAAATGTCAGTTAGCGCTAAAGAAGTTAATGAATTAAGAAAAGCAACAGGTGCAGGAATGATGGATTGCAAGAAAGCACTTGTTGAATCAAATGGCGATTTTGATGCCGCAGTAGAAATTTTAAGAAAGAAAGGGCAAAAAGTTGCAGCCAAAAGAGCCGATAAGGAATCTTCTGAAGGTTCAGTTTTTGTCAGCACCAGTTCAGATGGAAGCGAAGGTTTTATGATAGCATTGAACTGCGAAACAGATTTCGTTGCAAAAAATGAAGAGTACGTTAAGCTCGGCGAAAACATTATCAATAAGGTTGCATCTGAAAAGCCATCAAGTGTAGATGAAATTATGGCTTTAAACATCGACGGAAGGTCAGTTAATGAACACATTACTGACATGATCGGTAAAATCGGTGAGAAAGTAGAGATTAGTGCTTTTGAACATGTAAAAGGAGAGAAGGTAGTACCTTATATTCACCTGGGAAGCAAACTCGGTGTATTGGTAGCTATGCAGAATACCAATGGCGCATCTGTTGAAGATGCTGCTAAGGATGTGGCGATGCAAATTGCAGCTATGAATCCTGTTGCTTTGGATAAAGATGGTGTTGATTCTGATATTATTCAAAAAGAAATTGAAATAGGCAAGGAACAGGCGAAGGCCGAAGGCAAACCAGAAAACTTATTGGAGAAAATTGCCATGGGCAAGCTCAATAAGTTTTACAAGGAAAACACACTATTAAATCAGGATTTTGTAAAAGATGGAAGCATGTCAGTTTCCAAATATCTTGATTCTGTATCGAAAGGATTAACCGTAACCGATTTTAAGAGAGTCTCTATCGGTTAATATTTTTTTGATTTCTTAAATAGCCCCTTATTATTGAAATTATTCATATAAGGGGCTTTTTTAATGGATCATCGTTTTTCGCAGTTGATAGCCATCACTGCTGGGGTTAAACAATGGAATTATAATATCATTCTTAACTTTTGCTTTGAATTCAGCTTTTCCTCTTAAAACCATTTCCTTGCCATCTCTGAAAATTTCTATTTTCACCCTGTTTTCATTTCTAAAACCCCCTTTGGCCGGTAGAATTATTTCATTTAAATCAAATGTGCTTATCTGTGTGTCATTATTAATGGATAAAATTATATCACCCTTTTCAAGTCCCACATTATTTTTCCCGGCTGATGTACAAACGTATTTTCCGATTTCAGGGAAATAGGTGAGATGACCTCTTTTCATAAAGGATTTATGAATTTCTCCTTTTCTAAAAAATTGCCAGTCGATTAGATCAAAATAACTTTTTAAATGAAACTGATCGATTCCCAAAACATATTTTTCCAATACAATTTTAAAATCCTTGCTGTGGCCTTTTGCAATTAGACTTATAAACCGATCCGTTGGAAAGGCATCATTTTCAAATGTTTTGTGAATATTTAAATATTCATGAAGTAGTCCTTTGTAGCCATTGGATTCATTCAATAGTACAATATCCATTATTAGTGCTACAATAACTCCTCGATTACTTAAAACATCATAGGCTTTTAGATTATTTTTTATTTGAATTTTTCCCGATTGCGAACTAAAATCTTTACCCAATTGAATCAAACTGTAACTTGGTTCTTTCAGACTCCTGCTAACTTTTTTTTGAATCGTCTGAGTGAAATAAGGCTCTGTAATCAATTTATTTTTAATCAGACATATCAAGGACAGGTATTCGGTAACAGCTTCATAATACCAAAGGTGGATAGAGTGCTTGCCATCTTTAGGATCGAGATATGCCCAGCTTGAATCATGACTGTGTATTGGGCTCAACCACCTGAATAATTGCCACATGCTGTTTTCTATAATAATGGATTTTTGCCTGTATTCATCGAATGACTTATCGACCATTACAGTTATGGAATTTTTGTATACCGCCGAGACAGGAAGTTTATTGGATTTATCAATGGATGCTTCGGAAATATTGAATACAAAATTTTGCGGTAAATTCTTTCCCGTTGTTTTTTTAAAAGCCAGTACTATTTGTTCAATAATTGATTGAATTTCAAATTCTTCTAATTTATTGAATCGACCGAGTAGATTTATATGAATGTCAGAGGAGTCATGAATGGTCAAACGTTTGGCATAAGTGCTATATATAAACTCATCTATATCCAGATATTCTTTAAAGTCAATTCTTTCAATAGTATTACTGTCTTTATTAGAAATATCGTCTTTAATGGCAATTCGATGACTTATCTCCGGTTTATCAAGAAAGGGATAATAGAGGCTCGGGTATATCAATGCGCTCTTACCTGAAATAATGGTGCTTCGCAATGGTGGATTTATATATTCAGGAAATTTAGAGGCATCAATAAAGTATTCCCAAAAGGCAACCTGTTTTTGAGGTATAAATTTATCATTTGAGATATTAACCTTAACTCTTTGGTTGTCGGAATCGTAGGCTTTTGGCTTTGAAATAAAGGAGTGTTTTAAAAGCGGGAAATAGCAAAGTCTTGAATAGCGTCTAAATTCAATGGGGGTTTTGCGAAAACCTTCGGGTGGAATGTAAGTGGCCTTGAATTTCGAACCCCTTGCATTGCTGAGATTAATTTTTAGTTCATCGAATTGTGAATGCGCACTTTCAATCAAGAATAAACTCAAGAAAATGCTGCATAGGACAAATAATACTTTTGTATTTGTCTTGAAAAGTGTCATTTAAGGATTCTATTCAGAACTAATGGTCACACCTTTCAAATGTATAGTTTTTTCTTTGTCTTTGGCCTTGAGCGGAATTAAATAATGAGAATAGTTTTTACCCTTTTCAGTTTTTTTATGAAGTGAACCATTAAAAATTGCTTCAGGGACAAAATCAAGATCTTTAATAAAATCCAATTCTCTATTGCCGTTCAATGTATATAATTTTCGCTCTGATTTATATTTATTTAACAAATAAGATTGGTTTTCGATATAGTCGTGATAGAACAACCAGGACCCACCGTCTCTGCTTAATATGATTTCATCAAATAGGCGTTTTTCTTTATCTACCTGAATTAGTTTTTGTTTATCAGGAAGATATACGAAAATGTCATTTTGCGTCGCAAATAGGTCTATATCAATTTGTTTTTTTCTTTGTGAAAATGGGTAATAAATCAAGGAATTATCTTGCTTGGATAGCTGGAGGGCAAATTCTTTTTTAGTCCCTGAGCTTTTTACGATTTGAAATTCACCTCTATTCAATGGCAGAGAATAATAGGCCAGTTTTTCATAAGCCGTGTTGCTATTATTGCCGGCATACATTCCATTTATTAAGAGCTCATCATTTCGAATCAAACAATTAATGGTTTGATTATCACTCAATAAATAAAAAGAGGAATCATCTTCCGGTATAATCTTTTCAACTTTCCAATCTGTAAAAATGGAATCTACGATCAAATTTTCATGGTTATAGAGAATAACCAAGGTTTGTTTTTGAAAAGGTGAATTGACCAGCCCAATTGAAAAGTTTTTAGAGATAAAACTGAAATTTTCCAGTTTATAATTTTCATGTGAGAACACAAGGTCCTCATCGGGACTTTCATTTTTTGAACTTCCGGCAATAGTAACTGATGATAGCATCAGTCCAAGACTTAAGAGTAAAAGTGATTTTCGCATAAAACCGATCGAAGGTAATAATTTCAAATTCGAATGAAAAGTTCAGTTTGCCAGAAATAAATATGGTGGTGATAAGGTTTTATGGATTAATGCTGTAATATATCATCATCAAATATTATTAAAATACAATTACGATCTATTAATAAAACTAAAATTCCGAATGCTTAATTAGAATAAATAAAGCTATCATTACCTTTAATACCATTTATTTAATTGAAATCATTTAAGTGTAATTTTTACACTCAAACTTAGAAATAGACAAAATTAATTGCAAAGAACATTGAATGCTATATTTTTGCTAGACTTAAAAATGACATGATGAGACTTTCTTTTTTTATAGTAGCACTATTTTTTATTATTCAGTCCTGTACACCGCCGCCAACGGCACCACAGGAAATAAAAGTTAATTATATGAATGTTTCTGTTCCTGAAGAAGGAGGAATGAGCTTTGTTCAGTATACCAGGGAAGATGAGCGCGTATTAGGTCCTTATATAGGAGAAAATTATTACACCAAAAAATTGCAATGGTATGCAGCGCCTTTTATCTCAGTTTCTCCGGATGGCGAAAATCTTGCCTATGTAGCACGATCTAATGAATACGACAACTTATATATTAAAAAAATTAGTGGGGGAAGGGCAACTATTCAAAGAACATTTAATAGAAATGTTTTAGATATGACATTCTCGCCGGATGGAAAAAAGATTGCTTTTACAGAACAAAGAGGGAGTGATAAAAACATTTATATGATTAATGCCAATGAAGGTGCGGCT
The DNA here is from genome assembly GCA_040218795.1 of Cytophagales bacterium. Classification (GTDB taxonomy): domain Bacteria; phylum Bacteroidota; class Bacteroidia; order Cytophagales; family CCMP332; genus CCMP332. The sequence continues at coordinate 412,523 of JAVJQT010000003.1, read as the reverse complement.
GTCCAGCAAGTTACAGCTTCTTCAACAGATGAAATTGGACCTGACTTTACATCAGATGGAGAATCGGTCTTTTTTACGAAATCTGAAAACAGCAGATATTATATATGGAATGTCAATCTCAAAACTTCACTCTTGACGCAATACAGCGAAGGATTTACCCCTCATTTAACTCCGGATGATAAGTCCTTGGTTATAACCAGAAATAGCAAAGATGGAAAGGGAAGAGGAGAGATATGGATGATTGATCTTAAAATCGGCACTGAGACACTTATTTTAAATCACCCTGAAATCGGATATTCCAGCCCATCAATCCACCCTGATGGAGAAGTTATTGCATTGGTTGGTTCAACCGAAAAATCAGATGCTCGTCCTCAAAATCTGGATATTTATCTTGTAAACACCGATGGTACAAATTTGCGTCAAATTACATTTCACGGTGGTCATGATGTTTCCCCCCAATGGTCTCCGGATGGAAAATCTATATTTTTCATTTCTCAGAGAGGAAACGAAACAGGAAAATACAATGTCTGGAAAATAGATGTGAAAATTTAATCTCAATCAATTTAGAATAAATGAAAAAGCTATTACTAACTACCATATTTTTTATAGGCATAATCTTTTTTGTTGATGCCCAAATTACAGGTGGAGGCGAACAGCAAGCACCACCGCCACCACCCCCTGACGTTCCGCTGGTAAAGGCGAAAGATAAACCCGGTTTTCAAAATATCCTTTTTGGGTATGCAGGCCCTAATGGTGGGTTTAGTGATGACGGAGGTGGCGCCGGAGCTTTTTTTGGATATGCCGGATTCATACCTGCCTATAAATTTATGGATGGACTTGAAGCAGGTGTAAAAGTTGGATTTGATATACAGTTTAATTCTCTAGACCTTGAAACCGAAACCGTGAATTTTCCATTTGGATTTATGGATATCCTAATTGGGCCTTCTATGGATTATCAGTTTGCAGAGAATATTGGTGTAGAAGGATTTTTCAAGCTAGGCCCGGTCATTGGATTTGGACCGGATTATGATGTTTTCGTACCCTCCTCAAACGGATTTAGTTCCACTGTAAATGTTTACAATGAAGGGGCGGCTTTTGGTCTAGGGACCGGATTTGGACTAAATCTGAACTTTAGCAATTTCGTTTTAGGTCTAGAAATTACCGGTGGAACTTTAACCTACACCTTGATATCTGATTCCAGTAGTGAAGATATAGAATCGGATGTGGCCATAGGTTGTACAAGAATATCTATAGGATCAAGATTTTAATAGATAAGAATCATTCATGAAAAAGCCCTTTTGGTATTGTACCAAAAGGGCTTTTTTTATAATACTAATTTGCTCCGGGAGGCCGATTTATGGTATGTGTACTTGAAATTACACCTTGATTAGTTGTTAAATTTATTGTCAGGTCAAAAGATTCCGAGCCACTGAATTTCCATAAGAATGAAAAATCAACGGTTCCACTGGATGTTCCCCTACCTGCTGAACCTATAACCGGAACACTTTGACTTGTGTAATTAACGTCAAAACTGTTAACCTCAGAAGTATTTGAACTACCGCTTTCAAACACATAATCTATACTAACACTGCTGATTTCAACATATCCACTTCCTTCAAATGTAGCAGAATGCAAAATTCTGGAACCCGGATTTGTATTGTCGGGATCCGAAGAAAAGGGACAGCAGTTAACTTCATCAACTATGCTACTTGATGTTGTTGTAAGAAATGTGGGATCGTTGTCATCGTCTGAACTACAGCCAATGAATATTGTATGAGAAATTAAAACTAAAATTGGTAAAAGGTATTTCATTCTGGCGTATTTAAAATTAATCATTGCATAAATATAAAATTTATAGCCCATATTGATAAGAAATTGAACAATACATAAAATTACTTTGGTTTTTGGAATTGAAACCTTTCGTAAAAAAATTTGAAAAGATGAATTAAATCCTATGGTTTTTAAATAAAAAATTCAGATATTACTGAATTGTATAACAACAAACAATAATTTTTTTTTCTGCTGCATGCCTTTTGAAAAGCAACAAACAATTTCTGACCAGCTTTTTCAGTTAATTGATAATCTGAACGACAGCATTATTATCATAGACCTGAATGGAGAAGTATTGTATTGGAATAAAGGTGCAGAAAATATCTTTGCGATTCCCCGTGAAGAAATGATAGGCAAGAAAGTTGAGGAAAAAAATCCCGATTTTAAAATTGAGAAGATAGCTGAACGATTGCAAGAAGGTGAAGTATCAGAATTGCGATTAGACTGGAAACTGGAAAGAAGTGATGGGAAGGTCATATGGCTGGATGTCTTATTGACTCCAATGTTTGATGAGTACAATAATGTGATTGCCATAGCAGGAGTATCCAAGGATATTACAGATCGCAAAAAAAATGAATTACTCTTAAATCGTTTAAACGAGGATTTTCATCTTGCTGTAGATACTGCTGAATTGGGTATTTGGGAGATGGATCCTGAAACCAATAAAATAATTTGGAACGATGTTCTTTTAGATATCTATGGTATTAGTAGGGAGCAATTTGAGTTAGATTACGATTATTGGACCACTTTAGTATTTCCCGAAGACTATGAAATGGCATTGCAAGCCATGGAAAAAGTGTTTCAAGGAGAGGAAGTATTTAATATCGAGTTTCGCATAAAACGACCTGACGGAGAAGTAAGATGGATCAATGGAAGTGCAAGGCCAATAAATGATGAAAAAGGGAGACTTATTAAAGTTATTGGAATTAATAGGGATTACACTGCAATCAAAAGTCATCAAATATCTCTTTCTGAAAAAAACGCTCAATTAAAGCAGGTTAATGAGGAAATGGATTATTTTGTTTATAGTACCTCACACAATTTAAGATCTCCATTGTCTTCAACGCTGGGAATTGTAAATCTATTACGGCACGATATTGACAATGAAACAAAACTGGCTTATCTGGATTTGATTGAAAAATCAATTGTAAGACTCGATGAAACCATCAGGGAAATAACGGATTATTTTCAAAACACCAGAAGTCCAATAGGAGCCGGACAGGTCGATATCGAAGATATAATTGAGACCATCGAAAAAGATCTTGAAATGACATCCTTCGGTGAAAAAAATGTTTTAAAGAAGAAAATTAATCTTGGCAAACAAATAAGTGGTGATCCTATACGACTGCGGATTATCCTGTTAAATTTGATTTCCAATGCCTTTAAGTACAGCAAGAAAAGCGAAAGAATCTGTCATTTTGAATGTACAGTCAAAAATAACAAACTGCAATTTATCATTGAAGACGAAGGTATAGGAATTCCAAAAGAGGAACTTCAGAATATTTTTAAAATGTTTTACCGTGCTTCCAATTATAGTACGGGATCAGGATTGGGATTGTATATTGTCAAGCACTCTGTGGAAAAGCTAAAGGGTAAGATAAAAGTAGAATCCGAATTGGGCAAAGGATCCACTTTTACTGTCGAAATTCCAATTAAATCGGTCTAATACTAATTTATTTTAAATGAGGCACGGAAAAGGAAAATTTTTCTCTTTGAATTTTTTCCAAAAATGGAAAGACTTTGTAAAATTAATTTTAATAAATTCGTTGATTTATGAGTCAATTAACTACATATTATGTAGGTGCTGGAGCAAGTGCTGGCAACAAAATTGAAGAAATTTATGAAGACCCAATTGTTGATTCTTTAGGACCGCAAGTTTTACATACAAATGATGAAAAAAATAGACACACATATATAAAAGCTTTACATAGTAGTTATGAAGGCAGGATTAATGCTGGAGAAAGAATTCCAGCTGTGGCCAGTATGCCTTTTAGATTAAAATATATTCAATCTAGAATTGAAAATTTCTTTGTTTCAGAAACATTGGATATTGATCAAGAAATATTGGATAAAATTCTACCTGCGCAGGAACTCCTAAGGAATGATTTTAGATGGTTGATTGACAAGTTGAATACACACAAAACTGTTGATCAACTGGCAAGTGAAATCTTAACACAATCAAACAACCTAGAAGAAAATAATGAAGAAAAAAATGAGTTACAAAAGCAGTATGAGATTTTAAAACTTGTATTGGCGGTATATTTTTCATTTGATCAATTGCTTACACCTACTGATTCAAGGTATCGGACATTCTTTTCTCAAATGTGCAGGGGTAAATTGGAAAACCTGCTGCAATCAAAATCCAAAATAGTTTCTTGGAATTATGATTGTCAATTTGAAATAGCATTTGCTGAATTTATGAAATACTCAAGTTTGGCTAAGTCTAATTCAGCTCTCAATATTGGCACCCGTTATTATTCACCATTTGATGAGAATAGGTTTGGAATTGAAAAGCTAAATGGTACATCTATTAGTTATAGAAAGGACTCAGAGTCATCGACTTTTTTTTTCGATGAGCTGAAATTAAATGAGAATAATGCCAGCTTAAGATACTATTCCCCAAAAGTAGCTGCGAATATTATTTTCAATTACTTGATTTGTAGAAATGATCTCCAAAATGTTCAATCTGGTATTTCTTTTAGTTGGGATGCACCATTTGAAGATCCATCGATAATGAGATCTTTAAGCATAATGCAAAAAACAAGAGAACTTATAATTATTGGATATTCATTTCCTCCTGTGAACGAAGCTATTGATAGAAGACTATTACAAAGTCTTAGATTTTTACATAATGTTGTTATTCAAGACTATTATCCACATAGGATCAAAAGTAGATTATTAACATTAGGTGGGCCAAAGATTCAGGAAAACGTCAATAATGGAAATCTTAGAATAGAACTGTTAACTCCTGAAGATTATAATGAGTTTGCTTTACCTGGTCAATTTTAAAATTATAGTCAAGCACAAAATGTACTTCAACAATTACTAATAATGTAAACCAATAGCGCATTTTTGGTGCAAAAAAACTGAATTAGATTTTTTTTGATTTAAGCAATACAATTACAAACACTTACATAAGCAGAGAGTCTGGAATTGATTTCTCAAATCTCTTTTGATCCGAAAGTCAAAATCAAATTATTTATTTTTTATATCAATCTTTTGTTGAGAAAAGCCCTTCCAGAACCGGATTTTAAATATTTTTCAAAAAAGTAAGCCTTGTATTTATCTTCAAACACGATGTGGGTAATCAATTTTACCGGAGTTCGATAAGAAGTAGATTTCACTTTTCTTTGTAAATGAGATTCAATCCTCCTTTTCAGGTTATTTGTACATCCTACATAAATGGAGTTATCTGCGCACTTTAAAATATAAACGAATTGTTTCATTGAGATAAATCTAGAATTGATTTCGGCATTCAACTAACACAATTGTGTGATTGACTAATTAATTATTGTAAATGGTATTCAGAATTTAGTGGACTGGGTCCACCGAAGCTTGAGCTAGTAGAATTAGAAATGAATTAAGACGAATATTAAAATAAAAGCTTGCCTTCTTTGCTTTCGCGTAGCTTTAGCGAAGCAAAGCGCCCTAAAGGGCTATGGCAAGCGAAGGTGGAGCCGGTGGGATGATAAATATCCACACCTATCCGAAAGTCAGAATCAAACACCAAAATGCAAATGCATTTTGAGGTCTTCTCATTCCCAAATTCTGAAACATGTGTCGAATTTGTCCATTTCGAAGTCCGTAAGGTGTTTAATTCTTATGGTGTTTGGTTTATTGTGGAGCCGGTGGGATTATTACATTATCCCAATTACTCCGAAAGTCAGAATCAAACTCCAAAATGCAAATGCATTTTGAGGTCTTCTCATAACCAAATTCTGAAACAAGTTTCGAATTTGTCCATTTCGAAGTCCCTAATGTGTTTAATTCTTATGGTGTTTGGTTTATTGTGGAGCCGGTGGGATTCGAACCCACGTCCAGACAAGGAAATCCAAGGCCGTCTACATACATAGTTGTCAATTTAGTTTTACCATAAACCCGGATGACAACCTCCTAGTTTATGGCTAGTTGCGATATTTTCGCACTGACTTGGCAACATGGGTCAGCACTAGTCTTGCGTTTCGACACCCCAAAATCCCGCCAGCAAGGCGTAGGCAGGTGAGATGTGGCCTGATTCTGGTTTATTGCCAAAATCAATTAAGCCTCTATTCTGAATTCAATTCAGAATTAGGCGGCCATGGCGTAATTAGATTCGCCAAGTAAAAATCGAGTATATTGATTGCGGATGTACACTCTTCACCCGGTATGCAAGCATTGCATTTTGCCTTCCTGTCAAAACCGGTCGGCCCCAAAATATCAAAGAACTGTTGCAAAGGTATGTAATTTGTATTTCCCTAAGCTGATTTAATCAATTCAACACTAATACAGCAAAAGTGGAAAAAATGTTCATAATTTATTCAGGCACCTTAGTCCTTTTTACTATTTTCGAAACATGGAAAATTTTGTTGTATCCGCCCGTAAATATCGACCTGTTAATTTCGAAGAAGTTGTGGGGCAGGAGCATATTACAACAACCTTAAATAATGCGATTGAGCACAATCATTTGGCACAGGCACTATTGTTTTGCGGTCCAAGGGGGGTAGGTAAAACTACCTGTGCGAGAATCCTTGCCAGATTGATTAATGACTTTGAAGAAAAAGGAGGGGAGGGCAATAGTACTGCCTTGAATATTTATGAACTCGATGCCGCTTCCAATAATTCTGTGGATGATATTCGTAATTTAATCGATCAGGTTCGCTACCCACCTCAATTTGGGAAATACAAGGTATACATCATTGATGAGGTGCACATGCTGAGCTCTCAGGCATTTAATGCATTTCTTAAAACGCTTGAAGAACCACCACCCTATGCTATATTTATTTTAGCTACTACAGAAAAGCACAAAGTACTTCCAACTATTTTATCAAGATGCCAGATTTTTGATTTCAATAGAATTGGGGTTAGTGATATTTCCGGCCATCTTCAAAAAATAGCAGATAAGGAGAAAGTAAGTGCCGATGCAGAAGCATTGCATTTGATCGCTCAAAAAGCAGATGGCGCGCTTCGAGATGCGCTCTCCTTGTTTGATCTGATGGTGACCTATTCATCTGATAGTAAAATATCCTATCAGGATGTGGTTTCTAATTTGCATATTCTGGATTATGACTATTATTTTAAGATTACAGATGATATTTTAAGCTCGAATGTTGCTGGTATCCTTACTTCATTTGATGAAATTCTAAAAAAAGGATTTGATGAACATAATTTTATCCTTGGCCTTAGCGAACACTTTAGAAATCTGATAATGGCCAGAGATAAAAACACGATTGCCTTGCTCGATGTCACCGAAAAGCTCGCTGAAACCTATAAATCGCAAGGTCAAAAGGCCGATTATTCATTTCTAATGACAGCCCTTCACCTTGGCAATCAATGTGATTTAAATTTTAAATCTGCTAAAAATCAGAGACTGCATGTGGAAGTAGCGCTGATGAAGATGGCGCACATACCGTTTCTACTTGATGGAGAGGCTTTAAATGAAGAGGCCTCAAAAAAAAAAGTCTTGAGTCTAAACCAGAATTAGGCAATTCCAAAAATCAGATATCTGAAAGTTCCCCTGAGACTTACAAAGTCGATCCCGGTGATAAAAACATTGAAGAAACTCCTATTGACAATTCTACTTTAAAGGAATCTCCCAATGTACAGGATAAAGAAGACAAACTATCGAAGCCTCAAGCGCAGGAGAAAGACAAAGTCGAGAAGGAAAACGTTCTTGGCTCTAAATCACAAATCAAAGCGAAGATAAAGCCAATAGTTAACCTCAATGATTTTAATAACAAGACTGAAAAAGAGGAAGCAGAAGATGATTTCAATTTTGTAGATGAGAAATACTCTGAAAAGGATATTCGAGAAGCCATTTCAGAATACGCCAAAGTTTTAAAAGTCAAAAATAAAATAGGCGAAGCCAAACTTCTTCAAAAAGATTTTGAGTTTGAAAAAGGCAAACTTTACATAATTATTGACAGCCCTGTCGATGAAGCCAGGTACAATGATATCAAATCGGATTTATTGTTATTTCTCAGAAAAAGGATAAAAAATAAAAGCCTTCAGATGGAAATAAAACGAATTGAACTTGAAAAAGTAAAGACGGTTTATACGCCTCAGGAAAAGTTTGACTATCTGTCGCAAAAAAACCCTGCCTTGATAGAGCTAAAAAAGAGATTAGGTTTAGAATTTGAGTTTTAAAATCCTAAATTCACGCTCCATTTGTTAAACACAATTTCATTATAAGATGTCAGAAAAAATAACCATATCCAATGGTAAGTTAAACGTACCAGATAATCCTATAGTCCCATTTATTGAAGGTGATGGTACCGGTCCCGATATTTGGGCCTCATCAAAAAGAGTGCTGGATGCTGCTGTGGAAAAAGCCTATGGCGGAAAGCGAAAAATTGATTGGAAAGAAGTTTTTGCAGGGGAGAAATCTTTTAATAAAAACGGATCCTGGCTTCCGGAGGAGACACTTGAAGCCTTCCGAACCTATTTAGTTGGTATTAAAGGACCTTTAACTACTCCTGTAGGCGGTGGGATCAGATCACTAAATGTTGCCTTAAGACAGGAATTGGATCTTTACGCCTGTGTAAGGCCGGTAAGATGGTTTGAAGGAGTGCCTTCACCGGTAAAAGACCCGAGCAAAACAGACATGGTCATTTACAGGGAAAATACCGAAGATATTTACGCGGGTATTGAATACATGCATGGGACCCCCGAGGCTGAAAAAATTAAGAATTTTTTGAAGAATGAGATGTCTGTAACCAAAATCAGATTTCCGGAGACCTCTTCAATTGGAATAAAACCTGTTTCCAAAGAAGGAACCGAAAGATTGGTGAAAGCAGCCATAGATTATGCTATTGCAGCAAAGAAACCTTCAGTAACTCTGGTGCACAAAGGAAATATTATGAAGTTTACCGAAGGCGCCTTCAAAAAATGGGGCTACGATATTGCTGAAAAAGATTATTCCGATAAGGTATTTACCTGGCAACAATACGATCAGATTGTTGAAAAAGAAGGGAAAAGTGCAGCAGACAAGGCGCAAAAAACAGCCACTGATGCAGGAAAAATTTTGATCAAAGATTCTATAGCAGATGCATTTTTGCAACAAATCTTATTGAGACCTGCGGAATATTCAGTTATTGCCACATTGAATCTCAATGGAGATTATGTTTCCGATGCGCTTGCAGCTATTGTAGGTGGAATAGGAATTGCGCCGGGCGCAAATATCAATTACACAACCGGTGCAGCGATATTTGAAGCCACGCATGGAACTGCCCCAAAATATGCAGGTCAGGATAAAGTGAATCCCGGTTCTGTGATTTTGTCAGGTGCATTGATGTTGGAGTACATGAATTGGAATGAAGCGGCTGACCTTATTTATGCATCACTTGCAAAAACTATTGCTTCTAAAAGAGTGACTTATGATTTTCATAGATTGATGGAAGGGGCAACACTTCTCAAGTGTTCTGAATTTGGTACTGAAATCATCAAAAACTTATAATTAATACAATTAAGATTTAAAAAATCAAGGCTCATTGTTCATCAATGAGCTTTTTCATTTTATATCTCCCTAATTTTCGAATCAAACCAGGAGGCGTATTTTACATAATTCTTGGCCGTTCTCTCAAATACATCTGCCCTTTTACTATCTACTTTTTTTAGAAATTTAGCCGGAATACCGCCAAAAATGGACCCTTCTTCAACAATTGTATCTTCTAAAACGACGGAACCGGCAGCGACAATAGAATTTTTGTGAATTTTACTTCTGTCCATAACAATTGCCCCCATCCCAATCAGAACATTATTTTCAATTTCACAGCCGTGTACAATTGCATTGTGGCCTATTGACACTTTATCCCCAAGTATAGTTTGCGTTTTTTTATAAGTGCAATGCAATACTGCTCCATCTTGAATATTGCATTGTTTCCCAATTCTTATTGAATTTACATCGCCTCTAATGACCACATTGAACCAAATAGAACAATTATCTTCTATTTCTACATCTCCAACTATAGTGCAATTCGGTGCAAGGAAACAATTTTTCCCAATTTTAGGAGTTTTTCCCTTTAAGGGTAAAATTAATGCCATTTGCTGTTTTTTATTATTTTTGAGTTACAAAACAAAATTGTAGATAATCCTAAGATCGGATTTTAATGAAGAAATGAAAAGACAAGTCCTGAATTTGTCTTGAATCTACTTAAAATTCATTATTACTTAAATTAAGTCTAATAATGTCTGACATGAAACCAGATTATAAACCTGAAGAATACGGTTACGTAAAGGATGGAAAAGTTTTCAGAAAAGCTTTTTTAAAAAATAAAGACCTTGAAATAGGCATTGTCCGCGAAACCGAAGAAAAAAGCATCCAGTATTTCGTTGAACGATTTCTCAGTTTACGAGAGAAAGTTGAAGAATTAGAAAAATCTGTGGATGAAGCAACCAATAAAGGTTCTTTTTTAATGAAACTCCTTCACATGAAGGATAAAATGGCCACCTATAAAGGTATCGGTGATTTTGAAGCACTCATAGAACGCCTCGACAAAATAGAATCCAGACTTCAAGAGAACATTGCTGAGAATAGAGTTAAAAATCTCGAGATCAAAGAAGCTCTATTGAAAGATGCCCTTGCGCTTAAAGACAGCACAGACTGGGAAGAAACAGCCGAGAAAATGAAGGAGTTGCGACTTAATTGGGTAAGAACAGGGGCAGTAATAGAAGATAAACAGGAAGAACTTGAACAGACTTTTCACAACACTGTGAATCACTTTTTTGAGGAAAAGAAGAAATACAATGAGAAAAAGAGGAAAATCATTGCAGAAAGGTCAAAACAGTATAAATACTTAATCTCCAAGGTTAGGAAATTAATGTATGAGCAAGATAAGGATGTAATAATTAATAGGATTCAGGGAATTAAGAAAGATTGGGAAAGTGTCGGTGAAATTCCGGAAAGGCTGATGAAATCACTAGAAGGTAAATTAGCCAAGAGTATACAAAATCTTAAAAATCCAAAACGAAGGAGACGAATAGGCCAACATCAGGGGAATAATCAAAGGGATTTTCAAAGCAGGCCAAATTATCGCGAAAGAGATAGCAGTCCACGAAGGCAAGCTTATCAAGGCAACGAAAGAAATGAAGAAGAATTCAAAAAATTACACGAACAAAAGTCTAAACTCTTAAATATGGCGCTTGAGCTAAAAGAGTTGCCTATTGACAAAAGTTTACCTTTGGCCAGAGAGCTTCAGGATAAATGGCTGAAATCGGGTAAATCTACGGCTCCTGAAATACGAAGTATTTACAATAAATTCAGGGAAACCATTGCCTTGATCTTTGAAAAAAATCACCTGGAAACAGAAATAATGAAAAAACATACTGTTTTTTCCGGAAAAAGTAAGACTGAACAAAAAATTATTCGTATATCTACTTTAAAGGAAATGATCAGGAGAGATAAAGGTGAAATTAAATTATTTGAAGACAATCTTAATCAATCCGGGGTCATGGAAAATCAGGATAGACGCAGTCAGGACCTGATTTCTAAACTTAGAGGGCAAAAGTTTCGGTTGAAAATAAAAGAGTCACTCTTGAATGAAATTGAGTTGAATTAGCATTCATTTTCAAATTATTTTAAATAACGGAACAAATAAATTTAGCAAGCGTTGCTTAGTTGTAATTAAAATTTATTTTTGCGCACAAATTTATAAGCCAGCAAAAAATAAACTTATGTATTGGACGCTAGAACTTGCTTCTTATCTTGAAGATGCCCCTTGGCCGGCAACAAAGGAAGAACTTATTGACTTTTCAATAAGATCAGGTGCCCCTATGGAGTGTGTGGAAAATCTTCAAGAACTGGAAGACGATGGCCAGCCTTTTGAAAGCATAGAGGAAATATGGCCTGATTACCCAACCAAGGACGACTTTTTCTTCAACGAAGACGAATACTAGCCCGTGTTTTGGCTCAATTAGAAATAATTAAACTAAGCTCGGGTTATGACGATGTCTTAATAAATGAACTGAGCTTATCCACTTCTCAACCCGGGACCTTTTGTATTTTAGGTAAAAATGGATCGGGAAAAACCACTTTATTAAAATGTATTGCTCAACAACAGCCCTATAAAGGATTTATTAAATGGGGAGGAATTGATTTGAAATCAATATCCGTTTCTGAAAGGGCAAAGAACATTTCATATCTACACCAAAAAAATTCAATATCAATCAATTTAAAAGTTAGTGAATTAGTTGTAATGGGCAGATATAGGTTCAAATCTGTTTTCGGAAATTACAATTCAGAAGATTATAAAAAAGTTGATTTCTGGTTAGAAAGGCTGGGCGTACTTAAATACAGGAATAGTTTTTTTCAGGAATTATCAGGGGGTGAACAGCAGTTAGTGTGGATCTGTCAAAGCTTTATTCAGGAAACACCGATTATTGTTCTGGATGAACCGACGTCTCAACTGGATTTGGAAAACAAAAGAAAAGTTTTTGATCTCATTTCGGAGCGAAGCAAGAAAGACAAACTCGTTATTCTTGTCACCCATGATATTGAATATTTAAAAAATAGCAAAGGGCGCTTTATTAATCTATCCTCCGATGATCATAGTTTGAAAGAAATCACAGAGGATGAGCTGTCCGTTCAAAGAGAAATACTCGAAGAACCTAAACTTTCAAAATAGCTTCTGCCAATAGTAAATCTTCAGGATAGGTTATTTTGATATTCAATCTGCCACCTTCAACCAGATTAACTTCGAATCCCGCATTTTCCCAAACGCCGGCATCATCAGTAAAAGATTTATCCTCAGCCTGTGCGTAAGCTTTTACTATCTTTTTAATATCAAAGGTTTGCGGCGTTTGCATTAATTTATAGTTGTTTCTGTCGCGGGCATATGACTTATTTTTATCTGTTTCCCTGATTGAATCTTTTAAGGAAATGGCAGCTACGCCCGAACCAGTATTTTTCGCACTTTCATAGCAATCGTCAATAATTTTAAGACTTAGAAATGGCCTGACTGCATCGTGAATTGCAACTATTCCATTTTGATCTTCAATTATTGCGAGGGCATTTTTTATTGAATCAAATCTGGTAATTCCACCTTTCACCAGGGCTATTTGCAGATTTGGTAAATATTCATTTTTAATTTCCTGCCATGAATTAAAATACTCTTCAGGCAAAGTGAGAATGAGATTTATAGAAGAATTAAATGCAATGAATTTTTCAATTGTATGTACAATTATTGGTTTTGAACCAATTTTAATAAATTGTTTTGGTGATCCGGTTCCCATTCTTTGGCCCGTACCTCCCGCTGTAATTATTGCATAATACACCCTTGAGAATTAGACGATAAGCATTGCATCGCCATAAGCCAGAAAACGATATTTCTCTTTTATAGCTACCTGGTAGGCTTCTCTAATTTGTGCATATCCTCCAAATGCACAAGCCATCATGTAAAGCGTTGACTCGGGTGTTTGAAAATTGGTCACCATGGCATTGGCAATTTTAAAATCATAAGGAGGGAAAATAAATTTATCTGTCCAACCGGCATTGGTCTTTAATCGATTACTAGCCGATACAGAGGACTCAATGGCGCGCATTGTTGTAGTTCCTACTGCACATACCCTTTTTTTATCTTCTATTGCTTTATTGACAACATTACAGGTATGAACAGGGACATCAAAATTTTCAGAATCCATTTTGTGTTTGGTCAAATCTTCAACATCTACTTCTCGGAAACTTCCAAGACCTACATGCATCGTAATTGGTACAATATCAATTCCTTTTATTTCAAATCTTTTAACTATCTGTTTAGTAAAATGTAAACCGGCACTTGGTGCGGCCACCGCTCCCTTATTGGCTGCAAAAATTGTTTGGAATCGTTCTTTGTCTGTTTCGGATGCTTCTCTATTTATATACTTTGGAAGCGGAGTAAGCCCAAGGGCATTAATTGTCTTATAGAATTGTTCATCTTCGCCATCGTAAAGAAAACGTATCGTTCTTCCTCTTGAAGTTGTGTTGTCAATCACTTCAGCGACCAGCTCTCCTTCTCCAAAGTACAATTTGTTTCCAACTCTTATTTTTCTGGCGGGATCTACCAATACATCCCAAAGTCGGGCTTCCTTATTAAGCTCTCTTAAGAGGAATACTTCAATTTTGGCACCGGTCTTTTCCTTGTTACCATATAATCTGGCAGGAAATACTTTAGTGTTATTCATTACCATTACATCGCCGTCACCGAAGTAATCCAATATATCTTTGAAGACTTTGTGTTCAATTTTTCCAGACTCTTTATGAACAACCATAAGTCGCGACTGATCTCTTTCATCAGAAGGATTTTGAGCAATGAGTTTTTCTGGTAAATCGAATTTAAATTCAGATAATTTCATAAGTATTTTTAAGGAATGAACCCGGTTAAAAAATGAGGTCGCAAATTTAACAAATTGAGTTAATAATTCTATATTTCCGTAATAGGTCAATTCACATGTTTTTATTTCTCCGTTTGAGTTACGAAAGTTTTCGATTTGCCTTTCAGGCTTTGAAAGCTAATTTGCTAAGAACAATATTGTCTTTATTGGGCGTTACTATTGGGATTTTTGCCATTATTACGGTATTCACCGTTGTAGATTCATTGGAAAAAGGTGTAAAGGAAAGTCTTAGTTTTTTAGGTGATAAAGTAATTTATATCGAAAAATGGCCCTATGAATTTAAACCGGGTGATCCATGGTGGGATTTTCTCAAACGCCCCGTTGTTGAATTTGAAGAATTTGATCTTTTGGGAAAGCGTCTTCAAAATTCCAGCGCGATGTCATTTTTTGTCGTTCGTGGATCTGTCAATTCAAAATATAAAAACAGCAGCACTGATGAAGCCGCTTTACTTGGTGTAACCTTTGAGCAAAATAAAGTTTCAGATATACGCATTGATAAAGGCCGGTATTTTACTCAGAGAGAAATTGATGCAGCAGTAAATGTGGCAATAATAGGATCAAAAATAAAGGAGCAATTATTTGGCGATCGGGAAGCATTGGGAAAGACCATTAAAGTTGTAAATCGTAAATTCTATGTGATTGGAGTTATGGAAAAACAGGGGGAAAATATATTAAATGCCCCAAGTAATGACACCAATATTTTTATTCCGCTTGGCTCTTTTGCAAAAATTTTCAAAATCAAAGGCCGAAGAGGAACCATGCCCAGGATTGCGGTAAAGGGATTTGAAGATGATTTGGGTTTAATTGAACTAGAGAATGAAATACGTGGAAATATGCGCAGAATTCGTGGTTTAAAGCCAAAGGAGAAAGATAATTTTGCGATTAACCGTCCTGAAATGCTGGCCAATATAGTTACCTCAGTATTTGATGTAATTGGGATTGGCGGTTGGATTATCGGAGGCTTTTCAATTTTGGTCGGCGGCTTTGGAATTGCCAATATTATGTTTGTATCTGTAAAAGAACGAACCAATCTAATTGGAATTCAAAAATCATTGGGCGCAAAGAATTTCTTTATACTATTTCAATTTTTATTTGAAGCTCTCTTTTTGAGCATAATTGGAGGCGCTGCAGGATTGTTTCTGGTTTATCTGGTCACTTTTGCACCTACCGGTGCCTTGAATCTCACGCTTTCATTTAAAAACATTGTCCTTGGCCTGGGAGTAGCGGGAATTGTCGGTGTTTTTTCAGGAATTTTCCCTGCTGTGGTCGCGGCACGTCTTGATCCAGTAATCGCGATTAGGTCAAAGTAAATTAATTTATACGTAAATAATTTCTACTTCTTTCCTTTAGCAATTGCAAAAGTATTTGCCAAAGATCTTCGTATTGCATTATTTCCAATTCTTCAAAAGCTTCTGCTCTACCTTTAAAGCGTTTAAGTTTCTTTAAATAATTCTGAGATTTTTCTACTGTAACCTTGTAATTAAATCCTGTTTGATGTGCTACCTGCAACAATCGCAAGAAACTTTGCAATCTTTCATTTCCCGAACGGCTGATTTGCTTTCCAATATACTTTTTCATCTCATCCATTCTTATGTGTAGCTCTTCAAAGTCATTTTCCTTTAATAAATGGAAAAAATGGATTATTAATGTAGCGGCATTGTACCCGAACATGTTTTTATTGAATTCCGGGACTTTGCCTAAAAAGCTCTGAATTTGAAATTTAGGCTTATGATCCGGTCTTACGAATGCAAAATATCCCTGGTATATATACCATCTTTCTCGGGCTAATTCTGATTGTATTCTAAAAAATACATTGGTTTTGACTTCATCCAATACTTCTCCTGCTTTATTAAAATTGCCGGTACGCATGCAGAGGATGAAATAATTCTCCATAAATGTAAACCAGTTATTGTTATCCTTATTGAAGTATTTTAGGCTTTTCTTAACATGTTTTTTGCCTTCTTCAAATTCCTTGAGATTCAGACAGGCTATGATTTTGTTTAAGGCTATTTCTGAACGCTTTGTCTGGAGTACTGAATTAGAATCTTTTGAATAGCTTTTTTCGGTTTCATTGCACAATTTTAAAAGTGATTCAAAATCAGAGCTCAAAGCATAATAATTTGATTTAAGTCTGAATTCGGTTAATAATAAATTCGGTGTATTGTATTTTTTTCTTAAATCCTCAATTTCTTTTACCCAGGTTTTGAATTTGGTAACAAATCGTCTTTTGTTGACAAGGGATTTTAAAATATTGCACATTGAAGCGTACAATAAATACTCAGCTCTTTTCTCTGCTACGCTAATTTTTTCATAGCGCATAACCATATTGTTGACCGTTTCAAATTTGGATAGGTTTCCGGAATAAGAAATTTGATTTCGCCAAAGCGTATAGGATTCTAAAAGCTCAGAAGTAAAATGAAATTTCTCAGCTAATTTTATTGTCCTCATTAACAGCCATTCGGCATTTTCTTTATCACCTTCTCGCAGCAAAATTTTAATCTGCAAAAGATTTTTTCTCACTTCATACTCAACTTGTGAAAATTGAGGGTGTTTTTCGTTGTCATAATTTAAAAAAAAGAGGTTATGAAAGAGGGCGTCTTTTAACTTTGACCTTAATTTAATGTAATTTTTGTCAGCAGTATCTGTATTAAATATTTTTTGAGCGGCGTGTCTTTCATCTTTGTATTGAGCGGTTTTTAACCCTGTATATAGATCGTGAACTCTGAGATCATCTGATTTTGCATTTTGACTACTAAGAATAACTGCATTCCTTTTACCCTTTTTTCCTATTATATTAATTAACTGCTGTAAATCCATCTTGATTTTCTGAAAGGTTCAGCCGGAAAATTAGTTAAACATACATTATTTACAAACTTGCTGTTCTATTGCATGGAACTATTCATTAAAAGTGTATTTTTTAAAATATTGATAATCAGTTGATTGCAAAATCAATATATTTTTTCGGATGATTTTTTATCAGAAGAAAGGTCAATAAAAAAAAGTTATCCACGGTGCAGATAACTTTTCTGGATGATTACTATCGTGTAAACTAAAAAATCGAAATTCTTTCACAGCGATGTGCTGATCCATATTTCAGATGTTAAACTTAACATTTTCTTTCAATTCTGCATAAAAATAATTTTGTTTTTTTGAAATTAATTATGGATTGAATTAAATATAAATGGCTGTTTTTCAATGCTGTCGAATATTTTTTGAGACTTTATTATTGGAGCTTATACTTGCAGTAAATTCGATAAACTTATCCGATCGGATTTAATTGTTAATCTGACTTTGGTTTTTCTTAGCTTTCTTCCTGAGAAATATTTGGAGGTTTTTTTAAAGTATCGAGCCGTTTGAAACAGGTAAATTTTCTATTTTTTAATGTATGTTTTCTTCTGATTGTATGTCAAAACAATCTTGAAGCCCAGAATGAATTAATTCCAAGAAAGAGCACCAATGGGAAATACGGATTTATCGATAAGAGTGAATCGTTTATAATCAGCCCCAAATTTGATAAGGCATTTTCATTTAAAAATGGACAGGCCAAAATTATAACAAATGGAAAGTGGGGATTAATAAATAAAAATGGCGAGTACATTGTAAAACCCAAGCTCAGCTATATCGGCTGGAGCAATGATGGCTATTATCAATGGAATAAAAACAACCTCTCTTTAAGTAACAACCTGATCCCTCCGAAGAACATTTTTTATCATGATGAAAATGGCTTCTTGGCCTATTTGAAAGATGAACATTGGGGTTTGATTTCAACTTCGGGACGGCTATTAAAAAATGAATGGGACAGTCTGGAGTATGGTAAAGGTGGACATTTTGCAGTGTATAAGAAAGGTAAGGCCTGGACCTGGATTGATATAAATAATAAGGCGCCAAAAGATATCTATTATGATGAGGTTATTCCTTTGAGCAATGCCCTCATTGCATCTAAGAACAGGTCTGAAAGTGCTTATAAACTATTTAATTTTGAAGGGACTATACAATCTGATAGTGTTTATAGAAACCTTGAAAGTTTAAATTCGGAATATATAAAAGTAAAAAATCAGCGGCTTTGGTATCAGTTGGATTCAAGAGCAAATCCGATAGATGAAAATGGTTACGAAGAGATCAGGTATGTAAAAGGAAACAATACCATGCAGTATCTACCATCTAGCCCGTGGATTGAGTCAAACGCAGATTTTAAAACAAACAAGAATCTCAATTTTGAAATAAAAAATGAATTGGCAGATAATTTATTCATTATCGAAGAAGGCTCAAATTATTTTATCTGGAATTGTAAAGCATTAAAAAAGTTTAAAATTTCTGCTGATGATTCGGTTGTTTTTAGCAAGCCCTATTTAAAAATTTACCATTCAAATTCTCCGCAATTTAAATTGCTCTCAACAACACTAAATGTACTTTCCGAAGATATATTAGATTTTAAAACAATAAATGAAAGCAACTTAATACGTTATAAAACTAAAATTGATCAATGGATCTTATGGGACTTGACTGCAAATTCTGCAATCCTTTCAAACATAGATTCGAACTACTTAAAATTTTCTGAAAATGAAATTAAACTAAGTCGAAACGGTAAAATTGGAATTTTCGATTTATTCGATAAAAAATGGATTCTAGACCCGGTTTATATTGATGTAATTAGAATCAACGATACACTCAATTGTAGTCTTGATTCTGATTCAATCAAATTTTATGGTAAAAAAGGGTTCATTAATTCAAATGGCCAATTTGATTCGGTAATTCCTGTAAATGATTCAGTAATGGCATTAAAAAATAAATCAGACAAGTGGACATTGCGCAATTTGAATCTTAAGAAAATAATAAATGATGAATTTCAAAGCATATCAATAAATGGGCCTTTTTCAATAATTCTTAAAAATCAAAACGGTTGGATATTATACAATTCTGCTAATTGGGAAAGAATATTATCAAATTCTTATGATAGCATAAGCCCAATCCAGAACGGTTATTACGTGATTCATAAGAATTCCAAATTAGGCATTATTGATACCTATGGAAATTTTACTTTTCAATTGAGCAATTACTACAATGAACTCTATTTTTATGACACGAAAAGATGGCAGGTTTATAGAAATGGGCTATCCGGAATTGTTGATCAAAATGGTGTATTAAAGATTTCAACCCAGTACGAAAATTTTGACAGGCCGATGTTCAATTATATCCCATTCAAGTTTCGCTCTAAATGGGGCCTCCTGGATCAGAAAGAAAGATTTATCCTCCAACCTTTAAATGATAGCTTAGATGTGCTTTCTGAAAATTTTGTTCAGGTTTGGAAAAATCAATTGACAGGAATTAAAAACTTGAATGACAAAACTTTAATACCAATAGAGTTTCAAGCTATTATTCCAACTAAATTCGGTTCGTTCATAGTTAAAAAATCAGGCAAATATGGATTCTACGATGAAAATGCGCAACAAATCAGGCCGGTATCCTATGATGAAATAAAGCAGCTTGATGTCGATCTAATAGCTTTAAAAAAGAACGATTATTGGCAGCTTATTAATTTAAAAGGTGAATTGGTAATTGACAAAAAGTTTACAGCTATTTACAAAGGAAATGACAGACTTTTTTATAAGGAAAAGAAGGCCTGGATTATGAAGTCTCTGGATTAATTTTTTAATATTTTGATCTCTTGACCTATCGACAGAGAAAGATTATTTAATTGATTCCATTCAACAAGTTTCTCAACCTTAACATCGTATTTTTTAGAAATAGAATACAATGTTTCTCCGGCACTCACAGTGTGAACAAAAGATGTATTTTCAGACTTTAATTCTTGTTTTAAATCTGATGTGTTTTTTTCTAAATTTTCCTTAATTGGAATTTCCTCAGCTGCTGTTTCAATAATTTTTTCCACAGGCAATGCGATCGTATCTTTTCCTAATTTTTCATTTAAAGAATCTGTTAAGACCTCGTTTTCACTGTCTTGAATTAAGTTTTCTTCAAGTGTATCTGTTTGAATTGAATTAAGTGAATCATTTTGTGTTTCAATTGCTTTAATTGTGTTTTTAACTTTTACATATTCGATTTCTGCATCCTTTGGCATTTTCTTTCTCAAATACAAAATTCTTCCGGTTTTAGGCTCTTCCCCTAATTTAAGCCGGTTTTTTCTTATCAATGATTTTTTCTTAACACCGTATTTTTGAGATATTTCCCATAAACTTTCTCCTTCTTTGGTGACATGTCTGCTGATTTTACTCCTGCTATTTTTTGGTTGCAGATAATAAACCATGTTGGAAACTATTTCTTCACCCGGAATCATATCATTGTATTTTAACAATTGGTCTTTTGTAATTCCACCTCGTAAGGCAAGCGTAACCGGACTGTCGCCTGAATTGGATAGAATTGCTTTCTTATTATTTATTTTCAAAATTATTCTCACGGAAGGATTGACCACGCGTCGATTAGTTATCCGCGATATTTCTTCAGGGTCGCTCTCCTCCAGTTCGATTGTAATGGTCTCGAGGTTTTGATTTTTATTATCAGCAAGTCTGGATACACCCGGAATCATTACATAGTAGGATTCACGGTAAGAAGGAAGCCTGCTTCTGTTTAGCCAGATATTATTCTGCTCCAAATTTTCGAGACTGACAAAATTGTTATTGGCGATATCACTCAGTTTCTCTCCACTATTAACTAATACAGGTCTTAATTCTTCAATTTCAATACTTGGCTTTCTTTTTAGAATATCTTCATATGCAATAACATGAGCGAGAAATTTCATTACATACCAATAGGTGTTTTTGTCAATGGTCATTTTTTCTACGCCAAAAAGTGATTGATCAACTGATCTTTGGGTACCGCCAAGACCCATTTGATACGATTGACAGGTATAAACCCAGTTTTTAAGGTAGAAGTAATTTTTTTTCAAATATTTTGCTGCTCCCTTAGTGGAATAAATGATGTGTTTCCTTTCATCGGCATCATTTTCTACAAACAATCCGACTTCTCGAGCTGTAAAATCCTTGAATTGCCAAAAACCGACTGCATTTGAACTTGAAACAGCGTCGGCGCTAAAGCCACTTTCCTGAATGCATAAATATTTAAATGCATCCGGAATACCTTCTTCATAAAATATTTTGCTAATTATTGGAAAATAGAGATGTGCTTTATCTGCTACTTTCTGGATGTATTTGTCGTTTTTAAGTAATTCATCAACATGGTCCTGAAGGATTTTTTGCGCCCCAATTGTAATTTTAAGTTTCATATTTCCCAGTTCCATATGCGTTGGAACTTGCGGGATTTGTGAATAGGACTTGAACAAAATAAAAACTAAAACTACAGTTAATGTCTTCTTCATTTTTTTCTTAATATCATTAGGCCATCTCGAATGGAAAGGAGTACATTTTCTACATTATCATCAGCCTGAACCATGTCATTGAATTCCTGCAGGGCTTTGGTGCTTTTATCTGCATTTTGATCGGTTATTTTACCGCTCCATAATACATTATCAGCTATAATTAGTCCATTTGTAGACAACTTGGGTAAGCATAATTCATAATATTTTTTATAATTGACTTTATCGGCATCAATAAAAATCAAATCAAACTCTTCTTTTAGTTCAGGAATAATTTCAATGGCATTTCCATTTAAATAATGGACAGAATCAGCAATTCCTGCCTCTTTGAGATATTTTTCTACCATTGCTTTTAGTTCAAAATTCTTGTCGATGGTATAAATTTCCCCTCCTTCGACTAATCCCTCGGCCAGGCAAATGGTTGCATAACCGGTATAGGTTCCTATTTCGAGAATGCGTCTGGGCTTCCGTATTTTGGATATAAAGGAAAGGAATCGACCCTGTACTTTGCCCGAAAGCATCCGTGGCATCATTACCTTCAAATGAGTTTCGCGGTCCAGATTTTTAAGCAATTCACCTTCATTGCTCGTA
Source organism: Cytophagales bacterium (assembly GCA_040218795.1). Taxonomy (GTDB): domain Bacteria; phylum Bacteroidota; class Bacteroidia; order Cytophagales; family CCMP332; genus CCMP332. The sequence goes on along the minus strand of JAVJQT010000003.1, from coordinate 390,211 downwards.
TGTGCATCTATGTAATCGAGAAGTTCCTGAGATAATAGTTCCATTTAGTTTTTAGGAAGAAAAGTCAGAATATTGAATTTATCTTCAATAAGATATTTATTGGCAATTTCAAGAAGTGTGTCTGAGTCAATTATTTTAATTTTTTCAAATATTTCATTTAGGTCTTCAATTCTATCCATATCGATCAGACTTCGGCCCATCATAAGCATGAAACTCACATTATTTTCTTCCGCAATTGCAATTTGACCCATCAGTTGTTCTTTTGCCATGTGCAATTGTTTAATTCCCAGCTTATTTTCTCTTAAGCGCTTCAATTCTTTGAAAATCAGTTTTTTACTTTTGTCCAATTGTGATTTTTCGGTACTGAAAGAAATAGTTAAATGGCCGGTATCTGTATAAGTATTTAGGCCTGCATCGATATTGTACACAAGACCGTATTTTTCTCTAAGACTTAAATTCAATCTGGAGTTAAGCGCAGGACCACCGAGAATATTGATCAGAAGAAATAGTGGAAGTCTTTCCTCATTTGAGTAGGAGAGTGCTTCCTGTCCTATCACACAATATGTTTGGCTAATATTTTTTTGTTCTTCTTTGATTTTCACCTCACTTGATAAAAAAGCGGGTCTTTTTGGAAAGTTTAATTTCTCAGGAATATCATTAAAATATTTTTCAAAATATCGCTTAACCAGAAGCGATGAAATACTGCTGACAACACTGATTACCGTTTTATGTGTATTTAAATTTTTCCCAATGAAATTTACAATATCGGATTGTCTAAATTTCTTTATCGTATCAGGATAGCCAAGAATATTATGCGCAAGTGGATGACCGCGGAACAAAAGCTCTTCAAAGTCATCATGGATAGAATCTTCGGGGCTGTCATAATACATACCCATTTCTTCAAGAATGACGCTTTTTTCTTTGTTGATTTCTTTTTCCGGGAAAACCGAATGAAAGGAAATATCTTTTAAAAGTTCAATGGATTTTTCAAAATGACTATCCAGTGTGCTGGCGTAAAAACATATTTTCTCTTTGGTGGTGTATGCATTAATTTCACCGCCAAGTGATTCCAGTCTGTTTATTATATGAAATGCTTTTCTTTTTCTTGTTCCTTTGAAAGCCATATGCTCCCAAAAATGCGCCATCCCACATTCCAGTTCATTTTCATCGCGGCTACCAACATCGAAAAATATACCGCAATGCGAGACTTTAGTGTTTCTGACCTTTTTATGGATCAGTCGAATTCCATTTTTTAATGTATAAATATCAATCTCCATCGCGGTTTGCCCAATTTTCACAAAGATAAACTTAATTTCACATCGATAAATCCATTATTTGAAAGAACAAGATTGTGCAAAAGGATTTAAACCGCATTTTAATTATTCAGACGGCCTTTATCGGCGATGTGATTCTAGCTACTCCTCTAATTGAAGCTTTGTCAGAAAAGTTTCCTGATGCCAAAATTGATTTTATTTTGCGAAAAGGAAATGAAAATCTGCTAAGGAATCATCCAAAACTGAACGCGCTTATTGTTTGGGATAAGAAAAGAAAATACCAATCCTTATTTGAGATTATTAAATCAGTTAACAAAAAGGGCAAATACGATCTCCTTATCAATCTACAGAGGTTTTTTAGCACCGGTTTGATGTCTGCGCTTATCCATGCCGATTTTAAAATTGGATTTGATAAAAATCCTTTGTCTTTTTTTATGGGTGCTACGATCAAACACGAGATAGGAAACAGCCGACATGAAGTTCAAAGAAATCTCAAATTATTAGTTCCTCTGGGAATCACAGATACAGATCAATTCAAAGTCAGACTTTACCCCGGCAAGGATGACCTGGAGAAAGTAAAAGACTACTTATTAAATGAATCCTATATAACAATTTCTCCGGCTTCTGTTTGGTATACGAAGCAATTGACTAAAGAAAAATGGATTGGATTAATTGATTCGCTTCCGGGTGAAATCAGTATTTATTTGCTGGGAGGCCCTGATGACCTGAAAATTTGTAATGAAATAAAATCAAAAGTAAATCGCAGGAATATAGTGTCCTTTGCAGGCCAAACCAGTTTTTTACAAACCGCGGTATTAATGAAACATGCTGTTTTAAACTACACGAATGATTCGGCCCCTATGCATATTGCGAGCTCTCAAAATGCAAAAACATGTGCCGTATTTTGTTCCACGGTACCTGAATTTGGATTTGGACCATTATCCGAATTTAACCGGATTGTGCAGGTAAATGGGCTCGAATGTAAACCATGCGGATTGCACGGTTTTAGGGCCTGCCCAAAAGGGCATTTCAGGTGTGCAAAAGATCTTGAAATAAAAAATCTTTTGAATGCTTATTACGATGCGCTAAATTTCAATTTTGAATAGAATAAATAAGCCTAGATGAAGTATAAGGATATAGATCCCAAACTCTTTATTAAAAACAGAGAAAGGTTTAGAAAAGAAATTAAAAAAGACAGTGTAGCTGTTTTTCACTCCAATGATATAATGCCTACCAATGCAGACGGTACACTTCCTTTCAGACAAAACAATGATATTTTCTGGATGAGCGGAATAGATCAGGAAGAATCCATTTTATTAGTTGCTCCGGATGCGCCCTATTCCTATTTTAAAGAAGCTTTATTTATTAGAGAAACCAATGAAGAAATAGCTATTTGGGAAGGTCACAAACTAACCAAAGAAGAAGCAAAGAAAATCTCGGGTATTGAAAATGTATTCTGGATTTCCGAATTCGACACAATTTTCAAAGATGTAGTTACCAATAGTGAAAATATTTATCTGAATACAAATGAACACTTGCGAGCCAAAGTTCTTGTGGAAACAAGGGAAAGAAGATTTATAGATAAATGTCAAAAAGATTATCCCTTGCATAAGTATGAGAGACTGGCGCCGATCATGCATAAATTGCGATCCGTAAAAGATCCAATTGAGATTGAAATAATGCGTGAGGCTTGTTCAATTACAGAAAAAGCATTTAGAAGGATTTTAAAATATGTAAAACCGGGGGTTAACGAATTTGAGGTAGAAGCTGAGATTTTTCATGAATTTTTAAGAAATGGATCAAGGGGGCCTGCCTATTCTTCAATCATTGCTGGTGGCTTTAGCAGTTGCGTATTGCACTATGTAGAAAATGATAAAGCGCTAAAAGATGGAGATATATTGTTGATGGATTTTGGCGCTGAATATGCCAATTACGCCTCTGATATGACCAGATGTATCCCTGTTAACGGTAGGTTCACTGAAAGACAGAAGCAGATCTATAATTCAGTTTTAAAAGTGATGAAAGAAGCTAAAGAATTGTTGGTTCCGGGCAACAACTGGATTGACTATCACAAGGAAGTTGGAAAAATAATGGAAGCAGAATTAATAAGTTTAGGACTGCTTGATGCCAATGCCGTTAAGAATCAAGATCCAGAGAACCCGTTGTATAAAAAGTATTTTATGCACGGAACTTCGCACTTCATTGGACTTGATGTTCATGATGTGGGCAATAAATACCACCCCTTTAAAGAAGGAATGGCTTTTACCTGCGAACCGGGAATTTACCTAAGGGAGGAGAGTCTTGGCATAAGAATTGAGAACGACATAATAGTGTCAAAAGATGGCCCTATTGACTTGATGGCTTCAATACCGATTGAAGTTGAGGAAATTGAGGACCTAATGAATGAAAAATAAAATAGTAGCTTATATTTGTTTGTAAGGTTTTTAATAAAATAGAGACAACTTTTTTTAGTCTTTCACTTATAATAGATTATAAAAAGGTTTAAATAAATTTGATTGATAAATATGAAGGACAGATTTCTTCTTATAATATTTACAGCATTTATCATTACAACTAGTTCATTGGCTCAGTCATCCGTTGGTGAATTCTTTGCTAAAGGTAAATCAGCCCTTGAACAGAGTGATTATATTACGGCAATTGCTGAATTCACGCATGTTCTAAGTATTGATCCTGAAAATGGTGAAGCATATTTTCTTAGAGCAACAGCGAAAGATGAGTTGGCCAAACAAATTGGTTTTTCCGATACAGAATTATGTCATGATCTGGTAAATGCCTTGAATTATGGAAGGTTGGAAGCCATGGATCTTCTTGAAGAAAATTGTATGGGTTTCTGTTTCACTATGAAAAATGCCTTTTTTACACCTGAAAATGTATTTTGTGCCGATCTTTCAAGTAGTGTTCTAACTGAACTTCCTCATAATCTTGAAGAACTTACGCAATTGGTAAAATTAAATTTATACAACAATAAAATTGTATCGCTTTCAGATGATATAGCAAGTTTGGGCGAATTAGTTGATTTAGATCTGAGTAGTAATAAACTGACAAGTATCAATCCAAAAATCAAGGAAGTTGAGTATCTGCACTGGCTCAATTTGAATAAAAATGAACTTAGAGATTTACCTTCAGAATTTGGTGAATTAAAAAATCTTAAGGCTTTGTATTTGAGAAACAATTACTTTGAGTCTGTTCCTGTATCAATTACCCGTTTGAATAATTTAAAAATATTAGACCTATCAGTTAATCAGTTAACTTCTCTTCCAATTGAAATTGCTAATCTTAAAAATTTGGATGAACTGATATTGGTTGGAAATAAAATACCCCCTTCAGAGCAGAAGAAAATTCAGGCATTGCTCCCAAATACAAAAATTTACTTCGATAAAGAAAATTAGTACGTGGATATAAGAAATTCATCCAAAGCTCCCGAGCCGGTAGGCCTGTATCCTCATGCACGAAAAGTTGGGAATTTGCTATTTCTCTCAGGCGTAGGACCAAGAGCAAGAGGTAAAAAGGAAATTCCAGGCGTTGAACTTGATCAAAACGGGAAAATATCATCCTATGATATTCGAAAACAGTGCATATCCGTATTTGAAAATGTAAAATTAATATTAGAAGATTGCGGTAGTTCCTGGGATCAACTGGTAGATGTAACCGTTTTTCTAACAAACATGGATAAGGACTTCAAAATATACAATGAGGTATATGCCGAATATTTCAAATCGAATCAGCCTTGCAGAACTACAATAGAAATTAACAAGCTTCCTACCCCAATAGCTATTGAGCTGAAGTGTATTGCGACAATTGACTAACAGGATATTTTTTGCAATGAATCAAGTTTGGGAATGATTTCCCCAAGATTTCTGATCTTTTGAAATTCCTTACAGGCTCTTTTATTTTCTCCTTTTTTTAACCAGCACAATGCCAGCACAAAATGAGCCTCGGTATCTTTGGGGTTGAGGAATGTTGCCCAACGACTGGCTATCAAAGATGAATCCACCTGGTTGAGTGTATAATAAATCTTTGATTTCTCAAGAAATACATCGAAATCTGATGGCGGATGATTTTTTGGATTTATAATGGCCAAATAAGCCTTGCCATAAAAATCTACATAATTGCCAACAATTAGTTTGGTAGCCCTTTCATAATGCTTTAATGAAGAGTTGTAGTCACCTAAATCATAATTGTAAATATTCCCTAATTCCTTGTGTGCAGTTAAATTATTGGGATTGACAATTAAAAGATTATTTAAAACAGAAATGGCGATGTCTGTTTTGCCAAGATTTCTGTAACAATTCGATATTCTTGTGTAAATACTTGCATTTACTTTTGATTTGTTTTCCAGTATCAATTCCAAATGATAAAGCGCTGAATCATAATTTTTGACCAACATCTGCTCGCTGGATATGGAATCAGAGAATTGAAAATACCGATTCTTTAATTGAAGCACTTCTTTAGTTGTGGAGCTGTAGTGTATTGAATTTAATAAGTTAATTGCGTTTCTAAATTCATTTTTAGCAAAGGCCTGTTTTGATTTTGTAATCAGGGCACTTCTTTCCCGCATTCTGCTTTCATAATTTTTTTCAAGTCTGGATTCATTCAATTCCGTTAATACCTGGAAAAGAATAATGCCAAGGCCAAAAAAGCCTAAAGTCACCGCATTGTAGTATTTCTTCTTTGTTTTGGATTTCCTGTAATTGGATTGAGTCGTACTTCTTCTTCTGGTATAGGATTGACTTGCTCTGTAGTTGGTATAAACCGGGTTTTTTGGCTTGTTGTATTGATATCTCAGAATGGCATCATACCTTCTTTTTCTTGACTCATCTGAAAGAATCTGATAGGCATGATTGATTCTCTTGAATTTTTCTTCAGTACCTGCATCTTGTTTATTTATATCCGGATGATATTTGAGCGCTAATTTTTTAAAGCTCTTTTTAACCTCCTGTATTTCTGAAAAAACAGGTAATTCTAGTATGGAGTATAGATTAGCCAAATTGTTATTTCCTATACTAAACAGAACTCTGCAGCAATGAGTTTATTCCTCGGCTTTAATTACTTTTAAGCCAACTGAATACAACTCAGGAAGCGAGTCAATACGCATATATTGAACAATATTAAAATAATATTTTCCGGTGTAAGGAAATTTAAAATTTCTCAAAGAAATGAACTGATGATCATATTTATCCCCAAAACCACTTCCATAGGGTTTGCCGGATTTTTTATTCATTAATATTAATTCCTGTAATCCTGAACTTATCGTTCCACCACTGCTGTCTTTCAAGGAATATTTGAGGTATAAATTATAATAGGGATAGTCAAGGCCATTTCTTAAAGTATATGCAATGTTGTAAGCACCTGTTGTATCTTCTACATCAAAGTCAAAAAGGATATTTTGCTGCGAAGCCCATTTCCCGCTACTAAGGTCAACGTTATTCTGATAAACCGTATTTTCACCACAGGCACTCAGAAATACTACAATTACTAAACCGAAATAGCAGCTTTTAATTTTCATTCTTTTTTTGTTGGAAGCGTTTATGCTTATTTCTTTTTTTCTTTTTCTTGTTCGATTTGTATTTCCTGTCCAGTGCTTCTAAATCGGTGCTATTTGTATCTGCGTCCAGACTTTTTCTTTTTTGATCATCGCTGATGTCGGAATCAGTCAATTGATCAGGCAATATGCCATTTGAATTTTGTTTTTGAATTTCTACAACTCTTTCTATATCAACTGAATGCCAGATATTTTCGCCTTTGTATCCGAAATACATGATTTTACGAAAAATATCCGTTCTCATGAGAGTTGCCTCTCCTTTTTTAGTTTTTAATGCTTTGTCCACCTTTGGAATGTCTTTGAGCACGGCCATGTAGGTGTCCAGTTCGTAATTCAGACAACATTTTAGTCTGCCGCATTGTCCGGAAAGCTTACTGGGGTTCAATGAGAGGTTTTGATACCTTGCCGCGCTGGTGCTTACTGCTTTCAAATCACTGAGCCAGGTCGAACAGCACAATTCTCTTCCGCATGAACCAATGCCACCCAGTCTTCCGGCTTCGTGCCTCAAACTGATCTGTCTCATTTCAACCCTGATTTTAAATTCAGATGCCAATTTTTTTATCAATTCTCTAAAATCGACCCGGTCTTCTGCAGAATAAAAGAATGTCGCCTTGGTATTATCAGCCTGAAATTCTACATCTGATAATTTCATATTCAGTTTGAGGTCCTGAATTATTTCCCTGCTTCGGAAAAGGCAAGATATTTCCCTGTTTTTGGCTTGCTCAAATTTCTCAAGATCTTTTGAACTCGCCTTCCTGTAAATACTCCTAATATCCTTTTCTTTTATCTTATGTTTTTTTATTTGCAACCTTACCAATTCTCCCTGTAAGGAAACTCTTCCGATATGATGGCCATTGGGGACGTCTACAACAACCCAATCGGAAGGGTAGAGGTCGATTTGATTTTCATTTTTAAAGTATTCTTTGAATCCATTTTTGAACCGAACTTCAATATAGGGATAGGAGGGACCTACATTGGGAATATCCATTTGGTTTAGCCAGTCGAATACATTGAATTTATTGCATCCGTCGGATGAACAATAGCCATTGCTTTTGCAACCTGCGGGTTTGATATCACCCTTTTTACCCAATGCACAATTTGAACAGCCCATGAATTATTAGAACGAGAGGTTTAGTAAATCATTTCCTATATCGCTGCGAAAATACTTTTTATCAAAATCGATGGTTTCAGCTCCGGAATTTGCCTTGTTAAGCGCATCATTTATATTACTTGCCAATGCAGTGATGGCTATAACCCGTCCACCTGAAGTGATGACATTTCCCTTATCATCAAAAGAAGTTCCTGCGTGAAATGGCAAAACATCCTCAAGCAAATCGATATTTCTGATTTTTTTTCCTTTTTGGTAGTGTTCAGGGTATCCACCCGAAACTAACATAACCGTAGAGGCACAACGTTCATCAATATCAATTTTAAAGTTGTCAAGTGTTCCATTAAAACATGCTTCAAATAATTCAAGAATATCACTTTTTATTCTGGGTAATACAACTTCAGTTTCCGGATCACCTAATCTGCAATTGTATTCTATGACATAAGGTTCTCCATCTACATTGATTAGCCCAAAAAATATAAAACCTTTATAATTAAATTTCTCCCCTTCTATGCCCTTTATCGTTGGTTTGATTATTTTTTCCGTGACTTTATTTAAGAAAATTTCATCGGCAAATAGAACCGGAGAAATGGCGCCCATTCCACCAGTATTGAGACCTTTATCTCCTTCACCAATTCTTTTATAATCTTTGGCTTCAGGCAATGCTACATAACTCTTTCCGTCAGTTAAAACGAAAACACTTAATTCAATTCCACTAAGAAAATCTTCAATGACCAATTTTGAACCAGCTTCACCGAATTTCTTGTCAATAAGAATTTCATGAATTGCCCTTTTGGCCTTTTCGATGTTTTCTTCAATAATTACGCCTTTCCCGGCAGCAAGACCATCAACTTTTAAAACATATGGTGCTTTTTTTGTATCCAGATAAACAAGTGCATCCTGGTATTCTTGTGAAGTAAAAGTTTTAAAATCGGCAGTAGGGACATTGTATTTGCGCATAAATTCATTGGCGAAATCTTTACTGCCTTCCAATTGTGCTGCTCTTTTATCCGGACCTAATATTTTAACTTGTTTTAATTCTTCATCTCCGTGAAAATAATCAACAATTCCGTCGACTAGCGGCTGTTCCGGACCTACAACTACAAGCTCAATTTTATTTTTTAAACAGAACTTCTTTATTTCTTCAAAATCTTTTAAAACGACATTTGTACTTATGCTTGCCGTGCCCGCGTTGCCCGGTGATGTATATATCTTATCACATTTTTCACTACGTGAAATTTTCCATACCAAAGCATGTTCTCTTCCTCCTCCACCTATTACCAGAATATTCATGTGAAATTATTAGTTAGAAGAAACTAAATAATGAAATTTAAGTTTAATGTGCTACTTCTGAAAGGAATTTGACTCTCATAAGTCTTATCTCTTCCTCTGTAAAATCTTCATCGCCCAATTCATTGAGAGCAGTCTCAATATCATCAGTTTCCGAATTCATAAAATAATCAAATATTTCTTCCTGCAGGTCTTCATCTAAAAGGTCCTCTATATAGTAATCCAAATTAAGTTTTGTACCACCCTGACATATTTTTTCAATTTCAAGCAATAAATCATCCATGCTCATATGGATTGCTGCGGCAATTTCTTCCAATTCAACTTTTTTATCGGTCTGTTCTATGATAAATCGCTTGACTTTGGATTGGGCTCCTGAGGTTTTTACCAAAACGCCTTCAGGTATTTCAATATCATTTTCTTCCAGGTATTTTTTAATTAGCTCAAGAAAGGATTTCCCAAATTTTCTTGCTTTGCTCTGGCCTATACCATTTATCATCACCAGTTCATCGTAAGTTGTTGGAAATGTAGTAGCCATTTCCTCCAGTTGAGGATCCTGGAAAATCACATAAGGAGGTAACGCTTTTCTTTTCGCTACGCTTTTTCGTTCTGCTTTTAAAAGGTCAAATAAAACAGCGTCATGTCCTTTGGTATTAACTTGAGTATCTGAACTTTCCGAGTCAGCATCGGAGAAATCCCGGTCTTTGGAGAATGTTACCGGAAAAGACTTGTTGAGATAGGCTCTACCTGATTCTGATACCTTAATTACACCTACTGTTTCTATGTCTTTTTCAATGAAGCCTTGAACAAGACATTGCCGTATCATAGACTTGATTGTATCGTAATCAAAGTCTTTCAATTTTTCAAATTGTGAAAGCTTATTGTGATCATAACTCAATACATATTGGTTGTTGCTTCCTTTTAAAATATTTGCGATGTGTCCAATTCCAAAGCGCTCATCAGTGTCTAGAATTGTGCTAATGATATGCACTACTTCTTCTTCAGCTTGAAACTGCTCTTTTGGATTATTGCAATTATCACAATGACCACAATCATTAGGGAAATTCTCTCCAAAATAATGGAGAAGCATTTTTCTACGACATACGGAGGACTCTGAAAAGTGAATTACTTCTTCAAGCAATACTTTGGCATTCTCTTTTTCAGATACTGTTTTATCCTTGTTGAATTTTTCAAGTTTAAGTACATCCTTATAACTGTAAAACATCAAACAGTGCCCTTCAAGCCCATCTCTTCCTCCTCTTCCGGTTTCCTGATAATAACTTTCCAGTGATTTTGGAGCATCATAATGAACCACAAATCTTATATCGGGTTTGTCAATGCCCATACCAAATGCAATGGTCGCAACGATTACGTCTACATCTTCATTTAAAAAATCATCTTGATTTTTTTCTCTGATGGAGGAATCCATTCCCGCGTGATAGGGCCTGGATTTAATACCGTTAACCTTTAAAAATTCGGCAATTTCTTCTACCTTTTTCCTGCTCCAGCAATATACAATTCCCGACTTTCCTTTATGTTTTTTGACAAACTTTATAAGTTGTTTTCTCGAATCTTTTTTTGGTCTTATTTCATAATAAAGATTTTCACGGTTGAACGAAGTCTTAAAGATATTTGCGTCCTCCATTTGGAGATTTCTGATAATATCCAATTGAACTTTTGGTGTTGCCGTGGCAGTTAGGGCTATGACGTTTAAATCTCCCAATTGAGCAATTATTTCTTTTATTCTTCGATATTCCGGACGAAAATCATGTCCCCATTCCGAGATACAATGCGCCTCATCAACGGCCACAAAAGAAATATTTACCTGTTTAAAAAAAATGACATTGTCTTCTTTGGAAAGAGATTCCGGTGCCACGTAGAGCAGTTTTACTTCCCCGTTTAAGGTCTGCTTTTTGACCTTGTTCATTTCACTTCTGGAAAGTGTCGAGTTTAGCACTTTGGCATTTATACCTATGGCATTCATTTGATCCACCTGATTTTTCATAAGTGCGATCAATGGTGATATAACTACCGCTGTCCCTTCTAAAAGTACAGCCGGCAATTGATAACACAGGGACTTTCCTGCACCGGTAGGCATTATAACCAGCGTATTATTGCCAGCGAGAAGATTGTCTATAATACTTTCCTGCTTCCCTCTGAAGGAGTCATAACCAAATACTTCTTTTAATTTAGAATTAATATCAAGAGCTGTGTTAATCATAAAAGTACAGACTTAGAAAACGGGTTCAAAAATCGCTTTTTTTATAGAATAATCTCATTATCAAGCAGATCAATGCCTAAATTGTTTGGATGATTTTCACTTTCAATATTACAAAACAGGTTCATTGATGAATGGTAGATTGACAAGTGAGTTAATATTTAAATTATAATACCTTTGTGATGCCAGATATTATAACAAGCATATCTAAGATAAGAAAAAAAACGATTTGGTGACTCAGATAAATAATAATTTCTTGATAGTGATGGCAGGTGGTGTTGGGAGTCGTTTTTGGCCCTTTAGCCGCTCCAAAGAACCCAAACAATTTCTCGACATTTTAGGAACCGGAAAAACGCTCATACAGCAAACGATTGATCGTTTTGATGGAATAATTCCAAGGGAAAATATTTTTATAGTCACTAATGAAGATTACAAGGCTATTGTAAAAAGTCAGTTAAGATTTTTAAAAGATGACCAAATCCTCCTTGAACCTGTAGGAAGAAATACTGCACCTTGCATTGCTTATGGTGTCAGTAAAATTTCAACTGTAAACCAAAATGCAAATATAATAGTCTGCCCCTCTGATCATGTCATACTGGATACGACAGAGTTTCAAAGAGTGATAAATGAGGGCATGAAATACGTTTCAGATAATGATTCGCTTCTAACACTGGGAATTCATCCATCAAGACCCGATACCGGCTATGGGTATATTCAGTTTCATCACGATGAGAATACAATTAAAAAAGTAAAGACTTTTACCGAGAAACCGGATGTTGATCTGGCCAAAACATTTATTGAAAGCGGCGATTTTTTATGGAATTCAGGAATTTTTATCTGGAATATCAATTCAATAGAATCTGCACTGGAAAAGTACCTTCCGGAAGTTTCAGAATTATTCTTCAGCGATAAGACCAAATATTATACAAAACAGGAGAATGATTTTATCAGAAGTGTTTATTCCCAATGCAGAAACATCAGTATTGATTATGGCATTATGGAGAAAGCCTCAAATGTATATGTTTTCCCATCTGATTTTGGATGGACGGATTTGGGAACATGGAAATCTCTTTATGAAACAAAAAAGAAGGACAATGATAATAATGTAGTTGACGGGAAAGTGCTGCTGAACGAAACCAATAATTGCATAATAAAATCGGATGGTGACAAATTAATGGTGGTCGATGGGTTGGACAATTATATAGTTGTTCAACACGGAGATGTAGTTATGATTTGCAGAAAAGAGTATGAGCAGCAGGTAAAAAACTTTGTTACCGATATAAGGCAAAACAAAGACCTCTCAAAGTTTATCTAGTCCTTTGCTTTAAGGCTTCATATAGTATTACCCCTGAAGCAACAGAAACGTTTAAGGAACCTATTTTGCCCAGCATTGGAATGGCAGTTATGTCATCAGAAATGCTTAGAATCTCTTTTGAAATACCTGTGTCTTCCGCTCCCAATACTATACAAATAGGACCTTTGAGATCTGTGTTACTCAATTCAGAATTTGATTTTTCTGTGCAGGATATGATTCTGAGCCCTCGATTTTTCATATGCAGAATCGCCGATTCTAATTTTGATTCTCTGCAAACAGGGATATGATTCAAAGCGCCAGCGCTCGTTTTAATTGCATCACCGTTAATCATTGCTCCCCCTTTAACAGGAATTACAATTGCATCAACTCCCATTGCTTCCGCACTTCGTGAAATCGCTCCAAAATTTCGAACATCGGTGACATTATCAAGTGCAAGGATAATTGGGTCCTTGCCGGCCTCAAATGTACTGTCAATAATGGCATCCAATGAATGGTATGAAATCAAAGCAAGGAAAGCGATTATTCCCTGATGTGGTTTGGAAACCCACTGATTCATTTTTTGTATTGGCACCTCAGAGATTGGAATTCTTCTTTTGCGGGCTTCATCTAAAATGGATCGAATCTTTTCTTTCGCAATGCCTTTTTGTATAAGGATTTTTTCTATCTCCTTTCCTGCATTCAATGCCTCCTCAATCGGATTAACCCCAAAAACTAAGGGGACATTTGATTTTTGAGGTCTCCGATTATAATTCATTTTAATTAAATATTGAGTGAAGAGAACCTTTGTAAAGCTTCCTGGTATTTAGCGGCTTCTTCTTCACTGGCATTCTGTGACAATGTCCTTTGAACAACATTTAGCATGTACAAATTGGCTTGAATTTCCTGTCTGTCATTGACATTTTCATTAACAAGATATTCAATCATTTCAATGGCCTTATCACCCATTTTCATAGCCATTTCAGTTGTGCCTTCTACTTCTACCTCATAAAAAAGAGGTAAAAATTGAGCAGAATATACGCTAAATGGAAATACCTCATCCGGTAAAACGCTCCAGCATCTCTCAATTACTTCCCTTGCTCTTTCTTTATCATTGGCTCTTTGCAACAAGGCATCAGCCAATCTGTAAAAGCTTTGTCTTGAGTTCATGGCGAATTTTTGATACTCTTCATTATAGTATAATTCGGGATTATCCATTCCTCTGAAGGCAAACTTGTTCATTATGTTGTCGTACATGACTTCGATATTAACTCTGCCATTCTGCTGTTTTGGTGAACTTACCGGAATCAATCTATAGGCGAGCCCTTCCAACAACATATAATTCCTCAAATCCAAATTTGTAGTAATCAATGACGTAGCATTAAAATATACGGGTCTATCCCAGCCGTTTTTATTAACACTATTAATGATATCCATAATCATAAGATCCGCTTTAAGGATGTGATTGCCTTTGATGTTCCAACGCATTATATCCACAATTTCATCCTTCATGTCACCTGGGATCCAATTGCTTTTGCTTGCGCTTGTTTCTGAACTTAAATCACCACCTAATAAGGCCTCTTTATTGACTCTCATTCCCAGATTTTTACCAGGCAGAATATTTATTCTGTCACCACTTGGTAAGCGTCTGTTAACCAGCGCATCTTCAGTTTTTATGGCCTCTAATAGCTTATCTATATTAAGCGCTGTTTTTTCCCAACGCTGATCCGGAACTATTTGTAAATAGTCGTTGATGCCGCTTAAATACTGATTGGTTGTAAACGTTATTGGGAATGGTTCGGATTCATAGACTTTTCTTTTCATTTGATCGATATACCAGTCTATACTAAAATAACTCATCACACAAACACGCACATCGGTACGGAATCCTTCAACTTCCTGAACGTACCAAAGTGGGAAAGTATCATTATCGCCTCCGGTAAATAAAATTGCGTTTGGAGCACAGGAAGCCAACAAATTTCTAGCCTGGTCAACCGAATGATATCTTCCGCTTCTATCGTGATCATCCCAACCATCTGCGGCCATAACTCCCGGTACAATCAAACAAAGTGCAAAGGCTGTTATTCCCGCGATTTTATTGTTTTTGATGTAATTTTTAATTAGATCATACACGGCCAACATGCCCAAACCTATCCAAATACAAAATGTATAAAATGAGCCGGCACTTGTATAATCTCTTTCTCTCGGTTCAATAGGCGGTTGGTTTAGATAAAGAATAATTGCAATCCCTGTAAAGAAAAAGAGTAGTGCAACTACTGAAAAGTCCTTTTTATTCCTTTTGTATTGGTAGAACATCCCAAATAGTCCCAGAATCAAAGGAAGAAAGTAAAAACTGTTATTGGCTTTGTTGTTTTTGAGTTCGGTTGGAAGTTTGGACTGATCACCGATCCTCATTTCATCTATAAAGGAAATTCCTGATTTCCAGTTGCCATGCATTTTTCCTCCATGGCCCTGAATATCATTCTGCCTTCCTGCAAAATTCCACATAAAATACCGCCAATACATGTGTCCGAGTTGATATTTCCAAAGGAATTCAATATTGTCACCCATAGTTGGCCTTTCACCTTTTCTAAGGTTCATCCAATTTTCATAAGCGCGAATTCTGTCGCCTCTTCTATCTGCAACCCGGCAAAAAAGCATTTCATCTCTGGGATTAAACTCCTGCTCGATTTTTTGATCGTAGATTTCATAACCATTCTCAGTTTTATGATACAGGTCTGATGTTTTGATGGTTCTGACAGGATTGGCTGAATAAATCGGTCCTTTAAAAAGTGGCCTATCTCCGTATTGTTCTCTTTTTAGATATTTCAAAAAGCTGATGACATCGTCCGGCGCATTTTCGTTTATGGGTGGATTGTAATTTGACCGAATGGCAATGATTCCATAACTGCTAAATCCCAGAATGACAAAAATAAAGGCCAGCAATGCGGTATTAAGTACAGCCTTATTTTTCTGAATAGAATAATACAAACCGTAAATTAATGCTGCAATAAAGGCAATGAAAAAGAAAAGTACACCTGACCCAAATGGAAGGTTCAATCCGTTAACAAAGGCTATTTCAATTTTGCTAGCAATGGTGGGAAGTCCTTTGATAATTATTTCAAGGACAATCAAAATTGCCACTGCTGAAATACCCAAAGTGGCTATAATTCCACGTGCATTTGGTTTGTAGTATTTAAAGTAAATAACAAGTGCTATTGCCGGTATAGTCAATAAGTTTAAAAGGTGAACTCCTGTGGAAAGACCCATTGTGTAGGCGATCAGAAGCAACCAACGATTTGCTGCAGCTCTTTCTTCAATCAATTCCCATTTTAATATAGCCCAAAATGCAAAGGCAGTAAAAAATGAAGACATGGCATATACTTCTGCTTCTCCTGCAGAAAACCAAAATGTGTCTGAAAATGTAAGTGCCAGGGAACCAATAAGTCCTGCTGCCATTAATAAGTAAAGATCTGCACCTTTAGGATCTTCGGTTTTGAGTAATTTTCTTCCAAGAAGTGTAATTGCCCAAAAAGTGAATAGGACCGTAAGTGCACTTGAGACAACAGATAACATATTAACCCAGAAAGCAACCTGCAAAACATCTCCAAATGCTAAAAGAGAAAAGAATCGGCCTACCAATAGATAAAACGGAGCTCCCGGAGGATGCGGAACCATGAGTTTATAGGAAACGGATATAAACTCCCCACAATCCCAAAAACTTGCTGTTGGTTCTACAGTGATTGTATAAACAATAAAACTTATTAAAAAGGCGATCCATCCGCCGACGTTGTTCAATCTGGAAAATGATAACATTTTTTTTCTTTTAAAGCCGCGAATTTAGTAATAAAAAATCTTTATGCTCGGTTATTTGCAAGCCTTAAAACGATTGATTTCTATGATTATTTAAATTATCCCCGTAGTTTATCGAGAAGTTGGTTCAAATGTTCGGCTTCGGCTTCCGAAATTGTTTGAATGGAAGTTTGTAGTTTATCGATTTCTACATCCATTTCTGAGAGCAAGGACAGCCCTTTATCTGAAATTTTAACATCTACTTGCCGCCTGTCTTCACTGGAAGTTGTTCGTGTTATTAAGGATTTTGCGCGTAATTTTTCAACAAGACGCGAAACATTTGACATTTTGTCGAGCATTCTTTCATTGATTAATTGAATTGATGCGGGATTGGGATGCTGTCCTCTAAGTATTCGCAAAACATTATACTGTTCATGAGATAAATTGTGCTTTGCAAAAAATTTTTTATGTCTTGCTGAAATCCAGTTGCCTGTATAAATCAAATTTAAAAGTGCTTTTTGAAACTGACTTGGGAATTTATACTGCTTTATTTCATCTTCTAGCTTTGCCATTTATACAGTTGTATTTAATGTATATACATTTAAACATTTAAATTTTTTTAGCCTTTCTTAACTATTTTTTTTGTTGCAATTGTTTCCCGATTTGAAATAAGGCTCAAAAAATAAACGCCAGGATTTAGAAATGAAAAATCAACTTCAAATCTGCTATCCTGTCCCAAGCCACTAAGTTTTTGTCTGTGAATCTCTTTTCCAATAATGTTAAAGAGAACAATTTCAGTTGGGCTAACACTTTCGGTATGAATTTCCAAAGTAGCTTTATCAAACAATGGATTTGGAAATACACCAATGGAATTTTGATTGGCCTGACCAATTGCCGAGTAACTCAAAAAGAGAAAAAATGAAAAAATCAGTATGAAGGCAGTTTTTGACATCAGCCTTTTAATCTACTAATTTTTCAATTATTCGACTATATTTTCGATGTATTATTGTTTTAAATAATGCCAGGATCATTTTTTTAAACTCAGAAGATATTCCTCCAAAGCCTTTTTTTCATTTTTATCGAGTTTTTTACCAAAAGCAGGCATCATGCCCTTACCATTGTTAATAATCTCCCACCTTTGTTCTTTATCTAAACTTGTTGTTGAAATATCCGGAGATTCATATCTCATTTTATCTCCCTGCTCTCCATGACAGCGAAGGCAATGCTGTTGATACAATGCCAAACCATGTACTTTAATTTGATAATTATCATCCTCTACGTTTTCAATTAAACCCTCAGGGCTTGGATGGGTAAAAGTCAGGCTATGTGTTTCTGCAATACCATAGACGTAAATAAGGATTACAACCGAGAGTACTAAAAACAATTTTTTTTCTTTTCGAATTCCGATCACAGCCAATGGAATTGAAGCGAGTACCAGAACAATCTTTACCATCATATATAATTCCGGATGTCCACCTTTTATTAGCATATAAACACCGGTAGCCAGAAATAATACACTTATTATCATTTCAGGAATTTTTACCAACCTGGAAAACTTCTTCAAAGTTTCCTTGTGGTTTGCAATAAGCATTAAAGCTTTAAAAAGATAAATAATCAGGAAAAGTGATACTGAGATCTTATGCGTAAGGCTGAGATAGAAATACATTCTTTTTTTTTAGCAAATATAGAAAAGGGCACCTCAAATGAAATGCCCTTAATAATGGTTATTTATTAATTAGCACTAATCAATGCTGACATTGCTAAGATTTAAAAATTGAAATTCATTATTGCTGTCCAAATCAATGCCAATGACTTGCTCCTTTTGAATTTTTCCACTCAAAATCTCTTTTGACAATTCATTAAGAATTTGTTTTTGAAGTACTCTTTTTAATGGTCTCGCGCCAAATTGAGGATCAAATCCCAATTCAGCCAATTTATCAAGTGCTTTGTCACTGGCCTCAATTTCAATGCCGTTCTTTTCCATCAGTTTTTTAATGGATGTAAATTGGATTTCAACAATTTTTCTAATCTCAGATCTTGAAAGTGGAGTAAACATTATTGTTTCATCAATTCTGTTCAAAAATTCAGGACGAAGTGATTTTTTCAATAGTTGAAATACCCGTTCTCTTGTATCTAAAATAGTATCAGCTTCATTGGACGCATCCATTTTCTCAAATTCTTCCTGGATAATATGAGAACCTATATTTGAAGTCATGATTATGATACAATTTTTAAAATTGGCAATTCGGCCTTTGTTATCAGTTAATCTTCCATCGTCCAGCACTTGTAAAAGAATATTGAATACATCGGGATGCGCTTTTTCAATTTCATCCAATAATATAACCGAATAAGGTTTTCTTCGAACTGCTTCGGTTAATTGCCCACCCTCGTCATAACCTACATAGCCCGGAGGTGCTCCGATTAGACGGCTAACCGCATGTCTTTCCTGATATTCAGACATATCAATCCTCACCATTGCCTTGTCATCGTTGAACAAATATTCTGCTAAGGCTTTGGCTAGTTCTGTCTTTCCCACACCGGTTGTTCCTAAAAATATAAAGGAACCAATTGGTTTATTAGGATCGTGCAAACCGGCGCGACTCCTTCGCACGGCATCGGAGACTGCTGCAATCGCTTCTTTTTGTCCGGCTACTCTTTTCCCAAGTTCTTCTTCAAGTTTTATCAGTTTTTCTCTATCACTTTGAAGCATCTTGTTAACAGGGATCCCAGTCCAGCGGGCGACTACTTCAGCCACATCCTCAGAACTGATTTCTTCTTTAAGCATTGGATTGTTGCTTTGAGTTTTAGTCATTTGGGCTTTGAGTTTTTCCAATTCCTGTTCAGCTTCCACAACCTTTCCATAGCGGATTTCGGCAACTTTTCCCAAATCTCCACTGCGCTCAGCCTGTTCAGCCTGAATTTTTAATTCCTCTATGCGCTCTTTATTTTTTTGAATTCCTTGAATTAGCTCTTTTTCGCTTTTCCATTTGGCTCGAAGTGCATTCCTTTTGCTTTCTAATTCAGCCAGATCTTTGGCTATAACAGCCTCTTTATCCTTGTCCTTTTCTCTTCGAATGGCCTCTCGTTCAATTTCAAGTTGCATTATTTTTCTTTGAACTTCATCGAGTTCTTCTGGCATTGAATCAATTTCTATTCTAAGTTTCGCTGCTGCTTCATCCATTAAATCAATGGCTTTGTCCGGTAGAAAACGATCAGAAATATAGCGATCCGAAAGTTCGACAGCTGTAATAATCGCATCATCTTTAACCCGGACACCGTGATGCAATTCGTATTTATCTTTAATTCCCCTGAGAATGGATATTGCATCCTGAGTGCTTGGCTCATTAACCATAACGGTCTGAAAGCGGCGTTCAAGCGCCTTATCTTTCTCTATATACTTCTGATATTCTTTTAAGGTAGTGGCACCAATAGCATGTAATTCGCCTCTGGCCAATGCGGGTTTTAATAAATTAGCCGCATCCATAGCACTTTCTCCTCCTGCTCCGGCTCCAATTAATGTATGAATTTCATCTATAAAGAGAATAATTTCCCCATCTGAATCAACTACTTCTTTAATTACTGCTTTTAGTCTCTCTTCGAATTCACCTTTGTATTTGGCACCGGCAACCAATAGACCCATATCCAAAGAGATCAAGGTTTTTGATTTGAGATTTTCCGGAACATCTCCATCAACGATCCGTTGTGCTAGTCCTTCAACTATTGCAGTTTTACCCACTCCGGGTTCTCCGAGTAAAATGGGGTTGTTTTTTGTTCTTCTTGTCAAAATTTGAAGTACACGTCTAATTTCATCATCTCTTCCGATCACAGGATCAATTTTTCCTGAGGCGGCCAGTTCATTTAGATTTTTTGAATATCGGCTCAAAGACTGGTATTTTGATTCGGCATTCTGATCCTTAACTGTATCGCCACCTCGCAATTCCTGAACTACTTTTTTTAGCGTTTTTTCAGTTAATCCAAATGACTTCATCAGTTTGGAAATTTCATCCGAACCGGAAGCGAGTGCAATTAATATATGCTCTACTGTTACAAATTCATCTTTTAATGATTTTGAAATTTTTGTGGCGCTTTGCAAACAGGCGGCTGAATTATTTGATAAATAAGGGCTTCCTCCATCAACCGAAGGGTATGATTCAATGATTTTATCGATTTCCTGGAGAAAGGTATTTTTGTCGACTTCTGCTTTTTTAAAAATAAAAGAACTTATATTTTCTTCAGAGCTGATCACTCCCAAAAGCAAATGAGCAGGTTCGATCGCCTGGTGTGTATGCTCAGCTGCAATCTCCGTTGCCTTGCTAAGTGCTTCCTGTGCTTTGATTGTGTAATTTTTAAAATTCATTGTTATTTACCTCCAATAGATGGCATCAATTTTATTTCCAATTGAGAATAAGAGACAAAATGACCGAAAATGAACACAAAAAATAAAAACAAAGGACAAAATGACCTGAAAAACAATGCAAGCGATGTTCAGATGGAGCGAAGAAAATTCATTCGAAACATATCCGGATTCACCTTGGCGGCAGGTCTTGGTATATCATGTTCTGAGGATTCCAATGACAAAATAAAGTCTGTAAACATAAATTACAATAAAAATTACTATTGGAAATTATTAACTACATGGCCTCCCAATTTTCCAATTTTAGGCGAGGGCTGTCAACTTTTTGCAGATTGGGTTAATGAAATGTCGGGCGGAAGAATGGAGATTAGAATATTTGGAGGAGGAGAGATTGTTCCTGCTCTAGAAGTTTTTGATGCTGTAAGTAATGGTATTGCTGAAATAGGAAATGGCTCGCCTTATTACTGGTCGGGAAAAATACCTGCAGCACAAATTTTTGCAGCCGTTCCATTTGGAATGAATGCACAGCAATTTAATGCATGGGTTTCGCAGTCTGATGGTGCGGAACTGTGGGAGGAATTGTACCGGCCTTTTAACTTAATCCCCGTCCTATCCGGTAATACCGGTATGCAAATGGGGGGCTGGTTCAATAAGGAACTCAATACAGTTGATGATTTGGCAGGCTTAAAAATGAGAATTCCCGGATTAGGAGGGAAGGTGTTTAGTAAATCCGGAGGGACTTCGGTTTTAGTCGCCGGCGGTGAAATTTTTACCAATTTAGAGCGCGGTGTCATTGATGCCACCGAATGGATAGGCCCCTATCACGATTACTTAATGGGTTTTCACAAAATTGCAAAATATTACTATTATCCGGGCTGGCATGAAACAGCTACTAGTTTTGAGACCATCTTAAATTCAGAAAAATATAATTCCCTGCCTTCAGATTTAAAAGCAATCCTTAGACACGGATTGGGAAAATTAAACAATTGGGTACTTTCAGCATTTGATATGCGTAATGCTGAGCATCTCAAAAAAATAAAAGAGGAAGGACAAGTATTGATACGACCATTCCCTGATGTTGTAATTGAGCATTTAAGAAAAAATACAGCTATAGTAATGGACGAACTGAGTATAGAGAATAATGATTTTAAACGTATCTATAATTCATATTACTCTTTTAAAAAGCAAATGTCCGAATGGACCAACATTTCTGAAAAGGCTTATTTTGAAAGAATTTACAATTAAAGAAAGCATCTGAAATGCAAAATTTGAAATGTCAGTACGTCGATGTAATTAAAAAAGAGATTTATCCGGCCAGGGTTTCTTTCAACGATTCGTCGATATGCGCAATTGAAAAAATTAGTGAAGCTCCGAAGTTCTATTTAATTCCCGGATTGATAGATGCACATATACATATAGAGAGTTCAATGCTGGTACCATCAAGATTTGCAGCGGAGGCTTTAAAACATGGTACAATTGCAACAGTATCTGATCCGCATGAAATAGCAAATGTTTGCGGGCAGGAGGGAATTGATTTTATGATTAAGGACGGGAAAACTGCGCCATTTTATTTCTATTTTGGCGCACCATCATGTGTTCCTGCAACCGAATTCGAAACATCAGGTGCTATTATCAATAGCACAATGATTTTGGAGCTACTTAAAAAGGATGAAATTCATTATTTATCGGAAATGATGAATTATCCCGGTGTCATTTATAAAAATGCAGAGATTTTAAAAAAAATTGATTATGCTCATCAGTTGGGAATGAAAATAGACGGTCATGCTCCGGGTTTAAGAGGTGAAGATTTAAAAAAGTATTTTGAGGCCGGCATTTCGACTGATCATGAATGCTTTAGTTATGAAGAAGCAAAAGAAAAAGCAGAGCTCGGAATGAAGATATTAATCCGAGAGGGGAGCGCTGCAAAAAATTACCCGGCTTTAAAAAAAATAATATCAGAGTACCCAGAATTGGTAATGTTTTGCTCAGACGATAAGCATCCGGACGATTTATTAATTGGACATATAAACAAATTAGCTGCCAGAGCTATTGCCGATGGATTTGATTTTTGGGATGTAATTAGGGCATGTACAAAAAATCCATATGAACATTATAATTTACGACATGGATTAGCGCAAATAAGTGACCCGGCAAATTTTGTATTATTCAAGGATCTAAAGGATTTCGAAGTAGATAAAGTATACCACAAAGGAGAATTGTTGGTAGAAAATGGAGAGGTGAAAATCAATTTACAAAGAATAAACCCGATCAATAATTTTTTTACTTATCCCTTGAAGGCAGAAGACTTTAAAGTAAAGTTGCGATCAAAGCAAATTAAAGTTATAGAAGCTAGGGATGGTGAATTAATTACGGGGCAATTAGCACATGATGTAGATTCAGATGATTTTGAAGCTGATATTGATAATGACATTCTAAAAATTGCCGTAATCAACAGATATAAAAAGTCAGACCCGGCCATCGCATGGATAAAAAATTTTGGTTTAAATAAAGGAGCGCTTGCTTCAACTGTTGCTCATGATTGTCATAATATAATTTGCGTAGGAACATCGGATGAAAATATTTCAATTGTATGCAATGAAATTATGCAACTCAAGGGTGGAATATGCGTATTTGATGAAGAAGAATGTCATTCTTTGCAATTACCTGTTGCAGGACTAATGAGTGACAAAGAGGCTTTTGAAGTTGGTAGTGCTTATAAAAAATTGGATAGAATAGCTAAAGATATAGGCTCAGAACTAAAGGCTCCTTTTATGACTTTATCTTTTATGGCATTGCTGGTAATTCCGGAATTAAAGTTGTCAGATAAAGGTTTATTCAATGGGAAAGATTTTAAATTTGAAAATCTTGATGCCTCCTAAGGAATTGATACTTTTGCATTTCGAAATATTGAATTATGACTAAAACATTCGATCGTGTTTATGATGCTTTTGCCAGGATGATATATGCTATCATCATCGCAGATGGTGTAATTGATAAAAATGAAAAGAGAATCATCGAGGATCATGTGGAGGGAAAAGAGATCGAGGAATACCTCGAAAAATACATAAATTCTGATGAGGAGTATTTAATTATAGAATCTTATCAGAATTTAATCAACGCTTGCAGAGATTATGGACAATCTGATGAATATTCAGAACTCATTGGAATTCTTCATGAGATTAAAGGTGTAAGTGGCGTCATTGATGAAGATGATGCAGAAATTCTCGATTCAATTATTTCCAATTTGAAGCATAAGTTAAAAGCCGCTTAGCAACACATAATGCAAAATTTAGTTAGTCCTGCGGAAGCAGTAAAGGTCATAGAATCAGGCGATAGAGTTTTTATTCATTCAGCTTGTGCTGCACCAAAACTTTTAATTCAGGCAATGACAAACAGGGCTGCCGAATTAAAAAATGTAGAAATCGTACAATTACACACCGAAGGCCCGGCGCCATACACAGATGAGAAAGTCAAAGATTCTTTTCGTGTGAATGCTCTATTCATAGGCGGTAATGTAAGACGAGCCGTATGGGAAGGACGAGCGGACTATATTCCAATTTTTCTTAGCGAAGTTCCGATACTTTTTCGAAGCAGGCGTTTGCCTTTGAATGTAGCAATGGTGCAAGTTTCTCCTCCGGATCGTCATGGGTTTTGTTCACTTGGAATTTCAGTAGATGCTACCAGAGCTGCTGTTGAAGTGGCTGATCATGTAATAGCACAGATCAATCCTCAAATGCCGAGAACGCATGGCGATGGATTGGTGCATATTTCAAAGTTCGATTCCATGGTTGAATCCAATGAAGCAATTCCTGAGATTTTTCCAGCTGAACAAACAGCCATTGAAATTGCAATTGCCAAGCTTATCTCACAGAATCTGGTAGAAGACAGAGCTACTTTACAAATGGGAATTGGAGCTATTCCGGATGCTGTTTTGGCCCAATTGGGTGGACATAAAGATTTGGGAATTCATACAGAAATGTTTGCTGAAGGGGTAATTGACCTGGTTGAAAAGGGGGTAATTACAGGAAAATATAAAAAAGTTCATCCCGGAATAATTGTCACAGGATTTCTTATGGGCACCAGAAGGTTATATGATTTTGTGGATGATAACCCATTGGTTAGGGCATTGGATATTGAATATGTAAATGACGTACATATCATCCGAAGAAACCCTCGCGTAACTGCAATTAATTCAGCCATTGAAGTCGATTTAACCGGTCAGGTTTCATCCGATTCTATCGGAACTAAGTTTTATTCGGGCGTGGGAGGCCAAATGGATTTTATACGCGGAGCATCTCTCTCTCAGGGTGGAAAACCAATAATCGCTTTGCCATCGGTAACCAGCAAAGGTGTAAGTAGAATTTCAAAATTTCTAAATCAAGGGGCCGGAGTCGTGACTACCAGGGCTCACGTTCATTATGTCGTTACAGAGTATGGTATAGCAGAGCTCTATGGTAAAAACATTAGACAAAGGGCAAAAAATTTAATTGAAATCGCCCATCCAGATCATCGGGAAGAATTGGATAAATATGCTTTTGAAGTTTTAAAAGTGCATTAAAAAACCCTGTCAATTAAATTAACAGGGTCCTTTTAGAAATTTAAATTCGATTACTTCTTAGCAACAAGATTTATGGACAGATTAAAGTCATCATAAATCAAATTATCACCTAAATCGCTAAAAAAACTTCCCGAGCCATATCGCACATCAAAGTCTGATCTATCGATATCGAAACTTGCGTTTGCAGTTATTACATCGCCTTCCATTTTAACCATTGCGGGAATTGTTATTTCCTTGGTCGTTTCTTTTATAGTGATGTCTCCGGTGAAGTGATGGCTTGCATTACTTTCTTTTACAGCTTTTACGCTTTTTATTTTGAAAGTAGCATTAGGATATTTTTCAACACCAAAAAAGTCATCGCTTTTTAAATGTCCAACCAGTTTTGCATTGTATTCAGCGGATTCAATATCAATATCTGTTATTGAACTCATATCGACTACAAAATTTCCACCGGTAATCTTTCCATTCTCAACCATGAGTTTGCCTTCTTTCAAATTGATAAAACCGGTATGCTCTCCGGTTACTTTTTTACCCAACCATTTTACCTGGGTATCACTAACATCTGCTTTATAGGTCTGAGCCTGTAATGAAGACAATACTCCGATTGCCAACATTAATACGATCATCTTTTTCATTTGTATTTAATTTTTTGTAAATATATGTATATACATTTAATGTCAATACATTTTAATTTAAAAATTGTAACTTTTGCTTCAATTGTCTTCTAAACAACAATTAAACCATTTTGGATTTAGCTTAAGATATTAAAAATGAAACTGCCTCCTCGGGCTTGTGAGTCCGTATTAGATATTCAAATTGAGATTGGCCCAGAAAATTCTGATTTTCCATAGACTGCATTTGTTCCCACATTGGGGCATAGTACAATTCAACATCAACGATGGCAATTTTCTTTTGATGTAAGCCCAATTGCCTCCAGGTGAAAATTTCGAAGAATTCATCCATGGTTCCTATCCCTCCTGGTAAAATAAGAAATCCATCCGCATGATCAGACATGACTTGTTTTCTTTCGTGCATACTGGAAACTTCAATAAGTTCCTGCACTTCGCGATTTGCCAACTCCTTTTCAACCATAAATGAAGGAATGACTCCCATTACATGGCCCTTATTATTTAGAACAGATTGTGAAAGCGCTCCCATTAGGCCAACTTTGCCTCCACCGTATATTAGTCCTATACCGCTATTAGCAAGAATTTCACCGGTTTTAATCGCGGTTTCCCTGAACAGTTCATTGTCACCTTCATGAGAACCACAGAAGACAGCAATTTTTTTCATGAAATTGATTAGCTGGCTTTAACTTTAAGATTTGTTTCAATTTCCTTCATGGTTTCGGCAAATTTTTTGTCCGTATCCATGATGTCATTGACCGTTTGAATTGCGTGAATTACTGTGCTGTGATCTCTTCCGCCAAAATGGTAACCTATAACCTTTAAAGAGTGGTTCGTATATTCTTTGGCAAAATACATAGCCACCTGACGCGCAATTACAATTTCTTTTTTTCTGGTTTTAGCCCTTAAACTTTCAGGACTGACCTTAAAATAGTCTGAGATGTATTTTTGGATATAATCTATACCAACTTCAGTTTCAATATCCTGTACAATATTTTGTAGTGTTTGTTTTGCAAGCTCAAGATCGATCTCTTTTTTGTTTAAAGAGGATTGAGCAATTAATGAAATGAGTACACCTTCTAATTCTCTGACATTGGTATCCACGGAATAAGCTAAATATTCTATCACATTATCAGGGATAAAAGTCCCTTCAGCTTCCATTTTTCTATGAATTATTGCCACTCTGGTTTCGAAGTCGGGACTTTGAAGGTCGGCCGTTAGTCCCCATTTAAAACGCGACAATAATCTTTCCTGCAATCCTTTTAGATCCTTAGGCGGACAATCGCTCGTCATTATAATTTGCTTGCCACTCTGATGTAACTGATTGAATATGTGAAAAAAGATATCCTGTGTTTTTTCTTTACCCGACATAAACTGAACATCATCCAGAATGAGTGTATCCAGATTTAGATAAAAAGCGGAAAAATCCTGAACCTTATTATTTCTAAGCGCGTCAATAAATTGATTCGTGAATTTTTCAGAAGAAACATACAAAATTGAACTTTCTTCTTGTGCATCTTTTATTTTATTACCAATAGCCTGAATCAAGTGCGTTTTACCAAGACCGACACCACCATAAACAAAC
This sequence comes from Cytophagales bacterium, assembly GCA_040218795.1. Taxonomy (GTDB): domain Bacteria; phylum Bacteroidota; class Bacteroidia; order Cytophagales; family CCMP332; genus CCMP332. Next base: position 362,555 of record JAVJQT010000003.1, on the reverse strand, counting down.
AGAGGATTAAAACTAGTAATGCCCGGCTTGTCAGCAACTGCTAAGCCAGCGGCTCTTGCAAGTCTGTTGCAATCTCCTTCAATGAAATTATCAAATGAGTAATTTCTATTTAAAGGTGAATCGTAATAAAAGTTTTGTAAATGTTCGGTGCTTGGACCAAAGCCTTTGAGTTGTTTTCCCTCATCCGGCCTATTTCCATTGGTGGAAATGTTCAAAGTTTTAGGACTTTCTTTTTCATTTCCTTTATCTACTACAATAGAATATTCCAATCTTGCATTATCTCCTAATTCCTTTACAATGGCTTTTTTCAGAATTTGAACATAATGCTCTTCCAGATATTCGTAAAAAAATGGGCTCGGAACCTGAATGGTTAAAACACTTTGAGATAATTTTATCGGTTTAATCGGTGCAAACCAAGTTTTAAAACTTTGATCGTTTACATTTTCCCTTATACTGTTAAGACAATTATCCCAAATTTTAATACAATCTGTAACCATTCAAGAAGACCTAATTTAATGACTTGGATCTATACAATTATGCCCGTTTTTTTTTCAGGCGGATGACAAAGCTGACAAAAAAAAGAATAACAAAAAAATGGCAAAAAACTTGACATTTTCGTTTTATAGCTCAGCAGGCGATTTAGTCAAAAACAAATTGAAATATCCCCATATAGTTATATCATTTATTAGAAGAATTAAATTTTGACGATTGGTCTGTGAACTTAATGTTATGCAAATTATCCTGTGATATTTAATTCTTTTGAAATAATTGAATTAACTTAAATTTTAAGAAATGATCTTTAATTTAGAATTTCATATCTCATAATTTTCGTCGAAATCTCAATAAAATATGTCTGTTAAATCAAGTGGCTCCACAGATGAATTTAAAAAGTTAAGTTCAGATGAGTGGTGGGATAAAATTGATAAGGATTTAAAAGGAAAACCAAGGGAAATTTTAAACCGAAATCTGGTTGATGATTTAAATTCCGAACCTTTTTATCATTTTGATCAAAATATTGCAAAAAATAGATCATTTGAATATCAGGAAAGAGACCAAAATTTTCTTGATGGAGAAGCCTGGATTTCGGGCCAGAAATTTTTTATTACCAAAGGGAAAGAAAAAGAGATATCAGAGCTAATAAGTGAATCAATAAACGGGGATTGTAAATTAATAGAGTTAAGTTTTGAAAAAGAATTTGAATATTCTCTGATATCAAAGGTGCTTAAAAACTTCCAGGGAAAATTAATTCTAAGTTCAAATAATTTATCCAGTCTTTTAGTGGCATATGATTTCTTATCCACATCACTTGATAATGAGATTATATTGGATCCTGATTATATGTCCGCCATTATAAAAGGGGATTTTAAATCACTTTTAAATTCCAATACCTATCAAACTTCTGTTGTAACCCTCAATTCAATTTTTTTGATCGGAAAAGGCGGCAATGAAATCCATGAAGGAATATATATTCTTTCGCTTTTAAATTTATTAATAGAAAGTTCATTGGAATTGAATGTACGGCCAAAGTATTTACTCAGATTAAATACCGGCAGTAATTTCTTTCTACAGATTGCAAAATTTCGTGCAATAAGAAAATTGGCTTCTGTCATCTTAAAAGAATGGAAAATTGATTCGATTCCAATTATTGAAGCACAAAGCACCGAATGGAATAAATCTGTATACGACCGCTATACAAATATATTGCGATTGAGTTCTGAAAGTTTTGCAGCGATTTCAGGAGGGGTGGACATTTTAAATATTTCAGGATTTGAAAGGGCACTAAATATTGAAAATGCTTTTACATTCAGAAACGCCAGAAATATTTCTCACCTTTTGAAACATGAAAGTCATTTGGATAAAGTAAATGATCAGGCTGCCGGCTCTTACTATGTAGAAAAGTTAAGTGAGGATTATTCTGAAAATGTTTGGAAAGGTTTTCAGGAAATTGAGTCCAAAGGAGGATTGATTAAATATAACGCCGAATTCAGCATTGAAAAAATATTGGCTGAGGTCAAAACAAATGGTCAATCGCAATTTGGAAATACGCGGATTAAAATGGTAGGTACAAATACATACCCCAATCCTCTGGATGAATTGACCAAAGAAAATATTCAAAACCGAACTAAAGGGCGATTGGCTTATAAATTTGAAAAATTAAGGGCTAGCGTGGATTTGAGAAATTTGGAAGGACAAGGTAAAAGACCCGGGGTGTTGTTGTTAAAATTGGGAAATTCAGAAATGCGTTTTGCCAGGGCAGGCTTTTCTACTAATTTTCTTGAATGCGCCGGATTGGAAATAAACGATAGCGATAAAATCAATGATAAATTAACAAATTTCGATATTGCGGTCATATGTTCGGGAGATGAAGAGTATAAAGAATCCGGAACTTCCTGGGCAAAAGAAATTAAGACAGTAAATCCGGAAATTAAATTAATCCTGGCCGGTAACCCTGAAAATAAAAAGGACCTTGAAAATGCCGGAGTGGACTTTTTTATTCACATCAAAGCCCCACTTGAAAATACATTAGTGAAAATTTTAAAATGCCTTGGAATTGAAGAAGCCTGATTTTACGAGAGTATCGATTGATCATGTTCGAGCTGACAAGAACAATAATACAATTCATGCGAATGAAGAATGGTTGTCAGCGGAAGGAATACCAATTCCAAAAACTTTCGCAGAAAATGAAATAGCCAAACTTAATCACATCGGATATGGAGCAGGTGTAGAGCCCTATCTCAGAGGTCCTTATTCAACAATGTATGTACTAAGACCCTGGACCATTCGTCAATATGCAGGATTTTCAACAGCGGAAGAATCAAATGCCTTTTACAGAAGGAATCTTTCAGCAGGTCAAAAGGGCCTTTCAGTTGCATTTGATCTTGCCACGCATAGAGGCTATGATTCAGATCATGAAAGAGTTTCGGGAGATGTAGGAAAAGCAGGTGTTGCCATTGATTCTGTCGAGGACATGAAAATCCTTTTTGATCAAATACCTCTGGATAAAATGTCCGTTTCCATGACCATGAATGGGGCAGTAATTCCAATTATGGCTTTTTTTATTGTTGCTGGAGAAGAAAGTGGGGTGGATGTTTCAAAACTTTCAGGTACCATTCAGAATGATATTTTAAAAGAGTTCATGGTTAGAAATACTTTTATCTATCCACCCATTCCTTCAATGCGACTGATCGGAGATATTTTTGAATACACGTCTAAAAATATGCCTCGTTTCAATTCTATAAGTGTTAGCGGTTATCACATGCATGAAGCAGGAGCTACTGCAGATCTTGAGCTCGCTTACACCTTGGCAGACGGTCTCGAATATTTGCGAACGGGAATTAAAGCGGGGCTAAAAATTGATGAATTTGCTCCCAGGATATCTTTTTTCTGGGCCATTGGAATGAATCCCTTTATGGAAATGGCTAAAATGCGAGCAGGGCGTTTTCTCTGGGCTAAAATTGTTAAAAAATTCAATCCGTCAAATCCAAAATCCATGGCTTTAAGAACGCATAGTCAAACTTCCGGATGGAGCTTGACAGAGCAGGATCCTTTTAATAATGTGGCAAGAACATGTATTGAAGCCATGGCTGCGGCATTTGGGCATACACAATCACTTCATACCAACGCACTGGATGAAGCAATCGCCTTACCTACGGATTTTTCAGCGAGGATTGCGCGAAATACTCAAATATTTTTACAGGAAGAAACAGGCATTACCAATGTAGTAGATCCATGGGGAGGATCTTATTATGTTGAATATCTTACAGACCGCTTAATTAAAAAAGCCTGGAATCTAATAGAGGAAGTAGAAGAATTGGGTGGTATGGCAAAGGCCATTGAAACCGGAATTCCCAAGATGAGAATTGAAGAAGCTGCAGCAAAAAAACAGGCAAGAATTGACTCTAAAAAGGATAAAATTATTGGGTTGAATTGTTATAAAACTGACGAGAAGCTACAAATTGAACTTTTAGAGGTCGATAATAGCAAGGTGCGTCAGAAGCAAATTCAAGGTCTGAATTCAATTAAAGAAAGTAGAGATGAAGAAAAAGTAGATCGAGCCTTAAAAAATATTACATTGGCTGCAAAAGGTGAAATAGAAGCAAATTTATTGTCTTTGGCGGTTGAAGCGGCAAGAGAGCGGGCAACATTGGGCGAAATTTCATATGCCATAGAAGAAGCATACGGTCGTCATAAACCATTAACTAAAACCATATCAGGGGTGTATTCAAAAGAATTGGAGAATAACGAATCGTTTAAAGAACTCAGGAAAAGAACCAAAGAGTTTATTGACTTCGATGGTAGAAGACCAAGAATTCTTATTGCCAAAATGGGTCAGGATGGACATGATCGAGGCGCAAAGGTAATTGCCACTAGTTTTGCCGATCTAGGATTTGATGTAGATATAGGTTCATTATTTTCAACTCCATTGGAGGTAGCTCGACAGGCCGTTGAGAATGACGTGCACGTAATTGGTGCTTCAAGTCTGGCAGGAGGTCATAAAACACTAATTCCCGAATTGATTGAAGAACTAAAAAAATTGAAACGTTCGGATATACTTGTAGTGGCAGGAGGGGTAATACCTCAGGCCGATTATAAATATCTTTTTGATCGTGGAGTAGCCGATGTATTTGGTCCGGGAACTGTGATTTCAGAGGCTGCCAACAAAATTATTGATAAATTAATGTCTGAATCCTAATTAAATGAATGGTATCGGTAATTATCGCTTTCTTTTTCTGATTGTACTTTTGAGTACATGCATTTTTGACTCAGCACTGGCAAAAAATAACAAAATCAAAAAGGCGTTTCAGGAAATAGCCTATTTACACATCGTTGGAGATAATTTTGAAGCTATTGATGAGCTTGAAAAGCTCAACAAACGCATAGAAAAAAAATCAAAGCAAATATTTGTAGATCAATGTTATTGGAATCTGATGATGGCGCGTTGTCATGCGGCATTGGGTCAGTTTTCAAAAGCCGAAGATTATCTTAATGCCGGTAAATCGCTCTACAAAAAAGAACTTCCCGCAGGTGGAAAGGAAGAAATTCGGGTGCTACGCTATTTAGGTGAATATTATATGGATAATCAACATTATTTAAATGTTGAAAATTATCTGAATAGAGCTATGCATCTGGCTGAAAAACAAAATCCTGTTGATTCTTTCCTTATTTATGAGTTGCAGCTGGAAAAGCTCGAAGCGCGGATGGCAAAAGGACAGTTGTTGGATATTAAGCCCTTGTATGATTCCCTATATGACTATTACGCTTCGCGTGCGGTTAAAAAGATTACTTATTTCGACGAAAAGAAAGGTAAATACAAAACAATAAAACTTAAGAAACACGAATATTTGGCCAGGGTGTCAAGGGTAGCTGATTTTAAAAATTTATTGGCTGAATATTACATTGAAAGGGGCGATTATACTACCGCAGATACTTTACTTGAAAGCAATCACAGATACATAAAAAGTAATCTCAGCAAAACCACAAACGTATTTATTGATCACTTGATCAATCAGGCTAAATATTATGATGGAATCGGAGATTACCGGGATTCCTATTTAAGATGGGATGATGTTATCAATATTTCCAGGAGATCCGGTGATGATAATTACGTAAAAGACAGCCCTGAAGTACTCAGTGCATATGAATCCATGATTTTAGTTTTATTGAAAGATGGCCGCTTTGCACTGGCCAGAGAAAAGATCAAATCATTTGAAAATTCCCTTAGCACAGTATTGCGATATAGAAATATTTATCAAAATAAAATTGATCATCTCAAGGTGCTGATGGCGGCTTTTGAGCAAAACTGGCCTTTGGCAAAACGCGATCTACAAAACATTATAAGAGACACGGTGACCGTACCTACTGATCATCCTGAAAGAATAAAATATTTAGAAACCTATTACAAAATCAGTCTCAAACTGGAAGAGCTGGATCAGGCGGATAAATACCTAAAAGAGCTGCTCTACACCTCTTCACACAGTTTTGGAGAAACGAGCCCAATTTATTATCGGCTGCAATTAATATCCGCAGATTTTCATTTGAACACTGAGAGGAAAAATAAAGCACTTAAGGAGGAACTTGAAAGATCCTATTTAAATGGGGTTCGAAAAATTTGGTACCCTGCGCACAAGGACTTTCACGACTACCAGAAATATTACATTTCATATTTGGAATCCAACGATAGAAATCAGGAAGCAATGGCCGAACTTGATACTGTTTTAAACTATTTTGAAGACAGAAAGATCAAAAATTTTAATTATGCCATTCAATTGGATGAAATGGCCCGATTTCAATACAATTTGGGCTTTTACAATCAAATGGCCAATAGTCTTGACAGTGCAGCCAAATTATACGATGAATTAAAAAAAGAAAAGACTTTTGAGTATGCCAATCATCTTTTAAACAGGTCTCGTTTGTACTTTGTAAGCGGACGATTTAACGATGCAGAGGATTATTTCCGGGATGCAATTCGCAGGGCTGAAAAGTCAGAAAGCGATAATCCTTTTGTCTCATTTGCAAGGATTGAAAATGAACTGGCACAATTGTATATCATCGTAGGCGAATACTCAAAAGCTGAAAAATTAATTGCCGAAGAAATAGCTTTCGTCAAAGAACATTTAAGTGAAAATTCCCCACTGCTTATTGAACCTTACAACAATAAGGCAAGGTTGTTTTTATTGAGTGGAGATTATACAGATGCCGAAGCATTTAACAAAAAAGCCATTGATATTAGCCAATCGACATTTGGAAGAAATTCCCTGAAACATAGCAAAAGCCTTGAGGTGCAAAAACTCATTGCATTGGAGAAGGGTGACTTTGAAAAGGCTGCCGAAATCACTGAGTTTGTTAAGCGGTTGCAAATCAATTTACTGGGAGAAAAGCACATACTGGTTGCTAATTCTATAGCTGATCTTGCTGTAATTAAATATAATATGGGTGAAGGCGCAGGAAAATCCATCAGCGAATTGAACCGGGCGGCAAGCATTATCGATGAGGTATTGGGATCCGGAAGCCCACAATATGCAAATATTTTAAAGCAGAAAGCATTTTTATATATCCGTGAAGGAAATATTGTAAAGGCTGAACCTATTCTCGATTCAGCATATAATATTTGGGTAGAAAAAGTAGGTGATAAAAGCATTGAGGCGGCAGATCTGGAGGTTTTAAGAGGGGAACTTCTGATAAGGCAAAAAATGTTTGATGAAGCTGAAGAAAATTACAAAGATGCCATGCGCGTCTACAAAAAGATTTTTAATGATGATCATCCAAAATATGTAAGAGCTCTCAGCCTGCTTTCGAGAGTGTTTTATATTAAAAAGGATTATGCCACCTGTATTAAATATTTGTCCGAATCCATGGATAAGTATTTAAACTTTATCGACCGGTTTTTCCCATCAATGAGTGAAAGAGAAAAAAACAAGTATTGGTCATTCGTTAAAGGGGATTTTGAGTTTTTTAATACTGTGGCTATAGAAGTTTACGAGGAGGAGCCTAAACTGATAGGAGATGCTTATGGCTTTTCACTTGTCACAAAAGCAATACTTTTAAATTCAACCTTAAAAGTAAGACAAAGTATTTCAAACAGCGGAAATGCAGAATTAATCAGCAGGTACAACGATTGGATTTCAAGAAAAGAAGAATTGTCATCGGCAGTTTCTATGAACGAGTTGGACCTCCAGGAAAGCGGGATTGATATTGAAAGTTTAAAAGAACAGGTAGAAAATCTGGAGAAAGAATTAAGCCGTATGTCTGATATATTTTCAGCCAACTTAAATCAATCGCGTTTGGATTGGAAGGATGTTAGAAAAAATCTTGAGGATCGCGAGGCGGCGATTGAAATAATACGATTTAGAAAATACCATGAATCCTTTACCGATACCATAATTTATGCGGCATTAATTGTAACAAAGGAGACCAAAAAAGCGCCCGAACTAATCGTTTTGGAAAATGGTCTTGAAATGGAAAATAAATATTTCAAAGGCTATAAAAACAGGATTAAGTTCAAATTAAAAGATCCGGTGAGTTATAGTATATTTTGGGAACCTATAGATAAACATCTGCAAGAGGTTGATAAAATCTATTTATCAGTTGATGGAGTTTATAATCAAATTAATGTAGAAACGCTTCAAAAACCCGATGGTCAGTATCTCATTGATGATAAAAACATTATCCTTCTTTCAAATACTAAGGAAATTGTACTTAAAAAAGGAAGATTGGCGCTTAGAGGTAAAAACAGCGCAGTACTTTTTGGCAATCCGGTTTATCATTCTTCGGACGGCTCGCTTTCTCCACTACCGGGAGCCGAAAAAGAGGTTGAATTTATTTACGATTACCTGAAATCCAATAATTGGGATTGCGCAGTTAAATACAGCGAACAGGCCACTGAAATGGCGGTAAAAAGCTTAAGAAGTCCTAAAGTATTTCATGTAGCCACACATGGCTTTTTTGTTCCCGATGTTAAATCGCAAAAAGAGTTGGAATTAGAGGAATTAGGTTTAAAACAAAGATTTGATAATACACTTTTAAAATCAGGATTGGTTCTGGATTATGGCGGCGATTTATTGGATAAAGAAAAACCAATAAATTTCAACCGTGAAAATGGACTCTTAACGGCCTACGAAGCCATGAATTTGAATTTGGATGAAACTGACCTTGTGGTATTGAGTGCCTGTGAAACAGGTCTTGGTGATGTAGCAGCAGGTGAAGGCGTTTACGGTCTTCAAAGATCATTAATTGTTGCAGGAGCCAGATCGGTGATTATGTCACTATTTAAAGTTTCAGATGAAGCGACACAAAAACTGATGTTATTATTTTATGAAAAGTGGCTCAGTGGAATGGATAAACGAACCGCATTTATTGAGGCTAAAAGAGAGATGAAAAAGGATTACCCCGAACCTTTGTATTGGGGCGCCTTTGTCATGATTGGTTTTGATTGATTCAATAAGAAAGAAGTTTTGATCTTCGAATTGAATCTTTTTCTGTAGGATTTAATTGATAATTACCTTCGTAAATCCCTTTGCTTTCCCAATCTCCATAAATGGCATTGGGGAAAACGATAAATTTTCTACCAAAGGTGGCACGAAGTGAATCTGTCAGGGCATTTCTTTGAATTGTTCCTTTATTATCAAACAATTCACTAAAATCAGACATATTATCACCCATATAAAGGACAACATCGTAATTCTTCAGCACTTTTTTTCGTCTGATTTCCTTTCCGCTGCTATTTGTTTTCAAAAACACAAATGAAGTATCTGCATTGGGTAGGTCGAGTTTTTTCAAATTATTAATGGTTTCTGTTTTTTCAGAATCACTGCGGTTCGAAATGTAAAAAATTTCAATGCCCAATTCCTTAACCCGCTTAAAAAAATCTATGGCTCCGGGGAGTGCTTTTGCATTTTCTAAAAGAACCCATTCTCGCCAGGATTCTTTTGAATAGTCCTGATCTTTTTCAATCAGCATGGCATTATAAAAAGAATTGTCAATTACAGTTTCATCAAGATCACTAATAATAGCTAATGGCCTTTCGTTTTGCTTCTCAAGATTTTTTAATCTATCCAAAGCAATATTATAGGCCTGATAGCAAAGGGCGCGATGTTCTGCGGAATGCTGTTGCCATAAAACAGATTGAACGGAATAATCCCTTAGATTGAGATGATTATTGGAATTACTCTTATCAAAATTAGATGAACACGCTGAAAAAAGGACAAATACAACAATATTCAGGGCGAAGCTTAAATGTTTTTTTAGCATTGATAGTTTTAAAAATAAAATGAATAAAAGCCTCTGATATTATTATTATTAATACCCTCGATTCTTACTCTGCCTTTGACGTTCTTTAATATTTTTTCGATTTCTTTAGCTTGTTTTACACTATTGCCATTAATAGCCGTAATAATAAAGCCTTCTTTCAAACCAAGATCTCTGAATAAGCCCGAGCTGATACTATTAATTCTGATTCCACTATTGATTCGCAACTGTTTGGCTAAATAATTGGGTATTTCTTCCAATTCAGCACCCAAAAATTCAGATTCGTAAACAATTCTTCGGATAAGATCTGTAGTGCCTTCAACATTCGTTAAGGTTATTTCTTTCTCAATTAGATCAGATTTTCGCTTATAAACCAATTTGATCTTATCGCCAGGCCGGTAATAACTCAATTGTTCATCAAATTCAGATTCCGTATCCACTATATTATTATCAATTTTAAGGATAATGTCTCCAGCCTCTAAACCAATTTTATCAGCCGGAAAATTTTTCTCCACGTGATTAATGACAACGCCGTCCAGATTTTCAAGATTTAATTTATCTGCAACTTTCTCTGTTACAGGCTGAATTTCAATACCCAAAGTTGCTTTTTGAACTCTTCCATATTGTATCAGGTCATCTGCAACTTTTTTTGCAATATCCACAGGTACAGCAAAACCATAGCCTGAAAATGCACCCGAAGGCGATAGAATAGCGGTATTTATACCGACCAGCTCTCCTCCCAGATTTACCAAAGCACCTCCGCTGTTCCCGGGATTGATGGCAGCATCTGTTTGTATAAAAAAATCTATAGGGAATCTATTGGACAGTTTATTGAGGTCTCTTCCTTTTGCGCTAACAATTCCCGCAGTAACTGTTGAGGTTAAGTTAAATGGATTTCCCACTGCCAATACCCAATCGCCAACTTGCAATTCTTTCGAACTTCCTATTTTAATCGCAGGCAAATTTTTCTCTTTAATTTTTATTACGGCTATATCTGTTCCGGGATCCGTACCGATTACTTCGGCTTCATAATTTCGCTTTCCGATATTCACCATGATCTTTTGAGAATTATCAATGACATGGTTGTTAGTTATGATATAGCCATCTTTTGTATAGATAACTCCCGATCCGGAAGAGATTACTTCTTGTGTTCTTCTCGTCGTACCGCCGTTAAAAAACCAATCTAAAAGATTAATGGTCTCGTACTCATGAGAAAAAATAGTTTTTATATAGACAACACTCGGCGTGCTGCTATTCGAGGCTTCCCGGAAATTAATATCCGGAATAGCTCGTGTAAATGATTGCTCGGTTTTATATACCGGTTTTTCTTCTATTATTTGTCCAGAATTATGAAGGCTTTGCTCTTCTGAGAAATATTCTGAATAAATAAATGCTCCTCCAAGCCCGGATAATGAAGAAATTAAAACCGTAATTAGTGTTTTTTTCATTTTTCAATTTTGCTCACGATCATTGCAATATTAATAAGTCTTTGAAAACCTAAGAAGTTCTGTATCTTTTAAAATTCTAATGGGTATAAAAAGTTGGCTAAGTATTCCTTTTGCAAAGTACGTTGTTAATCAACAACGTAAATGGGCACAAAAACCTGTAATGCATCAAAAACGAACTTTTGAGAGTCTCATTGTTCAGGGAAGAGAAACTTTGTTTGGTGAAGATCACGGATTTAAACACATCAGAAGTGTAAAAGAGTTTCAGGAACGAGTACCCTTAAGGGATTATGAACAATTGAGGCCATATATTGACAGAATCCGTGCCGGGGAAAGCGATGTGCTCTGGAAAGGACGACCAATTTATTTTGCTAAAACTTCCGGTACAACTTCGGGGTCAAAATATATTCCAATCACTAAAAGCTCCATTCCCAATCATATTAATTCTGCAAGAAACGCTCTTCTCAGTTACATTAGAGAATCAGAAAACAGCTCATTTGTAGACGGGCAAATGATTTTTTTATCTGGAAGCCCTGAGTTGAATATGGAAGGTGATATTCCAACAGGAAGGTTATCCGGGATTGTCAACCATCATGTACCTCAATATCTTAGAAGAAATCAGAAACCAAGTTTTGAGGCCAATTGCATAGAGGATTGGGAGGCAAAGCTTGATAAAATAATTGAAGAAACAGGTGAGGCTGATATGCGGCTTATTTCAGGAATTCCTCCCTGGATTCAAATGTATTTTGATCGACTAATTGAGAAATACAATCGGCCTATTTCAGAAATTTTCCCAAATCTTTCTCTGATCGTTCATGGGGGCGTTAATTTCAAACCTTACAGCAATAAATTATTTGAAAGTATTGGGAAAGAAATTGATGCCATTGAAACTTATCCGGCATCAGAAGGATTTTTTGCTTTTCAGGACAGCCAGAACGAAGAAGGACTGCTGCTGCAGTTAAATTCCGGGATATTCTTTGAATTTGTCCCGCTTGAAGAAATTCAAAATGAAAACCCCAAAAGATATTGCATTGAAGATGTGCAACTGGATAAAAATTACGCAATTATAATTAGCAGTAATGCAGGTTTATGGGCTTATGTAATTGGTGATACTGTAAAATTTGTTTCAAAATCACCGTATAGAATCGTAGTGACAGGAAGGGTCAAACATTTTATATCAGCTTTTGGCGAACATGTAATTGCAGAAGAAGTGGAAAAGGCTATGAACGAGACGGTTAAAAAGTTTCCGGAAACCGAAATTGTTGAATTTACTGTTGCTCCAAAAATTAATCCTGAAAAAGGCCTCAGCTGTCATGAGTGGTTTATTTCATTCTCAAAACAACCAAACAATATTAGTTCTTTCGAAAAGGAATTAAATTTGCAACTTTGCCGACTAAATTCATATTACGATGATCTCATCCAGGGCAATATTCTTAAAAATCTTGAAGTTGCAGTTTTGCAACCCGATGCGTTTATCAGGTTCATGAAAAAAAATGGAAAACTGGGAGGTCAGAATAAAGTCCCTCGATTATCAAATGACAGAAAATTTGCAGAAGGTCTTACCGAATTTGCACTAAATCAAAAATGAATCTAAATCTATTTCCAAGAAATATAGGAATTTTAGGGTCTACCGGATCCATAGGAACCCAGGCCCTGGAGGTAGTGCGAAATTATCCGGGCAAGTTTAATATCAATGTGCTTACCGCAAATAATAATGCCGAGCTTTTAATTAGTCAGGCATTGGAATTTCAGCCGGAGCATGTTGTAATTGCCAATAAAGATAAATATCAACAAGTCAAAAATGCCTTAAAAAAAGAATTCGTTAGCGTTCATTCCGGTGAAGACGCCATCTCAGATGTGGTTCAGATCAATGAATTGGATGTTGTTTTAACGGCATTGGTTGGCTATGCCGGTTTAAGGCCAACCATAAAAGCACTGGAAAAAGGCAAACACATTGCACTGGCCAATAAAGAAACCTTAGTTGTTGCCGGAGAATTGATTAAAAAATTAGCTGATAAGTATAACTGTGAAATTTACCCTGTGGACTCTGAACATTCTGCTATTTTTCAATGCATGATCGGCGAAGAGGAGGAGAATATCGAGAAAATATATTTGACAGCCTCAGGTGGTCCATTTAGAGGAAAGAAAAGAGAGCAACTGGAAAATGTAAGTATCCAGGAGGCCTTGAACCATCCAAATTGGAACATGGGCTCAAAGATTACCATAGATTCTGCTACCTTAATGAACAAAGGACTGGAAGTCATAGAAGCAAAGTGGCTTTTTGATTTGCATGAAGATCAGGTAGAAGTGGTGGTCCACCCGCAATCGGTTATTCACAGCATGGTGCAATTCAAGGACAGTTCGATCAAGGCACAATTGGGAATTCCTGATATGCGAATTCCGATACAGTACGCTTTGAGCCATCCTTTAAGACTGGAATCTGATGTGCCAAGATTTAATTTCAAGAATTACCCCATGTTTACTTTTGAAGAGCCGGACTTTGATACGTTTAAAAATTTAAAGCTGGCATTCGAAGCTTTAAAAAAATCGGGCATTGTACCATGTGTATTGAACGCAGCGAACGAAATTGCTGTTGAGGGGTTTTTAAATAATAAAATTGGATTTTTAGCGATGTCAGACTTAATTGAGCATTGCATGAATGAAATAACATACATTGCTCATCCAAATTATGAGGATTATGTTAGTGCAGATAGGGAAACAAGAATTATAGCTAAGGAATATTTAAATAGATGGAAGGATTAATTATGACGGGCCAGCTGTTGCTGGGACTGTCCATTTTAGTAGGATTACACGAACTGGGTCACCTAATAGCAGCCAAGGTTTTTGGAATGAGAGTGGAAAAGTATTCCATAGGTTTTCCTCCAAAAATATGGGGCATTAAATACGGAGAAACGGAATATTCAATCGGTGCAATTCCATTGGGGGGCTTTGTAAAAATTGCCGGAATGGTGGATGAATCACTCGATACGGATAAAATGGAATCGCAACCCGAACCATGGGAATTTAGAGCTAAACCCGCCTGGCAGAGATTAATCGTAATGCTCGGGGGAATAATCGTCAATGTAATTACCGGTGTCGTCATCTTTGCCATGCTGAAATTTAGCTATGGCGAAACCTTTATTTCCAAAGATGAGGTCAATAAACATGGAATATACGCCCATTCTTTAGCCGAGGAGATAGGATTAAAAACAGGTGACAAAATCGTCAAAATAAATGGAGATGACTTTGATGATTTTGCAGAAGTGCAGGGTAGCAAAGTATTGTTGGAGTCAAATGCCTTCTTCACCGTTTTACGCGATGGCCGGGAAGTCATTGTGGAAGTGCCTGACGATTTTATTTCAAAGAAAATAGAAAGTGAAGAGCCCTTTATTTCTCCTCTTGAACCATTTATTGTGGGGGAAATTTTAAAAGGAAGCGTTGCGGATAAAGGAGGATTAAAAACAGGCGATAAGATAATTTCTGTTAATGGTATTGAAGTAAATTATTTTCAGACTTTAGTTGATGTTCTTTCAGAGAACAAAGGGAAGACCGTCGTCACAAAAATTTCAAGAAATGGTGAAAGTCTTGAAAAAGAATTTGAAGTTGGGGAAGATGGTAAGTTGGGATTCTATTCCGAATCACTCTTACAAAAATCAACTGTGGAATATGGCTTTTTCGAAAGCATTCCAAAAGGTGCGGGAATGGCTTTTACCGTGGTTTATGATAACATAAAAGGATTTGGTAAAATTTTTAGCGGGGATGTGGCGGCCGACAAGGCTATTTCAGGCCCTATTGGGATCGCCAAATTTTTTGGAGGTCAGTGGATTTGGCAAAAATTCTGGTATATAACGGGACTTTTATCAATGGTATTGGCTTTTATGAATTTACTTCCAATTCCTGCACTTGATGGTGGACACGTTGTATTTCTTTTATTTGAAATGGTATCAGGAAGGGCGCCTTCCTTGAAATTTCTGGAAGTGGCTCAGAAAGTTGGAATGGTAATTCTACTTGGAATTATGGGCTTTGCCATATTCAATGATATTATAAAAGTGATTTTTTAATCGCGAAAGATTTCAAATTCAACCCGGCGGTTTAAGTGTCGGTCTTCGTCACTTTTCTCAACTTTAACGATGGGTTTGTCAAATCCATATCCAATGGCCTCAATTCGATTGGATTCAATTCGGCCATTTTCTATGATGTAATTCTTTATTGCTTTTGCTCTGGATTGCGATAAGCGATGATTTGCATCTGAATCACCTTGTGAATCTGTGTGCCCGGAAATTCTCAGCTTAAAATCCGGATGATCCAATAAAAATTCAATGACTTTATAAATATCGTCTTCCATAGAAGGCAATATGGTTGAATCTCCTTGAAGAAATTCTATGGATTCAAATTTGAGTTTGCTTGAAATAGGATTGGTTGAAAACAAACGCTCCGTGTCTCCGTCCAATTCAAAAATCTCTTCGATTCTAAAAAAATCTTCACCCTGAATGACCAAAAGATAGGTTCCGTTATTGATCAATTCAAATTCAAAGCTACCATCGGGTCTAAGGTATTTGGGTGCAATGGCAATACCCTTTTCAAGATCTATGATCGATGCAATTCCTTTCAAAGGCAGACCGGTAGCAGTATCCAATACGGTACCTTTAAACTTTGTGGTGGCTTTAGGTTGAGCACCCATTGGCAATGGAAAAGAATGAAGATCCAAATTGTCAATATCATCCGCTTCTGAGCGTGCGTAGTAGAGATGTTCAGATTTACTATCGATTGTAAAATAATATTCACTGCCTTCGCCATTTACCAATGGCCCTATATTCTTTGGCTCTGAAAACCGATGTCCGCTCCCCAATCTTGTTTTATAAATATCAAAACTTCCGAAATTCACAATTTGACCGTTGGAACTAAAGTACAATACATTTTCCTTGGGGTGGAAATATGGACTTACCTCGCTTTTCCTTGTATTGATTTTTGGCCCTATATTTTTTGCCGGAAGCCACTTGCCATCTTTGTCCTTAATGGAGTAATAAATATCAGATAAACCAAAGCCTCCCAGTCGGTCAGATGAGAAAAAGAGTGTATCTCCGGAATGCGATAAGGTAGGTTGGGAATCCCAGGCTTTGCTGTTAATGGTAACCCCTAAATTCTTTATGTAACCCCATGTAGAATCTTCCCTTTTACTGGCTTGAAATATATCGCAGTCACCGTAGCAATCGGGGCAATCGCATTTCACAAAAAGCAATGTTTTTTCGTCCCTTGAAAGAAAAGGTGAACCTTCATTGTATTGAGAATTAATATCGGTCAAAGGTTCTGCCCAGACCCAGTGATCGTTCCACTTTTCAGTGACATAGAGGTCTTCATCTTGCCGGTATCCAAAAGCTTCCTTAACTTCATTTCGTCTTGATGAAAAAATAAGTACGTCTCCTTTTAAATTGATGGTTGGGCCATAATCTGAAGCGAGTGAATTGACGTCTTCGCCCATATTCAAATAAATGTCAGGAGGGTGTAAGGTGTCAGTTGATTCATCTGTACCTACAAGGTCGTAATAATATTGAATCGGAACGTAGTATTCTTTGTCCAAAACCGTGAGAGAATCGTAAAAAATTCGCACTTTTTGAACGCTGTCTCTTTTATGTCTTAATACATAACGATAAACCACTTTTGCATCTTCAAGTCGGCCCGTATTTTCATACAATTGCCCCAATCGCCACATCATATCTGTATTCTTATAAAAATTTTGTATGCCAAATTGACTGATGTATTTTTCCAGCTCCCTAATCAGTTTTGTTATTTTATTTTTCTTTTGGAGTCTAAGTATTTTCTTGACTTTGCCTTTTTTATAATAATAAGGAATGCTACCAATATTTGAGAATTCAAATGGTTGATAAAACTCCGAGGATTGGGATTGAGCCACTACATCTCCATTTTTTGGACTTCTAGGCACAGAAAAGGCGGAGGTTAAGGCGACACCACAAATCAATAAGATAATACAGTAAAATTTTCCGGAATATGATCTCAAATTGAAATTGTCATAAAAGTGGCCAATAAACCTCTTTTTCAAATTTAATACATTTTCTCTTAGTCCCTTTTTTGGCATAGCTATTGCACCAAAATATAATTCAATTTATGAAAGTAAAATGTAGTCCAATATTGATACATTTTACTGCCAATATGGCAATTTCTCATGCATGATATGAAAAAATCAGATAATACAGTTTCAAATAAATATGTTTTAGCAGAATTAATTGACGATGATGGAGATTTTATACCATTAATTTCTCCCGAAGATGATACCGATCAGGATGACGTTAAGGAGATTGATGCCTTACCCATATTACCGGTTAGAAATACTGTTTTGTTTCCGGGAATGGTTATACCTATCACAGTCGGACGTGAAAAGTCGATTAAACTTGTTAAAAAAGTCTATAAACAAGACAGAACTATAGGTGTAATCACTCAGAAAAACAATAAAACCGACGATCCCGATTTTAATGACCTCTACCGAATTGGTACCGTGGCTCATATTGTGAAAATGCTTGTTTTACCAGACGGAAATACAACCATTATAATCAGGGGAAAAAGAAGGTTTGAACTTTTGGATCCCATCAGTACAAATCCTTTTTTCTCAGCCAAGGTGAGAACCCTCGCTGAAAAGTTTCCAAATAAAAACAGCAAGAAAATTTCTGCTCTTATTTCTTCGATTCAAGAAGCAGCCAAAAAAATTCTGAAATTAAATCCTGAAATTCCAAAAGAAGCGCAGGTCGCTTTGGACAATATTGAAAATCCCGGATTTCTGATTCACTTTTTGAGTTCGAATATTAGCGCTGAGGTATCTGAAAAACAAAAACTTCTCGAAATCGAAGATGGCGTCGACAGGGCAACTTTGCTACTCGAATACATGCTGAAGGAAGTTAAAATGCTGGAATTGAAGCATGAAATTCAAAACAAAGTCAGTACGGATATTGACCAACAGCAAAGGGATTATTTCTTGCGCCAACAAATAAAAGTGTTGCAAGACGAACTTGGATATGAAACACCTGACCAGGAGGTTGAAAAACTTAGGGTAAAGAGCAAAGAAAAAAAATGGGGCAAAGAAGTTGAGTCCCATTTCAATAAGGAACTGGACAAGTTGTTGAGAATGAACCCTCAGGCAGCTGAATATCCGGTTACGATGAATTATGCAGAACTCATGTTGGATTTACCCTGGGAGGAATATTCAAAGGACAATTTTGACCTAAAAAGGGCCAAAAAAATACTTGATGAAGATCACTATGGATTGCAGAAAGTAAAAAACAGGATTCTTGAATACTTGGCGGTATTAAAACTTAAGAACGACATGAAAGCCCCAATTTTATGTCTTTACGGTCCTCCGGGAGTTGGTAAAACCTCATTGGGAAGATCGATTGCCAAAGCCCTTGGCCGAAAATATGTGCGAATGTCATTGGGGGGAATAAGAGATGAAGCAGAAATTAGAGGACACAGAAAAACCTATGTGGGTGCCATGCCCGGAAGGATTATTCAAAATATTAAAAAAGTAGGATCAAGTAATCCAGTTTTTATCCTTGATGAAATTGACAAGGTAGGAGCAGATTTCAGAGGTGATCCTTCTTCGGCCTTGCTCGAAGTTTTAGATCCGGAGCAGAATGCCACATTTGTCGATAATTATTTGGAAGTTGAGTACGATCTTTCAAAAATTCTATTTGTAGCTACTTCTAATTCTCTGGAGAGCATCCAACCCGCACTTCGCGACCGAATGGAAATAATTGAAATAACCGGTTATACCCTTGAAGAGAAGGTGCAAATTGCTAAAAAACATTTATTGCCAAAGCAAAGGAAATCGCATGGCTTAAAGGCTGCGCAATTTAGCATGAATAACGAAGCCATCACCAAAGTGATCGAAGGTTATACCCGAGAATCAGGAGTACGGGAGCTGGAAAGAAAAATTGGAGAACTGGCCAGAAGCACTGCAAAATCTGTGGCAATGGAAGAAGATTTTGATTCAAAACTGAGTGGAAAAAATGTAATCGAAATTTTAGGCACGGAAATATTCGATAAGGAGATTTACGATAATAATGAAATGGCGGGAATTGTTACAGGCCTTGCCTGGACACCCTACGGTGGTACAATTCTTAACATTGAGTCAAGCCTAAGCCGGGGTAAAGGAAAATTAACCCTTTCAGGTCAGTTGGGGGATGTAATGAAGGAATCCGCCATGGCCGCAATTTCCTATTTAAAAGCTCATGCCCCTGAATTGGGAATTGATTATCGGATTTTTGATCAGTTTGATCTTCATATTCATGTACCTGCTGGAGCAGTTCCTAAAGATGGTCCGAGTGCAGGAATTACGCTTTTTACTTCTATTGCTTCTTTATTTACCCAAAGGAAGGTAAAAAACAAATTGGCAATGACGGGAGAAATCACCTTGAGCGGAAAAGTGTTACCGGTAGGAGGAATTAAAGAAAAAATCTTGGCGGCTAAAAGAGCCGGGGTGAAGGATATTATTCTCTGTGAGCGAAATAAAAAGGATTTTGAAGATATTGAAAATGAAATGATCAAAGGGATGAATATTCATTACGTGAGCGAAGTAAAATCAGTTTTGGATATCGCATTACTAAAAACCAAAGTCCAAAATCCCATAGATTTGCAGGTCTTAAACTCAAAGGATCAGCAGGGCTAATTTCAATTTAAGTGTAATATTAGCGTTGAGACTAAAAGTCTAAAATTTGAACAGACTACAATTAATTGTTTTAATCTTAATTTGTCATAGAGCTTCATTTGCTCAAATAGGTGGTTCTCAAAGCCTTGACTTTACAAATACGGCTGTAAATGCCGGAGTTTTCGCCATTGGTGGAGTTGATGTAAGTCACAGAGATCTGGACAATAATCATTTCTGGCAAAACCCCGCTTCGCTTGATACAGGATTTAACAATTTCATATCCTACAATTACAATGCTAATTATGCCGACATTCAAAACCACACGCTGAGCTATACTAAAAGCAAAGAAAAGCTTGGAAATTTTGCCTTTGGCATTTCTTTCTGGAATTATGGGGAGATGCAGGAAACCGATGAAAATGGCAATGAGATTGGGGAATTCAGGGCTTCTGATTTAATACTAAATATAGGCTATGGAAGACGCTTTGATAATTTTTCTTATGGGTTGAATCTAAAAATTGCCAACTCCTCAATAGCCTCTTTTAATTCTACAGCTTTATTATTTGACCTAGGCGGTCAGTTTATTCATCCTAAAGAGGATTTTGTTATAGGTATGGTTTTTAGAAATATTGGAATGCCTCTGAGTAAATATACCTCGGATACTGAATTTGTTTTGCCTTTCGATCTTAGAATTGGAAGTTCATACAAACCCAAACATATGCCACTTCGATTTTCTGCCACATTGCACAGGTTGTATCGATACGATATAGTATATGATGATCCTAATTTATTTACGGGTTTTGATGAGAATGGCGAACCCATTCGAGAAGAACCAGGTACCCTTGACAAATTAACAAGACCCTTGATTATTGGAACTGAACTATTGATTACCAAAGGATTCAATATTCAGGCAGGGTATAATTTTATGCGGAGAGCGGAATTGCAAATTGTAGAAAGAAAAGCTTTGGCAGGCTTTTCTTTTGGAATGCTATTAAAGGTTAAATCAGTGCAGTTTGCATTGGCAAGATCTGTGGATCATATATCAGGGGCCACTACCAAATTGACTTTAACTAGTGATCTTAATTTTATCACTAAAAACAGAATTTAATGGAAAATAAATACTTAACTCCTTCCGAAATAGTGAGGGAACTCGACAAATATATAATTGGGCAGGATGATGCAAAAAGAAATGTTGCCATCGCATTGAGAAACAGATGGAGACGTTTGAATGCTGATGAGGATATAAGACAGGAAATAGTGCCCAATAATATATTAATGATTGGCACAACAGGTGTAGGGAAAACCGAAATAGCCAGACGTCTCGCATCAATTGCTGATGCTCCCTTTACCAAAGTTGAAGCCTCAAAATTTACCGAAGTTGGTTATGTGGGTAGGGATGTGGAAAGCATGGTAAGAGATTTGGTTGAGCATTCGGTAAAATTGGTCAAAATTAGAAAGAAGGCCGAGGTTGAAGAAAAAGCAAAAGATGCCGTAGAAGAGACAATTTTAAACATTTTGATTCCACCAATAAAAAATAAATCGGTTCAAATGCAGGTCAATGATGACAGCACTGATAACTCAGAGATGTCGGAAGAGGAACTCAATCAAAAGACTAGGGAAAAATTCAGAGATAAGCTAAGAAAAGGCGAGTTGGATGAGAGGAAAATTGAAATTGATATTCAGCAAAGCATGATGCCTGGTGTGGGCGTGGTTGGAGGTGGAATGGATGAAGTATCCATGATGAATATTCAGGAAATGATAGGCGGTATGATGCCGAAAAAAAATAAAAAGCGCAAGATGAGCATCAAAGATGCACGCAAAGTTCTTTTAGATGAGGAAACCTCAAAACTCATTGATATGGATGAGGTAAAAGAAGAGGCCATGCGCAAAGCTGAAAATACCGGTATTATTTTCATTGATGAAGTTGATAAAATCGCCAAAGGAGGCGGAGGAGCTCAGGGTGGCCCTGATGTAAGCAGGGAAGGGGTTCAGCGCGATCTTTTACCGATTGTTGAAGGTTCTACGGTGAATACAAAACACGGTGTTATTAACACAGATCATATTTTATTTATTGCCGCCGGTGCATTTCACGTGTCCAAACCTTCGGATCTTATTCCTGAACTTCAGGGAAGATTTCCAATTCGTGTAGAACTTGAGAGTCTGACAGAAAAAGATTTCATCAGGATAATTAAAGAACCAAAAAATGCATTGACAAAGCAATATGAAGCACTTTTAAAGGCCGAAGACGTAGAACTAAAATTTAGCGATGAGTCCTTAAATGAAATTGCTGCCATAGCTTTTAAAATTAATTCTGAAGTTGAAAATATAGGTGCAAGACGTTTGCACACCGTAATGAGCAAATTGCTCAATGAAATTCTCTTTGAAGTTCCCGATAATATCACACCGGGAACAAGCCTGTTCATCAGCAAGGAAATGGTTCACGAAAAGCTTGACAGTCTGATAAAAAATAAGGATTTAAGTCAATACATTTTATAATTGATTCAAATTGTAAAAATACTGAGCTTAATAAAGCTTAATTTCTATTTTTGCGACTTAATAAAAAAGAGCTAAATGAAAATAGCAATTGTTGGAACGGGATATGTAGGTTTAGTGACCGGAACTTGTTTTTCAGAAGTGGGTATTGATGTGACTTGCATCGATATAGATGAAAGAAAAATTGAGAACTTAAAAGATGGGATTTTACCTATATATGAGCCCGGGCTAAAAGAAATGGTTCACCGTAACCTGGAGAAGAAAAGATTGCATTTTTCAACGGACCTCGCCGCAAGCATTCAGGGAGCTGAAGCAGTTTTTATAGCTGTAGGCACACCACCCGATGAAGATGGAAGCGCTGATCTTAAGCATGTTCTCAAAGTAGCTTCTGAAGTTGGTAAGAATATGAACGATTATATGGTGATAGTAACCAAAAGCACGGTTCCGGTTGGTACTGCTGAAAAAGTTCATGAAGCCATAAAAAATGAATTGGATAAAAGAGAGGGTGAATTTGAATTTGATGTGGCCTCAAATCCTGAATTTCTCAAGGAGGGTGCAGCGGTAAACGATTTTTTAAAACCCGATAGAATTGTAATTGGAATTTCCAGTGATAAGGCCAAAAACATAATGGAGAAGCTTTATCATCCTTTTACCTTAAATGGTCACCCTACCATATTTATGGATATTCCTTCTGCTGAAATGACCAAATATGCAGCTAATTCTATGTTGGCTACTAAAATTAGTTTTATGAATGACATCGCCAATTTATGCGAATTATTAGGTGCGGATGTCAATTTGGTAAGAAAAGGTATTGGTAGTGACCCAAGAATAGGTAATCAGTTTATTTATCCCGGTATTGGTTACGGAGGATCATGTTTTCCAAAAGATGTTAAAGCTTTGATTAAAACGGCCAATGAAAATGGATATTCTTTAAAAGTTCTTCAAGCGGTAGAAGATGTCAATGATGCTCAAAAAAGTGTTTTATATCAAAAAATTAAGAAAAGATTCAAAGGAGATTTAAAAGGTAAAAAAATTGCCGTTTGGGGACTGTCCTTCAAACCAAAAACTGATGATATGAGAGAAGCTCCCTCTCTTGTTTTAATCGATTTACTTTTAAAATCCGGTTGCGAAGTACATGCCTATGATCCGGTTGCAGTAGAGGAGGCGAAAAGACATTTAAATAATGATGTGCATTATGGCGATGACATGTATGAAGTATTAAAAGAAGCCGATTGTCTCGCTATTTTTACGGAGTGGTCAGAATTCAGATCTCCGGATTTAAAACAAGTTTCAGAGCTTTTAAAGAATAAATTGATCTTTGACGGACGAAATATTTATACTTATAACCAGATGAAAGATTCTGGCTTTGAATATTATGGCATCGGATTTAAACCAATTATGGCTTAATTAATGAGAAAACGGATTTTAATTACCGGCGGAGCGGGTTTTCTTGGATCTCATCTTTGTGAGAAACTTTTAAATGAAGGCAATGAAGTAATTTGCCTCGATAATTATTTTACGGGCTCCAAAGAAAATATAGTCCATCTCAGAGACAATCCATTTTTTGAAGTTATAAGACAGGATGTAATACATCCTTATTATGCGGAAGTTGATCAGATTTACAATCTGGCATGCCCGGCATCTCCGGTTCACTACCAATACAATCCAATTAAAACCATTAAAACCTCTGTAATGGGAGCAATAAACACCCTTGGTTTGGCTAAAAGAACAAAGGCAAGGGTGCTTCAGGCCAGTACTTCTGAAGTGTACGGAGATCCAAAAGTGCACCCTCAGGAAGAATCATATTGGGGGAATGTCAATCCGATCGGACCAAGAGCATGTTACGATGAAGGAAAACGCTGTGCAGAAACGCTCTTTATGAATTATCATAGTCAAAATGGTGTAGACATTCGCATCATTAGAATTTTTAATACCTATGGCCCGAGGATGAATGAAAATGATGGCCGGGTGGTTTCAAATTTTATTGTTCAGGCGCTTAAAGGACAAGATATTACGATTTACGGTGAGGGATTGCAAACCCGAAGTTTTTGCTATGTAGATGACCTTGTGGACGGTATGTACAAATTGATGAATAGCAAAGAATCCTTGCACATGCCAATTAACATTGGAAACCCGAACGAATTCACCATTAAACAGTTGGCAGAAAAGGTGATTGATATTACCGGTTCTTCTTCAAAGCTTGTCTATAAACCCCTACCTGCAGACGACCCAATGCAGAGACAGCCAAACATTGATAAGGCAAGAGAAAAGTTATCATGGGAACCAGGCATTATGCTTGATGAAGGACTCAAAAACACAATCGCTTACTTTGAGAAAAAAATAAGCTCATAGCTTAGCTATTAGCTGAAATTTTAATGTATTTCTTCTGTTCCCTTCAGTTCTGTCCAAACCGGTTCCAATTGACTCTACGTCGTTGCGTAATGTCCTTGCCCATTTAAACCACAAATCAAATTTGTTCCCGGCTTTATATTTAATTAGAATGTAGTTTCTGATTCCCTTACCAAAATAGGCCGGTGCCGATAAACTGTATAAAACATCTTTTTCCAATACATACATTCTGCTTTGATAGTCACTGCTATTGAATATGGCTATTCTAAAATCTGTTCTTAATCGTTTGTATTCTAATCTCAGATCCTGTGTAAATGCGGCACCTTCTGAACGATCTAAAGTGATGATTTGCTTTTTTTGAATACGGGTTCTTAAAGAGATAAATTCGTTGAGGGATTGAGTTAATTGCAATATCCATTCACTATTGTTGCGCTCAAACAACTTAGCAGTTTTATCACTGTGAGCATTTATCTCTTTTTTCTCCGTTTTATACTGGAGGTAAATGGAACTGTTTCGGCTAATTCGCCTTTCCAATCTCAACAATAGTTCATTACCCTTTGAAGGAGCTTTAGCCAAATAACTTATCCATGGAAAACTGAAAAGATCGTAATAGCCATTCAACTTCCAGTTTCTTCCAAACTTTTTTGAAATACCGCTATAGAATCCACTTTCGTTTATTGGATGTGTGCCTTCTGAAAATGTTGATCCCCGGATGGTATGGAAATTTTTATCGAAATGTCTGAAATGAAAGGCCAGATCTGTACTTGAATTTAGCGCTGTAATTAACCCCTGAACCAAAGCAATACCACCGGAAGAGGAAATGGCACTTTCTCCAAATAAATTCATATTCAAGAAATTAATATCGTAGTCAATGCCAATGTTATGATTTATCCTTCCATTGAATTTGTATTTATTTCTCAAAAGCTCTTGAGATTTGTAATTATGCTCAAAGATTTGTTGGGCATAAGTCAAAGCCAATTGGCTTGATTTCTTAGTCCAGCTCATATTGCACCCAAAAACTTGCTCCAGGGATGTTTTTCTGCGTGTGTAATAGGTCTCGGTATTATGAATCCCACTTGTGGATATGGAAGTGATTTGAGACGTATTGAAGCTATCCGATTCAAATATGCTGGCATCTATATTCTGGCGAGAATAAAATGGACTGATGAGGATTTTATTAATTAGAAAACTTCCCGCAATACCACGTTGAAAACCACTCTCCATTACAGAGCTATAAGGGCTGATTCCGGTACTTATTCGCTTCGTTGAAAGAATGGTTTGAGCACTTTTACCTGATCCAAAACCCGAAGCAAAAATAAGCCCCTGCCCAAACTGCAAGCGGTAATCACCCAATGCAATTTTGCTCATCAGCCCAATATTTTCCCTGTAGAGATGTGCAGAAGCATAATCAAAACCCATTTGTTTTCTTGCCGGATCTAATTTGAATTCTTCACCTGCATCATTTTCAAAGGTGAAACCCATGCTGTAGTCACCATAACGCGCTATCCGGTAACGCATTAAATACTTATTTGGATCACCTAGAAATCCTTGTTTTTCTTCAGTTTTCCTGTATCCTTCAGATGTTTCAATTTGTCGTTCTATTCTGCTGAGAAAGTAATGCCGGTCACTCGTTTTTAACCTTTTTGCAAAATTACGGCCATCAACATTTGTGCTTTTTACTTCGACAAAGTATTTGAGTTTATCAATCAATTCAGGTTCAATTGAAGGTACGGCCTGCAATTCGTATAAGGATAAAAAATTCCCAAACTCCAGGCGATAATTAATAATATTTTGAATTTGAGCCTGACTTAAGAGATACAATTGCTCTAGTTCCTTACTGCCGGCTTTATTTAAATCAATTGGATTTTGATAAATAAGAAGGAGTTGATCATAGAAATCAAGGTTTTCCGCTCGCTCATCTTCCAATGGTAAAAGGTCATGAAGAAATTGTTCAAAATCAATAGTTTCCTGAGCTGCTATTTTTCCAGAGTTTAGAATCAGAAAAATGACTAAACCGGACACTTTAATTTTACCGATTAATGACATAGGATATATTTACGGCATGGCTGAAGCCCAGATTTTGATGATAATCTATGGACTGATTATAGCTCCAGCGTCTGCCAATTAGCGAAAATCCCATGGCCGGATTCATGTTTTTGGAATCGATACCCGTGCGAAATGTCAAATTCTTTAAAACGAAATATTCCAATCCGCTTCGGAATACAATTCCCTCATCCAATTGAATTTCTGTTTCTGAATACATAAATAGCTTCTCGCTGGCTTCGTATTTTCCGGATATTTTTACCTGTGTTGGGAAATATTCTTTTTTTTCAATTCCAATACCTGCCTGGTTGAGATTGGTCAGAAGCATGGAAAAATTGAATTTTGGGAAAATTGAACTCGAAGCGGCAAGGTTGAACAGGAGACCTGAGTAAATGCCATTTTCGTTAATATTTACTTGACGATATTCTGAGGAAAATCCAAAACTGAAATTTTCGGTTTTTCTTCCCATTGATAGCATTATCGCTTGTTGCTTGAAAAAATTTGTGCCCGTATTAAATAGACCTAAACCTATACTGGCATGTTTATTGGGTATTTTTGCACAGAATGAAATAAAATCAAGTTCAGGGATACCGTAAGGCAAATAGTAAAAAGAAGAAAATTCTTTGTTTTTTGAATAATCCAGCAAAGCAGGATTGTTGAAAACAGAGTAAATGTCGCTTTGGGTATTGCTTATTCCACCTAAAGAGATAGCGGAGGTACCCATTACCTGAGCCAGATTTTTTGAAGAGATAAAGGCTCCCAAACTTATTAAAACTATGTAAATTGATCTGCCGATAAATTCTGTGTTTTAATGTGAACCTAGATAAAATTATCTGTCGTAATTTTGATATTTGATGAGAACTGATTTTCAATACCTAAAGACCCTTATCCTTGCCGTAATAATCTTTAGCGGATTTAATTCGATGGCCCAGGAAAAAGATATTTATGCAAAAGGTGATTATAAAAATGGTCACAAAAGTGGTTATTGGGAGTATTTTGATGAAGATGGTCAATTGCAAAGTACCGGTAAATATCTAAAGGGGAATAAAGACGGAGTCTGGCGCAATTATCTTCCCGGCAATATACTTTTTGAAGAAACGGAGTATCAGGATGGCAAAATAAATGGATGGTATAAATCCTATTATACCAATGGCAATGTCCGGTCTGAATTGTATTATAAAAATGCAGTGGTGGACTCAATTCAAAGAACTTATTATCCTTCCGGTTTACTTGAGAAAGAAATAGAGCTCAGTCAAAGTTATTTTGATGGATTGACCAAAGAATACGCTAAATCGGGAGATTTAATTTCCATAAAATCTTATTCGAATGGCTTGCTTGATGGCAAACAACAATCTTTTTGGCCGGGGCGGAATATCAAGGAAATCATACACTATCAAGCCGATATTAAAGATGGCGAATACGAAGGCTATTACGAGAACGGCCAATTGCGATTGAAAGGGAATTATGAAAAGGGAAAAATGGAAGGCAAATGGTACGGTTTCCACCCCAATGGAATTCTGGAAATAATCTCAGCTTACAAAGCAGGCATAAAGAATGGACAGTTTGACTATTTCTATGAGAATGCCCAGCTGATTCAATCGGAATATTATGAAATGGGTAAACTGATAAAAGTTGGATCATTTTATGATATGCGGGGTAAAAAACTCAAAAAAGGAAAATTTAAAAAAGGAAATGGCTATCGCTATCTCTATTATCCCGAAGGAGAGTTTATGGCACTTATCAATTATGTAAATGGGCTTGAACAAGGAATCGCAACAACATTTTTTGATAATGGCGGAATTAAAACAGAAGGTGCTTATGATCAAGGCAAGCAAAAGGGTTTGTGGCTTGAATATTATCCGAATGGCGGAATTTTTTCTATCGCTGAATACGAAAATGGTGACTTAGAAGGAGAGTACCTTGAATTTTACGAGGACAGCACGCTTGCTCTTCGTTCAGTATATCGTTCAAACAAACTGAACGGTGTTTTTGAAGAGTACGATGAATTCGGCAAACTTATCAGTGCGGCTTCTTATGAAATGGATCAATTGCAAGGACCTTATTATGAATTCTACGGCAATGGTGAACTTGCAACGCAAGGTTTTTACAAGGAGGATGAAGCCTTTGGACAATGGGAGGGCTATTTTGAAAATGGCCAAAACCAATATTCAGGAGAGTTTAAAAATGATGAAAAAAACGGTTTGTGGAAGAATTATGATACGAGCGGCAATATAATTGAAATCGGATATTATATAGATGACTTTAGGGAGGGTATTTGGGAAGGTTATTTTGCTTCAGGTGAAATGGAATATACAGGAGATTACAGAACAGGTCTGGAGCATGACTATTGGCAGTATTTTGAATCCTCGGGAAACCAAGAACGCAATGGGTTTTTCTTTTTGGGTTTAAAAGACAGTGTTTGGAACTATTACTACGAAGGAAAAAAGCAGTACACTGAAAATTATAAAAATGGAAAACTTAGCGGTATTTCCGATTTCCAGAGCAGTTCAGGCAAAATCCTGAAAATGGGAAAATTGGATAAAGAGGGAAATGGGAATATCACCTATTATTATCCGGATGGAGGAATTTTCAGCGAAGGAAGTTTTCAAAATGGATTGAAATCAGGGATATGGAAAATATACAGTGAAAATGATTCACTATTGTCTGAAGGAGAGTTTAGGGAAGGTCAAAAATCAGGACTTTGGAGTTTTTATAATGAGAATGGAATAATAGAAGCCAAAGGTAGATACACTGAAGGCCGGCCAGTAGGTCAGTGGAAATATTTTGATGAAGAAGGAAAGCTAGTCAATGAAGAAAACTTTTAGTGCCATTTTTCTAATTCTTATCTGCACTTTGTTTTTGAGTGCTCAAAAGGTGGATAGTTTATTTTACGATTCCGGGGAGCTCAAGGCATATGGAAAAATGCTAAACGATAAAAAAGAGGGGAAATGGACTGTATTTTATCCAAATGGAAATCTCAATTCTGTTGAAAATTATAGTAAGGGGAAACTTCAAGGAAAATCCATGAGATATAATTTTGACGAAGAATTGATCTCTGAAGAGAACTGGGAAATGGGGCTAAAAGTCGGTCATTCAACCGAATATTATGATGGCAAGCAAATAAAACGAAGCGGTGACTATAAAGAGGGGCAATACGATGGAAAATGGTCTGCTTTTTATGAGAACGGAAATAAAAAATCAATTGGATTTTACAAAAATGGGATGCCTCATGGCTATTGGATTTTTTATTTAGAAAATGGAGATATTGATAAGGAAGGGGAATTTAAAATGGGAGAACAAAGCGGTAAATGGAAAATTTATTCCAATGGAAAACTGGACTCCGAAGGAGAACTGCTAAAGGGCGAAATGGTCGGAGAATGGAAGTTTTATAAAAAGAATGGTAAATTGAAGGAAGTCCTGGAATTCAGTACAAAAATGAATTAATTAAATTACCTCCAATAGATATTTGAATTCGGCCATATGGTCATTTTTCTATAGAAACCGTTAAAAAAGCCTTCGATTGTAGGTTGACCGTTTATGTAGCTAAGATTAAAGTATCTGTAAACATCAAGACCAATTATAAAGTTGGCCCATTCTTCCTTTCCATTTTCATTGAACTTCACAATAAAAGCCGTGTATGACATGGTGTTATCAATGCCGGTTGCATTGCTCTGATTAAAGGCAAATTGCCTGCCTACCGTTCCAATTAAAAAGATTGAATTATCTGGACTGGCGAAGATTTTATTGGGTAATTCAAATGGACTTCCGCCTACGTTTCGAATCCACTGAAGTACATTATTGCTATCGGATTTTGAGATAAAGAATGGATTTCTAAAATCCTGTGAAGAAAGAATTAAAGAATCCGGCAATTTTTCCAATTGTTTGTCTTTTATTAATTGCAGCCTGTAAATGTTGTCGGCGGTATCAATTGCAATTGAAGCCACTTGCTCATTAGAAAGCTTTTCAGTTGCCGTATGGCCAATAACAAAAGATACAAGGCCAAAAACCATTATTTTAATTATATCAGGCATTATTAATAAAATAAAGCGTATATGGAATATAAGGTTTTATTTAGCAGTTTTCAAGGAATATTACATAGAGGTCAATTATGTGTCAAAACGCTTTTAGAATTAAAATAGCATTCATTTTTCTGTTGTATTTGGTTTCATGCAAACCGAAACCCGATTTTAACAGAATTTATAGCGAGCAGCCGGAGGATCAAATTTTAAGTATAGATACCTCATTAATATTTTCTGAATTTGGAATTGCAATAAAGGACATAGAAGCGCGAATCAATTCTGATTTAGGTAAAGAGCTTTACAAAGATGAAAAGTATGTAAAGCGAGGTGCTGTAAACATGAAAATTAATGTGGAAAGGACTGATCAGATTAAACTAATTGGATCTGATAATAAATTATATTATAGAGTTCCTGTAAAGGTCAATGGAAAGATTCTAATAAATGAAACCATTCTAGGTGTTAAAATTAGAGCTGAACCAGGATTTGAGTTGGAATTGGTACTTAACCTTGCTTCAAAAATTAGATTTTATAATGCATTTAAATTTGGTATATCTACAGAAATAAGCAATATCGAATGGCCGAACAAACCGGTCATTCAAGCAGGCCCTATAAAAGTAGATTTAAGTACAGCCATAGAATCCGTACTCATTTCTAATCAGAAATTACTATCTGAAATTATTAGTAAAACGGCAAAATCTGAAATTAATTTAAAGGAGTTGGTACTAAAAACAACTGGGGAAATTCCCAAATACAATTTTATCAAAACCAAAGATATTGACCTGTGGATGGCATTGGATCCTCAAAGCCTGATTATTGAAGCTGAACCAAGGATCAGCAATGATTCAATTAAAGCAAAGGCCGGTTTACGCACTTTGATGAATATAAATTCAATAAGAGCTGACAGCTCATTTATCGACACAAAAAATTTAAAACTGTACGCCGTAGATGACATTCCGGATAAATTCAGTATAGAGCTAAAAGTTAATATTGATTATTTAAGCCTGGATACACTGATTAAAAAGCAAATTGACAGAAAAGCAGTTTTGAATTCCTTACCGGAAGAAATTAAAATTAATAATTTCAAAACAGGTAAATGGAATAATGAGAATGTTTACCTCAATGCGGATGTAAATGGAAAAATTAAAGGATTGATAAGCACTAGAGGACAATTAGCTTATGATAGCCTTTCAAAATCAATTATTCTCGATGATATGCAATCCAATTTTTACAGCGATAATTTCTTATGGTCAATGCTTTACAAAATATATTTCCCCGGTTTAAAATCTCAAATACAGGAAGAAATAAATTGGCCGCTTGATCCTTTATTTTTGAAGGTTCAGAACTCTGTCAAAAAATTATTTGCAAAACTTTCAGGTGATAGTACTTTAAAATTGGAATTAATGAATCTCGATTTTGAAATCAAGGATTTCAACTTAAAAAAGGATGAAGTTGAAATACTAATCAGAATTGAAGGGCAGTCTAATTTTAAATTTAGTGTATAAAAAAAGCCCCTTTTCAGGGGCTTAATGTTTTACCAGATTTTTGCTCTATCCTCGTCTGGTCGGTAGAGTTTATCGCCTTCTTCAACATTAAATGCCTGATAAAATTCCGGCATATTTGAAAGAACGCCATTAACCCTGTACATTCCGGGTGAATGAGAGTCAGTCATGATTCTCTGCATCAATGCGTCTTCTGTATACTTAATTCGCCATACCTGCGCCCAGCTAAGGAAAAAACGCTGATTACCAGTAAAATCATCAATCTTTTCAGGTCTACCATTTCTTTCGTAATACTTTTGTAAGGCATCATAAGCAATGCTCAAACCTCCCAGGTCGGCGATGTTTTCGCCCAGAGTTAGATTACCGTTAATGTGAACCGTATCCAAAACTGTAAAATTCGAATAGTGATCAACAAGTACCTGTGTTTTTGCATCGAATTTTTCTCTGTCCTCATCGGTCCACCAATTATTTAACATGCCTGTTTCATCGTATTTACTTCCTTGATCGTCAAAACCGTGGGTAAGTTCATGACCGATTACAGCACCAATACCTCCATAATTAATGGCCGCATCTGCCTTAAAATCGAAAAACGGGAAGGCTAAAATTCCTGCCGGAAATACGATTTCATTCATGGTTGGATTATAATAAGCATTTACGGTCGGAGGTGACATAAACCACTCATCTCTGTCAATCTCCTTGCCTAATTTCTCGTAATTTTCTTTCTGTTGAAATTTACTTGCACTTATCACATTTTGAAAATAAGTATCAGCACTTATTTCCACGCTGGAATAGTCAGTCCATTTATCGGGATAGCCAATTTTTTTGACAAAGGTCGATAATTTGACCAGGGCTTTTTCCTTGGTTTCTTCACTCATCCAATCCAGGGTCTGAATTCTTTCTTTAAAAGCGGCCTGTATATCATTGATCATGGTCATGGCTACATCTTTAGCTTCAGGTGGAAAATATTCTTTTACATATACCTGTCCTACTGCTTCTCCCATTAAACCGTTTATTGTAAGCATTACACGTTTCCATCTCGGTTCCATTTCAGGCACACCTCTCAATATGGTACTGTAAAAATGAAAGTCTTCCTGAGCAATAGCATTATTCAGAAATTCTGCATGCTCGGAAATGGCATTCCATTTTAGGTAGTTTTTCCAATCTTCCAAAGGAATTGTTGCAAGGGCATTATTCAATCCGGCGTAAAATTCCGGTTGCCCGACAACAATCTCGTTCACTTCGTTTAAGCCCAAAGAGTTTAAAAATTTAGTCAATTGGAAATTGCTTAATTCCGAATCGAAATCGCTAAGAAGGTATTTGTTATAATTGTTCTCTGCGTCTCTCAAATCTTGTCTTTTCCTGGAATTTTCAGCCAGTGTTTTTTCCAATTCATAGACGTTTTGTGCAGCTTCTTCAGCACCTGCCTGATCGTACCCGGTAAACTCAAGCATTTTTGCAATGTGCATTTTGTATTCTTCCTGGATCATTGTCGATCTTTCGTCCGTCTTGAAGTAATAATCCCTGTCAGGAAGACCCAATCCACCCTGATAGAAATTCAAAATATAGGCTTCGGGATTTTTTTCATCCTGACCAACCCACATGCCAAACATTGTTCCTACAGTTTCAGATCGTAGATATGCTGCTGCATCTAATAATTCTTCTTTTGAATTAACAGCATCAATTCTGTCCAAATGAGCTTGCAATGGAGAAATACCCAATTCTTCGATTTTCAAGGAATCCATTCCACTATCGTAAAAATCTCCCACCTTATCGGTAATACTTCCTTCTTCTGCAGTAGAATCATTCGCTGCTGCTTCAACTATTTTACGAAGATTTTTTCTGTTGTTCTCTGCAAGAATATTAAAACTTCCCCATGAAGATTTCGAAGCGGGAATGTCATTGCTGTCTAGCCATGCACCATTTGCGTAAATAAAGAAATCATCTTGTGGACGAACAGTGGTGTCCATATTAGCCACATCAATGTATTTCATTGTGGTTTCTTCAGTTTCCTTTTCGGCAGTTTGACAGGAAATCATCCAAAATGCCAATGGTATAATAAATACTATTTTTCTAAGTTTTGTCATCATTATTATTGTTAATCAAATATTAAGAAGGCGAAATTACAAATTAGGGCATAAAAAAAGGCGGGACATGCCCGCCTTTTTGTTAATCGGTAATAAAAAGGTTTATTCGATTATAATTTTCTGAGAGTATTCTTCAGAATCACTTACAAACCTGATTATATACATTCCGTTGCTCAAGTCAGAAAGATCAAGAACATTTGTTGTACTGTTAATCTCGAAAGATTTCAAGCTTTGTCCTATCATTGATTGGATAATAACTGCGTTCACGACATTCTCTCTAACTTTTACAATCAACTGACCTTCAGTTGGGTTAGGGTAGAAGCTTACGTTTCTGGCAATTGCAGATGCGTCAAGTGAAGTATTATCAATTCTAACCAATCTGATATCAAATGGCCCGTTGGCTGCAAAAGCACCTTGTCCAAGCACTGAGGCTTCAACCGTCCAGATCACATCAACTGAATCTCCGGGAGGAATACCCAAGTTAGCTAACTCGGTATCCAATGCGCCAGATGTCAATGTCAATTGAGAATCCATTCCACCATTATCTGAAGCATAGTCCAACAATGGATTGGCAAATGTTCCACCCTGAACATCAAGGTACCAGTTGTACATTGGCGTTGCTGAAGGTGTAACTGTAGTAGCATCCCAGTCGATTACTACAGGAGTTGCATTTCCTGCTTCAACTTCCAATCTTGTTTGATCAGGAGGAGAAGTCAAGTTAAAAGGACTGAAAGAATATGAAATAGGAGTTCTCAAAGAATCCGGTTGGAAATACATATCATCAAGATAGTATACCTGTTGTGCAGGAGGGTTACCAGCATCACCTTGT
This sequence comes from Cytophagales bacterium, assembly GCA_040218795.1. Lineage (GTDB taxonomy): Bacteria > Bacteroidota > Bacteroidia > Cytophagales > CCMP332 > CCMP332. Next base: position 327,400 of record JAVJQT010000003.1, on the reverse strand, counting down.
GGGTAAATGTTGATACCACCTAATTGAGTTGTTCCACCATTAGAAGTCCATGCGCCGGAAAGTACAAGTGAATTGTCTATCCAAACCTGGAATGAATCATTATCAAGGTCAACATAATTTCTTACATCAAACCATTGATCGTGAGGATATGTGAAAGTTGCAGAAGGAGCAACAAGGTCAATTGTACCTGTGCCTCCCGGATCAAATTCAACATTACCAATTGGCCATCTCACACCCGGTACTTCTGTTTCCTGTAGATTGTAATAAGCACCATTTCCAGTTGCGATGTACATGCTGAAACCAACACCCCAGGTTCCTGAAGTTTGATCTCCTAATTTAAAGACTAAGTCCTGGTTAGGAGCACCGTCAATTAATAATGAATTGGTTCCACTGTTAGCTTGTGCTGTTGATACAGGAGCATCTAAAGTAGCACCTGGCCAGAATTCCCACTCATCATCAGCAGCAACTATTAAAGTTCCAGCAGAATAAGCTTCGAAATCTCTTGAAACACTTCCTGTTGGTGGATTATCATACAATACATCTATATCGAAAGTACCTAATGTACCTGCCCATCCATCAACCTGAATCCATATTGTGTCTCCGTTCAATGCAGGAACTGTCATTTCAGAAAGGAAATTTCCGCTACCAACATTAATATCGTCATTACAAGCAACTTCTGTTAAAGTACCTGTGCATCCACCTGATGAAGTATAACCTGTCAACTGAGTATCATTATTTGTTCCTGGATTCAAATCTGTAGTTACTATGTAATTTGAATCAGCCGGAGCTACAAAGTAATACCAGATAGAAGCCTCAACCGCACCTGATCCAGTACCATCAGACCAACAAGTACCAATTGGTTCTAATGTGTCCGCTGTTGCAAGAGAGTTATCTCCTGTTGTTGATCCTGGTCCTATTGTCAATTCAATTGCACCACATAATGTATCATTAACAGGCGCCGCAGGTGGAGGAGGTAATCCTAATTCATATCCTGTAAGTGTACCAGCTGCATTTTGTGTCATGGCAAGAATATGCTGCTCTCCGGTTACAATACCGTCTGCAACAAACAAACCGCCTGCAATACCAGCTACGGGTACATCAGGGTTCACATCATAAGTAACACCCGTTGGCGTATTTGTATTTAAGTCTATCCAATGAATGGTATTTTGTGATGGACCATCTTGAGCGTAAACTAAAAGGTAAGGGCCACCTGCGGTAAACGTATCGACCGCGCCGCCATAAATGCCAGTAATACCGTGAGTTGCTTGTGTAATTGTTGTTAAAACAGCACCTGCTCTGCTAATCAATTGAATATTAGATGTAAAGTTTCCTATCCAAAATCCACCATTTCCACTATCAGCATTAGGGTCGTAAGCACACATTCTTGCACCAACAGTTCCCGACATTGAAATAGTGCTGGAAAGAGTTTTTGTTGTAGGGTTTATTTCATATATGGCTTGTCCGGCACCTCCTGCATAAATATTAGTACCATCCCAAGTTAAAGCTCTTGTGCCAGTAACACCGGGCACGGTAAAAGAGGAAGCGAAAGTACCATTTGCATTTAAAGTTCTTAATGAATCTGAATTCCATTGTGAGATCCAAAATTCAGTACCTGTAAAGGCCACACCAGTTAAAGAAACACCACCAGTTGTATCTCCAACTGCCCATTGTAAATCAATATCGAAAGGAGCCTTGTTAAAACCTTGCCCTTTTACTTTTACTGGCATTTGAACACCAGGAGCAGCTTCAATTGAAATCGGAACATTTGATATTGCATTTGCTTTTGCTTGCGAAGACAGTATGAGTTTTTTGCTCGTCTGCCAATTATTCTGTTGAGAAGAGGAATTATTCGTTTTATTGGTTCCTGCAATTACAGAAAACATCAAGAATAATCCTGCTGTGGTCAACAAAAATATTTTTGTAATTGATCTTGTCATTTGTTTTTAATTTAATTTGAAAAATTTTTCGGAGAACTAAGATATGAAGTCTTTTCTGATGCAACAAAAAAGTGAAATAGAAAATTTTATTTAAAAGCCAATATGATTCTAACTGACAAGCAAATTCTTAAAGAAATTGAAGACAAAAATATCCTTATTGAACCATTTAATATTGAGCATTTGGGAACCAATTCATATGATGTTCATTTGGGTAAATATTTGGGAACCTATGAAAATCGTGTTCTGGACGCCAAAAAGCACAATAAAATTCAAATTTTTGAAATCCCGGATGAAGGTTTTATTCTGCAAAATGATACACTATACCTCGGTGTAACTACAGAATATACAGAATCACATGCGCATGTCCCATTTTTGGAAGGAAAATCGAGCGTGGGGCGTCTGGGGATAGATATTCATGCGACTGCAGGCAAAGGCGATGTGGGATTTTGCAATTCCTGGACTCTGGAAATATCTGTAAAACAGCCGGTTAGAGTATATAAAGGAATGCCAATTGGCCAATTAATTTATTTTACGGTGGAAGGTGATGTAAATAATTATTATAACAAGAAAAAAAATGCAAAATATATCGAGAAAACTGTATTTCCTGTTGAGTCTATGATGTGGAAAAACAAATGGTAGTTGATATATTTTTTTCCTTTGGAGATATTTTTAGCGAATTTTAAGTCTTAAGAAGTAAAATGACCATAAATTTGGTTAAAATTGAGTTCATGTATTTGAGAACGCTTACTTTAATAATTACTATTGTGTTTCTGGGACTGAGCGCCTATGCTCAGGAAGAAAATGCTACGGAAAATCAGGAAAATTCAGCTGAAAAGGAAAGTGTGGTTTTTGAGAAGCTTTATGATGAGCCGTATGACATTTACAAACTATGGTTAAAATTCCAGCCGCTTTATTTCGATATGTTTCTGTCAAATATCAATGCGGGCTATGGTTTTGAAGCCCAATTTATAGAATATGAGAAGTTTGATTTGCAATTGTCATTGCGAAAACCCTATTCATCATCTACCGATGTATATAGAAAAGCAGCCGAATTGAATAATGATTTTAAAACAACGCTGCAATCTGCCTATTTTGTGGAGATCGGAGGGACATATCACGCTTATGACGATGTGAAAGACGGTATTGCAAAGATTGTACTTCGCAATGAATATAATTCAGAAAAAGCGAGAAAACGGGAAGCACTGAAACCTGTGGAATTTGTAAAAGTAGGAGCGAAAGTCAGGGAAATAATCGGTGCCAGAGCAGGATTTATGGCCTATTCCAGTACGGTTAACTATTCAGATCTTGCTTTCAGGCAAAACATCGAATCGATCGAAGGCAGCGACGGTTCAGTAATCACTGATTTTGTAGACAACAGGCTTTACGGCAATGTAAGTGCCATGGGTTTTTATATTGGCGGTTCTTATTCCCAATTCAGAAATGTGATCATTAAACCTGAAAATTATTCAAATCTCGGTAATGATATTCTTGTAACTGCCTATGCAGACCTTATAATTATGCCTTCTTTTAATTTCACAAATGTATTTTATCAGGATGTGAGTTATGATGTATCCAAATTCGATACGAACCCTATTGGTTTTAGAGTTGGTCTGGAGGGAAAATTCAATCAAAAATTTACCTATAGTTACGGTTTTGAAGCCGGGATTAGACCTTCTGTAGCTAAAAGAGGCACATTTCTTCTATTTAAAGTTTCCTTTCCTGTTTTTGCCACCAGCTTAAAAATGGAAAAAGAAGCATTTGAATCGGTTGGTGACAATTAGTCTATATCATCGCCATGTCTATAGTAATTCCTTAAAATCAGTAAATGTATTTATATAGTAACATCAGGCAATTAATAAATGCTTCGAAGCAAGCCTTTGATATCAAAAAAGGCAGGGATCTTGCAACACTTGAGTCCATTGAAAATGCCTTTATTATTTGCGATACGGATGGCATAAAGAGTTTTGGCCAAATGTCAGAATTGGATAAAAATTTGGCATTTACCAAAGAAATAGACTGTGAAGACTCCTTTGTAATTCCTTCATTTGTAGATTCTCATACGCATTTGGTATTCCCTAAAACAAGAGAGGAAGAGTTTGTAGATCGAATCAATGGTTTGAGCTATGTTGAAATAGCCAAACGCGGAGGCGGTATTCTCAATACAGCCAAACACACCGCAAGAATTTCCGAGGAAGAATTGTTTGAGTCCACCTGGCTAAGGCTTAGGGAAATAATTAAAATGGGAACGGGCGCTGTGGAGATAAAGAGCGGATATGGTTTGAGTTTAGAATCCGAATTAAAATTGCTAAGAGTCGCTAAAAGGATACAAGAGGCCTCGCCTATAAAAGTAAAAACCACATTTCTCGGTGCTCATGCGGTTCCAAAAGACATGGAACAGGAGGCTTATGTTAAAACAGTAATTGAAGAAATGCTTCCGGCTGTAGCCGAGGAAAAACTGGCAGATTATTGCGATGTATTTTGCGACAGGGGCTTTTTTACTGAAAAGGAAACCGATGCTATTTTAAATGCAGCATCCAAATATGGTTTAAAAGCAAAAATTCACGCTAACGAGCTGGATTATTCAGGTGGTATTCAGGTAGGCGTTAAAAATAAGGCAGTGAGCGTAGATCATCTTGAATGTACGGGAGATGCCGAAATTGAAGCATTGAGAAATTCAAATACCATTGCTACTCTATTGCCTTCCACGGCATTTTTTCTTGAAATGGAATATCCGCCTGCGAGAAAAATGATTCAAGAAAATCTTGCAATAAGTTTGGCCTCCGATTATAATCCGGGAAGTTCACCATCGGGGAATATGAATTTTATCTGGTCGCTTGCATGTATAAAGATGAAAATGTTACCTGAAGAAGCTTTAAATGCTGCCACGGTAAATGCTGCATATGCCATGGAAATAGGTGAATCCCATGGCGGTATATACATTAATGGGCCGGCCAATTTTATAATTACAGAAAAATTTGAGAAGCTTAGTTTTATGCCTTATAATTTTGGCAGACCTGCAATTAAAAATGTAGTCCTAAATGGAGAAATAGTATAAAATGAAACAAGTACTGATAGAATGCGTCCCTAATTTTTCCGAAGGGCGCGATTTGAATATTATCAAACAAATTACAAATGAAATTGAAAGCGTAGAGGGGGTAAAACTTCTCGATGTTGATCCGGGGAAAGCCACCAATCGCACCGTGGTGACGTTTGTTGGAAATCCTGAGGCTGTTAAAAACGCCGCATTGCTGGCCATGACAAAGGCCAAGGAATTAATTGATATGTCCAAACACAGCGGAGAACACCCGCGTTTTGGCGCTACGGATGTATGTCCTTTGATTCCGGTGGCTAACATTAGCATGGAAGAAACCGTTGAGCATGCCAGAGATCTTGCAAAAAGAGCCGGGGAGCAATTGGATTACCCCATATACTGTTATGAAAATGCAGCTTTATCTCCTTTCAGAAAGAATCTGGCTAAAGTACGGGCAGGTGAATACGAAGGTCTTGAGGCCCGATTAAAAAAAGAGGAGCATAAACCGGATTTTGGACCGGCGGTTTTCAAACCAAAATCAGGTGCAACGGCCATAGGTGCAAGAGATTTTCTAATCGCTTATAATTTCAATTTGAACACGACTTCACCCAGAAGAGCAAATTCAATAGCTTTTGATGTGCGTGAAGCAGGAAGAGTAAAACGAAAAGGCGATCCAGTTAGCGGAGAAATTGTAAGAGATAAAGACGGCAACCCGGAAAGAGTAGCCGGAACTTGCAAAGCGACAAAAGGTATAGGTTGGTATATTGAGGAATATGGAATAGCTCAGGTATCAATGAATTTGACCAATATAAATGTATCGCCGGTACATATTGTTTTTGATGAGATCGTAAAAAGTGCAACTTCCAGAGGCATACGAGTGACAGGTTCGGAATTGGTAGGCCTGGTCCCGAAAAAAGTGATGATTGACGCCGGAAAACATTATTTGAAGAAACAGGAAAGATCTACCGGCGTCTCAGAAGCTGAACTTATTAAAATAGCCGTTAAGTCGCTTGGGCTTGACGATTTAAAACCCTTTGATCCAAGAAAAAAAATCATTGAATACCAAATCGAAGATGCCAATTCAGCACCGCTTGTAAATTTAAAACTCAATGAATTTGCAGATGAAACTGCCTCGGAAAGTATTGCTCCCGGAGGTGGTTCTGTATCGGCTTATTTAGGTGCTTTGGGTGCATCATTGGGAACCATGGTGGCCAATCTTTCTTCTCACAAAAGGGGATGGGATGAAAGATGGGAAGAATTTTCCAATTGGGCAGAGAAAGGCCAAAATATTAAGGATCGGCTAATCAAACTTGTTGATGAGGATACCAATGCCTTTAATAGAATAATAGCTGCGGTTAGAATGCCCAAAGACAGCACTGAGGAAAAAACCTTGAGGAAGGCGGCCATGCAGGAAGCAACGAAATATGCGATAGAAATTCCGCTTGAAACCATGCGCGTTTCACTGGAAGCAATAGAATTAGCAAGAGAAATGGCCAAAATTGGCAACCCCAATTCAGCTTCTGATGCAGGAGTTGGTGCATTGAGTGGAAGAGCTGCGGTACGTGGTGCTTATTTAAATGTGATGATTAATTCCAAGGATCTCGATGACAAAGCATTCCTCGAGAAAACACTCAAGGAAGCCGCTGAAATAGATACCAAGGCTAAAAAAATTGAGAATGAGGTAATGAAATTCCTCGATGGAAAATTGAATTAGGCCTGATTTTCAGTGTTTTTTACATGAAGTACTAATTCCTGGACCACTTCCTGAATTCTGTTGGCCATAACCTGGTCATCTGTAGCATTGCGTATGCTTTCGGCCATTCCACCGATCATATCGATATAGAATTTTTTCATGTCCAGCACACTCATGTCCTTGGTCCATAAATCAATCCTTAGTGTATTGCTTAGTTTATCATCCCATAAGCCTATAGCGATGGCTTTTGTATCGCTGGAGGCATCTTCCGGTCTGTCACTGGCATCCCATTCAATTTTCTCAGGAATCCGGTCCTCATCAAGTTTGATTTTAAATTTTATTTCTGAATTCATTTATCGCTATTTTGCTGCGAAATTAGAATTATTTATTTGATCCTCTCCCATGATTAAAAATTTCTATCTTTTAGCGCTGTCTTTGCTCATCTTTTTTAGCAGCTCATGTAAAAAAGAAATACATACCATCGCTTTCTACAATTTGGAAAACCTATTCGATACCCTCGACAATCCACAAATAAACGACAATGAATTTCTTCCGGATTCCGAAAAACAGTGGAATACGGCAAAGTACTATAATAAGCTCGATAGTCTCGCAAAAGTGATATCACTGATAGGTGCGTCAGGCGGCCCGGAAATACTGGGACTGTGTGAGATGGAAAATCGCATGGTGTTGGAAGATTTAAGAAATAGATCATCATTAAAAAACCTGTCCTACCAAATTGCACATATAGAATCACAGGATCGCCGCGGAATAGACGTGGCATTATTCTTTAAATCGGACTATGTCCTCGATACCGCCATAGCGCTTGAGGTGGAGATTGAAGGTGAACCGGATTTTCGAACAAGGAATATATTATACGTTCGATTAACAGGAAAGAGAAAGCAAGTATATCATTTTTATGTGAACCACTGGCCTTCGCGATATGGCGGTAGAGAGGAATCCAATTACAAGAGGATGGCAGCTAGCAATAGCCTCAAAAGACATTTAATTCACGTTTTTGAAAAGGACCCTAATGCAAATATTGTAATAATGGGTGATTTCAATGATGAAACAACAGATGCTAGTTTGCAAAACCTGAAAGGCACCGTAATAAATACTTTTGCTGTCCTTGATTCCGCAGAAAAGGGCTCTTATAGATACAGAGACAATTGGAATATGCTCGATCAGATTCTGATTTCACCATCACTGATGGACGGAAAAAATCCTGATTATGTTCCGGGTTCTGCCGGCATATTCGAAAGAGACTGGTTAAAACAAAAAGGTGAAAATAACCGATACAAAGGCTATCCTTTGCGAACCTGGGGTGGCAGCTTATATCTGGGTGGATTTAGCGATCACTTCCCGGTATTTATTTATATCGAAAAATAATTACAGTCCTTCGAGAACCCATTGCTGAAACTGGGCATAGTCTGCCTGAGCATTTTCAGTTCTATCGCAATTGAGATCAGTGGCCACCTGATTAATCTCTTCAATTCTTGTGTCCGGATTGGGATGCGTGCTTAGAAATTCAGGAGGACTTCCCGATCCCAATTCTTCAAGTTTCTGAAAAAATCCTGCTACACCATCACAGGAATAAGGTGTTTCACTGTTGTATTTTACAGCAAATTCATCGGCTTCCGATTCAGCATCACGGCTAAACGCCAATCCGGCCAGGCTTCCAGCAATTTGACCGGCAATCTGTGTCAATTGACTTGACTCTTCTCCTGCCAATATGCTAAGAACTATGGATAAGCCGTATTGTTTTTCGATTTGCTTAATTGAATGCCTTCTTTCTGCATGGGCAATTTCATGGCCGAGTACACCGGCCAAATGATCTTCAACTTCTAAAAACCTTATCAATCCGGCATATACATAGATAAATCCTCCCGGGGTGGCAAAAGCATTCAAAGTATTGGTGTCGGCAATAATTTTTATATCCTGATAGGGAAAATTATGTTCATCATCCAATACTACATCTGATGCAGAAGTAATAGGAGCGAGTATATTATTTCGCAAATAATTGTAGGCATTTTTTTGTGCGTCTGTGACTTCCGGCATTATAGGAAATTGTGCAGGATCACTTTCAATTTCATCTCTTACCTGCATACCTAATTCCAAATCCTGACCTGGGCCTCCAAGAATTGAACCTGGAGTATCATCCTCATCCTTACAGGAACTAAATAATACTACTGAGCTTATTGAGAATATAACTATTAATCTGCCTATTTTCATTTTAGTCTAATTTCATTTCAGGTATATTACCTTCAACCAGTAATTTACCCTCCGTTGCATTTTTTATTTCTTCAACGCTAACACCGGGTGCCCTCTCAATTAATTTAAATCCTCTTTCGGGTAATACTTCAAGGACGGCCAGGTTGGTAACAATTTTTTTAACACAATTTACGCCTGTTAGTGGCAAGGAACATTCTTTGAGTAATTTAGATTCACCGGCGCGATTGGTATGTTGCATGGCAACAATTATGTTTTCCGCAGAGGCGACCAAATCCATAGCACCACCCATGCCTTTAACCATTTTACCCGGTATTTTCCAATTGGCGATATCGCCATTTTCAGAGACTTCCATTGCACCCAATATGGTCAAATGCACATGGCCACCCCGGATCATCGCAAAGCTTTCCGATGAACTAAACAAAGAGGAACCTTTGAGCATGGTTACCGTCTGTTTACCTGCATTAATCAGGTCGGCATCTACATCTTCTTCAAACGGAAAAGGGCCGATTCCAAGAAGTCCATTTTCAGACTGCAATACCACCTCCATACCGTCGGGGATGTAATTGGCCACAAGTGTTGGAATACCGATTCCAAGATTTACATAATAACCGTTTTTCACCTCCTTGGAGATGCGTTTTGCAATTCCGTGTTTGTCAAGACTCATGCTTATTTTCTTTCGCTTATGGTTCTTTGTTCAATTCTTTTTTCATAATTCTTACCCTGAAAAATTCGCTGTACATAGATCCCGGGCGTATGAATATAATTGGGATCCAATTCTCCGGCGGGAACGAGTTCTTCAACCTCAGCGATACAAATATTTCCGGCTGCAGCCATCATTGGGTTGAAATTTCTGGCTGTTCCTTTGAAAACCAGGTTGCCTGCAGTATCACCTTTCCAGGCTTTCACAAGCGAAAAATCGGCTTTAAGCCAGGATTCCAGGATGTGCATTTTTCCGTTGAAATCGCGGGTTTCCTTTCCTTCAGACACTTCTGTGCCATAACCTGCCGGTGTAAAAAATGCGGGAATTCCCGCACCGCCGGCTCTCACTCTTTCTGCCAAAGAACCCTGAGGAATCAAATCTACTTCTAATTCACCGGAGAGTAATTGTCTTTCAAATTCAGCGTTTTCGCCAACATAGGATGAAATCATTTTTTTCACCTGGCGTGTTTGAAGAAGTAATCCTATCCCAAAACCATCCACACCTGCATTATTGCTAATAACCGTGAGATCCTTGACACCGGTTTTTAAAAGCGCAGCAATGCTGTTTTCCGGAATACCGCAAAGCCCAAAACCTCCCATCATCAATGTGCATCCTGATGGGATGTCTTTTACTGCTTCTTCTGCATTGGAAACCGTTTTATTGATCATGTTTTATTGATTTTTTTAATTCTTTCCTTAACGGTTTTCATATCCGTATCGAGTTGCATCTTCAATTCCTGAATATCGGAAAATTTTTTTTCAATGCGAATAAAATCGAGAAATCGAATAATCAATGTTTCACCATATATTTCCTGATTGAAATCAAATATGTGGACCTCCATTTGTTTTTTCTTGCCGTCTACGGTAGGGCGCATGCCTATATTCAACATGCCATAAAATTCCGAGCCATAAAATTCAACCTCTACGGCATATACGCCATCACAGGGAATTAATTTATAATCTTCCTTGATCTCTACATTGGCAGTTGGAAAACCCATTTCCTTTCCTCTTGAATCTCCATGCACTACTTTTCCGCGTATCTCATAAGGCCTTCCTAAAAAATCATTGGCGACAGAAATATTGTGATTCAAAAGCGAATTCCGAATTTTTGTAGAGCTTATCCCGATGTCATCGATATCCTGTCTTGATATTTCCTCAACGCTAAAACCAAATTTTTTGGCATTTTCATTTAAATATTCAAAACTTCCTTCGCGGTTTCTTCCAAAGTGATGATCATAGCCTATGATCAATTTCTTTGTTCCAATGGTCTCTACAAGTATGTCATTGACAAATTGAAAGGAGCTCAACTTAGAAAAAGCCCTGGTAAAGGGGATCACAACCAGATAGTCCAGTCCAAAAGAACGCAGTAGTTCAATTTTCTCATCGATGGTACTTAATAATTTAAGTTGACTGTTGTTTTGGTCGAGCACCAGTCTCGGATGTGGCCAAAAGGTAATCAGTACGGAATAGCCATTGTCTTTTTTGGCTGTTTCGGAAATCCTTTGTAATATCTTCTGATGGCCGATGTGAACCCCATCAAATGTACCGCTGGTAACCACGGCATTGGGTATTTTTTCGATATGCTCGAGTCCGTAAAAGACTTTCATTCAGGCCTGAATATTTTAATAAAATCTTCCAGTTCATAGGCATCTTTTAATTGATAATCTCCTATGGCTGTCCTGGTCAATTGTTTCAAATATGCGCCTGTTTTTAGGATATTACCAAAATCCTGGGCCAGACTCCGAATATAAGTGCCTTTTGAACATTTTACTTCAAAATGTACTTCCGGTAAATCAACTTTTGTCAATTTAAATTCTTCAATGTTAACTTTTCGGGCATCCAGAACGATGTTTTCTCCCTGTCGGGCCTTTTTATAAGCGCGTTTACCTTCGTGTTTGATCGCAGAGAAGAGGGGAGGCCTTTGTTCTATTTCTCCCGTCAATTCCATTACTGCTTTATCCAGATCTTCCCGAATGATATGCCCGAAATCACTTTCTGAATCAAAATCTGTTTCAAGGTCATAGGACGGTGTGGTTTTGCCTATCTCAAAAATTCCCGTATAGCTTTTATTTAATACCTGTAATTCATTGATCTGCTTGGTTGCCGGTCCTATTGCTATTATAAGCAAGCCATCAGCCAATGGGTCAAGTGTGCCGGCATGGCCTACTTTTTTTTGTTTTACGGTAAAACGGATTTTTTTAACCACATCAAAGGAGGTCCAGGTCAGTGGTTTATTTATCAATACCAATTCTCCTTTGGTAAAATCAAATTGATCCGGAGAATTTTTCATAGCAATTGAAAAATCAGGAAAATGCCGCCAACAACAAAACAATAAAAAGCAAAGTATTTGAGTTTGCTCCTTTTAACCAGGGCAATCATCCAGGTGCAGGCAAAAAGCCCGGCAATGAAAGCCGCAATAAAGCCTATACCCAAAACCAGAAAAGAATCTTCCTGAGCCAAGAGTGTGCCGTCAAGAAGGTCTTTAGAAATTTTTCCAATGATAAGTGGAACCACCATTAAGAAAGAAAATCTCGCTGCTTTGGAGCGATCAATACCCAATAATACTGAAGTAGAAATTGTTGCTCCCGAACGCGAAATACCGGGCAATATCGCTATGGCCTGAGAAATTCCTATGATAAGGGCATGAAGATAGCTTACAGATTTCTCCGTCTTCTTTGCTTTATCGGCCAGAAAAAGAAGCAAGCCGGTCAGGATCAGCATGGCGGATACAAGTAAAATATTTCCGGAAAATAAATTTTCAATGAAGTCTTCAAAGACCAGGCCTACAAATACAGCAGGAAGCATGGAAATGATAATTTTTACTGAAAATTTAAATTCTTCATTGCTATTGAATTTAAACAATCCGGCGATAATTTGACCAATGTCCTTTCTGAACACAACAATGGTACTAAGGGCTGTGGCGCCATGAACGATTACTGTGAAAAGCAGGCTTTCTTCAGGAATTTCCGAACCTCCCAATAGAAATTTCCCCAATTCAAGATGCCCACTACTGCTGATGGGCAAAAATTCCGTGAGTCCCTGAATGATTCCCAGAATCAGGGCTTCAAACCATGTCATTTATCTGATTTGGGTTTTTTAAGGATGGCGTAAAACTGAAATGCAAAACCTATCAGCACAATGACGGGTCCTAAAGTAAGGCCGAGGAATCCAAAACCGAATTCTTCATTATCCAAACTCATCAGGATCATTCCAAGAATTAATATACCCAAGCCGATAAGCATTAGGATGTAATTATTTTTACCAAAGGGCAATTGATTGTTATCACTCATGATTTAGTACAATTCGTCTAATGACATTTTAAGATATTTATTAATGGCTCTGAATGAGCTGCTAAAGCCGATGACCATTCCAACGATCAAAATTGAAGAAAAAACTATAATTAAACTCTCTTGATCGTATAACATTTTAAGATCTTCTATTTCCCTGTAGGAATAATAAAGCAATACAATGATTAAAAGTGAGGCAATAAGCCCGCTGAAGAGCCCGTGTAAGCTGGCTCGAAGCAGAAATGGTCTTTGGATAAACCAGGGTTTTGCACCAACTAATTGCATGCTCCGGATAAGAAATCGTTGCGAAAATAATGCGAGTTTAATGGTATTATTGATTAGAATCACTGAAGTGAATAAAAACAATAAGAAGAGTACAAATAGAATTATTCCGGCTTTTTGAATATTGCTATTAATATCATTGACCAGGTTTTCAACATAATGCGCTTCAAATACACCGCTAATTTCCTCCAAATCCTTTTTTATGCGTTTCATTTTCGCTTCTTCAATGTATTCAGGTTTTACATTGATTATAAAAGCATCGTGAAGTGGATTATTATCCAGGATTGAAAAAAAATCTTCTCCCGTATCATCTATAAATGACTGAGCAGCATCTTCTTTAGAAATAAATTGGATGGCAGGTTGATTTTCTTTTACAGCCAAAAATGCTTTAGATAGCAATTCCTGTTTGATTTTACTGCGCTGATTTTCAGTGACTGTTTTATGAAGATAGACTTGAATTTCAACATTTTCCCTTACGATCTGAGAAAATTTACCGGCGTGCACCAGTATTATTCCGAATGCACCAAGTATTAAAAGCGCCAAAGTAATGCCTGTCATTACGCTTAATGCAGGATAGCTTCCCAATCTTATTTTTTTCTTGGTTTTCGATTTATTTGTCAAGTTCTCTGTAATTGAGTGACAAATTTAGTAATCTGTAGATAAAAGAATATAAAGATTATCGAAGTCTTAAATTATCGAGCCCTTTGATGATAATTTTATCCCTTATTGGACTCAATTTGACGATGTCCATTTGGTTGGATTCCAGCGCAAAATACTTTCCGCTAAAATACATATAAAGATTTTTGGAATCATCTCTGTTTAGCTCAATCAACTCATAAGGTGATTTGCTAAAGTCTCCATAGAGGAAAAGCTTATTGTTATAATACTGATAGTGAAATTTATAATCATTTGAAGTTTTTATCTCCACTTCCACTTTATTCGTCTCTCTCTTGTCTGAATTGATAAAGTCGTCCTTATCGTTATCCAAATCGGATTTGGAAATTCCGGTATCAGATAAGGGTTCCGGTGCTTTAGGAGTAATAATATTTAAGGTTTTATTTTCAGTTTTCAATCTTGCCGGATTTTCACTGATTACCTCTTTTTTGATGATTCTGCCCGAAACCGACTCTTCGTTTTCGTCTTTTTCTGTGTTTAAGATAGCTTCATTCTCAACATCGTTTGATGATTCCGATTCGGCGATTATTTCATTGATAGTTTCACCGGAATTTTCGGGAATAGTTTCGGTGATTTCTGTGAGCTCTTCTTTTGGAGAAATTATATTTTTCTCCTCCATTGGCCAGAATGTGCTAAAAAATACGATACCACTTATTAGGGCAACTGAGGCAATACCTGCTGTATAGTAAGATGCGTATGGACTTGGGATTTTCACATTGTCCATTCTTGCTTTCAATGCGGCTTTTCTCTCCAATTTTAAGGAGGAAATAACATCTTTCTGAAAAGAAACTTCTTCTTTTAATTCGCTGTTGTTGTCCATTTCGTTTTCAAATGAACGCAACTCCTCCGAAGTCATTTCGCCTGAAATGTATTTCTCAATCAGTATTTCCCTTTGTGATAAATTGTCCATTTATTAATCTAAAAAGTCGCTTGCCTTATATTTTTTCTTAACTTTTTCATCAAGCGCTTTTTTGCATTTATATTTTTTTGTTTTTGCTGTTTCGGCATTGGCAAATCCCAGTTTTTCTGCAATGACTGCCATGCTCATTCCGTCAAAATAATAATAAGTTAAAACCTTTCTACAGGTTTCACCCAATTCTGCAATACATTCATTGATGGCTTTTTTCCGTTCTTCACTGTCCCAACTCATTGTGGAAACACCTTCCTGCTGCTCATGACTCAATCTCGATTTACGATCGAGCTCTTTTAACCACAGATTATTGCAAATACTGTAAATATATGTACTGACTTTTGATGTCAGAACAAATTCGGGTTTCATGGCCTTTTGCCAAAAAACAATCAAGGCATCCTGATAAATATCCTTCGCTTCATCTTCAGTGCCACTGTTTTTGGTCACCAATTTCACCATCATGTTGTAGTATTTTGCATACAACTTGTCGATGGTTTCTTCTTCTCCACGACGGATGCTTTCGATGATTTCCTGATCTTTCATATCAGGACTTTACCCTCGAATTCGTTTTTATATACTTCATACTTACAATTGGTAACCACATAGAACGTGTTTTTTTACAATTGAGTTTCTTCCGTTTTACTGTTCGAATCGCTAAGTAAAAAAGCTTTTATAAAATCTTCAAGATCTCCGTCCATCACATTTTGCACATCGCTTCTTTCAATGCCCGTTCTTACGTCTTTTACAAGCTTGTAAGGGTGCATGACATAACTTCTTATCTGGGATCCAAAATCTATCTTTTTCTTATTCCCCTCTATTTTAGCGCGTTCTTCATTTTGTCTTTCGATTTCTGCCTGGTACAATTTTGACTTTAACAATTGCAGTGCTTTCTCTTTGTTTTGAAGTTGCGAGCGTTCCTGCTGACATTCAATGACAATTCCCGAAGGTGCGTGCCTCAATCGAACGGCGGTTTCCACTTTATTTACATTTTGGCCACCGGCTCCTCCCGATCTGTACGTTTCCCAGGTAATATCGGCCGGATTTATCTCAATATTAATCGAATCATCGACCACAGGATAGACATAAACCGAAGCAAAACTGGTATGTCTTCTTCCCCCTGAATCAAATGGCGAGATTCTGACTAAGCGGTGAACTCCATTTTCTGATTTCAAATAGCCGTAGGCAAAATCACCTTCAAATTCCAGAGTAGCGGATTTGCAACCTGCTACATCGCCCGGTTGATAATCTACCTCTTTCACTTTGTAGCCATTTTTTTCTCCCCACATGATGTACATTCTGAGTAGCATTTCGGCCCAGTCATTGCTTTCAGTACCGCCGGCACCGGGGTTTATTTCGATTGCTGCGTTTAAGCGGTCTTCATCCCTGCTTAGCATTCGTTTTAATTCGAGATTCTCAAGCTTTTTGGCCACTTTTTTATGCAGATTATTTACTTCCTGCTCATCGCCTTCGCCTTCCTCCAGAAATTCAAACAAGGTTTCCAGGTCTTCTATGCCTGTTTTGATAGCTTCAAATGAGTCGGTCCAAACTTTGATCGACTGAATTTCTTTGAGAACTACCTCTGCTTTTTTTGGATCTTCCCAAAAATCCGGTTGTGCTGTAATCAGTTCTTTCTCTTCTACTTCAGCTTTTTTCTGATCGTAGTCAAAGATACCTCCCCAAGGCCGTGAAGCGCGCCTTTACATCCTTCAATTGTTCTGATGTCATAATGAAATTTTCTGCAAAAGTACTACAGAAATTAGTATAGTCTGATTCTAATTATAAAATATAATTCCAGTTGAATTTATCTTCTTTGGTGCCTCTTTTAATGCCTTCAAGCGTTGCCAGTACCTTATTGGAAAATGTCCTGCTCTCAAGCGACGGTAATTCATAGCGCTCATCTTCATATCCTATGCTTGCAATATGCGCAATTGTAGCTGCCGTACCTGTGCCAAATGCTTCCTGAACCCGTCCTTCTTTTAAAGCATCTACCAATTCAGAAACCTGAATTCTTCGTTCTTCAACTTTCATCCCCCAATCCCTTGCAAGGCTAAGTACAGAATCCCTGGTTACACCTTCCAAAATAGTATCACCGGTTGGTGCGGTATAAAGTGTATCTGATGCAACAAACATTAGATTCATTGTACCGGATTCTTCTATAAATCTATGCTCTTTTCCATCGGTCCAAATCAATTGTTGATAGCCTTCTCTTTGGGCAATTCTTGCGGGAAATAAACTTGCAGCGTAATTTCCTGCTGCTTTTGCCGCCCCGGTTCCACCTTCCACAGCTCTTGTGTATTTAGTTTCAATTTTTACATTGACCGGTTTTGCATAATAAGCACCTACGGGGCATGTGAAAATCATAAACAGATAATTATCCGAAGGTTTGATTCCTATGTATTCATCGGTGGCAAACATAAATGGCCTGATATACAATGACGTATTTTCCTTCGAAGGGATCCATTCGCGATCGAGATCGACCAAAGACCTTATGCCTTCAAAAAACAATTCTTCTGAAATAGCCGGCATACACATTCGCTCGGCCGAACGATTCATCCTTTGAAAATTCTTTTGAGGACGAAAAATGCTGATTTTCCCATCGCTCATTTTATAGGCTTTCATTCCTTCAAAAATGGACTGCCCGTAATGAAGTGCTGAATTTGCCGGGCTCAAACTTATATTTCGATAGGGTTCAATTCGAAAATTCCCCCATTGGCCTTCTTTGTATTCGGCAAGAAACATGTGATCAGAGTAAACTTTTCCGAAGGGTACATTGTCAAAATCGACAGAGGAAATCTTTGTTTTTTCAGTTTTTTGAATTTGAATTTCAAAGGTATTAATCATGTTGCTTGTGTTAATCGTTTTAAAAATGTGCTGAATAATTTACAAATACTTTAACTTTTTTCAAATATCTATTCTCTGGGTTTCCATGCCGTTTCTTCTGCTTTTACTTCCGCCGATATCTTTCGCGACAATACAAATAGATAATCAGAGAGCCTGTTTAGATATTTTATAATAATGGGTTTTACATCTTCCAATTCGGCAAGAGATATCACCTGACGTTCTGCTCTTCGGCATATACAACGGCAAATATGACAAATTGAAACTGAACTATGGCCCCCCGGTAAAATGAAGTTTTTCATCGGCTCCAAGCTTTCTTCCATTTTGTCAATTTCTTTTTCAAGAAACAAAATGTCTTCATCTTTAATTTCAGGCAAAGGGAATTTGCTCTCGCCCGGCTCTGCTGCTAAATGCGAACCGATTGTAAATAAAATCTCCTGGATCGTTTTCAATTCTTCGATCCTGCCTTTATTGGCGCTTTGGTCTCTTAAAAGTCCCAGATAGGCGTTGAGCTCATCCAAAGTACCATAGGCTTCAATTCTTATATTGTTTTTTCGCAATCGCGTGCCTCCTAAAAGCGAGGTTGTACCGTCATCTCCTTTTTTAGTATAAATCTTCATCAATGACTCAATTTAACTTCCTTATTTTTTTCATCGCTTTCTATCAAACCGTCTATTAATCTTACTACCCTGTGGGCGTATTCTGCAATATCCTCCTCATGTGTAACCATTATTATGGTATTACCTTTTTCATGGAGGTTATTAAATAAATCCATTATTCCGTAAGATGTTTTAGAATCAAGATTTCCGGTGGGCTCATCGGCCAAAATAATACTCGGATCATTTACCAGAGCTCTGGCAATGGCTACCCTTTGTCTTTGGCCTCCGGAAAGCTCATTGGGTTTATGATCAGACCTGTCGGATAGCTCTACCTTTTCAAGGGCTTCCATGGCTCGCTCCTTTCTTTCTTTTTTTGCCATACCGGCATAGATAAGAGGTAACTCTACATTTTCCAATGCACTGGAGCGCGGAAGGAGATTAAAGGTTTGAAAAACAAAGCCTATCTCTTTATTTCTAATTTCTGCCAACTCATTTTCGGAAAGATGAGAGACATCGTTTTCATTTAAAATATATTTTCCATCAGTCGGCGAATCAAGACATCCGATAATGTTCATCAATGTGGATTTACCGGAACCCGAAGGCCCCATAAATGCCACATATTCACCTCTGTTTATATCTATGGAAATGGATCTCAATGCATTTACCGTTTGGGTTCCCATGTGGTAGATTTTAGAGATCTCGTATGTGCTTATAATTTTTGACAATGCCCGGAAATTTACGCAAAATAATAGGACGGCGGATAAGAAGCAAAAATACTATTTACCAATTATCGTCTAAAGCATGTTCCTGAAGAATTTTTTGATATTCGGTAAAAAAGTCGCGGTATTCTTCGGCCTGCAATTTGTTTTTTAAGTCTTCCAGTTCTTTTTCAGCAAAACTTTCGAGGCCAATTTTTGCAGCCTGCAATACATAGGCTTTCTCCAACGCCTCATTTTCGGGATAGACCATCAAGTCATTGACCAATTCATAATAGATTTCAGTATCGTCTTTCCCATTCGCCTTCATCAGGTCTATTTTAAGTAGCATAACATTGGGATCATAACCCAAGCTCTGAACGGCGATTTCTGCATATCTCAAAAATTCAGACGTATTAGCCTGAGTTTTATTTTGCCAGGCTTTATAAAGTGGATAATAAAGCGATGTTTCTTCTGCCTTGGCCAAATAAGATTTAAATTTTTCGAGGTGATTTTCCAGATAGAGATAGCTCAAAAACAATTCATCCAATTCTGAGCTGTTTTGCAAAATGTTCTTTTGTTGCAAATAGAAAGCTTCGATAGTATTAAGAGCTTCATTTTCAATTAGATGCTTCAAAACAAGCGCAGAGGTTTTTAATCTTAAATAATCATTTTTAAAGCTATTGGGCATTTCTTCAAATTCTTCCTTTGTAAATTCCTCTTTATGCAATTTGAAATTCACATAGGCCATTAATTCATTTGAAGTGTCAATATCTTCGTAAGACCTTTCATTATAGACCACAGCGCTCCATTCTTTATGCGTTGAATCGCCAAGAAGTTTTTTTACATAGGATTTACTCAACAGTGATTGAAGTTTTTCTTTGTCCTCATTCTCGGAATAAATGGCCAACAATTTAATTGGGGAATTCTCATAAACGGCTCTTTCTGCCCGCTCCATAAAAGGTTCGGCAAGGCCATACAGTTCTTTGGCCATTAATAAAGTACCAACCAGATCAGATACGTAGGCCGAGGTCATTCCGCTGAAATTGATGGCATTTTCAAAATCAGAAATGGCATCGGCGATATTGTTTTTGAAATAGGCATCCATACCACGCAGTAAATAAAGGTCTCTGAAATATTCATCGCTAAGATTTAGTTTTAACAATTGCTCGATGTCATTCCTGAGTATGCTTCGACTGGTTAAAAGCTTATTGATATTCAGATTGTAGAAATAGGAATACTCTGCAAATTCTATGACGGAATCTTTGAGAATATCAAAAGCCATGCTGTCGGCAAAGGGTACGAGAGCTTTATTGTAAATGGAAATTCGATTGGTGATTTCAGTTATGTCATTCTTGCTAAGCTCGGGGAGCGAATCGGGATTGAAATAGGAGGCTTTGCTCAGCATGGCACTCAAATTTCTCTCTCTGCTCAAATCATCAGTTTTATTGAAGTAGATAAAAGCCGAATCGTACAATTTGGATTTGGTATAAAGCAAAGCAAGATTATTGCTAATGGAATTCGATTCGGGAAATTTAGAAATACCTTCCTGTAAGCTAAATACAGCATCGAAAAATTTGTCGTTTTGCTCAAACTGTGCTGCGAGGTCAATGAAATGCACAGGTTCCGGATTTTTGAAGATCGAATTTTTTAAACTCAATACAGTCCCTTGCCGATTGCCCTCCTTTTTATAAATATCTGCCTGATTCATGGTGGTTCGGCTATTGTTAAAGGCGAAAACACTGGCTTCCTCATAGAATACCTGTGCCATTTTAACATCCCCGTTGACCAGATAATTATCAGCCATTCCCGAATAAATAATTCCCATCGATTGATAATAGGGAAACATCCCACTTCGCATAAACATGGCTACCATTATGACAATGCCTCCGATAAAGGCCGTCAATATTGGAAATCGTTCGGGACGGTAAACCACCTTGTAGGCTTTTACTTTTTGCTGTAGCAGATCGCCAAAATTGACAATCAGGTAGAAGAAAAAAATTGTCCCCATACCCAACTGAGAATAAAGTGTGGCATCTTCAATGATCTCCACGATGGCATCGTGCCCGGAGAAATAGGCAAAACTCAGGAATGAAAGTGTAAAAAGGCTAAGCGTAGAATACACTATTAATAGTACCGTTCGGGATTCAAACAATTTTACCGAATCAAAGCGTTTTTGAAAACCGTAATAACCGGCAATAATGGCAAAGAGCAACATCAGCTGAAATGGGGTATATATAATATCCCAATCTATTTTGCCGATGGTTTTAGCATAGCTCAATCCGACATTGCCCAAATACAAAAGAGACAAGATTATAAAATTTACAATTCTTGCCCTGCTAAATTGATTGGAGGAATAGCTGATCATGGCAAAGAATACATGAATTGGTTCATGTCCGATAAGAATGATGAATACCACAGATATTAAAATGCAGGCGGGAAAAGCAAAATTGCTCAGTTGAAAAAGCAATTCATTGCCCTTTCCAAATAATAATATTATTATCCAAAGAAGACCCCAGGCTAGGGCTGATAACAGAAAATGAAATTTAAATGATTTCTCAAAATGATAATTGTGAAGATAAAACACGAAACCGGCGAGCAGAGCGCAGAGGGCATAAAGTAAATAATCCTCATAGCCGGACATTATACCGAACTCCTGTATTTTGAAATAAACCAAAAAAAGGATGATCAGCGAAATACCTATATAAAACAACCATCCCGAAATCCGAACAACCATGGTGCTGAGCACAACTATGCAAAGGAAAAAGCTAATCTGAAATAATTGACCGGCCCGGATGGGCATTTCAAATTCACCGGCATAATACTTCTGGAAATTGATCAGACTGTTGATTCCGGGTGAAAAATCTCCGTAGGGACTGATATAATTAAAGAGTTTAACTTTTGCTATATCCGGGACCAGTCTTGTTTCCATAGGAAATACAAATGATCCTTCGTATGTAAGGGCATATATAAAGAGTGCAAAAGTAATTCCTGTGAGAACAAGAATAATCTGAAAAAGACTTCGATCAAATTTTGGCCAATCGGGCCGCGTAAAAAAATGTTTCATTAATTAATTATCGAGCACTTTTGGTACCCTGAAATAATTGCTGTCTTTCTTTGGGGCATTTTTTAGAGCCTCTTCGTGACTCAGCTCATTTTTAACCTCATCTTCTCTGACAACGCTCACTTCATGCGACATATTGGTTAATGGTTCGATGCCTTCGGTATCCACTTCTTCAAGTTTATCGATCCATTCAATGATCACATTTAATTCCAATAACATTTTCTCTTTGGATTTTTCATCAAAACTAAGTCTTGACAAATGAGCAATTTTATCTACTGTACTTTTATCTATTTTCACTTTCGAGTTCTTTTTTGAGTCTTTCAGAGATTATTTTAAAACATTCTTTTTTCAATCGTTCGACTTCGCTCTGAGCATTTCCCTCCGGCTTCAAAGGTCGGTGATAAATTATTTTTAGTTTCCTCCGATTGATAAGCCAGGTATTATCCGGCAAAAATATCCAATTAAAAGGAATAGTAACAGGAATGATTTCTGTATTGCTTTCCACCGCCATTCTAAAGGGACCGTCTTTAAATGGCGCCAATTCAGGGCCGGGGCTCAGAATTCCACCTTCCGGATAAACCACCAGTCCAATGCCTTGATTTAAAGTGTCCACCGCTCTTATCAAGGTTTTATAGGCATTGGTTTTACTTTCTCTGTTTACGGTTATATAAAGATTGCGAAACATATAGCCGAAGACCGGAATTTCGCCAAGCGATTTTTTACCGATGAATTTGTAAAAACCTGGAGTGAGATAGGATATCAAGGGGATATCAAAATACGAAAAATGATTGGGGGTATAAATGTATTTTTTTTTGGGTTCAATTTTAGCTTCAAATACCGCTTCAATTGAAATCAGGCCACATTTCATTATCACCCATGCCCAAATTTTTGTTAAATTATGAGCGAGGCGGTGCCATTTTTTATTTTGAAGGAATACATAGTAGAAAGGGAAAAGCATGAAGAAGGTAATGACGAATATGATGATCATCCATATTGTATAAAGCTTTTTCATGATGTGGCGAAATAAAGATTTTCCTTTGAAAATCTTAAAAATCACTAACCTTTTAATATCAGGTTCGTAACTTTAAATTTATCTGGCATAAAGTATTGAGAGTTTTTTATATTTTTGATACCATCCAGCTATTAGGCTTATGAGAAAATATTACTTCTTAATAGTATTGGCGCTTATTGTGGCAAATACAAATGCACAAGTTACAATTAGTAACGGAGCCAATATCTTCCTCAGTACAGGTTCTATATTTAGCACCGACATGGACGTGACCCTTAACGGGAATGCTGTGATCACCAATAACGGTGACTTCGATGCCGGAAGTATGATACTCAACAATACGGGCATATTCAATAATAACAATGGCGCCAGCTTCGATCTTTTAACTAATATAAGCTTAAATAACACTTCTCAATTTATAAACAATACAGGCGCTACGGCCTTGATTACCGATTCAACCATTGTTTCTTCCACACTTGCCAATACGGGAAGTTTTGAATCCAGATATTTTGATATTCTTTCCGGTGGTTTTGCGCAAAACGGCGGGACATTTCAAATCCAAAACGCATTTGTTGCATTTGGAGGCGCAACCGTAGTGACCAATACAGGTGAATTGGCCTTTGTTGGAAATGACAATAACAAAAGAATTAATACCGATGCGATTGGAGCAAACCTTCTTGTGCGAAAAATAGCGTTTAATGCCGGTCTGAATACAAATTTAATCAACCTGGAGTCGGTCGTTCATGTTTCAGATACCGCTGATTTCAATTCTGGAAGAGTGCAATATGGCAATTCTGCGACAGATTCATTAGTTGTACTCAACGGAGGATTAGTAACTATGGACTCTGTATCCGGAAATGGATTGATGGCTAATGCACTATACAGGTATCCCGGTGGTGCAAATGAATTTATGCGCTTTCCGGTGGGAGATGCTTCAGGAAACTTTAGGCCATTTTGGATAAATGGCGTTCAATACAGTGGATCTAACCCTAAAATTGGAGTTGAATATTTGGGCGCGAGAACCGTGGCAAATAATAATGTAGTGGGTTATAATGCCAGTTACAATACCAATTCGTGGGGTTTTAGCATTTTGGAGAATACATTAGACCCTTCTGTTGTGCAGGTTCAATATGCAACCGCGGATGGTGTTACTCAAACCCAATCAGTCGTTGCCGAAGGATTTGAAATTGTGGCAGGGGATACGATATTCTTCAATTTAGGCCAAGGACCCAATTCCACTACAATCACTGGAGGTGGAGTTGTTGAAAGTTTAGTTCCTGCTCAGGGTAATTCTGTAATTATGATTGGGCAAAGCACAGAATTGAAGTTGAGAATTCGGGCAGTTCTGGAGGGTGCCATTTCTTCAGGTATTATAATGGGCGTTGATCCTGTTTTCAGAGATACTTTGAGAAATATATATGAATTTGGTGGAAACACATCAAAACCAATGCTCTTAAATAAGGTTGTGCCCGTAACGGCAGTTGATAGTATTAAGATTTACTTGAGATCAGGTCTTAGTGGTACTTTAGTTGATTCTTCCAGTGCATGGCTAATGTCAGACGGTTCAATTAGAGATTATGTCACTGGAGATAGTGCTTATGCGGTCTTTACTAATGCAGCTTTCGGCAATTATTATATCGTTCTAAAACATAGAAATCATATCGAAATCCAATCAAATTCGGCTGTTAGTTTATCCAATGTTCCAAACGCAGTCCCTTTTGATTTTACAAATTCAGCCAATATCTATGGTGGCGGAGGCTATAAAATCATTGGAGCATCTGCAGTTGTAGCAGCGGGAAATTCAAATGAAGATGGCGAAGTTAATGCATTAGATTACTCAGAAGTGTTGA
Organism: Cytophagales bacterium; assembly: GCA_040218795.1. Lineage (GTDB taxonomy): Bacteria > Bacteroidota > Bacteroidia > Cytophagales > CCMP332 > CCMP332. The sequence goes on along the minus strand of JAVJQT010000003.1, from coordinate 302,602 downwards.
ATGCTCAAAATCCATTGACTCAAGGTTATGTGAACACTGATGTTTTATTTTCTGATGCGACTTCAAACCCAACTGAGGTGGATATCGATGACCTTAATAAAGTAAATCAAAACAGTAGTATTTTATATTTTTCAACTGTTCCCTAATGAGAAGAATACCCTACATATTAGTCTTATTCTTTCTTCCATTAAGCATTTTTGCGCAGAGTTCCTATGAGCTTTCTTTTGATGTGCAAAAACAAGCGAATGAATTAAAGATTGACTATTACATCCAAAAAATTTCAGGAGCCGACTTTGCATTAGGTTCTTCAAATTTGCCTTTAATAAAAGGAGCCAGCAAGGATATTGACTGGTCTCAAATACAAGTGGATAATTCGTATATCAGTCCTTTTTCCGCTGCTTCTGACCCCAATTCTTACAAGCCTTTGATAATAGCAGACGGTCCTTATGTTAATCTTACAATCTTGACCAGGTATGCCGGAAGTGGAAATGGATTTATAGTGTCAGGCAATTTATTAAAAGTCGCCAGCTTAAAGATCCCGCTTACTGGCAATTGCCCCGAAGCAAATTTGTCCTGGGAAACTTCCTCAGGAGCCATTAACGCCTTTACAAATAATGGCAATCCATCAACGATTAAATCCGGTGCTATTTTTAAAAACCAGCCCAATTCACACTTAATTTTATTTGATATTCCTAATCAACCTCAAATTCATCAAGCGGGTACGGGAATTTTAAGTGCTTGTGTGGGCAAGTCTGTCACTTTGGAAACCTCAGCCAGCAATTTTGATATGCAATGGTTTAAAGATGGCATAGAACTGGGGGGTGCAATGGATTCTGTATTAAATGCAAGTGCTTCCGGATTGTACGCCGTGCAGTTAAGCAATTGCAGCGTTTCCGAAATGTCTGATCCTGTTGAGGTCGACATAATTCCTTTACCACAAAAAGCGAGTATCACAGAAAACGATGGGATTCTATATTCATCTGTTGGAGGAAACATTCAGTGGTATCACAATGGACAACCCATAGCCGGTGCGAACTCTGAGGATTTAATTCCCTCGAACAGTGGAATTTACACTGTAAAGTCCTTCAATTCCTGCGGAGAAATTTTCTCTGATCCATATAATTATGCGCCTCTGGGTGTGGATTTAGCACAAAATGGTACATATTTGCACGTCTTTCCAAATCCTTATATAGGAAAAACCAATATCGAGGTGACCTTATCTAAGGAAACGGAATTAACCATTGAAGTTTACGATTTAAAAGGTAATTTGGTGAGTTTAGTAGATGAAGGTGTGTTTGATTCGGGTAAGCATCAATTGAGGTTTAGTGCTCAGGAATTGGGATATGCTGCCGGAACTTATGTATTAAAAGTGAGAACAAACGAAAAGGAATTGATCCATAATCTCATTGAATTGAAATAACCAAATCCATCTGTTTTATTTTGTCGAATTGTTGTGGTTTTGTATTAAGCTTTAAATTGAATCTATGTTGAGAAGATTACTCTTCTTTTTTGTATGTCTAATAAGTTCTTTAAGTGGATTTTCCCAGACTTTTACCTTAGAAGCTGAGCAAAGTTTAAATGGAGCCAAAGATTCATTAGTTGTATCAATTTATGTACAATCTACGTCCGATGACCAGCTCGGCTCATCTGATTTCGTATTTGACATAGATACAGCAGCGGTCTTTATTGATGGAGGAACGATTGATGATTCAGGAAGTCCTTATAGCAATAATGCCTCTTATGATCCAATTACTTATAATTTCAATGCTGCATTTGAATATTTCAATATCGCCATTAGACAAAGCTTACCCTTAACTAATCCGGGTCCGCCAAATGTACTGTCTGCTTCCAGAACAAAAATCGCGGATGTTTATCTACCTATTAAAGATAAATGTATTTTCTCCGGTTTAGATTGGAGATCATCACCACCAACAGGTGCCGTTCAAAAATGGATTGGCCCCGTGGCAACAAATAAAATAGCTACAACAGCTTTTATTCTTAGAGATTCGATAGGGGGTACGGTTAACGTTGTTCCGGCCTCAGATACTCTATGTCAGGGGACAAACGTACTTATAGAATTGGATATAGACGGTGAAAATGGATTTCTGGTTGATTTTACTAATGGGACAGATAATTATTCGGTTTCCAATGATGGACTTGATACATCATCGTATGCCATTAATGCTACCTTAACAGGAGTACAGACCTTTACAATAACTCAAGTTACAGATACAAATGGCTGTATAGAAACGACCCTTGCTAATTTTACAGATGATGATGTATTTTTAGATGAGAACGTTACGCCGGCAAATGCAGGAGTGGATGATTCCATTTGTGGATTTCCAAGACAAGTTATATTGAATGGAAATGTACCCTTAATTGGAGTTGGTACCTGGACACAAATTGCAAGCCCTGCCGGTGGAATAACTACATTTAGTCCAGACGCAAATCAGGCCAATGCAACGGCTTCTGCTGATTCAGTTGAACAATATACCTATCAATGGAGAATCGCATCACCTTTAGAAGGGGCAATTGCCAGTGGTGCGGCTTGCCCGGCTGATTCTGATGATGTTGATATTTATTTTTACAGGGAACCTACTTTACCTCTTGTAGTCACACCTATAGATACTTGCATGACTGGTGTACCGCCATTTGCCATACAATTAACAGGTAATGCAGCAGATTCAGGTGCCGGAATTTGGACCATCTCTACTGGTCCATTTGGAACTTTTGATGATGATACAATAAATAACACCAATTTCAATGCATCCGCTTATGGATCGTATGTTTTGGATTGGACCATTTCGAATGGAAATTGTCCTTCAAACGTAGCCCAATTGCAAGTATTAATTGAAGAACAACCTTCAGCTGCGGTAATTAACACAGCCGATTTTTCTACTTGTGACCCATCATTTCCAATATCTGCTCAAAGTCCTGCTGTTGGTACGGGATTGTGGATCACAGGAGGGGCCGCTACATATGATGTGGCTACGAATAATAACACTAATGCCAATTTTCCAACATATTTTGTCGATTCAACTTTCCAGTTAATATGGCGAGTGGATAATACCGCCATACCCGGCGTTTGCCCTTCTGAGTTTGATACTTTGTTGGCAACAAGATTTAATCAGCCAAATATTACTCGTTCAATAATTGGAAATAATACGCCCAATTGTTCAACTACCGAAAATTATGTTTTAGATGCAACCACTTCAGGATCAGTGTATTCTTGGATATTACCGGACAGTACTTCTATTACATTAGTCAACGTTGCAGACTCTTCCGATATTGATATAACATTTGGTGATCCTGCATTTCCTGGTAATTTTATTATTTCTGAAATCACCGATAGTGGATGTGTAGGGGGCATTGATACATTCGCTTTTACTCCTCAGTCATGTATTTTCACAGCCAACTTTTACATTAACAATGAAATAAGTTCTGATACTGCAGTTTGTACGGGTGATCTGGTGACATTTGTGAGTAATTCCTCTGGCGTACTGGATGGGGTAACAAGGTATGATTGGGATACTGCATTTGCGGCCCCACCATTTGCCCCACCATTTGAATCTACCGGAATCGATGATACCGTGTTTCAGGTAACATTTAATACGCCCGGGATTCGCGTTATTCAATTAATAGCCGAATTTCCAGCGGGTCCGGATACAATTGTCAGACAATTGCAAGTTGTAGATCCTCCAACAGCTGATTTTCTTCATATCGTATCAGGACCAATATGCCCGGGAGACAGCGTTGCATATCAAATTGATATAAATGGAGGTCTTCCTCCTTTCGATATTACTCTGGATACAGGAGCAGGAAATATTGTGTTGAATAATTTTAATCCGGTAGACACAGTTTGGATACAATTATTTGATAGTAAAACAATTGATTTAACAGGGCTTTCGGATGGACTTGGTTGTGGAGCCGGTGCAATTGGAGGTGATGGTCCTGATGCCGTGACTGTTAATCCTATTCCAGATGCTACATTATCCTTGGTCTCAGGTGCACCATTCTGTACCAATGATAGTGTAGAAATGCAAATTAATTTTTCTGCAGGTACCGGTCCATTTGATTTTCAGATATTCCAAAACGGATCACCGGACACTATAATAATTGGTGCAACAGGACCTTCATTTAACTTTTTTGTTCAAAACGACATTGCTGGTGCCAATGCCTTTGCGATAGATTCCATAATTGATGTAAATACCTGTATTAACCTCGGTCCTTTTTTACCGCTTGTTAACTTCAATGCTGATCCGGGAATAGATACCATCACAGCTGGGGGCGGCGACGTAATTTGCGATGGAGATACAGACAGCATTACTTTTACAGTTAGCGGCGGAACTGCCAATTATACTTATCATTATGAAGGAATAAATAGTATAAGCACATCACCATTTACTTTTGGCTATGCCCCTTCTGCAGATTCGACTATTACACTGGATTCTGTAGTTGATGTGGCAGGTTGTTCTTACGTACTGCCTTCAAGCACCACCACCACCGTCAACCCGTTGCCTACAGCTACCATTTCAGGACAAGCCTGGATTTGTGAAGGTGATGCCACGCCATTAACCTTTTCGGGCACACTTGCCAGCGATACGATTTACTACAGTGCCAATGGTATAGCCCAGGGCACGCAAATCGGGCCGGGTGTTGTTCCGGTAAGTCCGACTGTCACTACAAATTATACCATTGATTCAATCATAGATGCCAATGCTTGTCAGGTCGTGGACCCCGATGCAAATATCATTGGAAATCCTGTTCAGGTCTTTGTTAATCCGGCGATTACAAGTGCTATAATTTCGGGCGGAGATATTATTTGTGAAGGTGATACTGATACACTATTTGTAAATATAGTAGGCGGTACGGGAGATTTCGATTTGACCTTAGATACTGCAGGTCCTTGGCCTATTCTTGGTTATACTTCCGGTGATCCAATATTGTTTACACCATTTAATACTGGAATCAATACAACTACGCTGTTAAACGTTGTAGATGACAGCACCTGCTCCTATGCCATATCCACAAATACCACTACAACTGTTAATCCTTTAGCCACAGCCTCAATTAACGTTGTTGCCGGGGGCGATACCATTTGCTCAGATGGAAGCTCTACAGCCGATATTGAAATTACCTTAAGCGGCACAGGTGGTCCTTACGATGTTATAGTTTCGGATGGTTCTACCGACACCACATTCATGGGCTTATCTGATGGCTTAAATACTGTTTCTTTAAGTCCTTCAAGCGGAAGTGCATTTGACAGTGTGGAGTATGTCATCGTAAACGTTTTAGATAATAATTCAAATTGTCCGGTGGATTCATCCTCCGCAAATATTTCAGGTTCAGCTAAATTCTATCTAATTCAACCTTATGTTGGTATAATAACCCCGTCGCGAACTACGAATGACCTTTGTTTTGGTGAAAGCGTAACGCTCAGTGCAAGCAACACCGCCGGATATGCAAATCTCCAATGGCTTTACGGAGGAAACCCGATTGCCGGTGAAACCGCTTCTTCTATTACCGTAGATTATACCGGTGTATTTACTCTGGAAGCCGGTATTTCAGCTTGTGTGGCTACTTCAGACACCATCGCTGTTTTAGTTGCGCCACCAATTGATTCGGTACTTTCCATACTTAATGGTGATTCTTCTTTTTGCGAGAATGACTCTCTCTTAATTTCCGTGCCTAGTGTCAGGGGGAATTCCTTAGGTGCAAGAACAAGTAATGCATTTGTACAAACCACTTTTGATGGAATAGCCGGAAACGCTCCAAGAACGCTAGAAGCCTGGATACTAACAGATACCGCCGGAGGGATCATGGGCTATGGTAACGATGCAGATGGAGAAGCTTTTGTTGTAAGAATTAACGAAAACGGATTACAAGGAAATCTTGGAGCCTTAAAAGTGCAGGTTAAAAACGGATATATCACCGGTAAAACAAACCTGATTGACTCAGTTCCTCATCACATTGCCGTGGTTTTCAATGGGGATAGTGTTAACGATATTCGATTGTATGTGGATGGCGCATTTGATTCACTTACTTCAGGAATGAATGAAATTGTCAGTACCAATATTGCCGCAGGTACAGCGATCGATTTTAGAATTGGGACACCAAACTTAGGGCCTTTCATCGGAATAGCAGAATTCGGTGGCAGAGTTGATGAAGTTCGATTCTGGGATGTTGCACTTGATCAGGTTTGTATTAATAACAATAAGGATATTCCACTTTTCGGAAATGAACCGGGGCTTGTTGGTTTATGGAATTTTGAGGATACTACTGGAGGAGATGTTAAGGATTTGGCTGGGTCAAACCCAGGGACTTTACAACCGGGAGCGGTTATTCTGACTGAAAGAGGATTTTACAATCCTACCATAACTTATGAATGGTTTGAGGCAAGCGGGCCTACAAGCGTAAAAGGACCGGGACCTGATTTCTTCCTATGGGTAACTTCGGGTGGAGATTATTATGTGGATATTGATTTGAATGGAAATTGCGTGAAAAGCAGTGATACATTAAGTCTACGTGAAGTCATTCAAAATCCTTCTATAGCTGCCGGTGGGCCAACCAATATTTGCTTTGGTGACAATGTATTACTGACTGCCACAGGACAGACAGCACTTGAAGACAGCACCATTTGGCATTATGCTTCCAATCCAATTGCCGGTGCAACTGGAAATACCTTTACCGCGGATGCTTCAGGAGCTTATTCGATGGTATTTTTCGATGATGGCTGCGCCGATACTAGTAATGTAATTGTCGTTGATGTGGCAGCAGAAATCGATACCTCATTAAGCATTACAGGCGATACCGTTCTTTGTGATGGCGATACGACCATTTTAACCGTGCCCTTATATGGGGGAAATAATTTAAATGGTTTTGCAAAACCGGACGTAATTCGAAATGTGGCTGATCCTGATAGTGTTTCATTCATTCACCAGACAGGTAAATTCACATTGCAATACTGGCATAAACTTGATAACCCAGGTGCTCTTGATACAATTAACGCAGCCCTTGGAAATGCTTTCAATGGTGATCCCGGATTTTTTATTGGATATCAGAAAGGGAATGTTGGTGGTTTAGATGTTGGCGCTGCACCACAAATAAAAATGCATCTTGATCCTGATGGAGCAAATGACTTTGTCTATTATACTAATCAAGCTGGAGGTGTAATTAGCAATAGTGATAATAATTGGCATCAAATTACTGTAGTTGTGGATAGTAATATGTTTGAATTTTATTTAGATGGCAACAAGATATCAAACACAGCAATTTTTAATACTGTCAGTTATGCAGGATCAATACCAGCAACAAATGAATTGACAATCGGAGATGCAAATTCATATTCTGGTGGGTTTGCTGAGTTAACAACAAGAGGTGGAGTTGACGAAGTTCGAATTTGGAATATTCCATTAGACTCTGCGACAATTGCCAATAACTGGAACCGGCCCTTGAATGGTAATGAACCGGGATTGGTGGCTTTATTCGATTTGGATGAAGACACATCTTTAAATGCCGGAGATAATGTAAATGATTTAAGTGCAAACGCCTATACCGGAATATTAAATGGCGGAGCGATAATTAGCAATTCAAGCAATTCCATGCCTTCGGATTCTTTGGTGTATCAGTGGTTTAGAGATGGCGCACCTATAGCCGGAGCCACCTCAAATCAATTGATTGTAGATACTACGGGAGATTATCACGTTGAGATTTCCACAGCTGATTTGCTTTGTACAGAAAGTTCAAGAACGGTTGACATCGACTTGTTCTCGGTTGAGCCTCAGGTAAATGTGCTGACTACAAATCCAGCTTGTTTTGGCGATACCGTACAATTGCAGGCCGTTAATAATACCGGTGCCATTGATTCTGTAAGATGGTATTATGGAAAGAACACAGCATTTTTATTAGATAGCATTAATAATCCCTATGGCGCAACACTCACCGGAAATTATACTGTAGAAATATTTAATAATGTTTGCTCCGATACGAGTTCAGTAGCTGTGGATATTGCCAAGGCAATAGACACATCTCTTTATGTTTATGGTGATTCAGTGCTATGTGAGGATGAGGCTCTAATATTAGTGGCACCAAAATACGGGAGCAATTCTTTACAAATCGGATCAAATGGAAATCGTGTAATTAACATTGGTAATACAAATGATTTTCGATTTATTCATGAGGGTGAAGAATTCAGTTTTGAGGCATGGATAAAAGGTTTAAATACTACGGGCATACAAGCAATAGCCGGAAATGCAAATGCTTCCGCTGAAGCCGGATTCAATTTTGTATTATCCAATGGCGCAATAAGATTAAGATTATTTAATACATCAGGACAATCTAATTACCTATCGCCAAGTGCCGTAATTACAGGAGCAAATACAAACTCCTGGAATCATATTGCTGTATCTTACAAAAATGATACAGCGCAGTTTTATTTGAATGGAGTTTTTGTAGGGCAAGATGTCACACCTTATACACCGTTTTCAGTTGCCGCTTCTAATTCTTTAGCAATAGGTGGGATACCTACAATTGTCAATTTTAGCGGAAATCTTGATGAATTAAGAATCTGGAAAACAGCGCTATCGCAACAGCAAATAAGTCAAAACTTCCAAAGGCCATTAAATTATCATCCCGACATTGTCACAGTATTTGGTTTTGATGCAGACACAAGCCTTGGCAACGGAGATAATTTGAGTGATAATGCAGGGACACTAACTGGTACTATTTCAGGTACCGATATTGGACTGTCTGATGATATTCCAGCCTATCTGCCTTCAAATGAACTTACTTATCAGTGGTACCAAGGTGTAATTCCTGTTGGAAATGGTGACACTTTAATAATCACCACAGCAAATTTCATTGACAGTGCAGATTATTATGTTGAAATAAATAATACTCTTAACTGCGGACCAATAGCAAGTAGAACCATTAGGGTTAAAGAAAATCTTATTTCGGATACATTATTTGCCTCGCCTACTGAATTCTGTTTTGGAACGGATTCCGCAAGGGTATGGGTGCAACTGGATCTTTATGATTCTGTAGAAATCTACAATCTGCAAAGTTTGACACCGCTGGCAGCTTTAACCAGTACAACAGATACCTTTTATGCAAGTAATACAGATACTGTTTATGGCGTAGTATATAATTCAATTGACGGAAAATTATGTACAAAAAATACCGATACCATAATAATTACAGCATTTGAAAATCCAACGCTAGTTTTAAGGGATACAATAATAATTTGTTATGATTCTGCTACTGTGTTATTCGACACACTATTAGGAGATTCAATTACTAATGGATCCGGGATAGTTAATACCTATGCATGGTCGCCGAATTATAATTTATCCGATTCATCGGTATTAAATGCAGTCTACAGTGCCAATCCCGATACTGTATTGCCATTCATATTGACCATTACCGATGATAATGGTTGTTTTGACCGTGATACGGTTGTGGCTGAGACAAATCCGCAAATTGTGGTCACGCTGCAAGCAGATACCACCATTTGTTTTGATACACAATTGGATCTTGGGAATGGAAATTTGATTATTGGTGGAAAAGCACCGGGCACTTTTGCATACCTCTGGGATAATGACACTTTATTCTTAAATCTGGCGGATACGAGTAATCTCAACGCTGTAATAAATGGAGATAGCGCCGGTGTGAATACCTATGCTTTATTGGTCACCGATGTGCAAACCGGGTGTATAGGTTTGGATACCATTATAGTCACTGTCAATGATAGCATTGACTTTACGGCACTTAATTTAATAGATACCATTTGCTTTAATACCCCAAGTATAGTTATAGGTGGTGCTCCAACTGCACAGGGCGGTTCGGGGGTCATCTCATCTTATGCCTGGACGCCATCTACCAATCTGGATGATTCCACCTTGGCCAATCCGACATTTATTAATCCTTCTGTAGCGGGTACATATAGCTATACAGTTATAGCTACAGACAGTATAAACTGTGCGCGCACCAGTAATCCTGTAACAGTTGAAGTTGCACCGGAAATTATTGTGGATGCGGGAAGTGATACCGTGGCATGTTTCGGAGACAGCACGATTACAATTGGAGCTAGCCCAACAGCTTCAGGAGGTTTTGGAGCATTTACTTATGAATGGACCACCATAGGTGGAATACCTGCGGCAAGCACATATTTAGACGATATTAATCTTCCAAATCCAACTATTCAATACGGTGCATTGCTACCCGACACTTTATTCCTTTTGGTGACTGTATCCGATTCTTCAAGTACAGGACCGAGCAAAACGCTATGTAATAATTCAGATACCATAAGAATAATTTTCAATCCTGAAATAGTTGCAGATCCGGGTAATTCTGATTTTACATGTTTTGGAATTGATACCTTGCTTAATGGATCAGCTACTGGTGGTACAAATACAGGCTATACTTTCCAGTGGATAGGAGATATTGCTAAGGTAAATGATCCAACAAATCCTAATAGCAATTTTACAGGAGATGCTTCCGGCTTGTATAATTTAAATTTGATTGCTTTTGATAATACTTATCCCCAATGTTCCGATACTTCTGGTTTATTAATTTTGGAGGTAAATGATACTATAAATATCAATGCAGGAAATGATACGATTTTATGTTTCCAACAGTCAACTGAATTGGGTGGTCTTATTTTACCATCAGGTGATACTACAGGTTCAGGTGGTTCAGGAACAGGTTTTTCTTATCTATGGACTGGCCTAGGAGGTACATCAACCTTTTTCCTTTCAAATACCTCAATAAAGAATCCAATATTTAATCAAGGAGCTTCTTTGGACACTTTGTTTTCTTATCAAGTACTTATAACAGATAATACACATTTAACATGTTTCGAACAGGATACAATAAATATTACTGTTAATCAACAAATTATTGTTGACCCCAATGTGAATGATTCACTTTGTATTGGTGATACATTAGTATTGGGCGGAAGTCCTGTTGCTAATCAAGGCTTTGGTGGATTTACTTATTTGTGGAGTTCTAATCTGGGTAATACAATTCAAAATGTAACAGATGAAAACCCATTGTTTATCTCAACAGTTCATGGAATTGATTCAGTAAAAGTTATTGTCACAGACGCTAGAACATGTAGAGATAGTGCTTCGATTACTGTTGAAGTGGATTCGTTGCCAAATATTTCGTTCATACCATCAATGGGATTTGATATATGTCGTGGTGAAGATACAACCCTAATAGCTCTATCGAGCACCGGAAATCAACCAGGAGATCCTTTGACGTTTACATGGAATAATGGTGATGTGGGAACAACCACTGTTGTTCAACCTAATGCGGATACTACTTATGAAGTTACAGTGGTGAACGTGATCAACGGATGTACAAATTCAGACACAATTAATATTGTCGTAAATCCTTTGCCATATAATGAGATAAGAGAAGGAGTAACCATTTTAGGTGATACATTAAGAACCTGTTCCACTCCCAATATTCTTGCGCTCCAAATTATAAATGATTCGAGTACAAATGCAACTAGTTTCTGGTCACTTTTAGATCCTCCAGGACCTACTACTATCCCAGCTACAAGCACACCTAGCATCTCGATTTTTAAAAATCAACTTCAGCCAACAGGAAATACAATTGCCAACATAACTACTGATACTGAAGGATGCGTTAATTATGATACATTGTTCATAACTACGAACAATCTACCGAATGCATCTTTTCTGGTTTCTGATTCAATACTTTGTTTTGGTGATTCTATTACTTTACAAGTTACAGGTGTTCCAAACCCTCCAGCTCCGGCATTTACATTTGTAAGAAATACACCAACTGCTGGGTCAATATACTCTGGAACTGATTCCACAGTGTCATTTGTCATTGGTTCAAACACCCCTGTTATACCTTCATTGAATAGCTCAGTTACTTTTGAGTTTGAAGTTTTAATAAATACAGGTTGCCAAATATCATTATTGAGAAATGTATTAGTGAATCCAAACCCTGATTTAGAATTAGTGGCTTCAGATTCCTTGTGTAACGGTGCGGATGCTATATTGAGCATAAATAATCTTAATCCTCTTCCTCAAGCACCTTTAGATAGCTTCATCTGGAATATTACAGTTCTTGATACATCTCAGGTTTTATTGACTAGCACAATAGATACAATTATCAATGTAGTGGCTTATGATACTAATGGTTGTGTAGGGTCTGTACAAGATACCATATTTACCAAGGCTTTGCCTGATGTAAGTCTAAATACAGCAGGACCTCTTCAATTTTGCGATGGAGATACAGCACATATTTTTGTACCTAATAATCCCAATTATAATTATGAATGGAAGGATATAGCAGTTCCACCTGCGGTAATATTACCTACAACAATCAATTTATTGGTTGCGGATACAACGGGTCAATATTTTGTGACTGTTACAACTGATGGCTTGGCTTGTACAGATAGTTCCCTAGTAGTATCAGTACTTGAAAATCCATTACCGGTAATTACTTTGGATACTTTCCCTATTAGCTCGGAATTTTGTTTTGGTGATTCTGTAAGGCTTAGAGAAACCAATTCCTATCCTACCACATTCTACACCTGGACAGAAGCTTTATTGGGTACTGTTGCTACCGGTACGAATTTGATTTATGTTTCCGATTCAGGCCAATTTAAAGTCATCGTAACCGACAATAACGGTTGTATCGATAGTTCTGCGGTTCAGGAATTCTTTGAATTGCCGCTGAGTACAGATTCGATTCTTGGCGATGATACCGTTTGCGCATTAAGTACAACTACATATACCAGCAATACAGGGAACAACGGAACCTGGATCTTAAATCAGAGTTTTGGTACAATACAAGGTGCGACTTTGGTAGGGCTTAATTATATTCTCAATAATGCTAATTCAGCTACCATTGATTGGGCTACTGCAAACAATGCACAGCTATTCTATACACCTGATGGCACATTGGTGGATTGCCCAACGGAAGACACTTTTGATGTGGTAATCGTAGCAAATCCGGTAGCAAGTCTGGTAGGGCCAAATTCTGGTTGTGTTGGAGATAATCTTAGTTTCTCTCCGCTAAATGCTGGAGATACCTATTCATGGACCATTGCTCCATCATTTGGTAATATCACCAATCTGGTAGATTCAATTATTCTGGCGTTAGATACTCAGGTGCCATTAGGTCAGGGTCAGGATACGGCGAGTCTTCAAATGATTCAAACAGCAGCAACCGGTTGTATGGATACTACTACGTTACTTATTACAAAATACGATACCGTGAATGCAGATTTCATTGCTCCCGGGCAGGATACAGGTGTTTGCCAGTTTGATATAGATACATTTACAGTTCAAAACATCAAACCGGGTGTCAATTATACATTCAATATTACATCAGGTGCAGCTTTATTGAATAATATTACGAATGGCCAGATAAGTATTGCATGGAATTTTGTTGGATCTGCGACGGTGAGATGTATTGCCGTTAATGGAGATTGTTCCGATACTGTTATCCATTCATTTAGCATACAGGCTACACCTGTTGACAGCTTTGATTATTACATAGACAATGTATTGCAAACTTCTCAAATAACAAATGTCTGTGAAAGTACGGACAGTGTAACCTATCGATTAAGAACGCCAAATTTCACCAATGATTTTACATGGACATTGTTAAGCCCGGGAGGTGCCGCAACAGCGCTAGGCGCACTGGATACAACTTTCTTGTCTGTTGCAATAAATGCAGCTGGTTCATACATTCTGACAATGGTAGAAGAAACAGGAAACGGTTGTTCAATTACATTACAGGAAACAGTTACAATTAATGCAATACCAACATATACTCCGCAGGTATTTGATACGGTGATATGTGAAACGGCCGGTCAGCAAATTTATAGTTATATAACAACTCTGGACAGTACAGGAGAGAGCAGTATAGGTTGGTCGTTTAGTGATACAGACATTATAATCAATAACGATCCACAAAACGACCAGGTTTTGGTTGATTGGGGAGGTCCGGGAATTGATAAATGGATAGTTCCATTTTTCTCTTCGGGAGATTGTGCAGTTGATGGAGATACAATTTTTATGGATGTAGAAGCTTTGCCAATGCCTTTTATTACTCCTGATTCCAGCCAAACAGGTGGTGATACAATATTCTGTCAAAACTTAAGAACGCTCTTCTTTGCAAACCCTTCTGATACTGCTGCAACATACCAGTGGTTTAGAGATGGAACAGCACTGGCCAATTCAGATACTTCCAGAATAAGAATTACAGAATCAGGGACCTATAATTTCAGTATAATCACTTCGGGAGGAGGCTGTTTTGATTCTACAGATGTGGGAATAACCGCTACAGTACTGCCTATACCCGAAGCAGAAATAACAGGGGATACTTTGTGGTGCGGTGCCGGAAGACCTATAGATCTAAGCTCTGTCAATACAGCTACAGCATATCAATGGTTTGAAGACACCGATTTGAATTTAATATTTGATTCAATTCCAAACAGCAATGTAAGAGATATAACTGTTAATTCTTTTGGTAACTATTTAGTTGTACTAACCAATGCCGGAGGAAATAATTGTACAGATACATCTGATGTATTTATAATTTCTCCTTTGGCACCGGCTGTTTCATTATTCCAGTTTGATTCCATTAGCAGTTTCTGTAATAATGAAATTGTACCTCTGAATGGTAATAATGCGGGTCGATTGCTCGATTTCGAGTGGATTACCAACGGACAGGGTCAGATTGTGGATCCATTTACCGACACGACCACATATATTCCGAGTGATCTGGATTCAGGCGCAATTTCCTTTGAATTCATAGTTACCAATTTCTGTAATGAAGACATTTCCATCGATACGGCAGATCTTAGAGTATCTCCTGATGCGAGCTATACGCCTTCATCATTGGTGGTAGAATTGAACGAAACGGTCATATTTAATATAGACAATGAGGATGCTACATTGTATTCCTGGGTGTTCCAGCCGGGTGCAACTGGATCCGGTCCGATAGGATTGCATACCTATACTCAGGCCGGTGACTATTTGTCGTTTTTAATTGCAGTAAATGAATTCAATTGTGAAGATTCCTTTGCAGTGCCAATACACGTAACCAGGAACCAATTGATTTATGTACCGAATGTATTCTCACCGAATGCGACAAATCCGGATAATCAGGTAATGAGAGTCTATGGTACAAATATTTCTGCAACATCATTTGAAATAACGATATTCAACAGGTGGGGAATAAAAGTGTTTGAAAGTACGGATTTAACTGAAATGAAAATCAATGGATGGAACGGTTCTCAAAGTGGATCAGGACCAGAACTTCCATCTGGAGTATATACTTACTATATTAAAGGTCAGTTTTTCAATGGCGAAGCTTTCCAGCAGGTTGGAACAGTCAATTTGATTAAATAGTCTATGAGAAAATTATTACTGCTGATAATTACTTTTTGCGTCCTTAATTTAGTGTCTAAAGCACAAGATGCGACCTTTTCGCAGTACTATGCCTCTTCGGTATTCTTAAATCCTGCCTTGGTTGGAAATTATGAAAGTCTGACTTTTAATTCTTCCTTCAGGTCACAATGGCAAAGTATAGTTGAACCCTATACGACCAGTCAGATATCTTTGATAGCTCCACTTAAAGGCGGCCGCTATCACAAAACAAAAATAGGTGGAATTGGCGCAACGGTATTTAACGATGTTGCCGGAAATGGAAATTTCAAAACAACTGGAATTATGGGCTCCTTTGCCTATAATAAGTCGCTGGACAGAAAAAATCTTAAGGTTTTATCTTTTGGCGGCCAGGTTGGTTTAATCCAAAAACAAGTTGATTTTTCAAATCTGGAGTGGGGAAGCCAATACAATCCATTTGTGGGTTTTGACGGAACGGTAAATCCAAATGAGGTGGGTTTTGATAATCAAATCATGTATCCGAATGTGAACCTCGGATTTATGTTTTATTACAATCCTACACAAACTTATTTATTCACAGGAATGAGTTCTTATTCCGGAGTTGTTGTCAGCAATGTGATACAACCCAATGAATCATTCATAAAAGATACGAAATCTGCTTTGCCGCTATTAATTAAATATCACGGTGGATTTGAAGTGCATATGAGTTCTAAGGTGGATATATCGCCAAACATTCTTGTGCAGTATCAGGACAGGAACTATCAAATAAACGGAGGTCTTTATGTAACCTACAGATTATTTAATACGCCATTGGGTGTTTTGGCAAAAACAGACCTTGTTTTTGGAGGATGGTATCGCTATGGAGATGCGGCAATATTGAGCATCGGGCTTGATAACAGGTATTATACCATTGGTTTTAGTTACGATTATAACACCTCTCAACTTAGCACATTGGCAACCGGAACCGGTGCTTATGAGATAACTTTGACGCTCAGAAAAGTTAAAGAAGCAAGAAGAAGAAGATTCTCTACGCCAAAAATTTAAAAATTAATTAATTTCGGGTTATGAAACAGATCCGAATATCATTAATTGCTTCAATTCTTCTTACAATACTACTCTCAGTAAAGCTTTCAGCACAAAATCTCGACATCGATAAAAAGTACTTGTCGAGCAATGTAAAATTTGCTGAAAAATACATGGAAAGAGGTGAGCCCTATGAAGCCTTAAAATATTACGCCAAGGAATCTGAGGAAAACCCCAATAACCACTATGCAAATTACCAATTGGGAAATTTGTATTACGAATTGTTTGATTACAAACAGTCACAGAGATTTTACAGCTATGTTGTTCTTCGCGGTGGATACAGGGATTTCCCATTATCAAAATACTGGTACGGCGTCACTTTAAAGATGAACGGTGAATACGTAAAGGCCAAGGAGGTGCTTACTGAATTTATCAATGAATTCTCTCCCGGTAATCCCAAAGAATCAATCATTCTCGACAAAGCCAAACTAGAATTTGAAGGAGCCAGGATAGCGATGAAGGAAATGAAGAAAAAAGAAAGAAATTATGAATTTGAGATTCTCAACCGACCGGCAAATAGCGGCGCAGATGAATATGCCCCTACGATAATTAACGATTCTTCATTTATTATGACCACTGATCGCAAAGGAGTGATGCAGGACATAAAAGACAAAGAAAATGGAATATTCTATTCGGATAATTACCGGGTAAGTTATGACTCAAGAAATAGCAGATGGGTAGCAAGCAAGAAAATGAAACTGCTAAGCCAGATAAATACTTATAAAAGTGACGGCCCCGGCAGTTTTACAGCGGATGGCAACAAATACTATTACACGAGCTGTGCCAACGTGGAAGAGGGTTGTGAGATTTTTGTTTCGACCAAAAGTAGAAGTGGATGGTCTGAGGGTGTAAAACTTAATGAAAACATCAATCAACCAAAATCGGAGAACAAACAACCATTTGTTACTCCAAAAGGGGATACGCTCTTTTTTGTTTCAGAGAGATCTGATGGTGTCGGTATGCAGGACATTTGGTACAGCGTAAGACAAGGAAAAGGCGAAAACTGGGGAAAAGCCATTAATCTGGGGCCAAATATAAACACGCCCTTTATCGATATGTCACCATCTTATTATCCCGGTGAAAACACACTGTTTTTTGCTTCCGATGGAAGAAGTGGTTTTGGTGGAATGGATATGTATATGGCAAAAGGAGAAAATTTCGAATTTGTAAAAGATTTGGGAATGCCTTTTAACTCCAGTAGAAATGATTTCTACATGGTATTGGGTGAGCAAAGAGGTTTTTTCGCTTCCGATAGAATTGAAGGTGGAATGGGTAAAACAGACGTCTACACTTTCATTTTCCCATCAAAAAAAGAATTTATCAGACTGGTTGCTTCCGAGTATGTCAATGACTTTAGAGAGTATACGGCGCTTACCAAACTAAAATATGGAGAAGGAGCGAGCAATGTAGCTGTAAATGTGGATGTTAAACTCGTTGATGAAAAAGGAAATGTTCTTAAAACGACCCGATCTGATTCCCGTGGTTTTGCACGTTTTGAAAACATCCCAACAGATAAAAATTACAGAATAGTAATTGATACGGAAGATCCAAAGCTCAAAATCGACATGCAGTATTTCGTCGATGATATTGAAGTAGTAGATAATTTGAGCCTTGTCTACAAGAAAGACATGCCGGTGGCAAAACTTGAAATGGAAAGAAAAGGATCTGAATTTTCATATTCTGATTTCAAGGGATTCGCATTATTGGGAAAAATGACGGTTGAAAATGCCGATGATCCTGCGATTGGAATTCCGCTGGTTTTATTGAACGACGAAGGTCAGGTTGTGAAGAAGATCCGAACAAATACCAGGGGATTGATGCGATTTGAGAATTTGGCCTCGGATAAAAACTATCGCGTAGAAATAGACACGGAAGACCCCAATTACGATCCTTCTATGAAAGTGATGTTTGATGATTTGCAATTGAAACGATATGATGAAGTGGCTGAAAATGTGAAATTCGAGAATATATATTTTGGCTTTGGTAGCAAGGAAATCGACCCTGAATCGGCAACGATTTTGGATAAACTAGCGGCTTATTATAAGCAAAACCCTAATATACAAGTGGACATTAGTGCTTATACGGATACCGTTGGAAATGAGGAGTTTAATAGGAAATTATCTGAAGAAAGAGCCAATGCAGTTCTCAGTTATCTTAGAGATAAAAACATCGATGAATCTGCTTTGGTATTATTTCCAATGGGAGAAGATAAAGCGGGTGCATCCCTGCCTGCAGGAACTGGCAATTCAGACGATAAAGGAAATAGATTTAGCAGAAGAGTTGAATTTTTTATAGTGCAATCGCCGGAGGATAAATCCACCAGACTCTGACCTGATTTTAAGCTATTTTAAATTTAATATCTACTATTTTTAATATTTTACGATATTTGGGATATTACTTTTTGAATAGAATGAGAAAACAGGTATTTGCAGTAATTGCTTTTTTCCTTTGTTCCTTTATAATTATTAACCTGTCTCAAGCCCAGGATAAGAAAAAACCCTCTCAAAATGTCAAAATTGCTGACTCTTATTTTGAGAACCAGGAGTACTATCTTGCGGCTGACTACTATGGTAAGGAAATAGAGGAGAATCCAAATAATATTTATGCCAACTATCAATTGGCAGAATGCTATCGGTATTATTATGACTATGAAAATGCCGAAAAGCAATATTCAAAAACACTGGCCATGGGTGGTGATGAGGTACCCTTAGTAGGCTTTTGGTATGCGATGATGCTTAAAAGCAATGGCAAATACGAATTGTCAAAACTTCAATTTGATTCTTTTTTAGCCAATTTTAAGGCTGTAAGTCCTGATGACAGGATGATCAAAGAAGACGCAGAACTGGAACGCGATGGTTGTATCCTGGCCTTAAAAGAACTAAAAAAACCCATTCGTAATTACGAATTTGTCAATCTTCCAAGCCCGGTCAATACGCCCAACTCCGAATATGCGCCAAACTTTTATGAAGGCGATACCTCAATAGTTTTTGCATCTGCCAGACAAGGAACAAAAGGAAAAGATAAGGATACACGACTAGGTGAAGAATTCAGCGATTTATTTCGATTTAAACTGAAAGGGCGAGAGTGGTCCGAATACCCGGATGATGATGATTTTAGTAATGTTAACACGGTTAGAAATGATGGTGCAGGTGTGTTTACAAAGGATTTAAAAAAATTCTATTATACCTCTTGTATCGAAAAAGACTACCCTTGCGCGATATACGTATCTACTTTGGTTGATGGAAAATGGACCGAAGGCGTAAGATTAAATGATAATATCAACCGTCGAGGTTATGAAACCAAACAACCTACCTTAACTGCTGGTGGCGATACCATGATCTTTGTTTCAGATCGACCGGATGGCAGAGGACAAAATGACCTTTGGTTTAGTCGAAAAAGAGGAGATGAAAGTTGGCTTCCCGCAAGAAACATGGGCAATCTGAACACAAAATTTCAGGATATTGCGCCATTCTATGATGAAGATGATTCAACCTTATTTTTCGCAAGTAATGGCCGGCAGGGTTTTGGAGGTCTTGATATTTACAAGGCACAGGGTGCAAAATTTGAAAAGGTCACAAATATGGGATTGCCTTTTAACACCAACAGAGATGAATTCTATCTGTCAATTGGCAAAGAAAAAGGATTGCTCTCTTCAAACAGAGAGGGAGGAAAAGGAAATGATGATATATATTATTTTAACATTGAAAGTAAAGAATTACTTCTCGCAGAATTCACCAAAGACGATCTAACCAAAGATGGTAATTTCTCACTCATCACGAATTTGTTTTACGAGCCGGGAGGAGAACCGGCCGTCGACATTCCGGTCTTGTTGACTGATGCCAACGGAAATACACTTTTAAAAGCCATGTCAGATGAATTGGGATCAATGTCATTTGAAGACCTTTCGCCGGATCAGAGCTATAAGCTTGTTTTGGAAAATAACGATGATAATGTTTATGCCGATGTAATATACAAGGGCAAGGGTGGTGAATTTAATATCAATGCGGAAAGAGAAGGCGCCATTTTGGCTACGATTACCAAAGAGATCATAGAGCGATTTAATTCAATGTCGATTTTATCAAAATTGAGTTATGCTAATTCCGGAGACCCGGCTGCCGATGTTTCTGTAGTGTTGGTGGACGATAACGGTTTGATACTCAAAAGGGGAAAAACGAACATGGAAGGAATTGCGCGTTTCCAGGAGTTGGATTCTGATAAAGACTATAGAATTTTAATTGATGAGGAAGATCCTAGATTGACCGCCGATATCAAATTTCAGATAGACGATGTAAGAATCAAATGGATGAGTCAGGAAACAACGGATCGCGTGGTTTTTGAAAATATATATTTTGATTTCAATGATTTTGCCATTAGAAAAGAAGCAAAAAAGACGCTCGATGATTTGGCTTCTTATCTAAAATCTACTGATAAAGTTCAGGTAGAAATATATGCCAACACAGATAATTTGGGAACTGATGAGTACAATCAGGAATTGGCAAAGAAAAGAGGCATAGCTGTGGTGTCCTATCTTGAAAATAACGGGGTAGATAAAAGCTCTATTGTAGTAAATGCAGTAGGTGCTAATAAACCCATTGCTTCAAATGAAACCCCAATAGGAAGACAGTTAAATCGAAGAGTTGAATTTTATGTGGTAGGAGGCTCGGGTTACAATTCACCGGTTATGACTTACATTGTAGAACCGAAGCAAAGCCTGGAACAGGTAGCCAGTGAATTTAATATGACGCCTGATGAGTTAAAGAAATTAAACAATATTGGTAGCGATACTGATCTAAGGGCCTTCATACCTTTGAGAGTAAGAAAAACCGGTGACAATGGACTTATCGCTCCGATTTCTATGGCTTCTGCTTCCAGCGATAAATATAAAGGAATGGAAGAACCAGGACGTCATTCAGCCGCCGTTGTTCAAACTTCAGGCTCCTCAAAAACAACAGGTACCTCAAAAGCATTACCCGATCTTCCATCGGGGCAATCCTATCATATAGTAAAACCTTTGGAGACGCTATTTAGAATTGCATATAGCTACGGCATGACGGTGAAGGAAATAAAAGAATTGAATAACATTAGCTCTGAAATTATTCAAATTGGCGATGCCCTAAAAGTGACGGATAATTCGGGTAAAAAAATAGCCCCGGGTCCCGGAACCTATGTTGTAAAAGACGGAGATACCTTATACGATATAGCCGTGGCACATAAAACAACAGTTAAAAAACTCATTGAAATGAATAACCTTGACAGCCCGGTCTTGTATCAGACCATGGTACTCAGGGTAGAGTAAGATTAATCAAAAGGCAAATACACACTTATTTTGCCATTGGCATAGATACAATATTGTTTTGAATTGGATTGGAGTAATTCCAATCCATTTTTATTTAGAATTGAATCAAACTTAATATCGCTTAGCGATTGGCCTTCTTTGTCAAATAATAACCATTCATTTGCCTTCTTAATGGCCAAAGTACCCGAATCGAGGAATTTATAATCCTGCATTTTATTTGCCAATATTTTGGACTTGTAGTCGAGCCAAATCAATTCATTTTCTGTATCCACAATGGCGGTATTTTCAAAAACATCCCTGAAACCTTTAATTTTTAGATTTTTATCTATTAAAAGATTGCCATTTTCCTTAAATACTTCCCATATACCTTCGCTCTGTAAAGCGAAGTACTTATCTGTGAGAATTTGAATATTATTATAATCTGTATCGAGAATTCCTTTGCCTTTTACATCCATTAAGCCCCATTTCCCTTTTTGCCTAATGGCAAAGAAATTTGAGCTATTCATTACGTGTATGGAATCAATTTTATCTTCATATATCAAATCTCCGTCTGCCTGATACAAATACTGCTTCTTCTCGTCTTTAACAATAAAGAGTTTGCCCTGTCTGATTATAGGAGAGGTACTGTTAAGAATTATCTTATTCTTTTCATTCAATAATACATAGTCGTCTTTTTTAGCAATAAACAGGTTATTTCTATATCCGGGTTGCCATTCCAGTTTGCTGTATCCAATAGGGATAAGCGTATTTCCATCGATATCTATTAATCCAAAATTCTCAGCTTTCTCAACCAAGATTTTATCATTCGAAATAAATTGAATAGAGGAGTATGCCGGTTCAACTAAATAAACCGAATTCGTAAAATCATAGAGTGCCCATTTCCCTTCTTTTTTTACGCGGCATAAATTGAGTTTATCTTTAAAATTTATTTCTGAAAATTTTTCTGGCTCATCTTGTTCAGGTAATAGAAACCATTTTTCATTATTTTTTGCAAAAAGTTTTTCGTTATGGTAAACCAATGAATCCATACCCTTAAAAAGCAATTGACCTTCATGATCTATTAATGACCATTTATGGTCTTTTTTAACCATGGCTCCGGCTGCAAAAAAGTCTGAAACCATATCGTATAATGAATCACTAATGGGAAATAAATTTTCGTTGATAAAGAACCATTTGTTTGATTTCTTTAGCGCGAGCCTTCCGTAATGGTAACTTTTAATACTGTCGTACTCGAGGCTAAGTATTTCCTTACCCGAAGCTGTGATTAAACCCCATTGCTCTTCAAACCGAACTTTCGCCAGCCCATTTCCGGCAGATAAAATCTCATGATATGGGTTTTTAAGGATAGATTCTCCCTTTAGATTAATAATATCATAGAGACGATTTCGAAATCTTAATTTTATAAATTGTGCGCTTACTTTCTGCGCAGAGACGATTTCTTCCGGAATTTTAAACTGACAGTTTTTGTGATTGATGATTGCAAAATAACTGTCATTGGATACCAGACTCAAGGTGTCCGATAGCAATTTCACTGTTGTAAATTCCTTCTCACATAATATTTGTCCATTGACTTCATCCAGAATTTTCCATTTGTCATTTTTTTTGACCCATGCATAGGAATGCCAGATACTTGCCCTTTTATAATCATCAAAAGCGATTTTCGTGAGTTCCGTACCCGATGAATCCCATAGATGCCAGCCTTCAGCGTCTTTAGCCCAAATTCTACCAAAACTAAAAAAGCTCAATTCTTCAAATTTAGGGGGTACAATCTCCTTGCCTTCACAATTGATCATTCCGTAAGCGTCGCCAAATCTTACTTTGGCAAATCGATTTTCAAATGGCGATACTTCAAAATATTTTGGCTTTATTTTCCAATTGTCAAAGAGGTCTACAAAACCCATTTTCCCATTGCTCATAAATCGCCTGGGTAGCAGATCATCCGGGCAGCTGGAGCTCTGTGCAACTGCGCTTATGAGAACACAAATGTTTAGCAGTAATAATAAAAACAGTTTTTTCATAATTAATACTATCACCCTTTAAGCTAAGAATTTGTAATGAGATATTGAATTAAGGCAAGTCCGGTTTAACAATCAAAACATCATATTTATCTACAAATACCTGTCCTGCAGCAAGGCCTTTTCCTTTTCTTACGTATTTTCTTTCCGTATAAATGACAGGGAAAAGCGTATCGTTTTTACCCTTGGAATACCAGGCAGCAATGGAAGCAGCTTGTTCGAGTACGTCTGAAGGAATCTTTGTGTTTTTGTCTTTTCTAATGATTAAGTGAGAACCGGATACATCCTTGGCATGCATCCAGATATCATTCTTTTTTGCAAATTTTGTTGTTAGTTCATCGTTGTTTTTAGCATTTTTCCCGACATAGATTACAAAGTCTTTAATTTTGAATTCTTTATACTTCGAACCTACATTGGAGCTATTCCCGTTTGATTTTGGACTCTTCTTTTTTAACCATTCCCTGATCAATTTTGGATTATCGAGATTCTGAATTTCATCAATATGAGATTCTATTTTTTCCAGTTCGGCATTATTTTTCTCAATGCTATTTTTCAGGTTGCTTATCTCTATACTTTTGTTTTTCGACTTCTTATAGAGTGACTCAGCGTATTTCTGTGCGCTCATTCCTTTTTTAATTTTAAGAGCTTTATTGCACTCATTATAAAAATCAAAGACCTCTACCACATCTTTGCCATCATTAAAAAGATGAAGGTTGGCCATAATTAAATTGGCCTCTTCCTCCCAGTCATTATTATTTTGCAAATGGTTTAGCCTATTTTTCATCTTTCCCATTGATGAAGACAGTTTGCTGCCTTTTGCTTTTAGTTCTTTTAAAATTTGACTCTTATGCTGATTGACAAATCTGTTTTTACTTTCGAGACCCGAGTAAGTATTGATGGCTTCTAAAAGATCGGAAAATTCCCTTGCTTCATTTTGTAATTTCAATTGATGTAAATGCCAGTTGGCATTTTGCTGAAAAAGATAAATCTTCTTTTCTTCCAATTTGGAAAATAAATCATTCAGAATTCTATGTTGAGAATCTAAAGAAGCCTCAAAAAATTTCTGATCCCTCAGATGTGAGATGGCCATTTTATCCAAAATGGGATATGCTGCTTTTAAGCTTTCAAGATTTTCGATCTTTTCATTGGGCAAGCCATAGTTTATATCATCGGGAATTTTAAATTCATAATCCTTTTTGATATCCGTACGGAAGAGAGTCGTTTTATCTGCCTTTTTTAAAAGTAAGTTAGACCTTCCGGCATGTAGTTTGAATATAAGTTGAGCTTCATTATCCAAATCAAAATGAAAACTGCGTTCACCCATATGCATATTGATTGCCTCAATTTTCGCATCAATGATTTCAGGGAAGAGATCCAG
Source organism: Cytophagales bacterium (assembly GCA_040218795.1). Taxonomy (GTDB): domain Bacteria; phylum Bacteroidota; class Bacteroidia; order Cytophagales; family CCMP332; genus CCMP332. The sequence goes on along the minus strand of JAVJQT010000003.1, from coordinate 277,432 downwards.
ACTATTTCTTTTTGCACGATTGTAGTCATTTAAAAATCGCATATGCGGAAATGAGGGGTCAAAATTCAATACCCAATAAAAATCCTGTGCATCCTCTTTATAAAAACCGATAATGATCTCGTTTTTATTTTGAGTAAATACTTCTCCAATTTTTAAAGAATGAAGTTTTTTGGTCAGAATTTCTGAGAGCCATTTAATTGTGAAATAGTTCCACATAATAAAATTTTAAGCTTCCAGTTTTAAACCATCATAAGCAAGGAACATATTTTCAGGTAAATCCTTTTCAACTTCCTTATGTAATCCCATCCAATGGCTAATATGCGTGAAATAGGCTTTTTCTGCTTTGAGATCGCTTGCCAGTTCTATGGCTTCTTTAAGATTCAAATGCGAGTAATGCTCTTTTTGGTGAAGTGCATTTAAGACCAACACTTTGGAGCCCCTGATTTTTTTTCTTTCCTTCTCAGAAATGGTTTTGGCATCGGTGATATAGGTGATATCGCCAAAGCGAAATCCGAATACCGGAAGTTTCATGTGCATGACTTCTATGGGTACGATTTCTGTTTTTCCTATTGTAAAAGGTTTGTTTTCAATTTCCTTTACCTCAATCCTTGGAATTCCCGGATAAGGAAGGTTTTCAAAAATATATGCAAATTCTCTTTTGAGCTGTTCAATAACTTCCTTACGTGCATATACCGGCATGTCTTTTTTCTGCAGAAAATTGAAAGAGCGAATGTCATCCATGCCCGCAGTGTGGTCTTTATGCTCATGAGTGAAAAGAAGAGCATCCATTGTGCGAATTCTTTCTCTTAATACCTGTTGACGGAAATCGGGGCCGGAATCTACGATAATGCTTGTATCTCCATCTTCGATATGAATGGAGCTGCGGAGCCTGTCATCTCTAAAATCAAGAGATCGGCATACCTTACAATCGCAACCAATAACGGGAACGCCCTGTGATGTGCCTGTGCCTAAAAAGGTGAGTTTCAAACTTCGAGCTCTGTTTGTCTTAATTTTTGATATAAACTGCGATTCTTTTCGCTGAGTTTTTTTGGATCTACCTCTATTTCCTTAAGTATTTCGATCAGGCAGGATATTTTCCCCTCAAGGGCATAATATTTATTAACAATGATCATTTTGGAATCTTTGATAAGACAATAGCCCGATTTGAAATTGCCTTTTTCGTACCGAAGTGTGTATTCGGTTTCTGAAATAAGATCTTCAAGTTTGTTAAGGCTGTGTTTTGTATTAGCTAAAATCATCTTAGTTCAAAGTACTGGAAATTTTTTGAGCCATTTGATCGAAATCAATTGGTTTTTGGATCAGATCATTGATGCCAATGGCCCGATACTCTTCAACACTTAAATTTTTATCATTTCCCGACAAAGCAATGATGGGAATATTTTTAATCCTCTGGTCATTGTGATCGCGGATATGTTTAGCACAGGTGATCCCATCCATTTTTGGCATATTTATATCCATGAGTATGAGATCAACATTTTCTTTTTCCATTTTGCTCAAAAGTTCTTTACCATTTTTTACACCTAATACCTTGTAGTTCATGTTTTCCAGAACTTTGGATACCACATTCAAAACGATATTTGAATCTTCGGCTATTAAAATCTTCTTTTGGATGGTCATAATTGTTTCCGAACCTTGGAAATTACAAAACTCGAATTTAAGTATATTAACTAAGTCTTCGATTCTTTTTTCAAATTTGTCATTTAAAAATTCCTTTTGGACAAAACTTTAATCGTAATACAAGGGCCTACAGCCGTAGGGAAAACTTCGATCGCCATTGATTTGGCAAGACAATTGAATTCGGAAATTGTTAATGCTGATTCCAGACAAGTATACCGCGAAATGAAAATTGGCACAGCGCCTCCCTCAGAAGAAGAACAAAAAGCGGTGAAACACCATCTACTTGCTCATAAAAGTATTTTGGATAAATACAATGCCGAAATGTTTGCCACCGAAGCCAGGATTTTATTGAAAGATTTATTCCAAAAACATTCTACCCTAATTCTCTGCGGTGGCTCAGGTTTCTATGTTCATGCACTCTTAAATACCATGGATGACATACCTGATATTCCGGATAAACTCAGAGATCAGGTCAATGAAGAAATATCAAAAAAGGGATTGGAAAATCTGCTGAATGAACTCAAAGAAAAAGATCCCGAATACTATAATTTAGTTGATAGAAATAACCCACAAAGAGTTATTCGGGCCATCGAAGTCATACGACATACCGGACGTGCCTTCTCCACTTTCCACAGTAATAAAACATCCCAATTGCCATATAAAATATTAAATTTTGCAATTACCAGAGAACGGGAACATCTTTATTCTAGAATAAATGAGCGCGTTGACAAAATGGTTGTAGCGGGTTTGGAAGAAGAGGCGAAGCGCCTTCAGGATCATAAGGAATTAAATGCTTTGCAAACTGTAGGTTATTCGGAATATTATGAATATTTCGATGGGAAAATCGAAAAAGCGAATTGCATTGAATTAATTAAGCGCAATACCAGGCGATTTGCAAAAAGACAACTGACCTGGTTAAGACGCTTTGATGATTTAACCTGGATAAATGTTGATAAGGAAAAGGATGCTGTAAAAATTATATTAAATCAGATAAATGGCCTGGCTTAAACTGTTTGACGATTTTAAAGAATTAAAAAAAAGATTTGGTGATAAATCGCCAATTCTCCTCAAAATCGGAGAACAAAAGATATGTTTGGTTTTTTACAATGAAGAAATTTTTGCCTTTGACAATAAATGCCCGCATAACGGGGCGCCTCTTCACCGGGGACACTGCAATAATAATATGGAAATTGTTTGTCCCCTGCATTTCTACGAATTCAATCTCAAAAGTGGGAGAGAAGGATTTGGAAGACAATTTGAATTAAATACCTATCCAGTAAAAGTGGATAAATCTGCGCTTTATATAAGAATCAAGGATTAGTATTACTTTTGCCCTGCGATTGACATGAAACTACGAGACCCCTTCGGTAATTTCTATTTTATTAAAGCTATCCTGGTCTTCCTTGTAGGATGGATGAGCTGGCCCGGTTTTGATTTGGTCAACAAATTAAATTACAAGGGTTTGCAAAACTTAAAGGGCTTGCCTAAAAAAGGCGTATTATTTGTTTCCAATCATCAAACCTATTATGCCGATGTGGTGGCCATAAATCACGGATTTCATAAAGCCAGAGGTAATAAAGACAAAAAACGCATGGGGATCCCCTTTTATTTATTTTGGCCGATCGTCAGGACCTATTATGTTGCTGCAAAGGAAACAATGACCGAAAGTGGTTTTTTACCAAAAGTATTTTCTTACGGCGGCGGAATACTCGTTAAACGAACCTGGCGAGAAAAGGGAAAGGAAATTAGCAGAAATGTGGACATGAGCGATCAGAATAAAATAGCAAAGGCATTGAGCGGGGGATGGATTGTAACTTTTCCTCAGGGCACTACCAAACCCTATTCGCCATTAAGAAAGGGTACAGCGCATATTATAAAAGACAATAATCCGATAGTTGTTCCGGTAACTGTAGATGGATTTAGAAGGGGCTTTAATAAAAAAGGCTTGTTTTTTAAGAAAAAAGGAATTGAATTAAAAGTTGAATACAAGGAACCAATCCGATTCGAGGAACACGAAACACCTGAGAATATTCTTGCAAAAATTGCCAGGGAAATAGGACAAGATCATGTTCCTTTATCTATTGTGCTTAAGGAAGGCGACGATTATCAAAAATCTTAAAACCTTTAATTAATCCGACTATCGGGTTTTTGTATAATTCTCAACATAAACTCGTGCTTATCACCGTCTTTATCTTTTGTTCGTATCACCAGATCCGGGTTATCTGATGCAAGATCTTTCACAACTTCGGTAATTTCACTTTCGCCGAGTTTTGCGGAAATTTCATCTTTAAGGTCAAAAATGATATTGGTAATTTCCACTTCCAATGGACTGGGGTTATAATTTTTTGTAATCATTTATGTATTTTTTGATATCACAATATAGGAATTAGCTTATCCACTTTACAAAATCTTCATAAGGTTTTCTAATGCCTTTGGGCCATTTTTCAATTTTCAATTCACCGATAAAGAAAAAACCCATCAGTTTATCATTTTCTTCAAGGTCAAAAAATGCTTTTGCTTCTTCAAAATAGGTTATTCCACCTGTGCCCCAATAAGCTCCAAGGCCATAAGCAGAAGCAGTGAGATGCATGTTTTGAACGGCACAAGCCACAGAAGCAATTTCTTCAATTTCCGGCACACTTTTTTTTGTATCTTTCTTCATTCCAATGGCAATAACATGTGAAGCCATCAATGGCTTTTCCTTGAGTTTTGTGTATTTCTCTTCATCGAAATTACCATTTTCGGTACTTTTCTTTTTATACAATTCACTTTGAAAATAGGACAGTTTTTGAAGGCCTCCTCCCGAAAACACCCTAAATCGCCAGGGATAGGTTCTTTTATGCGATGGGGCCCAATTCGCATTTTCAAGAATTTCACGAATTATGGCATCATCTACTTTTTTATTACTGTATTGCGCGGGATAAAGACTTCTACGCTCTTTGATGTATTCACTTATAAATTTAGACTGCATTAATTTTTAATTTTTGCTTTTGACTGATTAACAAAGAAAAATGGTTTTAATTCAACAATACTTATTATAATTTCACGTCGTTGGAAATACAGAGAGGTTGAATATATTATGAATTTTCTTTATCCCCAGTTTCTCTGGGCACTTACAGCTATCAGCATTCCCATAATAATTCACCTATTTAATTTCCAGAGGCCAAAAAAGATATTTTTCTCCAATGTAAGTCTGCTTGAGAGTGTAAAAACTCAAACAGCATCAGTCCAGAATTTAAAACATTATCTCGTACTTCTCAGTAGGATTCTCTTTCTGTTTTTTTTAGTCCTTGCTTTTGCCCAACCCTTTTTGCCCGCATCAAAAGAAAGCGCCAACACAGAGAAAAGAGTTAAGGTATTTTATCTGGATAATTCCTTTAGCATGCAGGAGGAAAAGGATGCCAATACACTATTAGAGGAAGGTGTGGCTGGATTGGAAGCACTTTCGGACATAATCGGGAATAACGAAGATGTGTATTTCCTCGACAATAATTTTAATGTCAAGGACATGTTTCCTTATACCAAAGCAAAATTTTACGATCGATTGGCCGAGATCATTGAATCCTATATACCGCGAACTTTTGATGAGGTATTGCGCAGAATTGATCAAATTGAACACAAAGGACCAAAGGAAATATTTTTTATCTCTGATTTGCAAAAATCAACGCTTGGAGATCCCGAAAACATTATTCTGGATTCAAATAATATTTATCATCTTATTCCGGTTCAAAATAGCAATAATTCCAATGTATCAATTGATTCAGCCTGGCTTGACAATCCTTTTATTTTTGGAAGGCAGGAAAATAATATTCATGTACGTTTAAATTATGACGGAGAAGAAAATATTGAAAATTTCCCTGTAAAACTGTTTATCAATGAAAAGCAAGCAGCGGCGAGCAATACCAATCTTAGAGCTAATGGAAATTCTGAATTGCAATTCTCAATTCGAAATACAGAGGAAATCGAGAGTCTTGGAAGGATTAAAATCAATGATAGCCCGGTATTTTTTGACAATGAATACTATTTTGTTTTAAAATCTTTAAGTGATATATCGGTTCTGGTTGTATCGAAGGAGGAAAATCAATATTTCAAGGCTTTGTATCAAACCGAAGAATTTTTCAATTACAACTTTATGGCTATAGCCAATCCCGATTTCAATTTATTGCGATCTGCAGATTTTATCGTAGTTGATGCGCTTGATGAATACCCCGATTTTTTTATCAATATTCTCAATGAGCATATAAAGGAAAATGGACATGTATTATTTATTTCAGGTAAAGAAAATAACAATTTGAAGCCTGTACTTGAACAATTTGGTATCCGAAATATTTCCGTACTTGAGAATGACAAGCCACAAACCATCGCCGATCCGGATTTGAAGAACCCTTTCTTTGAAGGTGTATTTGAAAGATTTGAGAAAAATACAGATATGCCCGATGCCATTCCAAAACTGGATATCAGAAATATGGACGTTGTTCATTTGAAATTTAAAGATGGTAAAGCTTTTCTCGGTGAAAAATCTTATGGAAAAGGAAAAGTTTTTGTGATTTCTGGAGACATACAGAAAGGGAGAAGTAATTTTTTCAGACATTCTATTTTTGTACCAGTTATGTACAAAGTCAGTACGTCTTTTATTGGAAAATCTGCCACTCGCCTTGCTTATAATTTTGGTGAAAAATCAATTCTTTGGAAAATGCCCCGGACAAATCAGGGAGAGTCAGCAATAAAATTGAGAAATGAATCGATTGAAATTATCCCGGAACAGAGACCGGTGCCGGAAGGAATAAAATTTGATTTGCCCGCTGAAAAGCTGGAGCAGGGTTTTTATCAATTGGTGATCGAGGATAGTGTTTTGGGAACCATTGCCATCAATACAGATAAGGAAGAGTCGGATTTAAATGCCTATGAAGCCCATGAATTAAAAGAAAAAATTAAAGGGGGTGATGCAATAAACCTAAATGAAGAGGGGGAAATAAGAGAGTTTGCAGGAGAGTATAAGGAATCGCATTTTGGTACGCCGCTATGGAAATATTTCTTAATTTGCTCCCTGTTATTCCTAGTCGCAGAAGTATTGTTATTGAGATACCTCTAATATGAAATACGCCATAAATAATGTCACTATTCTCGATCAGGGTTCTGATTATCACCAACAAAAAGTCTCTTTGCTAATTGAAAATGGCAAAATCAAACAAATCTCAAAAAAGGAATTAAAAGCATCCAAATCTTTTGATGGTGATGATCTCTATTTGAGCAAAGGCTGGACCGATCTGAGGGTTCATTTAAAAGATCCCGGATTTGAGCAGGATGAGAAAATAGAATATTTAATGGAATCTGCCTCTCGAGGTGGCTTTACTTCTATTGTAACACTCCCTAACACTGACCCGGTTGTTGGCCATAAAGACATGGTCAAAAGCCTGTTAAATAGCGCAAAGCCCTATGCGGTCAATATATTGCCTTCTGCTGCATTGAGTAAAAATACAGATGGAGAGGAATTGGCTGAAATGATAGATCTGCATCATGCGGGTGCGGTCGTCTTTACGGATGGCGACAAGGATATCAAGAATACTGAGCTCCTGGCACATGCGCTACTCTATGTTCAAAAATTTGATGGACTAATTATGTGTCATGCCGAAGATTTGGAAATTTCCGAAAACGGGCAGATCAATGAGGGCGAAATAAGTACCCGACTCGGATTAAAAGGCATTCCCAATATTGCGGAATCCTCAAGGGTACAGCGAAATCTCGAATTACTCGAACATTATGGCGGGCGTTTGCATTTTGCACATATTTCAACACCGAAAAGTCTTGATTTAATTAGAGAGGCCAAAAAGAAGAAATTAAAAGTAAGTTGTGATATTGCTGCCCACCATTTAATATTGGATGATTCCTCACTGATGGATTATGACAGCAATTACAAAACAAGACCTCCGCTGAGAACAAAAAAGGACATAGAATTATTTTGGAAAGCATTGAAGGACGACACCATCGATGCCATAGTATCTGATCACAAGGGCATAAATGAAGAGGGCAAAAATCTCGAATTTGATTTGGCTGATTTTGGAATCATTGGCTTGGAAACATTATTTCCAATGTTATATAAAAAAGCAGATCAGGTCATTGGGCTTGAAAAGTTGATTTATAAAATTACGGATGCCCCTGATTCCATTTTAAAAAGAGCAAGGCCCGCAATAGCAGAAGGTGTAAATGCCGATTTAACCCTGTTTTCACTAAATTCAGAATGGCAATACAATCCAAAAACAGGAGGGGGCCGGCCTCAAAACAGTCCTTTGAAAGGCCATTCATTTAATTCGCGAATTATAGCCACATTTAATAAAGGAATAGCATTTGTCAACCTCTGATAAGATTAAAAATGTATTGGCACCCTATCTTTTGATTGGTGGAATAGGAGGTGGAATTGCATTGATTTTAATGTTTGCCCTGGTTTACTTCTCAGGATTCAACCCACTGAATTCGGAATTCCTTTTTTGGGATGTAATTCTGCTGGCTTTTACCGTTTTTTTGGCTTCATTAAATTATCATATAAAAAATGCATTCAAATCCTATAAAATCCTCCAAACCATCGTACTCAATGCGCTGGCTGCATTACTCGGGATCATGATATACGTTTCATTTATGAATATAGCTCTTCCCAAAATGGAGGATACAGTTAAGGAATACAAGGATAAATCGATCGAGGAGATAAACAACAATCGAGAAAGTTTTATTGCAAGAGGGTTAAAAGAAAATGAAATTGATATATATCTAAAAGACATTGAGGAGAAAACCGCCGGAAATATTAGCGCTGATACTTTGCAGAAATTATTTTTGGCTAGTCCTTTTATTGTCTTTATTTCTTTTGTACTTATTTTGCTGATGCATTTTGTAATGATATTGAGCAGAGACCGTCTAATTAAAAAAAACAATCACAATGGAAAATGAAGTAACGATTAAAAGCCAGGGAATGAAATGGGGATTAATTCTCGGTTTGATGAGCACTATTGTAGGTCTGGTAGTCAATCTTTTTGAACTCTTTGCCAATGATGGTATGATACAACTTGTAAGTCTGGCATTGGTACTAGGAGCCCTTATTTTTGCTTTTCAGGAATATAAAGCAGCCAATGAAGGATTTATGGAATTTGGTGAAGGCTTTGGCATGGGAATGCTTATTCTAGCCATATCTGGTGTTTTTTCAGGCATTTTATCTTATATCTATATGAAATTCATAGATACCGGGATTGTAGAAAGAATTAAAGAAATTCAATTAAACGAAATGGAGAGCCAGGGTCTCAGTGATGAGCAAATTGACATGGCCATGAGCATGTCGGAATGGGTTATGAATCCTGAAATGATGACGGTAATTGGTTTTGTAGTTAATATTTTTCTCGGGGCAATTATTGCACTTATTGTAGCTGCAATTATGAAAAACAAAAAGCCCGTACAACTTTAAATCCTGCATTATTGGATATTTCTATAGTAATTCCACTTTTAAATGAGGCAGAGTCTTTGCCTGAACTTTGTGACTGGATAAAACGGGTCATGAATGAACATCACTATAGTTATGAGGTGATTTTAATTGACGATGGCAGCACCGACAATTCATGGGAAGTGATCGAAAGACTTTGCCATGAAAATTCAAATATTAAAGGAATATCCTTTAGAAGAAATTATGGAAAATCGGCGGCATTAAACGTTGGTTTTGAACATACGCTTGGAAAGGTGGTATTTACAATGGATGCCGATCTTCAGGACAGCCCTGATGAGCTTCCTGCTCTTTTTAAAATGGTCACCGAAGAGAATTACGATCTTGTTTCAGGATGGAAAAAGAAAAGATACGACCCAATTACCAAAACGATTCCCACAAAATTGTTCAATGCTGTTACAAGGGGTTTTTCCGGAATTAAACTCCATGATTTTAATTGCGGTTTGAAGGCCTACAAAAAAGAAGTTGTCAAGCAAATTAACGTCTATGGTGAATTGCATAGATATATCCCGATGCTTGCAAAATGGAATGGATTCAGTCGCATTGGTGAAAAAGTAGTGGAACACAGGGCCAGAAAATACGGGACGACGAAATTTGGTCTCGAGCGATTTATTTTTGGATTTCTCGATCTCCTTTCGGTCACATTTATCACCAAATTCAAAAAACGACCGATGCATTTTTTTGGCTCATTTGGAATCCTTTCTTTCTTTATAGGATTTCTTATCAGCGCATTTATACTGGGTCGAAAAGTCTATGATGTTTATCAGCACATTCCGGCAAGACCGGTAACCGAACAACCATTGTTTTATTTGGCCCTGGTTGGAATTGTGGTAGGCGTGCAATTATTTCTTGCGGGTTATCTCGCTGAATTGATCAGTCTGGATTCCAATAAAAAAGGGGATTACCAGATAGAGGATATGATCAATCTATAGGCTTAATTTTTTTTACAGAAATAGATCATTTCTTCCGGAGCAAGGGCATATCGTTTTACTTTTTCTTCAGGAATCTGTTTTACATAATCATCCACTTTTACTTCAAACCCGGCAGATTCTAAACGTTTATTATAATCCGTTCCGTAAAGTCGTACATGATCTCTTTGTCCAAAATGCTTTTCTCTATCAGAAGGTTCTGTGATATCCCAGTTCTCATAAGTATCGCTTCTGGAAGTATCCAATGGCACTTGCATTATGGCCCAGCCTCCCGGTTTTAATACCCTGTATATTTCTTTCATGCAGGCGATGTCATCTTTCACATGTTCCAAGACATGGTTGGCCATCACACAATCAAATTGGTTATCGCCAAAAGGGATGTTGTGAAGATCCATTTTTACTTTGGCCAGCGGAGATACCAAATCTGCAGTAATCCAATCCAAATTGTTCATTTGCTCAAAACGATCCATAAAACACAACTCAGGAGCCACATGGAGAAAGCGGATGTCTTCAGTAAAAAAATTGGTTTTCTCTTTGAGGTAAAGCCATAAAAGCCGATGTCTTTCAAGTGAAAGCGAATCAGGGCAAAGGGCATTTTCTCTGGGATTAATTCTGCCATAAGGCAAAAATTTTCTGTAAGTCTTTCCTGAAATCGGACATTCCACATTGTTTCCTCTGTAAAATACCGCCATTATCCTCAAGCCAATATGGCTAAAACGCTGAAGCGTGGTCCGGGGTACAAATCGGATCAAAAAACTGATCAAATACTTCATAATAATCGAATTGGGCTGCAAATGTAGTTTAATCCGATTAATTGAGGAACCCTTATCTCATTCATTTATCTTAAGTTTTCGGTAAACTACATTTCTTGATAGCTCAATTTTCTCGCCGGGTGCGAGGTCATTTAATGCTATATCTTCAATGGCGGTACGGATCAAACGGAGAACCGGATGGTTTACTGCGGCGCACATTTTTCTTATTTGTCGGTTTTTCCCTTCAGAAATGCTGATTTTGTACCATGGGCTTGGACTATTTTTTCTAAAACGAATGGGCGGTACTCTTTCCGGAAGGCTAATATCCATTCTCTCAATTTCGGCCGGCCGGCTTTTAAATTCTTTGCCTTTAATGTTTAGTTCAAGTCCATTTTTAAAAAGTTGTATTTCCGCCTCTGATAAATCTCCTTCTAATTGGGCCAGATAGGTCTTTTTATGATTGAATTGTGGATTGAGAAGCAAGTGATTGAGCTTTTTATCGTCACTGAGAATTAAAAGTCCTTCTGAGTCATAATCAAGTCGCCCCAATGGATAAATATTTTTTGGGAAATTAAAATCCTTAAGTGTCTTTTTGTCCCCTTCGGAACTGAATTGGCATAAAACGCGAAAAGGCTTATTAAAAATGAAATAGCGCACCACTCAAAATTCATGACTTAAATGACAAAATAAAAATTGTTCCTAGAATGCTCTTAAAATGTTTGAAATAAGTCTGATGTAATATTCAATTAATTTTCTTAAATTTTAAAAGATATGTTATTAACATATTTGTTTTATGCAGAGCAATAACAAACATAATCTGGCAAATATTGAACAGGCTGCAGGTTTTCCTATTTTAAATGAGAAGGTAATTAAATCAATTTTTGATCTCGGTGATCGTGATTTTGCTGAAAATTTAATTGGTCAATATCTTAAAAAGGCAAAAGATATATGCCATCAAATTCAGGAATTCATAAAGAAAAAGAAAACCTCGGAAATTTATGCTTTAGCCAATGAATTGAGGGATTCATCGCTTTACATCGGAACTGAAAGGGTGGTGGTTATAAGTACTTTTATTTATGAACATGCCAAAAAGAGAAATATTCCTCCTTTAAAAAATGCAGGCATTTTGCTGGCTGAAGTATTGAAAGAAAGCGAAAAGGCATTGAATATAATGATCAAAGAAAGATCTGAATCAAAAGTGGGGGAATAGTTGATCAGGATATTTTAATGTCTTTATCATAGCCTTCAGGACTGCTGGAAATCTTGCTACAGGAAATTCTGATAATTTTACTCATCCTCAAATGCATCCAGGCTTCTGCAAAAAAATCTTCAAATTTATAGAGATACACATTGTATTCACCCTCGCTTTTCCAGGCAAGGTATTGTGCTTTAGCAGTCAAAAGATCTACCTGTTTATCCAAACTTAATTGCTGAAATTCGAAAAGACTTAGACTGTGCATCTTTTTAAAATTAGTAAATTTGAATCCCGTGTTGAATACGGATGTGATTTAATTAAAAATATAAAAAAATAACAGGTCTTCATGGAAATAGCAGGTAAAGTCGTTCAAAAGTTACAGGAAGAATCAGGTACATCAAAAAATGGAAATCAATGGCGAAAACAAAGCATTGTGATAGAAACTGAAAGCCAATACCCCAAGAAAATATGCTTTACACTTTGGGGTGATAAGATTGATGAGGCCAATTTAACAGAAGGTGATATGATCAGCGCAAAAGTGGATATAGAAAGCCGCGAATATAACGGCCGCTGGTACACCGATGTAAAAGCATGGCAAGTTCAGAAAGCGGGTGAAAATTCAGTGCGTGATGAATACAATCAGGAACCGGATGTAAGTTCTTTTGGAGATCAGGAAGGTTCCGATGATTTGCCTTTTTAATTATACAGCTTCTCGGCGATATTAAAGATCATTAAGACGATTACAATCAGTCCGATAATTAGAAATACATTGACAAGATTCGCAAAACGTGAAGTGTTTTCTCTTCTTCGATTTCTGATGTTTTCGATTTCCTGGAGGTTCTTATCGCGGTTTTCACTACCCTTATTTTTTTGATCTTTCTGACTTCCAATGATTCTGCCGTATAGTTTTGATTTAACCTTTCGGAGTTCTTTATTGGTATAATAATCCCGGGAATCCACTAAAACATCTTAATTTTTCTACAATATCGGTAATTTGGAGAAATTAAAAAAAAGCTAAAAGGCCGCTGTATTTCAGATGATTTTAATCAATTGAGCCTAAATTTATATCGTCTAGTATTAATGATTTTTTATTCTTTTGTATTAACCTGTCTTTCAAGGAAATTATGAGAAAATTATTTTTTGCACTTATATGCTTTGGTCTTATTGCTAATTCAAAAGCGCAGGACTCCGCTTATTATCATACGGCATTCAATTCTTCAGGAGACACGCTTAAAACCAATCTTCACAACATCATAAAAGGACATACTACCTTTCCATATTCGTCTTCTTCCACAGATGTTTGGGATATGCTCAAACAAAGTGATAAGGACCCCAATAATCCGAACAATGTAATTCTAATTTATTCGGGCAGAAGTGTAGATGCCGCACAGGAATTTAATAATGGCAATGGATGGAACCGCGAGCATGTATGGGCAAAATCAAGGGGAGATTTTGGAAATAACCCTCCTGCAGGCACAGATGCCCATCATCTGAGGCCAAGCGATATAAGTGTAAATGCAGACAGGGATAATAGAAATTTTGATGATTGTATTACTTGCATCGACATCATTGACAACGGCTTTAATACCGGCTCAAAAAAAGATGCCAATCTATGGACCTTTGAACCAAGAGATGCTGTAAAAGGCGATATCGCCAGGATGATCTTTTATATGGCGGTGCGCTACGAAGGAGACGGTAATGAGCCCGATTTAGAACTGAGCAGTACATTGCAAAGTCAAAGCTCAAAACAGCCCCTTCATGCGGTTTTAAATACCCTGTTGAATTGGAATCGACAGGACACCGTGGATGCTTTTGAACGCAACCGAAATCTTGCAATATATAATTTTCAGGGTAACAAAAATCCGTTCATTGATTATCCGGAACTCGCCGAATACCTCTGGGGAGACAGCCTAGGCCTTGTATGGAAACCCGAAATTACACTGGTATTAAAAAATCCACCGGATACATATATTAAGATTTATCCTAATCCATCGGGCAATGGTTTATTTAAGTTTTTGACCAATAAAGTTCCGGATTACTTAAGGGTTTATAATCAATTAGGACAGGAGATGAAACAAGTTAAACCCGAATCTGAAAGGATTGAACTTGATCTTAAAACTTTTAAAAGTGGACTTTATCTTCTTGAAATTGGAAGTGGTGAAGCTATAAACAAGAAAAGGTTGATTATAAATCGCTAATATCTAAATGGTAAAACCGGCATGAAAGATAACCTGAGTTTTTAATTAATTTCCTCTAAAATTCCTTTCAAATGTTCGGTTTTAAGCGGTTTAACAAGGAAATTGGATACTTCGGAGTAAGATTTGGCTTTTTTATAGTCTTCGGGATCAATTGAAGAGCTAACGATATAGATTTTAATCTGCTTTTCTGTTTTTATTTGTATGAATTCTTCCAGAAAGCCCCAGCCATCCATAATAGGCATATTTAAATCCAATAAAATAATCTCGGGAACATCGACTCCGTTTTCGATCATCGGTTTTAATTTATTAAGCGCTTCCAGTCCGTTTTTAAAAACAAGAATATTCTCACAGAAATTGGCATATTCCATTAATTTCTTGATGCCCCAAATTGCAATATCATCATCGTCGATAATACAAGCCGTATTAATTTTCTTCATGTCTGAATTTAATAATATATTTTAAACCATTGTCAGGTCGGCTTCTAGCTTCAATTTCACCGCCCATAGCTTCAATTTGATTTTTAGTCATAAAAAGACCAAGTCCTCTTGCTTCAGGATGGTCGTGAAAAGTTTTATAAAGGCCAAAGAGTTTATCTGAATGCTTGTCCAAATCAATCCCAATACCATTATCGGAATAATAGATGATCGTTTGATCACCCTCAAGCTCGTATTTAATTTCAATTAGTAAATTTCTTTTTTTCGATCGGTATTTAATACTGTTGGTTAATAGGTTTAAAAATATACTTTCCAGATATGCCGGTACACCCCGTATAATTATATTTTCAGGAACATGATTTTTTATTTCGGCCTTTGTTTCCTTCAAAAGAGCATTTACGTCGTAAATACATTTTGCAATTATTTTACTTAAGTTCACCCGGCCGTGACTTTTACTCGATTCAGAGTTGACGCTTACAATTTCGGTTAGATGCGACATGGTTTCTTTTAAATTACCCACGGACTTATTCAGCATAGAGAAATGCTCTGTTTTGGTCAGCACTGGATGTTCCTTGTTAAGCATATCCATTATAACAGACTGGTTTGCCACATGGGAACGCAAATTATGCGAAACGATATGTGCAAAATTGAGAAGCCTTTTATTCTGATTTTGTGTTACATCCAAAAGACTGTTAATTTCTTTTTCTGCATTATTTATTTCAGTGATGTCTGAAGAGATTTCGAGATAGCCTGATATTTTTCCGATTTCATCGCGGATTAATGTCATGGTTGAAAGCACATGCAAAATACTTCCATCTTTTCGTAAATATTTTTTGCGGACTGATTCAATGCTCCCCTTCCGAACTTCATATGTGATCGCATTAAATCCCTTTGCTTTTACCCCCTTTTCCTTGTTTAAATGCTCAGAGTACTCTTTGACTTCATTGGGGAGTAAAAAAAGTAAGTAGTCTTCCTGATTTACAATTTCCTTTGACTCATACCCCAAAAGGTTTTCTGCGCCAACATTAAAACTCGTGACTCTTCCATCGAGGTCCATTCCAATAATGGCCACATGTGTACTGGCTTCCAATATGGATTGTAAACGATTGAGCGCATCGTTTAATTCTTGTCTGGCATCAACAATGTCCTGTATGGGACGGCCTTCCACAATCAGTGAACTCACTTCACCATTTTCATCGATTACGGGGTTAATACTAAAGGCAATGGTTACTACAGATTTATTGGCACCCCAAACTTCCACTTCATATTGAATGAACTCCTTATTGAGTGCTTTTTGGATACTATTTTTAAGTTTTTTCTGCGTTTTTTTGGAAATCTGCCACCAATAAGTATCCCAAAATTTAAGTCCAACTACATCTTTTTTCTCCAGTCCCGCAAAATTAATGGCTGTTTGATTGGCATTCAATAACACCCCATCTGTATTGAGTAAGCCAATAAATTGGAATGTGCTGTTGAAGATTACGTCCAGTCTTCTTTCATTTTTCTTTAGGGCTTCAATAGCCTTCCTTTCATTGTTGATATCCCGTATTTGTGAAATGAAAAACAATGGCTCGCCTTCTTCTGACCTGACTATCGAAACCCCCAGTTCTATCCAAACCAGGTGACCTTCTTTGTGAATATAGCGTTTGTTTAGAAAGTACTTGTCGTCTTTTCCCTCGATCAAATCCTTGACTAAACTTACATCAATGTCCACATCATCCGGATATGTGATATCCTGAAATGTGAGATTGAGAAGTTCTTCCTCGGTATAGCCTACTATTTCACAAACTTTTTTGTTTAAATCAAGCCAGGAGCCATCAAGCCCAACCAAAGCCATGCCAATAGGTGCATTTTCAAACATGAGTTTGAATTGCCGTTCTTTCAAACGCGTTTCAATGAGCAAGTTGTGCTTTTTGTCTATATCTATAAAAAGACCTTGGATACTATAGCATTTACCATCTTTAAATTGCGGATATCCGACAGCTCGCACCCATTTTAACTTGTTGTCGTAGGTTTTAATTTGCAATTCAACATCGTAGTTTTCATGCTTTTCTACTGCCGCATTGAATTTTTGCAAAATTGTATCGCGATTTTTGCCTTCAGGATAAAACTCAATGGCTTCTTTAAAATCCGGTTCAAATTTCTCAGGAACGTGGTGGATTTCTTTAGTGCATTTACTCCAGAAAATACTTTCATCTTCAAGATTAACTTCCCAATAGCCAATGCCCGAAGCATCAAGATTATTTAAATTAAAACTCTGGGTATTATATGCGGTATTTTTTGTAGAAGAAGAGGACAAAAATTATAGTTTCCGAATACAAGATTTGTTATGCTTCGTAAAACTATTTCGAAATCATTGAAATAAGTCCTAATTCTTTTTAAAAAACTTACATCGTTAATATCCGCTTAAGCATAATAAAGCTATTTAGCGTCGTCTTCCTGAATAGACCATCGCTTCGCCATCACCAAAGCTATAGCTCAGGCCGAGGGTGTAAAATGTTCCTCTTCGTGAATAATTATAAAGTTCGAAATCATCCTGAATCAGATTGCTCTCTCGAATTCGTGTTGCAAACATATCTTGTACTGCCGCATTGATCACTAATTTACCATCCATTACTTTTTTTCTCAATCCTGCATTTAAAAAGGCATAACCAGAAACAGATCCCTGAATGGTTTTATATGACGATTGATAATTTCCGGTCAACTCAAGATCAAATTGGGCAGGTAATTTAATTTTGCTATTTATCCTTGATGACCACTGATCCCCGGTAAAATCAAAACTGCTCACTTCAAAGGTTCCCTTTCTCTGAAAAAAACCATAATTGAAATCACCGTTGAAGGTCAACCATCGTGATGGGCTGTATTTTCCATTTATTTCCAATCCCGTTTTATGATTTACCCCTATGTTCATCGGCATGGTCACATTCACATTGTTTTCAATGATTGAGACCCTTTCCACTACATCGGTAGTATAGAGATAATAGACACTTGAATTCAATGAGAATTTCTCAAAATTAAAGATGGCAGTCAGTTCATAAGAATCTGCGTATTCAGGCAATAAATCAGGATTACCTCTACGGATGTTGAAATTGTTTCGAATATTAAAGAAGGGGTTTAAGTCCCAAAGCCTCGGCCTGAAAATACGTTTTGAATATCCGATTTGCAGCGATAGTAATTGGGAAAGTTTATAGGAGGCGTGAAAACTCGGAAAAAAATTGGTGTAGTTCTGATTGTTTTCTTCACCGGTGGTTTCCAAAATAGTTCTCAGATCTGTAATCTCAGGTCTAAGGCCAACCTTTACTCCCCAACCGTTTTTTTCGTAGGCAATTGTAGAATATATGCCGAGTACCTGCTGTTTCCAAAGAAAATTATTGGTAAGACCTGAATCGGGGACAAAGACTCCATTTTCAAGATTTCTTACGGTAAATTCATTTCCAACGTCATTATTTTCATAAAGTGCTCCACTTTCCAGGGTGATATTTTCATTGAGTGGATTGATGTAATCGAGTTTAAATGTATAATCGGATTGATAAAAATCCGTTTCAGTTTGCTGTCGGTTAAAATTTTGAGTTCCGATTATATCGGTATTGGTAAATTCAGAATTCAGCTTTTTTCCAAAGAATCTTCCCAGGGTGCTGAATTGCAATTCATGGTCCTTTTTGTTTTTGAATTCGCGTTTGTACTGCAGGTCGTATTGGTATTTGGGATTGCCGGCACTGGTTTCCTCATTTCTTTTATATTGGCTTACCAAATTTCCCGCATCAAAGATGTAGAAATCCGTTTCCGAAGGCTGAGACTCATCCTCAAAGGCTAAGCTTCCGGAAAGAGTAATGGTATTTTGATCATTGATATAATAGTCGGAGCCAAGGGTGATATTGCTGAATTGTTCATTCCTGAATTCCTGGCCATTGCTTTCTATCCTGCTATTATCAGTGAAATTATTATTGATGTTTTTGGTGATTGTTGGAATTGATCGGTATCCTACACCAAACTGCGTAAAGAAGTTGAATTTATCTGTTCGCTTGTTTAGACTTCCCCCTATACTGTGATTATCAGGTAAACCTGTATTTATAGAAACCGAACCGTTAATGCCTTTTTTCTCTTGTTTTCGCAATACGATATTAATGATGCCTGAAGATCCTTCTGCCTGGTATTTCGCCGAAGGGTTGGTGATCACCTCAACCTTTTCAACCATATCGGAAGTTATGCTATTCAAAGCCTGACTTCCTTCATCCGAAAGTACCGAAGGTTTGCCATTGATCAATAATTGCACACCGGAATTCCCTCTCAGTTTTACATTGCCTTCAAGATCTACACTAACAGAGGGCACATTGTTCAACAGTTCAAGCGCACCCATACCCGTGCTGCTGATGTCCTGACCCACATTAAATACGCGTTTATCCAATTGAAATTCCACAGATGATCGCTCGGCCTGAACTACAACCTCATCCAGACTTTTGGAATTGGGCTGAAGTACAATTTCTTTTAAGTCTATAATTTTTTCAGAAGCTGGCAGATCGGAAATGATTTTTTTCTCAAAACCCAGAAAGCTTATCTGAACTGAAAAATTGTCTTTTTTCGTCCTGAGCTCAAAGCTTCCATCATCGGCAGTTGTGGTTCCTGAAAAAGGTTTTGAATTGGAATTATCGATAAGTGCAACAGTGGCATAGGGTATTGGTGACTGATTATTGGCTTCAATCACTTTACCTTTTACGATTATGGGTTTTGCCTCTTGTGCCATGAGCGAGGAAAAGGCCAATGTTGAAATAATGATACTTAATTTGATGTTTTTACTTACTCTTTTGAGAAGTGCTTTATTCATAGATTTTGAAATTCAATTGCTTTTTGAACAGAATAATTCCTCTTTAGATTTATTTCAGCTCAAATTTATATGTATATACATGAATTATAAAAATTCAATTAGACTCTTATTTGAATTAGATGATGGAATTTTGGAAAACTTGTGCAAGGTTTAGATTAAATTTTATTTCTACCCGGACTTTTGTAACAAAAGCTGCATTCAGATATCTTGACTTGAGTAGATTTATAAAAAAAAGAAATGGAACATAAGGTAAGCACAAAATGGACCGAAGGGCTGAGTTTTGAATCGGATGTCAGCGGGTTTAAAGTAGCAATGGACGCCAAGCCCGAAGTAGGAGGGCAGAATAAGGGACCAAGTCCCAAGCGATTGATGCTTTCATCGATGACAGGCTGTACCGCCATGGATGTCATTTCCTTATTAAAGAAAATGCGGCAGGAGGTTACAGATTTTGAAATCGAGGCAGAAGCAAGACAGACCGATGAGCATCCCAAGCATTACGATAAGATTCATATTACCTATAAGTTCAAAGGCAATAATCTCGATGAAGCCAAAATCAAAAAAGCGGTTAATCTTTCGCTTGAAAAATACTGTGGTATCAGCTATATGCTAGGGAAGGCCGCGAAAATTGATTATGATATTGTGATTGGGTAGGAATATTGATCGTATATCATGCCCACACTCGTCCGCGTTTGGAACGCGGATGCGAATTATGTGATTTAGATTAAATAATCCTTTTCCTCAAAAAAGCCTTCCCGGATCCTCCTTTAAAATAGTGTTCCAGTTTTAATGCTCTCTTTTTTGTTTCTACTGCGAGATATCCTTTAAGAGTAAGTGGTCTGTGAAACTTGGTTGAAATAACTTTTCCTGCATTGTGTTGCTTTACTCTGCGATGGACATTACTGGAATAGCCAACATAAATGAAATTACCTGATTGGTTGCTGAGGAAATATACGTAATACAAGGGATTATCCATTGATATAAAGCTATGGATACTCTTAAAACGAATTGACAGCGAGTTCGTGGAAATGTATTCTGAATGATTGAACGACTACGCTATCCTCACGCAACCCTTTGCTATAGCTCCGTTGTTCCAAACATTAGAAATCACTAAAAACAAAACGGCCCGCCAAACGAAGCCATAAAGATGGACATAGCGTGGCGGGCGTAGTTTGGCGGTCCGGACGAGACTCGAACTCGCGACCTCCTGCGTGACAGGCAGGCATTCTAACCAACTGAACTACCGGACCAAAAGCGACTTTCGTCACAAAATAAAACAATTCACAGTATCATTTATACTGAATCTACTTAATTAGCTGCCGAGTCCTGAAGGGCGAAGCTCCTTCAAGGCCGGACAACACAGAAGAAAATAGTCACTTAAATCTTCTGATATTCAATGTCAATTACCAAAAAAGGGTAAAAACATAAATATTTTCAAAATGTCATTGCAACATCTTGTATGTTGCTTGCTGGCCTGCCTCTTAAGGTAATAGACCTTCATCGACAGAACAAAATGAGTATTTTCATACCATTTGTATGAAAGCGACTGCAAATGTAGAGGAATCGAAATTATTTGCAAAGTATTCATTTCATAAAATTTTCATATTTATTTAAATGTTTGCTCTTTATGGCAAATATTCCTTCCTTCATTTCTTATTGGGTTTTTTATACTGTTTGTGAATAATAATCATATAAATTTGCAAGCCTAATACAAAACTATGGTACTTGAATTTGAAAAGCCCATCGCTGATCTGGAAGCTAAACTTAAACAGATGGAAAAGGTGGCAGAAGATAATAAAGTCGATGTTTCTGTACAGGTGAAAGCACTCACTGAAAAGATTAAAAAGCTGAAAAAAGAGACGTATTCAAATTTGACCCGCTGGCAAAGGGTCCAGCTTTCACGCCATCCCGACCGTCCTTATACCCTTGATTATATCTATAACGTTTGCGATAACTTTATAGAGCTTCACGGTGATCGGAATTTTCGCGATGATCCTGCAATGGTTGGTGGTTTTGGTGAAATTAGAGGTAAAACTTATATGATCATCGGTCAGCAAAAAGGAAGAAATACCAAACAAAGACAAATGCGAAACTTCGGGATGTCCAACCCCGAAGGCTACAGAAAGGCGCTTCGTCTAATGAAACTCGCTGAAAAATTTGGCAAACCTGTCATCACACTAATCGATACGCCGGGAGCATTTCCGGGTATGGAAGCCGAAGAACGAGGTCAGGCAGAAGCCATTGCAAGAAATCTTTACGAAATGGCGGGACTAAAGGTGCCAATTGTCTGCATAATAATTGGAGAAGGTGCCTCAGGTGGAGCCATTGGTATCGGCCTGGGTGATAAAGTCCTTATGTTGGAAAACACATGGTATTCTGTCATTTCACCGGAGTCCTGTTCTTCAATACTTTGGAGAAGCTGGGAATACAAAGAACAAGCGGCCGAAGCATTAAAACTAACCGCAGAAGATATGCTTGGTTTTGGATTGATCGATGGTATCATTAAAGAACCCATAGGCGGAGCTCAATCAGAACCTGAAACCATGTACAAAAAAGTAAAAAAAGAAATTCAGGATCAGGTTGCCGCACTAGAAAAATTAAAACCGGATCAACTTGTGAAGAAAAGAATTGAAAAATTCTCTAAAATGGGTGTTACTGCATAGAATTGCCTTTTTGCGAATGATATAAATTTCATTCCTCATCTGTATTCAAAAAATGAACATTTATGCAACTGCATATAATAGAAACAGGAAACTTCAAACTTGATGGTGGTGCGATGTTTGGTGTAGTCCCAAAATCGCTATGGAGCCGCAGACATCCGGCTGATGAAAAGAACATGTGCACCTGGTCCATGCGCTGTTTATTAATCGAAGAAGGGGGCCGCTTAATATTGATTGATACCGGAATAGGAGATAAGCAGGATGATAAATTTTTCTCTTTTTATTATTTACACGGAGATGATTCTCTGGATAAATCTTTAAAAGCAAAGGGCTTTCACCCCAATGATGTGACGGATGTGTTTTTAACTCACCTTCATTTTGATCATTGCGGGGGTGCACTGATTCGAAATGGAGAAAAAATAGTCCCGAAATTTCCCAATGCAAAATACTGGTCTAACGAGGAGCATTGGAATTGGGCCACCAAACCGAATCCAAGAGAAAAAGCCAGTTTTCTTAAAGAAAATATTTTACCAATTCAGGAATCCGGGCAATTGAATTTTACCGAATTTGACAAAAGTCCTTTTGAATTTATGGATATTATTTATGTCGACGGGCATACGGAAAAGCAAATGCTTCCGGTAATCCACTACAAGGATAAAAAAATAGTATTTTGTGCAGACCTGTTTCCTTCAGCTCATCATATTCCAATTCCTTGGGTAATGGCTTATGACACAAGGCCTCTCTTAACCATGAATGAGAAGACCGAATTTCTTGAAAGGGCAATCCTTGAAAATTATATTCTCTTTTTTGAGCACGATGCTAATAATCAATGTGGGAATCTGGAGAAAACCGAAAAAGGGATACGACTGAATCAAACATTTAAGCTCGCGGAGGTCCTTTAATTATAAGATGTCAAAGGCCGGCCTTTATCTCAATAAATTTAGATATACATTATATACACCCATTTATGATTTAATGGTTAAGCCTGTTTTTAGAAAACAAAGGGAAACTTCCATTCGAAATCTGGGTATTAAAGAAAATTCCAAAGTATTAATAGTAGGAGCAGGCACCGGATTGGATTTCGAATTTTTAATAGGTAAAAATTTAGAGATCCATGCAGGGGATATCACCTCGTCGATGGTAAAAAAGATGCATTCCAAAGCAAAAAAAATGCAGCTCAATGCTCAAATTTCAGAGATGGACGGACAAGATCTCAAATACGAAAACGATTATTTCGACTATGTCATCCTTCACTTAATTGTGGCAGTAATTCCGGATCCCATTCAATGCATAAAAGAAGTAGATCGCGTTGCAAAAAAAGGTGCCCGAATTAGTGTTTTTGATAAATTTATCCGGCCTGGCGCAAAAGTTTCCTTAATCAGAAAAATTCTCAACTTTCCCACAGCTTTATTGTTTTCGGATATAACAAGGGATATCGATCAAATAATATCCCATACTCAACTAAATAAAATTAATGATAAGCCCGCCGCTTTTGGTGGCAACTTCAGAATTATAGAATTGCAAAAATGAAACCTTAATTAAGAGCAGAATCAATAAATTTGCAATGACCGCAAAGATTTTATCATGACAGAAATTAAAACTTCGAAACGCTTAACATTTGAAACTAAAGGCCCTACACCTACAGGCAATACTTTAAATACAAAAGGGTGGATACAAGAGGCAGCCCTGAGAATGCTTTACAATAATCTCGACCCCGATGTGGCCGAAAGACCCGAAGATCTCGTGGTTTATGGAGGCACCGGACGTGCCGCCAGAAACTGGGATGCTTTTGACCTAATTGTGAAGGCCCTGAAAGATCTTGAAGATGATGAAACACTTTTGGTACAATCGGGAAAACCGGTAGGAATTTTACCTACGCATAAAGATGCTCCCCGGGTACTGATATCCAATTCCATGTTGGTTCCGAATTGGGCCAATTGGGAACATTTTCGTGAGCTAGAGAAAAAAGGTTTAATGATGTACGGACAGATGACTGCCGGCTCCTGGATATATATTGGCTCGCAGGGAATTGTTCAGGGAACTTACGAAACATTTGCTGAGGTAGCCCGGAAACATTTTAATGGTACGCTCAAAGGAACCCTAAATGTAACAGCAGGTCTCGGCGGTATGGGCGGAGCACAGCCACTTGCCATTACCATGAATGAAGGCGTATGTCTGGCAGCTGAAATGGAAGAATGGCGGATCGATAAGAGAATAGAGACACGCTACATTGATAAAAAAACCAATGATATCAACGAAGGGATTTCAATGGCATTGGATGCTAAATCCAAGGGCGAAGCCCTTTCCATTGGTGTGGTTTGCAATGCTGTAGATCTTTTACAGGCTTTGATCGACCAAAATATTATTCCCGATACCCTTACCGATCAAACTTCTGCGCATGATCCCCTGGTAGGTTATTTTCCTCAAAACATGTCTGTGAAGGAAGCAAATGAGCTTCGCAAAAACAATCCTGATTTGTATGTAGAAAAATCTTTGGATACTATGGCCAGACATGTCAGGCAGATGCTTGAATTGCAGAAAAAAGGAGCCGTTACCTTTGATTATGGAAATAATCTTCGTGGACAAGCCAAAGATAAACGCGGTATAAAAAATGCCTTTGATTTTCCCGGATTTGTACCCGCATACATTCGTCCATTATTTTGCGAGGGGAAAGGCCCATTTCGCTGGGCGGCATTATCAGGAGACCCAGAGGATATTTACGAAACGGACAAAGTCATCCTCGAACTTTTCCCTGAAGACAAAGCTCTAAGGCGATGGATAGAAATGGCACAAAAACGCATAGCTTTTCAGGGTTTACCATCAAGAATTTGCTGGTTATCGCAAGGTGCTAGGGAAAAAGCCGGACTTGCATTTAATAAACTCGTAAAAGAAGGAAAAGTGAAAGCCCCAATTGTAATTGGAAGAGATCACCTTGATACGGGCTCTGTGGCTTCTCCAAACCGGGAAACAGAAGCCATGAAAGACGGTTCGGACGCTGTGGCAGACTGGCCGATACTCAATGCACTTATCAATACCGCTGGTGGTGCAAGCTGGGTTTCTGTACATCACGGTGGAGGTGTTGGGATAGGTTATTCCATACATGCGGGTGTGGTAATCGTTGCCGATGGCAGCGAAGATGCGCATACAAGAATTAAAAGAGTATTGCACAATGACCCTGCCATGGGTGTTTTAAGGCACATGGATGCGGGTTACGATATTGCACAAGATACTGCAAGAAAACATCGTTTGGATATAAAAGACAGACTGAGATAATTCTTTGAAGCATTTAATCCTTTTATTTTCGACCTTTTTAATATTTAATACTTCCCAGGCTCAAAAAACAGTTTATAAAGATTTTGAATTTGGATTGAGAGGGGGAATTAATGTATCGGGATTGCGCGGTACTTTCCCCGACTCCATGGATGCCAATTACAAAGTGGGTTTTCAATTCGGAGTCTTTTCCAGATATCACATCACGGATAAATTAAAAACCTCATTTGAAGTATTATTCACAAGAAAAGGCTTCAAAGCCAATGTGATCGACACATTTACACTTGCTACCCTTATTTATGTTGAAAATCATTACAATATTGAGTTTCCACTGATGTTGGAATATCAGCTTTCAAAAGAATCCACTTTAGAATTGGGGGCTTCATATGGCTTGAATCTGATTAATGATAAAGTTAACTTTCCCGGATTTAGTCCCTTTTCAGAAAATTCAACAGACCTTACAGCGATTATTGGTTTTAACTATTTCATAGATGAAATTACAACCTTGGGCTTTCGTTATGCCTATGGCTTAAATCCGGTGATAGAAACAGCAAGCAAGGAAGGATATTCAAGCAATTTTCAGATCCTGATTAAATCTAGGCTATTCTAAATTTTAAGCCACTTCTATCAGAAAATAGTTTTTCTTGCCTTTTTGAACCAATAAATATTTATTCTGGATCAAATTAAATTTTGCTTCCTGGTTGGGATCAGTAATCTTGTTTTTATTAACCGAAACACCACCTCCCTGAATCATCCGTCTTGCCTCACCTTTTGAAGAAAATATGATTCCATCGGTTTTTAATGAAAGCAAGTCACTTACGTTTTCACTGGAGTCAAGATCAGCTTTCTTTAATTCGGTTTTTGGTACGCCTTCAAAAACGGAGAGAAATGTTTTTTCATCAATTGATTTTAACGCCTCGGTTGGATTTTTTCCAAACAGTATTTCAGAGGCACTCAGTGCCATTTGATATTCCTTTTCACCATGTACTCTCAGGGTGACGTCTTTAGCTATTTCCTTTTGAAGCAATCTCAAATGAGGAGCTTCTTCGTGTTTTTTAATAAGCGATTCGATCTCTTCTTTTTCAATTAAAGTGAATACGCGAATGAGCTTTTTTGCATCTTCATCAGATGTATTCAACCAAAACTGATAGAATTTATAAGGCGAAGTCATGTTTGGATCGAGCCATACATTTCCCTCTTCCGACTTACCAAATTTACTGCCGTCCGACTTGGTCATTAAGGGTGCAGTTAGAGCAAAAGCCTCACCCTCTGCTTTTCTTCTTATAAGTTCGGTTCCGGTCACGATATTTCCCCACTGATCAGATCCTCCCATTTGCAAGAGGCAGTTTTTGGTTTTGTACAAATGGTAAAAGTCATAACCCTGCAAAAGTTGATAGGAAAATTCAGTAAATGAAATACCGGTTTCAAGACGTTTTTTTACAGAATCCTTCGCCATCATGTAATTGACGGTCATATGTTTACCGGTATCCCTTAAAAACTCAAGAAAACCTATCCCCTCAAACCAGTCATAATTGTTCATGACTTCAGCGGCATTGGGGCTATCATCAAATACAAGAAATTGTCGCAGCTGAGCTTCAATGCATTTCTCATTATGACGCAATTGCTCTTCCGATAGAAAACTCCTTTCTTCACTCTTTCCGGAGGGATCTCCGACCATTCCTGTAGCACCGCCAACGAGGGCAATGGGTTTGTGTCCTGCTCTTTGAGCGTGCATTAAAAGCATAGTGGGAACTAAATTTCCGATGTGCAAGGACTCTGCAGTAGGATCAAATCCCACATATACCGTGACGGACTCTTTCTTTAATAATTCTTCGGTCCCCGGCATGATATCGTGTATCATACCTCTCCATGTCAATTCTGAAACTAAATCCATTCTTATTTTTTGAAAACGCGAAATTGCGCAATTCCATTTGAATCTTCAGACTTTATAATGAGAATATAAAAGCCGGATTTTATTTTTTCGAGATTAATAAAATCTTCTTCATATCTAAATCTTCCCGAGCGGATATTTATACCTAATTCGTTTCTGAGTTCGTAAAATGAATTCCTCGCTAAGCCTTCAATGAATAACCTATTTTCCACCGGATTGGGATAAACCGATAAATTTTGAAATTCAGGGGTCAAATGAACCGTGGAATCAAAACCGCTGGTATCCATTTGGAATCTGGCTGAGATTATCTGATCCAGAGAATCTGTATTTAATTCCAGTACAGGATAGTTTTCACCTTTTGCAAGAAAAGAATAGGAAGTGCTTTCAATATCAGGAAATGTTCCTACCGGAATAGGAAACCAAATAAAAGGCGGTGGGAAGGGCAAAGGGTTTGGAATTAAAACAGAGATTGAAAATGATAAATTGATAGTGCTTTTTTGACGAAGCACATCAAATTGCTGTTGTCCCGGTAATAAGAGGGTCCCAAAAGCATTTACGGAGTCCACTTTATTAATGGTCGGATTTATGCGAATTGAATCCACATAAAATGTAAAGGATGAAATGGTAAGTGTATCTTTTACGGGAAGTGTAATGGTATTGCTGGTATAAGTTCCAGAGTTACTCGAAGCATAGGTCATTGGAAAATTGTACACTTCAAATTGCGGATTGGATTCCACCAATAAATTGCTGGCAAAAGTATCCAGATCCAGGGTTAGCGCATATCCAAAAATTCCATTGCTATTGGCTTCTATAAATTGTAAGGAAGATCCATCTTTTAATACCAGATTAACATTTGCGCTTAATCCGGAACTTTGAGGAAAGCCGGCAGGATCAAGGAAAAAGAGGGTGTCAGGAATAGTATCTGTTTGAAGCATTGAAAAATCCCAGAATTGAGATGCCCCCGAAGATCCCGGACTCAAAGTATCAAGTCCAAAGAGTGTCCTTTCCAGTAATACAGTATCTCCGATTTGCCCAAAATCATTTCTATCGACGGTGATTTGAGAAAAAACGGATTGAAATAAAAATAATAAAGAAAAAAGTATGATTATTCGCATAAGCTGCCTTATTCAGAAGACAAAAGTAAATCATTCATAAGGCAATTAAAAAGCTATTGCTTATGAGATATACTTTACGAAATTTGTCGACTTTTAAGGCTTATGACAAATTCTTATGAACAGGTAATCCAGGAACTCAGCGAAAATAAATACGCCCCGTTTTATTTTCTCGAAGGGGAAGAACCTTTTTTCATTGATCAAATCATCGAGTACATAGAAGAAAATGCGCTTGAAGAGAGTCAAAAATCATTCAATCAAATGGTGGTTTATGGCAAGGATTGTAAAATGTCAGATATTATTGGCCATGCCAAGCGATTTCCGGTTATGGCAGAACGCCAGGTAGTGATTGTAAAGGAGGCTCAGGAAATCACGGACTTCGGCAAAGAAAGTGCCAATAAAATATTTGAGGCTTATTTAAAAAATCCTGTCCCCAGCACAATTTTAGTTTTGGGCTTTAAATACAAAAAACTGGATAAACGACTTGCCATTACAAAGTTATTGTCCAAGGCAGGGGTTCACTATCAAGGGAAAAAAATTTATGAAAATGATCTTGAGAAATGGATAAGATATTTATTAGATCAAAAAGGGCTAAAGGCAGATTCAAAAGCAGTCTTTTTAATATCCGAGAACATCGGAATAGATTTATCGAGAATAAATAATGAATTAGAAAAAATCAAGCTGAGTTTAGATAGTTCGGAAACATTGGATGAAAAGACGGTAATGCGATTTATCGGCATAAGCAGAGAGTACAATGTTTGGGAATTTCAAAAAGCCATAGCCAAAGGAGATCGGAAAAGGGTTTTTTCAATTATTTCCTATTTTGAAAAAAATCCAAAAGCTGCATCAATAGTCACCATTCTCCCTACTTTGTATACATTATTTTCAAAAATATTGATCTTACAGCAGAAAAATGTACAAAATCCTAAGTCGGCACAGGATCTACTGGGTTTGAATTACTATGCAGCCCAGGAGTATTTTACCGGGGCTAAATTTTACCCTCCGGATAAGGTGCCAAAGATTATTTCAGATTTGAGATTAGCGGATGCACAATTTAAAGGATTGGAGGCTTCTCAAATGAAAAGCTCTGAAATTTTACGAGAATTGGTCTTGCGAATCCTTTATTAACTACCGATTATCAAATAAATAAGCTATTCGGGAAAAATATATCGGAAATTTCGATACTTAACTTTTCGTTTAATCCATATTTCATAGTTTTGAGCGATTTTAAAAAATCAAGATGCAAAAACTGTTACGAGGTCTAATTCCGGTTTTAATCTTTCTTGTTTCTCATTCCGCGTTTGCCCAAACAGGAGAAGTAAGAGGATTTGTTTACGATAAAGCAAGTTCTGAACCTGTCATTTTTACCACCGTCTTTTTGGATGGGACCAATTTTGGAATTAGCACTGATATCAACGGCTATTTTTCGATTACAAAAGTACCGGCTGGCACTTATACTTTAAAAGTTTCTTCGTTGGAATATGCCGATTTTACCGAGTCAATTACCATAACATCAGGAAAAATCATTACCAAAAGGATTGAGTTGGAAGAGAGCAATGTGCAATTGGATGAGGTAACCATTTCGGGTAAAAAAATAGCCGCACAGGAAAATATTCAGGTGGCCATAAACACCGTTAAGCCAAGAGAAATCAAGATAATGCCAAGTGTTGGTGGAGAACCGGATCTGGCACAATACATTCAAACCCTGCCCGGTGTGGTATTCACTGGTGACCAGGGAGGTCAATTGTTTATAAGAGGTGGTTCGCCGGTACAAAACCTGATTTTACTTGATGGCTTATTGGTTTACAATCCATTCCATTCAATCGGTCTCTTTTCAATTTTTGATACCGATATCTTAAAAAATGCCGATATCTATACCGGTGGTTTTAATGCGGAATATGGAGGTAGAACTTCTGCTGTAATTGATGTGGCCACAAGAGATGGTAATAAAAACAGGTTTGGAGGTAAAGTTTCGACCAATCCATTTACATCAAAGCTCAATCTTGAAGGTCCAATTTCTAAAGGAGAAAATGGAGGTGGAGTTTCCTTTGTGCTGAGCGGAAGAACATCTTACCTTGATAGAACAAGTAAACTATTTTACGATTATGTAGAAACTGAAAATGGCTTGCCTTACAGTTTTAACGATATTTATGCCAAGACAACCATTTCTTCAAGTCAGGGTAGTAAAGTAAGCTTTTATGGATTTAATTTTTCAGATCGAGCAGGCCTGGACGCGAATAGCACCTTTGGATGGGATCAAATTGGGGTAGGAACAAATTTTTTGTTTCTTCCAACCGGCTCATCACAGTTAATCACAGGAACCATCGGGTATTCAAGTTATGATATTGGAATTGAGGAAGCCACCCAAAGTCCGCGAAACTCTAAGGTCTCGAGTTTGAATTTGAGTTTGGGCTTTACCTATTTTATTAAAAAGAGCGAAATAAAATGGGGAATTCAGTATGTAGGAAATTCAACCTCATTTAACACCGTTACACCTAACAAAGTAAATGTTGAAGACAATCAGAATAATACGGAAATGGCCGGCTATTTTAAATACAGAATCGTACAGTCGAGATTTGTTTTAGAACCTAGTGTAAGATTACAGTATTATGCTTCTTTGGGTAATTTAAGTCTTGAGCCCCGATTTGGTGCCAAATTAAATGTGACGGACGATTTCAGATTAAAATTCGCAACCGGATTGTTTACGCAAAACCTAATAGCCACCAGGTCTGACAGGGATGTTGTCAACCTCTTTGCGGGTTATATTTCATCTCCATCGTCATTGTTTAATGAAAACAGAGAGTCGGTGGATGTAAAACTGCAACAGGCACAACATTATATTGGCGGCTTTGAACTCGACCTTTTCAGAGACAGAATTGAAATTAATGTAGAGCCATATATAAAACTCTTTACCCAAAATATTAATATAAATCGCCTAAAAGTATTTGCCGATGATCCTGATTTTATTGTAGAAGATGGTCAGTCCAGTGGTGTGGATTTTCAGGTTAAATACGATGACAGAAATCTTTTTGTCCAAGCAGGCTATTCCTT
The DNA here is from genome assembly GCA_040218795.1 of Cytophagales bacterium. Lineage (GTDB taxonomy): Bacteria > Bacteroidota > Bacteroidia > Cytophagales > CCMP332 > CCMP332. Next base: position 246,003 of record JAVJQT010000003.1, on the reverse strand, counting down.
AGGATTTAATGAAAGAAGAGGCCCGGTAGGTGATGGTATCGTAAGACAGGGTATAAATGACGATGCTTCTCAACCATTATCTTACAGGATTTATAATCCGAGTTTTGACAGAAGACATAATGTCAATATGATTGTCTCTTATGCATTTGGGAAAAATGAAAGTTGGGAGCTATCGGGAAGATGGAATCTGGGTTCCGGTTTTCCATTTACACAAACAGTGGCTTTTTATGAAAATGTAAATTTCTCCGGAGGCTCTAATGCCAATCCTGTCAACGAAAATGGCGAACTGGGAATTATTTACGACGACTTCAATAAGGGAAGGCTTCCCTATTATCACAGATTGGATTTGTCTGCCAAAAAGAAAATAGAATTTAACAAAAATTCCACATTGGAAATCTCTGCCAATTTGATAAATGTATACGATCGGGATAATTTATTCTATTTTGACCGCGTTAACTTCGAAAGAGTAAATCAATTGCCAATTTTACCTAGTTTAGGGCTGAGTTGGAGTTTTTAATTTGTCTATGAAAAAAGTTTGGCCGGGAATCTTAGTATTAAACCTGGTTTTTAATGTCTGTTTTGCACAAAACACACAGATTTACAAGGATAAAGAGCTTCTATACAATAGGGCATTAGACTTATTTGAAAAGCAATTATACAATCCTGCCAGGTCTGCCTTTTCAGACTATGCACAAAATTATTCTGACGAAAGAAGCATTTCTGCGCATTATTACAAATCGCTTTGCGGCTTGTATCTATTCCATCCCGATGCGGTAGATGGACTAAAAAATTTCCAAAACAACTATCCGCAAAACCCTCAGTCGCTGAGAATCAATTTCGATTTAGGCACTTTTTTTTATCAAAAAGGCAATTTTAGCGATGCGAGCATTTATTTAAGGAAAGTTGACTATAAATATTTAACACGAGAAGAAAGCGTTGAATCCCAATTCAAACTGGCCTATTCTTTCTTTAATCTTCAGCAATTTGATGAAGCTGCCCCGTATTTCAACCGTGTGAAAGGTTCCAACAGTAAGTATGGCAATGCGGCCTATTATTATTCGGGCATTATTGCTTACAAATCCGGAAATTACGATCAGGCAGAAAAAGATCTGAGATTTCTTGAAAGTGACGCTTCATATAAAAATTTAATTCCTGAACTCCTGGCAAATATTTACTACAAACAGGGCGAATATGAAAAACTTAAAAAAATAGGCGAAGATGTTCTGGAAGATCGCGGGGTTAGAAATAAAAGATCCATTTACATGATTTTAGCCGATGCTTATTTTAATGAAGGAAACTATGAAAAGGCCGATGAATATTTTGATAATTACAAAGAAGGCCGACGCTCTTTGCCCGATGCAGGCACTTCCTATAGAATAGGTTACACAAAATTTCAGTTAAAAAATTTCGAAGATGCAGTGCCATACCTCGATCAGGCTGCATTCAGAGGCAACGATTCTTTGGTTCAAATGGCATCCTTTTATTTGGGAAGAGTTCATTTAAAAAATGACAATATCCCATATGCGGAAAATGCATTTGAAAAAGCCAGCAGTCTGAATATTAACAAAAATGTGCAGGAGGAATCCTTTTTTGCCTTGGCCAAACTGAAATTTGATTCAAGACTCAGAGCACAGTCAATTGATTTATTTCAGAATTATCTTGAAAAATACCCCGGAGGGAAATACGTAGAAGAGGCCAATCAGTATTTATCCGAAGCTTATTTAACATCAAATAATTATGAAGCTGCAATAAAACATATTGAATCGCTAAAAATAAACAATAAAGTCATCGACGAAACCTACCAAAAAGTCACATTTTATCGGGGTGTTGAGCTATTTAACGATCGAAGTTTTGAAGAAGCAGTGTCCAATTTTGACAAGTCATTGTCAAAAGCACAAAACAAGGAATTTGTAAAACTGGCTTATTTCTGGAAAGGCGAGGCGCTATCTATCCTTCAAAATTATGACGAGGCAATCAATTCCTATGCAGGTGTTTTTAGAAATGAAAAGAATTCTTCCGCTGAAATCTTTATTAAAACGCGTTATGGGATAGCCTATGCCTATTTTAATACAAAGCAATATGTTAAGGCTTTACCGCATTTTAGCGCATACACCAATGTTCTTGAATCTGCAGCGGATAAAATGAATTACGGCGATGCCCTGGTTCGTCTAGCGGATTGCCAACTCGTATTAAAAAACAATCAGAAAGCATTTAATACCTATTTGCGAGCGAGCAAAGTTTATCCCGATTATCAGGATTATACTTTTTACCGATTGGGAGTTGTGAGTTGGTTTTTGGGCAATCAGGGAGATGCTTTAAAATATTTGGGCAAGATATTAACTGATTATAAAGACTCGCGCTATTACGATGATGCACTTTATGAAAAGGCAAATATCTATTTTGAAAATGGTGAATTTGACAAAGCGATATCCGGATTTACAAAGCTTATAGAAACTCAAGACCTAAGTCCATTTATACCTTATGCCTATTTAAACAGGGGTATTTCTTACACCAATCTTAATAAACCTGAAAACTCAATCAATGACTATAGAAAAATATTGCATGAATACGCATCACACAAAACGGCCATTGACGCAATTACCGGATTGCAGGAAGCCTTGCATTCAACAGGTAGAGATGATGAGTACGAAAGCGATAAACAAAAATTTGCCAGGGCCAACCCAGAAAGCGATGCTTTAATTACACTTGATTTTGAAGGAGCGAGAAATCAATATTTCGCGGGAGATTACAAAAAGGCGATTGATAAATTTAAAGCCTATTTGAATGAATACGGTGAAAACAGTTATTTTTCTGATATAAATTATTATCTCGGAGAGTCTTATTATTTAATAAATAAATACGATAGCACTCTAAAATATCATCTTGAAGTACTTAAAATTTCAAATTCCAATTTCCTGAATAAATCCATTCTTAGAACCGCGGATATTCAATATGATAAGGAAGAATACAAAAGGGCAATACCAAAGTACAACTTACTTAAACACTTGGCGAGAACCCGAAACGAAGAAATTTTTGCCTGGCAGGGATTAATGCTCAGTCATTTCTCTTTGGCAAACTACGATTCCTCCATGGGCTTTGCTCAGTTAATTACGGAAAGGGGAGAGGCCGCCTTTGGCGCGAGAAATAAGGCCTTGCTTTATCTTGGGAAAGCCTCAAGAGCTTTAGAAAAATACGATAAAGCCGAAGAATATTTCCAAAAATGCATTGAGGCAGGCGATGATGTGCATGCAGCAGAGGCATTTTTTAACATCGCTGAGATTAAATACGTTTTGGGAGCCCATCAAAAATCAATTGATCTTTCTTTAGACCTGATCGGCAAATATTCTCATTACCCGGAATGGAATGACGCTGCATTTTTATTGATTGCCAAAAACTTTTTTGCAATGGAAGAATATTTTCAGGCGCGAAGTACGCTTGAATCAATCATTGCCAATTCACCATCGGAAAATACGGTAAAGGCAGCGAAGGAATTGTTGAACAGCGTCAAGGAAAAAGAAGCGATTATACCCGGTGAAGATATAAATTCAGACAGTATTGAATAAGTTATTTACCATATTGCCAATAATAATAGCCCTTGCTTTAAGTCATTCGCTTTTTGCGCAAAGCAATGAGGGGGAACTTGAAGACATAGAAGTTGTAATTCAGAAAAACAAGGATATAACACTTCCACCTGCAAACAGGAATTATCAAAAAATCAGCGAAATTCCTCAACCTGAAATCAAACCATCAGCTCAAATGCAATTTGGAGAACACCGCATTGGACTGACAGCGCTTGACCCCTCAATTAGAATCAATAAACTGAAAAGTGAGGGTTTGGATAAATTATACGGCAATTATGTAAGAGGAGGATTTGGAAATTATAGCAATACATATCTCGAAGCTTTTCTTGGAAACAAAAGGGAAGACAAAGGCTTTTATAATATTTATTTAGGGCATAATGCCTTTGGAAGCGGGCCGGTCGAAGATTCGGATAACAGCAGAAATCATATCGCTGCAAATGGAGGGATATTCTATGACAATTACAGCTTGAGTGCTAAAGCCTTTTACGATAGACAGCATTACAATTTCTACGGGCTATATCCTCCACGATTTGTTCCATTTGTTATTAATCCTGAAAATGAGCCAAGTGATCAATTATTTAATCGAATAGGTTTAAGTACCAGATTGAGTAAAACGGATCCATTGGATTATCTGAATTTTGATTTGGGAATAGGTTTTGAGCATCTCGACGATAAATTCAATCAAAACGAAAATTGGCTTAATCTGAATTTAGATTCTGATTACGAGCTCAATGTTGGCAAAAAAATTAAGTTAAATGCCAGATATGTATTAGCAAATTACAGCCTTGATACATTCTCAAATACAAGACACTTAACCGAAATAGCACCACAATATGTCTTTGAAACAGGTAATCTTGAAATTAGCGGAGGGCTAAGAATGAGTCTTGAATCAGATACCAATTTGCGGGGAGATTTTCACCTTTATCCTTTGGCTCATGTAGAATATAAATTACTTGATGAAAAGCTTATACCATATGCCGGAATTGAAGGAGGAATAGTGACCAATGGACTGAACTCATTTGCGACTCAGAACCCATTTCTGGATGAAGGGAATATTCTCAGTCATAGCAATAAAGAATTGGAAATTAAAGGAGGGCTAAGAACATCTTTATTAAAAAAGTCACTTATTGACATGTATCTTTCTTACTCTGCAATTGATAATTTGCCTTTATTCATCAATAATCCCATCAATAACAGATTTTTGGTTTTATATGCTGAGAATGCCTCTATTTTCACAGCCGGGCTATCCTTTAACACAAAACCGCTGAACAATTTAGAACTTGGAGCGAGTCTGGAATACAGGGATTACGGCTTTAGCGATACTACCGAAGCCTGGCATCTGCCTTCTGTCGAAAGCCATATTTACGCAAAATTCAATATCAAAAAGAAGATATATATGAATGTCGATATTTTTTCCATTAATGGTATATTTGCTTATACAACCATGGAAGCTAAGAGAGCACTCGACGATATTCTGGATATAAATCTTCAATTGGAATACAAATTTTCAGAGCGCTTTTCAACTTTTGTGGAGTTGAAAAATATACTATCAAACGAATATCAGCGCTATCTTTTCTATGATAACAGGGGAATACAGGCTAGAGCTGGTTTAACTTACACTTTCTAATGGAAATGATTGCAAAGTTTTTAAGACAATATCTGGCACATAACGATCAGGCCTATATACCGAAATTGGGGACCTTTTACGCCAAAAATTTGAAGGCAGATGTGGATCCTTCAAAAAAGGAAATGAAACCGCCTGTTAGAACAGTTAGCTTCAAACAGGAGTCCTCAAAAGACAATTCCTTTATTGATTTTTTAGCCAGAGTTGATGGAAAAAGTATTGATGCCATTAAAAAAGACCTGTCAAAATGGGTGGATGAGTTAAAGAAGGAAATTGTTGCAAAGAAGAAAGTAGAATTAGACGGTCTTGGCCATTTGGGTGTCAACTCAGCAAAAAAAGTGGTTTTTAAAGCACTTCCCGATTTAAATATTTCTCCGGATACACTTGGAATGCAAAAGGTAAAAGCCGAACCCATCGGCAAAAAAGCCAGTCCAAAAACTGAGGAAAGTAAAGAAAAGCCCATTGAAGAGAAAAGCAAAGGCGATTTACCTAAGGAAGATAAAAAGGAAGATAAAAAAGAAGTGGCGGCACCTATTGCTGAAGCAGCAAAAGATGCCAAATCTGCCCTAAAAGATACTCCAAAGGCGGTTGAAAATAAGTTTCTTAAAAAAGAAGAGAAAAAGAGAAACCCAATTGTACTCGTATTATTAATTCTGGTAATCCTGGTAGCAGCGTCGGGTATAGGCTATTATTTTTTAAGCCAGCACGAAGAGCCCGTTGTTGTTGAAAAACCGGAACCTGTTCAGGAGCGGGAGCCTGAGCCTGAACCGGAACCCGAACCAATTACCGAACCTGAGCCTGAACCAAAACCGGTGATTACAATTTCTGAAAAAAACGGACGTTTTTATGTCATTGGCAACAGTTTTGAAATTGAAGCTAATGCATATAAGTACAGAGAAAATGTAATGGCAAAAGGGCAGAGTGATTCAAAGATCATTCTTCCTGATAATAAAAGCAGATTATATCGTGTATCTATTGCTGAAGCAGAAACCATTGAAGGGGCTATCGGCAAAATGGAGGATCTGCGATCTGAATTCGGAAACACTATTTGGGTATTAATTTATTGATGCAAATGACATTATTGCAAATCGTTGCCGCTGATTCTTTAGGGAATGCCGCTGCACAGGAATCTGTTTCAGTTTTAGACCTCCTTTCAAAAGGGGGCTGGACAATGATTCCCATTCTACTTTTATCTATAGTAGCAGTATATATATTTATTGAGCGGCTTTTAACATTACAAAGAGCTTCAAAACTTCCAAAAACCTTTATTGATCAGATTAAAAAAATGGTTTTAGACGGAGATGTTCAAGGTGCCAAAGCATTGTGTATTCAGGTAAATTCACCAACAGCAAAAATGATTGAAAAAGGAATCAGCAGATTGGGGAGTTCATTAAAAAATATCGAAGCCAGTATTGAAAATGTCGGTAGAATAGAAATTTACAAACTTGAAAAAAACCTGAATGTTTTAGCCACCATTTCCGGTGCTGCTCCAATGCTGGGTTTTTTTGGAACGGTTTTGGGTATGATACAGGCATTTATGGCAATTGCACAGGAAGAAGGATCTGTAAGCCCAAAACTCCTGTCATCGGGTATTTATGAGGCAATGGTTACAACAGCAGCTGGCTTGTTTGTTGGAATCATAGCTTATATAGGTTATAATTATCTGATTACCAGAGTACAAAAAGTGATTCATAGAATGGAATATAATTCCATAGAATTTGTTGATTTATTGCAAGAGCCAAATAAATAATGGATTTAAGGTCTAAACATAAAATTGATTCGGGATTCAGTATGTCCTCAATGACGGACATCGTTTTTCTATTGCTCATCTTTTTTATGTTGACAGCATCCTTTGTCACTCCATCGGGTTTGCCGGTTAATTTGCCAAGCAGCAAGAGCACAACTACGGTATTGCAAAAAGTATCGGTTTCCATTACAAAGGATTTGCGTTTTTTTGTTAATGATAAAGAAGTTTCCAGAGCCAGGCTTGAGCCTGCGCTCAGAAATGAACTGACTGAAAAAGAAGGCGTAGTTGCCCTGCATGTCGATGAATCAGTACCAGTTGAGCATCTCGTTTATGTAGCAGGTATTGCCACTTCGCTGAAAGCCAAGGTATCAATAGCTGCAAAACCAAAATAATGCAAGAACAGGAAAATAAAAGGAATCATCGCACCGGACTAATTATTAGTCTTGGCATTCATGGTGCTTTGCTTCTCCTTTTTATTTTTTTATTGGCATGGAGTCCTCCGGACCCGCCAATTCAGGAATATGGCATAGAATTGAATTTTGGTTTTGATGAAAGTGGTTCCGGTGAGGTTGAAACAGAAGAAGTGTCGGAAGTAGAATCTGAAGCTGAATCAGATAATGAAACAGAATCTGAAATAGAAACAGAGCCCATTGAAGAAATAATTGAAGAGCAATCGGAAGAGCCCATTGAAGAAATCGTCGAAGAAAGTATAAGTCCGGATTACAATGACAGCGCCAGCCCGGACAAGGTAAAAGAATCCGAGGAAACGATAGTTAAAAAAGAAGAAGTTAAAGAAGAAAAAAAGTCACCTGAAAAACCAGTTGAAAAACCCAAACCGCTAATTACATATCCAAGTGGCGGTGGAAAACAAGGCGAAGGAAATACCAATGAAAAAGGCAATCAGGGTGACCCTCGCGGTGATGATGGAATCAGTTATAAAGGAAATCCCGGATCAGGAGGGGCCAGTTTGGAAATGTCGGGTTGGAGATGGGATAAAAAACCAATTCCAAATGATCCGACAGAAGCGACCGGAAAAATTATATTCGAAATTGAAGTAGATAAGTATGGCACCGTGGTATCAATTAAAACACTTGAAAAAACAGTGAGTCCCTTGGTTGAAAAAATATATCGCGACGAGGTGTTGAAAACCTCTTTTTCAAAAACTTCCGCCGGAGCTGCAGCCGCCGAAAGGTCCCTAGGCAAAATCACTTTTGTAATAAGAAGCAATTAGATCTCCATGAACTATCAGGAAACTTTGGCCTATCTTTTTGAAAGGCTTCCAATGTTTCAGAGAATTGGTAAAAGTGCATTTAAAAAGGATTTGAGTAATACACTCAAACTTTGCGAGGCCTTGGGAAACCCACAAAACAAATTTACTTCAATTCACATTGCAGGCACCAATGGAAAAGGATCAACCGCCCACTCTCTGGCTTCTATAATGCAGGAAAGTTCTTATAAAACAGGATTATATACTTCGCCCCATTTGAAATCCTTTACTGAAAGAATAAAAATCAACGGAAAGGATGCCGCAGAGGATTATATTGTTGATTTTGTCCATCTTCACAAGGATCTCATAGAAAATATTCGCCCCTCATTTTTTGAAATAACCGTTGCCATGGCCTTCGATTATTTTGCTAAAGAAAAAGTGGATATTGCCGTATTGGAAGTTGGAATGGGGGGGCGTTTTGATTCAACAAATGTTATCGATCCTATCCTGTCGGTGATCACCTCAATCGATTTGGATCACATGGAATTTTTAGGTCCGGATATATCCAGTATTGCATTCGAAAAAGCGGGGATAATAAAAAATGAGCGCCCTGTAGTAATTTCGGAATGGCAGGAAGAATCAGCACCAATATTTATTGAAAAAGCAAAACAGTGTCAAGCCGAAATATATTTTGCCGAAGATGATGTTGAAATTGAATCCAAAGGAGACGGGAAATACCTGGTGAAATCTGAATATTTAAATGATATAATAGACTTTGAACTCAAAGGGGATTATCAGATTCACAATTTACCCGGTATCATAAAAAGTGCGGAATTGTTGAATTATTTAGGCTATGAAATAAAGGCAAAATCGATTTGCGGGGGTTTGGAAAAAGTCATTAGAAATACCGGTATTAAAGGCCGGTGGCAGATTTTATCCAAGGAGCCCTGGATTATTTGTGACACAGGACACAATGAGGAGGGAATGCGCTACATCCTGAATCAAATTCACAATTATAAATTTAATAAACTCATTGCGATTTTGGGATTTGTCAATGACAAAGACATTCATAAAATTCTGGATTTTTGGCCAAAAGACACATTATTTATTTTTTGCCAGGCAAATATTCCAAGAGCAATGAATACAGATGAAATAATTAAAATCGCAGAAGACAAAAATTTGCGTTTTTCAATTAAAAAGGATGTGAACAATGCCATAGAATTAGCACAGCAAAAAGCTTCAAAAAACGATTTTATTTTTATAGGAGGAAGCACATTTGTGATTGCGGAAATAAAAGACTTGTAAGAATGGCAAGACAAAAGAAGAAGAAGTTTGCCGAAAATGAACTGCGACAAAATTTAATTCAACCCGGAAAAGCGGAATTCGGCAAATTGAAAGGAAAATGGGCTTCTGATTTTTTCAAAAATGATAAACCTATTGTTTTAGAGCTGGGGTGTGGAAGGGGTGAATATTCGGTGGGTCTGGCGCGATTATTTCCCAATAAAAATTTTGTTGGGGTTGATATCAAAGGCGATAGAATGTACAAGGGAAGTAAAGCGGCAGAAGAGGAAAACTTAAATAATGTTGCATTTCTACGAATAATGATACAGGAAATTGATGAACATTTTGCCGAAAATGAAATCTCAGAAATATGGATTACTTTCCCCGATCCAAGGCCGAGAAACAGAGACATTAAACGGAGATTAACTTCAGAACGATATTTTAAAAAATATTATCATCTATTAAAAGATGGCGGATTATTTCACCTAAAGACTGATTCTAAGCTCTTATTTGATTTTACGTTAGAGCTCACTGAAAAACTTCCAAAGGAAAAATTAGTTTTCACCAATGACCTTTACAATTCTGAATTAAAAGATGAACACTTCGGAATAAAAACACGATACGAGGAAAAATTTATGAAAGAAGGGTTTTCTATTAATTATTTAAGGTTTAATATTATCTCAAATAAGACCTAACATGTCCGATATAATTGAAGCACTGAAAAGACGCAATCCCGGAGAAACTGAATTTCACCAGGCCGCGGAAGAAGTAATTGACACCATAAAACCTGTTCTCGATAAAAACGAAAAATATCGCAAGCACAAAATTTTAGAACGAATGTTAGAGCCCGAGCGGCTAATTTCATTTAGAATAGAATGGGTTGATGATTCGGGTGAAATACAGATAAACAAAGGCTACCGTGTTCAAATGAATAGTGCTGTGGGCCCTTATAAAGGAGGCTTGCGATTCCATCCCTCAGTAAATCCAAGTATTCTTAAGTTTCTGGCTTTCGAACAGATCTTTAAAAATGCACTTACTTCCTTACCTCTGGGAGGAGGGAAAGGAGGATCCGATTTTAATCCGAAAGGGAAATCTGAATTTGAAGTAATGCGTTTTTGCCAGGCTTTCATGAAGGAACTGTACCGCCATATTGGTCCATCTTTGGATATTCCGGCCGGAGATATTGGCGTAGGTGGCAGGGAAATTGGTTATTTATTTGGTGCATACAAAAAGATTGTCAACGAATTTACCGGTGTGCTTACCGGGAAAGGGCCCGGATGGGGCGGTAGTTTGATCAGGACAGAAGCTACTGGATATGGCCTGGTTTTCTTTGCAGAAAACATGCTGAATGAAATGAATGATGATCTGAATGAAAAAATATGTCTTGTATCGGGTTCCGGGAATGTGGCTCAATACACTATGGAAAAATTAATTCACTGTGGGGCAAAGGTTGTTACATTTTCTGATTCTTCCGGCTATATCTATGATGATGAAGGTGTGAGTCAGGATAAATTGGAGTTTATTAAGGAATTAAAAAATGAAAAGCGAGGCAGAGTTGAGGAGTATGCCAAAAAATACAAAAACAGTCAGTTTACCGAAGTGAGTAAAGATTCGGATTCAAATCCATTGTGGGATAACAAAGCTGATTGTGCCTTCCCTTGTGCCACACAAAATGAAATCGGCACTAAGGATGCCAATAACATTGTAAAAAATGGCATTAAACTGCTGGCGGAGGGAGCCAATATGCCCTTGACGGCAGAAGCAGTAGAGATCATTTTAGATAACAAAATAGCCTATGCTCCTGGTAAAGCATCTAACGCAGGTGGTGTTGCAACTTCAGGCCTGGAAATGACCCAAAACCGATTGGGAATGTATTGGGAAGCTGCAGAAGTAGAAACCAGATTAAAACTAATCATGAAGGGCATTCACAATAGTTGTCTGGAAGCTAGTAAAAAGTATGGAATGGAAGGAAATTATATGGCTGGTGCAAACATAGCAGGATTTACAAAAGTCGCGGATGCCATGCTGGCTCAGGGAATTGTTTAATTTAAAATAATAGGCAAGGTATAGCCGGTGAGAATCTGAATATTGAAGGATCTGAATTCATCAACCTGGGCATTATTGGGAAATATAATTCGCTCCCTGCGCATATTCGTGATGCCGCTTGCCATTCTCACGCCGACATTTAATCCAAAGTCAAAATCATAATCAACCTGGAGTATAGCCGCTACATCCCAGGAATTATACAAATCTTTATTTTCCCTGGAAGTGTCTTCTGATCTAATATGTCCGCTAATTATATTAGAAAATTGCAGACCGGCCTTTAACTGAAAAAATTCTTTGGATGGTTGTATTCCAATTAAAAATGGAAAATCAGCATAGGTGGTGATAAGTTCTAACCTTGGAAAAGTATCAAAGGCCGTTTGTATAGAACCCTTTGATGTTACCTGCATTCCTGTTTCAATAAGAAAAATATCATTTGGCCTGAATTGAAAATACAAACCCGCCGCAGGCCCGCTTCTCATTAAATGCTGTATTGAAGGATAGTTTAGTTTATAAGTTGAGAAAGAATAACCGAGTTTTGGAATCAGGCTAACTTCAAGCTGAGAAAAAGCCTTTTGTGATGATATAAACAAGAAGCATATAAGGAAAATATTAAGGACTCTTTTTTTCATCAGTCAATTTCAAGATATTCAAGAATATCAGCGAGTTCATCAAAATCTTTAAACCCCGGTCTTATTTCATTGCCACCCTTTAACATAATACCTGCAGGTTTTAGTTCTTTCTCTATCCAATTAAGATTATTCACATTGATACCAAATCCCAATATTAATTGATGTTTACCAGTCAGGTTTAGTAATAGCTGCTTTTGCGCTTCATCTATATTTTCAGTGTCTTTGCTACTTTTTAAAAGGAGATAATCATAGTTATTTAAATCCTCTGCTGAAGATTCCAAAGATTTAGAACTCTCAATGCTGATTTCAAATATTTTGGATTTTTCATCCGGAGGAAAAAGACCGGTTTCTTCGCTCAAATATGAGTCAAAATCCATTTTGAGTAAATCGGTATCCAATTTATGATTTCTGATCTCTAAAACGGATTCAATTCCCTCTACCCATTGTAAAATTCCCCTTAGGTCATTCTCCGACAGGATACTGCCCAGATCCTGACTTGAAAAACCCAACCATTTTACGCCCATTCCGGCACAATATCTTGCATCGGAAAGGTTATTAACAGAAGCGATGTACACAGGAATTCTTAAAGCCATAATTAGTACTAAAATTCAAAACTGATAGTAATTGTTTAGAAAACCTACAGAAAGGTATTTATAAGTTAAATTTGTAAACAAATTGGAATTGTTGAAATACCTGAAATTTATATTCATTCTATTCATTTTTTTATCCTGCAATAATGATGATGAAAATTTTTTACCCGAAGCCGGATACAACTATTTTCCACTTCAATTAAATTCATACCGGGATTATAAAATAAACAGTACAAGCTATTTTCTAAGGCCGGATTCCACATTGAATAAGGTAGTGCCTGACTCAACGGTAAAAGTGTATTATCTACGAGAAATCATCGCCTCTAAATTTTTGGATTTTGAAGGCGATTCTGCTTTGCGAATTGAAATTTATACAAAAGCAAAGCTGTTAGATCAATGGCCCAATCAACCTGATTCCATTGCAATTGCCAAATTAAAAAATGATGAATTGATTTATGAAATCAATAACCGCACTTTGATCAAACTCATTTTTCCCGTAAAAAATGGTCTTAGCTGGAATGCCAACAAATTTAACAGCTTGGGTGAAGAAATTTACTCAATAAATAATCTGGGCGCCTCAATTCAACTGTCCGATACTATTTTAAGCCCTGCACTAAGGGTAATTCAAAGTGATATTGAAAACTTAATTGAAGTAGATAAACGAACCGAAGAATATGTTTTAAACGTTGGATTAGCAAGGAAAAATACCCGAATATTGCAATATCGGCAGTCCAATGGAATGGTATTAACCGGAGAAATTGAAAAGGGTACTATTTTTACTCAGGAATTAATAAAAAATGGTAAAATTTAAAGCACTTGGAATCCTTTCACTTATCGTAGTTCTGTCTTTTGGCAATTCACTTTTTGCCCAGAAGAAATACGTCGTATATTTTAAAGATAAGGCAAATACCACCTATGATCTGTCAAATCCGCTCAGCATGATTTCCCAAAGAGCCCTGGATAGAAGAACAAAGCAAGGCATTTCTATGGATTCATCGGATATTCCTGTCAATGCAAATTACGTCTCTCAGGTTCAGAACACAGGTGCGCTTGTCATTCGACAATCAAAATGGTTTAATGCGGTAGTTGTGGATTGTGACTCGATCACTCTCAATCAAATTCTGACCTTGGCATTTGTAAAAAATGAGCAGAGGATCTTTAAAGTCAAACAGCCAAATCGCGAATTTGAAGAAAGTGAGATTGACAGAAAATATACTTCAAATGCAAAAACACAATTTGACTATGGGGCTGCTGCGAATCAGATTCAAATGCTGGGTGCGGATGTAATGCACAATGATGGATTCGACGGCGCAGGAATGTGGATAGGTGTATTTGATTCTGGTTTCAGAAACGCCGATAGCATTGCAGCTTTTGATCATTTGCATCAAAGCAATCGAATATTAGGCACTTACGATATTGTTGAAGGGGATCAAAATGTTTACGATGAACACAGTCATGGAACAAGTGTACTTTCTTGCATGGCGGCTTTTTCTTCGGGCCAAATAATCGGAACCGCTTTTGGCGCCTCCTATTTTTTATTCAGAACTGAAGATGTGTTTTCTGAGACACAACTTGAAGAATTTAATTGGTTGGTAGCTGCAGAACAAGCGGATAGCCTTGGCGTTGATCTGATCAATACTTCTTTGGGTTATTCTACTATGGATAACTCTCTGTTCAGCCATAGCTATGCCGATATGGACGGAAACACTACCATAATCTCAAGAGCGGCTGAAATTGCAGCCAAAAAAGGAATTCTTGTTATCAATAGTGCGGGAAATGAGGGCGATGATCCATGGTTTTATATTACCGCTCCGGCCGATGCCGATTCAATTATTACTGTAGGAGCTGTGGGCGCAGACAGTACTTTGGCCGGATTTAGCAGCAGAGGGCCAACCGCTGACGGAAGAATTAAACCCGATGTAATGGCTCAGGGTTTGTCTACCGCTGTGATTAGTTCTAGTACCGGAAATGTTGTAAACGGTTCCGGAACTTCATTTTCCGGTCCATTGATTGCCGGTTTTGCCGCTTCGCTTTGGTCTGCTTACCCAAATAAATCAAACATAGAGATGATTGAACTTATTAGAATGTCTGCAGATAGATATGCAAACCCTAACAACGATTATGGTTATGGAATACCAAACTATTCAAAAGCTAAATTTTTAAGTTCGCTTAATGATTTAAGCAATTCAAATGCTGATTTTAAGTTTTTCCCAAATCCTTATTCTTATAATTCGAATCTGACTTTACAGGTAAGTGCGAAAATTATTGGTAAACATGTTCAGATTGAAGTATTTAATTCAATTGCATCGCTGTTACAGAATATAGAAATCAATTCAGCTGATTATATAAATACCATTGAATTGTCAGAAAAATTAATGAATTCCAATATCCTGTATTTGCGTGTCAGCACGGATGAAGGATCAAATGTATTTAAAATTGTAAAAGCCCAATAATATGGCCAATACCTTAATTGCTCCTTCTTTACTTGCAGCCGATTTTGCCAATATTGAGAAAGAAGTCAATATGTTAAATCAAAGCGAAGCCGATTTTATACATCTGGATGTTATGGATGGAGTTTTTGTTCCAAATATTTCTTTTGGATTACCAATCATCTCTGCCGTTAAAAAACATGCAAAAAAGGCTTTGGATGTTCATTTGATGATTGTTGAGCCCGATAAATACATTGCCGATTTCAAAAAGGCAGGTGCGGATTGGATCAGTGTTCACTATGAAGCTTGTCCCCATTTGCATCGCAGTATTCAAAATATAAAAAGCCATAATTGCAAAGCGGGTGTTGTTTTAAACCCACACACACCGGTGGAATTGCTCGACAATATATTGCCGGAGCTCGATTATGTTCTTCTGATGTCGGTAAATCCCGGATTTGGCGGCCAAAAATTTATTCCTCAGGTTATTGAGAAAGTAAGAAAACTAAAAACCATGTGCGATGATAAAAATCCGGCATGTCATATTGAAGTTGACGGAGGTGTAAACGCAGTGAATGCAGTTGAATTAGTAAGAGCCGGTGCAGATATGTTGGTTGCCGGTAGTTTTGTATTCAATTCCGAAAATCCCACAAAAGTAATTTCCGATTTGAAAAATATCAGTGCTGATTCTTACGTTGCCTGATCACAATCATTAATGATCCCAATTCGGTTTTCTCTTCTACTAATATTGCATTTAATAGCATTCGCTGTCTATTCTCAAGACCTGGCCAGAGTATATGGTCTGGTTAAAGACGAAACGGGAATTCCAGTGGAGTTTGCCAATGTGATAAGCAATTCTGATCAGAAATTATCCATAAGCAATTCCAAAGGAGAGTTTTCTTTAATTACTACAGCTGGGAATGATAAAAAATTTACGGTAAAATTTGTCGGTTTTAAGTCTCAGTCTTTCACGCTTGATCTCAAAGCCGGGGAAGAAAAATATTTGGAAATTTTTTTAGAGGAAGAAACCAAACTTTTGGAAGACGTTGAAATCAAAGGCGATCGTTCTGAGGCAGAAAAGGAACAGGTCAGTGTGATAGCAATAGACCCGATATTGCCCAAAATTCTTCCCAGTGTTAGTCAGGACTTCAATAAAATTATTGCCACCTTGCCCGGTGTAATTGCTCAAAATGAATTGTCAAGTGAATATGCGGTTAGAGGCGGGAACTTTGATGAAAATTTGGTTTACGTCAATGATATATTGGTTTACCGACCATTTTTAACCCGATCCGGCCAACAGGAGGGTTTAAGTTTTGTCAATTCAGATCTCACTTCCAGCGCAGAATTTTCTGCCGGTGGTTGGCAGCCACGCTATGGAGACAAATTAAGCTCGGTATTAAATGTTACTTATAAAGAACCGGAGGCATTTGGCGGATCGATATCTGTGGGCTTATTGGGTGGTTCATTTCACCTTGAAGGAAGTTCTCCAAATAAAAGACTCTCACATATTACAGGAATACGTCATAAAAGGACTGAATTTTTACTAAATACGCTTGAAACGGAAGGGGAATATTTACCGCGTTTTACCGATCTGCAGTCCTACATAAGTTATGATTTGAGTAAAGTTCAAGGAGAGGGTAAAACAAAACTGGGCATCCTCAATGCCTACAGCAGAAACCGATACAATGTAATTCCGGCAGCAAGAGAAAGCACTTTTGGTACAGTACAGGAAGTGATCAGGTTATTCGTAGCATTTGACGGGCAGGAAGAAATGGAATACGATACATACCAGGGGGGACTCAGTTTAAAACACAAATTCTCAGAAAAATTTAAAAGTACGATAACACAATCTCTGACCATTACCAGGGAAAGAGAAAATCAGGATCTGGAGGCGGGTTACCGGCTTTGTGATGTAGGGACAAATCTTGCAGACACCAGTTTTGACAAATGCATTTCTGAAAGGGGAATTGGAACAATCTATAATTATGGCAGAAACAGTCTTTCAGCAAGTATTTTAAATACTATAAATAGAAATGAAATTAAATTGAATGAAAAAAACGAATTGGAATTCGGATTACAATACGGGACTGAAATCATAGAGGATCAGCTCAATGAATGGTCTTTTATTGATTCTTCGGACTATGTCAATATCACTGAAAACAGAAAAAGCAGTATTGATTTAAACTCCCATCGATTTGAAGGCTATGTACAGCATGAAATTCAACCCGATTCCGCAATTAAAATTACCTATGGCTTGCGCTTTAATTATTGGAATTTAAATGATCAGTTATTAGTATCTCCCCGGATGCAGGTCTATTATCATCCAAAATGGAATAAGGACTTTACCTTCAAAGGCGCATTGGGAGTGTATCAACAACCTCCATTTTACAGAGAATTAAGAAACTATGATGGAAGTGTAAATAAAGATGTCCTGGCGCAAAGATCGTATCATGCTATTATAGGTAGTGATTATCGCTTTAAGATTTGGCATAGGGATTTTAAATTGACAACCGAAGGCTATCTCAAATATCTGGATAAAGTCATTCCTTACGATATTGATAATGTCAGAATTCGCTATTACCCTCAGGTAAATGCAGAAGCCTATAATATCGGTGTGGATGTTAGAATTGGAGGAGAGTTCATAAAAGGGGCAGAATCATGGTTTAGTTTGGGCATACTTTCCTCACGCGAAAATCTTGAAGGTGATGATAAGGGCTTTATAAGAAGGCCAACCGATCAAAGGTTAAATCTGGGCATATTTTTTCAAGACCATTTACCAAAAAATCCGAGTATTCGTGTTTATATTAATTTGGTTTACGGTACCGGCCTTCCATTTGGGCCTCCGAGGAGACCGGAATTCAGGGCGCAGCTTAGTGCACCATCTTACAGAAGGGCCGACGTGGGCTTTACAAAAATTTTAACCATTGGAGGTAAAGGAATTCGAGATGGGGGATTTAAATCGATAAAACTGGCCGCCGAGGTCTTGAATATAATTGCAGCCAATAATACAATCTCCTATATCTGGATTCAGGATGTTACAGGAAATACCTATGCTATTCCTAATACACTTTCCCAACGATTTTTGAACTTCAGAGCAATCGCTGAATTCTAAATTTTATTTTTTGGTATAGTTATTGGTTTATGTTTTTCAAATCATAATTTTGGTTGTAAATAATCGCAAAATGAAAAATTTAAGAATAATTCTAATCGCCATTGCTTTTTTAACTATTGGAACGGCATGTAAACGCAGCGTAACAAGAGTAAGTCCCGATCAGCAAATTGACCTAAGCGGTCGCTGGAATGATACCGACTCAAGGCTTGTCTCCGAAGAAATGATCAGAGATGTATTATCAAGGCCCTGGCTTGAGGATTTCCGTCAGGCAACCGGGAAAAAACCAGTTGTTATTGTAGGGATGATGTCCAATAAAACTTCTGAGCACATTGAAACAGAAACTTTTATCAAAAACATAGAAAGAGAATTTATTAATTCCGGTCGTGTCAGGGTTGTTCAGAATTCCGTGTTCAGAGAAAAAATGAGGGAGGAAAGAGCTGATCAAAATGAGTTCTCAAGTCCTGAGACAGCTAAAAAATGGGGTAAGGAATTAGGTGCTGATTTTATGCTCTTTGGCGTATTGACTTCAATCACCGATTCTTACAACAAAGAAAAGGTTGTCTTTTATAAAACCAATCTCGAACTGGCGAATCTGGAAACCAATGAAAAAGTTTGGATTGGTGATAAAGAGATTAAGAAATACATAAAAAATTAAGCATATATTTCTTTGAGAGCATTTAAAATTGCATCTGCATACCTGCTCCTGGTAGTGTTGCTGGGAGCCTGTATGACTTATTATCAAAGATACAGGGAGTTTAACCAAAGTTTTGAAAATGGCAACCTGGAACAAGCCAAGAAATTACTTGAGGCTGATGATAAGGGAGAAAGCAGAAAAAGTAGATTTCTGTATTTCACAAATTTAGGTGTGGTTAATTCTATGCTTTCAAATTATGAAGAAAGCAATGCCTGGTTTGAAAAAGCCTATATTTTTGGAGAAGATTACCGTAAAAATTATCTGAATTATGCGGCTTCTTTTCTTACCAATCCCAAAATGACCGTTTATCCCGGTGAAGATCATGAACATCTTTTGGTTCCCTATTACAAATCCATAAACTATCTAAAACAGGGAAATTTTGAAGCTGCCCTTGTAGAGGCCAGAAGAATGGATATTCGGCTAAATCAATTTAGCGATAAATATAAAAGTGATAATAAATTTCAGGAGGATGCATTTATAGACCTTTTGATTGGTCTCATCTACGATGCCTCAAAAGATTATAACAACGCATTTATAGCCTATAGAAATGCTTATAATACGTATGAAAATGAGTACAAGACGCGATTTGGTCTGTCTGCTCCTGACCAGTTGAAAAAAGATTTATTAAGGACGGCCAAATTATCAGGGTTTTATACTGAGGTAGAACAATATGAAAGAGAATTTAAAATGAAAACGCCCGAGCCAATGGCTACCAATGAAGGCCGGGTTTTATTTATTTGGCATAATGGCCTGGGACCGGTGAAGGATGAATGGGCAATTAATTTTGTTATCATTAAAGGTGCCGGTGGAGTTGTAAACTTTCAAAATGAGGAGCTTGGCTTAAATTTTAATTTTATAATGAGCGGCGACGACAAATCCTCATTGGGTGATTTGAGAACCTTAAGAGTGGTTTTTCCAAAGTATGTCGAGCGCGAATTATTGTATACCGATGCTTCTGTCCAATGGGATGGAGGAAGTTCCAGGTTGTTTAAAGCAGAACCTGTAAATGACATAGCCAGACAATTGTTAAAACAACGAATGCTCAAAGAACTGGGAGAAAGTTTATTGCGTGTAGCTATTAAAAAAGCTGCCGAACAAGCCATACGTCAACAAAGTGAAGGAGCAGCCGTTGCTGCCAGTATTATCAATATGGCCACCGAACAGGCCGATACCAGAAATTGGCAAACTTTACCACACAGTATTTATTATACCTGGTTGGAAGGAGAAGCAGGCAAAAAAGATTTAAATTTAAAATTGCTCTCTTCCAGATTTAGCAGTTACAATACCCAAAAAAATATTTCTGTGGAATTTGAAAAGGGTCGAACCAAAGTTTTAACCTATCATTCTCTTGACGTATCCCCGAGATACAATCCTGTTATGGATTCTTACTAAATGAAAACACTGAGAATTTTCATATTATTCCTTTTTATCATTTCCATTTCGGGAGTATTGGAATCCTGTAAGCCCAGATATGGGAGCAGGTCGCTTGAAAAAAGGAAAAGAAAACTCAAAAGAAAATATAAAAGAAGCGGAATTAATGATTGTCCTGTTTTTGATTGCAGGAATTATTCCGACATAGAATCCAACATTTCTTCCTAAGCAGGTATTTCCCTGTTGGCGATTTGATTTATAGATCTTATTCTGAAATAAATTTGCTCCGTTATGGAATGAAGCCGTGAGAAATAAACATTCAATTTGGCTTTGTTCTTTTTCTTAAGTTTTGATTCAAGATGATCCTCTTTGATTCTTTTAAATGTATCCTCCAGATAAGCCAGCTCCTGCTTTTTTTCCAATTCACCCTTTTGGAAATTGTTTTGGAGTAATTTATTAAAGTCGCTGAATGAATTAAATATATGTTTCAGTAATTCGTCCAGTTGGGTTTTATGCTTTTCCTTTAGCTTCAGACCATTATTTCTGTTTAATTCAATTTCTTTGGCCATGTACTCCAAAAGATCGGCAAAATCTTCAAGCTCACTGCTTATTTCCATATACTGATAAATTCTAAGTGAATTATATCTGCTGGTTTCTTTTTCGGAGAGCTCTATTAAATAATTACTAATGTTTAAGTCAAATTCATTGGTTATATCAGCATAGGCTTTTATACTTTTTCTTAAATCCCTATTTCCGTTATCTTCACTATCACTATTTGCAATATAAGTCCTAAGGTTTTGAAAAGATTTTTCGACATTATTGACAAACTCCACAAGTTCGAATTTTACATTACTCATGGCCTTATTGATGTCTTTTAAATCACCGGCATTGAGATATAATGGAAGACTGAGGTCATCAAAATGTTTTTTCTCTTTGACCAATTTGGTCACAGTCGAAGCAATGAAATGACTAAACCAAATCAGTATAAATACATTTAGAATGTTGAATACAGTATGAAAAATGCTTAAACCTATGGGGACACTGCTTGCAATTTCCATCGGTGAGCCAAAATTATTTTTTTCCATATACCAGTTAATCGCTGTAATAAAGAAAGGCATTAAAAAAACCATCCAAATCACTCCGAATACATTGAATATGAAATGAGCTCTTGCTGCTCTTTTGGCATTGGTATTGGCCACCAATGCTGCCAGGTTTGCTGTAATTGTTGTACCTATATTTTCACCCAAA
Source organism: Cytophagales bacterium (assembly GCA_040218795.1). Classification (GTDB taxonomy): domain Bacteria; phylum Bacteroidota; class Bacteroidia; order Cytophagales; family CCMP332; genus CCMP332. Next base: position 224,447 of record JAVJQT010000003.1, on the reverse strand, counting down.
ACCATGGAGGCCGCGAGAGGGAAAGGGATCCAGCCCTGATTGGTCATTACCAGTGTCAGTGCCATTGCAGCACTGGAAGATTGCACTACAATAGTTAAAATGGTACCGATGAATACAAATAATACCGTAGTTAATAATTTTCCAATATAACTTTTGTCCTCATAGGAGAATCCCTTTAAAAACTCCAAAGCTTGGGGGTTATTCTGAAGATCGGGAACCGAGTCTTTTAAAGCCTCCAAGCCCATGAAAAGAAGGGCAAAACCAATTAATGTTTCAGCAAGATTTTTAAAATTATTGTTTTTTGAAAAGAGCAGCGGGAAACTGACTCCAATTATTATAAGACTGAAATCAGCAATTTTAACCTTAAATCCAAAAATAGAAATAAGCCAGGCGGTTATGGTTGTTCCAATATTGGCGCCCATGATAACACCTATGGACTCAATTAAAGATAAGAGACCTGCGTTTACGAAACTCACCACCATCACCGTAGTCGCCGATGAGCTTTGAATTAGACAGGTGATTAAAAAGCCAGTAATTACCCCAAAAAACCGATTGGATGTCATGGTGGCCAAAATCTGACGGAGTTTGGTTCCGGCTACTTTTTGGACACCGTCACTCATGATTTTCATGCCATAGATGAAAAACCCCAGAGCCCCTATTAAAGAAAGTAAATCAAGTAACCCGTAATTCATTATTGAGCTACTTTAAGGAAAAAGCATATTCATTTTTATGATTAGCGCTGCGCTGTGAAGGTAAAGATGAAGGTTTAATTCAGCAAGAAGTGAGAAATCAATATTAAGAATTTGTTAAGAAATCGAATTTTATATGAAAAGCCTGTATCAGATTTTTTCTCCTGCCTTCAATTGATCTTCGATTGTCACTCCTTCAACGACTTCAATATTGATTCCATCGGAGAGCCCTACTTTTACAGCCTGTTCTTTGAATTCCTGCTCACCGGTCTGAATTTCAACAAAGATTTTACCATCTTTAAAAGAAAGTATTCGTTCAGGTACCACGAGCACACTGTCTCTTTTATCGAGGACAATATCGGCGTTGGCGCTGTATCCGGCACGTAAAAATTTTCCTTCTTCCAATTTTACAGCGGCGCGTATTTCAAATTGAATTGCACCTTCTTCTTCTACACCCTTTGGGGAAATGTATTCGAGTTTGGCTTTAAAACTCTCACTTTCCAGTGCTCCAATTTTTAAAATAAGATCCATTCCTTCTTTAATTTTACCAACTTCGGTTTCATCCACATTTCCTTCAAAAATCATTTCGCTCATATTTGCGATAAAAGCGATGGTAGTACCGTCATTAAATGTATTTGTTTCAATCACAAAGTTTCCTTCCTTGACAGGTACATCCAAAACCATTCCATCCACAGTGGATTTAACGAGGTTGGAAACATTTCCCGATTTTTTAGCCGCCCCTTCCTTGATAAGATCAAGATTGTTTTCCGCTGCTTCAACCTGCTGTTTTCGCAAATTATAGTCGAGAAGGAATTGATTGTAATCAAATTCTGAAATTACTTTTTGATCGTACAAATCCTGCTGTCTTTTCAATTCCTTTTCAGAATTTTTAAAATTGATAATGGCTGATTTTAAATTGGCTTCAGCATTGTTGAGTGCAACGACATTGGGAATAATTTTTATTCGGGCTAACAGTTGACCGGTTCGAACCTGTTCACCTGCCTCAACGAAAAGTTTATCAACAACTCCTGAAACCTGTGATTTTATTTCAATTTCCTTTCGGGGAATTATAGAGCCTGTTGCAACGGTTTTTTTGACGACGTCGCTGAAAAACGGTTTTTGAGTTTCATACACAACCGGCTTTTCTTCTGATTTTTGGTAGAGGTAATAGCCACCCCCTATAAAACTTCCAAAAAGTAAAACAACGACAATAATTATTAGAAAAGTTCTCATTTTATTCTGTTCTTAATGCTTCTATTGGGTCTACAGCGGCCGCTTTTCTAGCCGGAATTAATCCGGCAAAAGCGCCACCGATTACTAATACAAAAAGTGCTGTTAATGCTACCTGAAGATCAATTTCGGGATGGGCAAACATTCCTGTTTCCTGACCTTCAATTAGTTTATTAATGCCTTCTACTAAGATGGTTCCCAGCAGTAATCCGCCATAGCCAGCAATCACTGTAATAAATACTGATTCCTGAATTATTAGGGCGATAATCGACCAGGGTGTTGCCCCCAGCGATTTTCGAATTCCGATTTCCTTAGTTCTCTCCTTTACAATGATGAGCATAATATTGCTTACACCAATTACCCCCGCTAATAGGGTGCCAATTCCTACAATCCATATAAATGTATTTATACCTGTGAAAAGTGCTTGAATTTCTGTAAACTCTTCTTCTGCATTATATGAACCAATCCCTCTTTTATCCTCCGGGTGAACAGAGTGCCGCTCTTTTAAAATGGCTGCCGCATCTTCTTCGAGCTTTTCAGATGAATAGCCTTCTTTTGGAATCATGGCATACCAGCCAACAATGTCGCCGTAATTGAATACGTTTTGAAATGTGGTGAAAGGAATATAAATACTCTGTTGATCTCGATCCTGTTCATCGCCTTCAGCACGGGATTTATGCGTTCCAATAATTTTAAAATAAACCCCATTTATTTTTAAGTAATCTCCGACCGGATCCTCATTTTCGTCAAAAAGTATTTTCTGTACGCCTTTGCCTATCACACAAACCTTTCTCTTATCCTCAATGTCCAATTGATTGATAAAGCGGCCTTCGGGCATGACCATATATTTAATTTTTAAAAAGTCCGGGAAATCTCCGTACACACTAAATGCTCCTGCTTTGTTTTTACGGGTTACATTATTGGCATCTCTGAAGCCACCTAATTGGTTTCTCGGACTGATAACATCTGCATAATTAATATTGTCACGGAGAAATTCGGTATCGGAATTATTAAAATTAAAATACCTTCCGGGCTTGAATCCTTTATATGGCATGGTGGTTCTTTGACTCCACATATAAACTGAATTGGTGGCGCCGTTTACAAAGTCCCTGTTTACCCCATTTCTCAAACCACTTCCACCCCCAAGCAAAAGTAAAAGCATGAATATGCCCCAGAAGACGCCAAACATTGTAAGGAAGGTCCGAAGTTTATTTTTTCGGATCGTCATCCATATTTCCTGCCATTTGTCGAAATCAAACATATTATTCGTCTCTTAATGCTTCAATAGGTTGAATTTTCGCTGCTTTTCTAGCCGGGAAATAGCCAGCCAAAGCGCCGGCAATCACCAATATTCCGGTGGCCGTTAAAGCCGTAGTCAATTCTATTTCGGGATTTTTAAAATAAGGTACCTCCGCACCAAAATTATCAAGGGCAAAATTCACCAATTCTATCAGGGAAACACCAAAGAGCAAACCGAAATATCCGGATACCAAGGTTATCACAATCGATTCCTGTATTATCAATGAAATAATAGATACCGGTGTGGCACCGAGCGCTTTTCTGATCCCGATTTCCCTGGTTCTGTCTTTCACTATTATCAGCATGATATTGCTCACACCGACTACACCGGCCACTATGGTTCCCATACCCACAATCCAAATGAAAATATTGATGCCTCCAAATAAATCTTTAAACCTTTGGAAGTTTTCAAGATTGTTCCACATATGAATCGCGCGCTCGTCTTCGGGTGAAAATTTATGTCTTTCAATCAATAAATTTTTGGCTTGATCACCCATGACCATGCTTTCCTTGACACTTGCATCTCCAACCGTAAACATCATCATGTGTACCCTATTGGAGCCATTGTAGGCCATTTGAGTTGTTGAAATGGGAATTATTATCACTTGTTGTTCTCGCTCACTTCCTTCATCCTTGAAGGTTCCCACTACTTTGTAAAGAATACCGGAAATATCGATCCATTTTCCCAATGGATCATCGCCGTTTTCAAAAAGGGAATTAACCACCTCCTGACCGATAACAGCTACTTTCCTTTTTTGCTCAATATCCAAATCGTTAATGTATCGACCGGAAGTAAGAATGGTATTTTCGAGATATAAATGAGCCGGATGAACGCCCCTGACCTGAAATGAGGAATACTTTTTTTCATATCGGACCGTGTAATCTCCCCAAAGGAAATATCTGGCAGTTATGTGTTCCAGACCTTCGACTTTATTTTTGAGATTGTTATAATCTTCATTGGTAAACTGAATTCTTCTGCCGGGTTGCATGCCTTTATAGGGAATGCTGGTTTGACCGGACCTGATCCATATGGAATTTATGGCATCGTCCTTGAACATTTCTTTTACACCGTTTAAGAGACCGGAACCGGCACCCAAAAGTAATATCAGCATAAATATTCCCCAGGACACACTGAATGCAGTAAGAAAAGTTCTAAGCTTGTTCTGCCTGATTGTATTAAAAATTTCTTCCCACTTATCCAGATCGAACATATCAGTTGTCGTTAACTACTATTCCGTCTTTGAGTCTTATAATTCTATCCGTCATTTCCGCAATATCATTTTCATGAGTCACAATAACCACGGTCATACCTTCCTGATTTACATCCTTAAAAAGCTGCATAACTTCCGATGAAGTTTTTGAGTCAAGAGCACCTGTGGGTTCATCCGCCAGAATTAACTTTGGAGTTGTGATCAGAGACCTCGCAATGGCTACTCTTTGTTTTTGGCCTCCCGAAAGCTCACTGGGCATATGATCCCACCAATCGGAAAGTCCCACTTTCTCGAGGTATTCCATGGCCTTGGCGTTTCTTTTTCTACGGCTAATCTTTTGATAATAGAGTGGGAGGGCTACATTTTCCAGAGCATTTTTAAACGAAAGTAGATTGAATGACTGAAATACAAAACCAATAAATTTATTTCGGTATTGCGCGGCAATTTTTTCATTCAACTTGTAAATGCTTTTACCCGCAAGATTATAGGTTCCCGAATCGTATTGATCAAGGATTCCGATAATGTTTAATAAGGTGGATTTTCCGGAACCGGAACTTCCCATAATACTGACCATCTCACCTTCATTGATAGTCAATTCTATGTTTTTTAAAACATGAAGCGACTTCGTTCCGGTTTGATAAGATTTATTTATCTTATTTAGGTCAATTATACTTTCTGCCATGGCCTCCAATCTTCGCAAATCAATGCCAAATTTACACATTTAAACAGGAGTTCCATTTTAATATAAGATTGATATTATATAAACGGTCGAAAAAAAATATTAACAGAGAATTATAACATCCTGTGATGCCTGCGTTTTCATAACTTAGCGCATTCAAAAATAAAAGCATGAAGAAAAAATATCTATTCCTGGTACTTACACTCATTTATTCAATAACGCTTTCATTTTCTCAAAAGACCACACCTTCAGCCGGAGAATTATTACTTAATCTGAAAAAACTCAATACACTTGGGTCGGTGCTTTATATCGCCGCCCATCCGGATGATGAAAACACCAGGATGATCTCCTATTTTGCTAATGAGGCTTGCATGCGTACAGCCTACTTATCACTTACCAGGGGAGACGGAGGACAAAATCTCATTGGTCCCGAAAAAGCTGAAAAAATGGGTTTGATTAGAACGCAGGAATTATTGGAAGCCAGAAAAAAAGACGGTGGCATTCAGTTCTTCAGCAGAGCCAATGATTTTGGCTATTCCAAACACCCGGATGAAACCTTAAAAATATGGGGGAAAGATGAAGTTCTGTCCGATGTGGTTTGGATAATCAGAAAATTTCGTCCCGATGTAATTATTACCCGATTTTCACCAAATAGTGCCGGCCAAACGCATGGCCATCATACCTCGTCGGCAATGCTGGCTTTGGAAGCGTTTTCTATGTCGGGTGATAAGAATGCCTTCCCTGAGCAATTGGAACATGTTGACACCTGGCAGGCAGATAGAATTTATTGGAATACCTCCTGGTGGTTTTATGGTAGAAGGGATTTTGATAAAACAGGCCTCACAATGGTAGATGTGGGTGAATTCAATACGCTATTAGGGAAAAATTATGGTGAAATTGCTGGTTCGAGTAGATCCATGCACAAATCACAAGGTTTTGGCGCTTCAGAATCCAAAGGAAGTATTGAGGAGTATCTAGACCCAATTGACGGGAAAGAAGCACCTGAAAATGTACTCGAAGGCATAAACACAAATTGGTCGAGAGTAGATAAGGGTGAAAAGGTAAGTGAACATATACAATTAGCAATTGAGCAATTTGATCCTGAAAATCCTGCTTCTATTGTCCGACATTTGATAAGTGCCAGACAGGCATTGGCCAATTTAAAAGATGATTTTTGGAAAGAAATTAAATACGAACAAATCAATGAGCTTATTCTGGATTGTATGGGATTTACCATCGAAGCGCTTTGTGACGGTTATGTCTATGCACCTGGAGATTCGGTATCCTTTAACCTTGAAGCTATTAACCGCTCAAAAGGCGATTTGGTGATTTCAAATATTTCCCTTTTGAATAATGGCTATTCAGAAAATTTGAATTTAGTCTTAAAATACAATCAATTGGAACAAAAACAGTTGAATTTCAAGATTCCAACTGACGCAGAGATTTCAAACCCTTATTGGTTAAAGCAGGATCATGAATACGGTTTGTATAATGTAGAAGATCAGCGATTGATAGGCTTACCTGAAACTCCGCCTTTTATGCAATTGAAAGTAGTCTTAAAAATGGGCGATACAGAATTAGAAAAAATAATTCCTTTCAACTACCGCTGGGTGGATAGAGTTAAAGGAGAATTGTATCGGGATATGGTGATAGCCCCTCCTGTAAGCATAAATTTTCTTGAAAAAACACTGGTATTTAATAAAGGAGCAAAGAAAAACCTGAAAGTTTCAATAAAAGCCTTTAAGGATAATGTTGAGGCCAAAGTTAAATTTGAAATTCCTGAAGGATGGACAGTAAATCCCAAAGAACTAAATCTATCCTTCCCTGAAAAAGGCAATACCCGAATAGTGGATCTGGAAATTAGCCCGGGTAGTTCATCCATTAATGGTACGATTAAAGCATTTGCCGAAATAGAGGGGCGTTCTTATCAAAGAAGTTTTGAAGAAATCGACTACGATCATATCAAGCATATCAATTATTTTCCTAAGGCAATAATGCCTTTGGTTAGCATAGATCTACAAAGAAAAGGGGATTTGCTGGCCTATATTAAAGGGGCCGGCGATGATGTCCCTGAAGCACTAATGCAAATGGGTTACCAAATAGAATTTCTTGATGAAAACGCCCTAATACAAAGTGATTTAAGTAAGTACGATGCAATTATTCTTGGTGTTAGGGCATTTAATACTCAGACATGGTTGTACGAAGCCCATGAAACTTTAATGAAATATGTTTATGAAGGCGGAAATTTAATTCTTCAATACAACACGAGCCGAGGGCTTAATTTTGAAAAAATGGGACCTTATAAATTTGAGCTCGGAAGAGACAGGGTGACCGTAGAGGAGGCTAAAATAAATATCAAAGTACAGGATCACCCGATTTTAAACACACCCAACAAAATTGACGATAGGGATTTTGAAAACTGGGTGCAGGAAAGAGGTTTGTATTTCGCATCTTCCTGGGATGAAAATTATGTTGCACCATTTGAATCGATGGATCCGGGAGAGGAACCAACAAAAGGAATGCTAATAACTGCGAAGTATGGCAAAGGTTATTATACATATACAGGAATATCTTTCTTTAGGCAATTACCGGCAGGGGTTCCAGGTGCTTATCGTTTATTTGCCAATTTAATTTCTCTCGGCAAATGAAAAATCAAACCGAAACACCGCCTGAACAGGCACCATTCTTTAAGACCTGGAAAAGACTTTACATTTTTGTAATGGCCTTTTTTATTTCATTGGTGGGTCTCTTCTACCTTTTAAGCAGCTATTATAAATGAATTGGTTCGACTGGCTTACCATGCTCGGAACTTTGCTTTTCATCGCCATTTACGGTGCATGGAAAACAAGGAAAAATAAAAACATAAAATCCTATTTACAGGGTGATAAGGATATGAAATGGGTGACCATTGGATTATCTGTTATGGCAACACAGGCAAGTGCAATTACTTTTATATCAACCCCCGGGCAAGCTTTCGAAAGTGGAATGGGCTTCGTCCAAAATTATTTTGGTTTACCATTGGCGTTAATTATTGTTTCCGCAGTATTTATTCCGCTTTATTATAAATTAAATGTATTCACAGCTTACGAATTTTTAGAAGCCCGCTTTGACTTAAAAACAAGGCTTCTCGCAGCATTTTTATTTCTTTTTCAACGAGGATTGGCTGCAGGCATCACCATTTATGCTCCGGCAATAATTTTAAGTACAACGCTTGGATGGAACCTTTCTGTTACCATAGTAATGGTCGGTTTGGTCGTAGTTATTTACACAGTATCAGGAGGTACTAAAGCTGTCAGTTTGACTCAAAAATGGCAAATGGGGGTAATCATGTTGGGAATGCTTATCGCCTTCTTTATAATAATACATAGCCTGCCAGAATATATTGGATTCGTAGATGCTGTAGATATAGCCGGCAGAATGGGTAAACTGGATGCTGTAAACTTTTCATTTGACCCCACTGAGCGTTACACATTTTGGTCTGGAATTACGGGCGGTTTGTTTCTTGCACTATCCTATTTTGGAACAGATCAATCACAGGTGCAAAGATACCTCGGCGGAAAATCAGTTACGGAAAGCCGTATGGGACTGATATTTAATGCGGTATTAAAAATACCAATGCAATTTTTTATTCTTTTCGTTGGGGTAATGGTATTTGTTTTTTATCAGTTTGAAAGTCATGAAGTGCTGTTTGACAAGACCAATCTTGAAAATTTAAGACAAAGTAAATACTCTGAGGAAATTTCATTTCATGAAAAGGAGTACGCGAGAAATCATCAGATAAAACAGGAAGAGATAAGGGAATTAATCAAAGCAAGAAATGATGGCAATGCAGAATTGTTGAGTGAAAAACAGGAAACCATTAAGGAGCTCGATTTAAATTCAAAGGAAATTCGCGCCAATGTCAAACAAATTTTAATTGAAGAATACCCGGAAGAGACCGCTAAGGATTCGGATTTTGTATTTCTTACATTTATAATGAATTACCTACCACATGGTATAATTGGATTGTTGCTGGCCGTAATAATTTCCGCAGCCATGTCTTCAACAGCCGGTGAACTGAACGCATTGGGTTCAACCACGGTAGTTGATTTCTATAAGCGTCTTGTGAAAAGTGAAGCCTCTGATACACATTATGTCATTGCCTCTCGCCTTCTCACCGCATTATGGGGAATTCTGGCAATTATGTTTGCTCTATTTGCAAGACTGCTGGAAAACCTCATTGAAGCTGTAAACATTTTGGGATCTTTATTTTATGGAACTATTCTGGGAATTTTCCTTGTGGCCTTCTTTTTTAAGAGGATAAAAGGATCCGGGGTATTTTCTTCGGCCTTACTTGCGCAGTTATTTGTCTTTATTCTTTACATCTTTTTCGAGGATGTGGTGGCCTATCTTTGGTACAATGTAATTGGGTGTTTTCTTGTAATTTTCATCAGCCATTTCTTTTTATTTCTAGCATACAGGACTAGAGCAAAATAATTCATTTACTTACATTGAATTTGAACTGCAATATCATAGTGCTAAATTGAATCCGTAATTTCATGTAACCTTAAAATGAACCAGGCTAAGGAAAGAAAAAGCGATATTTTTAGTTTTCTGTCTGTAGATCGAAAATATACCAGAACCAGGGAAGGTCATCAGAGCATTCGGGTGTTTAATATTCTGGCTTTTTCATTTATCCTTTTTTATCTAATTACTGCAATTCCATTTCTATTTACAGAAGCGTATAAGGTAGGGCTGTTTTTGGTCTTTGAATCTGCGCTCTTTGCTTTGACTATCTCTTTGTCGAAGAGAGGGATGTTTATCCTCGCAAAAAATTGCATTTCAATTGCATTGATGGCGGGAATTTTAACACTGGGAGGTGTTTTAGGCCCTGATGGTTTTGCTCACATCCTGTTTTTTCCATTGGTTATCTCGCTGTTTATCATTTTTAATAAATATGAAATAGCCAATCGCAACATCTTCATTATAATTTCCATTGTACAATTCTTCATTATGGAATTTTACCCGATCCATTACTACGATGGTCCTGCGCTGGGTCACGATCAGGAAAGGGTTCTGGAATTTTGGATTTTTCTTGTTTCATTTATTGCCAACGGTGCTGCTGTATATTATTTCCTGATTATTAATTTATCGTACAGAACCAGATTAAAGTCTAATGAGAAACGATTTAGATTTATTTCAGAGAATTCAAAAGACATAATCGCGCTTCTAAATAAGGACTGCAATGTCCAGTATGTCTCACCATCCATTGAAGAATTACTGGGTTATCAGGCCGATGAAGTAGAATCAAAAGGCATTGACCAATTCATTCATTCAAAAGACTGCTATTTAAAAAATGAAATACTCAAAGAGGGAAAAGGCGAATTAAGATTAATCAGCAAAAACAACAATACAATTTGGTTTGATATCGTCATCAGTGAAATTGATGAAGACGATTTTAGTGCTTACCAGGTTAGTATTAGGGATATATCAGATAGGAAAAGGGTAGAGTATGAACTTCAAAACAATCGTTCTTTAATCGAAAGAATCGCGGAAACTACTCCCAATTTTTTATATGTATTTCATCACAAAGAGAAAAAAATAAGCTATCTGAACAGAAGCATTTGGGATTATCTTGAATACGATATGAATAGCTTGTTCAGGATGGATGAAGAAGATTTTCACTTGATCCACCCGGATGATAAAGAATTATTAGAGGAGAATTACAACATTTTAAAAAATGCCAAAGAAGGCAAAGTTGTAAGTACCGAATACCGAATGAAAAATGCTTCAGGAAGGTGGATTTGGTTTGAAAGTCGAGATACGGTTTTAGAAAAAACACCTGATGGAAAAGATCTGGTCCTCAGTTTAGGAGAAGCCAGAGATATAACTCAGAATAAAGAAAATGAAGAATTTCTCTTAAAAAAACAGGAGGAATTAAGAAAAGCCAAGCATTTGGCCGAGGAAGCTTCAGAAGCAAAGGCTCAATTTCTTTCAACCATGAGTCATGAAATCCGAACCCCTTTGAATTCTGTAATTGGGATGACCAACCTTCTGAGTTCAGAGGAACCTAAACCTGAGCAAATTGAAAATTTAAAGGCCCTGAGTTTTGGAGCTGAAAGCTTAATGGCTTTGATCAACGATATTTTAGATTTTTCAAAGATTGAAGCCGGTGGAATTAAGTTTGAATCCACAAGTTTTAACTTGGAAGAACTTCTTAAAAATGTGGTCGAGTCTTTTAAAGTACTGTCACGTGATAAAAACCTTGAAATAAAGTTTGAAATCAATGAAAACCTGCCTCAATATATAAAAGGCGACCCCACCCGTTTAGGTCAAATACTAAACAATCTGATAGGAAACGCAATAAAATTCACCAATGATGGCTACGTTAAATTAACTGCAAAGAAACTATCTGAACGTGATAATTCTGCCAGAATTGCATTTATTGTTGAAGACACGGGCATAGGAATACCCAAGGAAAAACAGGAAATAATTTTTGATAGTTTTTCACAGGCAAGTTCTGAAACAACCAGAAAATATGGCGGTACCGGACTGGGATTGGCGATAACTAAAAAACTAGTGGATTTACAAAAAGGAAAAATCCAGCTTTCAAGTGCCTTGGAAAAAGGAACGACTTTTATTGTAGAAATTGATTATGAGATAGATGAATCCGGCAAGGAATTTAAAAAACCGGTAGAGGAGGAAATAACAGATCTTGAAAATCATCATTTGTTATTGGTTGAAGACAATAAAATGAATCAAATAGTCGCCAGAAAATTTCTGGATAAATGGAAAATCACTTTTGATATAGCAGAAAATGGTTTGGAAGCTGTTGAGATGGTTCGTAAAAATGACTATGACCTTGTGTTAATGGATTTGCATATGCCTGAAATGGACGGTTATGAAGCCACCAAGCATATCCGTGAAATGGACAACGAGAAAGGAAATTTGCCAATAATAGCCTTATCAGCTTCTACCGGCCCGGATGCAGAAGAAAAAATAGTCAATTACGGGATGAATGGATTCGTGATGAAACCTTTCGATCCAAAAGTTCTTTTCAATACCATTAAAATAAATGTGGAAAAATTGAAGACTTAGAATTTGCTAAGATTTAGGTTTTGCTCCGCTAAACTGTATTCCTGCTCCTGATTTGAAAACAATATAACCAATCGATCTTCTTGATTTTTAACCTCATTTTGAAACCATTCTATGCCTTGCTTATCGAGGTTTGTTGTGCCCTCATCGATCAATAGGAGATCATTTTCAAAATAAAAACAAAGCCCCAGTTTTACGCGCTGTTTCATGCCCGATGAAAATTCCTTAATGAATTTATCCCCCTGATTGGCCAAGCCGGTTTTATTCAGAAAACTTTCTTTGGATTCTGATGCTCTTAATGTTTTAAAATTTTGATGAAAATCAAGAAACTCGTTTAATGTCAGTTCTTCAACAATCTGCATATATGGCGCGGAAACTGCCAAATGTCTGAATTGATCATCGATGCTGATTTCTTTATTATCAATTATCCAATTGATATTTCCACTGCTCGGCAGGACATAGCCGGCAATCAGTTTTAATAGGGTAGATTTTCCCGATCCATTGGGGCCGGTGATAGCAATTATTGAGGATTTTTTAAACTCGAAGCAGAGATCTTTGATTACCCATTCTCTGTTGTATTTTTTACTCAGATTTTCCGCCCGGAGAATCATCTTTCAGAAACATAACCTTTCATGATTCCTCTTTCCGAATTCTGAATGAATTCCAAAATGATGGTTTTTTCTTCGCTTTCTTTTACACTTTCCTCTACCTCTTTTATGGCTTTGGCTGTATTGTATCCTTTTTGATAGATGATTCTATAAATCTCCTGAATTTGAGAAATGCTGTCATTAGAAAATCCTCTTCTGCGAAGCCCGACTACATTTACACCTGAATAAGATATTGGTTCTCTACCCGCTTTCACAAAAGGTGGGATATCTTTTCTGACAAGTGAACCACCACCCACCATGACATGCGAACCGATTTTAGAAAACTGATGAACAGCACAGGTACCACCAAATATAGCAAAATCATCTATAGTCACATGTCCTGCCAATTGCGTACCATTTGATAAAATGCAGTTATCACCTAAAAAACAATCATGGGCCAGATGTACATAGGCCATCAACAGACAATTGGCTCCAACTTTTGTTTTCCACCTGTCCTCCGTACCTCTGTTTATAGTTACAAATTCTCTGATTATCGTGTTATCCCCGATTTCACATGTGCTTTCTTCGCCCTTGAATTTCAAATCCTGTGGGATTCCGGATACAACCGCGCTTGGGAAAATCTTTACATTATTGCCAATCCTTGCTCCATTATGTACAACCGCATTTGCACCAATCCAGCAATTGTCTCCAATTACTACGTCTTTTTCAATGGTTGCAAATGGTTCTACAACTACATTTTTGCCCAAACTGGCATCAGGATGTATGTTTGAAAGATTACTACTCATTGATTTTTTTAACCAGGCTGGCTATAACAACTGCTTCACAAACCAATTGACCACCAACAAAGGCCTGGCTATGAAATTTGGCAATACCTCTTCTTACCGGTGCCATCAATTCACATCTAAAAACAATGGTATCACCGGGAACCACCATTTTTTTGAATCGACAGTTTTCAATTCCGAGGAAATAGGCCCAGTAATTTTCAGGATCTTTAATGCTGTTTAATACAAGAATTCCTCCACATTGTGCCATTGCTTCGACCTGTAAAACTCCGGGCATAACGGGATTGTCAGGGAAGTGCCCCTGAAAAAAGGGTTCATTAAGGGTTACATTTTTAACACCGGCCACAATATTATCGTCGAGATAAATAATTTTATCCACCAATTGAAATGGGTAACGATGTGGTAAAAGGCTATAAATTTTTTGAGCATCGAAAAGCGGTGGCAATTTCGGATCATAGTGAGGCGCATTTTTATTGGTTTCCTCCATGGCCCTTTTCAATTTTTTAGCAAAGGCTACATTACTCGCATGCCCGGGTCTTGCACCAAGGATTTGAGCTTTAATTGGCCTTCCTGCCAAAGCGAGATCCCCAATCATGTCTAATAATTTATGACGCGCCGGCTCATTATTATGTCTTAATTCAATATTGTTTAGTATACCTTCTTTCTGAACACTAATTTTTGGCTTATTGAATAGATCTGCCAGGTAATCCAATTCACCTTCCTGAACTTCACGATCGACCACAACGATGGCGTTATTTAAATCTCCTCCCTTGATAAGGTTGGCCTTATACAAAGCTTCAAGTTCATGTAAAAAACAAAATGTTCTTGATGATGAAATTTCAGATTTAAATTCGGAGATATTATTCAGTGAAGCATGCTGACTTCCCAAAACGGGAGAGTTATAATCAATCATTACCGTTACCCGATAATCATCAAGAGGCAATGCAGCTATTTCAACGTTATTTTCTTTATCGCGATAAGTAATACTCTGAGGTACTTCAAAGAAATTCCTTAATGCATTTTGCTCCTCCAGTCCTACTTTTTCCAATTCCTCCAAAAAGGGCAAAGAACTGCCATCCATTATCGGACATTCAGGACCATTTATTTCGATTAGTATATTATCGATTTCTAATCCTACAAGTGCCGCCAGAGTATGTTCTATGGTTCCTACTCTCGCACCGTGTTTTTCAATAGTAGTGCCTCTGGAAACATCGACGACCAGATCTGCATCTGCTTCTACGATCGGTTTTTCGGGAAGATCAACTCTTTGAAATTTTATTCCGTGATCCGGGCCTGCCGGGCAAAATGTCATTGTGGTATTCACACCGGTGTGTAATCCTACACCGGTAACGGAAACCTTCTCTTTTATAGTGTGTTGCTTAATCTGCATTGAGCCTATTCTTTGGCGGCTGCCAAATTAATAACTTTTTTTTCAAGTTCTTTAATTTGACTGTACAGCTCGGGTAGTTTTCGATATAATGCATAACTTCTTTTGAAATTACCTATTGGCAAAGCCGGGTACCCAAGCATAACCTGACCTTCCTCTTTAATATTATTACTAATTCCTGATTTTGATGCCAATGTGGTTTTGTTGGCTATTTCAATGTGCCCGACAATTCCTACCTGACCTGCAAAGACACAATTTTCACCCACTTTTGTGGAGCCTGCAATACCTGTTTGAGCAGCGATAACAGTATTTCTACCAATTTCTACATTGTGGGCCAATTGAACAAGGTTGTCGATTTTCACACCTTCTCTGAGAATCGTAGATCCCATGGTAGCACAATCGATGGTGGTATTGGCCCCTATTTCTACATTATTTTCTAAAATCACATTGCCAACCTGTGGTATCTTCTTATATGAACCGTCCTTTTGAGGGGCAAAGCCAAAACCATCACTTCCAATGATTACTCCGGAATGCAATATGCAGTTCGATCCGATTTTACAGCCATCATAAATTTTAACACCGGGATAAAGAATAGTATTATCTCCGATTTCGCAATCATTTCCAATATGGACCTGCGGATGAATTTTTACATTTTCACCGATTTTACACTTTGTACCCACATAAGCAAAGGCACCGATGAATTCGTTTTTACCAATTTTTGATCCTTTTCCAATAAATATTGGCTTTTCTCTTCCTTTTTTGCCGAGCTGAACCAAACGCGTGTATTCTTCGAGAAGTATTGTGAAGGCGGTATAAGAATCATCAACCCTGAGCAATGTAGTTTTAAATGATTTTTTTGGTTGAAGATCTTTATTGACTATTACAGCTGAAGCCTCGGTCGAGTACAAATAGTTTTCGTATTTCGGATTTGAAAGAAAGGCAATATCACCATTTTTGGCCTCTTCAATCTTTGCCAAATTCTTTATGGTACCTTCTTCTTTTCCTTCAATTTTTGCCTTGATGAGATGGGCAATTTGCTTGATAGTAAAGTTCATCTGCTCTCTTCAGCTAATTTCGCCCGCAAATATACGTTTTTAGGGTAGCATAGATAATACTTTTTCACGATTTTACTTATGGCCTTTATATTTGGCAAATCGGCTGCAGCTGATACGTCCTGCAGGCTGCCATTTTTCATCAATATTAATATTTTACCACTATCAGGCATATATGCTGAATTGCTCAGTTCACCCGATTGAAAATAGTATTTAACCTGACTTTCCTTTAAATTCAATTCCTGAGCGAGCAATTTCTTGATTTGCCTTTTATCTTCTGCTTCCGCCTTGGAATTGGTAAGGTCCACTTTAAATAGTCTTCGGTTAATCAAACGTGAACTCAGATCCGATAATATTTTGTCGTCATGATGCGCCCATACTTTTATTGCTCCCCAAACATCATAGTCATCTAAATTCAAAAAATTTTTTAAAGCTTGAGGATTACTTTTCAGGGTTTCGGAATCAATGAGATTATTGAGAAAATATAAAAGGGAAGGGCTTCCGTATAAGAATTCATTTTTTTCAGCTATTTTCCTGGCCCTTAATATTAATCCATTGAGCATTTGCTCCACCGCCACTGTTGTTTTGTGAAGGTAAACCTGCCAGTACATCAATCTTCTTGCATTTAGAAAGTTCTCAATGCTGTAAATGGCTTTCTCCTCAATTACAAGTTCATCATCTACAATATTTAGCATTTTAATAATTCTGTCACCGCCTATTGTACCTTCATCTACTCCTGTATAAAAGCAATCGCGATTCAAATAATCCATTCGGTCCATGTCCATTTGTCCGGAAACCAATTGGAAAAAAAATGGACGTTCGTACTCGTTTTTAAATATTTTTATGCTCAGCGCAAGTCGTCCATTCATTTCCTTGTTGAGTTCTTCCATGATGAGAATTGAAAGGAATTCATGATCGACATGATTGAGTAAGTATTTTTCGAGAACATGAGAAAATGGGCCATGACCTATATCGTGAAGGAGTACTGCAATAACTGCCGCTTCGTATTCTTCTTCGCTTATATCATGACCTTTGCTTCGAATTGTATCTAATGCTAATGTCATAAGGTGCATTGCACCTAAAGCGTGATTAAAACGCGTATGAATGGCCCCGGGATAGACCAGATCCGTCAAGCCGAGTTGTTTGATTCTTCTTAACCTCTGAAAAAAAGGATGTTCAATTATTTCTAAAATAAAAGGAGAGTGTACAGTGATAAATCCATACACCGGATCTTTGATTATCTTTTTTTTATTCAAAATTTTTTGCAGAGCTTACCGTTATTCAGAAATTATAGGTCAAATTAAAAATATACATGCAAAGATATAACATATTATGGGCGGATGACGAGATTGATTTGCTCAAACCTCATATACTTTTTCTTGAGCAAAAAGGCTATGATGTTACTTCGGTAACCAGTGGAACAGATGCAATAGAAAAGTGCGAGGAAAACAACTATGATGTGGTTTTTCTTGATGAAAACATGCCCGGTTTAACCGGTCTTGAGGCACTCAATAGAATAAAATCCTTCAAACCTTCGCTTCCAATCGTAATGATTACCAAAAGTGAAGAAGAGTATATAATGGAAGAGGCGATTGGATCAAAAATATCAGATTATCTTATCAAACCTCTAAACCCGAATCAGATACTCTTGTCAGTAAAAAAAATCCTTGACAACAAAAGACTGGTTTCCGAGCGAACCAATCAGTCCTATCGCCAGGAATTTCAAGAAATTAGTATGCGGGTAGGAGAGGATCTTAGCCATGATGAATGGGCTGATATCTATAAGAAATTGATATTCTGGGAAAGGGAAATTGAGCAGACCGAGAACAAAAGCATGAGCGAAGTCATCGAAATGCAGAAGGTAGAGGCCAATATCAATTTTAGCCGTTTTGTCATGGACAATTACAAGGATTGGCTAAATGACCCAAATGTAGACAGGCCATTATTATCGCATATGCTGCTTAAAAAGAAAGTTTTCCCTTTGATTAAAAAAGGCGAACCGCTTTTCTTTATTCTGATAGATAATTTGCGCTATGATCAGTGGAAGGAAATTGAAAATCAAATTTCGGGATTGTTTAATGTAGTGGAAGACAGTTCCTATTACTCAATATTGCCTACAACCACGGCTTATTCCAGAAATGCCATTTTTTCGGGTTTAATGCCAAAAGAAATGGAGCGAATGCATCCTGATCTATGGGTCAATGAAGAAGTGGAAGAAGGAAAAAATTTAAAGGAAGCAGAATTCCTTGAAAAGAATTTAAAAAGAGCACATCTGGATATTAAATTCTCCTATCACAAAATTCTCAATCAGCAACACGGAAAACAACTTATGGATGCTGCCAATAATTTGTTATCCAATGAATTAAATGCGGTTGTTTTCAATTTTGTTGACATGCTTTCCCATGCCAGAACCGATATGGAAATGATTCGACAATTAGCACCCGATGAGGCGGCTTATCTGTCTTTGACCAAATCCTGGTTTGAGCACTCATCCTTGTTGGAATTGTTGAAATTTTTATCTCAGAAAAAAGTTAAAACTGTAATAACTACAGATCACGGTACCATAAGAGTAAAGAAACCTTTTAAAATTGTAGGTGACAGAAATGTCAACACCAATTTGAGGTATAAAGTGGGCCGTAATTTGGGCTTTGAAGAAAAAAATGTAGTGGTGGTGCGAAATCCTGAAGATTTTCAGTTGCCTAAACAATATGTGTCTTCAAGTTATGTATTCGCCATTGAGGATTACTTTTTTGCCTATCCTAATAATTTCAATTACTACGTCAAATATTTCACGGATACATTCCAGCACGGTGGCATTTCACTTGAAGAGATGATTATTCCTTATATTCAATTGGAACCAAAGTAAAAGCATTGGAAATAGACTATTCCGATCTGACCAAAATTGATGAAAATGCATCCAAAATAATATCCTTTGCCGGCGATTTGAGGATTTGGCTTTTCGATGGCGAAATGGGAACCGGGAAAACTACATTGATCAAAGCTGTATGTAAAAATCTTGGTGTCCCCGAATCGCAAATGAGCAGTCCAACTTTTGGGATTGTAAATGAATACCAGGGAGCTTCAGAAATACTTTATCATTTTGATCTCTACAGACTTAAGCATATCGGTGAGCTCCTGGATATTGGTTTTTTGGAATATGTTGACTCCGGAAATTACTGTCTAATTGAATGGCCTGAATTGGTAAAATCCTTTCTTAAAGATCAATATCTTGAAATTACCCTTAAAAAATCGGATATTGGTAGACATTTATTTTTGAGGAAACATGTCTAGCAGCACCAAGCCGGGCTTTAAGGAGGTGGCACAGGAAAGTCAAATTTACCACCCTCAGGAAGCTCTTTTGAAGGTAAAATCAGGATCTCACAAATTACAGATTGGAATCCCAAAGGAAATCGGATGGCAGGAACACCGTATTCCATTGACACCCGAAGGTGTGGCGGTTCTCACATCCAACGGGCATGAAGTTATGGTTGAAACCGGTGCCGGTGAGGCTTCAAAATATGCTGATCATGAGTTTAGCGACGCAGGCGCAACGATTTCCTATTCAACCAAGGAGGTATTTGAAAATGAAATTGTTCTCAAAATTCAACCGCCAACCGATGCAGAAATAGACATGATTAAAACAGGCAAAACGCTTATGTCTGCGCTTCAATTGGGAAACCTCGAAGCGAGCTATTTTAAAAAACTGGCCTCAAAAAAAATTACCGCCATTGGTTTTGAGATGATAGAGGACAAAGTTGGTAGCATGCCGGTGGTGAGAGCCATGAGTGAAATCGCCGGTAGTTCGGTGATGTTGATTGCTGCGGAGTATTTGAGCAATGTCAAAAATGGCAAAGGCGTAATTCTGGGTGGTATAACAGGCGTACCTCCAACCAGTGTAGTTATTTTGGGTGCCGGAACGGTGGCTGAATTTGCCGCACGAACAGCCCTTGGATTGGGAGCAGATGTAAAAATCTTCGACAACAGAATCTACAGATTGAGGAGAATTAAGTACAATTTAGGTCAACAGATTTTCACTTCGACATTGGATGGAGTTATACTCACCAATAGCATTGCAGAAGCTGATGTAGTCATAGGTGCCCTAAGGCCTTCCCACGGAAGAGCTCCGGTAGTAGTTACTGAGGAAATGATTAGCAATATGCAGGCCAATTCAATAATTATTGATGTAAGTATTGACAATGGTGGTTGTTTTGAGACCTCCGCTGTTACGAGTCATAAGTCTCCCACTTTTAGAAAACACGATGTAATCCATTATTGTGTTCCCAATATTGCTTCGAGAGTACCGCGAACTGCTTCTACGGCTGTCAGCAATATTTTTGTCCCCTATATTTTACAGGCTGCAAATTTAGGTGGTATGGATAACATGATCCGCGAAAATAACTGGTTTATGAAGGGTGTTTATATGTACAAAGGAACGCTATGCAATTCAGATATTGCAGAGAAATACGAGCTTCAGTATAAAGACCTTGACTTGATCATTATGACGAGATTTTAAATCATGATTTAATCCCGGCCAGATCCAATATGAAAGCGTATTCCATTGCGGTTTCTTTCAAACTTGTGAATCTACCTGAAGCACCACCATGTCCGGCCTCCATATTCGTATGAAGCAATAACAAATTATCATCCGTTTTCATTTCCCTCAGTTTTGCCACCCACTTGGCCGGTTCCCAATATTGAACCTGTGAATCATGCAATCCTGTAGTGATTAGCATATGTGGGTAATTTTGCTTTTTGACCTGATCGTAAGGGGAATAGGAAAGAATATAGTCATAATATTTTTTGTCATTTGGATTTCCCCATTCATCGTACTCCCCGGTTGTTAATGGAATGCTTTCATCTAACATGGTTGTTACCACATCAACGAAAGGTACTGCGGCTATAATGCCTTTATATAAATCAGGTCGCATATTGACGATAGCTCCCATTAACAAACCGCCAGCGCTTCCACCCATGGCAAACAAATTATTCGGATCGGAGTATTTTTTTTCTATCAAATGTTCCGAGCAGGCAATAAAATCTTTAAAGGTATTTTCCTTCTTAAGGAATTTACCGTCTTCATACCATTCGCGTCCATTAATTTGACCACCGCGGATATGGGCAATGGCAAAGACAAATCCTCTATCTAAGAGACTGAGTCTCACGGAGGAGAAATAGGGGTCAATTGTAGACCCGTATGAACCATATCCGTAAATCAGACATGGGTTTTTGCCCTTTTTCCTTAGATTTTTTCTGTATACAATTGAAATTGGGATTCTGGTTCCATCTTCCGCCTGTGCATAACTTCTTTCTGCTTTGTAGTTTTTTGAAGAGAATTCACCCATCACCTCCTGCTGTTTCATTAGCTTTCTCTTTTTTGTTCCCATGTTATAATCAAAACTTGACACCGGCGTGGTCGGGGAGGAATAGCCATATCGCAATACCTCCGTGTCGAATTCAGGGTTGGTAGAAATAAAGGCCGTGTATACTTCTTCGCCAAAGTCTATATAATATTCTTCTCCGGCCCATGGAATAACCCTAATGTTGGTCAAGCCCTCACTTCGTTCATCGAGAACCAAATAATCCTTAAAAATTTCTATTGATTCCAGAAGGGTATTTTCGCGATGCGGAATTACTTCTTCCCAATTCTCTTTTGAAGGATTGTCTTCGTTTACTTTAAGCAAACGAAAGTTTTTTGCTTTCCAATTGCTTCGAATAAAAAATTCATTTCCAAAATGCGAGACATCGTATTCATGATTCTCTTCCCTTGTTTGAAGTACTTTGAATTCACCATTGGTATTTTCAGTATGCAGGTATCTTATTTCGCTGGAAAGCGTAGCATAGGAGCCTATCATTAGGTATTTTCTTGATTTGGTTTTCCATACATAGCAGCCAAAAGCTTCGTCGTTTTCCTCATAAATGAGTTTATCATCCTCTGGGTTTGTACCCAATTCGTGTTTGTAAATTTGAAATGACCTCAGCGTGGTAGGGTCTTGTCTGGCATAAAAGAGGGTTTTATTGTCATTGGCCCAGGCAAGGTTTCCAGTTACATTTGAAATGACATCATCTAAAAATTTGCCGCTCTTGAGATCTTTAAATTTAATTTCATAAATTCTTCGACCAAGGGTGTCTATTGCAAAAGCCATCAACATATTGTTGGTGCTAATACTACTTGATCCGAGATTGAAAAAGTCATAACCCGCGGCCAATTCATTTAAATTCAGTGTAATTTCTTCCCTTGCTTTTAAACTTCCCTTTTTTCTACAGAGTATTTGGTACTCCATCCCTTCCTCGTATCTGCTATAATAAAAAAAACCGTCTTTTCGGTAAGGAAGAGAACTGTCATCTTCCTTTATTCTTCCTTTCATCTCCTCGAACAGATCCTGTTGAAATGCTTTTGTATGCGCGAGAATGGTATCAAGGTATTTGTTTTCTGCTTCCAGATAATTTAATACTTCGGGGTTTTCCCTATCATTTAACCAGTAATAATTATCGATTCTTGTATGTCCGTGCTTGCTTAATTTTTTTGGAATTTTTTTGGCGATAGGTGCCTGGATCTGAGCTTTGTTCATTTTTTTCTTTAGGCCTTTTCTTAAGGGCTGGCAAAAGTAAAAATTAGGAGCATTAAAATCGAAAACATTTGATTATTCATTCCAGTGGAATAATAAGAATGCTCTGGAAAGTCTTTTTTATTCATTGCGATCATGAAAAAATCAATTTTATTTTTTGACTTTTCACGCTCTATTTTATTTTCGCAATCGAAATTTTTTTTAACAGAGTGTTATGGACATAGTTATTGAAAACCTTACTAAAAAGTACGGCGCTCAGCGCGCGGTTGATAACATTTCTTTTAAGGTGAAAACAGGAGAAATTCTGGGATTTTTAGGACCAAATGGAGCCGGGAAAACCACCACAATGAAAATGATCACCAATTATATTTCAGTAGGTGAAGGTGAGATAAATATCGGTGGCAATTCGATCAAAAAAGATCCCGATGAATTAAAAAAGCACATAGGCTATTTACCGGAAAATAATCCCTTGTATCATGAAATGCCTGTAATAGATTACCTTGAATTTTGTGCCTCGCTTCAAGGTGTGGAAAAATCCAAAATTCAGGAACGAATTAGAGAAATGGTAATTAAATGTGGGTTGAATGCTGAAAAACACAAAAAGATAGCTGAGCTTTCAAAAGGCTATAGACAAAGGGTAGGCCTTGCACAGGCGATGATTCACGATCCTGAAATCCTAATTCTGGACGAGCCTACTACGGGATTAGACCCCAACCAAATCGTAGAAATTAGAAAATTGATTCGCGATCTTGGAAAAGAGAAAACAGTAATTCTAAGTACACATATTTTACCTGAGGTAGAAGCGACCTGCGATAGAATTTTGATTATTAACAGAGGTAAAATTGTGGCCGATGGAACTTCAGAAACGCTAAGAGCCCAGGCACAAGGACAAGAAGTTTTAAAAATTAAAATTGAAGATGCCGAGTCTTCCGAAATTGAGTCAGCATTAAAAAATCTTGATTCTGTAGAAAAAGTAAAAAGTTTGTCAGAAAAAGGTGCTTTTGAAATAGAAAGCAAGAGTGGATCCTCTTCTAAACGCGCTGTATTTGAATCTTGCGTTAAGAATAAATGGGTACTCACTGAAATGATACCTTATGAAACAAAACTTGAAGATATTTTCAGAAACCTAACTGTGAACTAAAATGAATGCTATCTGGATAATTTCAAAAAGAGAATTACAATCATTTTTTGACTCCCTCATCGCTTATATCATGTTGGTTGCATTTTTGGGATTCAGCGGTTTTTTTACTTGGCTCTACGGCCAGGATATTTTTTTAATTGGCCAAACGAGTCTAAGAGGCTTTTTTAGCATTGCTTACTGGACTTTGTTCTTTTTTATTCCGGCCCTAACCATGCGATTATTGGCGGAAGAGAAAAAAACCGGGACCATCGAATTGTTGCTCACTAAAGCAGTAAGCGACAGAGAAGTGGTACTTGGTAAATTCCTTGCTACTCTATTATTAATCTGTATTGCATTGGTTTTTACCATTCCATATGTAATTACGCTCTCAAATATTGGTAATCTCGATCTTGGAGCAACGATATGTGGATACCTCGGTCTGGTGATGATGAGTATAACTTACATAGGCATAGGAATATATGCCAGTAGCATTACCAACAATCAAATTGTGGCTTTTCTTCTCGCTTTATTCATTGGCTTATTTTTTCACATCATATTCGATGTTTTGGCTCCCAATTTTACCGGATGGCTTGGAGAAATATTTGTTTTCATGAGCTTATCAACTCATTTTGAAAGTATTTCAAGAGGTGTATTGGATACCAAAGATATCATCTACTTCTTGTCTCTGGGTGCTGTGGGCATACTATTGGTAGAATTATCGTTGGCTAAAAGAAATTTAAACAGTTAAGATCAGGATATTATGAAAGACAGTAGAATAATATTGAGTGTCGTTTTAATTGTCGGAATATTGGTGGTTATAAATTTTATTTCTGACCAGCTTTATTTCCGTTTAGACCTTACCGAAGATAAAAGATATACACTTAGTGAAGCCACCAAGGATATTTTGAAGGATATCGAAGAACCTGTAACCATTAAGGCTTACTTTTCAGAAAATCTTCCACCCGATATTGCTAAGACCAGACGCGATTTGCAGGAAATGCTGGTTGAGTATTCCAGCCTTTCTGATGGAATGCTTGTTTTTGAATTTATTAATCCGTCGGAAAATGAAGAACTGGAAAATCAGGCGATAAAAGCCGGTATTCAGCCGGTCATGATTAATGTTAGGGAAAAAGACCAGGTTAAACAGCAAAAAGCATATTTAGGGGTTCTTATTGAAATGGGAGAAGAAAAAGATATAATTCCATTTATGCAGCCCGGATTGGCGATGGAATATTCTCTTTCTACGAGTATTAAAAAGTTGTCGGTAATTGACAAACCTGTGATTGGCCTGGTTAGTGGTCATGGCGAAGCGAGCATTGCGGAACTTCAACAATTGAATGCTCAATTGTCGATTCTGTATCAATTAAAGGAAGTTGATCTCAGCACAGATGCCGATTTGAGTACTTATAAAACATTGGCGCTAATCAGGCCTAAAGACACAATTCCAGCAGGGGAATTGGCAATTTTAGACGCCTTTTTAGCACAAGGTGGAAATTTGGTGATTGCATTAAACAGGGTAGAGGCTGATATGCAACAATCATTCGGTAAAATAATGAGCACAGGTTTGGAAAGCTGGCTTTCTCAAAAAGGACTGAACATTCCTTCCAGTTTTTTAGTAGATCCCAATTCCGGAGCCGTATCCGTACAGCAACAACAGGGAATATTTGTTTATAATACCCAGATACAATTTCCCTATTTGCCAATTGCTCAAAATTTTAGAGATCATCCTGTTACAAAAGGTCTGGAGCAGGTGATATTTCCATTTGCAAGTCCTTTGAATTATGAAGGAGACAGCTCTATTAATTGGACGCCTTTGGTGTATTCTTCAGATAAATCCGGTACTCAAACCGCACCAACTTATTTTAACATTCAAAAACAATGGACTGAGGCAGATTATCCATTGGGTAGACAAGTGATCGGAGCGTTGTTAGAAGGAAATATATCAGGAAATGCCAATTCAAGATTGATTGTTTTTGGGGATGGGGATTTTGCTGTAACAGGTGAGGGTCAAGGGGCTCAGAGAATGCAGGCTGATAATATTTCTCTTATGGCCAATAGCATTGACTTCCTTTCCGATGACACAGGATTGATTGAATTAAGAACAAAGGGAGTTACTTCAAGACCTTTAGACGATCTTGAAGATGGGACAAAAACCACATTGAAATTTTTAAATTTTCTATTGCCAATAATTCTTGTGGTTATTTATGGCATTGCAAGAATGCAGGTAAAAAGAAATGTGAGAATCAAAAGAATGGAGGAAAATTATGGCAACTAGATGGAATAATAGTAAGCTGCTTATTGTTTTTGTAATTCTTATTGCTGTTTTTTTATTGGTGAGGTACTTTAATAACACCAGGACCAAGGGTAATTTTGATCCAAATGTTATTAATCTGGATACCGCAGAAATTGCGGAGATTCTGCTTTACCCTCAAATCAATAATCAGCAAGAAATTCGACTATTTCGGGATAATAATATATGGAAAGCGCAAAAAGGGGTGCTTAGTGTAAATGCAATGAAGCCAAAAGTAATGGCTTTGATTAATGGAATTCAAAACATCAAACCTACGCGATTGGCAGGCAGAACAGAAGAGAAATGGGAGAAATTTAGTGTAAATGATTCTCTGGCCAGCAAAGTAAAAATTATTCTAAAAAATGGAGAGGAAATTGGCTTATTGATTGGTAAATTCAGCTATAAACAAGCACTACAAAAAAATCCTTATCAACAGCAAGGGTTTCAAACAATTTCTTATTTCAGAGTTGAAGGTCAGGATGAAACTTATGCTACAGATGATTTTCTTACCATGACTTTCAACCGAGATTTCAATGCCTTCAGAGATCAGACATTTCTTAAAACAAAAAGCGAGAATATCAGGAAACTGTCATTTAAGATGCCGGGCGATAGTTCATATTATTTGAATAAAGTGGATTCTGTATGGATGCTTGATTCATATATAACGGATGGGGCAAAGGTCAAACAATTGATTTCAAAATTGGGCATGAACAATCAAAATCAATTTGTAGATTCTCTTAAAATGGAAAATGATCCGGAATATTCACTTGTTATTGAAGGCGATAACATGAATGCTATTAAAATTGAATCATTTGAACTCGACTCGAGTAATGTACTAATGAAATCCAGCATGAATGAAGAGGCTTTGTTTAAGGTAGCCAAATCCGGATTGTTCAATGATCTTTTCAAATCTCCCGATTTTTATCTTGACAGCGCCCATATTTCGCTTAACTAAAGCGATGCTTAAACCATTTGCAAAGGTTTGGGGTTAAAAATGTATGTCAAAAGCAAACAGGATAATATTCGTGTTGGGTCTTTTTTTGATTGCATTGGTGGTAAGCAATCCCTCGGAAAGGTCGTATTTAAATAAAATTGGTCAAGAATATGGTTCGATTCATCACGGAACCAAATTTACACCAGGTTATTTGTTGGCCATTGGTTCGGGTGATCGGATGAATTTGATCTTTTTGAGCAATTACAAATATGAATTCGGGAATATTTCTGTTGAGTATTTTGGAGTTTGTGGAATGATATTTAAAATGGGTTCAAGCAGTGAATCCGTGAAAATTAAAGAAACACCGTCTCAGAAAGAGATAGCCTGATCAAAATCCTAAAATTTGTTTGAGTGTGTGATAGCCGGAAGAACTTACAGGTATCTTATCTCCATTTTTCAAAATTGCTAAATGGCTCTCTTTACCCATGGCCTCTAATTTTTGCAGATGGTTACTGTTCAATATATGAGACCTATGAACTCTAATAAATTGATCATTCGGTAATTTATTTCCCAAAAATTTCATTGTCATTTTTTTGAGATAGTATTTATCCTTTGAGTGGATTTTTACATAATCATCGTAGGCTTCTATTCGTTCAATGTCATCAATGGCCAAAATATGAATTTGATTGCCGGTTTTTACTACTATTTTTTCGAGTTTTTCATTATCCGAAAATCGGTTTTCGCTTAGTTTTTGGATATCCGGTCGGCCGGTTCCTGAATTTAAAACTTTGTTTATGGCCATTTCAAGTCTGCTTTCTTCTATTGGTTTTAGCAAATAGTCAATTGCATTCAATTCAAAAGCTTTTATGGCGTATTCTGAGTAAGCCGTTGTAAAAATCACCAAAGGCGGTTGATCAAGTAATTCCAGTAATTCAAAGCCATTTATTTTAGGCATTTGAATATCTAAAAAAATCAAGTCTGGATTAAGTGAGTTAATTTGCTTTAAAGCTTCAAATCCGTTGGATGCTTCTCCGATAATGTCAAGGCCATTCTTATTTTTAAGCAATTCAACCAAAAGCTGACGAGCAGGTTTTTCATCATCAATAATCAATACTTTCAAAATAATTTCTTATTTGAGACATGGGGTAAATATTAATAATTAAATATAAGAATGTATAAGCGGTGCGTTTCAATTAATGAAAAAACTAAAAAAAAGAATTATTGAATTTAATTTTAACTTTATTCAGATTCACAGATAAATGGATTTAAAACATATTAATATGAAAAATGTAAAATACTTGGGCGTACTGAGTTTATTGTTATGCCTTACATTTATTTCAATTTCTTGCAAAAAAGACAAGGATCCTGAACCCGTTCAAAAAACAGTAGAAGACAATGGTTTAACCAAAGACATTAACGATCTTGTTCCTGCGGATGTATTAGCAGAAATGGAAAATCTTGGGATGCCCATTAACAGGGGCGGCACACCCCCACCTTTAAATGGCATTTTTCTGGGTTCAAAGTTTATTTTAAAAAATTCCAATATACCCGAAGATTTTATTGGATATAGATATCCGGATTTCAAAGTTCAGTTTACAGCTTTCAATCAATACAATTTGTCTGTACAACTGGATTATGTTAATAAATTCGAGTCCGGCTCCGGACTGGGTGCTTTTATTGTTGGTAAAGGGGATGCCTTTTCTGTTTTTGCCGAAGTTGAATCTGAAAAAGAATTTGAGAATGCAACTTTTGCTTATGTAATATCAGGTTCTATAGTTAACGATACTATTAGAGATATGCATGTTGCCAATTTTATGTTGGATAATAACGACAACCCAAATTTAATCTGGATTGAAAATGGTGAAGGAAGAATTCTCTATGATAAGGACGGAGATTCAGAGCGTATTGAGTCCTTGTGATAATGTATTGGTAGATTAATTTCAGCAATATATAAATTGTTTTCAATGCGAAAACTGCAATTGGCTTTCCCATTATAAATTAGGGAAAGCCTTTCTTTTATATTCTTCTGACCAAAGGATGTCCCCGTTTTACGCGAGTTCGATTTTTCTTCAAGCGTGTTTTTAACAAGTATTTGAACCGAATTATTAATTTTTTTTATCTCACAAATCAAGTCTGTATTACCTGTATTTTCCTGTACACCGTGTTTGATCGCATTCTCAAAAATCGGTTGTAATAGCATATTTGGAATTAAAACCGAGCGCAAATCTGATGGTAGATTAAATTTGAAAACAAATTTTTCAGAAAATCGCACTCTCTCAATTTCCAAATATTCGGAACAGTTCTTTAGCTCTTCATCCAGACTAATCAAAGAATTTGGCTCATGAGACAAGGAGTTTCGCAAAAAATTAGAAAGTCTACCAATCATGGATCTCGCTTTCGCGGCATCTGATAATGTCAAAGATGAAATGGAATTGAGGCTATTAAACAGAAAATGAGGATTTACCTGATTCCTAATAAGATTCAATCTGGCTTCGGTTATATTTCGCTTAAGCTCAATTTCCGCAGATTTTTTCTCCTGCAATCTCACATAGTAAATGATCACGTAATAAATTAGGATGATAAGGATATAGTAGAAAACGGCCAATGAAATCCGCCAGAATCGAAATGATTTGAGGAAATTATGATAATCAATCGACTCGCTAAATATTAATCGTAGGATTAATTCATTGAAACCAATCCAAAGTGAAATTATTACCAGAGCTCCGAGAAACAGATTGACAATAACCTGTATATTGTCTCTTTCATCCCAAACTGAATATTTAATTAAGTACCATAGACCAAGGCCTAATAATGCAAAACTGAAATTAAAAAACAACCCATCGGAAATGGAAATAGATAAGCCGAAATCATAATTTCGAATAATATATAAAATATGGACTGTCGCTATAACAGCCCATAAAAGGATATAATAAAATAAGTTCTTATTATTTGATATGAATGGATTTTGCACCTTTTCTTTAGGCGGATTTTATATCGCCACCTCCGAATATTACCAAACCTTTTACGATCAAAACTTTGCTTGGATCCGGATGAATGTTTGACAAATCCCGGTCATCACCAAATCCACCTAATAGCGGGGTTACTTCAGAGTGAACAGTCCAGTCATTTGGCACTTTTAATGATACCCCTCCAAAAATACAGAGCAAATCAATTACAGCAGGCTGATTATTTATCAATTTTGCATTTTTAAAGTTGATATCCGAGCCACCAAATATACAGGTTGCTTTTCCACCTTTAAAAGACATTGAGCTTACACTGCGGTCTCCTCCTCCAAAAATGGCAATTTCGTCAAAAGTGTCAGAACCCCCCGGTGTTATTTCAGGTCCTTCAGTCCGGTCATTTTTTTTTTCTCCGCCGTCCTGAAAATTTGACTGCCAATTGTTTTTTCTTCCATGTTTAACCAGGATATAAATACCAATAGTTATGATAACAAGAGGCCAGAAAGCCTGCGCCCACCTTAGATCCAGATTTAAATAACGGTCTATCCAGAAGTACGCACCAATAAAGAATATGATAAGGCCAGGCGTTTTATTTGTGCGATTTATCAATGCGATTGCGCCAATAGCCATAATCAGCATGGGCCAGTTAAAGATGGCATCTGAAAAGTAATAGGGCAACATGCCAAAGTTTTTGAACAATAAAAGGACTCCGGCTATAACCAGTATTATACCGAGTGCAATTCTTCGAGTTGGTAATTGATCCATATTTTTAATTTTAGAATGAGTTTAATTTGACTTCCAATCAGAAGCTAATTTATTTTCTTCGGTGATATTAAAAAATACAATTTCGGCCAATGCCCGATTTTTATCGGTCAATGTGGAAATTCTTAAGGTTCAATTGCATTGAACAAAATCTCAACCGGGTGATAGGCTTTTCGCCTGGTCCCATCAATTATTTGATGTCTGCAACTTGTCCCGGGTGCTGCAATTAAGGTGTTTTCAGTTGATTTTTGAATTGCCGGGTATAGGACGAGTTCGGCAATCTTTTGGGATAAATGATAATGCTCTTTTTCATAACCAAAAGATCCGGCCATACCACAACAACCCGAGGGTATAATTTCTACGGAGTAATTATCAGGTATTTCAAGTATGGTTTTACTCGGCATTGTAGAAGAAATGGCTTTTTGATGACAGTGGCCATGCAATAGTATCTTTTTATTTTCCTTTGTGAATAGGGTCAAATCCAAATTTCCCAATTCCATTTCTTTTGCGAGAAATTCTTCAATCATAAAACAGTTTTCAGCCAATTTTTTGGCTTTATCCTGAATGCCTGCATCAACCAAGTCGGGATATTCATCTTTGAAAGTGTAAATAGCGGAGGGTTCTATACCCAAAAGTGGATTTTCTTCACTAACGATATCAGCAAGGGCATTTACATTGTATTCAGCAATTGATTTAGCATTTTTTAAAAAACCTTTTGAAATGGAACTTCTGCCACTTTCCATGTGATCGGGTATGATCACTTCATATCCAAGCTTTGTCAAGAGCAATATCGATTTTATTCCAATGTTAACATCGTTGTAATTGCTAAACTCATCTGCAAAAAGCCAAACTCTCTTTTTAGGCTTTAATGGATTAATACTTGTTTTATTTTTCTCAAACCAGGATTTCAATTTAATAGCATGCAGTCTTGGAATGCTCCTTTGAGGGGCAATTCCCGCGATTGATTTGAAGATACTGCTAAAAGGTTTTGTTTGAGTTATGAAATTATAGAGTCCGGGAAAAACAGAGGCCAGTTCATTGCTTTTATCGTATGATGCGAAGAGTTTGGCTCTAAACCCCGCTCCATTGCTGTCATAATAATTTTGAAGGAATTCGGCCTTCATTTTAGCCATATCGACATTGCTTGGACATTCGGATTTACAACCTTTGCAGGATAAACAAAGATCGAGTACCTCTTTAATTTCATTGTGATCAAAGCGATTATCTTTTTTCGAGTTGCTAAGATATTCCCTTAAAATATTCGCTCGCGCCCTGGTTGTATCTTTTTCATCCTTAGTCGCCATGTAACTTGGACACATGGTTCCCCCGCTCAAATGTGTTTTCCTACAATCTCCCGATCCATTACACATTTCTGCAGCCCTTAGAATCCCTTGATTCTTTGAGAAATCAAAATAGGTTTGGATTTCAGGTGTTTCCTGTTCCGCCTGATATCTCAATGAGCTGATCATGGAAGGTGTATCGACAATTTTACCGGGGTTAAAAATATTCTGGGGATCCCAGGTATTTTTAACCCTTCTCAATAATTGATAATTCTCCTCACCAATCATTTTTTGGATGAATTCTCCTCTCAATCGACCATCACCGTGTTCACCACTCAAAGAACCTTTGTATTTCTTGACCAAAGTGGAAATTTCATCGAGAATGGTTTTGAATAATTCCTGTCCACTTTTCGTCTTTAGATTTATGATTGGACGTAAATGCAATTCTCCCGAACCTGCGTGGGCGTAATGCACACAATAAAGGTTATACTTTTTGAGGATTTCATTAAAATCTTCAATGTAATCCGGAAGGTCATTGACATCGACAGCTGTATCCTCTATAACCGGTACGGGTTTCGCATCGCCGGGCAAATTTGAAAGTAAGCCTAAACCGGCTTTTCTGAGATTCCAAACTTTGGTGGTATCTTCTCCACTCACCAAAGGAAAATGATAACCCAGTTCTGCTTTTCTAAGATCTTCGATAAGTTGATTGGCTTTGCCATGAGCTTTTTCAATCTCAGACTCCGTGAATTCAATCACCAGAATAGCCCGTGGATCGCCTAAAACAAAAAACCTGTTTTTTTTGTGTTCAATATTCTCCTTTGTGCAATCTAAAACATAGTGGTCCATTAGTTCGGAAGCACTTGGTTTATATTTTAAGGCATATAAATTCGCTTTTAATGAATCCTTGATAGAATTAAAATGTGCACAAAGCAAAACTTTATTGCTTGAAGGTTTATCAACCAGTTGAAGACAAATTTCTGTTATAAAGAAGAGCGTTCCTTCTGAACCGGCCAGAAGCTTGCAAAAATTGAATTGATTTTTACCATTTTGAAAAACTTCCGAGTCCATTAATAAATCCAAAGCATAACCCGTATTTCTTCTTGGAATGCTTGGTTTAGGGTAAGCATCGCTTATGGATTTTCTGTTTTGTTCATTGCCCAGGATTTCTTTGATGTTTCGGTATAAATTTCCCTCCAAATTATGCGATGGCAGTTTACATTTTTCTTCAAAGGCTTCTTTATCTAGTGCCTTAAATTCAACTTCCTGACCATCGCTTAAAAACCCTTTGAGCGAAATGAGGTGTTCTCTTGTACTGCCATAAACCACAGAATTAGAACCGCATGAATTATTACCAACCATTCCACCAATCATGGCTCGATTGGCAGTTGACGTTTCGGGACCAAAATATAGATTGTGTGGAGCCAAATATTGATTTAATTCATCTCTAATTACTCCGGGCTCAAGATGAACCCGCTTTCCGGACTTATCAAGCTGAATAATTTTAGTAAAATACCTTGATACATCGACAATAATTCCCGATCCCACTACCTGGCCTGCTAAGGAGGTTCCGGCGGTTCGCGGAATCAATGATGTTTTGTTTTTCGCCGCGAATAGAATTAATTTTTTTAAGTCATTTTTATTTTTTGGAAATGCAACGGCCTGTGGAATTTCCCTGTATGCTGAAGCATCCGTAGCATATATTTTTCTACTGACCTCATCAGTTAAAATCTCCCCTTCAAAATCGGCAATCAGCTCTGTCCTAACCATTCATTTTTTGCTATGAAAATTAAAACTAACTATTATTCATTTCTTTATAAAAATTTCTCCAGGCTATCCGGAATTTTTAATCCGTTTGAATTGGAATCGCTAATTACCTTTCCAAAGTCGGAATCAATAGTTAATAGCCCGGACCAGATGCCTGAATTTAAGTCTTCCTTTTCATCAATCGGTTCACCTTCACGTATTTTTGCAGAGGCAGATTCAATTTGAATTTTTAATACTGCTGTAGCTTTTAATTCCTTTTTATTAGGCAATCTTGCCTCTTTCCATCTTCCTTTTATAATATTTTCAGTAATAATTTTCAATACATCCATTTTCTCATTTTCTGACTCTACAAGCGATGCTTTCCCAAATATTACGGCCGATCGATAATTCATGCTGTGATGAAATACAGATTTGGCAAGGACCAGGGCATTTAATTCCGTAACGGTCATGCTTACTTTTTCACATTCCAGAATAGAATTGATCATTCGGTTTTTGCTAGAGCCATGAATGTAAATTTCATCCCCATTTCTTCCATAGGCCATTGGAATTGTGATGGGGTAATCCTCGTATACATATCCCAAATATCCGATGAAATTGCTATCCAGAATAGCAAATATTTCATCACTATTATAGTTTCCTCTTTTGGGATTTCTTTTGACGGTGTTTAAAGGTTTCTTTGAATATTCCATGACTCGATTGTATTATTCTATTTATAAGTTCAAAACAATTACAATTTTGAACTTTTTTTTACCACTTGAATAAAATTCTATTTAATTTAAAATATTATACTTTTTGTGAGCATCACTATTACGTATAATTGACCACTAAAACGTTAAACATGGTAGAGGAAATTAAGATACCTAAAAAAAGAGGAAGAAAACCACAAAATGCTGAAGCGCCAAAATTTGTTCATGTCTTACATCAACCGCAGGAAAATTGGAGAATTAAGAATGCCAAATTAGTTACTATCCTTGATGTTGATTCGATACAAAAAATCGTGATGAATGATTAATTAAATTTATTGGCAACCCTTTTATTTTGTTCTTGTCTTTATGAAAAAAAGACCATGTTGAACAAAATTTTTTTAGCAGCGTCTCTGCTGGCCCCATTTTTTTCTTATTCACAAGTAATAAATGAATTCGGTGAAGATACTTTAAAGCATCGCATTGAGAGAAGGGTTTACCATTCCAATCAAAAGGAGATGAAAACGCTCT
Organism: Cytophagales bacterium; assembly: GCA_040218795.1. GTDB lineage: Bacteria > Bacteroidota > Bacteroidia > Cytophagales > CCMP332 > CCMP332. The sequence goes on along the minus strand of JAVJQT010000003.1, from coordinate 189,543 downwards.
TCAATGGGGATTATCATTCAGGAGCCTATTTCGCAATAAATTTTAAAGGGCATAATTACTTTGGAGAAGACGTTATGTTTCTCGGAGCAAAAATGGCAGGTGTTATCAATCGTTCCCTGGCCATTGGTCTTGAAGTTAATTCCATGCTTCCTTCAGTAGAAGTGGATGATATTGAATTGAAATATTTGCCCGAAGGAGGAAGCATGCGGCCTATTATTGGTTATGGTGGATTGATAATCGAGCCAATACTAATGTCTAATCAACCTGTGCATATCACATTCCCAATTCTGCTTGGAGCCGGATGGGTGGGGTACCTGAGGGATTGGAACGAAGAATTGCAGGAAGGAGAGAAAGATTTATTGGATGATGCGGTATTTTTTGTTGTAGAACCCGGTGTAAATGTTGAATTTAATCTAACACGCCATACCAGATTGGGATTGGGAGTATCTTACAGATCCGCAGATAATTTTGAACTTGAGAATACAAGTAAGAAAGCTTTCAATGGCATTAATTACAACATGATGTTGAAATTCGGAAGATTTTAGTCTAGTCTTTGATAGGCCATCGAAATGTGCTCTATAATATCACCTGCAATCATACTTTCTTCATGAATTTTTAAAAGGGCCAGATCACCTGAAAGGCCATGAAGATAAACTGCTGATTTAGTTGCATTCAAAGCGTCCATGCCTTTTGATAATTGTGCGGCAATCATACCTGTTAATACATCTCCGGAACCCGCTGTTGCCATTCCGGGATTGCCGGTACTGTTTATATAAATATTCCCATTGGCATCAGAAATTGTTGTATAAGCTCCTTTTAAAACAATTATGCACTTATAGGTTTTTGAAAACACTTTTTGCAATGATAATTTTTCTATTTCGTCTTCCCAGGCTCCTGCCAAACGACGAAATTCACCTGGATGTGGGGTTAGAATTGAATTCTCCGGAATTGCTTTAAGCAGGTGTTCATTTTTAGCAAGCAGATTGAGTGCATCCGCATCCAGTACCAATGGCTTTGAATATCTTTCAAATAATGTTTCCAGACATGTCAAGCTTTCTTCATTCTCACCTATTCCCGGACCGATTGCAATAGAATTATAGGGCTTTAAATCTGGAATATCGATCAGGAAATTTTCACCGATGTCTGTTTTACACATTGCCTCTGGTAATGCACTTTGAAAAATATTATAGCCGACCTCGGGAATATAAGCGGTCAGTAAACCACAACCCGTTCGCAATGCTGACTTTGAGGCTAAAATTGCAGCCCCCATTTTTCCTTTTGAACCGGCGATTATCAGGGTATGGCCAAAATTACCTTTATGATCAAATTTCTTCCTCCTTTTATTCAGAATTGCTCTTATATCGGAATGAGTGGAATAATAAATGTCTGTTTTTAATTTGTCCAGACCTTCTTTGGACAAGCCTATATCCAAAATAGTCCATTCACCGATGTAATCTTCGTTTTCTTTTAGAAAAAAAGTCAATTTTGGCAATTGAAAAGTGAGGGTGTATTTGGCCTTTATTTTGTTTTCATCCCTATTGATTTTATCACAATAAAGACCTGAAGGTATATCTATGCTGATTATATCAGCATCCCATTTATTTACAACCCTCACAATATCGGCATAAATACCTTGCAGGGGTCTATCCAAACCTGAACCAAATAGTGCGTCAATAATAATTTCCGAAGAATAATTCAGTGGGATATCCTTTACTTCCCGAATATGTCTAACAGGAATTTTATCTGGCAATCTTTTGAGATTTACTTCAGCGTCTTGAGAGAATTTATTCTTGGGATTAACCAGGTCAACTTCAATTTTATATCCTTTTTGAGATAATAATCTTGCAACAGCAAGTCCATCACCGCCGTTATTTCCTGGGCCACAGAGTATCCTTACTATTTGCTCTTGATCAAAATTTTGTTCGTACCAATCAGCAAATGTTGAGGAGGCCCTTTCCATTAAATCAATAGATGCTATTGGTTCATTTTCAATAGTAAATTGATCCAGTTTTTGAATTTGCCTGGCTGAAAGTATCTTCATAATCTTAAACACTAATTTAATTCAATCGACTGTCAAATACAGAAAAAACATTCATAGTTTAAGGAATAATTATTTAACAATTGATCATGGAAACAGGGAATAAATGTAATGGAAATAACTAATTATCGATTTGAATATTTAAATGCCTGTTTGTCGATTTTTGATAGTAATAAACCCAGGTATTTTCACGAAGATGAAAGACCTGTTTTTGTCAATTTCCTTAATAACAGTCCTAATGAATTGTATTTTGTTCTTAAAATTGAAAATAGGATAGTAGCCTGTGGCGGTATTTATGAAGATGATATTGATATTGCCGGCTTGTCATGGGGAATGGTTCACAGAGACTTTCACCACAAAGGAATTGGGTCATTTTTCACAAGATACAGGATAGAAAAGCTAAAGGAAATTTTTCCTGAACATCGGTACAAAATTGAAACCTCACAACACACCTTTAAATTTTATCTTAAAATGGGATTTGAAATGTCGCATCAAGTAAAAGACGGTTTTGGTCTTGGCCTGGACAAAATTGTTATGTGGTTGAAATAAATGTTTAATTAGTTTTCCATTTCATCTAAAATGTGCCTATGATAGTTTATGACTCAAATAAAAATTGGTTTAAGGATATTTCTAATTTGGCCAGGAGCTGGACCATGGTAAAAATTGTCCGCTCTGTAGTCGCGCTGGGATTATATACCCTTATTATTTGCGTTCTTCATGTTGAGTTATTTCCTGAATCTTACAAAACATATGTCGGCAGTGTTTTCTCATTGCTGGGAATTGTGTTAAGTATTTTGCTTGTATTTAGGACAAATACGGCTTATGACAAATGGTGGGAGGGTAGAAAACAGTGGGGCGCCCTTGTCAATAATACAAGAAATCTGGCTGTATATGCACATTCCCAATTGCCTGAATCTGATAAACCCATCCGCCGATATCTTGCAATTCACATCAGTAATTTTTGTCTTTCATTGGTCGATCATCTCAGAAATGGTGTTGTTCTGAAAAATTTAATTATGCTCGGAGAAGGAGAAATAAAGGTTTATAAGTCAAAAAATCACATACCAAATTTTGTTTCAATGCAAATTCAAAAATGTTTGCATGATGCTTATAAAAGAGGGGAAATGACTGAGGCAGATATGATTAATATTCGGCCCATGCATCAATCCCTCTTGGATATTTTAGGAGCCTGTGAGCGTATCAAGAAAACACCCATTCCATTTTCATACAGCGTTTATATTAAGATTTTTATTCTGGCATACGGTTTAATGTTGCCTTTTGCCCTTGTTTCTGAAATGCAATATTGGGCCATACCTGCTGTAATGTTTGTGTTCTTTGCTTTTATCGGGGTAGAAATGATGGGCGGTGAAATTGAGGAGCCTTTTGGACTTGACTGCAACGATCTTCCAACCGGTACAATTGCCAATACAATCAAGGAAAATGTATTTGAAATTCTGGAGGTCGATATGCATGAAGAATGCAAGGCAAGTCCTGAAATTTATCAGAAGATTTTTTAAATAGAATCCTGCGCCATTTTAAAATCGATAGGAACTTCCAAATAGTCTTCATTTTTCTCTTTAGCCGCTAATCTTTCAATTCTCTTGTCAAGTGCGGGATGCGTACTTAACCATTCGGGGATAAAATGATCTTTTTTTGATTGAAGCGAAATGAAAAAAGCGGTCAGATGCTGAGGGTTAATATTGGCATTCTGGAGCAAATCAAATGCAAAATCATCCGCTTCATATTCCATTTTTCGTGAAAATGAACTGCTAATAACCGCTTTAGCCACCTGCTCAATTATTACAGGGTCACCACCTGAAATAATCACTGTTAATGTTGTAATTCCGAGTTCCCTAATGAGATTCTTTACCACATGTCTTTTTTGGCCATGGCCGATTTCATGTGCAAGAACCGCTGCCAGTTCTTCCGGTTTTTCACATTCCTCAATCAGGCCTTTAAACACATATATTTCTCCGGAAAAGGCACAAAACGCATTGATTTCTTCCCCTTCAAGAAGCGTAAAGGAATAATCGTATTGCGGCGTATCGAGACCTTTTAACAATCTTCTTCGAACGGTATCAAGAAGTGTATTAAAACTCGTATCACTACTAATTTCAAACTCACTGAGGATAAAACTTTGAATGGTTTCTGCGATTTCCTCTTCCTGTTCCACAGAAATGAAATCGTCCTGAACGACAGGTTCAGACCAAAGGCTAAAAGCATACCAGACAAGTCCAAAAAGAACCAGTAAAATCAGAAGATCTCTAAAAATTCTCATTTTATAATCTCGGGGCCCTGTTTTCGAAATCCTTGACCGGTTCTACTTTATTTGCAAATGCCACTTTGTAAGAAAGCGGACCGAAAAATAGAAAATAATACATCCTTCCTTTTCTAGCCCATATGGCGGCAACAATGCTCATAATTAAATAGAACACATTGGCGATAACAACAGCAGCCAGATAGCCAAAATACAATCGGCTAAATTCCAGATCGTAAAAAAAATTTCTCACCGTCCAGAATACCAAAACGATATTCATAAGACTTGTGGGAAGCTGGCTGATCAAAGATTGCAACGCATGAAAATGGACAAATGCGCTTTTCTTTTTATTGATATAATAATAAATAACCGCGGCAATGAGATTTATAATTGGCAAGGGCAAGCCTGCAGCCAAAGCTGCAAACATCATAAAATATGAGCCCATTGCATCCTCACGCTCCCGCGTTGGGATTTCATTCGGTTGTGGTATTTTCTTGTATTTGTTCTGTTCCTGTATCTGCTGTTCCTGCATCTGGTTTTCCTGAAAATGGTGGATAGTCATCCGTTAACAAACTTATATAATTATTTACCCTGAAAGACCAGCGTGATGTTCCTACATTAAACTCATGCCAGGATTTAGGGTATTTGCCGGTAAACAATACTGCCCACCAGGCAAGAAATATCAAAACCAAAGTAGCTAAAGTTCTGAAAAGTAAAATAAATCCATGAGGAAGTAAAACATAAAAACCTCCAAATAGTACTTTAAGTATTAAAATTCCCCGGTCTAATTTTTCCGGGTATGGAATTTCAACAGTTACATGTTCATCCTCGGCATTGAGTCCGAATCTAGGATATTCATCAGCAAGATTATTTAGACGAGCATTTACTCTTGTATTCCATCGAATAAGTTTTACCTGAAATTCAAACATACTCTCAGGATATCTTCCTGTAAACAATATTGACCAGAAAGCTATAAATGTAAGTATGGCACTCCATATACTCAGAAAAGATAAAATGAATAAATGCGGCAGTGCGATATAAATAAACCCAAAAAATGTTCTTAGGAGCAGTTCACTTCTGGAATAGCGCTCCTGATAAGCGATTTCAAATGTTGCCATGATTATTGTTTTAGAATTTTTATTCGAGAGCAGAAATTTTGCATTCTAATGTAAAACTTATTTGATATATATTAAAATAAATATATATAATTTATTGAGATTCAGCGAAGTTTTTAAAGTCCACCATGAATTTATAACTCGTCTTTTTAAAGGATGAGCCAAATAAAAAAGCGATAATTTTCATAAATCCTTTAAATCTGAATTCACTTACGGTCTTCCATTTGGTTGTTTTATCATCAATAACGTAAAAATAATTTTCCTGAATATTAAATACCCCTTTTGCTTCATAGGTTCCACTAAATTCTTCAGGCAAATTGCGATTGGTAATAGTTTCGATCATTTCAGTTTTGCGGCCATTCATATCGTATAACAAACGTGACTTTGCACCTTTTTGCCCCGCTTCACCACTGATATGCTCAAAACTTATTAATCCTTTTTGCCATTTCGACATATTATCGGGATTATCAAATAATCGTATTACTTCCTCCCTTGGCTTATTTATATTAATTTCCAGTTCGTATTTCATAAATTAAATGTCAAAACTTAATATTCTCTTTACTTTGAATGCAACTCATAATAGTAAATTTAATATTTCCATTGAAAAGATAGCTATGCGAATTCTATTGATATTTCTGATGCTGAGTTTAGTTTTTGATTCCAAATCTCAAAATGCCGGAATAACAATTCTGCCTATGCAATCGACTGAGGTACATCCATTTACAAGTACAGAGGTTAATAGAAGTGAAAATGATTTTCAATTTGCTATCGTGACGGATCGAACGGGCGACAAGAGACCCGGTGTTTTTATGGATGCCATTAACAAATTGAATTTGCTTCAACCCGAATTTGTAATGTCAGTTGGGGATTTGATTGATGGCTATACCGAAAACATTCCGGTTCTGGAACGTCAATGGGAAGAGTTTGATGGTTTTATCAAGCAATTGGAAATGCCATTTTTCTACGTTCCCGGGAATCACGACATCACCAATCAGGTCATGGAAAATCTTTGGAAAGAACGATTAGGGGATACCTATTATGCATTTATATACAAAGGGGTACTTTTCCTATGTCTTAATTCCGAAGACCAAAAACGCGGGGCGGGGAGAGGAACCATTTCGGATAAGCAATTTGATTGGATTAGTAAGACACTTAAAGAAAATGAGAATGTAAAACATACCCTGGTATTCATGCATCAACCACTTTGGACCCTGGAGGATACAAAAAGATGGAAGGATGTAGAAAACTTACTTAAAAACAGATCGCATCACGTGTTTACGGGTCATTACCATCGTTACACTAAGTACGAAAGAAATCAAGGTAAATATTTTGTATTGGCCACTACAGGTGGAAGAAGTAATTTACGAGGACCCGGTTTTGGTGAATTTGATCATGTGGTTTGGGTGACCATGAAAAATGGTGAAGCTATTGTAGCCAATCTATTGCTCGAAGGTGTTTGGGACGAAAATGTAGTCACAGAAGAAGTTAGAAATGAGATCAATTATTTGCAGGATAAATCACCAATAGAATTTCAACTGATCTATACCGATGATATAATTGGAAAGGAAGCGAAAATAGTAGCGAGTATTAATAATGATGAGGATGTACCTTTGAAAGTTCGATTCAATCCCGGAATTAGTTTTGATCTGATAATTTATGTTGAAACGAAAGAAATCGTCGTTCCTCCAAATTCCGTTGGTATGTACGAAATGACGATGTTACTAAAAAATAAGCAAGACCTTAATAATATTAGAGCGGCTAAATTAAATGCAACGGTTTCCTATGTCGGCAGAAGTGAAACCGATATTAAATTGCCCTTTGAATACAGATTAAAACCAATAAAGAAAAATTTTATTGAAAAGGCTAAAAAGAAAATTTCTGTAGATGCCAATTTAAAAGACTGGGAAGACCTTAGTCGCAAATTTTTATCGGAAAATGAAGGAAGTGTCATGGCCAATTTTGACTTGAAATACGATAAGGAAATGCTTTATCTGGCCGTTAAAGTAAAAGATGATAAGGTAATTAGCTATGGCAGTGACAGGCCTTGGACTCAGGATTATATTGGCATTTGTTTCAATGCAGAAATAGCAGAGAAAAGTGCAATGAGTGTCGGAGAAGGCTGGTATGAAAATGAAATGTATTTTCTAATGACTCCTGAGATGGGAAAAAATGAATCCCAAACATGGAAAGCTGAAAAACTGCCTGAAGGAAGCCAATACGCTTGCAAAACCGATCAGGACGGCTATGTTTTTGAGTGGGCCATTCCCCTTTCTTATATTCAGAAATATCAGGGTGAAGACTGGCAATCTTTTAGGTTTAATTTAATTATGGGTGATAAGGATATTGACACGGAAGAAACAAAAACCTATTTCTGGGAAGAAAATTGGCGAGGAGAAAATAATTATATTGGATCCGGGCTGTTTTTTAAATCCAAGCCCTAACACCAATGTTTAATTCTTCTGCTTTTTAATCACCCAAATTTATCAATTGCTTTTCTAGTATTTTAATTCTACTGATTAGTCCTAATTTAACGAAATACAACGAAGATTTTTATTCGTTGCGCCATGCCTACCGTGCCTACACTTATTCGCTTTATCTACAGCAGGTAAGTTTGTATTGCAGAATCACCAAAGTACTATTTTATTATATCCGATTTCTGAGCGCAGCGAAGATTCTTCAAGTAGATTTATTAAATAAAATTAAGCATCAGGAAAATTAGTTCCTTCAAGTCTTTACGCTTTTATTGAATTAAATTTTGGGGAAAAAGGTTATTTTTAAACTATGAACTCTAGTAATTACAAAATTTTGCTCAGGCAAGAAAAGGAGGGAGGATACACAGTATTTGTACCAAGTTTGGAAGGTTGTATCACCTATGGAAAGGATTTAAATGAAGCTAAGAATATGGCAAAAGAAGCCATAGAACTTTACATAGAAGCTTTGAAAGCAGATGGAGAGCCAATTCCAAAAGATGATGATCTTCTGGAAATGAATCTCGAAATACAACATGCCTGATTACAGTTCAAAGAACCTCATTAAACGACTGCAGAAAGCAGGTTTCGTATTAAGAAGAACTAAAGGAAGTCATAAAATATACAAACACACGAATGGCAAATGGGTAGTTGTACCTCACCCAAAGAAAGACTTACCTAAATGAACTTACAATTCGATTTTAAAACAAGCCGGCTTAGATTAGCAAGTCATTCCAGAAGTGAACCTAACTAGTCCTTGCTAGCCTACCGAGGCTTCGCTTATTCGCTTTATCTACAGCAGGTAAGTTTGTATTGCAGAATCACCAAAGTACTATTTTATTTTATATCCGATTTCTGAGCACAGTGAAGAATCTACAATTGGAATAATTAAATGATGTAAAGACTCTGCGCTACGCTCTGAGAATGGCAATATTTTTTGAAATATTCGAACAACATTTTTCTCTTTGTTTGCAAGGAGGACTAAACTTCAAAAATTCTTATTGCAAACTCTTAAGTTGCTTCTCAATCACGACAATCCTCTCTTCTGCATCCTTTTGCTTTTGTTTCTCTTTGGCTACAACTTGTTCAGGCGCATTTGAAACAAAACGTTCATTGCTTAATTTTTTGCTTACTGAATTCAGAAAGCCTTTGGTATACTCCAATTCTTCTTTTAATTTTTTCTGTTCTTCCTCAACATCAATACTCTGATCAATTGGGATATGAAGTTTGTCCTGTTTTACAATTAAGGCATAATCCGAATCACCGGAAGTTTCATTAAAGACAAGCGATTCAATATTCGCCAATTTGATCAAAATCTCTCCAAAGTTGTCATAAACAGCCTTGTCCTTTGTTTCAATATTTAGTTTTAGGGCTGTTTTAGGCGAAATCTGCTTTTCATTTCTGAAGTTTCTTATCGCTGAAATAACGTCAAATATTTTTTCAGCCTGATCAATTGTTTCGGAATCAAATGCTTTTATCTCAGGCCATTTTGCCACAATCAGACAGTCTTTTTCATCCCTTTCTTTCAATTGGCTCCAGATTTCTTCTGATATAAAGGGAGTAAATGGATGTAAAATCCTTACCAGTTTATCAAAGAAATTTAAAGTGGCATTATAGGTAATTTCATCTATGGAATCGCCATAGGAAGGTTTTACCATTTCGAGATACCATGAACAAAAATCATCCCATACCAGCTTATAAACTGTCATCAGGGCATCCGACATTCTGTATTTTGAAAAATGATCTTCCAACTGCGAAAGTGATTGTAGAAAGCAATTTTCAAACCAATCAATTGCAGTCTGATTTTTGTTTTCTTTTTGTGAATCGACATTCCAACCTTTTACCAGACGGAAAGCATTCCATATTTTATTGTTAAAATTCCTCCCCTGTTCACAGAGTTTTATATCAAAGAGAAGGTCATTCCCCGCCGGTGAGGATAGAAGCATGCCTACACGAACCCCATCAGCACCGTATTTTTTTATAAGCTCCAGTGGTTCCGGAGAATTGCCCAGGGACTTGGACATTTTCCTGCCTTGTTTATCTCTCACAATCCCTGTTAAATACACTTCATTGAATGGTTTTTTACCTCTGTACTCGTACCCGGCAATAATCATTCGGGCTACCCAGAAAAATAAAATTTCGGGTGCGGTGACGAGTGTATTGGTCGGATAGTAATAATTGATATCCTCATTATCAGGGTCCTTAAATCCGTCAAAAACAGACATCGGCCAAAGCCAACTAGAAAACCAGGTATCAAGCACATCTTCGTCTTGTTTTAGGTCTCCCTTTTGCAAGCCCGCGTTGCCTGTTTTTTGTCTGGCTTTGCTCAACGCTTCATCTTCATTTTTAGCAATTACAAATTCAGAGCCGTTTATATACCAGGCCGGTATTCTATGTCCCCACCAAAGCTGGCGTGATATACACCAATCCCGAACATTTTCCATCCAATGCCGATACATGTTTTTGAACTTTGGAGGAATAAGTTTAATGGTGTCATTCATCACATTTTCATAGGCGGGTTTTGTGATTTCATCCATTTTTAAAAACCACTGCATGGATAGCTTTGGCTCAATAACTGCGTCTGTTCTTTCAGAAAACCCTACGCTATTTTGATATTCTTCGATCTTAGCTAATTGACCAAGTGACTCCAACTCTTTGGCTAGCTTTTTCCTAACTACAAATCGATCTTCATTTTCATAATGCAGACCGTATTTATTCAAGGTTCCATCATCATTGAATATCTCAATGCTTTCGAGTTGATGTTTTTGACCTAATTCATAGTCATTAATATCATGAGCAGGTGTAACTTTAAGACAACCTGTTCCAAATTCCATACTAACGTACTCATCCTCAATTATTGGCACAGAGCGATTTGCAATTGGAACAATGACCTTTTTGCCTTTTAAATCACGATATCTTTCATCATTGGGATTTATACATACAGCAGTATCTCCCAATATGGTTTCAGGCCTTGTTGTTGCGATGGTGACCTCTCTGTCTTCGCCTTCTATTTTGTAATTAACAAAATACAGTTTGGAATTCACATCTTTATAGACCACTTCATCATCAGAAATGGCGGTTTTACCTTCAGGATCCCAATTTACCATGCGGATGCCACGATAAATCATTCCTTTTTCATAAAGATCTACGAAAACATCAATAACTGCTTCGGAAAGGGATTCCTCCAAGGTAAAACGCGTGCGGTCCCAATCGCAACTTGCACCTAGTTTTTTTAATTGTTCAAGAATTATTCCGCCGTATTTTTCTTTCCATTCCCAGGCATGCTCAAGGAATTTTTCTCTGCCGATTTCCTTTTTGCTCAATCCTTTTTCTTTCAACATTGCCACAACCTTGGCTTCTGTTGCAATTGATGCATGATCTGTTCCGGGAACCCATAAGGCTTCAAAACCTTTCATTCTGGCCCGGCGAATTAAAACATCTTGAATAGTATTATTTAGCATATGGCCCATGTGCAAGACGCCGGTGACATTCGGAGGAGGAATCACAATGGTATATGGTTCTTTGGAAGGGTTAGGACTAGATTTAAAAAAGCCATATTTCATCCAATGGGAATACCACTTGTCTTCTACTTCGACAGGATTGTATTTGGTTGATAATTCTTGAGCCATTAATTTTTCAATAATTGAACCGCGAAATTGAGAAATAATGTGGAAAATCCTGAATAAAAAACAATTTGCTTCTGCAGTATTTCGCTATTTTTCAACAATATATCTTCAAGTAATCAAAATACTCAGTTTGAATGGGAATTAATCAAAAGTGTTTTTAAGCATTCGATTCAAAATGAATAAGTTTGCATCAAAATGAATTTAGGAATGGATATGGGAAAAAATATGGAATCATGGGTAGAAGTTGATCCGAATTCGGATTTCAGTATTTACAATCTGCCTTATGGTATTTTCAAGACCAAATCTTCGGAATTCAGGCCGGGTGTAAGAATAGGAAACTTTATTATTGACTTAAGTCAATTGGCAGAATTGGGTTATTTCGATTCATTGCCCACTACCGACCTCTCCGTATTCTATGAATCTGTTTTAAACCCATTCATAGCCCAGGGAAGAGATCATTGGACAGCCACAAGAAAGCGATTAATAGAATTGTTTAGAAAAGAAAATGAAGATCTCAAAAAAAATAAAGATCATCAAAAAGCCATTTTGGTGAAGGTTGAAGATGCAGAAATGGGCATGCCTGTTGAGGTTCCCGACTATACCGATTTTTATTCGAGCATAGAGCATGCAACAAATGTAGGTATCATGTTTCGTGGAAAAGAGAATGCCTTGATGCCAAATTGGAAACATCTTCCAGTGGGTTATCACGGAAGAGCAAGTTCAATTGTTGTTTCAGGTACACCAATTCATAGGCCCAAAGGACAGACCAAAGCAGATGATGCCGATATACCAAGTTTTGGTCCGAGCAAATTATTTGACTTTGAATTAGAGATGGCGTTCATTACCGGTGTTAATACAGATTTGGGTGAATCCATTCCTGTTGAAAAAGCCGAAGATTATATATTCGGTATGGTTTTGTTTAATGACTGGTCTGCAAGAGATATTCAGAAATGGGAGTATGTGCCGTTGGGTCCATTTTTAGGAAAGAATTTTGGTTCGTCAGTTTCACCATGGATCGTTACCATGGATGCCTTGGCCCCCTTCAGGGTAGAAGGGCCAAAACAAGATCCCGAACCACTTGACTATTTAAAAGAAAAAGGAAATAGTAATGTAGATATTAGACTTCAGGCAAGTATTATAACTTCAAAAGGAGCTGAGAAGGTAATTAGCAATACCAATTTTAAATATATGTATTGGAGCATGAGACAGCAATTGGCGCATCACACCGTAAATGGCTGTAACATAAGAGTAGGAGACATATATGCTTCAGGAACGATTTCCGGCCCCACTGAAGACTCTTATGGTTCTCTTTTGGAATTAACCTGGCGTGGCTCAAAACCTATTTCAATGCCCGATGGCACCGAACGTAAATTTTTACAGGATGGCGATACATTGGTGATGAAAGGTTATTGTCAAAAAGATGATATACGTGTAGGATTTGGAGAAGTGAGTGGGAAAGTACTTCCGGCAAAATGAAAAAATCCTTTAAAACGATAGACCCTAAAAGTGTAAGCACACCTGAATTTCATGGCTACTTGTTAGGAGCTGTAACACCCCGGCCAATTGCATTTGCAAGTACGGTAGACAAAGAGGGCAATGTAAACTTAAGTCCCTTTAGCTTTTTTAATGCCTTTGGGGCGAATCCACCCACACTCATATTTTCTCCGGCGCGAAGAGTTAGAAACAATACAACAAAGGATACCCTTGAAAATGCTAAAAGCACAAAAGAAGTATGCATAAGCATTGTCAGTTATGATATTGTAGAGCAAATGTCTTTATCAAGTACAGAATACGATACCGGTGTGAATGAATTTAAAAAGTCGGGTTTAACCGAAAGGCCCTCTTCTCGCATAAAGGCTCCCGGGGTATTGGAAGCACCGGCCTGTTTTGAATGCAAAGTGACCGATATCATTGAAACAGGTTCTGAAGGTGGTGCCGGGAATTTGATTATTTGCGAGGTGCTTTTAGCCCATATTGATAAATCCATTTTGGATGAAAAGGGTAAAATCGATCCTTTTAAACTCGATTCGGTAGGAAGAATGGGCGGAAATTGGTATGTAAGAGCTCAGGGAGATGCGCTTTTTGAAATTGCCAAACCACTAAGAAATAAAGGTATCGGTGTTGATAATATTCCTGAACATATCAGACATTCTGATGTGCTCACCGGAAATAATTTAGGTCAGCTGGGAAATGTCGAAGCTATTCCGGAAGAAAATGAGGTTATTGAATTCAGACAAAACGAAGAGATATCTGAAATCTTAAATCAAAACTACAATGACCGCGATGTACTTCGTAAGGCACTCCATATACATGCACAAAAACTTTTGAGTCAAAAAAAGGTTAATGAAGCCTGGTTGACTTTATTACAGGATTAAAAAAAAAGGGTCAATTAATGACCCTTTTTATAAGTTTTATTGAATGTTTTATTCAATAATTATTTTTCTGGTATAACCGGTATTTTCCTCAATAACTTTAATTAGATAAATACCTTTTTTGTATTCCTGAAGATTTAATGATTTTGAACTCGCATCATTTATTTCATCTTCAAGAATTACTTTTCCGCTTAAGTCCATGATGTAAATTTTACCATTGATCAATCGATCTGATTTAACAGTAAATATACCATTGGAAGGATTTGGAACAATTTCAAAAAACTGCTCATTCAAATCTGCAATTCCGGAAACCACATTAACACTCTGACAAACCGTATCTGATCCATTGCTATTGCTTGCAACCAGACAAACCTGGTAAGTACCAAGATTAAGATAAGTGTTAGTTGGATTTTGATCCGTTGAGAAATTTCCATCTCCAAAGTCCCAAGACCAGGCAGTGGCGCCAATAGACGCATCTGTGAATGCTACTGTGTTACTACCTAATAGACTATAATTAAACTGGGCCAATGGAGCTGTATTGCCGGTAACATTTACAACTACTTCTATTGTATCATTACAAGGGGAGTCGTCAAGAGAATTTCCTCCATTGAAGTTATCAATCCAAACTTTAATGGTGTTATTTCCCGCGATTGTAGGTGTCCATGAATTCAAGAAAGAGAATGATTGATTATCTCCTTTATTATCCATGTTCAGATTATTCAAATTTTGATTTACAGGAGTACCGCCATTCACGCTGTAATGCAAAGTCAGACTAGATGTAGCACTGTCTTTCCAGTTTACGATTTCACCACTTATTGGCACCGGATTACCTACACTTGCATTACTTATTGGATCAAGACTGGTCATTCCTATATCGTATCCTATTAAATCCTGAGAAAATGTAGCCTGATAAACTTCCTTGGTATTATTTTCCTGTACAAAGGCCACTACATCCAAATCAAAAAACTCTTCAACTGTGTGATTATTGCTATGATTAATTGGCTGAGTAGCATTAGGAGGCAATATATAATTACCGTTAAATGTATAAGCGAATGAAAAAGTTTGCGGTACGTTTTTTTGCAATGCGCCAATAGTGGTTCCATTGCCATTAGGAAACATTTTTTTCATTACATGATCAAAGCTGGTTTCGCCATTGGTAGAAACATTATTGACAGTCAGTTTTTCAATGACGGCTAAGTGAAGGACGTTATTTCCAGGAAAATCGGAGTATGGAGTAACAGTTACATTAACAGTTACGGTTTTACATTCAACTCTGATTTCAGAATGAATATCCATAAATGCCGGAACACCTGAAAATTGATTTAAAAGAGAATTGGTATATGAATTTGTATTTCCATTCCAACCGCCATCCACTGCCATATTCGGTACAGAATTTACACCGTAATATTGTCTTCTTGTTAACCCTTCAAGCGTATAATAAGGGTCACCGGTACCTGGCCATGACATTTGATATTTTAAAATTACAGGTGTTTGACTGCTATTAGAGAATATAGAATTCAAATTGGCATTTCCGGGATTACATGGTCCACAAGATGAAGATGTAAATACTTCATGCAAAGCCAATCTTGGAATTACCGTATCAACGACCTGAACAATCGTAGACAAGGTGTCATTTGAAGGATTCTGATCTGCGTTGCCATTAATATTAGATGCCCAAATATCAATGGTATATGGTTGTGATAAGGAAGGATTCCATGCAGTTGGATGTGTAAAGTTATAATCCCCAAAAGAAGCAATGTTTACTCCTGTAATATTTGAGGTAACTGCTGCACCACCGTCTACGCTATAATTCAAATCAAATGAAGTTACGGTTGCTGACCCTAAATTGGTCAGTTTTCCGGTTACATTGAAAGGCGCTGAATTTAAATTCAGAAAACCATTCATGGTATTTTCAGATGCTGTCATATCGTATTGCGATTGGGTTCCGGGTATAAACTCCCAATACCAGTTGTCAGATCTGTCTGCTAAACTTGTGGCGACATTAGGATGTGTATTTGGAGAATTTGCATCCTGCACAGCTGTCGTTCCATTTATTTGCACGCCTATTGTAAGGTTAATAGACGTAACAGATTGGTTATTTCTTTGATCAACAAAATAGATTTTGTCCGTACCTTCTTCTAAGACCACGCTGAAATAAGTCCATCCGCCTAAGCCTGGATAGCTGTAGGAAGCAAAAAATATCCAATGTTGTCTGTTCGGCTGAACCAAAGGTCTTAGTTACGATATTATCGTTTGATCCGGAACCGGTCAAACCCCAAACCATCGCTGAATTATCAGGGATACTTGCACTTGGTAAAGCAGTATTGCTAGTACTGGGTACTGCCGATGCTGAGGTTGTAAACGTTACAACACCCGAGGTAGAAGCTTTGTACTGAGTTACAGGTGATCCATTGAAGTTAAAGGTAAATGGAATCGTCTGAACCGGAGACCAAACAGGAGTAGCGCTCGGTCCTTGAATCTGGGTCCAGGATGCATCCAGGCCACCACCAAAGGGAAATTCATCGTCGTTGTTTAAACCACCGGGATTACTTCCGGTGTTTACTGGCGGAAGATAGAAGTACTGCGCACTGGCATAAAAACCGATGGCAATAAAAAAGGTAAAAAGTATAATTTTTTTCATAATTAATTTAATTGAGCAACGAAAATAATTAAATACATCGAATCAAAAAACATTAATTATTTCAATGGTCAGAACAAATTAAAACAATGAGCTTTGTCGATCAAGAATTTTTGGAAAGCGGAAATGGTGATTCAAATTTGCATTTAGACTTTTTAGATAGCGCTGAGACAGTTCTACTCCCAGAGATTCATCTTCCTGATGAAGAAAAAAATAGAGCTCCCGAATTCCGGAATCAATAAAAGATAATGTTCTATCAACCCATTGATCAATTCTTTGGTAATCTGTAGCATGTAGATTATTTCCCTTGAATCTGATAAGTGCAATAGCGTTGGTCAGATTAAGATGCAAAACATCCCTCCTGCCCGGAGTATCCGTGATTACCGCTGCTATGTTTTTTGAATGCATGTATGTAAGAATTTCATTCCAAGCCGATTTATTTCTAAACCAGTCTTCATGGCGAAATTCAATGGCAAAAGACATATCTTCCGGGAGCAGATCTATAAATTTTTTGAGTTCTGAAATATGCTCCGGACTAAAATGTGGTGGCAATTGCAAAAATGATACCCCTAATCTATTTTCAAACAGATAAATATTGCTTAAGAATTCATCCAGTGAATCCGATTTTTCAGACAGTTTTTTACGGTGACTGATGAATTGAGGAAATTTTGGACAAAATTTAAAATCTTCAGGTGTTTGCTCGCGCCAACTGATGACCTGTGCCTGCGTCGGTATTTTATAATAAGTGGCATTGAGCTCTATACTATTAAACTGTCGACTATAGTGGTATAAAAACTGATTGGGCCTTGTGCCTTTTGGATAGATTTTGCCAATATTTCCTTTTGCCGACCATACCGGTTGACCTGTGTATACCTTTAGTGTATCAGTAGAATTGTTGATTTTCTGACTTGGTGCTTTGAAAGCAGGAAGACTAAAATCGATTTCATCGGGTTTTAGATCTGTTTTGCCAAATTTCACTTTATACTATTGATTCTGATATGACAGAGGCCTTAAATTTAATTGGGCGGCCAAATTAATAATATTCATACTTCATTTTCAATCTTCAATCTTCGATTTTCAATTTGACCATAAAGCATTAAGTATTTCTCAATTTGCAATCCACAATTATAAATCTCTTTGGCATCGTTTATGCATCTCTGATTCAATAAAGGAGAATTCAGATTGAATGAGACGAAATTTTTTTAATAAAACAATCCCAAAAAATTGTATTCTAATCTTGGTGATTTTGTTTGGTGCAGAATCTTTTGCGCGCAATTACACTCGAAATCCTATTACTGAAATTAGTATAAGTAGCGATCCTATTTTTGTGCCGGAGTTTGACAGCCTATTGAGTATTGGTTTGACTATTAAATATGAAAACGGCAAAATCCGAAAAACCCGCGGTTTAAATAAGGGCACCAAATCATGGAATAAATTTGATATTAAGGTCAGTCATGGCTATTTCAAAAATGGCAGTGTTTTTTTTAACAGGAAAGAGGTTTTAAAGTCACCGAGTAAAACATTTACGGTCTCTGTTTCGCCCAAAAAACAAAAAGATTTTCAACGAACTCTTCAAATCCGGATTCCTTTTCTTGAGAAGATTTTTTTAGAATACGATAGTTCTGCCAGCCTGGTACCCGGATATGAAATACCCTATTGGATTGGCGAACACTACTCAAGCGGCAAGAAATTTTATTCTCAAGGCTATTCCAAAAAGGGCATAAATCATAATCCCTCTAAAAATCCCGTATCGCGAAATGATTATATCATTGACTCACCTGACCAATTAATTATTCAGAAAAAAAATGTCATTCTTCCGCTTAGCGATAGTATCATTTACTGTTCGATCATTTTGAATGCCCAACATAAAGAAAACGCAAATCTTCAATGCGAGCTACAAATACCGATTAATTACAGAGCAAACTATTTTATGGACTTTCGCGGGTCTCCCGGCAGAAACGGTTTTCATGGAGCCCCCGGATATAGTTCTGAGGTAGGCGATGGAGGAGATGGTGAAAAGGGTGGAGACGGCGAAAAGGGTGGAGATGGTATTGATTTGAAAATTTATGCCTTGGAACAATATATCTGGAAAGGTGATACCCTGCTTCAGATTGCTTTCGAATCAGACTTTGGTGTAGAGACCTTGATTATTGATGCCAAAAAAGGAAAGATTACATTGTTAGGCGAGGGCGGCGAAGGCGGGAAAGGTGGTAATGGTGGTAGTGGAGGTTATGGTGGAGATGAGACACCCGAGTATGAAGGGGGATGGGGAGGAGACGGTGCAGATGGCGGGAAAGGTGGAAACGGGGGCAATGGCAGTACCATTAAACTATATACCTCTTCAGAAATGGCCCTTGATTCATCTTTATTCATTATAGAAAATTCGGGCGGAAAGCCCGGCGCCGGAGGTTTGGGAGGAAAAAGAGGACATGGAGGGGCGCTTATGGATGATGAAGAAGAAGATGAGGACGAGCCATTATTGCTTTCATTATTCAAGGTTGTTGTAGAATCAGTATTGACGGTTAATAATGGTTCAAAAGGAAAAAATGGCAAGCCAGGTAAAGAAGGAAAAAAAGGAAAATTGATAAATATTAATGACAAGCCTATCAATAAATAACCCGCCAAAGTAATTGTTGGTCAATTAGATATGGAAATCTTGAAAAGACTGTATTCTAATTTATTTCTGGAGAGTTTTAAATTTGTAAATTATCTTAGCTTTATTTCAGCTTGTTGAATTAATTGTTTGTAAACAGTTAAAAAGAGTTAAAAACCTTTATTCAAAATGGCTAAAAACAAAACATCAGAAACAGCAATGGACGTATTTGATTTTATCGAATCATTTGTGGACAGTGATCAGAAAAAAGCGGATAGTTATAAACTAATTGAATTAATGCGTGAATGGTCGGGGTTTGAACCAAAAATGTGGGGGCCGACCATCATTGGTTTTGGAAGCTATCATTACAAATATGCCAGCGGACACGAAGGTGATGCCCCTTTGATAGGCTTTTCACCACGAAAAGCTCAGTTTTCCCTCTATGTGTATTCGAAAACAGAAAAAAGTGACATGCTTTTAAAGGAATTGGGTAAGTATAAAATGGGTAAAGCCTGTATTTATTTTAAGAAACTTGCCGACATAGATATTTCCATTGCAGAAAAACTAAGTATGGAAACCATTGCTTATCTAAATGAACACCATGAGTGTGCATGTAGAAATTACTAATGCGGGAAAATGAACAGCCAATAGTACTTTTTAAGAAATGGTTCAGGGAAGAAATGGCCTTAACAAAAGTTCGTATTCCCACGGCGGTCTGCCTTTCGACCAATGGAATTGATGATTACCCCAATGCCAGATTTGTGTCATTAAAAGAAATAATAGATGAGGCATTTATTATTACAGGGCCAGTCAAATCTCAAAAAGGGAAAGAGATTGAGAAGAACAAAAAAGTCGCACTCACTTTTTGGTGGACTGAAACAGAAAGACAGGTCAGGATTCAAGGAAAAGCGGCTTACATTTCAGATAAACTTGCAGATAAATACTTTCAGGAAAGAAGCAGAGAAAGTCAGCTGCTTTCAATATTGAGTGATCAGGGAGAAGTACTAAAAAGCAGGCATGATCTCGAGAAAAAATTCGAAGCTTTTGAAGCAAACTTTGAAGGCAAAGTCTTGAAAAGGCCAAAAGAATGGGGAGGCTTTTACATTACACCTTACAGGATTGAATTATTTGAATTTAAAGAAAGCCGTTTCCACGAAAGAAGATTATTCACCAAAAAAAAAGGAGAATGGGAATTCAAGGAATTACAAGCCTAGCTCAGTTTCCATTGATTAAACCTTATTTCGATTGGTTGAATTGAAGACCAATCAATTTTAATTGTTTTTAAACGATTGTAATATTTTATTTTAACCATAAGCAGAGCTGAACCGGTACTGACAAAAAGAAAATAAAGTCAATAAGTTTAGCCAATCGTTGTGCCTAATTTGAAAAATGAATAGACTCCTAATCATATCGACATTAATCGTTTTGAGTTCTTGTGGTCAATCAACAAAATCTGACAATTCAAAAAAGACTACTAAACTAACAGAGCCAACTATTGAAACTCAGACTTCCAAGACAGACCAGAAAACCGAGAAAAAAGAAATAACTGAGAATGTAGATTGTACCGACCTTGACTTCAATTCAGCGGAACAACAAGCAGACTCGATATTGGCATTTATGGAAAAAGCTACAGATTCCAGTTTAGCAAATCGAATTAGATGGGAACAAAAGTTTTTCTGTGCCTTTCCTAACTCTTTCAAAGGAATGCAAGCTGTTTTCGGTTATGACAATGATAATGGAGCAGCACCTTTATATGACTATCCAAAAGGAGCAAATGTCATTCAGTTTTTCAGCCAGTTGGAATCCATACCCGACTCAGCTTATTATGACAAATACGTTAGAATTAACATTGACGGCATTTGGGAAGCTGACAATATTAGAGAAGCATTCGACTTTGCAAATAGGCTGACAACAGATACCAAAAACGCTTGTCAAGTTCTTTCAACATTCTCTGACAAAGAGATTAAAAGTGTGTTCCGCTTCATATTTGACGGACCTCACCCAAAGAACGAGTACAACGAAAAACTTTATGAGAGTCTTAAGCAAGCAATTGACAGCCAGAACCAACGATTAAGTCGACTATTGACAGAATCCTACGAAAAACTAATGGCTGAAGATGACGGACATGGACATTAAAAAAGAAAAAACTAGGCACAAGGTATATAGCAAATAGGGCGTTCGGTGGTTTACGAAAGTTCAGTGCTATTTACAAACACCGCCAAATCGTTGATTTGGCTTTTAAAATGAATAAATTAAAAACAAAATACAACCCTTTGGCTCAGTGCAAACTTGAAAGGTTATCGCTTTCTAAAGCCCTACTTGCCATATACTAAACGTTGTAGTGCCATTTGAAAAATGAAAAGAATTCTTAAAATATTCATTATTGCGTTGACTATATGCCAAGTTTCCTACGGACAGGAGAATGCCGACAAAATTGACAGCTTGCTGACCGTTTTCTATGACAAAAAGGAGTTTAACGGAACAGTGTTAGTTGCTGAAAACAGGCGACAGGTTTACCATGGAGCATATGGGCACAGCGACTTTGACACCAAGGAAAAACTGGATACCAATTCCATTTTCAATATTGCCTCTGCGACCAAACCTCTGACAGCTATGGCAATCCTGATACTTCATGACAGGGACGAATTGAATATTGATGATGATGTTACAAAATACCTGACCGAACTTCCATATGAAGGCATTACACTCCGGCACATGCTTAATCACACATCTGGTTTGCCTGATTTTTCTAATGAGTTTGACCAATTCAAAGACCTCATTGATACATCAAAAGCATTTGCAAATGAAGACTTGCTTGCATTACTGGAAGAACACGCCCCCCCGCTTAATTTTGAACCCGGAGAGAAATACTCCTATTCCAATACTGGATACAATCTGCTAACAATGGTTGTGGTAAATGTGACAGGCAAACCATTTGAAGAGTTTCTGCAAACCGAAATATTCGACCCGCTTGAAATGAAACACTCATTTTCGGGAGCCACCTTCACC
The DNA here is from genome assembly GCA_040218795.1 of Cytophagales bacterium. Lineage (GTDB taxonomy): Bacteria > Bacteroidota > Bacteroidia > Cytophagales > CCMP332 > CCMP332. The sequence continues at coordinate 167,427 of JAVJQT010000003.1, read as the reverse complement.
AATGACAAGGAAACAACTAAAGGATACCGGTATAGAGACGGAGCATACATTCGAGACAGTTTGGGAGTTTACATCGCATCATTGAGAGGTTCCTCATTCGAGTTCAGCACACAGGGAAGTGGTGATATTCGTTCAACCACGGGCGACCTCTTCAAATTCGACCAAGCACTAAGGAATGGAGAGCTTGTAAAACTGGAAACACTGGAACAGGCATACACCAAAGCGACATTGAATGACAGCACGGAAATACCTTATGGATTCGGCTGGCGAATTTATGAGGACTCAACCAAGAAAAGTGTATATCACGGTGGAAGCGCGATTGGGTACAGGTCTTTGTTCCGCAGAGGCATTAGGACGGATAACAATACCATCATCATACTGTCAAATGCGACAAATGCAAACTCATTTGCCATACTGAATGGAATTAATGCAATTTTGAATGAATAAAAAAAGAAAAACGGTACACAACAAAACCTATAAACAATAGCGCCCTGCGAGACGCTACTGCTCATAGCCAAACCGTTGTCGGTATTTAGACTTCGAAAATACAAACACTAAAAATCTAACATTGAAAATATTAAAAAGAGGACTTCTAGGGCTTGGGAGCTTGATAGTATTAATTCTAATAACCATAATTAGTATACTCATTTTGGATTCTTATCAAACGTCCTTTTTGAGGGTCAAGAATCAACCGGAGGCTGGTTTAAATAGCTATATCATAAGGAATGTCAACATTGTTCCAATGACATCTGATACGGTATTGACAAATTCAAGCGTCACCATTACAAAGGGGTTGATAAGTAGTATTGGAGATACTTCGAATCCTGAAAATCTGACTGAGATAGATGGTAGAGGTGGCTTTCTTTCACCCGGATTGACAGATATGCACGTGCACATTTGGGATAAATATGAACTCGGTTTGTATTTGGCAAATGGGGTTACAGCAGTACGCAATCTTTGGGGGCAACCCATGCACTTACGAATCAAGAAAGAAGTAATGGAAAATGAATTAACCGCTCCGGTGTTCTTTACTTCAAGTCCTAAGTTAACAGGCCCACAATTCATTGGGGACGATAATATCAACCTTACAGACCCAAATGAGGCAAAAGAAAAAATCATCTCGTACAAAGATCGTGGCTATGATTTCATTAAGACCTATTATGGACTTACAGAGGAACTATTCGAAGCAATTCTACAGCAAGCCGCTATTTCCAAAATGGATATTGTCGCACACCCTACTCCTGAAGTTTCTTATGAATATCATTTCAATCCTCAGATCATCTCCATCGAGCATGCGGAAGAGTTTGTGCAACAACCTTTAAATTATCAATTAGATACAGCTGCACTTAATGAAATTATTGACGGTTATGTTGCAAACCCCCATGCAACGCTAAGCCCTACACTAATTGTTTATTATAACATCTATAACATGCTCCAGAATGATACGATCCTCTCTTCTGAGCATTTGGACTATATGAACCCCCTCATACGCATGACAGATAGTCAAGCTCAATTTGATAGATGGAATGGCACGAAAAATGAAGATGCTGCTGTTACTAAACGGATCAAGGAACAACATGAATTTCATTTACTTATCGTAAAGAAACTGTACGATCGTGGAGTGAATATTGTCTGTGGAACAGATGGAGGTATTGGTATTACTTTACCCGGATTCTCGATACATCAAGAATTGGATTTCTATAAGCAAGCAGGGATGAGTAATTATGAAGCGCTGAAAACCGCTACAATCAATCCTACAAAAACACATGAATTTTTGAATGGCTTAGGAAGTATCGAAGAAGGTAAAATGGCGAATTTCCTGATATTGGATGAAAATCCCCTTGATCAATTGAAAACACTTAAGAATCCTAAAATGGTTTTTATAAAAGGCAGAAAAATCAATCGTGAGCAGTTAAGCCTATTTAAAGAAAAGGCAAAGAACAGAAGCAATTTAATGGCAACAGCCTTGAGGTATGCAGAATACCTGCTGTTGGAGCGGTAATTGGGCCCTGACTTAATGCAATAACAGACAGTGATTGATAATTGCAAGTCAACACAAAATGAAATTAATAACGAATGAATTGGATACTATTAATAATTGCCGGACTATTTGAAGTCGCCTTTGCTGCTTGCCTTGGAAAAGCGAAAGAAACAACAGGAATTGAAACCACTTATTGGTACCTGGGATTCTTGGTTTGTTTAGCAATAAGTATGTTTCTTCTTGTAAAAGTTACTCAACAATTACCAATCGGAACAGCATATGCGGTTTGGACAGGAATTGGTGCCGTGGGGACAGTACTGATTGGAATTTTTATTTTTAAAGAACCGGCAACTTTTTGGCGGCTATTTTTCATTACGACTTTAATTGCTTCAATTATTGGACTGAAAGTAGTTTCATTTTAAAAAATGGACTCAAAAAATTAAAAGCACATACTTCCTTCAGTTTTATTAAAAAAAAGATCAGCGGATGAATAAATTATCTTTTAAACAAATAGTAATCCATTGTGGAAAACATCCACATGGAATACCAAAACAATCAAGATGAGTTTAGCAAAGACATCATAATTTCACAATTAAGCATCCTACTGAAATACGCCAACCGCTTTTATGAACTGCAATTTATCAACCGCAAGGAGCTATCTCATGATTTGTTGGAGCAGTTTTATAAACAACTAACAGCGTATTTTGACTCCGGTCAATTACAGACCAATGGAATCCCCAGCATTGAGCAAATTTCAGATCAGATGTCGGTTTCGCAGTGCTACCTAAGCAATACGCTGAAAAAAGAAACCGGAAAAACATCCACCGAGTATTTGCAGTTGTATTTAATTGACGAAGCCAAAAATATTCTATTAGATCCGAAAAAGACCGTTTCTGAAGTAGCAAAGGAATTGGGCTTTGAATACCCAGCCTATTTTTCAAGACTTTTCAGAAAGAAAGAAGGTATAAGTCCAACTGAGTACAGGGAGAAATATAGAATGAACTAAATTTTATACCCGCAAAGGGTAATTTTAAAATTAAAAACTGCACACAACAATACGTGTAAGAAATACCCTTAGAGCCACTGCGCACAGTTGGGTCTCTAGATTCAATGATTTTTGCTGAAAACTTTAACTTTATAAGATGAACCATCCAAAGTCATAAAGAGACTTGAAAAATTTCCGGAAGAGTTCACTAGAGTTGTTAGCATGGAAATTGTTTTTTGATGAAAATTATAAAAGGGATTCAATTTCTGACTACAAGGTTCAAGATTCTATCTGCTACGAACTAAAATTCTCAAAGGACATATTAGATAAAATTCAATATAGAGTATGAAGAAGGTTATTATAATAGTTTTTCTATTTTCCTCATTAACTAGCATAAGTCAGATATACCCTTCGTTTGGACCGGAGATTGACGTGACAATCAATGGACTTAGCTTTGATGCCATGGAACCCTTTATTTCTCCAAATGGCAATTATTTATTCTTTAACAGCTTGAATGATGGAATTAATACAAAAATTTTTTACGCAACGAATCTTGATGATTCAACATTTAATTTTTTTGGAGAGCTAAATGGAACAAATCAAATAACACCACCCCATTTAGATGCTGTTCCGGATATGGATTCTTTAAATAATTTTTACTGGACTTCCACCAGGAATTACCCTATTGAACTTAACAATTTGTTTCATGGAACCTTTAACAACGGAAATGTAACAAACATAGGTCGCGTAGATGGTAATTTTAATAAAAATACACCGGGATGGTTAGTAATGGATCACGGGATAAGCTATGATGGCCAATTTCTTTATTATAATAATGCAAGATTTGATGATACCACTTGTGCAGGGCCATGCGAAACAGAAATAGGTATTGCCCAAAAAGTCAATGATTCAACATTTAATAAAATTGCCAACTCAGACATTATGCTTCAAAGCATTATGGATACAAATTATAATTATTATGCCCCATGTATAAGTAGTGATAATTTAGAGTTGTATTACACCAGGTATTTAAAAGATAACGTTACACCAAGCACACTTTTCGAGATTTGTGTGGCTGTTAGAAATTCGCCGATTGACACCTTTTCTTCTCCTATGGTTTTGGTTTCTGAACCAGCTACTGACTTGATTGAAGCAGCCACATTAACTGCTGACAAACAAATTATGTATTATCATAGAAAAATTCCTGGTTCTCATAAAATAGTTATGAGATACAGAAAGAATCCTTTAGGTATAGATGCTAAATCAAACTCAAAACTACCTTTTACGATATATCCGAACCCGTCAAATGAAAAACTTAATATTAAAACAGAGCTAAGTTATCATACGATTATAGTAACCGTTTATTCATTGCTCTGGAAGCCTGTTCTAACTGTGACTAATAAAACAGAAATCGATGTTAATTCTCTTTCATCCGGAGCATACTATTTAATGGTAAATCTTGATAATCATAGCGGAGTAAAAAAACTGTTAATAAATTAACCAGAAAGTAAGGTTGTATAAAAATAATATTAAAGACAGAAGTTAATTTAAGGGTTATGGCCTGCTTCAATTATCATTATACCTGACATGATAGTGTGATGCACTCGACTACTGTTCTTAATCTTGCCCATAGCCAAAATCTAATGCTAATTCCCAAAATCAATCGCCTTTTAATCCTAATTGAGTCAGAGGTTCTATTTCTTTATCCAAATTTCATTTTCTTTAATCAATGAAACGCCTGGATCGCCTCACAGCTATTTTAATTCAATTGCAGAGCAAAAAGATTATCAAAGCGCAAATGCTTGCTGATAAATTCGAGGTAAGTTTGCGCACAATTTACCGCGATATGCTTAGCCTTCAGGAAGCCGGTGTGCCCATCGGTTCTCAGGAAGGGGTGGGTTATTTTCTTGTTGAAGGATACCACCTTCCTCCTGTTATGTTTAGTGAAGAAGAAGCCAATTCTCTCTTAATAGGTGCTAAATTTATTTCCAATCTTACGGATAAAGTTGTGGCGGAGGCTTTTCAAAATGCCCTTGATAAAATCAAAGCTGTATTGCCTTCGGAAAGAAAAGAGGTACTTAATGTACTCGATGAGCGCCTTTTGGTGTCTAAACGTTTAGGTAATGAATCCCAAAACCCCGTTATCTCTGAAATTCAAAAAGCGATCGGAAAAAATTTATGCTGCCAAATAAAATATTACAGCAATTATAACGGTCAGGTATCTGAACGGGAAATTGAACCACTGGGAATAGTGTTTTATGCCGATGCCTGGCATTTGATGGCCTGGTGCAGAATGAGAAAAGCATATAGGGATTTTCGCACGGATCGCATTGGAAAAATCAGGATCACTGAAAATGGCTATGATCGAAATGCGCATCCGGGACTTAAAGAGCATATGCAGCAATTGACCGATCAATACCAGTTAACAGAAATAAGAGTGCGTTTCAAAAAAGAGATATTGCGTTTTACCAGCAATGATAAATACAATCACGGCTATGTGGATGAGACGGACTTGGGTGATCAGGTGGAGATGAAGTTTTTAAGTCCTTCCATGGATTACACTGCCAGATGGCTGTTGATGTTTGATAATGCTGTGGAAGTACTTGGTCCACAGGCCCTTTTGGAGCATATTTCTGAATTGGTTGATCTACTCCAGAAAAAATATTTAAAATAATTTTACTCTCAAAAACTTGTTGACATAGGGCTGTCACAAGGGCCACTTTCTTTGCTTTTACAATTAACCAATTTCAATTATTATGGAAACAAAAAATGTAAAAGCAAAAACAGCATTGGTATTTAAAACAAAAGCCAAGTTTGATAAGGTGCCTGACATCGCGATGTCACATTTGCCCAAAATGTACGAAACCCTGGAGAAACTGGGTTTGGAAGAAAAGGAACCTACGCACTTCATTTATAGAGGAGCAAGCGGGGATATGGACAAGGAATTTGATTTAGAGATAGCGCTTGTTACCAATAAATCAGAAAATATTAATGGTCCTTATCATTTCAAATCAATTGATCCAATGAAATGTATTTCTACCCCTTACAAAGGGGACATGAAAGGCCTTGATAAAAAATACCACGAAATCTTTGCAGACCTTGAAAAAGCGCAGTATAAACCTTCTGATGAAATCAGAGAAGTATATCACAATTGGGCAGGAGAGAATTCCTCTGACAATGAAATAGAAATTCAGGTAGGTTTGAATTAACAATCAAGGGGCGAAATGCCCCTTTTTTTACTTCCTTCGATTAATTAAGACTGAAAATAAATTATTAATAGTTTAGGCTTTTCTGATTTAAATCTGAAAATCACCTCCAGACCTGCAAATTTATTTTTTTACCAGAAATGGAATATTGGCATGAGCCGTATGTCGATGACCATCTTCTATATAAACAAATAATCGATAAGCTCCTGAATCCGAAGGGGCGCTGAAGCTGGCTTGAACATTGGGATTTCCACTAAAGAGTCCTTTTATTGCCTCTGGTACTATTTCAGCATCTCCTCCAGTTGCCCTGGATTGGCTTTCATTCATAATTTCCCAGTGATAGCTTAGCGAATCATTATCAGGATCTGAAACCTTAACCAGAGCAGAGTAAGACCCATCCGGTTTTAATTCAATATTATCTTCAGCTCTTTCACTCTCGAGTGTAAAATCTTCTAATCGCGGACTTCGGTTTTCAGGCCATTCGCCCTTCCAGACAAAATGCATAACATCAATCGATTCGCTTTCATTGCCATCGGGCAGGAACATCCCAAACCAAGTAGGTGTTCTTTCCTGTTTCTGACCCCATAAAAAAACGAAAGAGCCAATTACTAAATCAGATTGAGCTTCAATTGACTTCCTATAGCGCTGAAGATAAAAATCTGCTTTAATAGAACTATTGTTTTCGATGGGTGCTCCCCATGAAGTCTTTGGTACTTCCCAATAACCCGTAGCACCCCACTCCGTTACCATCAAGGGTTTCTCGTAGTTCAAATTCTTAATTATTTCAGGAAGAATTTCAATTGCCCCATACATTTGAATACTAAGAAAATCGACATCAGGGGCTCTTTTTTCTATAAGTTCTACCGTTGATTTGTCCATTCCTGAAATAGGAGTAGTTGTAAGATGATAGGGATCAATTTCATGAATCATTTTTGATATATCATTGACAGCATCCCACACTTTTGGATTTGTAGCATGATGATTAAGTTCATTACCTATCGCCCAAATAATCAATGCAGGATGATCTTTCAAATCCATTACTTCCTTTTGAATTCTATTGAATTGCTTTTCAACCGCTTTTTGATCGTTGTAATCAAATCCCAATCTTTCGAGCCCTACATCTATTCCCATCATGACTTTTAAGCCAAGTTTTTGTGCATGATCAAGAACTTCTTTTCCGCTGCGTTTTCCATTATCGGTGCGCCAGGTCCTGAAGGCATTGGCGCCATGCTCGGCCAATAATTCCAAATTGCCATGTTCCACACCGGCACCTTTAGCATAAAATGGCACATCATTGAGATAAATGCTGTAAGATCCATCAAGAAGTCGTATTTCTGCTTTAGTTATATTGGCTGCAGAAGCATTGTCTTTTTTTGTATCACATCCTAAAACAAAAACCTGGGCTATTAAAATTATTAGCCCAAAGAATTTATTCTTATAAAAATTCATTTTCCGGGTTTATAGTTTACACTGAATAAAATCTGATTTGTTTTGACCTTCCTTAAATCTTAGTCATTTTAAACTCAAAAAATCAATGACTTCTTACCTGATTTTTATTTCTTTTCATCCCTCAAATGCCTTCTGATAATTTTGCCCACATTGGATTTGGGCAGTTCATCTCTGAATTCGATATGTTTAGGGCGTTTATATCCTGTAAGATTTTCATGACAGAAATCTATAAGTTCCTGTCGGCTTAAAGATTGGTCTTTTTTTACTACAAAAAGCTTAACACATTCAGTCGATTTTTCATCGGGCACACCAACCGCAGCTACTTCCAAAACTTTAGGATGCTCAATGACCACATCTTCAATTTCATTGGGATATACATTAAATCCGGATACGAGAATCATGTCTTTTTTCCTATCTACAATTTGGAAATAACCATCTTCGTGCATCATACCGATATCTCCGGTTTTAAACCACCCTTCAGGTAAAAAAGTATTTTTTGTTTCCTCTTCTTTTTGCCAGTAGCCCGGCATCACCTGCGGGCCACGCGCCACAATTTCTCCGGCCTCACCAACCGGTAAATCATTGCCTTCTTCATCCACAATTTTCATTTCAGTACTTGGGAAAGGCATACCAATTGTACCTATTTTATCGGAGCCATCCAGTGGATTACATGACAATACAGGGGAAGTTTCAGTTAAACCATAACCTTCCAGAAGCGAACAGCCTGTTTGTTCCTTCCAGCGTTTTGCCACTGCAGATTGCACCGCCATGCCTCCGCCTATTGCAATTTTTAAGCTGTCAAAATTGATCTCTTTAAATTTTTCCTGATTCAGTAATCCGTTAAAAAGGGTATTTACACCTGTGAATACGGTAAATGGATATTTCTTGAGGTCTTTGATAAATGCCTTCATATCTCTGGGATTGGTCACCAGTATATTTTTAGCCCCTATTTGGATCATTGTGAAACAATTGACCGTTAAAGAAAAAATGTGATATAAGGGCAAGGCTGTAATTACGACTTCCTCGTGCTTCTCCAGGCTTTTGCACATCCAGGCAGAATTTTGCTCCAGGTTTGCAATAATATTTCTATGCGTTAGAATGGCGCCTTTCGAAACACCAGTAGTTCCTCCTGTATATTGAAGAAATGCAGTATCATTTCTATCGATATCGACCTTTTCAAAGGTGGATTGAGCTCCCCTGATTAAGGCCTGATTAAGACTTATTGCTTTTGGTAAATTATAAGAAGGGACCATTTTTTTAATGGACTTTACAACAAAATTGATGATTTGCTTTTTCGGAAAGCTGTGAAAATCTCCAATCTGAGTAGTAATAACATGTTTTATTCCGGTTTTTGAGATTATTTTTTCCAGATTATTGGCAAAATTGGCCAATACGATAATCGCGCTTACCCCTGCATCATTGAATTGATGTAACATTTCCCTGGGCGTGTACAAAGGGTTGGTATTGACTACAATCAGGCCTGCTCTTAATACACCAAACATAACCACCGGGTATTGAAGTAGATTCGGCATTTGAATCGCTACTCTGTCTCCTTTTTTCAAACCACATTCATTTTGAAGGTAGGAGGCAAAATCCAAAGACATTCGATCTATATCATTGTAAGTCAATTCTTTATCCATACAGACATAAGCAGGATCATCTTTAAAATTTTTAAAGGCCACGTCCAGGAGGTGGACAAGCGACTCGTATTTATCCGGATCGATTTCATGCGGAACATAATCGGGATAATTTTTAAACCAGGGATAGTCTTTCATAATCGTGTCTGATTAGCTTAAAATTATTTATAACCGAAAAACTTAAGACAGTTTGTACTGTTTCTAAATAAATTGACTTGCAATATAATATCCAATCTGAAAAAAGTATCAAATAGAAGCCTCCACTGAGAAATTATTGGTTACTTTTGTGCTTATTAAGAATTGGTCTAAATAAAGAATATTTTATGTCAAAGGATGATCAAATTCTGGAAGAAATAACCAACTCGGAATACAAATACGGATTCCAGTCGGATTTTGAGTCGGATTCAGCCCCTCCGGGATTGAATGAAGATATCGTACGTTTCATTTCAGAAAAGAAGAATGAACCCGAATGGTTATTGGAATGGAGATTAAAGGCCTTTAGAAATTGGCAAAAAATGAAGGAGCCAAAATGGCCAAATGTAGAATATCCGCCAATAAATTATCAGGATATCATTTATTACTCCGCACCAAAAAAGAAAAAGAAAGTAGACAGCCTTGACGAAGTGGATCCGGAATTATTGGAAACATTCAAAAAATTAGGCATATCGCTGGAAGAACAGAAAAGGCTTACAGGAGTGGCTGTTGATGCCGTGATAGACAGTGTTTCGGTTAAAACGACCTTTAAAGAAAAACTGGGAGAATTAGGTGTAATCTTTTGTTCTTTTTCAGAAGCGGTTCATGATCATCCCGAGCTGGTAAAAAAGTATTTAGGTTCTGTAGTTCCGCAAAACGATAATTTTTTTGCGGCTTTAAATTCAGCTGTATTTAGTGATGGTTCTTTTTGTTATATTCCGAAGGGCGTGCGATGTCCAATGGAATTGAGCACTTATTTTAGAATAAATGCTGCCAATACCGGCCAATTTGAAAGAACATTAATCGTCGCAGAAGAAGGGTCCTATGTGAGTTATTTGGAGGGCTGTACCGCACCAATGCGCGATGAAAATCAATTGCATGCGGCAGTGGTTGAAATATATGCGGAAAAAGATGCAGAAGTAAAATATTCAACGGTGCAAAATTGGTATCCCGGTGATAAAAACGGCAAAGGTGGGATTTATAATTTCGTAACCAAAAGAGGCCTTTGCAAAGGGGATAACTCGAAAATATCATGGACGCAGGTGGAAACAGGATCTTCCATTACATGGAAATATCCTAGTTGCGTTTTAGCCGGTGACAATTCTATCGGTGAATTTTATTCCGTGGCAGTTACCAATAACAGACAACAAGCCGATACCGGAACTAAAATGATTCATATCGGTAAAAACACAAAAAGCCGGATTGTTTCAAAAGGAGTTTCTGCAGGATTTAGTCAAAATTCTTATCGCGGTCAGGTAGAAGTTCACAAAAGGGCAGAGAATTCACGCAATTTCTCACAATGCGATTCCCTTTTGATGGGAGATAAATGCGGCGCCCATACATTTCCATACATCGACGTAAAAAACGCAAGCGCCCAGGTAGAGCACGAGGCAACCACCTCAAAAATAGGGGAAGATCAAATTTTCTATTGCAATCAAAGAGGTTTAGATACCGAAGAAGCCGTTGCCCTGATCGTCAATGGTTATGCAAAAGAAGTTTTAAAACAATTACCTATGGAATTTGCTGTTGAGGCACAGAAATTATTGGCAATTTCTCTGGAAGGATCAGTAGGATAATCAAAATAGACATGTTAAGTATAAAAAATTTACACGCTTCCATCGAAGGGAAGGAAATACTAAAAGGAATAAATCTCGAAATAAAACCCGGTGAAATTCACGCCATCATGGGGCCCAATGGCTCGGGAAAAAGCACATTGGCTTCGGTTCTGGCAGGAAGGGAAGAATACGAGGTTGACAAAGGAGAAATATTTTTTGACAATGAAGATATACTAGAAAAATCTCCGGAAGACAGGGCAAGAGATGGTTTGTTTCTGGCATTTCAATATCCGGTGGAAATACCGGGCGTCAGCACAACTAACTTTTTAAAAGCGGCCGTCAATAATGTGCGTAAGCATCGTGGACTGGAAAAACTGGATGCTGTAAAATTTCTCCAGGCGATGAAGGAAAAGATGAAATTGGTTGAAATCGATCAAAGTTTGCTTAGTCGATCGCTTAATGAGGGTTTTTCAGGAGGAGAGAAAAAAAGAAATGAAGTCTTTCAAATGGCACTTCTCGATCCAAAACTGGCCATCTTGGATGAGACAGACAGTGGGCTTGACATCGACGCATTAAAAATTGTTTCTAATGGAGTAAATAAGCTTAGAACGGATAAAAATGCATTTCTCGTAATTACACATTACCAACGCTTATTAAATTATATCCAACCTGATTTTGTACATGTATTGGTCAATGGGCAAATTGTAAAATCCGGAGGAAAAGAACTGGCATTGGAATTGGAAGAACGCGGCTATGACTGGATAAGAGAAGAGGAAGCAGTCAAATAAATCATCAATGGAAAAATTACAGACTGAAATATTAAACAAATTCAGATCCTTTGAGAAAGAATTGAATGGATTTGCTAAGTCGGAAATGCACGAAGAAAGGCTTCAGGCTATTGCTGACATTGAATCCAATGGAATGCCCGGAAAAAAATCAGAAGACTGGAAATACACCTTCCTTTCCAAGAATCTCGAAAAATATTTCAATGCACCTCAAAGCAAATCTGAATCGATTCAGGACTTGACCGAAGAGTGTAAATCCTTTTCAGAAGAATCCATCCATATTTATAATATAAACGGAGACTGGATTTTAGACAAAACAATAGACATAGAGAGCAATATAAAAATCCTGAATTTCAAGCAGGCTCAAGAAGATTTTGGCAAGATTTTTCAGGAAAATTTCAATAAAATTTCAACCAGAGAGCAAAGAGCTTTTGGGAAATTAAATACTGCATTTATTAAGGAAGGGCTTTTTATCTATTGTCCAAAAAATGAGTGCGTTTCCAAAGACATACAGATTCATATCATCTCTGACACTTCCGGATCACTGATTTTTTCACAACCGAGAATTCTAGTGGTAGCTGAAGAAAATTCCGAGCTGAAAATTGTTGAAAATTATCATCAAAAAGGTCTGAATTCATCTTTCACCAACACTTGTACGGAAATAGCAATAGCTCAAAATGCCAGATTGGAGTATTATAAACTTCAATTACAATCGGAAGCGTATTATCATTCGGGACTTACCGCTGTCACACAACAAAAAAGCAGTGTTTTTTCAGCATATGCATTCTCATTTGGAGGTGCAATGCTCAGAAATGATTTGGATATTCATTTGCTCGACGAACATATTGAGAGCCATATGTATGGGGCTTATGTACTCAATGGAAAAACCCATGTTGATAATCACAGCAGTGTTAATCATGCCATGCCAAATTGCGAAAGCAATGAATTGTACAAAGGGATTATGAATGATAACTCTACGGCGGTTTTCAATGGAAAAATTTTCGTTAGAAAAGATGCGCAAAAAACAAATGCATTTCAATCCAATCGAAACTTGCTTTTATCGCCTGATGCCACAGTTCATACCAAACCTCAATTAGAGATTTGGGCCGATGATGTAAAGTGTTCTCACGGCGCCACCATTGGTCAATTGGATGAAGAGCAGTTATTTTATCTGAGATCCAGAGGAATTCCTAAAAAGGAAGCCATAGCATTGCTGACACATGCCTTTATAGAAGAAGTGATTGAAAAAGTGAAGATAGAAAGCATAAGAAAAAGATTGGATTCAGAGTTGGAACAAAGAATGGAATACAGTTTGTAAAATGCAGTTGAGCAAAGAAAAAGAGATAATTCAAATAGATTCAATAAGGAAAGATTTTCCTGTATTGAGTGAAATAGTGCATGGAAAAAATCTCATATACTTTGATAATGCTGCGACTACTCAAAAACCAAAAGCAGTCGTAGAAGCACTTAACGAATATTACTATCACGATAACAGCAATATTCATAGAGGTGCCCATACCCTGGCAGATCGCGCTACAAAAGCCTATGAAGCCAGTCGTGAAAATCTGGCCAAATGGTTTAATGCCGAATCTTCTGATCAAGTAATTTTTACAAGGGGTACAACGGACGGTATCAATTTGGTGGCAGCAACTTTTGGGAAACAATTCATTTCTGAGGGCGATGAAATTGTACTTTCAACAATGGAGCATCATTCCAATATTGTTCCATGGCAAATGCTTTGTGAAAGTGTTGGTGCAAAAATTAAGGTCTTGCCCATCAATGAAAAAGGAGAAATAGATCTGGAAAAGGCGGAAAAAGTTTTTACTGATAAAAGCAAACTTCTGGCAGTCGTTCATGTGTCAAATGCTTTGGGGACCATTAACCCTATACCTGAGCTAACAAAAATGGCCAGAGAAAAAGGGGCAAAAGTACTCATAGACGGTGCACAATCGGCCAGTCATTTGGATGTAGATGTGCAAAAACTCGATTGCGATTTTTTTGTTTGTTCCGCACATAAAATGTACGGTCCCACCGGATTGGGAGTTCTATACGGTAAAAGAGATATTCTTGAGAAAATGAATCCCTATCAGGGTGGTGGTGAAATGATAAAAGAGGTGGATTTTGAAGGCACCACTTACAATGAACTGCCATTTAAATTTGAAGCTGGTACACCAAATATTGCGGATGTCATCGCTTTTAATGCGGCTTTAAAATACTTGCAAAGTATAGGCAGGGATCGCATTAGAGAATATGAAAATGACTTAAAGGAATATGGGAGAAAGCGACTTTCTGAAATAGAAAATTTAAAGTTTGTCGGAGATGCCGATCAAAAAACAGCGATTTTTTCATTCCTCTTGGGTAATGCTCATGCATTTGATGTGGGGATGATGCTCGATGCAAAGGGAATAGCTGTAAGAACAGGACATCATTGTACTCAGCCATTAATGAAGCATTATGGTATTGAAGGAACTGTAAGAGCATCACTTACATTTTATAATACCAGAGAAGAAATTGATATTCTGGTTGAGAGTCTGATCGATATCGATAAAAAACTGAACTGATTTGAAATCACCGGAAGACATACAAAATGAAATTATAGAAGAGTTTACTTTTCTTGGAGATGACAGGGAGGCCATGATCAATTATATTATGGAACTGGGTGAAAGGCTCGAGCCCCTGAAGGATTCTGATAAAGTGGAGGACAATATTATAAAGGGGTGCCAGTCAAAAGTATGGCTGATCAGTGAGTTGAAAGATGGAAAAGTACATTTTACTGCAGATAGCAATACATCCATTACCAAAGGATTGATTTCCTTATTGATAAGAGTATTAAATGACAGGAGCCCAAAAGAAATTATAGATACCGATTTATTTTTCATGGAAAAAATTGGAATGAGCAATATGATAGGCTCGCAGCGATCAAACGGTTTTGTATCCATGATAAAAAAGATGAAAATTTTTGCCCTGGCATATCAGGGTCAATTGCAAAAGGAATAATTTATGTCTCTGGACGAAAACGAAATAAAAGAAAAAGCACTTGAGATCATCAAGTCCATTTATGACCCGGAAATCCCGGTAAATATTTTTGAACTTGGACTGATCTATGAGGTTAAAGTTTTTCCCGTAAACAAGGTTTACGTTTTGATGACTTTAACATCGCCAAATTGCCCGGCTGCTGAATCAATTCCCAATGAGGTTAAACACGGAATAGAAGGAATTGAAGGAGTAAGTGAATGTGAAGTTGAAATTACCTTTGATCCGCCATATAGCACAGAAATGATGTCAGAAGCCGCCAAGCTTGAGTTAGGTTTTATGTAGAATTAATTAAATATAAGAGATATGTATCCAGAAGAATTAGTAGCTCCAATGCGAGCAGAATTGACAGATGATGGTTTTCGACAATTAATGTCTGCCGAAGAAGTCGATTTATTTATGTCGAGTCAAAAAGGTACTGCATTAGTTGTAATAAACAGCGTTTGCGGATGCGCGGCTGGTACTGCCAGACCGGGAGTGCGTTTGGCCCTGAAAAATTCAGACCAAAAGCCAAACGCTTTAGCCACAGTTTTTGCAGGAATGGAAAAAGAGGCCGTAAATAAAGTAAGGGAATACACCTTGCCTTATCCTCCTTCTTCTCCTTCAATTGCTTTATTTAAGGATGGGGAATTGGTTCATTTTGTTGAAAGACATCATATAGAAGGTAGATCGGCTGAGATGATAGCCAATCATCTTATTGCGGTTTTTAAGGAATATTGTTAGCTATATTATTTCAAAAAAAGGCAAGCCGGATTTTAATAAATCCGGCTTTTTTTTTGTACAAAAGTGATTTCAAATTTTCGTTTTGTCGAAAAATAATCAATGAATAGCTCTTATAATGCTATAAATACATATATTCAGGTGTTTAAAATGTATTTGTATAAAGAGAAGACTATGACTACACCTATACTCAAAAACCTAACTTTTACCCTTTTCATTATTTTACTATTTATTTCAAGTGCAATTATGGCCCAAACCAAGGTAAGTGGCCAGGTGAAGGATGCAGAGAATAATGAGGAATTAATAGGGGTTAATGTATATGTAAAAGGAACCGTAACGGGAACTATAACCAATTCCAAAGGTGAATTTGAATTGAAAACCAATACACCAAGGCCTTTTACATTGGTCATATCCAGTGTGGGTTATGACAATATAGAATTTGAAATCACAGAAGAAAATCAAACAATTAATGCAACACTTGAGATACAATCGCTTCTTGGACAGGAAGTAGTCGTTTCTGCTTCTCGAGTCGAAGAAAGCATATTAGAATCGCCGGTATCCATTGAAAAAATGGATATTCTGGAAATTCAAAACACTCCAGCAGATAATTATTATAAGGGCATTGCAAACTTAAAAGGGGTTGATGTTGCTACTTCTTCGATAAATTTTCAAATCATAAATACGCGAGGATTTGGCAGTACTGGAAATACGCGATTTGTACAGTTAACCGACGGTATGGATACCCAGGCACCCGCATTGAATTTCCCGATTGGAAATCTCAATGGCCCTTCAGAACTGGATGTAGAAAGCGTAGAATTGATTCCGGGTGCTTCATCCGCACTCTATGGACCAAATGCCTTTAATGGTATATTACTGGTTAATTCTAAGAATCCTTTTGAATATCAGGGTGCCAGTGCATTTGTAAAAACAGGGGTAAACCATGTTGGTGGTAATGCAGATCAGGATCCCGCCCCATTGTATGAAGCTTCAATTCGCTATGCGAAAGCCATCAATGATCGTTTTGCATTCAAATTAAACCTTGCCTACATGCAAGCCGATGACTGGCACGGCACGAGTCAGATGGATAGAAATGCAGCCATTAACCCATTTATTTCCATCGATGGAGAAAACCCTGGTCCTGATAGACTACATGTAATGGGAGATGAGGCAACTTTGAATATGAATTTATTGCGTTTTAGCCGAACAGAGGGAAATAGCGTTGGATGGCAAACCATTGCAACTTCAAAGCGATTTGAAGCGGGTGTTTCTGCATGGACCTATGCAACAAATGGTTTTTTACCTAATCATATCATTTCGGCGCCTGGTTATCAGGAAGTCAATATTGTTGACTATGGAGCAGAAAACATCAAAGGTAGTGCTGGTTTGTACTACAGGGTCAATGAAGATATGGAGGCCAGTTATTTATACAATGGCGGTTTTGGAACAAGTATATATACGGGTGCTCAAAGGTACTCTCTAAAAGATTTTAGGATACAGCAACACAGATTACAATTGAGAGGCAACAATTTCTATGTAAGAGGATATACAACCATTGAAAATTCAGGTGAATCCTATATAGCTGAATTTTTGGGTAAAAAGATCAATGATGTGCGATTTGGTGGGGATGTTGGCAATTATCTGACAAGATATCCGCTTTATTATCTGGAATCATTATATGATCAGGGTTACCGACCGGGTGATGATCCTAACAGTGTAACACTACAGGATTCGTATACTGCACATCAATTTGCAAAAGCCACCACTTTGGAAGTAGATGAAAATGGTACGCCATGGTCAACTGATCCTTTTCCAATAGATGAATATTCGTCAGAATTCAGTCAAATCAAAGAGAGCCAGCAAAAGGGAACCGTTCCAACCGGACCTAAATTCAATGACAATACAAAACTTTATCATGTAGAAGGTCAATATGATTTTAAAAATGACATTTCATTTATGGACCTGCAGGTAGGAGCCAGCTACAGATTGTTTGATCTTCGTTCCGATGGCACCATTTTCCCTGATGAGGATGGGGGAATACAAATTGAAGAATACGGTGCCTATACTCAGGCTTCTAAGCGATTTTTTGATGATAAATTTAAACTCACCGGATCTGTAAGATATGATAAGAACCAAAATTTTAATGGCCAGGTCAATCCAAGAATAGCCGGAGTATATACAGTAAATAAAACCCATAATTTCAGAGCTTCATTCCAGACAGGATTTAGAAACCCAACAACACAAGGGCAATACATTGATCTTGACATAATATCAACACGTTTGCTGGGTGGATTGCAGGATAATTATGACAAGTACGAGTTGACAACGAATGCTTATACCATAGAGTCAGTAAGAGAATTTACAGATGTTTTATTTTCAGGAGGTGATACTGTTGAGGCTGTTTCTAAACTCGTGCGTTTTGCAGAATCTCAACCGGTGGTACCTGAGCAAATACAAACCATAGAAGTGGGATATAAAAGTTTAATTAAGAATAAATTGCTTATCGATGCGGCTTATTATTACAATACCTACACCAATTTTATAACACAAATTCAAATCCGCAAAGGCACAAATTTCGATGATGGATCCTTGAATTACACCTCATTATTGAATGGCACTGCCTTGACTCGTGTACAGAATACGGATGGCAGTTACTCGCTGGAGGGTAATACCGCTCAGATTTATACCAATTTTGACAATGAAGTGACATCTCAAGGTGCAGTTCTTGGTTTGACATATAGCCTTCCGAAAAATTTTGTAATCGGAGGAAATTACAATTGGAACAAACTCAATACTGAAATAACACAAGGACTTTCTGAGTTTAACACCCCTGAGCATAAATTCAATTTAAAATTTTCAAATCGAAAAATCATTGACAATCTCGGATTTAGCATGGTGTATAGATGGCAGGAAGAATTCAGATGGGAATCTTCTTTTGCTACAGGTACTGTTCCTTCTTACAGCACAATGGATCTGCAGTTTACTTATAAGCTGAGTAATCTTAAATCAATGATAAAAGTTGGGGGTTCAAATATCCTCAATGAATATTATATCCAGAGTTTGGGTGGTCCTAATATAGGGGCAATATATTATGTCTCTGTTACATTTGATGAACTAATGAATTAAAAGGATACTTTATAGAACATCGGACAAAAAAAAAGTCCTTCGCGAGAAGGACTTTTTTTATTGCTCAATAAAGTTAATTAAGGAACCAATACACCAGCGAGTGCATGCAATACGCCATTATTAGCTTCAAAAGCATCACCAACCGCCACCTGTGCTTCAGCAGTAGTATCGCCATTAGAATCTAAAGCAATACCTGTCAAAATTCCATTAGGCTCATCAGTCGGAGCAGAAGTCGTAAGAACCGTAATGGTTCCTCCAGCCAATGTAGTATAAGTAGCACCTGCAGAAATACTGTCAGCTACAGTTACGCCGGCCACAACATGGTTGGTAATGATTCCATACCATTCCTGTCCGGTATAAGTATCCAAAGTGATACTTGCAGCCTGAAATACAGTATTAACCGGAGCGAATACAGTATAAAGGTCTGCACCAGTCAATACAGAGGTAATGGTTGTCAATGAAGAACCTGCTGCAAATGTATCAGCCTTAGCAATTGCTGCTGCCAATGTAGTGAAATCAGCACCAAGGAAAACTGCTTGTGAAAGTTGTCCCAGGTTTTGTCCTATGGCCGCAAAAATTGTAGGAGGAATCAATATTGTTTCTACAACATGAACCGTTCCATTAGTTGCTGCGATGTCTGCTTCAAGCACTACTACCTCATCATCTGAACCACCTGTAGCTACAGTACCATCGGCATTCATGACGATGCTTTCACCTTGTACAGTAGCAACTGAAGAGGCATCAACCAATTGATCAATAGTTAAAGATTGTCCATTTATAATATGAAATTTCAATACTTCTTCAATGATATCCGGATCAATTGTACTCAAATCATCCGTACCTAAAGTTGTACGTAGTTTAGTAAATGCGTCGTTGTTAGGTGCAAAGAAGGTTTTTGAAGTAGAATCAGAAAGCGTAACATCAAGACCAAATTGATCGATGAAGTCTTTTAATTCACTTAGTTCATCCTTTGATGAAAGTATTTCATAAGCATTGTCAGTTACGGGAGCAGGAGGTGGCGTGCTGTCTCCATCGTCATCTCCACAACTTGTAAAAAATACCACAGAGGCACTTAATAAGATTGCCATAAGGTATTTACTGTAATTAAAAAGTCCTGTTTTTTTCATAATTGATTATTTGATTTATTTATCCAAAGTTAAACAAAGAAACATATACATGGTTTTGTATTTTTTGAATTGTATACGAAAAATGCATATATATGCCTCCAAGAGTGAAATACAGCCATATCCAAAAATACCCTAAAATCATTCCAGGATTGTATTTCAATAATTTTGAACCAAATGACACTATGAGTGTTCAGATTAGGTATGAAGGTAGCTATATACAGAAAGGAAAGATTTAACGCAGCGCATCGCTTATACAATCCGGACTGGTCCGATGAGATGAACGACAGGATTTTTGGAAAATGCAATAATCCCAATTATCACGGTCACAATTATACGCTAATTGTGAAGCTGAGGGGTGAAATTGATCCAAAAACCGGCTATGTCTACGATATGAAAAAATTAAGCGATATTATCAAAGAAAATATTATTCGTAAATTTGATCATAAGAATTTAAATCTTGATACAGAAGAGTTTGGGAATTTAAACCCAACAGCAGAAAATATCGCTGTAGTTAGCTACAATATACTTCGGGAAATTATCGAACCTGAATTTGAACTAAGCATCAGACTTTATGAAACAGAGAAAAATTTTGTTGAATACCCAGGCAATTAACCAGGCAGTTGAGGAAACAGGTGAAGACCATGTTGTTTCTTCATTTGAGACTCCACTTAGGCCCGATGCTTTTGAACTCAGCGATGATGAGAAAATAAGAATCATTGAAAAACATTTTCGGGTAATTATGGAAACCCTCGGTTTGGACCTTAGTGATGATAGCCTTCAGGGCAGTCCAAGACGAGTTGCAAAAATGTATGTAAAGGAGGTTTTCAGCGGATTAAATCCCGACAACATGCCGCATGCCCGCTTATTTGAAAACAAGTACAAATACGATCAAATGCTTGTTGAAAAAGAAATCACTTTCTATTCGCATTGCGAGCATCATTTTGTGCCCATATACGGAAAGGCCCATGTGGCTTATATTTCGACGGGCAAAGTAATCGGTTTGTCGAAAATTAACAGGATTGTTCAGTATTATGCCAAAAGGCCTCAGGTTCAGGAAAGACTTACAGTTCAGGTTGCAGAAGAACTTAAAAAAGCGCTGGATACCGAACATGTTGGTGTGGTAATGGATGCCACGCATTTGTGTGTGGCTTCAAGAGGTGTTGGCGATACGAACTCAAAAACAGGGACGGCCCATTTTTCCGGTAAATTTTTGAACGAAAATGTTAAAAAAGAGTTTTTAAATTATATCAATAGTTAATTTAAGCTTAATCCATAAATTGAAAGCCTTGTTTCTTACGGAACAGGGCTTTTTTCATTTGAACTCCATAGCTTTTTGTTAATTTGCTGCTCAAACAACTTCTCATGAGATCAGCTGCATTTATTCTATTCGTTCTTTTTAGTTTATATCTCCAGGCCCAAAAATCAGAATTGAAACTTTCAGAAATCATGAAAGGTGAAGATTTTGTAGGAACACTTCCCGATGAAGTGATTTGGTCTGAGCAAAGCGATGCCTTTTATTTTAAATGGAATGAATCTGTCCCTGGGGTAAAACCGCATTATGTATATGACCTGGAAGTCAATGCCATCACTGAAGTAGATCCTCTTGAGGCGTTTATGGAAATTCCCTCTTCGGGAGATTATAATTCTTCCAGAACCTTAAAAGTATACGCAAAAGCCGGTGATATTTTTCTGAATACTATTTCTGAAAATAAAATTGAACGATTAACACAAACCAATGTCTCTGAAAGCAATCCGCGATTTGTAATGGATGATGCCTATATCGTCTATGAATCGGAAAACAACCTTTTTTTAAGAGCACTATCCGGAGGAAATATCAAACAGATCACCAATTTTCAATCGGGAAAGAAAAAGGAGAAAAAAGACACAGAACAGGAAAAATGGCTTAAAAAGGATCAGGTTCAACTTTTTGATATCATGAAAAAAAGAGAAGAGGAGAGAAAGAATAAAGAGGAGAGAAGCCGGATATTAAAAGATCTAAAACCAAAAACCATTTATTATGGTGAAATGAATATTTCATCCGTGACACTCAGTGAAGATGGGAAATACGTTTATTATCAATTGCATTCAAAAGTTAAAAATGAAAACACCAATAACCTCGATTATGTAAGCGACAATGGTTATGCAAAGATTCTGGAGGACCGACCCAAAGTAGGGCAGGAATTGGAAACGGAAGAGCTATGGGTGTATCAAATAGAGAATGACACCACGTTACAGTTTGATACTAAATCTATTCCCGGGATATTCGAAAAACCCGCATTTTTCTCCATTTACGATAAGGAAAAGGCATCAAAACCATGGGAAGAGCCAAGAAAAATATTGATCCACGGACCGGACATAGCGAAAAATGGCAATGCTGTGGTAGAGATTAAAGCTCAGGACAACAAGGATCGTTGGTTTATGTATTTAAATCCCGAAGATGCAAGCTGGAAAATGATAGAAAGACAGCATGACGATAAATGGGTAGGTGGTCCCGGCATTACCGGCTGGAACATGGTACCCGGAAATAAAGGCTGGATGCCGGATAATGAGCATTACTGGTTTCATTCGGAAGAAAGCGGTTATTCCCATTTGTATTCAGTAAATACTAAATCAGGTAAAAAGAAAGCCATGAGCAAAGGAGAATTTGAAGTACACGAAGCATTTCTTTCAAAAGATAAAACACATTTCTATTTAGTCAGCAATGAAAAAGATCCCGGAGAGAGGCATTTGTATAAAATGGATCTTGAGGGCAAAGAAAGAACACAACTTAGCTCCGGTGAAGGGCATCATGAACTGTTCTTATCACCCGATGAAAAATACATTGTGAGCCGATATTCCTCTTATAACAAACCCTGGGAACTGTATTTAATGGAAAACAAAGCGGGGGCAGAGATGAAACAAATCACTGAATCGACTAAACCCGAATTTAATGCCTATTCATGGAAAGTTCCGGAACTGATTTATTTCAAAGCTTCGGATGGGGAAAAAGTGAGAGCCAGATTGTACAAACCTGAAAATTCAATAAAGAACAATGCCGCAGTCATTTTTGTACATGGTGCCGGATATCTTCAGAATGCCCATAAGTGGTGGAGTTCATATTACAGGGAATACATGTTCCATAATTTATTAGTGGATATGGGATACACAGTACTCGATATAGATTATCGCGCTTCCGAAGGCTATGGCAGCAACTGGCGCACAGCCATTTACCGTCATATGGGTGGAAAAGATTTGAGCGATCAGGTAGACGGTGCCAAATATCTGGTGGATGAATTGGGAATTGACAAAAACAAAATCGGGATTTACGGAGGCTCTTATGGGGGATTTATTACCCTAATGGCATTATTTACTGCTCCGGAAACTTTTGCTTGTGGTGCAGCGATACGATCCGTTAGCGACTGGGCGCATTATAATCATCCATATACCTCCAATATTCTCAATACGCCTGTTGAAGATTCCATGGCCTATATGAAATCTTCGCCGATCTATTTTGCCGATGGCCTGGATGATCCCTTATTGATGTTGCACGGCGTAGTGGATACCAATGTACAGTACCAGGATATCATCCGTTTAACACAAAAACTTATAGAATTGGGTAAAAAAGACTGGGAACTGGCATCCTATCCTATAGAACCGCATGGCTTCAAAGAAGCCAGCTCATGGACCGATGAGTATGGAAGGATTTTAAAATTGTTTGAGGAGAATTTGAGGTAAATATTCCTAGGGCCTAAATTCTTCCAAAGCGTCCACCAATCTTTCAAAAACCTCTTTTGAATGCGTCGGGAAATTGGCAATTCTGATATGTGTATCCGAATGTTTGCCATAGCCATTTCCAATTTGAATACCTGATTTTAACAAATGGTCAATAATCGCATCGGATTTAACTCCGCGACATTCGGCGACAATAGTTGTTTTGGATTGAAAGGCTTTGTCTTGCACAAATGGCTTTAAAAAAGGACTGGTATCAATGGCATTATAGGTTAAAGCCGCTTTATAGCTTGTTTCAGAACGAATCATGTCAATCCCTCTTCGATTCATATCCTCACAAACTTTGCCCAACAAATAAATGCTCAATACATTTGGCGTTTCGGGTGTTTGATATTGTTCAGCGGCTTCCAGCCATTTATTTAGATTTCGGTGTGGAGATAAATTAGCTTCACTTTTTATCTTTGAGCGGCGAATGATCCACACACCCAAACCTGCAGGCAGTCCAAAGCCCTTTTGCACTGAAAAATAAACCGAATCCCAATTTTGCCAATCGGCTGGATAAAAGGGGAGGCCGGACACCATATCCACCGCTAAAAATGCTTCAGAATTTATTTTCCTTATTTTATTTATGACTTCTTTCGGCGTGGCAATTCCTAAGCTGGTTTCATTTTGAGCTATGCCTATAAAGTCGCAATCTGCGAGCGATGTATACCTATCAAAATCCCAATTCTTTTCCGTCCAGTAATAAGTCTCCGCATTGAAACCTAGCGCTTCTGCCGTTTTGAAAAATTTATCTGAGAAAGCCCCATTAATAAAGAAACCGGGTTTTTGAGGCATTAAGTTTTGTAATGATCTTTCCCAGATCTCGGTAGCTGAGCCGGCAAATAGAATTGCAAATTCTTCCGGAATTTCTAATAATTTCCTAAGGTTTATCTCGGTTTCTTTATATAAACTTTTGAACTCCTCACTTCGGTGGCTAATACTTCCAATACCATTTAACAAGGCCGATCTTATATGATCCTGTACTGTGAAATAAAGCTCCGATGGCCCCGGTGTTAAAAATTGTGGCTGCATTAGTACAATACCCTTACCCGAATGGTGTGTTCGATTTGTTTCAATGCTTTGAGTAGATTTTTATCATAAAATCTATCAACATCAGTAATTACATAGCCAATTCGCTCATTGGTTTTTAAATACTGTCCTACAATATTGGCATCGTGCTCAGCCAAAACATTATTAATGCTCGCCAAAATACCACTGGTATTTTTATGAATATGAATCAAGCGATGCGCATTTTGTAATTGAGGCAGCTGTATATTGGGAAAATTGACCGCGCCGGAGGTATTGCCGGTATTGACAAAAGACATGATCTTTTCGGGAACAAAACTCGCAATATTCACCTGGGCTTCTTCCGTGCTTCCACCAACATGCGGTGTTAGAATGGTATTGGCCAAACCTCTCAAAGGTGATTTAAATTCCTCATCATTATTTTTGGGTTCTTCAGGGAATACATCCATTCCGGCACCTTTAACCTTTCCTGATTCTATGGCTTTCCTTAAAGCTTTAGGATCCACGACATGCCCGCGACTCAAATTGACCAAAACGGCTCCATCTTTCATCATTTTAAATTCATTTTCAGATAAAAGATTATCATTTCCGGGCCGGCCATCTACATGAATCGAAATTATATCCGAAGTTCTTAATAATTCTTCAAGCGAAGCGCAGGGCGTGGCATTACCAAGAGCGAGTTTATCTTCGAGGTCATAATAGAAAACATTCAAACCCATTGACTCAGCCAAAACAGAAAGCTGTGAACCGATATTGCCATATCCAATAATCCCGAGTTTTTTACCGCGAATCTCATTGCTTCCCACCGCAGATTTATTCCATTTTCCGGCATGCATCTGGGAAAATTTGTCCGGAATATTCCGCATCAACATAATAATCTCAGCTATAGCCAATTCCACCACCGACCTTGTATTGCTGTAAGGCGCATTGAAAACTGCGATCCCTTTATCCATGCATGAAGGCAAATCAATTTGATTGGTACCAATGCAAAAGGCGCCTATGGATAAAAGTTTATTGGCATTCTCAAGTACTTTGGCAGTCACATTCGTTTTGGAACGAATGCAGAGTATGGACACATTTTTGATTTTTTCACTTAATTCATCCTCATCCAAAGCACTTGAAAGTCTTTCGAGGTCATAACCTTCTTCAGAAAACAATTCTGTGGCTTTGGAATGTATATTTTCAAGCACCAATACCTTGATCCTGTTTTTGGGATAAGAAATCGCCATGGTCAATTTATTCTTGTATAGAAACTCATCGAGCGATGGTGCGATATGATCCGCTCCGCTGACCACGGAATCTCTCTTTACATTTTCGGTAAAAGCATAGAATTTCTTAGCGATGCCTTTTTGCTTTATTTCATAATCTGTGAATCCATCGCCAATGACAAATATTTCACCATTCAGTTTTAATGATTGAAGCTGCTTCACCTTGCCATCATTGTCCGAAAGGACATTGTCGGTATCCACGCCTGTAATATTTCCATATTCATCGTATTCAAAAGAATTGGCATAGACATTTTGAGGAAGGACGCCCAATTCGGTTACGACCGGAACAACAAAATCCTTAAAGCCATTGGATATAATCAAAATGTTTGAGGCATGTTCTGAAAAAAACTGCTCATTTCTTCTAAATGATTTTGAGATTTTCTTTTTTAAAAGCTCTACGAGTTCCTGAAGATGATTTTTATTGGCTTTAAGAAGTTCGATTCTTTTTAACAGTGATTCCCGAACCGTCAGTTTGCCTTCCATGCCTAAATCCGTTAGCCTGACAATTTCTTTTTTTATGGAATCTTTTTCAGGATGGCTTTTGAGTGATATATCGGCGAGAATATCCATGGCCTCTACCTGGGTAAAAGTGCTGTCAAAATCGATTACATAATAGGCTCGGTCTTCCATGTGGCAAATTTAGGGCAAGAGTAAAGAAGAATCACCATAGCTCAAAAAACGATAATTATTTCTCAAGGCATGCTCATATACCTCTCTCCATTTTTCTCCTATTAAGGCGGCGATCAGTAAAATAAGCGTGGTTCCGGGCTGATGAAAATTTGTAATTATTCCATTGCAAATCTGAAACTTATAGCCAGGAACAATAAATATCGAGGTATCACCTGAAAAGGTCTTAAATCCTTTTTGATCCATCCAGTTGATGATATTTTGCATCGCTTTTTTTACTTCTATTTCCGCTTTCAATTGATAGGGCAGGACTTTTTTACATTCGAATAAATCAAAATGTTTATGTTCAAGCGCTTGTCCAAACCAGTAAAGGGATTCCAGGCTACGCATCGCCGTTGTGCCCACCGGAATAATGGGACCTTGGTGGCTAAATATTGACTCCAGGTTTTTTCGATTTATTTGGATTAATTCGGAATGCATGTCATGCCCGGCTGCATTGTCAGTTTTAATCGGACTAAAAGTACCTGCCCCCACATGAAGCGTCAATTCGTCCATTTTAATTCCTGCACTTTTGAGATTTTCAATTACATGGTCAGTAAAATGTAAACCTGCCGTCGGCGCTGCCACAGCGCCATTAATTTTAGCATAAACCGTCTGATAAGATTCTTTGTCTTCTTCTTTTTCTGCTCTTTGAATATAAGGTGGTAGAGGCGTATGACCGAGCGCTTCCAATACGGAAGCAAAGCTTAAGTCGCCTGACCAGGAAAATTCTACCAAATTGCTTTCTCGATCTATCAATCGTGCTTGAAGCTCATAATTTTTAGAATTCAGTTGATATTCCAGCTTTAAAAGCTCCTGATCTTTCCATTTTTTTTTGTTGCCTATTATCGCATTCCATGCACAGGTTTTAGTTTGATTTAGACAAATAAGAGGGTCTCTGGACGGAAAATGAGCCTTATCAAGAAGAATTTCTATTCTCGCGCCGCTTTCTCTTAAAAAATGCATGCGAGCCGGAATTACTTTTGTGTTGTTAAAGAACAAAAGGGAATTAGCCGGAAGAAATTGCTTAAGATCTTTAAAAATGGCATCTGAAATTTTACCATTGCGATAAACAAGAAGATTGGATGCATCGCGTTCTGACAATGGGGATTCTGCAATTTTATCCTGGGGAAGATGGTATAAAAAGTCTTTTGGATTTATTTTGGGAAAAGCCATAATATTATCTGGCAAATTAAACCCGATGTAAGAAATAAAGGAAGTATTTTTTGCTCATTTGCATTAAAAAATGATTCTTTATTTTTAAATCCTATAAAATTAATTTTTCTATGGCCGAAGAAGCAAAAAAGAAAACATCAGGAGGTAGGAAAATTGCAGTAATTGCTGCAATTGTGGCACTTTTATTAATCAATGCCATTCAGTTGTATCTAAGGTATTCGGAAAAAAATGCTTACGAGCAGGAAATTGATTCAAACAGGGAAGAAATTGCCAAAGCAATGAATTCTCTTGATAGCGTTGAATTCGAATTAAAACAAAGACTTGCAACAATTGAAGAGCTCGGTGGTGAGAAAGATAGTCTTATTGCTGCATTGGCAGAAATCTCTGATTTAAAAGAAAAAGCTGAGAAAAATGCAAAATATTGGTATGGCCAAAAGAAAAAACTGGATGACAAATTGGAAGGATTTAAGATTCTACTTGCCAATAAGGATAAGGAAATAGAGAAATTACAAGCTCAGAATGAAATCCTCTTATCTGAAAATCAGGGTTTGAAGCAGGAAAAAATGTCTTTAAGCGAAAATATTTCCGATCTGGAGGGGACCAAAAAGCAATTGGAGCAAAAGGTAAATATCGCTTCAAAATTAAAGGCTGAAAATATTGAAATTAGGTCTATCGACCGTCGTGGAAATATAAGTAAGGATAAAAGAGGTTCCGATCTTAAAGCCAGCAAACTCGAGAAATTGCGTGTGAGGTTTAATATTGCCGAAAACAAAGTGGCCAAAGTGGAAACTAAGATTGTATATCTTCAGGTCATTGAACCCGATGGCACTATTTTATATGATCTGGCCAATGGGGGAGGTACTTTTATAATGAATGGGAAGGAAAGATTTTTCACCTTAAAGCAGGATTTTCTTTTTGATAATAGAAAACCACAGATTGAATTTTTATATATAAAGGGCAGCGATTGGGTAGAAGGACAGTACAAAGTTGAATTGTATTGCGAAGAAGTGCTGATTGGAGAAGCCCCCTTCCTTGTTAAATAGATAAAAGATGGATGCTGTTGAAATAATTCTTTATGTAGTGATCATGATCATTTGGGTGATCATTCAGAATTCGCGCAAGAAGAAATTAAAAGCCCAAAAAGAAGCTCAAAAAAATGCATCCGAGCCTCAAATGGAACAATATGAGGAGGTTGTTGATGAGCCTCAAACAAATGATCGCTCACTAATCGATGAAATTATTCGGGAATTAAAAAATGAAGATGAGCTTGTAGAGGAACGACCTGAGGAGCAGTTTGGATATAAACCTGAAGTGAAAAAGGATTTTAGTAAAAAAGTAAATAAAACACTCTCCGAGTACGACAAACGACTTTCTGAAATTCAGTCAAAAAAGAAAGAAAAAGAAACAGAGCGCTTTGAACATTACAAAATTGAAAAACGCAATGAAATAGAGGAGGAAGAAACCGAAAATGAATATGCTTCCTTGATTTTTGAAGACCCGGACAGCCCCAAAAAAGCCATTATCCTTTCTGAAATTCTAAACAGAAAACATTTTTAGTTCAACCCAAGATCAGAACTTATCTTTTCAATTTTATCTTTTAATTCCTGCTCTTTTCCGGAATAATTTGATTTGTTATCCAATCGGGTATTTACACTAAAATAGAATTTGATTTTTGGTTCAGTTCCGGATGGCCGCGCAGATATTTTACTTCCGTCTTGCGTAATGAACTGAAGAACATTTGAGCTTTCAAATTTCATTTCTTTCCGCTCTCCGCTTATCAAATTTTTACTTTCCCCAGACTTATAATCTTTCATTCCAATGACTTCGCTTCCACCCAAACTTTTTGGAGGATTATTTCTGTAGTTTTCCATCATCGAAGCGATTTCTTCCGCACCTTCTTTACCTTTCTTTGTAATAGAAATTAAATTCTCCTTGTAGAAGCCAAATTTCACATACATATCAATCATCATGTCATAGAGTGAAATGCCACTGTCTTTGGCCCAGGCGGTCATTTCCGAAATTATAAGACAGCTGGCAACAGCGTCCTTATCTCTCACGGCATCGCCTATCAGATAACCATAGCTTTCTTCGCCACCTGCAATGAATTGTTCCTTACCCTCAAGACCTTTGATAAGAGAAGCGATATATTTAAAACCGGTTAGTGTCTCATAATGATTGACATTATAAGCATCGGCAATTTTTATTATGAGATCTGTGGTAACAATGGTCTTGCAAATGAATTCATTTCCTTGGTATTTGTTCATTCGTTTCCAGGCTTCCAATAAATAATAAATCAAAAGACTGCCCGTCTGATTTCCATTGAGTAATACAAATTGGCCCTTATCATTTTTAACACCTATACCCACGCGATCAGCATCGGGGTCTGTGGCCATGATCAAATCAGCATCCCAGTCTTTTGCCGCTTCAAGTGCAAGGCTCATTGCTTCTTTTTCTTCCGGATTCGGATAGATCACCGTTGGAAAATTCCCATCGGGTTTGGCCTGACTCTCTAGAATTCTTACATTTTTGAATCCCGCCTTTTCAAGGGCAGGGCCAACGGATTTAACACCCGTTCCGTGTATCGGTGAAAAAAGTATTTTTAAATCCGACTGCCTTTTTATTAGTTCGGGGTCAACAACAAGACCCATAAGATGATCCAAATACTTATTATCTATGTTTTGTCCGATCGATTCAACCAGATCATTTTTTCTTTGCCATTTCACATCATCAAATGACTGAATGGATTGAACTTCCAGAATTATATTTTTATCGTGCGGCGCGATGACCTGCCCGCCGTCATCCCAATAAGCTTTATAGCCATTGTATTCCTTGGGATTATGAGAAGCGGTAAGTACAACACCGCTTTTGCATTTCAATTCGCGAATCGCAAAAGACAATTCCGGTGTGGGTCGTAAACTTTCAAACAGATAAACTTTTATTCCATTGGCTGAAAATATATCCGATACAATATCCGCAAATACGTCGCTATTATTTCTGCTGTCATAAGCA
The DNA here is from genome assembly GCA_040218795.1 of Cytophagales bacterium. Taxonomy (GTDB): domain Bacteria; phylum Bacteroidota; class Bacteroidia; order Cytophagales; family CCMP332; genus CCMP332. Next base: position 136,738 of record JAVJQT010000003.1, on the reverse strand, counting down.
ATTGCAACACTTATGGCCTCATTGGGAAAAGATTTCAATAGATAATTTGCCAGGCCCTGTGTGGCCATTCCTACGGTGTATTTATTCATTCGGTTTGAACCCACCCCCATAATACCTCTGAGTCCTCCGGTACCAAATTCCAAATCCCGATAAAAACATTCGGTCAGTTCTTTTACATCGTTTTTAATAATCAAATCACGCAACTTGCTTTTGTGAGCTTCATCTATTGAAGAATTCATCCATTTTTCAATTTTGGATTTTACAAGCGGATCAAGATTTTCGGGTAGTTTCATTTCGGGTATGATTAATGCGAGATGTATTTATATATAACAAGGCAAATTAAAGAATTTAAGATAGCAATTGGGATATAATAATTGCCTTATATTCCGTTAATCAAAATGTAAAATAAATTGTTATTTATTGAAACTAATTAATGAATAATAAGTACAATCTTATAATAATTGCATAAAATTGAGTCTATGGACATATCCAAATTAAATGATGACCTTACAAAAATTGTAGAACTCCGAAATATGGTGAGTGAATCCGGTTTGGAAAACAATCTGATGAAGAAAACTGAATCCGAATTAAGGAAAAGCGAATCACAGTTTTTAAAGCAATACGGGATTTATCTTGAAGAGGTATTGAAAGATGTCCATGATGAAATCTGTCCGGATGACAATGTTTTAAGTCCAATTGACTATTTAGCCAAAAAATACATCGATACCGGCAATAAGCGCGATGGCAGAAAAGTATATGAGGTGGAAAATGATCAGGGTGTAACGGTTGGCGTTGACGATTACCCAAATAAAGACACCAAATTGGTCATTCTGCCTAACCCAGTAAGAATCATGCTAATTGTTGATCGCAGGGATAGAGAAGAATTGTGGCGCGCTAATCTTAATTAGTCTTGTAACCTGTCTTATCTTTTACTCTCTTAATGACCTCCCTGGCTACCTGTCTGGCTTTTTCAGCCCCCTGCTGTAATTTCATTTCCAGCATTACCTTATCATTCATGAATTCGTCAAATTTTTCTCTTTCCGATTTATAATTATCCAATATAAATCCGAAGAGGTCTTTTTTTGCATGGCCATAGCCATAATTGCCTGCTTCCAATTTAGATTTCATTGTATTGGCATCCCTTTCTGAAGCAATTAATTTAAACAATTGGTAAACCAGACAATTCTCTGCATCCTTGGGTTCTTCCAATGGAGTACTATCCGTTACAATTGACATAATTTGTTTCTTAAGCGCTTTTTCCGGGAGAAAAATGTCAATATAATTATTATAGGATTTACTCATTTTCCTTCCATCCGTTCCGGGAACGAGCATGGTGTCTTTGGATATCATTGCTTCCGGAATGACAAATACTTCAGAATCGTATTCTCTGTTAAAAGTTGAAGCTATATCCCTGCACATTTCAAGATGTTGCTTTTGGTCTTTACCTACTGGGACAAAATCGGCATCGTATAAAATTATATCCGCGGTCATGAGTACCGGGTAAGTAAATAAACCTGCATTTACATCATGGAGATTTTTCGATTTATCTTTAAATGAATGCGCATTGGCAAGCATCGGATAGGGAGTAAAACAGGATAAAATCCAGGTCAACTCCGCAACTTCATGAATATCAGATTGTCTGTAAAATACATTTTTGTCTGTGTCAAAGCCAAAGGCCAACCAGGAAGCGGCTACGGCATGAACATATTCTTCTCTTAATCCGGGATCTTTTATAGTTGTTAATGAATGCAAATCCGCGATAAAAAAATAGGCGTCGTTATTCGCCTCACCTGCCATTTTAATGCCCGGTTTTATTGCACCCAAAATATTTCCCAAATGGGGTCTTCCTGTACTTTGAATTCCTGTTAGGATTCTTGCCATTGATCTATTTTTCCAGCAAAGCTATAAAATGAAAGTTTTGGATTTAATTTTTGTTAGTATTTAAATAAAAGAAAAGCTGTCTAACTTTGGGACATGAATATTTCAAAAAGGATTTTTACTCTATTTATTTCAGTTTTAAGCTTTATATCGCTTCAACTTGCAGCGCAGTCAGTACCAAAATTTGAATCGCTGATTTATAATTTTGGAAATGTAGAGGAAGACAAAGGAATGGTTAGCCATGAATTTGTATTTATTAACAAAGGCCCAAATATCCTTCAAATAGATACAGTTGAACCTGAATGTGGCTGTACTACCTCTAAGTGGAGCAAAGACAGCATTGAAGTTGATGAATCGGGGACTGTTCTGGCCAGTTTTAATCCCAAAGGTTTGTCGGGAAATTTTCAAAAAGAAATAATAGTAAAATTTAAAGGGCTAAGTAATCCCAGTCGTTTGAGACTTATTGGAAATGTGGTACCCGGTATTAGTGATCCAAAGGCTTATTACAAAAAGAAAATTGGCGGCACCAGATTCAGGTCGAATTATTTTAGTATAGGTCCGGTTCAAAGCGATAGCAGTGTCGAAAGAACTTTTGATGTTTATAATGATACCGACACTGTGTTGACTTTTCTCGACCAAATTAATCACCCTTCACATATCAAAGTGAGTATTGAACCCATGATATTAAATCCAGGTCAGACCGGAAAAATCAGAGTATATTTTGATGCTAAAGCATTAAATAAGCTGGGTTTTACTTCAGATTTATTGACAATTGCAACAGATGAATTAAATCGAAATGCAATAAAATATCTCAATATTTCGGCTAATGTGATGTACGCATTTCCGGAAATGAGCGAATTGGAAAAAAAGAATGCAGCCAATATTAAATTCGAATCCTTACAACACGATTTTGGCAAATTGATTGAAGGAGAAATTGTAGAAAAGAAATTCAAATTCACCAATATTGGTAAAGAAAATCTGGAAATTTTACAAACCTCTGCAAGTTGTGGTTGCACTGCGGGCGTATCAGATAAAGATCTGTATCAACCTGGGGAAAGCGGAGAAATAAAGGTCACTTTCAATTCAAGAAATAGAAATGGATTTCAAAACAAATTCATCACCGTATACAGCAATTCACCTTTGAACCCAGTTGTAGAATTAAAGATCACAGCACAGGTAGAAAAAAATGTACCTGAAGGGGAATGATTATTTAAAAGCCTGAATTCCTGTTATTTCTTTGCCCAAAATAAGCAAATGGATATCATGAGTACCTTCGTATGTCACTACCGATTCGAGGTTCATCATATGTCTCATAATTGAATACTCACCGGTAATCCCCATACCTCCGAGCATTTGCCTTGCTTCTCTGCCAATATTCAAAGCAACTTCAACGGAATTTCTTTTGGCCATAGAAATTTGAGCAGTACTTGCCTTTCCTTCATTTTTCAATTGGCCAAGCCGATAATTCAGCAATTGGGCTTTAGTGATTTCTGTAAGCATTTCAGCCAATTTCTTTTGTTGCAATTGAAACGAAGCAATGGGTTTGTCAAATTGAATTCTCTCTATCGCATACCTTTTGGCCGTATCATAACAATCCATGGCTGCACCAATCGCTCCCCATGCAATACCATATCGCGCGCTGTCCAAACATTGCATTGGCCCTTTCAATCCTGAAACGCCTGGCAATAAATTTTCCTTTGGCACTTTTACATTGTCAAAGACCAACTCACCTGTTGTACTTGCTCTTAATGACCATTTTCCATGAGTTTCAGGCGTAGAGAATCCATCCATTCCTCTTTCAACGATCAGACCGTGAATTCTTCCTTCCTCATTTTTAGCCCAAACAACTGCTATGTCGGCATAAGGGGAATTGGAAATCCACATTTTTGCGCCATTTAAAAGATAATGATCGCCCATGTCTTTAAAATTGGTGACCATTCCGCTTGGGTTCGAACCGTGATCCGGCTCCGTAAGTCCAAAACAACCTAAAAATTCGCCCGAAGCGAGCTTGGGAAGAAATTTTTTCTTTTGCTCTTCAGAGCCAAATGCATATATCGGATACATTACCAATGATCCCTGAACCGAAGCTGTAGAACGCATTCCGGAATCGCCTCTTTCAATTTCCTGCATAATAAGTCCATAAGAAATATAGTCGAGTCCGCCACCGCCGTAGGCCTCAGGAATGGTAGGGCCAAATGCACCTACTTCTCCAAATTTTGGGACTATGTCATGAGGGAAAATGGCCTTCTGTGCACAATCCTCAATAATTGGCATTATTTCTTTTTTGACGAAATCTCGAACTGAGCTGCGAATTAGCTTGTGTTCTTCAGTTAATAAATCGTCAAGTTGGTAAAAATCAGGCGATTCAAATGGATCCTGATGATTTTCTTTTGCCTGAATCTGGATACCGTTTTTTGAAGGGATATACATAGGTCTGCTTTTTGTATTTTTGGAATTACAAAGTTAATGAAATGCGGCGAAGCAGCATGCGAAAGAATAAAAAACGATAAAATATCAAAGCCTTAACAAATGATGTTATTTCAAAAATGAGTTATAATCCAAAACATCTTGGACTGATTGTTTTATTGTTTTTATCTGTTGAATCATTGGGGCAATTAAAAGAGGTTCGCGTGATGTTTGATTCCCTTGATCAACAGGTAAAAGAAAAATATTTTGTTCGAGAGGATAATCCACTGATTCTCGATGGACCTTATACCTCATTCTATTTAAATGGTAATATCAAATCCAAAGGACAGTATCAAAACAATAAGCCTTCGGGGAATTGGTATTATTATTTTGAGAATGCAAAACTGAAAATGGAATCTGAGATTTCTGAAAATGAAGGCGGTTATTGGAGATATTACTTTGAAAACGGAAACATCAGTCAGGAGGGCGTATTAAAAGACGGAAAGAAAACCGGTCTCTGGCAATTCTATTATGAATCCGGACAGCTAAAAAGCAAAGGCTATTACAAAGAGGATAAAAGAGAGGGAAACTGGAATATTTATTATGAAGACAACACACTCAAAGCTCAGGCAATTTACGAAGGTGATATAGCCTGGTATAGAGAGTTTTATCCAAGCGGCGAACTGAAAATGGAAGGAAAAATAAGCTCGGGTAAAAGTGACAGTACCTGGACGCACTATTATAAAAACGGAAATCTAAAGGCAGTTGGAGAAGAAAAAAATGGCTTAAAAGAGGGGAAATGGGTGTATTATCATGAAACTGGCGAAAAGGAGAGCGAGGGAACCTATGAACATGGCCAGAAAAATGGCAAATGGAAATATTACTATTCCGATGGGGCTCTCAATGCTGAAGGAAAATTAATTGCTGATCAAAAAGAAGGCTATTGGAAATTATTTTACAATAGTGGAGCATCTTTAGCCGAAGGTATTTACGATGATGGCAGCGGGAAATACACCGAATATTACGAAAGCGGTAAAGTCAAAGTAAAGGGTTTTGTAAAAGAAGGGGTCAATGACTCTTCATGGACTTTTTTTTACGAGGATGGTTCAATAGAAGGCCAATGTAATTATGAAGAAGGAGAAGGAGAATACACGGGTTTTTATAAAAATGGCAAACCCAAAATGAAGGGGAAATTAAAAAATGGCGCAAAAACCGGCGTTTGGCAACTCTATGATGAAAAGGGTAAATTGGCAGGCTTGTACAAAACCTATTATGACAAGGAAGAACCGGTCGTTGTTGAACCGAAAGATCCGGTTGTAAAAAAAGAACCAAAAAAAGAACCCGAGAGTAGCAAACCCTCTTATAATTTCAAACAACGAAGGAGGATCAGCTATTTTCAAGCGCGGATCAATGAATATCGAAGTTTTATTTTAAGTTCAAATCCCCTACAAACACTCTTTGGAAGTTTTCCGGTGGCTTTGGAATATTATTATCAGGAGAGATTGGGTTACGAATTAAAAGTGGCCCTGATCAGAAACCCGTTTTATATCGCCAACAGACAGGTTGCCACTGATGTGCCTTATGAGCGCGGTTTTTATATCGATTTACGCCAAAAGTTCTATTTTGAAAAAAATATTTATGGACTGCTTTATTTCGGCCATGAAATTCGATACACGCGAAGCACTTATGGCGCCAATCTATCAGATCCCGTACTCAATCGTTTTTTTAAACCATCACTAAACGAAGATTTGGTTGAATACAGCATAGTATTTGGAGACAGAGTAATGGAAAGTCATGCCAATAAGGGTTTTACTTTGGATGTTTGGGGCGGTTTGGGAGTTGGTTATCGCAGCATTTCAAGGAACTGGACAAATATTCCGGCTGTTTCAAATGCTTACAGAGATGTAAATCAAGATCCCATAAGTATTCCAATTAGAATTGGAATAACCGTGGGTTATGTTTTCAAATACAATCCATCACCATTGTACAATTAATTTATGGCAGGAAAAACATTAGTATTAGGAGCATCACCAAATCCCAGACGATACGCATACCTAGCGGCTGAAGAGCTATTAGCCAAAGGGCATGAAATTGTATTGGTTGGGAGAAGAAAAGGCAACATTGAAGGCGTAGAAATAGAAACTGACTTCCCGGTCTATAATGACATTGACACCATTACCCTCTATGTAGGAACATCAAATCAAAGCGAACTTTACGACTATATTTTTAAAATTAAGCCCAAAAGAATAATTTTTAATCCTGGTACTGAAAACTCCGAATTGCGAAAACTGGCAACTGAAAAAGGCATAGAAACCGAATATGCTTGTACCTTGGTATTGCTGTCTCTTGATAGTTATTAAATATCAAAACGATCAACAGCATCCAAAGTCTTTTTGATATGAATTTCGCTCAAGGCATCATTTAAAAACCAGGATTCAAATGCAGAGGGTGGTAAATAAATACCATTGTTCAGCATGTGATGAAAGAAACGTTTAAAGATCTCATTATTCCCTTTCGCAGCAGAATCGAAATCAAGCACATCTTCATTTGTGAAGTGTACAGATAACATGGATCCCAGTTGATTTATTCTAAAATCGGCATTTTTGGATTTAAGAATTTCTGAGATACCTTTTTTTAGCTTTAATGCTTTTGCATTGAGGCTTGAATAAATTTCAGGATTATCCAAAAGGAATTGTAAAGTTGAAATTCCCGAAGCCATAGCTACCGGATTTCCTGAAAGCGTACCGGCCTGGTAAACAGGGCCGTCGGGTGCAACATAATCCATTATCTCAGTTCTACCACCATATGCTCCAACGGGCATTCCACCGCCAATTACTTTTCCATATGTCACGAGGTCGGCGGTAATTCCAAAAAGTTCCTGCACGCCGCCAGGTGCGAGTCTAAAGCCTGTCATCACTTCATCAAAAATCAAAAGCGCATCATTGGCATGGCAAATAGTTTTGACCTTTTGTAAGAAGCCATCTTGTGGAATAATGCAACCCATATTGCCAGGTACCGGTTCTATGATTAGGGCCGCTATTTGATTGGGATTTTGCGAAAATATCTCCTCCACTTGTTCAATATTATTAAAGGAGCAGGTTAAAGTATCTTCAGCGACTCCTTTGGTAACACCTGGGCTGTTAGGAATGCCGAGTGTACTTGCTCCGCTTCCTGCTTTTATCAAAAAGCTATCGGCATGCCCATGATAGCATCCCTCAAATTTTATTATTTTATCCTTTTTGGTAAATCCACGTGCTAAACGGATGGCGCTCATGCATGCTTCTGTTCCTGAATTTACCATACGAACTTTATCAATACCCGGTGCCATCTTACAGACCAATTCCGCGAGGTCGATTTCTGCTGATGTAGGGGCGCCAAAAGATGTTGAATTTTCTACTGCTTTTTGTATTGCCTGAACCACTTGAGGCTGAGCATGCCCCAGAATCATAGGCCCCCATGAAGAGATATAATCAATGTATTCGTTGCCGTTGACATCTTCCAGGATAGCCCCTTTGGCTTTTTGAAAAAATATCGGCTGTCCTCCAACACTTTTAAATGCTCTGACGGGCGAATTTACCCCTCCGGGAATGTGATTTTGTGCTTTTTGAAATAATTCCTTGCTTTTGGCTCTATCCATTATGAAATTTCTTTAACAATATCTTTGGCAAAATAAGAGGCAATCATATCGGCCCCGGCCCTTTTAATTCCCAAGACCGATTCCAACATTGCATTTTTTTCATTTAACCACCCTTGTTTGGCTGCGGCTTTTATCATGGCGTATTCACCAGAAACCTGATAAGCGGCTATGGGTAATTGCGTATTTTCTTTCACCTTATTAATGATATCAAGATAAGGACCGGCTGGCTTTACCATCAATATATCTGCGCCTTCCAACTCATCCATTTGAGCCTCTTTTACAGCCTCTCTGCTATTGGCAGGATCCATTTGATAGGTCTTTTTGTCACCAAATCCCGGTGCTGAATCAAGGGCGTCGCGAAATGGACCATAAAAACAGGATGCATATTTTGCACTATAAGCCAGAATTCCCGTGTTATGAAAATTATTGACTTCAAGTTTTTCCCGAATCATTTTTACTCTGCCATCCATCATATCGGATGGGGCCACGAAATCTGCTCCGGCCTGAGCATGACTCAAGGCCATATTTGCAAGGATTTTATTGCTCGGGTCATTTACAATTTGTTTATTTTCAACTAGACCATCATGCCCAAATTCGGAATAGGGATCCATAGCAACGTCTGTCATTACGCATAATTCAGGTGCCATATCCTTAATCATTTTTATGCTCTGCTGCATTAAGCCATCGGAGTTTAATGCTTCTTTGCCGAAATTGTCTTTTTTGTGATCCGGAACTTTAACAAAGAGCAATACTGATTTTAAACCCAGTTCATTAATCAGATTAATTTCAGTTTTCAAAGTATCCAACGAATACCGATAGTAACCGGGCATTGAAGCGATTTCGTTTTTTTGATTTTTACCTTCTTCAATAAAAACAGGTACTATAAAATCATCAGGACTTAGGGAATACTCTCGGCTCAAAGCGCGAATAGCATTACTTTGGCGAAGCCTTCTGTTTCTTGTAGCGGGATAGTTCATTAATTCATTGATTTTACGGTGTCGACAAAAGCTCTGGCATGATCTACAGGAATATCCGGTAAAATTCCGTGGCCAAGATTCGCAATATAGCCCTGCTTTCCAAAGCGCTTAACCATGTCCTTTGTTGCCTTAATAATTTCCGGAATCGGTGCATATAAATTGCAAGGATCAAAATTTCCCTGAATAGTTACGCGATCCTTTAGTATGGAGCGTGCAAACTCCGGTGAAACAGTCCAATCAATACCTAAAGCATGTGTTCCGCTTTGAGCGAATTCCTCCAATCCATACCATAAGCCTTTAGGATATGAAATAACAAAAGTGATGTCTTTTAAGGCATTTATAATTTGCTGAAAATAAGGCATGGAAAATTTGAAATACATTTCAGGAGAAAGTACAGAAGCCCAGGAATCAAAAATTTGGACGGCATCTACACCAGCCTCTACTTTGGCTTTAAGATAGTCTATCGTAGCATCTGTAATTTTTTGTAAAAGCAGGCCTGACTCATGCGGATGTTTATAACAAAATGCTTTGGCCTTATCAAAATTTTTCGAACCTTCTCCCTGGACCATATAACAAAAAATTGTCCATGGCGCACCTGCAAAACCAATCAATGGAACTTCATTATTGAGTTCTTTTTTGGTGAGTTTTATCGCTTCAAAAACATAGTGCAATCGCTCTTTTATATCTACAGACATAATATTATGAACATCTTCCGGCTTTTTAATCCGACCGGGTAATTGCGGACCTTTTCCAGGGGTCATCAGAACTTCCATGCCCAATGCCTGCGGGATAACTAAAATGTCTGAAAATAGGATAGCAGCATCAACGCCAATTTGAGTCACCGGCATAATAGTAATTTCAGTCGCTAATTCCGGCGTCTCCACGCGCTCAAAAAAACTGTATTTTGCCTTGAGCTTCATAAAATCTGGCAAATACCTGCCTGCCTGGCGCATCATCCAAACAGGAGGCCGTTCAAGGACTTCTCCTTTTAATGCCTTTAAAAGCAAATCATTTTTTATTTGACTGTCAATCATTGGAAAAGTATTCATGAATTTCTTTGATTAATGTTTTTGAATCAGTTTTTGAGGCAGTAATTATCGGACCGTCAAAATGCTTCTGAAGATACCTGGTGGTGTTTATGCCTATTGTAAAAACAGGGATCTTATGGGTCAATTGGTATTTTGAAAAAAAACTGTCAATGCCCGAATAACTCAGGAACACGATCGCCTTATATTCAAAAGGCTCCAATTCCGGCTGAATGAATTCGGTATTGTAAACCTGAAAATTTTTAATTGTGATTCCTTTGGATTTTAACAAGTTTTTCAGTGAATCTTGTCTCAAATTTCCGGTGAGATGAAGTAATCTTTGTTCTGAAAAAAACGCTTCTATCATATCTGAGAGTCCATTTTCGTTGTTTTCTTTAGAATATAATATAGCTTTAAAATTTCCTTCAATTTGATTTGCGATTTTCTCACTCAATGTGAGAATTGACATTTTTTCTTTAGCTGATTCGGAGATTTCAGATAATCCGTGCAAGGCATTTTGGCTGCTTATTATCAGGCATTCCGGCGCAAATATTCTGATCAATTCCTTGAAATTATCTTTATCGAAATTTTTATGAACTCGGATGAAAGGTCTGACATCAATTTCAAGAAATTGATTAGAAGGCAAATTCTTTATTGATTCCCTCCATTCCGAAGTGTATAGTACTTTAATTTTATCAGGCATTTTTTAATTCAGCAATTATCGCATCACCGCCGTCTTTCAATATATCATTCGCTAAATCCCTGCCCAAATTTTGCCAATCGGATATATTAACCGTTTTAGACTTAAAAATCCTTTTTTCACCATCTGCGCTTAACAATACGGCACGTAATTCGATTTTTTCATCGTTAATTATTGCATGAGCACCAATAGGCGCTGAGCATCCCCCTTCAAGAACATTTAAAAGTTGTCTTTCGACCAGACTCGTGATTTCGGTGTGCAGATCTGAAATTGTTTTTAACCTACCGATAATCTCTTTATCTTTTTTTCTACAAGCGATACAAATCACACCCTGAGCTGGTGCGGGAATCATCCAATTGAGTGAAATATGAGGTAATTTTTGATATCCCAGGCGTTCAAGTCCGGCCTTTGCAAATACAGCTCCAAACCAGTCATTATCTTTAACTTTTTGCAATCGCGTGTTCACATTGCCTCTTAAATTCTCGATTTTATGTTGAGGATAACGATTTAGCCATTGTGCTTTTCTTCGAATACTGCCGGTGGCTATAGTTGTAATTGAGGGAATCTCAGCTTGATTTCCCGATGTGACCAAGATATCTTCAAATGAGGCTCTTTTCAAATAGGCCACATAACGGATTCCGCTCGGTTCATCTGTTGGTAGGTCCTTACAGGAATGCACCGCAATGTCAATTTCACCTTTAAGCAAGGCTTCATCGAGCGCTTTGGTAAAAACACCAACGGTTCCCAATTGATGAAGAGGAGTTTCTGTATTCAGGTCACCCTTGCTTTTTATAAAAATGAATTCTGAATCAATATGGATTTCATCGAGAAGTGATTTCACCTTCTCTGCTTGCCAAATGGCCAAAGCACTATCACGGGTTCCTATTTTTAGCAAAATCAGGATTTATTAATTTCCAATACCGAAGTAAGTGTTTTTACCGGGTCGCTATCCGAATGATGATTTTCCTTAAGGTGATTAATCATTTGTCGGGCAATTTTATCCATCAATCTACCTGTGAGCACATCTAATTTTGATTGATCTTCTGAATTGAATTTATTTTTATGAAATTCCAGCTCTGCTAATCTGATTTCATGGAGTTTTGATTTGATGGCTTTGAAGGTAGGTGACAGATGGCGAATATTCATCCACGATTCAAATTCATTGATGCCCTCATCTATAATTTCCATCGCTCTCGGAATAGAGGCTCGTCTTTTTTGAATTGCCTTTTCCTGCATTTTACTGAGAAAGTCCACATCGGCAATTTGCACATGAAATTCCTCTATAATACGAGGATCAATATTTCGCGGTACAGACAAGTCAATTAAAATTCTTTTCTTATTGCTTATAGACTTAAAAAGCTCACGGTCAACTGTATAATTTGAAGCTCCACTTGCAACTATCAATATGTCACATGCATCCAGTTCTTCTTTAAGGTTTTTTATGTCTTTTACCTCTGCTCCAATTTTGCCGGCTAATTTTTCGGCATTCTCTTTTGTCCTATTGGTAAGGACGAGATTTTTCTCGTAAATATGTTTTCGAAGATTTTCACAAGTCAGGCTACCAATTTTACCGGTTCCGAAAAGCAGCACCCTTTGTTCTTTGATATTTGAGCTGTTTTCAAGGATATATTGTACGGCAGCATAGGCAACAGAAGCGGCACCTTCGCTTATTGAAGTTTCATTTTTAATCTTTTTAGAAAATCTAAGTGCTATTTGAATAAGACGATTTAATTCCGGATTTAATACATCCTTTTCCTGCGCCAATTTAGTTGACTTTTTTATTTGAGATTGTATTTGAAGATCACCGAGAATTTGGGAATCTATACCCGCTGCTACTTTGAAAACATGTTTTATAGCCTCATTGCCTTGCAAACAAAAAGAGTATTTGTTTAGAAGCTTCATGTTTCCGGAGCACTTTGAAATAAAGACTTCTTTTAATTGGTTTAAATCGTTCGTATAGGCCCAGATTTCTGTTCGGTTGCAAGTGGACAAAATCATTATGCCTTTTCCGGATATTTTTGAGTCCGAGTAAATGCTAAGAATTTGATCTTCGGACAAACTGAAAACTTCTCTTACCGAGATATCTGCATTTTGATGTTGAATGCCAAAAACATGGAAATTGTCAGAATGATCGTTTTGCATTTGCATGCAAATTTAATCGTGGAAAAGGAGTAGAAATACCCAAAAACGAATAATAAATACCCAAATCAGAAGGCCGTTCAAATAATAATTCACTCAATCAAGAGATATATTTAAAAAATGCATTAGAATTCTGATTCAAATCATAATTTTGCAGAGAACAGCGAATGAGATTTGTGTTGAAATAAAATAGAAATTGGAGAACATCAACTTAGACAAATACCTGTCAAAGCTTTTTAATAAAATTTATCATCAGATTTCCGGATCAGAGATTTTAGAAAATATTCCATTGAATGAAAATGCTGTGGAATATAAATTGATTGAAAAAGGACTTGGAAGAATTAAAATTAATAATTCAGTAAAAAAATCTATTTCCATAGATCTCAATTTCCCCAAAGAAATTATACTGTTTGTAATTCCTCTTTCAGGTCAATTAAATATTTCATCTGATATTCAAAATACTCAGAATAATCTCGATGAATCCAATTATGGAATTTTGGCATACCCTTTTCATGATTGGGCCATAACTATTGATTTAAATTCCAATTCATCAATTGGTTTAATAGCCGTTACGGTAAATAAGATTCACGAATTATTTGATCTTGATATTGAAGATAAGATTTCTCCGCGAGAGGTGGCAAAGAATTACAGATCTAAAACTTTTTTGAGTTTAAGAGCAAAAAAACCATCTTTTTCAATAGTGAGCAATGAATTATTTGAGCACAACCTGAAAAATAATTTTTCCGGAATTTATGAAAAGGCCAAGGTGCTGGAGATAATGAGCATGTATTTGGAGCAAGGCAATTATTCAGAACACGAAAGCAATGCCTGCCCTGTTATTCACGATAATCTTGAAGAAGAAAAAATCAGAAGAGTTGAAAAAATTCTGATTTCCAACATGTCAAATCCGCCTTCTATTCCGGAATTGGCAAAAATGGTGGGTACAAATGAAATGAAACTGAAAAGCAATTTCAAAAAGATTTTTAGAAACACCATTTATGGCTACCTTGTCAATCACAGAATGGATTCTGCAAGATTAATTCTGGACAAAGGCAATGTGCAAATAAAAGATGTGGCATATAGCGTAGGATATGCCAATCCCAGTCATTTTATTGCGGCCTTTAAAAAGAAATTCGGTGTAACGCCTAAGAAATATCTACTTAAAGCTTAAAATCTAAATTTAAAAAATCCAAAACCAGCAGAAAGCACAGGGCCTTTTTGTCTAAAATAGGTTACAATATCCCTTGTAGCTGCACCAATTTCATAAGATCCCTGGCCGAGCATCACAGAACATCCAATTGGAATCAGAACTCTCGTATCGAAATTACCACCATAGGTGAATCCTGTACTTGCTCTGATTAATTTTAAAGGTGTAAAATCACCACCTACAGAAATAATTGGCTTATCAATTGCCCCCGGTAGATCATTTAAGGGCATAATTACATCAAGCCCTACATGAATGGTGTTTCTTATTTCCTGACTTGCTCCAATACGAAGATTTGCAGGCAAATTGATCGTTCTTTTTTTACCTGTTTCCCATTCAAAAATTCCATCATCACCGCCGAATTTTTGAGCTTCTTCAAAAAAGTTTAGCGTTTCAAAACCGCCGTTGTCCAGGTCTATCAAATCTTTATCAACCGCTTCGTATAAATTTTTATTCCAAGTAATAAAGCCTACATTGTTCAGGGCAATACCAAAATTTGTCCGCTTTTTATATTCAAGGCTTATGCCTAAATCAAAACCGAATCCGTTTCCAACCACGTTAAATCCTCCTATACCAAATCGTTTATTGTTGATGGCCGTTGGATTGGTTGCCGCAGCGGCTCCAAAATCTATATCCAGCCATGGAGAAAAAGCACCGAAGGCTTCCATTTTTCCATCGCGATTTCTAATTTCAGTCATGTTATAACCGGCGATGTACCTGATGCCCACACCACCTTCAATTTTAAGGTCGCCATTATTATAAGCTTCACGACCCCATCCAAGGCTGTATTCCCTGTATGCCACCATAGAAAGATTTGTATTTCCAATAAGCGTAGTATAATCAATGGCCTGTGTGGTATCCGAAAGCACCCCTTTGGTAATCATTGCTCTTACAGAATCGGATAAATCCGGTGAATTCTGAATGATTTGCGTTGACCCATCGGGCCTTTCAATCTGTACCTGATCAAAATACTGCGAATTATAACCCAGAAACATCAGATCAGAAGCTTTGGTATCAAATTCGGAATACCACTGAATTTTATCGCGAATGGTAAAAGCAAAACCACCGGCCTTTCGATGCTGATAATAGGCCCCAAAAAGCATGTAGTCAAAATTCATGCTAATTGGTTCTCCAATAAAAACGAGGGCATTTTCTACTTTTTCTTCATAAGTCAAATTATCATTTCCTCCAAAAGCACCTATGGCTTCTTCTTTAGACAATGGAGCTGTAAAAACGGTCATGTTAAATGCCAGCAAGCCAATTGTTGTCTTCTTTTCAAAAAAGAATGGTTCTCTTGCAAGATTGGCAGCATTAATGCCTAATGCATTGTATTCTTCGGCAAAAGTCGTTCCGACTCCTGCTCTTGCAGTAGTTTGAAAGTCAGCTAATTCGTGTTGTGAATAGCCTAAATGGAAAATAAAGTATGCGATAGTAAAGTAGAGCAGTTTTCTCATATCTTATAATTTATATAATTAAAGTTAAGGGAATTATTCTTTTGAAAGAAAATCAATCTGTCAAAAATGTGCCCATATTTTTCATAAGTTTTGGTTTCAAATTAAATTACTCAAAAATATTAAATAGGATTAGAATGAATATATCTGTGAATGAAGCAATTAAGTCAAAAGACCAGGAGACATTGAAAAAAATCATTGAAACAAATCCCGATTTAATAAACACAAAAGACGAAAGAGGATTTAGCCCATTGGTTTTTGCCACCTATTTTGGTAATCAGGAAGCTGCTGAATACTTAATTAAAAAGGGCGCTGAAATCAATCATAAAGATGTTTTGGGAAATACGGTTTTGATGGGCGTGAGTTTTAAAGGCTTAATTGAATTAGCTGAATTACTTATTTCAAATGGTGCTGATATTGAAACAAAAAATAATGCCGGAGAAACAGCTTTGATGTTTGCTGCAAAATACGGCCAACTTGAAATGGTCAAATTATTAATCGGCAAAGGGGCTGATAAATCCCAAAAAGATTCATCCGGCTTAACTGCAGTGGAAATAGCCAAAAAAGAAGGACATCAGGAAATTGTGAGCTTATTATCATGAATAATACTTAAAAGAAATGAATGAGGAAGTGATAAAAAATCTTTGTCTTCAAAATTTCAATGTGTTAACTTATAAACGCTAAAATTTAAGAATTATGGAAAAGGGACTTATTGAGAAAACCGGGCATGACTTAAATTATTGGATAGGAGTAGTAAATAAATCCGGCATTGAAAAGCATGGTGAGATTGTCAAATACCTCAAATCAGAACATGGATTTACCCATGGCTATGCTAATACGGTTGCCTTAAAAGCCAAAAAAGCAGATGCGGGTAGTATTGACGATGCCAGCCTTCTAAAAAACCAGTACAATGGCAAGGAAGATTTAAAGCCCATTTACGATGAAATTATTAAGTTGATTTCCGGCTTTGGAAGGGATATTACCATAACTCCCAAAAAGGACTCTGTAAGCTTGATAAGAAATAAACAATTTGCGCTGGTTAAGCCGGCTACAAAAACAAGAATTGATTTAGGATTAAAAATTAAAGGTAAAGAACCTGTGGGAAGGCTCGAAAATTCAGGACCTTTTGGAACGATGTGTACTCACAGAATCAGACTAGAGCAAAAAGAAGAAGTTGATAAAGAAGTAATCAATTGGCTGAAAGAAGCCTATGAAAATAATTAAGCTAGCCTGCCCCGGGCAGGAATTAAGATTTAGATAAAATTTAATCTACAAGAGATGTATCCTTAATAACCCCTTCTTCCACAAGTTTTGAAATTGATTCTGGTGTGGTTTTCCACCTTTCATGCATCCATACCCATTGCGAAAGATCCATTTTAACAAACTCCTCGATTTCAGCACTAAAAAGTTTGGTATTTTCCTTCAAATCATGAATGCGATTCCCGGTTTTCACCAAGCTTAGTTCCGGTCTAATGGTGAATTGGTGTTTGTCGTTTTTCTTTCTGTGCATCGACATTGGAACGACAGCAGCCTCTGTGTCCAAAGCCAACATTGCGGCACCAACTGGGGTGTAAGCGGGATGTCCAAGGAAATTGACAAAACAACTTTTGACTTTGGTATCCTGGTCTATCATAATTATCAGACAGTCGCCGGAATTCAAAGCTTCGACCAATTGTTTGTATGTATCTCCTCGATTTAAATTTTTCAGACCTCTGCTCTGTCTGTATCCTACAATCAAATCATTCATTTTCGGATGTCTTAATGCTTTGCTAACCGCTGTGGTTTCATAGCCCAAAATAGATGGTGTGATTGCTGAAAATTCCCAAGAGCCCGTATGACTCACAAGGCAAATCACGCCTTTGCCACGATCATAAGCCGTTTTTAAATGCGCTTCACCGACAATATCAACGTATTTTGCAAATGCCTCTCTGCTTTTAACCTTAATGGCATGCATATAATCCACAAGATTTTTTGATTGATGGATAAAAACCTTCCGCGCCATCTCGTGTATTTCTTTTTCCGAAAGTTTATCTCCCAGCGCAAAGCGGATATTGGCGATTGTTTTTTGTCTTTGTTTTTTAACAAGTAAATAAGCAAGGTGGCCATAAAAGGTAAAAAAGAAAAGGCCTACTTTTCGAGGGAAAAAAGACACAAAGCTGACGAAGCCTTTGATTAGATTAACGAGTAAGTGGTATTTTATTTCTTTCCTAAGACGCAACTTGCTTCTATTTTGGGGTAAAAGTAAGTATTCTGTTTAAGCAGGTAGAATAATGGACATTTATGATAAGTATTTTTGGACACTTATTTTAATAATAAAAAAAACCGCCGAATTGATATCAGCGGTTTTTGAATAAAAGTGCACCCGGAAGGAGTCGAACCCTCAACCTCTGGAGCCGAAATCCAGCGCTCTATCCAATTGAGCTACGAGTGCATATTGGGTGCAAATCTAATGTCTTTTTTTATTTAATAAATCTGAAACCAAAGCAATGAATATCTGTTTTTCTTGTAATGGATAGTAAAAAGATACTAAAACAATATATGGATATGCTTCTTACGGATAAAGAGGCATTGAATTCAGTTCTTTCTTTTTGTAAAAAAATAAAGCTAGATGAGAAGGAATTATATAATCATTTCAATTCTTTAAATGATTTGGATAAGGCGGTTTGGGAACAAATTTTTGAAGATGTTGAATCTTCTCTATCCAAAGAAGACAATTATATCAATGGATCAGCAAGGGAAAAAGTGCTTTTTTTCTACTTCACCCTTGCGGAAATGCTCAAGTCTTATCGAAGCTATATTCTTTTCAAAAGAGGACATGAACGACTGATAAAAGCAGCTATGGATACAGCTGATCTTAAAAAGTTTAAGGAAAAGTTTGAGGAATGGATGAAAGGTATTGTTGAGGAAGGTATTGAAAAGGAAGAAATAGCAGATCGTCCGCGACTTACCGATCAATATTTTCGAGTATTCTGGATTCACTTTTTATTTATCCTTGAGTTTTGGATCAAAGACGATTCAAGAGGATTTGAAAAAACAGATGCAGCCATTGAGAAATCAGTCAATCTGGCTTTTGAACTAATAGGAAAAGGACCATTAGACTCCGCGATTGATTTCGCAAAATTCATTTTTCAAAATCAAAGTAAATAATTGAAATCACAAGAAAGTATTCCTGCAAGTAAGGTTCAGAGAGCCACTGCATTTGTTAAGACCGGGGTAAAAGTCGGAGGTAATTACGTCAAGTATTACGCTAAAAAAGCGGTGAACCCGGAAAGATCAAAAGATGAATTGCACAATGATAATGCCGAAGAGATTTACGGTATGCTCAGCAATCTTAAAGGCAGTGCTTTAAAAGTAGCACAAATGATGAGCATGGACCAAAATATTCTTCCTACAGCTTATCAGGAGCGATTTGCAATGTCGCAATATAGTGCACCGCCTTTATCAGGCCCACTTATTGTGAAGACATTTAAGGGTTATTTTGGGAAATCACCCTCAGAGATTTTTGAAACTTTTACCAAGGAGGCTGTCAATGCGGCATCAATAGGGCAGGTACACAAAGCCACAAAAAATGGAAAAGAATTTGCTGTAAAAGTGCAATATCCGGGAGTTGCCGAAAGTGTGAAATCGGATCTTAAAATGGCCAAGCCATTTGCCATGCGATTAATGAATGTAAGGGGTAAAGATCTTGACAAATACATGAATGAAGTCGAAGAAAGACTTACAGAGGAGACCGATTACGAATTAGAATTAAAACGTTCCGTAGAAATTTCAGAAGCCTGTAAGGACATTGGCGATGTTATTTTCCCAAAATATTATGCAGAATTCTCAGCGAGAAAAATCCTAACAATGGATTGGATTCAAGGGGATCATATCAAAGAATGGTTGCAATCGAATCCAGATCAAAAGATGAGAAACAAGGTTGGGCAGATAATGTGGGATTTTTACGACTACCAGGTTCATAAGCTAAAAATGGTACATGCAGATCCACATCCGGGAAATTTTTTGATTACAAGTGAGGGGAAATTGGCCATTTTGGATTTTGGATGTGTGAAAGTTATTCCTGAGGATTTCTATATCAATTATTTCAAATTACTCAGAGCTGATCGTTTATCGGGAAATGGTGATTTCGAAAAAATTCTAGAAGATATTGAATTAATTACGTCCAAGGATTCTCAAAAAATTAGAAATCTTTTTGTTGAGATATACGGGGAGTTAGGAGATCTTTTATCAAAACCATTCAGGTCGGAGAAATTTAATTTCGGTGATGATAGTTATTTTAAGGATATCTATGATTTGGGTGAAAAAACATCCAAAATGAAGGATTTAAGGGATGCGGGTACGGCCAGAGGTTCTCAACATGCACTTTATGTAAACAGAACCTATTTCGGTTTGTACAATTTGCTCAATCAAATCAAGGCCGAAATTGAGCCCAGGACTTACTGGGATTTCTAAATGGTTGGAATTTGCCTTTAATAAATTTATTTTTGCAGTCAATTTGAAATTATCAATCCAATAAAATGATCGAAACAAAGGAAAATTATAAAGTAAAAGATATCAATCTTGCAGATTGGGGAAGAAAAGAAATTAAATTAGCTGAAGCTGAAATGCCCGGTTTGATGTCATTAAGAGAAGAATTTGGAAGTTCAAAACCTTTAAAGGGAGCCAGAATAGCCGGATGTCTTCACATGACCATACAGACAGCGGTACTTATTGAAACGCTAATCGAATTAGGAGCTGAAGTATCCTGGTCTTCATGTAATATATTTTCAACTCAGGATCAGGCGGCGGCGGCAATTGCAGAAGCCGGTATTCCTGTATATGCCTGGAAAGGTATGACTGAGGAAGAATACGAGTGGTGCATAGAGCAAACACTTCATGCATTTGAAGGTGGACAACCATTAAATATGATATTGGATGATGGTGGAGATTTGACCAATGTTGTTTTGGACAAATACCCTGAATTAGCACAGAACATCAAAGGTATTTCTGAAGAAACAACAACCGGGGTCTACAGACTGTATGAAAGAGTAAAAAATGGCACGTTACCGATGCCTGCTATTAATGTAAATGATTCAGTTACTAAATCTAAATTTGATAATAAATACGGTTGCAAAGAATCTGCAGTAGATGCCATCAGAAGAGCAACTGATATTATGATGGCCGGGAAAGTTGCGATAGTTGCCGGTTATGGTGACGTAGGAAAAGGTACCGCGCAATCATTAAGAGGAGCCGGAGCTCGTGTAATTGTAACAGAAATTGATCCAATATGTGCATTACAGGCTGCGATGGATGGCTTTGAAGTAAAACGAATGGAAACTGCCATTCCAAGAGCAAATATTATTGTAACTGCTACCGGAAATAAAGATATTTTAACCGGAGAGCATTTCGAATTGATGAACGATAAAACCATTGTTTGCAATATCGGTCACTTCGATAATGAAATTGATGTTGCATGGTTAAACAAAAATCATGGCGCTTCAAAATACACTGTAAAGCCTCAGGTTGATGTGTACAATGTCAATGGCAATGAAATTATTCTTCTTGCTGAAGGACGTTTGGTTAACCTTGGATGTGCTACGGGTCATCCTTCATTTGTTATGTCAAATTCATTTACCAATCAGACATTAGCACAAATGGAACTTTGGAATAACAATGATAAATACGAAAACAAAGTATACATTTTGCCAAAGCATTTGGATGAAAAAGTAGCAATGCTTCATCTTGATAAAATAGGAGTGGAGCTTACTACACTCAGTAAAGAACAGGCTGAATATATTGGAGTGGACAAAAAGGGGCCATTCAAGTCTGATCAATACAGATACTAGTTCGTTTTTATAAAATTATGTCTGCCCAATTTTGCAATTGGGTAGTTAAAATTGAGAAAGCCACGAAGCAATTAAGTTTCGTGGTTTTTTTATGCCCCATGAATTTTGCTTACAATAGGATTGAATGCCTTTGATGCAATGCTGACCTTATCGCCAAGCTTAAAGTCTTCTTCGCTATTTTCACATACAGCTTTTATCAAATTTTGCCCAACCTGTACATGTAGAATGGAAATAAATCCCTGCTTTTCAACATTGACGATCTCCCCGCTAAATTGATATTTGGCACTGATTTTATTTTTAAGAAAGACTTCTTCAGCTGTACCGGAACGTATTATTTTACCATTTTCCAGAATATGAACTACATCTGATAATTTTAAAATTTCAGATACGTCGTGCGTCACCAATACAATGCTCAGATCGAACTCCTTATGTATTTTTAGAATGTAAGACTGTAATTCACTTCGCATCTGGCCATCAAGAGCAGATAATGGTTCATCTAAAAGCAATAAATCCGGCTTGTTGACAATACTTCGGCCCAAGGCAAGTCTTTGTTTTTGACCTCCGGAAAGTTGATTTGGCTTTTGCTTTTCAAGCCCTTTTAAACCCAGTAATTCCAGGCTTGAATTAATAAGATTTGGATTTTCACCTTTATCCAAACCGTATTTTAAATTTTCAACAACCGTCATATTGGGAAACAAGGAATAGTCCTGTGAAAGAAATCCAATTTTCCTTTTTTGGACGGCCATATTTATTTTCTTTTGGGAGTCAAATAAAATTTGTGCTCCTTTTATAATTTGCCCTTCATCGGGTTTCATTAATCCACATATCATTCGCAGAATGGAAGTTTTTCCTGAACCAGAGGCTCCAAAAAGACACAGCAATTGGCCTTTGCTGATATTGAAATTCACTTGCAAATCAAGATTACCTTCGGAAGAATTCAATTGCTTTTTGACATCTATATTTATCATTTCACAGAATTCTTTTATTGAATTGATTTATTCCAAATAATATGAGAAAAGCAATTACAATAATGACAAGAGAATAAATATTGGCACTATTATAATCCAGGGCTTCAACACTGTCATAAATTGCAATAGATGCCACCCTGGTTTTATCAGGAATATTACCTCCAATCATCAATACGAGGCCAAATTCTCCTAAAGTGTGAGCGAAAGCCATTGCAATGGCAGTTATTATGGAATTCTTGGAATTCGGAATAATGACATATAACAGTGTATTCAATTTTGACTTGCCAAGAACCCATGAAGCTTCGATGATGGATTTATCAATACCGGCAAAACCGGAACGAATTGGATTTATCATAAATGGCATACTGTAAATCACAGATGCAAAGACAAGTCCCTGAAATGAAAAAAGGATATTGATTCCAAAAAATTCTTTTAAAATAGAAGCCGGAAATTTATCGGGGCTGAAAAAAAAAAGAAAGTAAAATCCTAAAACGGTAGGAGGCAAAACCAAAGGCATACTCACCAGTGTTTCGATAAATGATCTAATTTTATTTTTACTAAAGGCGAGCCAGTAGGCAATGGGAATGCCTATTAAAAATAATAGTAAGGAACTAACAAAAGCCAGTTTTAGCGAAAGCCATATGGGATTGAGATCGATCAATGGGCTAAAATAATTTCATTGGTTTTGATCATTGCGAAAACCTTATCGTCAATCTTTAAGTTTAGCCGTTCGGCTGAACCCCTGGTGATTACAGAGGTAATGGTACCCACCTCTGTTTTAAGTATTATTTTCGAAAGTAAGGCGGTATGTTCTATTTTTTCAATACTTCCTAAAATGCGATTTCTTAAACTGCTGTTATGCTTTGTATTTGTGTCAATAATTACTTCAGTTTCTTTAAATAAAATTTCTATTTCATTGCCTTTAAATAGATAATTTGAGTTTTGGGGTTTGTCTAAAACAATACTTGTAAACAAGTTATTTCCCGATTTCAATTTGACCAAACTCATGGATCCTTCCGATTCAACTTCTTCTATAATTGATTTAAAACGATTCATTATGGTCGAAAATAGCCAAATTCTGATAGAATTTTGCGGCCATGATTTGAAAGAATAAAATTGGCAAAGCGATTGGAAATAGTATCTGGATTAAGAACAACAAAAGCCTGAACAATTGGAGAATGAAGGCTGGTATCTATTTCTATATAATTGGATTCGTTTTTAAATGGGGGACTGTACATCAATGATCTCGCTGTAAATCCTGCCTGTACTGCACCATTTTGAATATACATAGCCGTTTGCGATATATTTTCCCCAATAATCAATTTACTTTTAAGTGTTTCGTATTGATTAATAGCTTGTAAAAATTCTACCGTGGCTTTTCCATAGGGGGCCAGCTGCGGATTGGCGATTGCAATATTTTTGATGCTTTCAGATTTTAATTGTTCCAAGCTTATTTTTTCACTCAGGGCTGTTGAGCATAATATCAAACTTCCCTTCGCGTAATTTTTTGGTGGAAGGCAATTGGCATACTTTCCGTAAACGAAATCGGGATAATACCGGTCAGCAGAAATAAATATATCGTATGGCGCCCCCTGTAATATTTGAGCAGCGAGTTTTCCGCTGGACGAACTTATCAGTTCAACATTTACATCTTCAATTTCTTCGAATTCTTCCACCAAGGCTTTTACAACAAATTGAGCATTTGAAGAAACGGCTATGCTCAAATGTTTTCTTTCAGGCTTTTCGCATGAAATGAAAGTTAAGCTGAGAATTACAATGAATAAGAAAAAATATAAAAGATGTTTCATCAGGCAATAATCAAATCAGGATCGAAATGATTTTTCCATGCCATTATTCCTCCTTCAAGATTCATTAAATTTGAATAGTCGTATTTTTTCTGAAGGAGGCTAATCGCCTTTGCACTTCTTTGACCGCTTTTACAATAAAAAATAACATTTCCTTCTCTGGGGATTTTATCGATTTGATTTTCAATCTCATCCAATGGTATTGATTCGGCTTCTAGATGGGAAATTTTAAATTCCTCTTTTTCGCGAACATCAATTAGTTTGAATGGTGCCCCTTTTTGGTTCCAGTCGTGTAAAGATTTAACGCTCAAATTATTGATCTTTTGAATTCCGCAAAATATGTCGTAATCAATTAGCTTAAAAATGCTTTTTTTATGGCCGCTGACAGGGTTTTCAGGATCTTTTTGAATATTAACTTTTCTGAATTCAAAATTCAGAGCATCAATCAGCAAAAGTTTTCCAGATAGCGGTTCGCCTATTCCACTAATTATTTTTATAACCTCAGCCGCTTGTATTGAACCAACAATTCCGGGCAAAACACCCAGCACTCCGCCTTCTTCACAGTTTTGAACTAAATCAGGGGAAGGAGGGCTTGGGAATAAATCACGGTAATTTGGCCCCTTTTGAAAATTAAAAACACTTAGCTGTGCTTCGAATTGATAAATTGATGCATAAACAAATGGTTTATTACAAAGCAGGCAGGCATCGTTGATTAAATACCGTGTTGGAAAATTATCAGTACCGTCAACAATTATGTCAAATTGCTTTATTATTTCAATTGCATTTTCTGTATTCAGAAGGGTTTTATGAACAATAAAATCGACATAGGGGTTAAGTTTTTTAAGTTTTGAAACCGCTCTTTCTGACTTGTATTTCCCAATATCGGAAGTATCAAAAAGAACCTGTCTCTGAAGATTGCTTTCTTCGATTTTATCAGCATCAATTACTCCTATAGTCCCAATTCCCGCTGCGGTGAGGTATTGAAGAACCGGCGCAGCAAGGCCTCCTGCACCCACAACCAGCACTTTGCTTGTTTTTAATTTTTCCTGAGACTTTTTATCAAATTGTGGCAAATTCAGGTGTCTGCTGTATCTAATATTTTCATTTTGGTTTAAAGTCATCTGAAAAGCCGGAATTATTGCAATTTCTAAATTTTCAATTTTTGTAAAGTTGTGATTATATATTCTCTTTATAAATTAAATCAATAAAATAAGTCATGTCAAAGGACTTTTCACATCTCGACAAATCCGGGAATCCAAAAATGGTCGATGTTTCAGGTAAAGCGATTACCGAGAGAATAGCTACGGCAAAATCGCTAGTCATTTTACCCCAAGAAGTTATTGATAAAATAGACAAGGATGATATCAGGACAAAAAAAGGAAGTGTGTTTCAGACAGCAATTTTGGCCGGCGTAATGGCAGCAAAAAAAACTAGCGAACTCATTCCGCTTTGCCATCCCTTAATGATTAATAAGTGTGATGTCTCTATTCAAGTCAATGATAAACAAGAAGTGGAAATACTGTGTACAGTAAGTGTTAATGCCAAGACTGGAGTAGAAATGGAAGCGTTAACCGGAGCCAGTATTGCCGCACTTACCATTTACGACATGTGCAAAGGCTTTTCTCAGGATATTCAGATAAAACAAACCATGCTGATTGAAAAAACAGGAGGTAAAAGTGACTTCAAAAGAACATAAGAAACATGCCGATTTAGTTAAGCCAATTGGTGGAAAATATCATCGCAATGAATTGGCATTTATAGGAGCGCCCTGCGGTCAAATCCAAGAACTGGTAAATAAACTTAATTCAATTCTTGAGAACATCAATCTTGGATATATGGATGCCGACCATGGAACAGATGTCGAAGGACTGGACTTCGATTTGGCTTACAGGGACAAGATTTTATATCACCAGGTCAATTTTAAAAGTGCATATTCTGAATATGAGCTCAGGTCACAATTCCTTGGTATTGACCTTTTACTAATTAATGGGAATCATTTTAGAGGTGAAAAGCAGCTTGTTATAATCAATGAAAAGAAGAAAGAATCTCTTAGCCGAAAATTGGACAAACTTACAAACGTTATAGCTTTTGTTTTTGCTGAGGATGAAACTGAGATATATGATTTTTTGAAAGAACATATTAAAGATTGGAAGAGCTTACCGACTTTCAAGATTGCAGATATTAAATCTATTTCTGACTTTATCAGGAGGATTGAGGAAGAGAATAATCCAAAATTAAAGGGCCTTGTTCTTGCAGGTGGGCAGAGTCTGAGAATGGGAAAAGACAAAACCAAAATCGATTATCATGGCATACCTCAAAAAGAATATGTCTATGAATTGATTTCCGGATTTTGTGAAGAGACTTATATATCTGTAGCCAAAAAATCTGATTCAAAACTTCCTCAGATAGAAGATAAAATTACAGGATTGGGTCCATATTCGGGTATTGTTTCTGCTTTTATGCAGGATCAGAATTCAGCATGGCTTGTACTTGCCACAGATATTCCTTTGCTAAAAAAAGAAACCATCAAACATTTGGTTGATAACAGAAATACCTCCAAATACGCTACCTGCTTTCACAATCCAGAGACCGATTTTCCGGAACCGCTAATTACTATTTGGGAACCGAGATCGTATCCAAGACTTCTGAATTTTTTATCATTGGGTTATTCATGTCCAAGAAAAGCCTTGATCAATTCGGATGTAGAAGAATTGGAGATTTCAAATAAAGAACATTTATTCAATGCCAATACTCCAGAAGAAATGGAACAGGTTTTAGCAAAATTGAATGAATAATTATGCGCGAAAATATTAACTGTCGGTATGTTATAAAAAATAGGAGATTAGCAAAATCTGTAATTTAAAATCAAAAAATTTGTTGAAAGAATTCGCATGAGAAAGATACTGATTGTCACTTTTCTATTTGTTCAGCTTCAAGGTTTCACACAGACAATGCCAGGAGATAAACTTCCCTGGTGGAATGATTGTGTTTTTTATGAAATCTTTGTAAGGAGTTTTTACGATAGTGATGGTGATGGAATCGGGGATTTTAATGGAATTACAGAAAAACTGGATTATCTGAATGATGGTGATCCAAACACAACTAATGACCTTGGAATCACAGGAATCTGGCTTATGCCTATTAATGAATCCCCTTCTTACCACGGATATGATATCATAGATTACAAATCAGTAGAAAAGGACTACGGAACCATGGCTGACTTCAAAAGATTTGTTGAAGAAGCCCATCAGCGTGGGATAGCTGTAATCATAGATTTTGTGATGAACCACTCATCGACAGAACATGAATGGTTTCAGGAATCTTCATCTTCGCCCAACTCTCCATTAAGAGATTTTTATGTATGGGAGGACAATGATCCGGGCTTTAACGGTCCGTGGGGGCAAGGTGTATGGCATGAAAATTCCGGTGATTATTATTACGGAGTGTTCTGGGGAGGGATGCCCGACCTCAATTATGATAATCCGGCTGTGAAGGACAGCATTTTTGCTGCCGCAAAATTTTGGTTGGAAGATGTCGGTATTGATGGATTCAGGTTAGACGCTGTAAAATACATTTTTGAAGCAGATGAAATATTAGAAGATCATCCAAAGACTTTCGATTTCTTTCATGAATTCAATAACGTGATTAAAGAATCAAATCCGGAATCCTTTAATGTCGGTGAAGCATGGACAAGCAGCGAAAAAATTGTCCCTTATGTCACGAACGAAAGAATTGACTTTTGTTTTGAATTTGATTTAGCCAATGCTATTATTGGAGCAATCAATAGTGGCTATAGCCTTGCTTTAGAAAATAAAATTAAGGAAGTCATAGATCTATATCCTTATTATCAATTCTCACCATTTTTGACTAATCACGATCAGGATAGGGTATTCGATTTATTCAATCTTGATGAGGATAAAAGCAAAGCCGCGGCTAGCATATATCTCACTTTACCCGGTATTCCATTTTTGTATTATGGAGAAGAAATCGGCATGACCGGCACAAAACCGGATCAAAATATTCGGAGGCCGATGCCCTGGGATGGAAGTCGATTTGGAGATTTTACCGAAGGGATTCCCTGGCAATTTCCACCTGATAATTCAGAAACCAATAATGTTGAAACTCAGGATTCCGATCCAGGTTCTTTACTTAACCATTATCGTTTTTTAATAAACTTGAGAAACCAAAAATCTGTTCTCAGAACTGGTGAAACTGAAATAATTAGCAATGAGGAGCCATCAGTATTAAGTTATATCAGAAAAGATAATGAATCTACCTTTCTAATAATTTCCAATAATTCCTTCAATGAGCGCGACATTGAATTGGATTTGACTCAGATGAATACCCAAAACAAGAACTTACTCTATGATCATTTAAAAAAAGAAGAATTAACTGCATTCTTCAATGCTGATAACAAAGAATTAGAATTGGAAATGGGTCCTTTCGAATCAAAGATTATCGAATTCACTGATCGAATTCCTGAGCAAAACGCTGATCTGAGACTTTTTCCTAATCCAGCTAGTAAAACCATTTCATTCAATGGGAATGAAATTGCCGAAGATGCGAAACAGATTATTTATGAAATAATAGACCTTCAAGGAAAAGTTGTCCTCTCGGATAATTTTGGCAAAAGTGAAAATGCACACAATATTGATCTGACTAGCATTAGGCCCGGATTATATCTCATTCAAATTAATGCGGATGGGAATTTATTTAGAGATAGATTTTATAAGAATTAGATTTTGATCAAGTCTGAACGATCTCATGAAAACTTATCTTACAATAGCAAAAATTGTAATGTCAATGTATAATCGGAGAATTAATCTGTAAATTCATTCATCAAAAAGAAAAAATAGCATGGATATCCAATCGATAAAAATTGACCTTATTCGCTGGGTAATTGAATTGCAGGATAAATCGATATAAGAAGAAATTCAGGGGTATAAAAAGAATCACGAATCTTTATTAAGCAAGGCGCATAAAACTCTGCTAATCGAACGAATTGAATCGTGTGAAAATAATCTGGATAAAGTCTTATAATGGGAGCATGTGATGAAAGAGCTAGATGATAATTTATAAGCTTTATACTAAACTCTTAACTCACTTCGCAAAGACTTCAATAAAAGTCAACTTTATTGATGAAGGCATTTTTCATTGCAAAAAATGATTTCAGCTAACCTCGAAACATAACAACTTCATAAGCTTCACCTTTTTTAAAAACATCCTTCCCTCTTGGCAATACAATAAAAGCCTTTACATTTACCAAATTAGCCAAATCTCCCGAGCCATTCCCTTTGTTTGGGAAAGCAACGAGTTCGGCTTTTTCTGTATACTCAAGATTGACTTCCAAAAAGTAGGTTAAGTCTGCTTTGAATTCAATATCTCCACCCAATTTTGCTAATGGCCTTTTGTTTTTATTGGCTTCAATTGAAGCGTTTAGCCAATCGAAAAAGTAATAATTGATACACAAAAAGGATGAAACCGGATTTCCGGGAAGTGCAAAGACCGTAACCCTATTTTCAAGGGTTCCAAACCAAAACGGTTTTCCGGGCCTTTGCGCAATTCTGTGAAAACATTTTTTCAAGCCCAATTCTTCTAGCGCATTGGGAATCAAATCAAATTTTCCTTTCGAAACACCACCGCTTAAAATAATTATTTCAAATTCATTTAGAAGTTCTCTGAGTCTTTTGATTACAGTGTTATAATCATCCGGCAAGTGCATGGTAATCGCTTCGATTTGAACTTTTTTTAGCAGTGCCTGAATCGCATAAACATTACTTTTCCTGATTTGATGTGCTTTTGGGTTTTCATCTATCCCTACAAGTTCTTTTCCAGTTGATATAATAATTGTATTTGGGAGTCGACTGACTATAATTTTTGATTTCCCAACCGTGGCACAAAGGCCGATTTCGGCGGCTGAAATTTTCATTCCAGATGGAATCAAAATATCCCCTTTTCTACGATCTTCCGCCCTGAAGTGAATATTCTGTTTGTATTTAATTTCTTCTGTTTTCAGATAAGCTTTACCATCCCTAATCTCTATTTTTTCATATGGCACAACCGTATCGAGGCCATCAGGCATTATTGCTCCGGTCATTACTTCCAGACAGGCTCCTTTTTCTCTCAATGATTTTTGCGGATCGCCGGCAGCAGCGGTACCTCTTATCGAAAATTCTATATCGCCTTTTTCAATAGCATTATGTCGAATTGCGATACCGTCCATTGTTACGCGATCGAATGGCGGAAAATCGCGATCTGCAACTATATCTTCTCTTATAATTCTTCCGACTGCTTTTTCAATAGGGATTTTTTCAGTCCCAAAATCTCTGTAATTCTCCGATAGAATTTTTTCGGCTTCTTCGACGCTAATCATGCTATCCTCCTATGCTTGCCATTGATTCAAATGATTGATTGACTCTACTGATTTGTTTCTCAGCTTCAAATCCATTTTTAGCCCTTTGATTTAAGACTATTTTTAAATGATTTAGTAAATCTTCATCATTGATCCCGCTTCTTAAAAGGTCTCGAATATTTAAAACGCTATCGCCATACAAACATGTACGTAAATCGCCTTGAGGTGTGATTCGTATCCGATTACAAGTTCCACAAAAAGTCCTGGTATAGGCGGCGATTATTCCAAAACTACCTTTGAACCCTTTAATCCTATAATTGTATGATGTAGAATACTCAGGGTCGGGAATTTTTTCAATCTTGTATTCGGATTGGATAAAATCAAGAATTTTCTTCATCGGCCAGAATGATGCATTTCCTCTGCCATCGGTTCCGTTAAAAGGCATTTCTTCAATAAAACGTATTGATACCTTGTCTTTTTTTGCAAGTTCAAGCATGGGATAAATATCTTCAATATTCTTTCCGTCCATGACCACCATATTGACTTTCACATCAATATTTGATTCTAATAATGCCCGGTAATTTGAATAGACTTTATCGAATAGATTTTTTCTTGTTATTTGATAAAATCTATCCTTGTCAAGGCTATCAAGGCTGATGTTTAGAGATTTGATTCCTATGCTGCTAAGTTCATCAATAATACCATTGTCAAATGTCCCATTTGATGTAATGTGTATCTGTTCAACATTTTGGATTTTGGAAGCCTCTTTAAGAAATTCAATAATATTCTTCCTGGCAAAAGGCTCTCCACCTGTAATGCGAAGCTTTGAAATGCCGACTGAAGCAAAAACATGAATTGTTCTTAAAAGCTCTTCAAATGACATTAAATCTTTTCGGTCTACAAATTGAATTCCATTTTCAGGCATACAATAAAAGCATCGCAGATTGCATCGATCAGTAACTGCTATTCTCAAATAGTTTATTCTGCGGCCGTGATTATCAAATAGATTCAATGGATTGATTTAATTTAATCTGAATAATTGTAAACATTGTAAATTATCCTTTGCAAGGTATAAATTAAGATATTCAGACCAAAGCTTTAAATTTACACTATCAATATTTTAAAATTTAGACATTAATTTGAATTATATGCAGGTTAAGCTCTTGGCCTTTGGAATTGCAAAAGAAATACTAAAAAAGAAGGAGTTAACCCTCCAACTTGAATCGGGTACAAGAATAGCTGATCTAAAAGATAAATTGGTAAATGAATATCCCGATTTTCAAAAACTTAGAAGTCTGAAATTTGCTATAAACGAAGATTATCAGTCTGATGAATATCATATCAGAGAAAACGAGGAAGTTGTGATCATTCCACCAGTAAGTGGAGGATAATATGATTGAAATAAAGATAAAGGAGGAGAAATTAGATTGCGGATACTGTGTTGAATTTGCAAAACATAAGGCTGCAGGAGGGATAGCCACTTTTATTGGTACAGTCAGAAATCAAACTAAGGGCAAAAATGTCAGACGTCTTGAATTTGAATCTTATATTCCAATGGCAGAAAAAGAAATGCTTAAAATTGCTCAATTCATTGAATCAAAATGGGATGCCCATAATATTTGCTTGCATCATAGAATTGGGGTTTTAGAAGTTGGGGAAACGGCAGTAATAATTGCTATTTCGACTCCTCACAGAAAAGCCGCCTTCGAAGCCTGTCAATACGCAATAGATACATTAAAAGAAACCGTTCCCATTTGGAAAAAAGAGTTCTTTGAAGATGGTGAAGTATGGGTAGCGGCACATCCTTAATCAATTACGAATTATCAATGGCGAGTTATCAATTACGAATTTTAATTGCGTTTATATATTTTTTGAATATTGAATCAACTCTAAATTTATTCGTAATCCCTAATTGTCAATTCTAAATTCAATTAAGGCTTTGCATTTGCTTTAATCGTGTATAAAGCCCGTGTTTATTTTCAATCAGATCGAAATGATTACCTCGTTCGATAATTTCACCTTCTTGTAGAACTATTATTTCATCTGCTTCCTGAATGGTACTTAATCGATGGGCAATCACCAATGAAGTTCGGTTCATCATCAGTTTGTTTAATGCCTCTTGAACCATTCTTTCTGATTCGGTATCCAGAGCAGATGTTGCTTCATCTAAAATAAGTATGGGAGGATTTTTAAGCACTGCTCTTGCAATACTAATGCGTTGTCTTTGTCCGCCTGAGAGTCGCATACCGCGATCGCCAATTGTGGTATTGTAGCCGTCTTCTGTCGCCATGATAAAATCATGCGCATTGGCAATTTTTGCAGCCCGAATGACCGCTTCTTCACTGGCTTCTATTCCAAATGATATATTGTTGAAGATACTATCATTAAACAAAATAGCTTCCTGGGTAACAATGCCCATTAGATTTCTAAGCGATTGTATATCAATTTCTTTTAATTCATGGCCGTCTACCAGTATTTCACCACTTTTAGGATCTGCAAATCGGGGAATTAGATCGGCCAATGTAGACTTACCCCCGCCAGAAGGCCCAACAAGCGCGACCATCTTGCCTTTTTTGACTTCGAAGTTTATGTTTTTCAATACCTGCTTTTCACCATAGTAAAAATTGATATTTTTTAATTCTATTTTGTCATTAAAATCCTTTATAAAAACCGGGTTCATCGATTCGACGATAGGATTCTTCTTTTCCATTAATTCAATCACGCGGTCACCGGCAACCAAACTTCTTTGAACTGAACTAAATGCCTCGGTAATTGATTTTGCAGGACGCATAACCTGAGAAAAAACAGCCAGGTATGCGATAAATTCGGAAGCGCTCAATGAACTTTGATCTGCCAAAACAAAATACCCGCCAATAAGTAAAATACCCGATACCAATAGAACGCCTAAAAACTCTGAAGTTGGACTTGCCAATTCCTTTTTTACATTCATTCTTCTGACTTTGTGAGCATAATAGTCATTTTCTTTTTTGAAGTTATTTTTAATAAACCCCGTCGCGTTAAATGCTTTTATAACCCTCAAGCCCGAGAAGGTTTCATCCATCATACTAATTAAGCGACTTAATGAGTTTTGGGTGTTTTGTGAATCTTTTTTGAGCTGCTTTACCAATACACCAATCATCCCGCCCATGACCGGTATAATAATTAAAGAGAATAATGTGAGTTTAATTGACAATGAGAATAGTATAAAGAAATAACCCAATAACATTAATGGATCTTTAATAATGACTGATATTGTACTGGTTAATCTGTTTTCGATCTCTTGTATATCGGTAGTTATTCGCGAAATGATATCTCCTTTTCGCTCATTTGTAAAAAATCCAATATTGAGAGAAATCGTATGATTATATACCCTTTCTCTGATGTTTCTAACGATTGAAGCGCGAATGGTTTCAACCAGTCTTTGTGATAAATACCTAAATACATTGCTGAGAAAAGTAGCTGCAATTACTACAAGACAAATAACCTTTAAGGCCTCAAAAGCACCGCTTTCTAAAATTATATTTTTTAGATAATAATTAAATGAATTTATTAAATACTCAATCGAAAACTCAAATGCCCCAGGTTCGATGAGTTCTGCAGGTGTGGATTGGACCTTTCCAAATAAGAGATCCAAAAGGGGCATGATCAGTATAAAATTAAATTGACTGAAAACAATATACAGAAGTGAGAAAAGAAAGTATATTGGAATATACTTCTTTATCGAAGGGGCAAAACCTAATAATCTGAAATAAGTTTTCATTCCTGTAAATCTCGTGAATTAAAAAATGAAACTAACTCTGAACTAACTTTTTCAGGACTTATTTTCTTCATGCAATCGCAATTTGTAGGAATGGGACAATTATTACAATTTGATTTTCCTGTCAATGTTTTAACATATTTTCCTATAGGAGCCCATCTGCCAGGGTGCATCGGCTTTATTGGTGGATAAAGCCCAAGAGAAAAAACATTTTGAATGGCTGCGATATGCAAGGGGCCCGTAGAGCAGGCCACAATTGCATCAGACTCACCAATGAAGTCAAACAACTGTTCCAGACTGTATTTTCCCATGTGGTTATTCATACCTGAATCCTTAAAAAACTGCGAATCTTCCTGATTTATAATCTCTTCTTCTTTTTCAGTTCCTGTAACTATTATTTCAAATTTATCCTGGGGAAGCAGTAAGGCCAGTTTTTTGTAATTTTCCAGTGGCCAGTCCCTGGCACTTCCTCTGGATTTAGGGTGAAATAGAATCCTTTTTTTTGTCGATTTATCTTTGGATTTATTTTTAATTCCTAAATAGCTCGGTATTTCACCTAATTCCGGGATGAAATCAATTTCCAATCCCTTTAGCAATTCAAAATTGAGTTGAGATTCATGTAAACTCGATTTTTTTCTGCTGAAATCAACTCTTTTATTCAAATGCAACCAATGCCACCATCGATGTGATGTCCCAATTCTTGTTTTGATCTTATATTTTTTTGCAAGCAATGAAATTCTTTTATCGGGGAATACCATTATGATCGCATCCGGTTTATTCTTCTTGAAATAGTTATCAACTTCCGTATCCAGTATTACCGAATTGATATTTTCTGAACGTTGTAAAATCGCTTTAGTATAATTCCTTGCAATAAAGTCAATCTTAATATCAGGATTGAGGGATTTTAGATACCCGCATAAGGGTAAGGTGAGGATTACATCACCAATGGCATCGGTTCGGCTTATTGCAATTCGTGAAAACTTCAAATCTTCCAATTTCTATTTTTCAATCCCTCTGCGATTAAAATCCATCAATTTCGCATATTTCAAAAATGAAGCATGGGCTGAATTCAAGGCAATTACCAATCCATAATAGCCATCTAAAATACCCAAACGGACAAAATAAGCCATTACAAATTTGATCATCGGGCTAAATATTAATTTCAAATAATTTGATTTTTTACCGGCCTTATGTAGATCTCTGGCCATGATTTCAGTGAAATAATCCATTTGCTTTAAATGGTCGGAAATATTATCCATGGTGTAATGAAGTATATCTCCTTTTATAAAGCTTATATTTTTACCTTCCCTAACATCAAAACGGTCATGTGGATTTGATCCTTTCCAGGATCCCGCATCTTTTTTAAAAAGTCTGATTTTGCGGTCAGGATACCAGGTTCCGTGACGAATCCATTTGCCACAATAACTTGTCAAACGATTCATTTTATAAGCATCGGCTTGCCAATTGGACTTAATTTTCAGGATGTTATTTCTAAGCTGTTCTGATAAGGCTTCATCAGCATCTAATGAAAGTACATGTTCATAATATGCATTTTGAAGGGCGAAATTTTTCTGCTCAATATGACCTTCAAATGGGTTTTGAATCACTCTTGCGCCAAGTGATCCGGCAATTAAGACCGTTTGATCTGTAGAATAAGAATCGACGACCAAAATATCATCAACTACTTCTTTGGCACTATTGATGCAATTGGCCAGCTTGTCTTCTTCATTGAATGCAATAATCACTAAAGATATCTTAACATCTGTCGCCTCCATAACTCAATATTAGCCATTATCAATGAAATATAAGATCAATACTATTGTTATATCTTTTCAATCACAAGCAAACATTATGACTGTTTAGATAATTTATATAATAAGTAGAGATTGCGACAATTAGTCGGTATAATAACTACTTAAAATGGCTTGATCTAAATAGAATTCTTATTTTTGAACCAATGGCAGATAAAAAAGTGGATATTTCAAATAGACCTCAAATTAACCTTAAAGGTGGAAAAAGACATAAACTTTTTATTGATGAGTTTATGGGTTATCTGGATTCACTTTACAATTTTGCTTATAGGCTTACATTGGATGAAGATGATGCCAATGACCTTGTTCAGGACACCTATTTAAAAGCTTATCGTTTTTTTGATTCATACGAGCCGGGAACCAATGCTAAAGCATGGCTGTTCCGCATCCTGAAAAACAGTTTCATCAATGAATTTCGAAAGAAAAGCAAACAACCAACAAAAGTTGATTATAGCGATTTGGAGAACACTTATAACTCTGAAGATGCAGATTCAAATAAAACGGTTGATTTAAGAACTGAAACTGAAAGAGATAAAATTGGTGATGAAGTGGCCACAGCTTTAAATGCGCTTGATGTTGATTTTAGAACGGCAATCATACTGTGTGACCTTGAGGGATTCACATATGAAGAGATGTCCAAAATACTCGATATCCCGATTGGTACGGTGAGATCACGACTTCACAGAGCAAGAAATTTGCTTAAAGAGAAACTAAAAATGTACGCTAAGACTTTAGGTTATAAGAGTTAGGCTTATGAATAAAACTACTACTAATGAAAATGGAATGAATGACGGTGAAAAATATACTTTATGTCCTGAGTTCATGAAACTGGCTCACCTCGTAATGGATGGAGAAGCAAATTCTGAAGAGGAAAAACTTTTTTTAGCTCATGTTGAGGGAAGTAAGGATTGCAAAGACCACTATATGGAAGAGCAAAATATTCGTGCTGTCCTCAAGGAAAAATGTGGAAATGTTAGAGTTCCTGATAAACTGGTAAAAGCAATCCAGCTAAAGCTTCGGGAAATCACCATCGCATGAGTAAAAAAGGTAAGCTTCTCATTTTTTCCGCGCCATCTGGTGCAGGTAAAACGAGCATAGTAAAAAGAATCCTTTCAAAATACCCCAATATTGGATTTTCAATATCGGCAACCAGCCGCAATACCATTAGGGAAGGTGAACAAAATGGTAAGGACTATTATTTTTTGACGTTGGATGAATTCAAGAAAAAAATCAAAAACGAGGAATTTGTCGAATGGGAAGAAGTCTATGACAAAGCCTTTTATGGTACGCTAAAGTCCGAATTGGAGCGGA
Organism: Cytophagales bacterium; assembly: GCA_040218795.1. GTDB lineage: Bacteria > Bacteroidota > Bacteroidia > Cytophagales > CCMP332 > CCMP332. The sequence goes on along the minus strand of JAVJQT010000003.1, from coordinate 99,492 downwards.
TATGGACTGAGGGCCGACATGTGATTTTTGATATTGATGTAAAGGGTGGTTTGAACATCAAAAAACAATACGGTGATAGAGCATTAGCAATATTTGTTCAGCCTCCATCTGTTCAAACTTTAGAAGAAAGACTAAAAAAACGCGGAAGCGAAAACGATAAAAGTCTGCAGGAAAGAATTAATAAGGCCGAGTCGGAAATGAAATATGCGTCTCATTTTGACGTGGTGATTGAAAATGATAATCTTGATCATGCCGTTCAGGAAGCTGAAAAATATATAAACGAATTTCTAAATTGAAAGTAGGACTGTTTTTTGGCTCTTTTAATCCCATCCATATTGGACACTTGATAATTGCCAATACAATTTTGGAGAAAACAGATATTCAAAAAGTAATGTTTGTGGTTTCTCCTCAAAGTCCATTTAAAAAAAATACTTCGCTTATTCCCGAATACGACAGACTTGAAATGGTCCGACTGGCTATTTTTGATAATTTGGAGTTTGAAGTATCAGATATTGAATTTCAAATGCCGAAACCGAGCTATACGGTTGACACGTTGGCTTATTTGACAGAAAAGTTTCCGGAAAGGGAGTTTTCACTGATTATTGGGGAAGATAATCTTGTACATTTCAATAAGTGGAAAAATTACGAAGCGATATTAAAATACCATCCTTTAATTGTTTACCCAAGACCCAACACGGATGAAGTAATGGAGGATTATGGGGAATCAGTCAAAATGATTGATGCTCCATTAATGGAAATATCAGCAACTTTTATTAGAGATTGTGTGCGAAATAATCAATCGATCAGATATCTTGTGCATCCTGATGTCGAGGAATACATTATTCGCAAAAAGATTTATTCCTGATTGATAATTTTTATTAAATCAAATGATCCTTTTAAAATAGATCAGGGAAAAATTAGATAGTCATTATTTCTTCTTCCTTGACCTTGAAAATTTCATCTAATTTTTCTGAGTGTTTATCTGTGATTTTTTGAACCTCTCCTTCGGCATCCTTTACCAGATCTTCGGGAGCTCCGTCTTTTTGTAGTTTTTTCAGTTCATCATTCATATCCTTTCTTACTGTTCGGATACTAATTTTACCCTGTTCACAATCCGACTTCGCTTGTTTAACCAATTGAATACGCCTGTCTTCCGTTAATGGAGGTAAATTGATTCTGATATTTTCTCCGTCATTTTGAGGATTTAAACCCAGATTTGAATTGATTATTGCTTTCTCAACATCGGCTAATATTGATTTTTCAAAAGGCTTGATTAAAAATGAACGCGCATCCGGAGTGTTAACACTTGCGAGTTGATTAAGCGGAGTCATCGCGCCATAATATTCGACCATTACACCTTCTAATATTGAAGGATTGGCTTTTCCTGCTCTAATTTTTGCTAATTCAGATTTGGTATGAGCGACTGCTTTATCCATGCTTTCTTCAGTCAACTCCAATATCATTTCTATTTCTTCCATTTGTCTAATTAATTAGTAACCAATGTTCCTACTTCTTCTCCTTTTACAATACGAAGTAAGTTGCCCGATCTATTCATATCGAATACAATTATTGGCAATTCATTTTCTTTACACAAAGCAAAAGCCGTCATATCCATCACTTTTAATCCCTTCAGAATTACTTCTTCAAAAGAAATATGATCAAATTTAATGGCTTCGGGATCTTTTTCGGGATCGGCATTATAAACACCATCAACCCTTGTTCCTTTGAGAACCACTTCTGCTTCAATTTCTATTGCTCTTAAACTCGCAGCTGAATCCGTCGTGAAATAAGGGTTTCCTGTCCCGGCTCCAAAAATCACAACACGCCCTTTTTCCAAATGACGTACTGCGCGTCGCTTGATGAATGGTTCGCAGACCTGGTCGACTCTAATTCCGGATTGAAGTCGTGTATATACACCATTTTTTTCAAGAACACTTTGAATAGCCATGCCATTTATAAGCGTGGCAAGCATGCCCATATAGTCGCCCTGAACTCTATCGATTCCGAGTGCTTCTGCATCGGCACCACGCATAATGTTTCCACCGCCTATGACTATGGCTACTTCTACGCCGGCTTTTACAACTTCTTTTATTTCAAGTGCAAAGCGATCAAGTATTTCAGTTTCAATGCCATGACCGTGATTTCCGGCCAATGCTTCACCGCTGAGTTTTAATAGGATTCTTTTATATTTCATTCTACTCTGACTTGAATTCAATCAATTTGTGATTTTTTTCAACATTCTCTCCGGTTTTCACAAGAACAGTGGAAATTTCACCATCAACCGGAGATTTAATAACATTTTCCATTTTCATGGCTTCGAGAATCAATATGGCCTGATCTTTTGTAACAGAATCGCCTGCTTTAACCATTACATTTAAAATTGAGCCCGGCATTGGTGCCTTTATTTCATTGACTTTTTTACTGGTCAAATGTGCCATTCCAAGCTTTTCCAGTAAAATATCAAATTTGTCTTTTAAAACTACATCCAATAATTCTCCATTGATTCGGAACAATACCTTTTTGTTTTCTGTATCTATGGATAAGATTTCAGAAATAAAAGATTCGTTCTCGAATATTATATGAAATAGTTTGTCGTTGACTTTGTGTAAATCCCAATCAACAATTTTATCATCAATCAATAAATTTCCATCACTATCCTTATCGACCTTGTGCTGTTTTTTTCCGTTTATTGTGACCTGATTCATTGATCTGAATTTTGAGCCAAAGATATATGAAAATATCCAAATTGAAATTCTATAATTTCAAGACAAGTTTAGTCTTTTTAATTGCATTTTTAATGCTTATGGCTTCTTGTATGCGGAAATCCAAGCCGGAGGAAAGCGCGCAAAAATCGCTGGACAAAAAAGTTGAACTAAAAGAGAAAAAACCCCTTCAAATTCAGGAGCAAAAAATTGTGGATATTCTGCATACAGAATTACAACTTTCATTCGATTGGCAAAAACAGGAGGTCGAGGGTATGGCCGTTTTAACGCTCAGGTCAAATATTAATGGCATCAAGGAATTTTATCTCGATGCCAAAAGCATGGAAATATCAAAGGTTTCCATAAAACCACTTGATAGACTTAATTGGGAATACAATTACAGAAATGACAGAATTTATTTCAAAATGGTAAATGCTCTAAATAAATATGATGTTCTCACCATGACCATTGAATATCGCGCAATGCCAAATCGTTTCTACGATTCTCTTTCACCGGAGGACAAAGGATTGTTTTTTATAGATCCACTAGACACTATTCAGGGAATTTCACCCCAGATATGGACGCAGGGAGAGACCACTTATAATTCCGTTTGGTTTCCGACTTTGGATCGACCCGATGAAAAATTTACTCAGGATATATATCTTACTGTTGACACTTCGATGGTAACATTATCCAATGGAAAGTTAAAGGCAAAAACGTTTAATGAGAATGGTACTAGAACCGATCACTGGTCACAGCAACAGCCTCATTCTGCATATTTGGTGATGATAGCTGTAGGAACATGGAAAATTCTCGAATTAGAATCTGAAACAGTTCCTCTTTTTGTCTATACAGAAAAGGAATATGAAAATTCCATGGATGATGTATTTGCAAATACTTCAGAAATGATCAATTTCTATTCCTCACGTTTTAACTACCCATTTCCCTGGGAAAAGTACGCTCAAATTCCGGTGCGTCAATTCATCACTGGTGCCATGGAAAATACAAGTGCTTCTGTTTTTATGGCTAACCTCTATGTAGATAAAAAAGAATTAACAGATGAAAATTTCGATTGGATTATATCACACGAATTGGTTCATCAATGGTTTGGAGACCTGGTGACATGTAAATCCTGGCCATATGTTAGTATGAATGAATCATTTGCCAATTACGGAGAGTACTTATGGTCAGAATATAAATACGGTGAAGAAGCCGCTGCTTTGGTTCGCCTGGCTGAACTCGATGATTATTTTTCAGAGGCGAGCAACTACAGGGCACCAATTATCCGCCACAGGTATAATTATGCTGGAGATTTATTCGACGCTCATTCCTATTCAAAAGGAGGTTTGGTAATACATATGCTTCGCAATGAATTGGGAGATGATTTGTTTTTTGAAGGCATTGGTATTTACCTAAAGAAATTTAAATACCAGAATGTGGAACTATCCGATTTAAGAAAGGTATTTGAAGACCTTTCCGGAAAAGACCTTCATTATTTTTTTGAACAATGGTTTGAAAGACCCGGCCACCCTCAATTAAAAATAAAATATGGGGAAATGGAGGGAAATATTTTAGACATAGAAATTAATCAAATTCAAAAAGAAGATCCTTTTAGAATACCCTTGAAATTGCGCTATTTATATCAGGATAGAAATGCTTTTGATACTGTGATTGTAATTAGTCAAAAAAGCACTAATGTCAAATTGGAATTGGATGCAATGGGTGGCACCTTAATAGCTGATCCAGATCATGATCTTTTAATTGAAGTTTCAATTAAAAAAACATACGAAGAATTGGTTTTGCAATATTCCAATAGCAATGATTTTCTAAACCGTTATGATGCTTTCATGCTTTTGATTGATAGCTTTCCGGAAAGAGTAAAAAGTACCGGAATATCACAGGTATTTTTACTGGACAGCTCCTATACAATTCAGGAATTGACTTTGGATTTTATAGAAAGAGAATATGATATTATCGGCGCTGATACAAAAAAGCGAATTATAGATTTAGCTAAAACCTCAAATAAATCTTATGTCAGAGGGGCAGCTCTAGAAACGTTAATGTATTTAGTCGAACCCGATACAATTTTTTTTGAAACCTTCCTTAATGACTCTTCCTGGTATGTTAATGCTATAGCACTCGAAGCATTGATTGATATAAAAAAAGATAAAGCGGCAAAATTGGAAATTGTTAAGGCATTCGAAGAATCAAATAATCCGCATGTGGTTAATGTAATAGCTTCTTATTATGCTTCCTCTTCTATTGATAAATCTGAGTGGTTTAAGGAGAAATTGAATTTAATTTCTGATCAAAATAAATACGCGATATTAGGCTATTACGGTTTGGGTATGTTAAAAGCCGACTCTGTTGATCAGCAACAGGCGCTTGACTTATTATACAATATTGCCACAAGCGATAAGTATTCATTCAACCGCGTAATGGCATATCAATCCTTGCTCGTTTATTTGGACAGACCACTTGTGAAAAAACAGCTAATTGAGATATTAAAAAAAGAGGATTCCGATGCTATCAGAAAGTGGTTTTCTGATATGTTATAAAAGTAAAAAAAGACTCTTTGTAAAAATATTATACAAAGTTTGAATAAATTAAAAAAGCATCTACTTTTGCATCTCCAAAAAAATTGGAGTGGTATTTTATATGCCAAAAAGTTCTTGAATTTGATGAGAGGGGGAGATACCAAAGCGGCCAACTGGGGCAGACTGTAAATCTGTTGTCTTACGACTTCGTAGGTTCGAATCCTGCTCTCCCCACTTTGATATCTAACTTGAGTTCAGCAATGAACATTATAAGCGGGAGTAGCTCAGCTGGTAGAGCGACAGCCTTCCAAGCTGTAGGTCGCGGGTTCGAACCTCGTCTCCCGCTCTTATAATTTTTAAAGCCGATGTAGCTCAGGGGTAGAGCGCATCCTTGGTAAGGATGAGGTCACGGGTTCAATTCCCGTCATTGGCTCTGCTGATAAAATAGGATTTAAGGAAAGTAAAACGTAATTTGTAAAATTTTTAATAATTAAAATTGAATTAAGAAATGGCTAAGGAAACATTTCAGCGGGATAAGCCCCACGTTAACATAGGTACTATCGGACACGTGGATCATGGCAAAACAACATTAACAGCAGCAATCTCTAAAGTATTATCCGATAAAGGATTTGCTGAGAAAAAAGATTTTGATGCAATTGATAATGCTCCGGAAGAAAAGGAGAGAGGTATTACAATTAATACTTCGCACATCGAATATCAAACTGCAAACAGACACTATGCTCACGTAGACTGTCCGGGTCACGCTGACTATGTAAAAAACATGGTTACCGGAGCGGCACAGATGGACGGAGCAATTTTGGTTGTGGCTGCAACTGATGGTCCAATGCCTCAAACCAGAGAGCACATTCTTCTTGCTCGTCAGGTAGGTGTTCCGGCAATCGTTGTATTCATGAACAAAGTTGACCTTGTTGATGATGCGGAATTATTGGAATTAGTTGAGATGGAAATCAGAGAGCTTCTTAGCTTTTACGATTTTCCTGGTGATGACATACCTGTAATTCAAGGTTCGGCTTTAGGCGGTTTGAACGGTGAAGGCAAGTGGGTTGAAAAAATTGAAGAATTGATGAATGCTGTTGATGAATACATTCCAATTCCTGAAAGACTTGTTGACCTTGATTTCTTAATGCCTGTAGAGGATATTTTCTCAATCACGGGTAGAGGTACTGTAGCAACCGGAAGAATTGAAAGAGGTGTTATCAACTCTGGAGATTCTGTTGATATCATCGGAATGGGTGCTGAAAACTTGAAGTCTACTGTTACCGGAGTAGAAATGTTCCGTAAAATATTAGACAGAGGAGAAGCTGGTGATAATACTGGTCTACTTCTTAGAGGTATAGAAAAAGAATCAATCAAAAGAGGAATGGTAATCTGTAAGCCGGGTTCTGTTACTCCTCACGATAAATTCAAAGCTGAGATTTACGTACTTAAAAAAGAAGAAGGTGGTAGACATACTCCATTCTTTAACAAGTACCGTCCACAGTTTTACTTCAGAACTACTGACGTTACGGGAGAAATCATGCTACCTGATGGCGTTGAAATGGTAATGCCTGGTGACAACGTTACAATTACTGTTGAATTGATCAGTACAGTAGCAATGGATAAAGGATTGCGTTTCGCTATCAGAGAAGGTGGTAGAACTGTAGGAGCCGGTCAGGTAACTGAAGTTTTAAACTAAGCCATTTTCACATAAATAATGCCTCCGCAAATAATTAGCGGAGGCATTTGTTTTTTTGATCCTACAGTCGTAATTTTGCAGTCCTTTTTTCTGCATACGGGTGTAGCTCAGCTGGTAGAGCAGTGGTCTCCAAAACCAAAGGTCGCGAGTTCGATTCTTGCCACCCGTGCTAAAAATGAGTAATGAATAAGATTAGAGCGTATATATTAGAGTCAGTAAACGAAATGAGATACAAGGTATCTTGGCCAAAATATGGTGATCTTCAATCAAGTTCCATTCTGGTTTTGGTTGCATCCTTGATCTTCGCCTTATTAATTGGGGTAATGGATCTGGCTTTTGATAACGTGATGACCTGGTTTTACCGGGAATTTTAATTTTAGAATATGTCAGATTTGAATTGGTATGTAGTTAAGGCGATTTCTGGACAGGAAAAGAAAGTAAAAACTTACCTGGAGAATGAAATTGGCAGAGAAAATCTGACTGAAGTCATACCGCAAATTCTTATTCCTTCTGAGAAGGTTTATGAAATGAGGAATGGCAAAAAAAGAATCAGGGAGAAGAATTTTTTTCCTGGTTATGTTTTGGTTCAAATGGATCCATCACATGGCGAAGTAATACATGTTATTAAAGGAATTCCCGGTGTATTGGGTTTTCTGGGTAATGAAAAAGGAGCTTCCAAGGAACCCGTTCCATTGAGACAAACCGAAGTAAACAGAATACTTGGTAAAGTTGATGAAAGTGAAGAAATGGAAATGAAGTTGGATCAACCTTTTATAGTAGGAGAAGAGGTTAATGTAATGGATGGACCATTTAATGGTTTTACCGGAACAGTACAGGAAGTATTTGAAGATAAAAAGAAATTAAATGTAATGGTTAAGATTTTTGGGCGAAATACCCCAGTTGAACTTAACTATATGCAAGTCGAGAAAATAAAATAAGATGGCAAAGGAAGTAAGTGGCTTTTTAAAATTACAAGTCAGAGGTGGAGCAGCAAACCCATCTCCTCCGGTAGGACCTGCATTAGGTGCTAAAGGAGTTAATATCATGGAGTTCTGCAAACAATTTAATGCAAGAACCGAAGATAAAAGAGGACAATTGCTACCCGTCGTAGTAACGGTATACGTTGATAAATCATTTGATTTTGTCATTAAAACACCTCCTGCTGCAACTCTCTTGCTAGAGAAATCGAAACAAAAGAAAGGCAGCCCTGAATCCAATAGAAAAAAAGTTGGTTCAGTAACATGGGATCAGGTAAAAGAAATCGCGGAAATTAAAATGCCCGATTTAAATGCTCATACGGTTGAGTCAGCAATGAAGCAAGTGGCAGGAACTGCCAGAAGCATGGGTTTAAATGTTAAAGGTAAAGCTCCTTGGGCTAACTAATATTATAAAAATGGGACTTTCTAAAAAAAGAAAAGAGGCTCTCTCTAAAGTAGATAAATTAAAAGAATACAGCATTACAGAAGCTGCTTCTCTTTTAAAAGAGGTGAGTTATACATCATTTAACGCTTCGGTAGACATGGATGTCAGGCTGGGAGTAGATCCGAAAAAAGCGGATCAAATGGTAAGGGGCGTAGCTACATTACCTCATGGTACAGGTAAAGAGGTTAAAGTTTTAGTTCTTTGTACTCCTGATAAGGAAGAAGAAGCTAAAGCAGCCGGCGCAGATCATGTGGGTCTTGAAGACATGATTAAAAAAATTGAAGGTGGATGGGTCGATTTTGACGTAGTTATCACCATGCCAGCCGTAATGGCCAAAGTTGGAAAACTGGGTCGAGTTTTAGGTCCAAGAGGTTTAATGCCGAATCCAAAGTCTGGAACGGTTACTCCCGATGTAGCCAAAGCTGTAACCGAGGTTAAAGCCGGTAAAATTGATTTTAAAGTAGATAAATTTGGAATCATTCACATGAGCATTGGTAAAATCGATTTTAATGCGGATCAAATTATTGATAATGCAAAAGAAATCATGGGTACTATTAATAAATTAAAGCCTGCCTCATCAAAAGGAGAATACATTAGAAGTATTACACTTTCAAGTACGATGAGTCCGGGAATTAAAATTGACCACAAAACATTAGCTTAAGGAATCATGACTAGGGAGGAAAAAGCACAAATTATAGACGATCTTAAAGTTAAGTTATCAGAAACGAACCATTTCTATTTTGCGGATGCTTCTGGTATGACTGTGGATCAAACCAATGAATTCAGAAGTCTTTGTCATAAGGCTGGCATTGAATACAAAGTGGTTAAAAATACGCTTATAAAAAAGGCGCTTGAAGAAATAGAAGGTGATTATAGCGAACTGTACGATGTTCTGAAAGGATTTTCAGGGATCATGTTCTCAAAAGAAATTGGAAATTTGCCCGCCAAAGTGATCAAAGATTATCGCAAAGGCAAGGGTGAAAAACCGAAATTGAAAGCGGCTTCAATTGAAAATGCTTTTTATATCGGTGAAGATCAATTAGAAGCTTTAAGTAAACTGAAATCTAAAAATGAACTCATTGGAGAAGTCATTAGTTTACTTCAATCACCAATGGCGAATGTTATGTCCGGTCTGCAGAGCGGCAAACATAATATCGCTGGTATAGTAAAAACTTTATCAGAAAAAGAATCTTAAACAATAACGGAATAAATACTTTTTAAAATGGCAGACGTAAAAGCAATAGGGGATCAGCTAGTAGAATTAACAGTTAAAGAAGTTAATGAATTAGCAGACTATTTAAAAGAAACACATGGTATCGAACCAGCAGCAGCAGCCGCTCCAGTAATGGTAGCAGGTGGTGGAGCAGGTGAAGGTGCCGGAGCAGCTGAAGAAAAATCAGAATTCGACGTAATCCTTAAATCACCAGGAGGAGCTAAACTTCAAATTGTAAAATTAGTTAAAGAAGTAACTGGTTTAGGTTTGAAAGAAGCTAAGGAAATCGTTGACGGAGCGCCAAAAGCAGTAAAAGAAGGTGCACCTAAAGATGAAGCGGAAGCTTTAAAAGCAAAATTAGAAGAAGCAGGAGCAGAAGTAGAATTAAAATAAGAGCTCTCAAAGGAAATTTAGTCCATTGTAGGCCTGGCTTGCGTCAGGTCTTTTCCTGTTTGTACCTAGTAATAATTTTTCATTAAAAAACCCGAGCCTTGGCTAGTGTAGATAAATCAACCGGAAGAATTAATTTTTCTTCCACTCAATCATCAATAGAATATCCGGATTTTTTAGATGTCCAGTTAAAATCTTTCAGAGATTTTTTCCAGTTGGACACCAATCCGGAAAACAGATTGCAAGAAGGTCTTTACAAAGTATTTTGTGAGAATTTTCCTATCTCAGATTCCAGAGAAGTCTACGTATTGGAATTCATTGACTATGTCATTGATCCTCCAAAATACGACATCGATGAGTGTATCGATAGAGGACTGACATATGCTGTTCCTTTGAAAGCTAAATTAAGGCTTTCATGTAATGATGAAGAGCACGAAGAATTTGAGACTATTGAGCAGGAAGTTTTTCTTGGCAATATTCCTTATATGACTCCTAAGGGATCTTTTGTGATAAACGGAGCAGAACGAGTAATCGTTTCTCAGTTACATAGATCTCCCGGTGTATTCTTTGCTCAGAGTAAACATACTAACGGAACCAAATTATATTCTGCCAGAATTATTCCATTTAAAGGTTCTTGGATAGAATTTGCTACTGACGTCAACAATGTCATGTACGCTTACATCGACAGGAAAAAGAAATTTCCTGTAACTACTCTTTTGAGAGCGATAGGATATGGTTCGGATAAAGAAATTCTTGAATTATTCGGATTGTCTGAAGAAGTTGAGGCAACAGCGAAAAATCTTAAGAAAATTATTGGCCGAAAACTAGCGGCGAGGGTCTTAAGAACCTGGACGGAAGATTTCGTGGATGAAGATACCGGTGAGGTAATCTCAATCGATAGAAATGAAGTTTTATTGGAAAGGGATTCAGCCGTAGAAGCAGATGATATTGAACTTATTGTAGAATCCGGTTCAAAATCCGTAATTCTTCACAAAGAAGATGTGAACATTGCCGATTACCAGATCATTTACAATACGCTTCAAAAAGACAACTCAAACTCTGAGAAAGAAGCCGTTGAGCAAATTTATCGTCAGCTAAGAAATACCGAAGCACCTGATGAAGCTACGGCTCGTGAGGTAATCCAAAATCTTTTCTTCTCAGATAAAAGATACGATTTAGGTGAAGTAGGTCGATACAGGATCAATAAGAAATTGGGTCTCGATATCGATTCGGAAGTGAAAGTTCTGACCAATCAGGATATTATTCTAATTGTAAAATATCTTATTGGTTTAATTAACTCAAAAGCTGTGGTGGATGATATTGACCACTTGAGTAATAGACGTGTAAGAACTGTTGGAGAACAATTGTATTCTCAATTCGGTGTTGGACTGGCCAGAATGGCGCGTACCATCAAAGAGAGAATGAATGTTCGTGACAATGAGGAATTCAAACCTGTTGACCTTATTAATGCAAGAACATTGTCATCGGTTATCAATTCATTCTTCGGAACAAATCAGCTTTCTCAGTTCATGGATCAAACAAATCCTTTGGCCGAGATAACTCATAAAAGAAGAATGTCGGCTCTAGGGCCGGGAGGACTTTCAAGAGAAAGAGCAGGATTTGAAGTTCGGGATGTTCATTATACGCACTATGGTAGGCTGTGTACAATTGAAACACCTGAAGGTCCTAATATCGGACTGATCTCTTCCCTTTGTGTTCATGCTAAAGTGAATAACATGGGATTTATCGAAACACCATACAGAGAGGTTAAAAAAGGAGTTGTAGATATCAATGGTGAGGTTAAATATCTTACTGCGGAAGAGGAAGATGATACCTTTATTGCTCAGGCAAACGCCCCGATTGATGCAAAAGGTAAATTTATAAATGATAAAGTAAAAGCGAGACTAGAAGGTGATTTTCCTGTAATTGAGCCGGATAAAATTGCCTTAATGGACATTGCTCCAAATCAGATTGTATCTGTTGCCGCTTCATTAATTCCATTTTTGGAACATGATGATGCCAACAGAGCTCTTATGGGATCTAACATGCAACGTCAGGCAGTTCCACTTTTAATTCCTGAAGCGCCAATTGTGGGTACAGGAATGGAAGCAAGAGCGGCCCGTGATTCCAGAACACTAATCAGAGCTGAAGGAGATGGAGAAGTAATTTTCGTCGATGCAGATAAAATCAGCATACGATATTCCTTAACTGCAGAACAGGAATTGGTGAATTTTGAAGAAAACGAGAAGACTTATAATCTTATCAAATTCAGAAGAACCAATCAGGACACTTGCGTAAGCCTTAAACCGATTGTTAAAAAAGGTCAGAAAATTAAGGAAGGTGATATTTTGTGCGAAGGATTCTCTACCGAAAATGGAGAATTAGCCCTTGGTAAAAATATGCTTGTGGCCTTCATGCCTTGGCAGGGATATAACTTTGAAGATGCAATTGTAATTTCAGAACGAGTTGTAAAAGACGACGTATTTACATCGGTTCATATTGAAGAATTTGAACTTGAAGTACGAGACACCAAAAGGGGTGAAGAAGAATTGACTTCTGAAATTCCTAACGTAAGTGAAGAAGCCGTAGCCAATTTGGATGAGAACGGTATCATTCGTGTAGGTGCCGAGATTAAAGAAGGTGATATCCTTATCGGTAAAATAACACCGAAAGGGGAATCTGATCCGACTCCGGAAGAAAAATTACTTCGAGCAATCTTTGGAGATAAAGCCGGCGATGTTAAAGATGCTTCATTGAAAGCACCTCCTTCATTAAAAGGAGTGGTGATTGATACCAAATTATTCTCTAGACCTAAAAGAGATAAAGATTCCAGAGTAAAAGCTAAAAAAGAAGTTGAAATCTTAAAGCAAAAATACGGCAATCAATTAACTGAACTTAAAGCAAGGGCGGTTAAGAAATTGGCTGAAATTCTTGCTGGTAAACCTTCAAATGGCGTAAAACACAAATTTGGTGATGATATCATTCCTAAGGGAACGAAATTTACCGAAAACAATATTCGTGAAAAGATTTTCCCTGAAAAGAATGTTTATCGTGACGAAAGTAATTACTCGGTGCCGGAAGAAGCAAACCTACTCAGTGATTTGATCCATGAAAACTGGACAGATGATGAGAAATTGAACACAAAAGTTAAGCAACTGGTGAAGAATTTCACTTTGGAGCGAAACAAGTTCATGGGATCATTTAAAAGAGAGAGATATACCTTAGAAGTAGGCGATGAATTGCCAACAGGTATTGTCAGTCTGGCCAAAGTTTATGTGGCTAAGAAAAGAAAACTGAAAGTAGGGGATAAAATGGCAGGTAGACACGGAAACAAAGGTGTCGTTGCAAGAATTGTGAGAGAAGAGGATATGCCATTCCTGGAAGACGGAACTCCGGTTGATATTGTGCTCAACCCATTGGGTGTGCCTTCCCGTATGAACCTCGGCCAGATTTATGAAACTGTCCTTGGATGGGCCGGACTTAAAATGGGTAAAAGATATGCAACCCCAATTTTTGATGGTGCTACAGCCCAAGAAGTTGAAAATGAGCTTAAAGAAGCAGGATTGCCTGATTACGGAAGAGCTTATTTATACGATGGCTTAACTGGCGATCAATTTGATTTGCCGGTGACTGTTGGTGTAATCTACATGTTGAAACTAGGTCACATGGTAGATGACAAAATGCACGCAAGATCAATTGGACCATACTCACTCATCACTCAACAACCACTTGGAGGTAAAGCTCAGTTTGGTGGTCAGAGATTTGGTGAAATGGAGGTATGGGCACTTGAAGCATTTGGTGCTTCTAATGTTTTGCAGGAAATGTTGACTGTAAAATCGGATGATGTGATTGGAAGAGCTAAAACGTACGAATCAATCGTAAAAGGCGAAAACACTCCAACACCAAATGTTCCTGAATCATTTAATGTACTTGTGCATGAATTAAGGGGATTAGCATTAGAGGTTACACTCGACTAATTATTTAAGATTTAAATTGTCATTATGGCTTTTAGAAGAAATAAGAAAATAAAAAGTGATTTTAATAAAATTACGATCAGTCTGGCTTCGCCGGAGTCAATCCTGGAAAGTTCTTACGGGGAGGTAACTCAGCCGGAAACCATAAATTACAGAACTTATAAACCAGAAATGGGAGGATTATTCTGTGAAAGAATTTTCGGACCTGTAAAGGATTATGAGTGCCATTGCGGTAAATACAAGCGAATTCGATACAAAGGAATCATTTGTGACCGATGTGGAGTAGAGGTGACTGAAAAGAAAGTCAGAAGAGAAAGAATGGGACACATCGAATTGGTTGTTCCTGTAGCTCATATCTGGTATTTCAGATCATTGCCAAATAAAATAGGATACCTTTTAGGCTTACCAACTAAAAAACTGGATCAGATCATATATTATGAAAGATATGTGGTTGTTCAGGCCGGTATTAAAGAAGAGGACGGCGTCAACTATTTGGATTTCTTAACAGAAGATGAGTATCTGGACATTCTGGATAAACTTCCCAGAGAAAATCAAAGTCTCGATGACAGCGATCCTAATAAGTTTATTGCTGAAATGGGTGCAGATGCACTTGAAATGCTTTTGAGTAGACTGGACTTGGATAGTTTGTCTTTTCAATTGCGTCATCAGGCGGCCAATGATACTTCACAACAAAGAAAAGCAGAAGCACTTAAGAGACTTAAAGTTGTTGAAGCATTCAGAGAAGCTAGAACAAGAATCGAAAATCGTCCTGAGTGGATGGTCATTAAAATGGTTCCAGTTATTCCACCTGAATTGAGGCCACTTGTGCCTTTAGATGGGGGAAGATTTGCTACTTCAGATTTAAATGATCTTTACAGAAGGGTTATTATTAGAAATAACCGTTTAAAAAGATTGATAGAAATAAAAGCACCGGAAGTTATTCTTAGAAATGAAAAAAGAATGCTTCAGGAAGCGGTTGATTCACTTTTCGACAATTCAAGAAAAGTAAATGCCGTAAGAGCTGAAGGTAACAGAGCTTTGAAATCTTTAAGTGATATGCTTAAAGGAAAACAAGGTCGTTTCCGTCAAAACCTTTTAGGAAAAAGAGTGGATTATTCGGGTCGTTCGGTAATCGTAGTTGGCCCACAACTTAAAATGCACGAATGTGGCCTTCCTAAAAATATGGCGGCTGAGCTTTTCAAGCCTTTTGTGATTAGAAAATTAATCGAAAGAGGAATTGTAAAGACCGTAAAATCCGCGAAGAAAATTGTTGAACGGAAAGATCCTGTTATTTGGGATATTCTTGAAAACGTATTGAAGGGACATCCTGTGATGCTAAACCGGGCACCAACATTGCACCGTTTGGGAATTCAGGCCTTTCAACCAAAACTTATAGAAGGTAAAGCCATTCAGTTACACCCATTAGTTTGTACAGCTTTTAACGCTGACTTTGATGGTGACCAAATGGCGGTTCATGTACCTCTAGGACATGGCGCTGTACTGGAAGCGATGTTGTTAATGTTGGCCAGTCATAATATTTTAAATCCTGCCAATGGTGCACCTATTGCAGTTCCATCACAGGATATGGTATTGGGATTGTATTATTTGACGAAAGGAAGAAAGCATACAAAAGAATATCCAATAGACGGCGAAGGAATGACCTTCTATGGTCCTGAAGAAGTAATAATTGCCATTAACGAAGGACGATTAAACAAGCATGCTCACATTAAAGTACGTACGAATGTAAGAAATGAAGCAGGAGAACTTGAAACAAAATTAATTGAAACAGTAGCGGGAAGAGTTCTTTTTAATCAGTTTGTACCTGAAGAAGTAGGATTTATCGATGAGCTTTTAACAAAGAAAAAGCTTCAAAAAATTATTTCTTCTATTTATAAAACCTGCGGTGTTTCAAGAACGGCCAACTTCCTGGATGACATTAAGGAATTAGGTTTCCAAAATGCTTACAAAGGAGGATTGTCAATGGGACTTTCTGAAATTATCATACCTTCTGTTAAAGAGGAGTTGATTGTTAAAGCAAAAGAAGAAGTAGAAGCAGTTTCCCAGAATTATATGATGGGACTGATTACTGACAATGAGAGATATAACCAGGTAATTGATATCTGGACCAGGATCAATTCTCAAATCACAAACACGCTGATGAAGCAATTGGAAACTGATGAGCAGGGTTTCAATTGTATATATATGATGATGCACTCTGGAGCCAGAGGATCAAGAGAGCAGATTCGTCAGTTGGGTGGTATGAGAGGATTGATGGCCAAACCACAGAAAAACTTAGTTGGTAGTGTTGGTGGTATTATAGAGAACCCGATTATATCGAATTTCAAGGAAGGTCTTGATGTAATTGAATATTTCATATCCACACACGGTGCAAGAAAAGGTCTGGCTGATACAGCTTTGAAAACAGCTGATGCGGGATATTTGACAAGGAGATTGGTAGATGTATCTCAAGATGTTGTAATTACCGAGGCCGATTGTGGAACCTTAAGAGGTATCAGTACTTCGGCATTAAAAGATAATGAAGAAGTTGTTGAGCCATTGTCTGAAAGGATTTTGGGCAGAGTTGCCTTGAATGATATCATTGATCCTATTTCAGAAGAACTTATTCTAAAGGCGAATGAGGAAATTACTGAAGAAATAGCAGATAGAATTGACAACTCTGGTATTGAGACAGTTGAAATCAGATCCGCTTTGACATGTGATTCTAAAAAAGGAATCTGTGCTCAGTGTTATGGTAGAAATCTTGCCAGTGGAGATATGGCTCAAAGAGGTGAGGCTGTTGGTGTTATTGCGGCACAATCGATTGGTGAGCCGGGTACTCAGCTGACATTACGTACTTTCCACGTTGGTGGTACGGCGTCAAATATTGCAACAGAGGCTTCTATTCATGCCAAGTTTGAAGGCGTTGTAGAATTCGAAGATTTAAAAACTGTCACAACAAAAGACAAGGATGATAACGATTCTGAAGTAGTTATGTCTAGAATGGGTGAGATAAAAATTATCGATCCTAAATCTAAAAAGACCTTGATTACAAATCATGTGCCTTATGGTGCTTTCTTAAAGGTTTCTGAAAAACAGAAAGTTAAGAAAGGCGAGGAGTTGTGTTATTGGGATCCTTACAATGCTGTTATTTTATCAGAATTCCCGGGAGAAATTGCCTATGAGTCAATTGAAGAGGGGATTACTTTTAGAGAGGAGTCCGATGAACAAACAGGTCACAGAGAGAAAGTGATTGTTGATACTAAGGATAAAACCAAGAACCCTGCGATAATTGTTAGTGATTCAAAAGGGGAAAGCAAAGGATATAATATTCCTGTAGGCGCTCACATTAATGTGAACGAAGCTCAAAAAATCAAAGCAGGTCATATTCTTGCAAAAATTCCAAGATCTACAAGTAAAACCAGAGATATCACTGGTGGACTTCCAAGGGTAACCGAGTTATTTGAGGCTAGAAATCCTTCAAACCCTGCCGTAGTCAGTGAAATTGATGGTGTAGTTTCATTTGGTGGTATCAAAAGAGGGAATAGAGAAATCTTTGTTGAGTCCAAGGATGAAGTGAAGAAAAAATATCTTGTGCCTTTGTCTAAACATATCCTTGTACAGGATAATGATTTTGTCAAAGCCGGGTATGCACTTTCCGATGGAGCAATAACACCATCTGATATTTTATCCATCAAAGGGCCAACAGCTGTTCAGGAATATATCGTTAATGAAATTCAGGAAGTATACCGACTTCAGGGTGTAAAAATTAGCGATAAACATATAGAAGTTATCGTTCGTCAAATGATGCAAAAGCTTGAGATTATCGATTCAGGTGATACCAGCTTCCTCAAAGGACAGAATGTTAACAAATTTGCTTTCATGGAAGAAAATGATAATATCATTGAAATGAAAGTAGTAGAAGATCCGGGAGATTCTCAAAATTTGAAACAAGGTCAAATTGTTTCATTGAGAAAACTCAGAGATGAGAACTCAAGTTTGAAGCGAAAAGATATGAAACTTGTAAAAGTAAGGGATGCAAAGCCTGCGTTGGCAAGTCCTGCACTACAAGGTATCACTCAAGCCTCTTTGGGAACTGAAAGTTTCATTTCGGCAGCATCATTCCAGGAAACAACTAAAGTATTAAGCGAAGCTTCAATACGTGGAAAGGCTGATGACTTGCAGGGTCTTAAAGAGAATGTGATTGTTGGTCATAAGATACCTGCCGGTACAGGTTTCAGAGATTTTCAGGATGTAATTGTGGGTTCAGCAGATGATTATGATCTTCTTATGGAAGGGGAAAAAGAAGTTGAATTGAGCGACGAAAAAGTCTCCGAATAGTTATGGCTGATCAGCAAAAGAAAGAGAAAAATCAGATAAACATAGAGCTCTCCGACGAAATGGCGGAGGGCATCTATGTTAATTTAGCAATGATCGCTCATTCTTCGAGCGAATTTGTGATTGATTTTATTAAAATGATGCCAGGCACACCGAAAGCCAAGGTTAAATCTAGAATCGTAATTACACCCGAACACGCCAAAAGATTAATGCGTGCCTTAAACGATAATATTCGCAAATACGAAGAGAATTTTGGAGAGATTAAGCAGGCTGACGGTGAAATGAAGATTCCAATGAATTTTGGTGGACCGGTTGGAGAAGCCTGATCTCAATATTAATTCTAAAATCGATTGGTAAATATTAAGTTTTTAAATAGTTTTGCAGTCCAAAAATTTTGGCTGAAACAAAAATATTATAATAAATGCCTACAATTCAGCAACTTGTAAGAAAAGGAAGAAAGACTTTGATTTCAAAATCTAAGTCTCCGGCTTTGGATTCATGTCCTCAAAGAAGAGGAGTGTGTACCAGAGTATATACGACTACACCTAAGAAGCCGAACTCTGCGATGAGAAAAGTTGCAAGGGTGAGGTTGACCAACGGTAAAGAAGTGAATGCTTATATCCCGGGTGAAGGACACAACCTTCAGGAACACTCTATTGTATTAATTAGAGGTGGAAGAGTTAAGGATCTTCCGGGTGTGAGATATCACATTATCCGTGGTGCATTGGATACAGCGGGTGTAAACGGTAGGCTTCAGAGAAGATCAAAATACGGCGCAAAACGACCCAAAAAATAATTTCTAAAGGGAAATGAGAAAATTAAAACCAAAAGCAAGACCACTCCTTCCGGATCCTAAATTCAAAGATGAATTGGTCACTCAATTTGTAAACAACTTGATGTTGGGAGGTAAGAAAAATGTTTCATATGCAATTTTCTATGACGCTTGTGAACTAATTGAAGAAAGAACCAGTGAAAACGGATTGGAAACCTGGAAAAAAGCATTGAATAATATCATGCCTTCAGTAGAAGTGAAAAGCCGAAGAGTAGGAGGGGCTACATTTCAAGTGCCTATCGAGGTGCGACCTTCAAGAAAAGTAGCATTGGGTATGAAGTGGATGATAAAATTTGCAAGAGCCCGGAATGAAAAAACAATGACCGAAAGACTTGCAGGTGAAATTATTGCTGCTTCAAAAGGTGAAGGTTCTGCGGTGAAGAAAAAAGATGATACACATCGTATGGCTGAAGCAAACAAAGCATTTTCTCATTTTAGATTCTAATTAATAATGGCTAAAGTCGATTTAAAACATACGAGAAATATCGGTATCATGGCTCACATTGATGCCGGAAAAACAACCACTACAGAAAGAGTATTGTACTATACCGGTCTAACTCATAAAATTGGTGAAGTGCACGATGGTGCTGCTACCATGGACTGGATGGAGCAGGAGCAGGAAAGAGGAATTACAATTACCAGTGCTGCTACTACTACTTTCTGGAAATACCCAACCCAACAGGGACAGGCTACGGCTGAGACTGAGGATTACAAGGTTAATATTATTGATACGCCCGGACACGTTGACTTTACAGTTGAAGTTGAGCGTTCTTTGCGTGTGCTTGATGGTGCTGTTGCGCTATTCTGTGCAGTATCCGGAGTTGAACCACAATCGGAGACTGTTTGGCGACAGGCCGATAAATATCGCGTTCCAAGAATCTGTTTTGTTAACAAAATGGATAGAGTAGGGGCCGATTTCTTCAATGTTGTAAAAGAAATTAAAGAGAAATTAGGTGCAAACCCGGTTCCACTTCAGGTTCCAATAGGAGCAGAAGATTCGTTTAAAGGAGTTGTTGACCTGGTATTAAACAAGGCCGTAATTTGGAATGATGAAGATCTTGGAATGACCTATAAAGTAGTTGACATACCTGAAGACCTAAAAGAAGATGTCCTACAATGGAGAACTGAATTAATCGAAAACGTTGCGCTTTACGATGAGGAACTCTTCATGAAATTTGATGAAGATCCCGATTCTATAACAGCTGAAGAAGTTATGGCAGCTGTGAGAAAAGCAGTAATTGATATGTCTTTTTCTCCGGTTCTTTGCGGATCGGCATTTAAAAATAAAGGAGTTCAGGCTCTATTGGATGCTGTTATTTCTTATTTGCCTTCTCCGATGGAATTACCTCCTGTTATAGGAACAAATCCGGATACGGAGCAGGAAGAAAAAAGAAAACCGGAAGCTAGCGAACCATTCTCTGCTTTGGCCTTTAAAATTATGACTGATCCTTTCGTGGGTAGACTCTGCTTTATGAGAGTTTATTCCGGAAGACTGGATGCTGGTTCATACGTTTTCAATAATAGGACTCAAAAGAAAGAAAGAATTTCAAGGCTAATGCAAATGCACTCCAACAAGCAAAATCCGATTGATTTTGTAGAAGCAGGAGATATTTGTGCAGCCGTTGGATTTAAGGACATTAAAACCGGTGATACTTTAAGTGACGAGAAAAAGAAAATTATTCTTGAAGAAATGTCATTCCCGGAACCGGTAATTGGTTATGCCATCGAACCTAAAAAACAGGCAGATGTAGATAAACTCGGTGTGGCAATTTCAAAACTTGTTGAAGAAGATCCTACACTTGTAGTAGAGACAAATCACGAAACGGGGCAAACCGTACTTAAAGGTATGGGTGAACTTCACCTTGAAATTATCATCGACCGATTGAAGCGTGAATTTAAAGTTGAAATCAATCAGGGTGCTCCACAAGTTGCTTATAAAGAGGCATTGACTTCGAGTACAGAACATAAAGAAGTATACAAGAAGCAAACCGGTGGTAGAGGTAAATTTGCAGATATCGTATTTGAAATTGGCCCAGCGGATGACGAAAAGAAAGAAGGTTTGCAATTTGTTAACGAAATTGTAGGTGGTTCAATTCCTAGAGAATTTATTCCATCTGTAGAAAAAGGATTTAAAGAAGCAATGAAGAATGGTATTCTCGCAGGATATCCAATTGATTCTTTGAAAGTGAGATTATACCACGGTTCTTTCCACGATGTGGATTCAGATGCATTGTCATTTGAAGTTGCGGCAAAACTTGGTTTTAAAGCAGCAGCTAAAAATTGTCGCCCGAGATTAATGGAGCCGATCATGGCAGTGGAAGTGGTAACCCCCGATGAGTTTACAGGATCTGTAACAGGAGACCTGAATAAAAGAAGGGGTATTATGAAAGGAATGGATTCAAAAGGTGGTGCACAAATAATAAAAGGAGATGTGCCTCTTAGTGAATTATTTGGTTATGTAACAGATTTAAGAACACTTACTTCAGGTCGAGCATCTGCATCTCTTACATTCTCACATTATGATTTCGTACCACAAAATATTGCAGAAGAAGTAATTGCATCCGAAAAAGGAGCTCTCGCTTAAATTTATAAACATGAATCAGAAAATCAGAATTAAGCTCAAATCATACGATCACAATTTGGTCGATAAATCTTCAGAGAAGATTGTAAGAGCGGTAAAGTCTACCGGAGCCGTAGTAAGTGGCCCGATTCCTTTGCCAACTGTAAAGGAAATCTTTACTGTTTTGAGATCACCTCATGTAAACAAGGAGTCAAGAGAGCAATTTCAGCTTTGTACTTATAAAAGACTTGTTGATATTTATTCAACCAGTACAAAAACTGTAGATGCACTAATGAAACTTGAGCTTCCAAGTGGAGTTGAGGTTGAAATAAAAGTATAAAATCTTTGCATTTTAAAAAAAGAGAGGTCGGTTGCGAATCGGTCTCTCTTTTTTTTATGATGCCTTTTGAAATATTATTAAAAACGCTAACTTTGCAGTCCTTTTTGCGAAAAAGCCAGTGGGCTAGTTAAAAGAATAAAGATAATGTCAGGAATAATTGGGAAAAAAATAGGGATGACAAGCATGTTCGAAGACGGTAAAAACGTTGCTTGTACGATAATAGAGGCCGGTCCTTGCGTGGTCACTCAGGTGCGAACCAAAGAAAAGGATGGCTATGAAGCTATTCAACTTGCTTTTGGTGAGCGCAAAGAAAAAAATACGCCCAATGCATTACTTGGACATTTCAAAAAAGCCAAGACAACACCAAAAAGTAAGCTGGCAGAATTTCTACCAGAGAATGAATGGAAATTGGGTGATGAAGTGACTCCCGATAAAGTCTTTGAAGAAGGAGAATTTGTTGATGTTGTTGGCATATCTAAAGGAAAGGGTTTTCAAGGCGTAGTTAAGAGACATGGTTTTGGTGGAGTAGGTCAATCTACCCACGGTCAGCACAACAGATTGAGGGCACCTGGTTCAATAGGTGGAGCTTCTTATCCTGCCAGAGTTTTTAAAGGTCTGAGAATGGCCGGTCGAATGGGTAATGACAGAACAAAAGTTCAAAACCTAAGAGTATTAAAAATAATGCCCGAGAAAAATTTGATGGTCATCAGTGGATCAATTCCGGGAGTAAATAATTCATTCGTAATTATTGAGAAATAAGATGAAATTACCAATCTACAATATCGAAGGTAAAGAAACAGGTAAACAGGCAGAATTGGCCAAGGAAGTATTCCAGATTGAGCCAAATGAGCACGTTGTATATCTTGCCGTTAAAAATTACCTGAATAACCAAAGACAAGGAACAGCAAAATCGAAAGAAAGAGCTGAAATTACCGGATCAACACGAAAACTAAAACGTCAAAAAGGTACAGGTACGGCGCGTCAGGGTAGTATTAAATCGCCTATTCTAAAAGGTGGAGGTACTGTTTTCGGCCCAAGGCCGAGGAATTATGGTTTTAAGCTTAACAAAAAAGAGAGAATTTTAGCGAAAAAGTCTGTATTGAGCCAAAAAGCAAAAGATAAGGGTATTACAATCCTTGAAGACTTTACACTCAAGCAACCAAAAACCAAGGATTTTATTAATATCCTTAACAATCTTGGTAAATCAGATTCCAAATCACTGATTATTACTGAAAAGAGTGATCTAAATCTTTTCAAATCATCAAGAAATATTCCTAATACAAAGGTAATTCCTGCATCTGAGGTAACTACTTATACTTTGATGAATTGTAATTCATTGATTTTCACAGAATCAGGTCTTAAGGCGATAGCTGAAAATATTAATTAAGATGAGCGTATTAAAGAAACCCATAGTAACCGAAAAAATGACCGACCTGAACGAGAAAGATAAATACGCTTTCGTCGTTGATAAAAAGGCAAATAAGGTTGAGATAAAGAGAGCAGTGGAGCAAATGTATGGTGTTAATGTAATAAAAGTTAATACCATTCTCACTTCCAGCAAACCTAAAACAAGATATACTAAATCGCAGATTATTTCAGGAAGAACTCCTTCTTATAAGAAAGCGATTGTCACTGTCGCAGAAGGTGAGATAATTGATTTTTACAGCGAAATCTAATAAGAAATGGCAGTTAAGAAATTAAGACCAAATACACCAGGACAAAGACATAGACTAGCGCCATCCTTTGATGAGCTAACTGACAACAGGAATACGCCTGTAAAATCATTGACCAATGGTAAATTCTCCAAAGGTGGAAGAAATAACCAGGGTAGAATGACGGTCAGAAATGTCGGCGGTGGTCATAAAAGAAAATACAGAGAGATTGATTTCAAAAGGGATAAGTTTGATATTCCGGCAACAGTAAAATCGATCGAATACGATCCGAATAGAACAGCGAGAATCGCATTGTTGAATTATAAGGATGGTGAGAAAAGATATATAATTGCTCCAAACGGTTTGAAAGTTGGAGCAGTCATACTTTCTGGTGAGCAATGTCCTCCCGAGTTGGGAAATTCATTGCCATTATCAAAAATTCCTGTTGGTACGATAATTCACAATGTTGAATTAAAACCCGGGAAGGGTGCAAGCATGGCGAGGAGTGCCGGCTCATATGCACAGCTTGTTGCAAGGGAAGGAAAATATGCAACCATTAAATTACCTTCCGGGGAAATGAGGATGGTATTGGTTAATTGTTATGCAACTGTTGGTGTAGTATCCAATGGTGAGCATATGAATGCGACTGTGGGAAAAGCAGGTCGCAACAGATGGTTAGGTAAAAGACCTCGAACAAGAGGAGTTGCCATGAACCCGGTTGATCACCCAATGGGTGGTGGAGAAGGTAAAGCTTCCGGAGGACATCCGAGATCGAGAAATGGTTTGTATGCTAAAGGTTTGAAAACAAGAAAACCTTCAAAGTACTCTGATAGATTAATAGTTTCTAAAAGAAAATAATTAATGGCAAGATCATTAAAAAAAGGACCCTATATAGATTTCAGGGTAGAGAAGAAAGTTGAAGCAATGAATGAGTCTGGTAAAAAGTCTGTAATTAAGACTTGGTCCAGACGTTCTATGATTTCTCCGGATTTCGTAGGTCATACATTTGCGGTACACAATGGAAATAAATTTATACCGGTGTATGTAACTGAAAATATGGTAGGACATAAAATGGGCGAATTTGCCCCAACCAGAAACTTCAGAGGTCATGCAGGTAAAAAAGATAAAGCAAAAAGATAAATGGAAGCAGTAGCAAAATTACGAAACTTCCCTATCGCGCCTCGAAAAATGAGGATGATAGCAGACCTTATCAGAGGTCAGAAGGTGAATTATGCCTTAGGCGTTCTTCAGTTTGACTCAAAAGCAGGATCTCCTTATATGGAAAAACTTTTGCTTTCTGCAATCTCAAACTGGTCCAATAAATATGAGGACATGGATGTCGAAGAGGCTGATTTATATATCAAAGAAATTTTTGTTGATGGTGCGCGAATGCTTAAAAGAATTCAACCGGCACCTCAGGGAAGAGCGCACAGAATTAGAAAAAGATCCAGTCATATCACTATTAAGTTGGAACCAAGTGTAGCTGTAGCTGAAGAGGTGGTAAAAGAAGAGGCCGATCAAAAAGAAAAAAAAGAAACTAAGAAATAATGGGACAGAAAGTTAATCCGGTAGCATTTCGATTAGGGCTTGTAAGAGGATGGGAATCCAATTGGTATGGTGGTAAAAGCTTTGCCAGTAAGTTGGTAGAAGATGAGAAAATCCGCGAGTATATTTTAGCCAGAATTCCTAAAGGTGGTATTTCAAAAATCATTATTGAAAGAACAATTAAAAGAATCACAATAACTGTTCATACAGCCAGACCCGGAGTAGTTATCGGTAAAGGTGGAGCAGAAGTTGACAGGCTTAAGGAAGAATTGAAAAAAATCTCAGGTAAGGATGTTCAGATTAACATTTTTGAGATTAAAAGACCAGAACTTGATGCCAAATTAGTTGGAGATGGTATTGCACAACAACTAAAAGGAAGAATTTCACATAGAAGAGCGATGAAACAGGCAATTGCATCTGCAATGCGTGTTGGAGCTGAAGGAATTAAAATAAAAGTTGCCGGACGTTTGGGTGGTGCTGAAATGGCAAGAACCGAAATGTATAAAGAAGGTAGAACTCCATTACATACATTAAGAGCTGATATTGATTATGCAGTTTCAGAAGCAGAAACGGTATATGGGAAAATCGGTATTAAAGTATGGATTTTTAAAGGAGAGATCTATGGCAAACGCGATCTTTCTCCAAATGTCGGTATGGGTAGTACTCAAAGCGGCGGAGGTGGTGGAAGACCAGGTAAAAGAGAATCTAAAAGAAGAAAAAAATAAAATCGGTAAAAGATGTTACAACCGAAACGAACTAAGTTTAGAAAAAAGCAGAAAGGCAGAGTTAAAGGTATTGCCGGAAGAGGATTTACTTTGGCATTTGGTGCCTTTGGTCTTAAATCGCTTGAACCGGGATTTATCACTAGTCGCCAGATAGAAGCAGCCAGGATATCTATAACGAGATATCTAAAAAGAGAAGGTCAGGTGTGGATTCGAATTTTTCCGGATAAGCCTATAACCAAAAAGCCTGCCGAAGTTCGAATGGGAAAAGGTAAGGGTGCCCCCGAATACTGGGTCGCTGTTGTGAAACCTGGAACTATCATGTTTGAAATTGGTGGAGTTGGCCAGGAATTGGCTCAGGAAGCAATGCGTCTTGGCGCTCAAAAACTTCCGGTTAAAACTAAATTTGTCGTACGTAGAGATCATATACCTCAATAAAGATGGACGCAAAAGATATAAAAGGAATGACAGTAGAAGAGATCAATGAGATGATCGCTGGAGAACAAGGTATGCTTCAAAAGTTGAAATTTTCTCATGCAATTTCTCCTATTGAGAATCCAATGAAAATTCGTCAAACCAGAAGGATTTTGGCCAGACTGAAAACTGAATTACACGCAAGAGAACTTGCTGAAATAAATGGCAATGGAAAGAAATCTTAGAAAAGAAAGAGTAGGTAAAGTAGTAAGCGACAAAATGGAGAAATCCATTGTCGTTGAAGTAGAAAGAAAAATTAAGCACCCGATCTACGGTAAGTTCGTCAAGAAAAGTAAAAAATTTACTGCTCACGATGAGAAAAACGACTGTAAGCCTGGGGATACGGTGCGAATTGCTGAGACTCGACCTTTAAGTAAAACTAAAAGGTGGAGAATGGTTGAAATTATAGAAAGAGCAAAATAATGGTACAACAAGAGAGTAGATTAGCGGTTGCTGATAATAGCGGAGCAAAAGAAGTGCTCTGCATTCGTGTTTTAGGTGGTACTAAAAAAAGATATGCTTCTGTTGGCGATCAAATAGTTGTTACCGTCAAAAATGCACTTTCCTCAAGTTCAATGAAAAAAGGAACTGTTTCCCGTGCTGTTGTAGTGAGAACCAAAAAAGAAGTTAGAAGATCTGATGGTTCTTATATCAGGTTCGAGGAGAATGCTGCGGTATTAATTACCAATTTGAACGAACCAAGAGGTACAAGGATTTTTGGACCTGTGGCTAGAGAGTTGAGGGAAAAGCAATTTATGAAAATAGTTTCGTTGGCTCCTGAAGTCGTATAAAGATATTGTTATGACAAAGATTAAGTTAAGAAAAGGAGATAATGTAAAGGTGATTGCCGGTAATGATAAAGGCAAAACCGGAAGAGTTCTTCTTGTTGAAAGAAATAAGAATAGGGTAATTATCGAAGGCGTAAGAATGGTATCAAAACACACCAAACCTTCGGCGGAAAGCCCTAATGGTGGAATTATTGAAAAAGAAGCACCTATCAATATAAGCAATGTAATGTTACTTGATGATGCGGGAAACCCAAGCAGAGTGGGTAGAAAGCTTAACGACAAAGGTAAATTGCAGAGGTATTCTAAAACAACTGGTGAATTTATAAAAGATGAATAGTCCAAGATTATTTAACAAGTATAAAGAGGAGATTGTACCTGTACTGAAGGATAAGTTTAAATATACTTCAGGAATGCAAGTCCCTAAACTCAAGAAAATTGCTATCAATAAAGGTATTGGTGAAGGAGTATCTGATAAGAAAGCCCTGGAAGCTGGTGTTGAAGAACTTACCATGATTACTGGTCAAAAAGCAGTAATGACAATTGCAAAAAAGTCCGTTTCTAACTTTAAGTTAAGAGAAGGAATGCCTATTGGAGCAAAAGTTACTTTGAGAGGGGCGAAAATGTATGAATTCCTTGACAGATTGATGTCCGTATCACTTCCAAGGGTAAGAGACTTTAGAGGAGTGAATGACAAAGGATTTGATGGAAGAGGTAATTATACGCTTGGAATTAAGGAGCAAATTATTTTTCCTGAAATAAGCATTGATAAGGTGAATAAAATCAGTGGGATGAATATCACTTTTGTGACATCCGCAGATACTGATGAAGAAAGTTATGAATTACTAAAGGCGTTTGGAATGCCTTTTCAAAATAAAAACTAATTATGGCTAGAAAAGCAGTAATTGCCAGAGAGCGAAAAAGACAAAGACTTGTTGAGCGCTATGCCGAAAAGAGAAAGGCTTTAAAAGAAGCCGGTGATTGGCAAGGTCTTGATAAGTTGCCGAAAAACTCAAGTCCGGTTAGGTTGCATAACAGGTGTTTAATCACCGGTAGACCTAAAGGATATATGAGAAAATTTGGCATTAACAGAGTGACCTTTAGAGAGATGGCTTCGGATGGGAAAATTCCCGGTATAACAAAAGCTAGCTGGTAATATTTTTAAAATATAATTTTTTATCTTTGCAGCCCGAATTTTTTGGGGGCTGTTAATTTTTTGTTAAAATGGATTCAATTGCAGATTTTTTAACGAGGGTACGAAACGCCATAGGTGCGAATCATAGGATTCTTGAAGTTCCATCTTCTAAAATGAAAGTGGAAATAGCAAAAGTTCTTTTGGAAAACGGTTATATACAGAATTTCAAGGAAGAGGGTGAAGGGTATAAAAAAGTCCTGAAAATGGCTTTAAAGTACAATCCTGTTACGAAAAGATCTGCAATAACAAATATTGAAAGGGTAAGTACCCCTGGTTTAAGACAGTATACAAGTGTTGATAAAATGCCAAGAGTTTTGAACGGTCTTGGAATTGCAATTTTATCAACCTCTAAAGGTATTATGACAGACAAGCACGCAGTTCGAGAGAATTTGGGTGGCGAGATTTTATGTCGCGTTTATTAATTAAAGAAGATGTCAAGAATAGGTAATCAACCAATCGTCGTTCCGGAATCAGTGCAGGTAAGCAATACCAATGGACTCGTTGTAGTAAAAGGTCCAAAAGGTGAGCTTAAGCAACAAGTAGATCCGGGAATTACTGTGAAGCAAGAAGGAAATGAACTTCTTGTCAGCCGAGCTACTGAACAGAAACGCCATAAAGCAATGCACGGTCTTTATCGTTCATTAATTAATAATATGGTTGAAGGTGTGGAAAAAGGCTTTAGTACTGAATTGGAATTAGTAGGGGTTGGATTTAGAGCTGCGGTTTCAGGAAGTAAAATTGATTTTAGTCTTGGTTATAGTCACAATATTCTATTTGTGCTTCCTCCGGAAGTTAAAGCAGAAGTGACAGCCGAAAAAGGTAAAAATCCTATTTTGAAATTGGAATCATTTGATAAGCAACTTTTGGGTCAGATTGTGGCTAAAGTTAGAGAGTTGCGTAAAGTGGAGCCATATAAAGGCAAAGGAATTAGATTTAAGGGAGAACAAATTAGAAGAAAAGCTGGTAAAGCAGCTGCTAAATAATTCGTAAGATGAGCGAGATAAAGAAATTAAATCGAAGAAGAAGACTCAGAAAGAGTATTCGTTCGAAAATCAGTGGAACTGCTGAGAGACCAAGATTGAGTGTCTACAGAAGTAATAAGCAGATTTACGCTCAAATTATAAATGATAACGAAGGAAAGACATTGGCTTCTTTCACTTCAAGAAGTCTTGACGATAAAGGAAATAAAACAGAAATAGCCAAGAAAGTTGGTCTTGAATTGGCAAAAGTTGCAAAAGAAGCGGGTATTGAATCTGTGGTCTTTGACCGAGGTGGATATTTATTCCACGGAAGAGTAGCAGCTTTAGCAGCTGGAGCAAGAGAAGGTGGCTTAAAATTCTAAATAGAATGATACAAGGAAACGTAAAAGCTGTTAAGGCAAGCGAAATTGAATTAACCGAAAGGGTAGTGGCCATTAAAAGGGTTGCTAAGGTTGTTAAAGGTGGACGTCGATTCAGTTTTGCGGCTATTGTTGTAGTTGGTGATGGAAACGGTGTAGTTGGATATGGATTGGGAAAAGCCAATGAAGTAACTGATGCAATCAGCAAGGGTATTGATGATGCTAAGAAAAGTCTTATAAGAGTTCCCGTAGTTAAAGGAACCATACCACATGATGTGGAAGCGACTTATTCCGGTGGCCATGTATTTATGAAGCCTGCGGCTGAAGGTACTGGAGTTATAGCCGGTGGTGCAATGCGTGCAGTACTGGAAAGTGCAGGAGTTAAAGACGTTTTGGCCAAATCCAAAGGTTCATCTAATCCTCATAATGTAGTAAAAGCAACCATTAAGGCGCTTGAGAATATGAGGGATCCTTATACAATTGCGCAAGACAGAGGAATTTCACTTGAAAAAGTATTCAACGGATAAGAAAATGGCTAAAGTTAAAATACAACAGTTAAAAAGTACCATCAACAGGCCTAGCTACCAAAAGAAAACAATCCAGGCATTGGGTCTTGGTAAGATAAATCGTCAGGTTGAAGTTGAGTTAACTCCTCAGATTCAAGGCATGATAAGTAAAGTTCACCACTTAGTAAAAGTTGTAGAATAATGGAATTACACTCTTTAAAGCCTGCAAAAGGTTCGATAAAAAATTCAAAGCGAGTTGGTCGTGGTCAGGGATCTGGCAAAGGTGGAACAGCTACGCGTGGTCATAAAGGTGCACAATCGAGATCCGGATACTCTAGAAAAATTGGATTTGAAGGTGGCCAGCAACCTTTACAAAGAAGGGTACCAAAATTTGGATTTAGAAATCCAAATAGAGTTGAATACCGCGTGATCAATTTAGACACTTTAAGTGAATTCGCTGAAAAAAATAAATGGAAAGAAGTTACAATTGAAAATTTGATTTCTTCCGGATTGGCAAGTAAAAAAGATAAAGTTAAAATTCTTGGTGATGGAGAATTAGCCAAAGCACTAAATATTAGCGCTCATAAGTTCTCTAAAAAAGCACAGGAATTAATTGAAAAAGCGGGAGGCAAAGTCACAGTCATCTCATGAAGAAATTCATAACTACCATAAGGAACATTTTCTCAATTGAGGAGCTAAGAAATAGAATTGTAACAACTCTGGGACTGTTGCTTATTTTCAGACTTGGATCATTTGTTGTTCTTCCAGGCGTAAATCCAGATAAATTGTCTGGAGAAGCAACCGGAATCTTTGGATTACTCGATACTTTCCTGGGAGGAGCATTTAGCAATGCCTCTATTTTTGGATTGGGTATTATGCCTTACATCTCAGCTTCAATTGTATTGCAATTGTTGACAGTTGCTGTTCCTTATTTTCAGAAATTACAAAAAGAAGGAGAATCAGGGCGTAGAAAAATCAATCAAATTACCCGATTGCTTACAATAGCCATAACCTTGTTTCAATCTATAGGATACGTGACAGCAACAATTCCTGCTGAAGCTATTATGGTAGATCAAACATTCTTTACTATTTCCTCGATGATTATTTTAACTGCCGGTACCATTTTCACAATGTGGATCGGTGAGCGAATAACTGAAAAGGGGATAGGAAATGGTATCTCTATGTTAATAATGGTTGGAATCATCTCGAGATTTCCCGGAGCCATTCTGGCTGAAGCTACAACCAAAGGAATGAGCGGCGCGCTTTTATTCATACTTGAAATTTTAGCATTGTTTTTTGTAGTAATGGGTACTGTAATGTTGACCCAGGCTGTAAGAAGGGTGCCGGTTCAATATGCCAAGCAGGTATTAGGGTCTAAGATATATGGTGGACAACGTCAGTTTATTCCGCTAAAAGTAAATTCCAGTGGTGTAATGCCAATTATTTTTGCACAGTCTTTAATGTTTTTGCCTGCAATGATTGCTCAATTTTGGGCTGAAAGCAATGAGAGTGACATTGCAGTTTATATAGGAACTACATTTTCAGATTTCACATCTTGGCAATACAACCTACTTTTTGCATTCCTGATAATTGCATTTACCTTCTTTTATACGGCTATTACGGTAAATCCAAATCAGATAGCAGATGATATGAAGAGAAACGGTGGATTTATTCCGGGTATTAAGCCTGGACGTGACACAAGTAACTTCCTTGATACGATATTAACCAGAGTAACATTTCCGGGATCTGTATTCCTGGCAATTGTAGCCATACTTCCTGCCTTTGCGAGTATTGCAGGAGTAGGTAGAGAGTTTAGCCAGTTTTATGGTGGAACATCTTTATTAATTATGGTTGGTGTGATTTTAGATACCCTTCAGCAAATTGAAAGTTATCTCCTTATGAGACATTATGAGGGAATGATGAAATCAGGAAAGATGAAAGGTAGAACTCAAAATATGGCAGTAGCGTAATGGCAAAACAAGCGTCCATAGAACAAGACGGTACAATTGTAGAAGCATTATCAAATGCTATGTTCAGAGTTGAACTAGAAAATGGTCATCAGGTAGTTGCGCATATTTCAGGGAAAATGAGAATGCACTATATCAAAATATTACCCGGTGATAAAGTTAAATTGGAGATGTCTCCATATGATTTATCAAAAGGAAGAATAGTTTATCGCTATAAATAAAATATTATGAAAGTAAAAGCCTCCGTAAAAAAAAGAAGCGCGGATTGCAAAATTGTAAGAAGAAAAGGGCGCTTGTACGTCATAAATAAAAAGAATCCAAAGTTTAAACAAAGACAAGGTTAATTATGGCCAGAATTCAAGGAGTCGATATTCCGGATAACAAGAGAGGAGTCATTAGTTTGACTTACATCTTTGGTATAGGAAACAGCCGAGCAGCATTAGTACTTGATAAAGCCGGTGTGGATAAAGATAAAAAAGTAGTGGATTGGACTGATGATGAAGCAAAAAACATTCGTGACATCATTGCCAATGAATTTAAAACTGAAGGAGAATTAAAATCTGAAGTTCAACTCAATATTAAAAGATTACTTGACATTGGGTGTTACAGAGGATTAAGACACAGAAGAGGACTTCCGGTTCGCGGTCAGAGAACGAAAAATAACTGTCGTACGAGAAAAGGTAAAAGAAAGACTGTTGCTAATAAGAAGAAAGCAACTAAATAATAGTTAACATGGCTGAAAAGAGAAAAGATAAAGCTAAAAAGCGTGTTGTTGTTGTAGAGCCCATCGGCCAAGTGCATATTAAAGCATCATTTAACAACATCATCATTTCGATAACCAATACTGCAGGTCAGGTGATCTCCTGGGCAAGTGCAGGTAAAATGGGATTCAAAGGATCGAAAAAGAATACGCCATATGCAGCTCAGGTTGCTGCTTCTGAATGTGCCAAGACTGCATATGAGTTAGGTTTGAGAAAGGCTGAGGTTTTTGTTAAAGGACCGGGTGCTGGAAGAGAATCTGCAATAAGAACAGTTCAAAATACAGGAATCGAGATTACTGCAATTAAAGATGTGACTCCATTGCCACACAATGGTTGCAGACCTCCAAAAAGAAGAAGAGTCTAAAAGATATTTAAATGGCAAGATACACAGGACCAAAAGCAAAAATTGCAAGAAGATACGGAGAACCGATTGAGGGAAATACAAAGGCTCTTTCAAAAAAGAACTACCCTCCGGGAATGCATGGTAAAGGCAGAAGACGTAAGCAATCGGAATATGCGATTCAGCTTATGGCAAAGCAAAAAGCCAAATACATTTATGGTGTATTGGAAAAACAATTTGCAAATGCCTTCCATAAAGCAGCCAGAAAAGACGGAATTACCGGTGAAAATCTTTTGCAATTACTGGAATCGAGATTAGACAATGTTGTTTACAGGTTGGGAATTGCTCCGACTCGAAGAGGAGGAAGACAACTTGTATCGCATAAACACATATTGGTAAATAACCATATTGTCAATATTCCTTCTTATTCGGTAAAACCGGGTGATGTTATCTCTGTAAGAGAAAAATCTAAATCGCTTGAAGCTGTTACCGAGTCTTTAGGAAGACCACAAAAAAATTATTCCTGGTTAGAATGGGATTCTGTTAATCACTCCGGAAAGTTTGTAAACTTTCCTCAGCGTGATGAAATTCCCGAAAATATCGAGGAACAACTAATAGTTGAATTGTACTCTAAATAATTAAACACAGAGCATTATTATGGCTTTAATATCATTTCAAATGCCCGAAAAGGTGGTAATGGAAAAAAATACTGATTTCCATGGATTATTTGAATTCCGACCACTTGAAAAGGGATATGGTGTAACAATAGGTAACGCATTAAGAAGAATTCTTCTTTCATCTTTAGAAGGATATGCTATCACCGGAATTAGAATTCCCGGTGTATTGCATGAATTCTCCACTGTAGAAGGCGTTGTTGAAGATGTCAACGAAATAATTCTTAACCTTAAAATGGTAAGGTTTAAAAAGATAGTTGATGAGCCGGAAACAAAAATTAAATTGATGGTTTCAGGTAAAACTGAATTAAAAGCAGGTGATTTAAGCGGTGCTACATCATCTTTTGAAATTTTAAATCCTGAGCAAACCATTTGTCATATGGAAAGCAAAGTAAGTTTGGAATTAGAACTTACTATTGAAAAGGGAAGAGGTTATGTTGCTGCTGATGATAACAAACCGGCTGAACAGGTCGCAGGCTACATCACTACTGATGCTATCTTTACACCAATCAAAAATGTAAAGTACAAAGTAGAAAACACAAGGGTTGAGCAGAAAACAGATTACGAAAAATTAATTTTGGATATCGAAACTGACGGATCGATAAACCCTGAAGATGCTTTACAGGAAGCAGCTAAAATATTGATTTATCATTTTCAGCTTTTCTCTAAGGAAACAATTGCTCTTGATACTGCAAAACCTGAAGAAGAAGAAACAGTAGATGAGGAAATCCTCAAAATGAGAAAGTTATTAAAAACGTCACTTGCAGATCTCGATCTATCTGTGAGAGCATATAACTGTCTTAAAGCAGCGAATGTTAAATCACTTGGCGATTTGGCTTCTCTGGAAGTTTCCGATATGATGAAATTTAGAAATTTCGGTAAAAAATCATTGGCTGAACTAGAGCAGTTAATCGCTGACAAAGGTCTTACATTTGGTATGGACCTATCTAAATACAATTTGGACGACGAATAAAAATGAGACACGGCAAAAAATTTAATCATTTAAGTAGAACTACTGCACATAGGAAAGCTATGCTTGCAAATATGGCTTCCTCTTTGATTAAGCATAAAAGAGTATCTACAACTGTTGCTAAGGCAAAGGCATTGAGAAGTTATGTCGAGCCTATCATCAACAAATCCAAAGAGGACACAACGCATTCAAGACGAGTTGTATTTTCTCACTTACAGGATAAGGATACTGTCAAGGAATTATTTGCCGTAGTAGCTGGAAAAGTAGCAGAAAGACCAGGTGGATATACCAGAATCATTAAAGTTGGTAACAGAGCCGGCGATAATGCGGATATGTGCATCATTGAATTAGTGGACTTTAACGATAACTTGTTAAAGGACACATCAAAATCTTCTGGGAAATCTCGTAGAAGTAGAAGAGGTGGTAAGAAGAAAGATGATGCGGTGCAGGAGGCTAACATTGAAAAAGTTGAAGCTAAAAAAGAAACTTCTGAACAAAAAGAAGTAAAAACTGAAGCTAAAGTTTCAGAGAAAGCTGAGCCCAATGCAGAAGTAAAAACTGAAGTAAAGCCTGAAGCAAAATCTGAATCTAAGGAAGAAGTTCAGGGATCAACAGAACCAGAATCGAAGACTGAAGATCAGGCTAAAGAAGCAAATGTAGATTCAACTAAAGAATCTGAGCCTAATGTGGATGACAAAGCTGAAGCAAAGTCTGAATCAAAGGAAGAATCAAAAAAGGAAGACAATTCTCCAAGCGATTCCAAAGACGAAAGTGATAAAAAATAATATATCATAAATCATAAAAACTTTAGGGGATATTCAATGAATATCCCTTTTTTTGTGTCAAAAATATTATGACCGGAAAGGACAATCAGAAAGCAGTGCTAATTCTTCAGGACGGAACCATCATGGAAGGAATTGGTATTGGAAAAAAGGGTACCACAGCTGGGGAAATATGTTTTAACACCGGAATGACCGGTTATCAGGAAATTTATACAGATCCCTCTTATTTTGGTCAAATAATCATTAATACCACGGCGCATATTGGGAATTATGGTGCTCATAAAGATGAAGTTGAGTCTGATTCAATAAAATTTGCCGGATTGATATGCAACGAGTTTTCAGAAATAAAATCAAGACAAAGCACAGATATAGATCTTGATAAATATTTGAGTGAATCGGGTATTGTCGGTATATCGAATGTAGATACAAGAGGATTGGTAAGACATATTCGCTCAAAAGGAGCAATGAATTGTATCATCTCCTCTGAAAATCTGGCGGTGGAAAATTTAAAAAAACAGCTTAAAGAAGTACCCTCCATGGAAGGTTTGGAGTTATCCTCCAAAGTCTCCACCGAAAGTATTTACGAATTGGGAAACGAAAAAGCCAAATACCGGGTGGCTGTTTTAGATCTGGGTATAAAAACAAATATTGTAAGGCAGTTATCGGAGCGAGATTGTTATTTGAAAGTATTTCCATTTAACACATCAATTGAGGAAATGGAAAGTTTTAATCCTCACGGTTATTTTATTTCAAATGGCCCGGGTGATCCTGCCAGTACAAAATACGCTGTTGAAATAGTCAAATTAATATTGGAAAAAGAAAAACCTTTATTTGGAATTTGTTTAGGGCATCAAATTCTGGCTTTGGCAAATGGCTTAGAAACATTCAAAATGCATCATGGTCATAGAGGTTTAAATCACCCCGTAAAAAATTTGAATACAGGGAAATCTGAGATTACAAGTCAAAATCACGGATTTAATGTTGCACCATTTGATGAAAAAAAATTTCCGGATGTTCAAGTCACACATATAAATTTGAACGATCAAACGATAGAAGGAATCAAAATAAAAAATAAACCGGCCTTTTCAGTCCAATACCACCCTGAATCATCTCCCGGTCCGCATGATTCAAGATATTTATTTGATGATTTTATTCAATTAATGAAAAATTAAAAAAATGAGCATAATAGAAAGTGTTTTTGCAAGACAAATTTTTGATTCAAGAGGTAACCCAACCGTTGAAGTAGATGTAATGACATCCAGTGGATATATGGGAAGAGCTGCAGTACCTTCCGGTGCTTCTACGGGAGTACATGAAGCTGTTGAACTAAGAGATGGAGGTAAGGAGTATATGGGAAAAGGAGTCCTTAATGCTGTAGAAAATGTCAATAACGAAATTGCTCAGGAATTAGTAGGTCAATACATATTTGATCAAACATTAATTGATCAAATTATGATTAGTCTTGATGGTACAGAAAACAAAAGTAAACTTGGTGCCAATGCCATACTCGGAGTATCTCTGGCCGCCGCAAAAGCAGCGGCGCTCGAAGCGGGCTTGCCCTTATTTAGATATATAGGAGGGGTAAACGGAAACATATTACCTGTGCCAATGATGAATATCCTCAACGGAGGGAGTCATGCCGATAATTCTATTGATTTCCAGGAATTCATGATAATGCCCGTTGGTGCAGAAACGTTTACTCATGCTATGAGAATGGGCTCAGAAATATTTCATAATTTAAAAAGTGTGCTTAAAGCTGCAGGTTTATCAACCAATGTAGGTGATGAAGGTGGTTTTGCACCAAATATTAAAAGTAATGAAGAGGCCATCGAAGTAGTATTAAAAGCAATTGAAAAAGCAGGTTTTAAACCCGGTGATGATGTAATGATTGCTATGGATGCGGCAAGTTCTGAATTTTATGATGACAAAAATGGTGTTTATCATTTTAAAAAATCTGATGGTAGAAAGCTTAGCTCAGATGAAATGGCAGAATACTGGGATTCCTGGATAAATAAATATCCTATTGCATCAATTGAAGATGGAATGGCAGAAGATGACTGGGATGGATGGAAAAAGCATACAGCTCTATCGGGTAATAAAATTCAACTTGTTGGTGATGATCTTTTCGTAACCAATGTAATAAGATTACAAAAGGGTATCGATTCTAACATTGCTAACTCAATTCTAATTAAGGTAAACCAAATTGGTACCCTAACAGAGACGATTAATGCCATTAATCTTGCTCATAAAAACAAATACAAATGTGTAATGTCACACAGATCCGGTGAGACAGAAGACAATACAATTGCTGATTTGGCAGTTGCATTAAATACCGGACAAATTAAGACCGGGTCGGCTTCAAGATCAGATAGAATGGCAAAATACAACCAACTTCTACGAATAGAGGAAGACCTTGGAGATACAGCCATATTTCCGGGTAAAAATTATTGATTTTAAGAAACTCCTTCATTTTCAAAGGAGTTTTTTTTATTTTAGCTAAAACAAAGTTCAATGCTCGACAGAATTCCCCCGATATTTAAGAATTTTTATTTTCTTGCAACTGCTGCTTTTTTAGTTTGGATGAGCTTTTTTGACTCTAATGATTTCTTTACCTTATACGGTCTGAATAAGAAAATTAGTGATCTTGAATCAGATAAGAAATACTACATTGAAAAAATTGATGAAGTCAAAAAAGATAGGGAAGAGCTTCTCAGTGATTCTGAACTTCTTGAAAGATTTGCCAGAGAACGATATCTCATGAAAAAAGAATCTGAGGATCTTTATGTAATAATTCCTGAAAATTAATCAGGGAAGGCCACTTTACTTTTTGCTGAGATCACTTTTAAATCCTCTATAACTTTATCCAATAATGGAATTCCTTTTTCTTTCCTTTCCTTTTCCAAAGCAATTTCAGGTTCTCCGGGTATAATTACTTCCTGATTTTCATCAATACGCGAGGAATTTTTAAAAGTTCTAATCCAATTATCCATGTGATTTTTGAACTCATCAGGTGCCCTAAAAGCATCAATTCTCATTGCACCAAAAAAATGACCAATGCCTTTTCCAACAGGATTATCGGGTACCGGAAGGAAGCTTACAAAAGGAGGCACCCAGGGCCCGTAATTTGCCCCTGATAAAATTGCAGAAAAAATATCTACTATGGCTCCTAAGGCATATCCTTTATGACTGCCGTGTATTCTATCTCCACCCAGGGGCAACATTGCACCTCCGTTTTTCAATTCAAATGGATCGATCGAAGGATTCCCATCTTTATCTTGCATCCAACCGTCGGGGGCATTTATTTTTTTTCTTTGTAATATTTCAAGCTTGCCATTTGCTGCAGTTGTTGTAGCCATATCCGCAACAAAGGCATTTTCCTTATTGGCGGGAATAACGACGCAGATTGGATTGGTCCCTAACAATCGATCTTTTGAAAATGTCGGAGATACCAAGGCACTTGCATTCGTAAGGGCGATTCCAATCATATCCTCTTTTAACGCTCTCATTGCGTGGTAGGCAGCAATACCAAAATGATTTGAATTTTGTACAGAAACCCAACCTGTTCCTACATTTTTAGCTTTTTTTATAGCTATATCCATTGCAAAGGGTGACGAAACCAATCCCAATGCTCTATCTGCATCTATGCTTGCAGTACTGGGTGTTTCCCAAATAGTTTTAATTTCCGGCTTGGTATTTATTCTATCGTTTTCCCAAAGTCGGAAATAGCCTGAAAGTCTTGCTACCCCATGTGAATCAACGCCGCGAAGATCCGCTGAAATTAAAACATCAGAAGATAGTTTAGCATCATTTTCTGAACAGCCCATATATAAGAACACTTCTTTACAGAATTGCTTTAATACTTCCTCTTTAAATAGTTTCTCCATTTGCCTTAATTGATTGAATTGCTTCAAAGATTAATCCCTCTTTAAGTGAATTTGAGGATACATAAAAACCTTCAACAGGAAGTATTTTTAATATAAAATCGACCAATAAACTGGCAGTTACTATCATTTCTGCTCGTTCGCTTATCATGCCCTTCATTTTGAGCCTCTGACTAAAATTTGAATTGATAAATGTGTGATTAATTTTTAAAAAGTCTGAATTACTCAGGAAATTATCTCGTTTTTTATTGGCTTGTCTGCTAATGCTAAGAAGTGTATCAAATGTACCGGAGCTACCTATTAAAATTTGAGGTTCGTATTTTTGAATAGCGTTTTTTAATGGTATGAGGTTAGTCTCAAGATATTCAAAAAGCGCCTTTATGCTGTTATTATTTATTGGATCCTCAGTATGAAATTTGTCTTTTAGCCTTTGCGCTCCAATTTCAAAACTCTGTGACCATTTTATTTTGTCTTGATCTGCAATGATAAATTCTACACTACCACCTCCAATATCCATAGTCAATGAAACCTGAGAAATCGGTATTTTTGGATCAAGTAAAATCCCCTTAAATATCAATTCGGCTTCTCTCTCTCCTCCGATTATATCAACGTTCCAGTTCCATTCTTTCATTTGGGTCACAAGCACATCTTTATTTTTGGCATTTCGCAATGCACTTGTGCCTATAGCCAGTACTTCCTTTACATCGTAAAACTCAATTTTTTCCCTGAAATATTTTAAGGCAGTTTTTGCCCTTTGAATTGCTTTGTCAGTAAGAATTTTTTTTGATAGGCCTTCACCTATTTTAACAAAGATTTTATGATAATAAATTTCATTATAACCGGTGCTATTGAATGCCACGATTTTACAATGAAATGTATTGGTCCCCAGATCTATAAATGCTTTCAAACGCTTATTTATATCAAGTTAAAATAAGGATTAATAATTGTAAGTACTTTTCAAATTGCAATATTAGCATGCTATATTTGGCATCCCAAAACCACAAGGAATGACTAAGAAATTATCTGATTTACAAATAAAGAGATTTGAGAGGTTAAAAGAGAAGAATGAAGAGGCCTTGCTTGGAGGTGGAGAGAAAAGAATTGAGTCTCAACACAAGAAAGGTAAATTAACTGCAAGGGAGAGAATTGAGCTTTTATTGGATAAAGGAAGTTTTCAAGAGATTGGAAAGTTCGTCACCCATAGAAGCAAGGATTTTGGACTTGACAAACAACATTTCCTTGGCGATGGGGTAATTACGGGTTATGGAAATATTTCAGGCCGGCTAGTCTATGTGTTTGCACAGGATTTCACCGTATTTGGTGGGTCACTTTCAGAGGCACATGCTGAAAAGATTGTTCGGATCATGGACCTTGCAATGAAAAATGGAGCCCCATTAATTGGTTTAAATGATTCTGGTGGTGCGCGTATTCAGGAAGGAGTTGTCTCATTGGGTGGCTATGCGGATATTTTTTATAGAAATACTTTAGCTTCAGGAGTGGTACCGCAAATCTCGGCCGTAATGGGCCCTTGTGCAGGAGGCGCAGTATATTCTCCTGCAATTACAGATTTCATTTTAATGGTTGAGGAAACATCGTATATGTTCGTAACGGGACCTCATGTTGTTAAAACCGTAACCGGTGAGAATGTGAGCTCCGAAGATTTGGGAGGAGCAAGTGCACACGCAGTAAAAAGTGGTGTCACTCATGTTTCTTGTGAAAATGAAAAAGTATGTATTGAAAACATCAAGACGCTTCTGTCATATATACCTCAAAATTGTGAGGAAGACGCCCCTGTTTATCCCTATGAAGCACAGGACGAATCACGACCCGATTTAGATTCAATAATTCCTGAAAGTACATCTCAACCCTATGATATGAGAGATGTTGTGAATGGAATCGTAGATAAAGATTCATTCTTTGAAATTCATAAGGATTATGCGGAAAACATGGTGGTTGGATTTGCAAGGCTAGGAGGTAGAAGCATTGGTGTAGTTGGCAACCAACCTGCAGTACTCGCAGGTGTACTGGACATTAATTCAAGTAAAAAAGCGGCACGATTTGTACGCTTTTGCGACTGCTTCAACGTGCCTCTACTGGTCATGGTAGATGTTCCGGGCTTTCTGCCGGGCACAGATCAGGAATGGAATGGAATAATTTCAAATGGCGCTAAATTGCTATATGCCTTTAGCGAAGCTACTGTTCCAAGAATTACTGTTATAACCAGAAAGGCCTATGGAGGGGCTTACGATGTGATGAATTCTAAGCACATTGGTGCAGACATGAATTTTGCCTGGCCAAGTGCTGAAATCGCGGTAATGGGAGCAAAGGGTGCTGCTGAAATAATATTCAGAAAGGAAATTGCTGAATCGGAATCTCCTGAAGAAAAATTGAAGGAAAAAGAAAAAGAATATACCGATAAATTTGCACACCCATATCGAGCCGCTGCCAGAGGATATATTGATGAGGTTATTTTACCTCGAAATACAAGAATTAAGCTTTTGCAGGCCTTTAAAATGGCTGAAAACAAAGTAGACAAGATTCCAAAAAAGAAACATGGAAATCTTCCATTATAATTATCGATTACTAATTTAAACTAAAAGATTACTATGAAGGGAATGCGCAAAGAGAGCTTTGAATTTCTCAAAAATTATTTAAATAATGCTTCACCAACCGGTTTTGAATCACCGGGACAGCAATTATGGCTCAATTACATCAAGCCCTATGTCCATGAATATTTTTGTGATACCTATGGCACTGCAGTTGGTGTAGTAAACCCCGGACAGGATTACAAAGTTGTAATAGAAGCACATGCTGATGAAATTTCATGGTTTGTTAGTCACATAACAAAAGAAGGATATATTTATGTAAAGAGAAATGGTGGTTCGGATCATCAGATTGCCCCTTCTATGCGGGTAAATATTCATACAAAAAAAGGACTCGTAAAAGGTGTGTTTGGCTGGCCTGCGATTCATGTTAGAAACAGAGAAAAAGAACAGGCACCATCTTTAAAAAATATAATTGTTGATATAGGTGCAGAATCAATTGATGAAGTTGAAAAAATGGGGGTTCACGTGGGTTGTGTGATTACATTTCAGGATGAGATGACGGTTCTCAACGATAAATTCATTGTGGGAAGAGCCCTCGATAACAGGGCAGGTGGTTTTATGATTGCCGAGGTGGCGAGGCTTCTAAAAGAGAAAAACGTAAAATTGCCTTATTCACTCTATATTGTTAATTCAGTGCAGGAAGAAATTGGTTTGCGGGGTGCTGAAATGATAGCAGCCAGAATAAAACCGAATCTCGCCATTATTACAGACGTTACACATGACACTGATAGCCCTCTTTATGATAAAATAGAACAAGGAGATATTTCTTGTGCTAAAGGACCGGTAATTTCTTATGGTCCGGCTGTACATAATAATGTACTCAATCAAATAATTGAAACAGCCGAGAATAAGAAAATTCCATTTCAGCGATTGGCGGCATCGCGATCCACAGGAACTGACACCGATGCTTTTGCATATTCCAACGAAGGTGTGGCCTCAGCGCTAATATCCTTACCGTTAAAATACATGCATACTACAGTAGAAACTGTACACAAAGAGGATGTCGAAAATGTCATTCAATTAATTTTGGA
Organism: Cytophagales bacterium; assembly: GCA_040218795.1. Taxonomy (GTDB): domain Bacteria; phylum Bacteroidota; class Bacteroidia; order Cytophagales; family CCMP332; genus CCMP332. The sequence goes on along the minus strand of JAVJQT010000003.1, from coordinate 56,261 downwards.
GACTTTAAAGTCTGTTAAAAAGGGTCAGGATTTCAGCTATATCAAATAAAATAATAAAGGATCAGATGGGTAGGGAAATTGAAATTTCCTTACCAATTGAAAGGGTTATATCCTTGGTGCCCAGCCAGACTGAACTTCTCTTCGATCTTGGTTTAGCTTCAAAAATCGTTGGAAGGACCAGGTTTTGTATTCACCCAAAACAGCCGGTTTCAAAAATCCCCATCATAGGAGGAACTAAGAACATTGACCTGGAAAAAATCAGAAGTCTGAAACCTGATTTAGTAATCGGCAACAAGGAAGAAAATAAAAAAGACTCGATTCTGAAACTTGAAAAAACCTGCTCGGTCTGGTTAAGCAATGTTCTCAGCTTTGAAGATTCCCTTGACATGATAAATTCGGTATCGCAATTATTTGACAAGAGCAATAAAGGGAATAATATTAATAATGAAATAATTTCTCAATTCAACAGCATTCCTCACTTTAAAGGACACACAGTTCTATATCTTATATGGTCAAAACCTTACATAGGTGTTGGAACCAATACTTTTATTAACTCAATTATAGAAAAATTGGGTTTAAAAAACGTTTTACAGGAAAAACAACGTTATCCTCAACTTGCTGATAATCAAATTAAAAGACTCAATCCTGATTTTGTATTTCTTTCTTCAGAACCATTTCCGTTTAAAGAACAACACAAAGAAAAAATAAAGAAATTGACGCCAAATTCAAGTGTTAAATTCGTGAATGGTGAAATGTTTTCATGGTATGGAAGCAGATTATTACAAGCTCCAAACTACTTTAAAATGTTGTTTAAAAGCATATATGAGTAGGATTCTTAATTTTGATTTACTATAACTAAAAAATCAAGATTATGATTACTATTACAAAGCACATTGATAAATTTATTTACAGAATTAACAGCAATTTTTTAGCTCGAATAGTTTATCCGGCATTATTGTTTGGATTTCTAGTATTGAGTATTGGAATAATGTCTCAATAGTTAAGCTCTAAACCAAGAAATGTGAGTTGATCCCAGAAACCGAGGAAAGACTTATTTACTACCGCCGGATTATCTATCTCCAATCTTGAATGAATTGCCAATACTGAAAAAGCCATAGCAATTCTGTGATCATTATAGGTGTTCAAATAAATAGATTTAGGGATATTTAGTCCGGCTGTTTGCAGTTGCCAAAAGTTACCGACTTTATAAAAATCAACATTGATTTTTCTCAATTCTAGTTTGAGGGATTCTATTCTATCGCTTTCCTTTATTACCAGGTTTTCAATTCCTTTAACTTTAATATCAATTTTATTTAATGCGTAGGCAACAATAACAGTCAGGCTTAGATCCGGATTATCTTTAAAATCAAATATTAGCTTAGCATTTGTTTTTGGTTTCACTTTTCTGAGTATTATGCCCTCTTTGTTCTCTTCTGCGGCGATTCCCAATGGTTTGAAATATTCAATAATTTTTGTGTCTCTCTGAATTGACTTAATGCTTAATCCTTTTAAAAAAATGTTTTCCCAAGAACCGCATGCCATCATAGAAAAGAAATAGGAAGCACTTGACCAATCTTTTTCAATTTCAATGCATATTTTCTTTTCACTGAGATTCTGTTCAGGAATTTTTACAAAATCATCACCCAATTCAAAATCAATCTCTGCTTGCCTTAAAATTTCTGCTGTCATTTCTATATAAGAATAGGATGGCATAAAACGCGGAAAAGTTAAATGAATGCCGTTTTTAACAACTGGAGCGATCAACATCAATGCCGATATAAATTGGCTACTGCTGGTATCGTGAATTTTCAATTCTGAGTATGTTCTTAGCCTATTTTTTGGAGGCTTAATTTTTAAAGGGGGAAATCCTTTCTTTTCAAGGTAAAGTATTTCAGCACCCATATTCTGCAATACTTCAACCAGACCTTTCACAGGTCTTTTTTTCATTCTGGTAGTTCCGCTTATCGTAATTTCATGATCACTTAAAGAAGCGAGTGCCACTAAAAACCGGAAAGTAGTACCGGCATCCTTAGCATCCAAAAAGGTCGAATTTATATTTTTTATACAGCTAATGAGTGTATTGGTATCGGAAGAATCGCTGTATTTTTTAGAATATATACTCCCTGATGATATAGCCTCGAGAATTAGTACCCTGTTGCTAATGCTTTTTGATAAGGGTAAACTAATTTCAACATCATTTTTGAAATTCCCCGAATGATGAAGCCAAAATTGGCTTTTCATTTAAATACTTTGATTGATATCGAATTGCTCGAGGTAATCAGCGACCCTTCTTACAAACATTCCTCCAAGAGAACCATCCACAACTCTATGATCGTAGGAATGTGAAAGAAACATCATATGCCTAATACCGATAAGGTCGCCTTGTTCCGTTTCAATTACTGCCGGTTTTTTCTTTATGGAGCCCACTGCCATGATTGCAACCTGGGGTTGAACAATTATAGGTGTTCCCATAACATTTCCAAAGGAACCAACATTTGAAATGGTATATGTTCCATCTGAAAGATCATCGGGACTCAGTTTGTTAATTCTTGCTCTTTCGGCTAAATCATTTACTTTTAGTGCAATCCCCTTAAGATTTAGTTGATCCGCATTTTTAATCACCGGTACAATTAAATTTCCATCGCTCAATGCTACAGCCATACCGATATTTATGTTATTCTTCCTTATTATTTTATGACCATCAACTGAAATGTTGATCATCGGAAAATCTTTAATTGCTTTAACAATGGCCTCTACAAAAATTGGAGTAAAGGTTAATTTTTGACCCTCCTTCTTTTCAAATTGAGCTTTATTTTTGTTTCTCCAATTAACAATATTCGTTACATCTGCTTCAACAAAAGAGGTTACATGCGGTGAGGTTCTTTTGGATTCCAACATTCTGTCTGCAATCATCTTACGCATGCGATCCATTTCAATGATCTCATTTTGCCCATTCATGCTATAAGAACTTGCAGTTTGGCTAGGTGAGGCCTTTGCAAGGATTTTACCGGTTTTCCTGGCATCGAGATAAGCAAGGATGTCTTTTTTGCTTACGCGCCCTTCTTTTCCCGTTCCTGGCACTGTTTCCAGCTCGTCCATGCCAATGTTTTCCTCTTTGGCAATACTCATGACCAGGGGAGAATAAAATCGGCCTGATTGAGGTTTTTCTAAAGGCTTTATGATAGTTTCGGTTTGTTTTTGCATTTCTTCAATGCCTTGCTTCACTTCTGTAGGTATGTCAACTTTGGATTTTGGCCCCGAATCTTTTATTTCAGTTGCCTCAATTTCTGCCTCAGTTTCGATAATAGCTATTGGATCACCTACAGGAACCACATCTCCATCTTTTGCCAAAATCTTTGCCAATTTACCAGCATGTGTTGCCGGCACTTCTGTATCAACCTTATCAGTGGCAACTTCTAAAACGGATTCGTCTTGCTCAATTGTATCGCCTTCTTTTTTAAGCCAGGACAATACTGTCGCCTCCATAATACTTTCTCCCATTTTGGGCATTACCATTTCTACCTGTGCCATTAGAATTATTATTTATCCTGCAAAAATAAAATATCTGAACGTGAATATTAAATCCAATTCATTAATCTCTTCCTAAGTAAATTGAGCACTGAAAGTGTGGTCATTTCAATATTCATTTCTCTATTGAGTCCAATTTGAAGTTTTTTGGCAATTGTGCCCGATTTGTCTGATAATGCAATCCAAATTGTACCAACTGGTTTATCTTCAGTACCTCCATCAGGGCCGGCAATTCCACTTGTTGATAATCCAATATCAGTATTAAATTTAAGTCTTATATTCTCCGCCATTTGTTTAACAACGACCTCACTTACAGCTCCGTTCTCTTGTATATCTTTAGAATTCACCTTTAGCTCTGCAATTTTTATGTCATTGGAATAGGCAATAACTGAACCTTTATAGTAGACAGAACTACCGGATACAGATGTTATTTTTGATGCTACCTGACCTCCTGTGCAACTTTCGGCAGTCGCCACTGTAAGTTTAGCTGAAGCTAATTTTTTACCAATTATTTCTTCTATTTCATCATTTTCATAGCCAAAAATGAATTTTGGTATATAATTATTGAGTTTATCCACCCAATTATTGAGCTCAGCTTCGAGTATTGATTCATCATTCCCAATGCCAGACAATCTTAACCTTACCTGACCTAAACGCGGCAGATAAGCTAATTTTATATGTTCTGGTAAAGAATTTTCCCAATCGTAAATCAAAGACATCATGTCGGATTCCCCGATACCTACAGTTTTGATTGTTTTATGTTTAATAATTGGTGTTTTAAAAAATTTTCTTAGTCGAGGAATGACATCATTCTTCACCAATTTTTTCATCTCTAAAGGTATTCCGGGCATTGAAACGAGTATTTTTCCTTCATTTTCAAACCACATTCCCGGAGCGGTTCCAAAATAATTCATAAGAGGAGTGCAATTTGAAGGTATATCGGCCTGACCCAAATTAAAATCGTTCATTTTCCGACCTCTTTTTTCAAACAAAGACTTTACATGACTCAATATATTTTCATCTCTTTGCAATTCGACATCAAAGAATTTAGCAATTGTTTTCTTTGTAATGTCGTCTTTGGTGGGCCCCAGGCCACCAGTCATCAGAATTAGATTTGATCTATTAAATGCATCTTCCAATTCTACGAGAATAGCTTTTTCTTCGTCGCGAATGCTAGTTTTCCTGTTTACTTTAATTCCTATTAAATCAAGTTCAGAACTAATCCATTGTGAATTGGTATCTATTATCTGACCGATAAGAATTTCATCGCCTATGGTAATTATTTCGGCATTTACCTCTTTCATGAATTGTTAAAATATTGCTTTGTATTATTTATACTTCAAGAGATTTTATCTACCTCTTGTTTTCTATCTTTACGATACTTTACTTAGAAATTCGTAAAAAATCATATCAGCCGCTCTGAATGAGGAAATTTCGCCTTTGCTAATTTTACTTTTCATTGTTTTCACTTTATCCTGAATACCTTTTGTTTTCATTAAGTGATGATTAAGTAAAAAATGAAGTTCAGTTTCAAACCAATTTATCAATTGACCTGATCGGTTTCTTTCAAAATGATTGAATTTTTTACTTAAGGATTCAAATTTCAATATTTTTTGCCAGATTTCTTCCATTCCCATGTTTTCCAGAGCAGAAACAGTCAAAACTTCAGTTACCCAGTTCTCAAATTTTCTTGGAAACATTTGAACGGCTCTTTTATATTCCATTTGAGCCTCTTTAGATTTTTTAATATTGTCGCCATCGCACTTGTTTATTGCAATTATGTCAGCGCTTTCCATTATTCCTTTCTTTATGCCTTGCAATTCGTCTCCGGCACCCGAAAGCATAAGTAATAAAAAAGCATCTACCATTTCACTTACTGCAGTTTCAGACTGACCGACGCCAACAGTTTCAACTAAAATGATATTATAACCTGCAGCTTCGCATAGAAGCATAGCTTCTCTTGTTTTGCCGGCAACGCCACCCAGAGAGATTCCGGCAGGAGATGGGCGAATATAGGCATTGTCATTAAGGGCCAGTTGAGGCATTCTGGTTTTGTCTCCGAGAATACTTCCGCCACTTTGTTTGCTGCTAGGATCGATAGTCAAAACAGCCACTTTATGTCCTAAACTTATTAGATATGCTCCAAATGACTCAATAAATGTGCTTTTCCCTACACCCGGAACACCTGTTATTCCAATTCTTAAGGACTTTCCGGTATCCGGTAATAATTTTTCAATAATACCATGGATATACTTTCTGTGTTCTTCCTTTTGACTTTCAGCAAGTGTTATAGCACGACTTAATAAAACCCGTTCAGAATTTTTAATTCCTTTTATTAGTTCTTTTTTCGAATATTTTATCAATGTTTATATCTAAGATTGTTGTGAATTTAAATATTATCAAAGAATTGTAATTTTAGCCTTTAGTATTTGAAATGAGAAAAAGAATTTTACTTGATTCGATTTTTGGGACAGCCTTTATTTTTTTTCTGATCGGGGTTGTATTTCAATTTTCTGCATTTGGCATTTTCGACGTACTGGATCCCATTGGCGATGCATTAAAAGATGTAGAAACCACAGACATAGTTTTTTCTCAATTTCGAGGCGAAACCAATGCAGATGACAATATTGTTTTGGTTAACATAGGTTTATTGCCACGAGCTGGAATAGCAGAACAAATAAATATCATAAATAAGTTTAAACCGAAAGTGGTTGGGCTTGATTGTTTTTTTGCTGACCCGAAAGATCCGATAGGAGATAGCCTTTTGGCAGCCGCAATAGCAAATACTGAAAACATTGTATTGGCCAGTAAACTTGCGGAATGTGGCGAGGGAAAAGGGGAGTGCGATACTTTGATCGGTTCAAATCCCTTATTTACTCAATATGCTTCTTCACTTGGCTTTGCAAATCTTATTAGCGATGCTAAAAGTCAGGATCAGTTTAAAACCAACCGAACATTTACCTCTAATGAAAAAGTAAGAGGCGAAGTTCAAAATGCATTTTCAGTTGAATTGGCAAAGTATTATGAACCTGAAAAAGTAAAAAAGCTATTAAGTCGGAATAACAATTATGAAGTTATCAATTATAGAGGTTATGGAAGGCTTGGAGGAAAATTTTTCTCTTTGGACGTTTCAGACGTGTTTATGGAGAATTTTGATCCCAGCATAATTAAAGATAAAATTGTCATATTTGGTTTTTTGGGGAATGATTTTGAAGATCATTCATGGGAGGATAAATACTATACACCTTTAAATGAAAATTATGCCGGAAGAACAAACCCGGATATGTTTGGTGTAACTATTCATGCAAATATAATCGCTATGATTCTCAACGAGGATTATATAAATGTAATGAGTGAATGGCAAAGTATATTAGCTGGTATCTTTTTATGCTTTATCAACGTATACTTATTTACTGTTATTTATATGAAAAAGCAATTATGGTATGATGGTATGACTAAATTGATTCAAATTGTTGAAGTTATTCTTATACTGTTTTTAATTATTGTAATTTTTCATGAATTTCAATACAAGCTCAACATTACGCTTGGAATTGTTGCCGTTTTGCTTGCCGGAGATGCTTTGGAGGTATATCAGGGAGTAATAAAAAATTTATATAGAAGTATTGAAAATACTATTTTAAAAAAAAGTTAGTAAAATGAGACAATTAGTTTTTATCGCTTTCTTTCTGGTTATTTCACTGGAATCATTTGCTCAAAGTTTTGAATTCAGAGTTCTTGCCAATCGCGGTGATAATACTGTAAAAACCAAAGGCACCTCTGAATGGAAACCAATTCGCACCGGAAGTACTCTTTTTGGAGGATCTGAAATTAAATTATCTGAAGGAGGATATATCGGAATGATGCACAAATCGGGAAAGACCATGGAAATAAAAACTCCTCAGGTTCACGATATTGATGCATTATCAAAAAATGTATTAACCAAGGGCTCATCGGTAGCCAGTCAGTATGGTGAATTTTTAATGGCAAAAATGAGTACATCTGACGATAGTGACGTTAGTGCTTCCAAGCTCAATAATTTAAATGTAACAGGAGCAGTCTCGAGAGCTGCAGGAGAAGATGCGGACATTCAAATGTTTATTCCCAAAACATCAAGAGTATTAAATTTTGATGATGCTATTATAAAATGGAAATCCATTGATGATGTGAGTTCATATAAACTTGAGATTCAAAATTTGTACAGCGAAACTGTTGCGAGAAAAGAGACGGAGTCTAACTGGTATGATCTTTCAAAACTTCAAATAAATATAGCAGAAGAAGGGGGACTCTTTCTTATGGTTTCAGGTGCAGGAATGGAAGGAGTTAATTCACAGCCATATGCAATTGAGATGCTTACAGGACCTGAAAAAGAAAAAGTTGAAGCAAATTTAATGAAGCTTAAGTCTGAGATTCAAAACGAAGAACACTCTTTACAAAAACTTATTTTAGCGATGTTTTATGAAGAGAATAAGCTCTACCTACATGCATTTTCTTGTTATAATGAAATTTTAACAGAGTATCCCAATGAGGATTTTTATAAATCCGTTTATCTTGATTTCGTAGAAAGAAATAAAAACAACTTTTAAATACTCAATATAGTATTTAGTCTGAGCAGCTCTGGGTTAATGGGTTTACTCTTATTTATGGCATCGTCGAAATCAGTATAAACAAGTTTATTGTTAACTACGCCTGCCATTACATTTGTTTTACCACTTATTAACCCTTCAAGAGCTCCAAGACCAAGTCTGCTCGCCAAAACCCTGTCTGCTGCAGTTGGTGTGCCACCTCTTTGAACATGACCAAGGTTGGTCACTCTAAAATCAAACTTGGGCATCACATTTTTGACTTTCTCAGCTACGTCATTAGCATTACCCAATTCGTCACCCTCGGCTACGACTATAATCGATGAGGACTTTTTTTTGTCCCAGCTCTTTTGAAGAGTATTTTTTACATCTTCGATACTTGTTTCAGTTTCGGGTACTAAAATAAGTTCAGCGCCACCGCCTATACCTGTATATATTGCAATGTAGCCTGAATCTCTACCCATAACCTCAATAAAGAATACGCGATCATGCGAACTGGCTGTATCTCTTATTTTATCAATGGCATCCAGAGCGGTATTGACAGCAGTATCATAACCGATCGTGTAATCTGTCCCATAAAGGTCGTTATCAATAGTTCCCGGTGCTCCTACGGTCGGAATACCGTATTCTTCGTGAAATATTTTTGCGCCCGTAAATGTTCCGTTACCACCAATTGCAATCAGCCCTTCAATTTCGTGTTTCTTTAAATTTTCAAAGGCCTTTTGCCTTCCTTCTTTTGTCATGAATTCCATGGATCGTGCAGACTTTAATATTGTTCCACCTGTTTGAATAATATTACTTACCGATCGCACGGCCAGATGTTTTATTTCACTATGAATCATCCCATTATAACCCTTCATAATACCATAAATTTCAACACCATGATATATGGCTCCCCTTACTGCTGCTCTTACGCATGCATTCATTCCTGGGGCATCACCACCGGAAGTAAAAACTGCTACTTTTTTCATATTGATTCAATCCAAAATTCAAAGTAGTAAAATAAATGTGCTTTATGATAGTTTTGAACTTTAAACAATTTAAATTATTAGTCATTAAGCTGAATGTAAAAATATCACCAGAGCATTACGCAGAAAAAGAATACATCTTCAAAACTATCCTTGGAGATTTTCTAGACCTGGAATATGAAATTCAGTTGGATCAAAATATTGATTCCTATGTAGTGGATGCAGGAAACGGAAATTCATTAACAATAAATAATGTGCTCTTCAAAAATGATTCATACTTAAGAGCGGATCTTATTCCAAATTCCGTAGAGCGAAAGAGATTAAGAATTGAAGAGGAGGAGTTTGATCTGGCTATTCTATATGGGAATGACAGTGTTGAGATAAGCAGTGATAGAATTTATTTAGGAATCGATATTATTGGTTCGGCTTTTTTTATGTTGAGTCGTATGGAGGAAATGCTGGTTGATGCTTTGGATGATCACAAGCGTTTTCCGGCTTCTGCTGCTTTGGCTGTAAAAGAGAATTTTTACAAAATACCGGTGGTTGATATCTATGCGCGGTTTTTAAATTTTTGCCTCAATAAGCTCAATTCAGATATATCTATTAAAAAGAAGGAGGTGAAAATTGTACCAAGTCACGACCTGGATCACTTGTCTAAATTGGATAATCTAAGATCTGTAGCCGGAGCTGTTAAAAGGGGGCTATTCAGAGCTTCTTCCATACAACACTCGTCCCATTATTTAAAGGAATATTTGAACAGAAAAAATCCTTTTGATCAAATCCAGAACCTTGTAAAGATGTCTGAAGCGGTCAACAGCATTGCTACTTTTTATTTTTTAGTTGGTAGAAAAAGCAAATACGATTCGGGACATTTCGATAAGTATATAAATGAAGCTGAAAAATATAAAAATGAAATAATTGCAGGAGGACATAATATTGGTTTACACCCCAGTTATTCTAGTGGCCAGAACCTTTCAGAAATAAAAAAAGAAAAGAAAAAATTAGAAGATTGGTTAGGTGATACTGTTATTGAATCCAGACAGCATTATTTAAGAGTAAAAGTTCCTGAAACTTTTCAAAACCTGGAGACCCTTGGAATAAAAACAGATTCAAGCATTGCTTATCCGGAATTTCCAGGTTTTAGATCAGGTACTTCCCATGAATATCAAGTTTTTGATTTGAATTCAAAGCAATGTCTAAAATTAAAAGAAAGGCCTTTAATTGCTATGGATACTTCGCTAATCAATGATAAATCAAAAACCATATCCGAGAAATTCAAAGAGATTGAGGAGATTAAAAGGCAAATAAAAGTCAATGGTGGTAATTGGAGCTTTTTAATCCACAATTCTAATTTTTTCTGGTTAGATGAGGAGGAATATTTCGAACTTTGGCAATCATTTTATAAGATTTGATATGAAAGAAATCCGAATGGTCGATCTAAAAGGCCAGTACAATAAGATTAAGGAAGAAGTTGAATTGGCCATGAATGAAGTAATAGAAAATACTGCATTTATTAATGGCCCGGCGGTCAAAACCTTTGCTTCATCATTGGGTAAATATTTGAATACACCATATGTCGTTCCCTGTGCAAATGGCACAGATGCACTTCAAATTGCATTGATGGCCCTGGATTTACCCGAGCAAGCAGAAATTATTGTACCTACTTTCAATTATGTGGCTTCAGCTGAAGTCATTGCTTTAATGGGATATAAACCGGTTTTTGTTGACGCAGATGAAGATCTGTTTAATCTGGATATTAAAAAACTGGAAGATTCTATTGGAGTAAATACTAAAGCGATAATCGCAGTACACCTATTTGGCCAAAGTTCTCATATGCAACAACTCACCAAAATTTGTGAAAAAAAAGGCTTAATTCTAATAGAAGATAACGCCCAGGCTATTGGAGGTAGTTATAAATTAAATGGCCATAAATTCAGCAATGGATTAATGGGAGATATTGGTACAACTTCTTTTTTCCCATCTAAAAACCTGGGTTGTTTTGGCGATGGTGGTGCAGTATATACAATGAATGAAAGTATCTATTTAAAAATGAAGCAAATTGCCAATCATGGACAGGTTACAAAATATAATTACGATGCCATTGGAATTAATTCGAGATTAGACACCCTTCAGGCAGCGCTGTTGAATGTAAAACTCAAAAGACTCGATGATTACATCGATGCAAGAAGAAAAGCAGCAGAATTTTATGACAATCAATTTTATGAACTGAATGATGTTCAAATTCCAAAAAGGGAAGAAAATTCGTTTCATGTTTTTCATCAATACACTTTAAAAATAAATTCGGGACAACGAGATGCCATTAAACAAGGATTAAGTGAATCCGGGATACCATCAATGATATATTATCCCAAGCCAATTCATTTAAACAATGCCTATAAAAAATACGCTTATTCTAAAGGTGATTTCCCGGTTGCCGAAGCACTATCGCAGTCTGTTATATCACTTCCTATGCACACAGAATTGGATATAGATCAACAATCCTATATTTGCGAAACATTTAAAAAGCTTATCAATCAATAAATTCAACCGCATTGCTTAAGAAAGTCTTTATCCTGGTGGGAACCAGACCTAATTTTATTAAGATCACCCAATTTGAAAAACAATTCAAACGCTATGCCGGAAAAATAGAATACAAACTGATACATACCGGCCAGCATTTTGACAAGAATATGTCTGAAGTGTTTTTTGAACAATTGGAAATCAAAGAACCTGATTATTATCTCAACATTTCTTCCGGTTCTCCAAATTCTCAAATTGGAAATATTATTCTCGAACTGGAAAAAGTATTTTTAAAAGACCGCCCCGACTTGTTGATTGTCGTTGGGGACGTTAACAGCACAATGGCCGGTGCCATTGCAGCAAATAAATTGGCAATTAAGCTGGCTCATCTGGAAAGTGGCTTGAGGAGTATGGACAGAACTATGCCTGAAGAACACAATCGTGTCGTAACAGATGTTTTAGCGGACTATTATTTTATTACTGAAGACAGCGGCATAAAGAATTTAAGCCATGCAGGTGTTGAAAATGAACGTTTATTTTTTGTTGGTAATACAATGATTGATACCCTGGTAGCTTTTGATCAAAACATTCGCGATTCTGATGCACTTGAATCTCATTCATTGAAAAAGGGTGAATTCGTTTTGATGACAATGCACAGACCTTCAAATGTTGATCATCAAGTAGGATGTAAAAAAATTATTGAACTCATAAAATTTATCAGTCGATATAAGAAAATTGTATTTCCTATTCACCCAAGGGCTCTTAAAAATTTCGAAAAATATGGACTTTCTAACGAACTGAAAGCTATAAATGATTTAATTCTATTAGAGCCTTTGGATTATCTATCCTTTCAACAATTGGTGCTTTATTCCTCACTTGTAGTAACCGACAGCGGTGGAATCCAGGAAGAGACAACTTTTAGACAGGTGCCATGCCTTACTTTAAGACCAAACACTGAGCGACCAATTACTATTAGCATGGGGAGTAATAAATTACTTGAATTTGATCTTGAATTAATTAAAAAAGAAATTGAATTAATTCAGAAAGGCCAAAATAAGAAAAGTGAGATTCCACCATTATGGGATGGAAGGGCGACTGAAAGAATAGTGGATATCATTGCGAAATCAATTCTTTGAAATTCTGTTTAAAACGGAAACAATATCACCAACCAGATTTTTTCGGCTAAATTGTTCTGAATTTTTTGAATCCACTATTAGTTGTCCCTTTTGAAAAAGTCTATAATAATTCCTAAGATTTTCAAAGGCCTGTTTATCATCACCAAAATCTGATATTAAACCTGCATTCGTCATTTGAATAATTTTGGAACTATCTCCCGATGGACTTCCAATGGCTAATATTGGTCTTTTTGCCCCAATATATTCGTACAATTTGCCAGGCACGACCCCGCTGATATTTGGCGTATCGTTTAAAGGAAGCAAAAGAATTGCTGCCTCTGTCATTTTTTTTACCACCTCGCGGTGAGGAAGATTTTCAATTCGGTTTAGGAATCTATCAAGCTTGTGTTTTTTGAGACTTTCCAATACAGAAAAATCCAGAGGTCCAATGAGATCAATACTTAATTCATTTTTTAATTCAGGTTCTTCATTCAACAGTTTTTCCAAAGCTTCCCAAAAAGCAAATGGGTTTCTGTCTCGATTTAATGAGCCTGCATGAAGTATGCTAAACTTTAAAGGTTGATTGCCATTAGCATTTTTAAAATCAGCAGGATCGAATCCATTGCTTATTACATCAACCTCTGAGCCCCGAATTTCTTGCATTTCTTTTCCCCAATTCCAGGTAACTGTAACTAAAGCATCTGATACTGACATTATTTTACTTTCAAGTTTTTTGTGAATTGAATCAGCTATTTTAGTCAGTTTTAATTGCTGGTAAAAATCAATATTTGTCCATGGATCTCTAAAATCAGCTAACCAGGGAAGGCCATATTCTTTTTTAACTTTATAAGCTATTACATGTGTGGAATGAGGTGGGCCAGTTGAAATTAAAGCATCGACAGGATTTTCCTTTAAATATTCTTTTAGTTTTTTAAATGATGGCCTTATCCAAAACATTCTGGCATCCGGAATGAAGATATTGCCACGCAACCATACGGCTATTTCTTTTAGGAAACTTTTTTGACCTTTTTCATCCACAAAACCCTGAAATACTTTTTCACCTTTTTTTCTACCGAGAAATTGATTATAAAGGTCATAAGGCTCAAAAATTTCCTGATGAATAGTTTCAAGATTTGGTGGTAAATCCGCAAACAAACTTTCATCATGTATTGGGTTAGAAGCATCTTTTGAGGTAAATATTACGGGTTCCCAGCCATACTCCCGAATGTATTTTACCATTTTTAACCAACGCTGAACACCACCTCCACCCATCGGGGGCCAGTAATAAGTAATTATTAAGACTCTTTTTCTGTCCTTCTCCATCTTCCGTAATGCTCTGAGTAAAGATTTAAATAGTTAAAATGTGTATTGAATTCATGTGTGCATTCATCAACAATTTCAAGATGATCATTATGTATTATAAAAGTACGGATGTGTTTGATACCTCTATATTCACATAAAATGGATATTCTGTTATCAATCTGCGACAGAAATTTGCAATGCGACTCATTGTAAAGATTAAAAATACTTCGTTTGCCTTTTGGCCATCTGTTTTGCTCCTGATTTTTTACAGAAATCGTTGAATGCGAAAAGGTAGACCGAAACTTATTTCTGAGTTTATCATCGGGAGTGTATATAAAACTTCCAGGATCAACAATGATATCTTTATCGAGGACTCTCAATTCAATGGATAACTTATCGTTTTTGCCATGGCTCCAATATTTTTTTAAATGATTATTGGTGGCATTAATGGATAAAAAGAAACGATTTGACTTTGCAATATATATTCCGAAAAAAGGAAAAATGTACCATTCAATATCTCTTTTTAAGTTTTCAATTTCCCCCGGGTAGAAAATTGTAGATGTATGCCAGTAAAGCAAGTCTCCGAATTTTACTGACTTAGGTTTTAAAATTGGTATTTTTTCGATTTCATTTTGATTAAGAAGATTGGATAATACAGCCTCAAATGGATGCTTATTGATAGATCCAATCTCCAATTTGCTCAAGTTCTTTCCTAAAACCTGTATGCATTTTTGACTTAAATCAGTCTCAACCCAAAGTTGTTCTGTTTCATTCCACCCATAATTTCCAAGATTTATTTGATGATCAGACTTTTTCAAATCATTAAGAGTCTGCCATTTTCCTTCAAGGTTAAATTTCAAATATCTTCCCGAATCCTGATCGCCACATGCTGCAATTTTTCCATTTCCTTTTGTTATGGCATGACTAAATTCCAGCGCTTTAATAGCTTTAAATTGGAGTTCGTCAATTTCAATTTCATAATTATCTGAAACCTTATAATTATTATTCCATTTTAATTCAAAATCTTCATCAATTAATGCTGATGTGTTTTTATCGCTAAGAATAATACAATTCCAAAGCAGCATTTCGGTGCTTAATCTATGGTAGTGTGTAGAGGCCTCAAAATTTCCTCCGTCGGGAAGAAATTGTTTATTTGTTTCTACAAAAATTTCTCTGGCAGCAATATTTAATAGATTTATCCCGCTTTTTGACTTAGAAAAATAATTTCCAATAAATAGCAAAGCTGAAATATTGGCATAATAATGATTATTGGTATATCCTTTTTTAAATTCAGAATTTTCAAGTATAAATCGGGCATGTTCAAAAAGAGAATCAAAAAGTATAGCTTGAAAATTTGAATCTAATATCTCATTCGAATTATCAATGCCCTTAGAAATATCATATGCAGCCAAAATGTTAACGGCTCTTATTGCAACTTCCATTGCATTGGACCAATTGATTCCTTTTTTGTAGGGATTATTGGCAATAAAATCGCAAACAATATTTTTAAATTCATTTAAAGAATCTTCCCGATTTACTAATTCATGTTGAGCGGAGAGTATTAACAAAGGCAAGTGATTTAATCTTGCCAATTCCCAGGGAATTTTAACGTCGACGCCATATGGATAGCTCAAAAAGTCAGACTGTGAATTTGAATCTAGATTGACATCCCATAAATAGCCTGACTTGATATCTTTTTGCCATTCAATATGGATATAGTCCTTATCGATCAATGCAAATGCTCTTTCTGATAAGATGCTTTTTTGGATAGATTTATTAACATTTGTTTCAGGAATTATATGGCCTAAAAAGCCAACTGCCTGGGCTCCAATATTTCTTGAACACCACCCTGTTCCGAGTTGGTCAAAATTATGTTTCAGCCATTGAGATGAATTCCATTTCAGCTGATCTCTTATTTCTTGAATTGATATATCAGCGTCAATTTTTAGCCAGGATTTGAAGTTTTTTGATGAAAAATCTCCTTTTTGAATGTATTTCGAGGCGTCAATTTTTCTTTCTCTTTTAAAAAAATGAAAAAAAAGTACAAAAATGCTTGTGTCAAACGTTTTTAGACTTCTGAATATATGTTTCAAGTAATCAATCACTTCTTAAAAATCATATTAACTCGCAATTCATTTTCATCGTCAGAAACGATATTAATTGTAATATTGCCTAGAATTGCTCAGAGCACAAAATGATGGATAAACAAAAGATAAAACAAAAGTTTTTGCCTCATGTCATCGCAGTAATAGTGATGATTTTACTTCCTGTATTATATACAAGTCCAGTTTTGGAAGGAAAAATTCTATACCAAAATGATATTCTTCAGGGCGGCGGTGGATCATCAGAATTAAATGAATACCGTGAAAATACAGGTGAAGAGGCTTTATGGACAGGTACAATGTTTAGTGGTATGCCTACTTTCCAAATGGCAATTGTTCATGCAGGCAATATTGGTTATCATATTAACAAAATATTTAGAAGACTGATAAAAGGACCTTCCAGTTTAATTTTTATTTGCATGCTCGGTGCTTATATTCTTTTTATTGTAATGGGAGTGAACCCATATCTTAGTCTCGCCTGTGCTATTGGGTTTGGTTTTTCAACATTTAATATAGTGAGTCTGGAAGCCGGTCACAATTCTAAGATTAATGCATTGGCATATTTTCCAGGCGTAATGGGAGGAGTCATATTAGCGTATAATAAAAGACTTTGGTTAGGTGCTGCGATAGCCGCAATATTTTTGAACCTGCATTTAGTGGCAAATCACTTTCAAATCACATATTATCTAATTTTTGCAATTCTTTTTTATTTCTTTTTCAAACTTTATGATACAATAAAAGACAAAGCCTATAAGCAATTTATAAATGCTTCAATTTTATTATTTATAGCCGCAATTTTGGCCGCTTTACCAAATACAAGCAGACTTTGGACGACCTACGAGTACGCCAATGAAACTATAAGAGGTGGAAAATCAGAATTAACCAAGCCAGAAGCAGATGCAAAAAGCACCGGGTTGGATAAAGATTACGCCATGTCCTGGAGTTATGGTGTCATGGAGTCTTTTACAGTTATAATTCCATATTTCAAAGGTGGTGCTTCAAATGAAACCTTAGACAGAAAATCAAATTTAGCAAAGACTCCGGGCTTTCCGGCACAGGCATTAAAACAAGTGCCAACCTATTGGGGTGATCAACCATTTACTAGTGGGCCGGTTTATTTGGGAGCAATTTTTTGTTTTCTATTTGTTCTGGCGATGCTTCTTTTGAAAGGGCCAATTAAATGGTGGTTGGCAGCTTATTCTTTCTTCGCTTTGCTCCTGAGTTGGGGAAGCAATTTTTCAGCCTTAAATGATTTTCTTTTTTACAATCTGCCATTATACAATAAATTCCGAACACCTTCAATGTTCCTTGGTGTCCTCCAAATTACATTTCCATTTGCCTCTGCATTGGTTTTGCAGAAAGTAATGGACGAAAAAAACAGTGGCCAAGAAATATTAAAAAAATTGCTGTTGGCATTTGCAATCACCGGTGGTGTCGTTTTTGTTTTTGGAATTTTGCTAAGTGGAGGATATAGCTATGAAGGCCAAATAGATCCACGATTACAATCACAGGGCTGGCCAATGGAGGCATTAAAAGATGATCGTGCAAGTTTGCTTCGAGGTGATGCGATTCGTTCATTAATACTTATTTCTCTAGCCGTTGGGCTGATTTACATGTATTTGAAGGATAAAATAAAAGAATTGGTACTTATAGCATCATTGGGCATTCTTATGTTAGGAGATTTGTGGTTGGTTGATAAGCGATACCTCAATGAAGAAAACTTTCAGTCCGAAAGAAAATTTGAAAATTTAAAAATTCCGACAACAGCAGATTTGCAGATTATGGAAGATGATGATTTGTCTTATCGGGTGTTTAATTTGACAAGAAGTCCATTCAATGATGGAATCACTTCCTATCATCATAAGTCAATTGGTGGTTATCACGCAGGCAAACTTTACAGGTATCAGGAATTAATCGAGCGTCATTTAAGTAAAAATAACATGAAGGTGCTCAATATGTTAAATACAAAATATTTTATTGTAGCTGATAAAAATACAAATCAACCTCAGGTTAGAAGAAATCCAGGTGCGCTGGGTAATGCCTGGTTCGTAAATAGTATTAAATGGGTTTCAAATGCTGATGAGGAAATGAATTCACTTTCGTCATTCGATCCTGCCAATGAAGTTGTGATTGACGAAAGATTTAAACCTTATTTTGAATCTAAGTCAGTTTCCAGAGATAGTTTGGATGAGATTGAGTTAAAAGAATATAGCCCAAATGTCATGGTATATAATGCTAATGTCTATTCGAATAATGCCTTTGCCGTGTTTTCCGAAATTTATTACAAAGCATCTGACAATGACTGGAAAGTTACAATCGATGGAGAGAGCGTCGATCATATTAGGGTGAATTATTTATTACGAGGTTTACTCATTCCGAAAGGAGAACATGAAATTGTATTTACATTTCAACCCAAATCATGGAAGGTTGGCAACCAAATATCACTTTTTAGTTCGATTGTATTAGTCATTTTTATTGGGGGCGCAGTCTTTTTTCATTTCCGAAAAAGATCCAACGAGAATAATAGTAATGGAGAATCATAATCTTTTATAAATGTCTTAATGGGCATAGTAAAAAGACAGTTTTTCAAGGCCAGTGCAGCTACCTATGTTGGAGTTGCATTAGGCTACCTTAATATAACCATATTATTTCCTTATTTCTGTACACCAGAACAACTAGGACTATACAGGGTAATTATTAATATGGCCACAATGTTTGCCGCCATTGCCTATATGGGCACGCCTCAAACGATTATTAAACAACATCCTTTTTTTAAGAAATCTGCTCAGCTAAAAGAGTTTTACGGTCTTCTTGTAATTATGTTTTTAGCCACATTAACGCTAAGCGCTGTTTTATTAATGTTGCTTGAAAACAGCGTCATTAATTTTTTTAGTCAAAAATCCCCGGAGGTTGCTGAATACTATTTTTATTCGGTTTACATCGCCTTTACGTTAGCTATTTATGTGCTTTTTATTTCAAATGTTCGAATTATTAAGCGAATCGCTTTTCCAGCATTTCTGAAGGATGTTTTTCTGCGGGTATTAATTATGATCAATATTTTATTACTGGGTTTTGAAATTATCAATTTCAAACAATTCATAATTCTTCTTTGCAGCGCTTATACCATTTTAACAATAGTTGCTGTGATTTACTCTTTAAAACTTGTGCCTATCAAAGTCTCATTTGAAATCAATGCACTTAAAAAATATGATATAAAAAACACGCTGAATTTTACTTTATTAACATTTCTGGCAAGTATATCGAACATCATTATTATGAATGCCGATTCATTAATGATTACGGCATATGCTGAAAAAGGACTTACAGATACCGGAATTTATACAATAGCTTTTTTCATCGGGTCTACTCTTGAAATTCCAAAAAGGATGATAATATTGGTTACAGCTCCCGTTATTTCGGAGTATTGGACTGATGGTAAAATGGACCAAATCGAAAAGGCTTTCAAACAAACGTCCATTAATGGATTAATTCTGGGTGCGTTTATTTTTGGCTTGATTTGGTTAAATATTGAAACCTTATACACATTTATCCCTAATTCAGAAATTTATTCAAAAGGATTATTTGTCGTATTATTTATATTGATCGCAAGATTATTTGAGTTAATATGTTCATTGGCGCCTAATATTATAACTCAAACAAAATTGTATGCATATAATCTCCCATTATCAATAGTATTAGTATTAATTACAATAGTTTCAAATTATTTGCTTATTCCGAAATACGGAATACTTGGAGCTGGAATTGCTACTATGGCAAGCATAATAATTTACAATACCTTAAAAATTGCATTAGTTTGGCATTCGTATAAAATTTGGCCATTTGATATTAAACTATTCAAGTTTTTAATCTTTTTTACATTAACGGTATTTTTCATTTCGCAAATAGAAATCGCTCCAAATAATTACATTTTTGCAATTCTGAAAAGCTTAATGTTCTTAGTTGCACTAACACTTTTCAGTTTGTTAGACAACACCTCTGATGATTTTAAGAGTATAATATTAAAAGTCATTTCAAAAATCCAACAAATTTTATGGAGAGAAAGGTAATTGTATATGTTCCGAGGAGGTCAAGAATACGATTATATAAAATTGCCAAATCTGTCAGTTATTCTGCTCATTTTAAACTTATATTGGTTTGTGAAGAGACATTTTATGACAAAAATTTATTTGAAGGACTCTTTGATGAAGTAATCTTCTATGAAAAACATCATTTTTTAAGAGATAATAAATTTTACAAATTCTTAAGCAGAAAACTGGTTTTTTCGAGCGGTTTAAAACGACTGGTTCGAATATTAGATCAGATAAAACCAGATTTGATACATTCATTTTGTGAACCTTACGATCATATTCAGCAAATATTAAAAAACACGAAATATCCGGTGATCATGACCGATGGAGCAGACTTTACCGGTATTTCAGGAGGGCTTGAAAATATTGATTCCAGAACAAAAAAAATGGAGAAATACTGTTTTGAAAACGTTCAAGGACTAGTATATAAAGGTCCGCGATTGGTTACAGACTATTATCGAAGTAAAGGCTATAAAATTGAATGCCCGGAATTGACTTGGTTTGATCATTGTGATGAGGAATTATTTGTAAAATACCCTAATAAGAAATTGTCTGCTATTGATGGTGAAATTCATATGGTTTATACAGGTAATATAAGTACGAATCCAAAAATAAAGTACTGCTATTATCCTCCTTTAGCAAAGATAATGGCCAAACAAAAAATTCATTTTCATATTTATGCTAACCCATATCAGTTTAAAACCTCTAAAGAATATGCTGATTTGGACAAAAATGAAAAGTATTTTCATTTTCATGAACCATTGCCTTTAAAAAAATTGATCTCTGAAATATCAAAGTATGACTGGGGTTTATGGATACATGCTGAAGATCCCAGCTTTAGAACACAAGAAGCAAAAATGCGAACAGGAATAGGGAATAAGTTGTTCACCTATCTTGAAGCAGGTTTACCTATCATAGTCAGTGACAGCAGAAAATATGGAGAAGAAGTAGTCAGGGAAAATAATCTTGGATTTAGCCTTAATGATAATGAATGGACTGAAATTCGGAGAATGACTGAGGAAATTGATTATTTTTCATTACAAAAAAACATTTTACAAAAAAGATCTGAATTGTCTTTAAGAAACAATTCAGAATCAATTGTAAATTTTTATTTAAAAGTTATAAAAAAATAATATGAAAAGGCAATTAGTAGGGGTAGTTTGGTGGCCTCATTCGGGGGGTAGATGGTTTTGCAGAACTTTGATTAAGCCAAATTCCAGAATTCATGAAACCGCCTTTGTTCATCCCTGGTTGTTTTATACCACCGATATGACTTTAGAACTTGATATAACGGCTCAGGTTCATAAAGCCAGGTCATTACCGGAATTAAAACCTCATCTCGAGGCATTAAAAACTAGTACGGATAAAGGAAGGGAAGAAGGATTAAAACATTACTTTAATTTTATTTCTGAAAAATATCTTGGCCGGGATGATCAGGCAACACATATTTTGGGAGAGATGTGTCTCGGTTCACCTATTCCTCGTTTTATGGACGTAAAAGCTCTTTATAATGCATATCCTGACTTTAAGCTCATTCACCTTATTAGAAATCCCTTAGAGAGTTTTAACTCCTTTACATCAAGACATGAATTGGACTCAGATCCTGTAAAAATAGCGGGAAGTTGGCTTTCACAGAACGCTGCTATCAGAAAGTTTTTTGAGAAGAATACGCAATTCGAAAAACAATATCTTCCCGTTATTTATGAAAATTTACAATCAGACAGTGAAGGTGAATTAAGAAGGGTTTGTGATTTTATTGGAATTGACTTTGAGAATCAGATGATAGAATCATTTAACGAACGTTGGGGCAGGAATACTAAACCTGAAATTAGCGAAGATGTTCGAGAGACAATAATTGAAATTGCCAGTAAAGACTTAAAAATATATGGCTATTTATAGGCTATAAATTAAGAAGATTTATTATTATGAATAAGGCTTTAAAAATTGCACATTTGCAGTTTGAAACAAGATTCAATTCATCTTATTAACAATTATTTTTCTAAATAATGAAGAAGGTTTTTATTACAGGAGGTGCTGGATATGTTGGCGCTGTATTGGTCCCCAAATTGCTTAAAAACGGATATGCAGTTACAGTATTAGACTTAATGATTTATGGCGAAGATGTGCTTCCCGATCATGTGAATCTCAAAAAAATTAAAGGTGATATCAGGAATATTGAATTGCTCCAAGATTCGATTCCCGGTCATGATTCCGTAATTCACTTGGCATGTATTAGCAATGATCCAAGTTTTGAGTTAAACCCTGAATTGGGAAAATCAATTAATTTGGATCCTTTTGAACCAATGGTTCAAATTTCAAAAGAAGCAGGAGTTAAAAGATTTATTTATGCATCCTCATCTTCAGTATATGGGATCAAAGATGTTACGGACGTAACAGAAGATATGGAGCTCTTACCTTTGACAGATTATTCAAAATTCAAAGCTGAATGTGAAAAGATTCTTAGAAAATACGACACTGATGATTTCACAACAGTTACTGTAAGACCTTCTACAGTTTGTGGATATTCTCCTCGATTAAGATTGGATTTAGTTGTAAATATTTTGACCAATTTGGCAATAAACAAGGGTCAAATTACAGTATTTGGAGGAGAACAGTTACGACCTAATCTACATATAGAAGATATGACTGATTTATACCTATTGTTATTGGAAATCGATAAGAATAAAATCAGAAATAAAATTTTTAATGCAGGATATCAGAATTATAAAGTGAAGGAATTGGCACAAATGGTCAAAGATACTATAGGAGATGATGTAGAAGTTATTACTACTCCCAGCGATGATAATAGATCCTATCACGTTTCCTCTAAAAAAATAAAAGATGAATTAGGCTTTGAACCAAAACATTCCGTTGAGGAAGCAATTTTTGATTTAAAACAAGCCTTTAATGAAGGAAAAGTTCCAAATTCCCTGGAAGATCCAAAATATTTCAATGTTAAATTGATGCAAAATATAAATCTTAAATAATTGAGAGTTCCATACGTCAACCTTGGTGTTCAATACAAGGAAATTAAAGATGACATCCTAAAAGATATTTCAGAGCTTCTGGATTCAGGACAATTTATTCTTGGGGATGCTGTAACTGATTTTGAAAAAGAAATTTCAAAGCTAAGTAGAGCAAAATTTGCCCTTGGTCTTAATTCCGGAACAGATGCCTTGATTTTGGCCATGAAGGCATTGGGTATCGGCAAAGGCGATGAAGTAATAGTGCCTCCTAACTCATATCTGGCTACCGCTTCCACCGTTGCATTAGTTGGGGCTAAACCTGTTTTTGCGGACGTGAAAGTTGATTTCAACATTGATCCTGAAGAGATAAAGAAGAAAATAACAAGCAAAACAAAGGCAATAGTGGCTGTTCATTTAACCGGAAGACCTGCCGATATGGACGAAATAATGTCTATTGCAAAAGAACACGAACTACACGTTCTGGAAGATGCAGCTCAGGCTATTGGTGCTGAATATAAAGGACAGCCCGTCGGAGCTATTGGGATTGCGGGAGGGTTTAGTCTTCATCCTCTTAAAAACCTGGGAGCACCTGGAGACGGGGGAGTGATGGTAACAAACAGTGAAGAAGTATATGACTATTGTGTCAAAGCAAGAAATCATGGTTTAAAGGATCGTAATACATGTGAATTTTGGAGTTATAATTCACGACTTGATACAATAAGCGCAGTGGTATTACTTCATAAACTGAAAAAATTAAAGGATTGGAACAGAAGAAGGAATGAAATTGCTCAAATCTACAATGATTCCCTCCGGAATTTTGTGAAAGTTCCTGAAATAACTGATGATCGGTTTTCTGTTTATCATACGTACATAATTCAAACTGATAAAAGGGATGAATTAATGAATTATCTAAGTTCAAATGACATTGACAGTAAAATTCATTATCCAATTCCGATACACCTTCAACCTGCGGCAGAATACTTAGGAAATAAGGAAGGAGATTATCCTGTTACTGAATATCAAAGAGATAGAATACTCAGTTTACCGGTCTATCCTGAACTTACTGATGATCAATTAAACAAGGTTATTTCCGCAATAACAGATTTTTTTAATAAATGATAAATAGCCAGGAGATATTCGAGGCCTTTAAAGAAGCCTTTAAAAATGATAGGCCCAAATTCATAAAACCTTGGATGAGCAGTTGGGATTATCAGGATATTCGAAAAAAAAGGCAGGTTGATTATTCTGAGGGACTTCCTACAGATTTTTACACTTACAATGGCCCAGAAGATATTGTTGAATGGTTTAAATGGCAAGATGTTAAAAAACCAGATTATTTTGATGAAAAATTAGTTGATAAACTAATTCTCAAAAGCAAAAATTTTGACAAAAGATTATTTGAGAAACATAATCTTGACTTCAATTTGAGTTTCTATGAACAGCATGTGGCAAGAAACAACGCTCAGGATTTTATACTTTCAAATTTCTATCCGATGCTTCATCCTAAAAAGGGGCAAAAGGTATTAGATTTTGGAGCAGGTTATGGACGTCAGTTTAATTTATGGTCGCAGTCGGACGATGATAATTTAGTTTTTGTTTCAATTGATGCAATTCCCAAGTCCTATTGTTTGCAAAATTTATATTATAACAATTCCGATTTTAAAATACACGAATACGTGTATGAAAAGGATGATTTTAATTTAAAGAATCCTCAAAAAGGTGTTTATCATCTACCCACATGGCGTTTTGATTTAATTCCGGATAATTTCTTTGATAAAATACTGGTTGTTCAGGTATTGCAGGAGCTTAACGGTCAACTGGTTAAACATGTTGTAAAAGAATTTCAAAGAATATTAAAGCCGGAAGGTGTATTGTATATTCGAGATCATATGAATGCTTGGAGGCCTACGCATAAATTAGATATTGATAATTATCTTTCTAATAATGGATTTGCTTTAGAATTTAAACCACATATTATTGATAAGACTGACCTACATGGTATTCCAAGAATTTGGAGAAAACTAAATCCGGAAGTTATTAATAAACAAGAGGTTTCAACCAGACAAAGATTGATTGAACTTAAAAACAGTATTGACTCAGCCACAGGGGGCAAACTTAAACAACTAATAAAAGGAATTACAAGAATAAAATAGAATGATAGCTTTAGTAACTGGAGGTGCAGGATTTATAGGAAGTCATTTGGTTGACTTATTATTAAATGAAGGGTACAAAGTAAAAGTAATCGACAATCTGTCAAATGGCCGCATTGATAATCTAAAGCAGCATAAAGGCAACGATGACTTTGAATTGTTGATTGAAGATGTTTCTAATTATGACAAAATAGAGCCATTTTTTAAAAATGTTGATTGGGTATTTCATTTAGCGGCCTTGGCAGATATTGTTCCTTCCATTGAAGAACCGATGAAATATCATAATTCCAATGTCGATGGAACCATAAGTGTACTTGAAGCTGCCAAGAAACATGGTATTAAGAGACTAATATATGCGGCATCTTCATCCTGTTATGGAATCCCTGAAAAGTATCCAACCTCAGAAAATTCTCCTATTTCACCGCAGTATCCTTACGCTTTCACAAAATTTATTGGAGAGCAATATGTTATGCATTGGTATCAGGTATACGGCCTTCCTGTTACATCTTTAAGGTTCTTTAATGTATATGGACCACGCTCGCGTACTTCTGGTACTTATGGAGCTGTATTTGGTGTATTTCTAGCACAAAAAATTGCAGGAAAACCATTTACAATTGTTGGGGATGGAACGCAAACACGTGATTTTACCTTTGTTACTGATGTTGTAAAAGCCTGTTATGAATCTGCAAAAAGCGAAAAAGCCATTGGCCAAACCATGAATGTTGGAAGTGGTAACACATATAGTGTAAATCAATTGGTAGAGTTGCTCGAAGGCCCTTATGAATTTATTCCGAAGCGACCGGGTGAACCCGACTGTACCTTTGCAGATACCACAAAAATATTAGCACTGACCAATTGGAAACCTCAGGTTAGTCTTGAAAATGGTGTCAAAGAAATGCTTGATAATATAGACTATTGGGAAAATGCTCCTGTATGGGACAGTAAATCCATTGAAAAAGCCACTGAAAAATGGTTTAAATACTTATCCTGATTAAAAGCCATAAATTCAGTCCAATGTTTTATACATTATTAAAAAAGCAGCTTTTAGAAGAATCGAGTAATTATTATCCGGAAAGTGAATCACCCAGATATAATAAAATAACAGTAAAAAAGCGGGTAATCAATCTAGGTAAAAGAATATTCTATTCCAGATTATTTATTAACCTAATCATAGCTAACAATTATTTATTCAAAGAAATATTTCTGGGGAAAGTTTTTTCATTAAAAAAATATTTAAATCCCTTAGAGTCATTTTATAATAAACTTGAGACGGATGCCTCAAAAAAACTTTTATTAAAACTTATGGCTTTTAGAATACTAGGGTATGTAAAAGTTAAACTTCCATTAAATACAAAAGAGTACTGGAATGGATTAGAAGAAGTATACAAAAATGAAGGAAATGAATTTATTGAATTAGATTATGCACCTTTTAAATTACCTTTTCACGATTTAACTAATTTTAGTTTTCCAATAAAAGTTTACCTTCATTCAAAAGCTTTGTATATGACATTTATGATCCATCACTATGATCATAAAATAGATAATACACATACTATTAAAGTAGAAAAAGATGATGTCGTGTTGGACTTAGGTGGATGTTATGGAGATTCTTCACTCTATTTTGCAAATCTGGCTGGTGAAAATGGGAAAGTTTATTCATTTGAATTTATCCCAAGTAATCTTGAAGTATTGAATAAGAATTTGGCATTAAATCCAACATTAAAACATCGGATTGAGATAGTGGATAAACCATTATGGGATGTATCGGGTAAAAAAGTGTTTTATAGTGATTTAGGTGCAAGTTCAAAAGTGGGTTTTGAAAACAGTTCCGAAATGTCGGGGCAGACAGAAACTCTATCTATTGACGATTTTGTAAATACTAAGGAGCTGAAAAGGTTGGATTTTATTAAAACGGATATTGAAGGTGCTGAACCCTTTGCAATTAAAGGAGCTATTAAGTCAATATCAAAATTCAAACCCAAGTTAGCGATCTCCATTTACCACAATATGTCTGATTTCACAGGCATTGTTAATCAAATTGATGAACTAAATTTAGGTTATAAATTCTATTTAGGTCATGCTACCACCTATTCCAGCGAAACAGTACTTTTTTGTACAGTAAATTAAACCATATAATTGATGGTAAATAAGATTCTTACAATTTCAGACCTTTCGAAAAAAGTAGAAGAGCTTAAAAACTCAGGACTAAAAGTAGTACAATGTCATGGAGCTTTTGATTTACTCCACCCCGGTCATTTGAAACATTTTGAAGCAGCGAAAAAGTTTGGTGATGTTTTAGTTGTAACGCTCACCGAAGACAAGCACATCAATAAAGGTCCTGGAAGACCAATATTTAACGAAGATATCAGATCCGAAACAGTTGCAGCCATAGGTATTGTGGATTTTGTAGCTATAAACCGCCATGCATTGGCCTTACCGGCAATAAAAGAAATCAAACCTAATTTTTACGTAAAGGGCCAGGAATATGAAAAAATGCACGAAGACATCACCGGTGGCATTTATCCTGAAAAGGAAGCAATAGAAAGTGTTGGTGGAAAATTGGTCTTTACACACGAACCTGTTTTTAGTTCGTCTAAATTGATCAATCGTCATATGGGATCTGAAGATGGTGATTTAGGTAAATATTTAAAGGAAATTAGAGAGAAGTACAAACTCAAAGATTTTAATAAATTTTTTGATATCATTTCTGAATATGAAGTAACTATTATAGGCGATACCATTTTAGACGAATATCAGTTTGTTAACCCCATAGGTAAATCTTCCAAATCTCCTACGATTACTGCCAAATTATTGGATTATGAAATGTATGGAGGAGGAACGCTTGCTGTTGCCAATCATATCGCTGATTTTGTAAAGAAAGTTAATCTGATAACTACTTATGGCCTCAATGAGAATGGAGATTATTTTGATTTTATAAGAAAAAATCTTCATCCAAATGTGGAATTAAAAGCAATTTATACCCCAGACAGACCTACAACAATTAAAAAACGATTGGTTGATAAAACTTTCAAACACAAATTATTTGAAATTATTGAAATAGATGATTCACCGTTAGAAAAACATTATACTGATCAGGTGATAAAAGAATATGAATCAATTAAGAATCATGATTTAGTCATCATTGCAGATTTTGGACATGGACTAATGAATAGTCAAATGGTAAACTTTGTTGTGGGGAAAAAAGATTTTTTAGCAATTAACGTCCAAACCAATAGCGCAAATAAAGGCTTTAATGTCGTTACAAAATATCCACGTTGTAACTATTTTTCAATTGACAAGGAAGAAGCTCAATTAGCATTGCACAGCAAAGAAGAATCCATAGAAAATGTAATGAATAGTCTTCTTGAATCATTAAATTCAGATTTTGGTGCTATTACTTTGGGAGTAAATGGTTGTTTAATGGGTAACAAAGATGGACAACATTCCACTGCACCTGTATTATCAAATGAAGTTGTGGATACGATTGGAGCCGGTGATGCATTTCTTTCAATCACTTCTCTATTGGTTAAAGCCGGAATGCCACTTGAAATGGTTTCATTCACCGGAAATGCCGTAGGAGCAATGGCTGTTAAAATATTGGGGAACAAAGATTATATCAAAAAAGTACCTTTACTTAAATACTTAAAAGTTATTCTGGCTTAATGAAATATTCTGATTATATAAATAAATACAATTCGGTTTTAGAAAACCTGGTGGTTTCTAACAAAAATGAAAACATTGATACCCAAACCGGTCTTTCACAAATTATTGATTTATTGAATGAGGTGGATGAAGATGCGACAATTTATATGATTGGAAACGGTGGAAGTAGTGGCATTGTATCGCATTCTATGGTGGATTTTATTAATGCTTGTAAGAAAAATGCACGAGCGATCACTGATAATAGTCTTTTGACTTGCATGGCGAATGATTACGGATACGAAAATGTATTTAAACAACCATTTGCAACAATGATCAGGAAGAAAGATGCTGTCATCGCAATTAGCAGCTCAGGCAATTCTGAAAACATCGTCAGCGCAGCCAAATTTGCCTCAGATAAAGGCTGTAAGGTGATTACCTTTTCAGGGTTTAAATCAGAAAATAAACTGAGAAAAGAAGGCGAACTAAATATCTGGTTGGAAAGCGATAGCTACGGCTATGTAGAAATAGGACACGCCATAATTTTGCATTATATCACGGATAGTTTATCAGGGATGATAAAATAATTTACAATATAGAACGGGTCAGCGTTGTACCCGCTTTTATTTTTGTTCCATTTGGGATAGTCAGGTTATTAATAATGAGCGATCCAATTCCGATATTACTTGATGATCCAATTTTCACATTACCTCCTAGAATTACTGCCGGTGAAATATTCACATACTCAGCGACTTCACAATTGTGATCTACCTGAGAACCGGTATTGATTATGCTGTGATTTCCGATTTTTGATTCTGAATTAATTATAGCTCCCGGCATTATAGCGATACCATCCCCTAAATTGGCGCTTGGGGAAATAATGGCACTTGAATGTATAGAATTTATAAACTCAAAATCGGGAATATGTTTTACAATATATCTGACCACCTTTTGCCGCAATACGATATTTCCAATCCCGACTATACCTGAAAATTTTTCATTCAAATACAGGCTTTTTAAATCCTCATCATTTCCGATTACAGGAAAACCAAAGACTTTTGTCCCATTTTTCACAGTATTGTCGATCCAGCCTAAAAAGTGGCCATCTCCATTGCTTAGAATATTTTCAAGCACTACACGTGCATGCCCCGAACAACCAAAAATCACAAAATTATTATCCATCAGAATTCAAAATCAAGACTGCCAGGTAATTGAACGATACGATCTGATATAGCTTTGGCGTTTGCAATATTGTAGACTTGTGCATCCTTATAAAAACTAGTTTCAGGGAGATATACCCATGAAGATTCCATTTGAATATTAGATTCTCTGGCTAGATTTAAAAGTTCAATTTTTTCCTCTTTTGAATTTAAAAGAATACTATTAAGCCAGTTGTTGGTATTTTCATTCCCAATTAATTTATAATTATACTTGTCCAGAAAACTTTCATAGGCTCTTCTTAACTTCGCTTTGGCCTTAAGTTTTTTATCGATGTCATTGAGCTGTGATAAACCCAATGCGGCATTGATATTGGCCATTCTATAATTATATCCCAATTGATCAAAATCAATTCCCGATTTGTTCACTCTTTTGGCAGTTGTGCTCAGGTGTTTAATTTTTTGACTTAAATCATCATCATTACAAATTATTCCACCGCCTGCGCCGCTTGAACAGATTTTATTTCCATTGAAACTTAAAACGCCTAGTTTTCCAAAGCTGCCGGCATGCTTTCCATTAATAAAAGTACCCAGCGCTTCAGCGGCATCTTCAATTAAGTCGATTTTGTATTTATCACAAACCGATTTAACAGCATTCACATCATAGACCTGACCAAAGGCATAAACTGCAATAATCGCTTTTAATTTTTTACCTGTTTTTTTATTTATTAAATGATTTTTGTCCCATTCATACTGCTCTTGTATGGTCTTTTCTAAATTTTCAGAATTGATTCCCAGACTTGAAATGTCATTATCGATAAATACCGGTTCAGCGCCTGAATAATTAATGGCATTAGGCACAGCGATGTAGGAATAAGACTGTGTAATTACTTCATCGTTTTCACCAATTCCCAAAGCTTTAAGTGAAAGGTGTAAAGCAGCAGTGCCATTTATAACCGAGATGACTTTTTGTGTCCCACAATAATCAGCAAGCAATTTCTCAAATTTTGAAACTTCCGGGCCGTAACTTGAAATCATGTTATCTTCCAAAACCCCCAATACCTTTTGTTTGTCTTCTTTTGAAATAATAGGTTCACTCAATGAGATATGCGATTTTTGAGGGTATAAAGCAGTAATATACTTTATTAAATCACTCTTAAAATCATAATTCTGCGCTTCAGACATCTGATTATCTCCAGAAATATGGTTCGTTCTTGTATTCAAATGTGATATTGTCATTCTTATCACACCAATTTAGATAATTTTCAAACTCGATTTTTACTCCGAAATTTTTCGGATGACTAATTGCAATGATATTTGAGTTTTCACTATGCTTTTTTATATGATATTCTGTGATAAATTTCAGTTCTTCAAAAGTACTTCCTGATGCAAAATCAAGCATTCTATATCCGGGAAATAGGTGTCTTTTGATTTTTTCTAATTGACTTGAACTTTCCTTTTGATAAAATCTGACTTCGCTGTTGTTCGGGTAAACCGGGTGTTTTCTTTTTCGTTTTAAATAGGCAAACTTCAGCTGATCCAAGAGCCCGGCCTTAGCTGAAGCGATTGGAATCTCCAATAATCCGCTTTGACTGTCGATTGCCCTTAAATTTAATCCAAGGGGCCATTGGTTTGGGTAATCCTTTAATGAAGTAAAATCATAATAGGTTAAGCGACCTTCAAATTTTAATCCTTTAGCCACACTGCTTTCCTTTTTGAATTCCAGTCTTTTCAGGGATTCAATAATATCTTCTTCTGGCTGTATACACCATGCCCCTGCGCGAAATGACTTACACAGATATTTTGAATCAATAGGCATAATTAAATTTTCCAACCAGGTCTTTCCTTTATTCAAGAGACCCAAAACACCTTTTCCAAATTCACCAAAATCAAGTGAAGCTGTTTCTACCAATCGCCAGTATTGATAATTCAGATTCCATTTTTGCTCAACGTATTTTGCTCCGATCCATTGAGGGTGCAAATGCAATTGAATGTCATGTCCTGATTGAATAATTTTTATAAGTTGATTTTTAATTAAAGAGGCGTGATTGAAATTAGGATTTTGTTTTTCAAGCGCTTCAAATGCCCATATTTCACAAACATCAACAAAAAAGCACATGCGTATATTTCGAGTATCACAAATGCTTAATAATTCCTCAGTGGGTTTTATAAGACAATTATTAACATCACCGCTGCCATTGCCATAAATTTCATAATCTGAGGTCAATATCAATTTGTGCACACTCAATCCTGCAATTTGTATTTACGATTAAAATAAATTTCTATGGGGATAAAGATTAATTTAAAGATAATCAGGTAAAGAGGGTATTTAACAGGTTTTTCATAACCCAATTTAACAATGAGGTTTCCTATTATTAAAGAACTGATTTGTTTTTGGAAATTAGTCAAGCCTTTTTTCCATTTACCTTGATTTTTCGTCATAATCTGACCAAAAATATTTCCTTTCCATTGGCGCTCTTCTTTACTCACAAGTTTTTCCGAACTTTTTGAAAAATTGAGCATTTGAGATTCAAAATCAACCGATAAAAACCCGCAGATTTTTTTCACTTCATTTTCAGTATCAGCAATAAGGTCTTCATAGCGGATTTCAAAATAATTTTCTTGAAAAAGTTCGGGGCCTTCAGTCATGGCTTTTTCGAGACTTACTTTATGATCTCCCAAATGTGCTAACAAAGGATATTTTGCACCCCAATCAGATTTCAATCTTGACAATAGGACATCGCGGGGGTCGCGTATGATATGAATAACCAATGCTTCGGGAAAATATTTTTTAATAACTTTTAGTAATCCGGAATTCATTGGATCCTTATCGCCAATGGTATTAACATTTTCTTTTTTGGCGTACTCATTGAGTATTTTCCTAAATAAATTGATCCAGAAGTTTGAATCCAATTCCAAATCATGAGTTAAATCTTTAAGGTCGAGTTGGAGTCTTTTAAGATGGTCATCCTTTTCGAGGATATTGGTTAACTCTTCTTTGTCTTTAGGTAACTTTTTATTTGATTTTGGACTTAAATAGTGAAATAAGAAATGGCTTTCCGGTGTAAAAGCAATGTCAGAGTGCGCATTCAGGATGCTCTGCAAAAGCGTTGTTCCGGACCTGCCCACTCCAACTATAAATATATATTTCAAAGCATGAATTGATTAGAAAGATTTTTCAACCTTATCTACAATGCCATATTCGATGGCTTCTTTAGCATCCATCCAATAGTCGCGGTCAAAATCTTCCATTACTTTTTCAAATTTTTGACCACAATTATCTGCCAATATTTTTGCTGATTGTTCCTTGGTTTTTTGAATTTGAATGGCCGTAATTTCAATGTCTGAGGCTCTTCCCTGCATTCCTCCAATACTCGGTTGATGTATCATAACCCTTCCACTTGGGAAAATTGTACGTTTTCCCTTTTCTCCCTGAGATAACAATAATGAACCCATAGATGCTGCCATACCCATGCAAATGGTATGCACCGGAGAGCTGATCATTTTCATGGTATCCATTATTACCATTCCACTTGTAACTATTCCTCCGGGACTATTTATATAAAATTTAATCACTTTTCCCGGCTCTTTTGCTTCAAGAAAAAGTAATTGATTAACTATTTTTTCAGCAGACTCATCATCTACGGCTCCCCAAAGAAAGACCTTCCTTTGATCGAGAAAAGTTTTCTCAATTTGTTGGCGCAGGCTTTTCTCTTTTACTTCTTCTTTTGTGTCTTTTTTTTCTGATGAATTCATTGTTTGTTTTTTAAGGCGATCAAATCTAAAATCTTCCGTTGGTATTACAAAATGACACATTTATATAGTATATAAAAATCATTTGAAAAACTAAGTAAATTTGCGCCCCCAATATGGAGCTTCAATCTAGACTTACAGAATATCGAAAAACGTTTTTACTAGCTTATCCGGTATCGTTGGCTTATTTGAGTCATATCATGACAGGCCTGATAGATAATATCATGGTGGGTCAGATTGGAGCAGACAAACTGGCTGCTTCTTCACTTGCAAATACTGTTATGGTAATGCCAATGGTTTTTGGATTGGGAATGTCTTTTGGTCTGACACCGCTAGTGGCCAATGCGCATGGACAAAATAATATTTCCAGAATCAATACCTTCCAACAAAGCGGACTTTTAGTAAATACAGGAATTGGAGTAATGATTTTTTTGCTGATGTTTTACAGCACCTGGATATTTCAATACCTGGATCAGGAGGCTCTTATTGTCGAACTGGCAATTCCTTATTTAAAGGTCATTGCAATTTCAATGATCCCCTTTATGGTTTTTCAGAACTATAAACAATTTGCAGATGGGGTTTCCATTACTAAAACCGCCATGTACATTAGTATCATAGGCAATGCATTCAATATTATTCTCAATTACATACTCATTTTTGGCAAACTTGGCTTTCCTGCATATGGATTAATGGGAGCCGGCTATGCTACATTAATATCAAGGATATTAATGGCTCTGGGAATGATGTTCGCAGTTTTGTATTTAAGAGACTTTAAAGATTTTAAGATAAAAGTTGTTTCAAGTTCTGCCCTTGGACTCTCAAATATTCGGGACATCCTCAATATTGGTGGCCCCAGTGGAATGCAAATGGTTTTCGAGGCCGGTGCTTTTTCAATATCGGCAATCATGGTCGGCTGGATAGGCTATAGAGAATTGGCTTCCCATCAAATTGCAATTAGTATTGCCTCGGCAACTTATGTTATGGCAGCGGGTTTAGGCGCTGCATCGACCATACGTGTAGGCAATCAACTCGGAGCCATGAAATTTGATATGGTAAGAACAGTTGGCAAAATTGGCATGGAGATGTCGGCAATTTTTATGGCCATTGCCGGATTGATTTTTATAATCTTAAATACCTGGTTGCCAACTTTATATGTTGAAGAAATTTCCGTTATAAAAATGGCATCGAGTCTAATAATTATTTCTGCAGCATTCCAGATATTTGATGGATTGCAAGTTGCTGCAATGGGTGCGCTTCGAGGCCTTTCCGATGTAAAATGGCCCACTTTGATAGCTGTATTTTCCTACTGGGGTTTAGGACTTCCCTGCTCGTATATTTTTGCTTTTTGGCTCAATATGGGCGTTCAGGGCGTTTGGTATGGATTTATAATTGGTTTGGGCTCGGCAGCCATATTATTGGGCTATCGTTTTTTCCGTAAAACGAAACCAAAGACATTAATTAAAATTGAACAAGCGCTGATGCCCAGGTAAAGCCACTGCCAAATGCTGTAAGGCACACCAAATCACCTTCTTTAAATCGGCCTTCTTCCCAGGCTTCGCACATTGCAATGGGAATGGACGCCGCAGTTGTATTGCCATATTTGTGAATATTACTTACAACTTTTTCCGGAGGCAGCTTAAAGGTCCGGGCAACAAATTCCGTAATTCTTGCATTGGCTTGATGCGGAATGACCAAATCTACATCTTCAATTTTTTTACCGGTTTTATTCAATGCTTCCATAATGGCTTCAGGCATTCTCGTAACCGCATGCTTAAATACAAAATTTCCATTCATGTAAGGATAGATTCTGGCATCATCGATCATATCTTTTGTAAGTCTCTCATCACCACTTGAACCCGGATGTATTACTGCAAGTTCTTCTGCAAATTCACCCTGAGAGTGTAAATTCGTTGTTAAAATACCTTTGTTACTATCTTTTTCGGGTTTGAGCACACAAGCACCGGCACCATCACCAAATATAACCGATACATTCCTTCCTCTTGTGCTCATGTCGAGACCTGAAGAATGAATTTCAGATCCTATTACCAATACATTGTCATACATACCCGTTTTAATAAAATTGTCGGCAATGGATAATGCATAAATAAAGCCCGAACATTGATTTCGAACATCAAGTGCGCCGATCTCTTTTATACCTAATTCTTTTTGAACCAATACACCTGAGCCAGGAAAAAAGTAATCGGGACTAAGGGTTGCGAAAATGATAAAATCAAGATCATCGGCTTTAAGATTTGCCCGTTCTAAAGCAATTTTTGCGGCTTTTACACCCATGTTGGCTACGGTGTCTTTCTTCTTATCGTAATATCTTCTTTCTTTAATACCGGTCCGCTCCTGGATCCATTCGTCATTGGTATCCATGAATTTTTGGAGATCGCTGTTCTTAACAACTTTTTCAGGCACATAAAAGCCCATTCCGGCGATTTTGGAATTTCTCATATCGATTTAGGTCTATGAACAATATTACAAAATTTGATCATTATTGAATATTATTTTGTGCTAATGGCTCGCTTAAAATCAATTTTCTTAAAATTGAATTGTGTTTGAAATAATTCTGGATGGATTTTTTGTGGGCTTAATTCTGGCTCTATTCGTAGGTCCTGCTTTTTTCTATTTGATAAAAGTAAGCCTGGAAGGCGGATTTGTACCGGCAGCCTTTTTTGCCTTTGGAATTATACTAAGTGACTTGATAATAGTTACTCTAATATATTTTGGTTTTTCCGGGGCAATGGAATCAAATTTATTTCAGCAGACATTTAGCCTTGTTTCGGGATTGGTATTAATAGGCTTAGGGATTACAAGCTTTAACAAAAAAGTTAAAATCAAAGATAAAATCGCTTTTGAAAAAGGACATCGGGTAGTATGGTATTTTTTTAAAGGGATGCTAATTAATGGGGTTAATCCATTTACCTTAATGATTTGGATCGGAGTTATTGGGACCCTTGGAGTTCGACAGACCTATTCCCCCTTGGAATTCAGATTTTTCTTTTCGGGATTGTTAACAACTATCCTTATCACTGATTTATTCAAAGCCTATTTTGCCAATAAAATAAGATTGTTGATTAAAGATAAAATATTAATTATCGTCAATAGAATTCTTGCCATACTGTTTATAATTTTCGGTGCCAGAATGATCCTTTTTTTCTTCAGCTTGCTATTGGATTGGAAAGGCATTTTTTAACTTGATTTTCAGGCTTAAAAAGCAGAGTTTCGCAGACTATTTCCGGCGTATAAAAATGCCGGATTTTCGGTTTAAAATTGTATTTTAGCAGCCTTAAAAAATAAATCCATTTCAATTTGAGCAAAGAAAATAAAAAAGACTACTCGGCCGGTAATATTCAGGTGCTTGAGGGACTTGAAGCAGTGCGTAAAAGACCGGCGATGTATATCGGTGACGTAGGTGTAAAAGGTCTTCACCATCTAATCTGGGAAGTTGTTGATAATTCGATCGATGAGGCCATGGGTGGCTATTGTGATGAGATATCAGTTACTATTCACAAGGACAATTCGATTTCAGTTCAGGATAACGGAAGAGGTATTCCAATTGATTATCACGAGAAAGAAAAAAAATCGGCTTTAGAAGTAGTTATGACAGTCCTCCATGCAGGAGGGAAATTCGATAAGGATTCCTACAAAGTATCCGGTGGATTACATGGTGTAGGTGTGTCTTGTGTAAATGCATTGTCAAAAAGCCTCAAAGCGGTTATCCATAGGGATGGTAAAGTCTATCAGCAAACCTATGCTAAAGGTGTGCCTCAAAGTAAAGTAGACGAAGTAGGCAAAACGGATATTAATGGAACCATAATTACCTTCACCCCGGATGATTCTATTTTTATTGTATCGGAATATAATTTCGGAACAGTCTCTGCCAGATTGCGCGAATTGGCCTATCTGAATAAGGGAATCAAAATCCATCTCGAAGATGACAGAGAGCAGGATGAAAATGGAGAAAATCTAAAAGATTACTTTTTTTCTGAGGGTGGGCTCGTTGAGTTTGTCCAATATTTGGACAGCACCAGAGAAAGACTAATTCAAGACCCAATTTATGTAGAGAGTGAAAAAGACGGTGTTCCAGTTGAAGTGGCATTGCAGTACAATACTTCCTATAACGAACATGTGTTTTCCTATGTAAATAATATCAATACCATTGAAGGTGGAACTCACGTAACCGGATTTAGAAGGGCATTGACCCGAACTTTAAAAAGCTGGGCAGATAAATCAGGTCTCTTGGATAAAGTAAAAATCGACATAAGTGGTGACGATTTTAGAGAAGGACTTACTGCTGTAATTTCTGTAAAAGTACAGGAACCTCAATTTGAAGGTCAAACAAAAACCAAACTTGGAAATTCAGAAGTAAGTGGTGCCGTTGAAGGATGCCTTGGAACAGCATTATATGAATACCTGGAAGAACATCCCAAAGAAGCGAGAATCATTGTTCAAAAAGTGATTTTAGCGGCACAAGCCAGACACGCTGCCAGAAAAGCGCGTGAAATGGTTCAGCGTAAAAATGTAATGGGAGGCAGTGGCTTACCGGGAAAATTAGCCGATTGCTCTGAGAAAGATCCTTCAAAATGCGAATTGTACCTTGTGGAGGGAGACTCTGCCGGTGGATCAGCCAAGCAGGGGAGAGAAAGGAAGTTTCAGGCCATATTACCTTTAAGAGGAAAAATATTAAATGTTGAAAAAGCTCAGGAGCACAAGATTTATGACAATGAGGAAATAAAAAATATGATTACCGCTTTGGGTGTCAGTTTTGGAACGGAAGAAGATGAAAAGGCTTTGAACCTTACAAAATTGAGATACCATAAAGTGATAATTATGACCGATGCCGACGTAGACGGCAGCCATATCAGAACTTTGATCTTAACCTTCTTTTTCAGATACATGAACGATTTGGTTGAAAAAGGATATGTATATATTGCTCAACCTCCGCTTTATTTGTTGAAGAAAGGTAAGGAACAACGATATGCCTGGTCGGAAAAAGACAGAGCAGAAATCATAAAGGAATTGGCAGGTGGAAAAGAGGATGCAGTAGGCATTCAAAGATATAAAGGTCTCGGAGAAATGAATCCGGAACAATTATGGACTACCACCATGGATCCTGAGTTCAGAAATCTTAAACAGGTGACCATTGAGAGTGCGGCTGAAGCGGATCACTTATTTTCCATGCTGATGGGAGATGAAGTAGCTCCAAGAAGAGAATTCATTGAAAAGAATGCCAAATACGCCAAGCTAGACGTATAAATTTTACAGAAAAAACAACATACATTTTATGCCGGAAGCGAAGGTCGTCAATAAGATAGATTCAAGTAAATATATCTCAAGGGACCTGAGTTGGTTAAAATTCAATCATCGGGTATTAGATCAGGCATTGGATCCCAATCGAACACTCTTTGAAAGAATGAAATTTTTAGCCATTACCGAATCCAATCTGGATGAGTTTTTTATGATTCGGATAGGCAGTTTATACAATTATATTGATTACGGCAAAAAGAGAATTGATTATTCCGGTTTAAGAGAGGTTCCTTTTAAACAAATGCTTATGGCAAGGGCTCAGGAATTTGTAGCCCGGCAATACGAGTGCTATTACAAACAACTTGTTCCTCTTTTTGATAAAAATGGATTTGAAATATCAGATGTAAATTCTTTGAAGCCTGAGGAAATTGAAGAAATCAAAGAGTATTTCAGAGGTACCATATTTCCAATGCTTACACCTATGGTGTATGACAATTATCATACATTCCCGGTTTTAATGAATGCTATTCCTGTTTTTGCAGTGGTTACCAAACCCAGTCGTCGAAGCAGGGAAAGAAAAAAGCTCTCTTTTGTTCAAATTCCTCAAAACCTTCCAAAGTATTATCAAATCAACAGAGGTACCAAAATTGTATTTGTCCCAATTCAGGAGATTATCCGTTCTGAAATAGACAAATTATATCGCAACATCTTTATTGAAAATGTGAAATTGATCAGGATCACCAGAAACGGAGATTTTACGCTGGAGGAAAGTGATGATCTTGAAATGGATTTCATAGATGAGTTAAAACATAAACTCAAAAAAAGAAAAACAGGAAGAGTGGTTCGGCTTGAAATTGAATCGGGTTCATTGGAATCTCTAAAAAGAATCCTCAAAGAAAGATGGGAACTGGAAGAGGATGCAATTTTCGAGTTTGACCGGATTCTGGATTTTACAAGTCTTTGGCAGATCATAAATCATAATGAATTTAAGGATAAAATACCCTCACTGCCATCGCCTGTTTTACCTATATCTTACAGGCATGTAGAAAAAGAAGAAGATACGGATATTATGGAATATCTTGAAGCCAATGATATTCTTCTTCATCATCCGTATAACAGTATACACCCGGTTATAGACCTCCTTGAAACGGCCGCCGATGACCCTAATGTGCTGGCTATAAAAATTACTATTTATCGATTGGCAAAGGGAAGCAGAGTGACAAGTGCATTATTAAAAGCAGCGGAAAATGGAATTCACGTTTCGGTCCTCTTTGAGGTAAAAGCCCGTTTTGATGAGGAAAATAATTTAAGGGAAGCCGCGAAATTACAAAAGGCCGGTGTTTTTGTGATTTACGGGATGTCTGCATTAAAAACGCATACTAAATTGCTTCTCATAGTAAGAAAAACTGAAGATAAGGTCATTAGATATGTGCATTTGGGCACAGGAAATTATAACGAAAGTACGTCCAAGCTGTATACGGATTTAGGTCTGTTGACAACCAATGAAATATATGCTAATGATGTTTCTGAATTCTTCAATGTAATTACGGGCCATTCCGCACCTAGTATTTATAAATCGCTTTTAACAGCTCCAAAAGATCTGAGAAATTCATTGATCGACCTTATTCAAAAGGAGAAAGAAAATGCTTTGGAAGGGAAACCATCAGGAATTTGTATTAAAATTAATTCATTAGAAGATCGCAAAACAATAGATGAACTGTATGAGGCCAGTCAGGCCGGTGTTAATATTCATTTGATTGTAAGAGGAATATGTTGTTTAAGACCTAGAAGAAAGGGCCTGAGCGAAAATATAACGGTTCGTTCAATTGTAGGTGACTTTTTGGAACATTCTCGTTTATTCTATTTTCACAATGAAGGCGACCCAATAATATATGGTGGAAGTGCTGATATTATGGTTAGAAGTTTTGATCGAAGAATCGAATCGCTTTTTATGATCAACGACAAAAGAGCAAAAAAAGAAGCGATTAATATTTTGGTTTTTAACCTAAACGACAATGTAAATTCCTATGAAATGCAGGAGGATGGTTCTTATAAAAAATTAAGTACTGTGGAAGATCTGGCTTTTGATATTCACAAGGAATTTTTCAATGTGACCAAAAATATCATTGACTCAGTTAAGCTGTTTGATTAATTCTGGATTTTCGCCAGGCTTTATAGTGTTTGTCAATCAACAGTGTCATCATTCCATCTTTTAATCCAACTTGTGGAACTACAATTTTTTTGGCCTTTGCCCATTTCATTATCGATAAATAAATCTTTGATGCAGGTACAATCACATCCGCCCGATCAGGGTTGAGCATTAAATGATTCATTCGATATTCCATTGACATCTGCTCAATATCATCGAGAGTTTTTTGAAAATTTTTAATAGTTATTGAGTTGTCTCTTTTTGTATTCCCCAATTCATAGATTTTATTGATATTTCCACCGGTTCCAATGGCAATTAAGTTATCAAGGCCCATGATATTTTTTTTGACCCATTTTTCCATTATTTCCCATATTTCAGGCGTATCCTTGCCCTGAAGATTTCTAACAGACCCTATTTTAAAAGATTCCGAATTGACCTTTTTTCGCCCATTGTAAACATTAATCTCTGTACTGCCACCACCCACATCAATGTGTACTGTATGTTCTTCATTTAAGCTGTTGAGAATAACTTTGTTGATCAGCCATGCTTCTTCATCACCATTGATAATATTGATGTCAAAATCCAGTTTTCGTTCAATTTGACGTGCAATTTCAACACCATTTTTTGCTTCGCGCATGGCAGAGGTGGCACAAGCCATGTAATGATCCACTTCGTATAAGTCCATCAATAATTTGAAGGCTTTCATCAGCTTAAAAAATTTTTCCTGATTCTTTTCACTGATTTCATTGAGGTTGAAGACATCTTGTCCGAGTCTAAGCGGAAAACGCACGTATTCCAGCTTTTTAATTTTCATTTCGCCATCATCTTCTATGACACGGGATATTTGAAAGCGAATGGCGTTGGAGCCTATATCAATAGCAGCTAATTTCAAATTTTAATCAAGATTTTGCCAAAAATGCACAAACTGAACTATTCACCGAAATATATTATTAAAAATGAAGATTTATCTTTTTCTTTGTACTACTTATCGAGAAAGACTGAGGGAATGGGCCCGTTGATGTCTTAGCAACCCGAGCTAGTCGGGTGCTACTTCCCACCCCCTTTAATGGGGAAAGATGAGTGAAGATGCGACTCTTCCCAAACACTTTCTCAATAAGCTAAACAGATAAGATGACAGATTTAAGAGCTATTCTGAAAAGAAAAATACTGGTTTTAGATGGTGCCATGGGTACCATGATACAACAATACAAGTTGGAGGAAGAGGATTTTCGCGGTGATATTTACAAAGATCATTCAATGTCCTTAAAGGGAAATAATGATTTATTGTCATTGACACAACCCGAAATAATTAAAGAAATCCATGAAAAATATTTTGAAGCCGGTGCCGATATTGCCGAAACGAATACATTTACCAGCAACAGACTGGCTCAGGCAGACTACGGGCTTGAATCCGAAGTTTATAAAATGAATCTGGCTTCGGCAAAAATAGCCAAAGAAGTATCGAACGAATTCAGCACAAAAGAACCTGAAAAACCCAGATTTGTTGCGGGATCGATAGGCCCAACCAATAGAACGGCTTCATTATCACCTGACGTAAATGATCCGGGTTTTCGAGCTGTCACTTTTGATGAACTGAGAGACACATATGCCGAGCAAGTAAGAGGTTTGTTAGATGGCGGAGTGGATTTGTTATTAGTAGAAACCGTATTTGATACTTTGAATGCGAAGGCTTGTCTTTTTGCTATCCAGGAAATATTGGAAGAAAGAAATACTCAAATTCCAATAATGGTTTCTGGTACAATTACAGACGCGAGCGGAAGAACCTTATCAGGGCAAACAACCGAAGCATTCCTGATATCCGTTTCACATGTTCCTTTATTAAGTGTTGGATTAAATTGTGCACTAGGGGCAAAAGAATTGCGTCCCTATTTACAGGTAATGGCAAACAAATCGGATTGTTTTGTAAGTGCCCATCCAAATGCCGGCTTGCCAAATGAATTTGGTGAATACGATCAGAGTCCTGAAAACATGGCCGCTCAGATCAAAGAATTTTTAGATGAAAACTTAGTCAATATAGTGGGCGGTTGCTGTGGAACGACACCTGAACATATAAAAGCAATTTCAGAATTAGTTAGTAAATATCAGCCAAGAGATCTGGCTGTAATGGTAGAATAGGAGGGATGAATAAAACTGAATTTAAACACAAGCCACTAAAACTAAGTGGCCTTGAACCACTCGTAGTTACTTCAGAATCCAATTTTATAAATATTGGGGAACGAACCAATGTAACCGGTTCAAGAAAATTTCTGCGTTTAATCAAGGAAGACAAATACGAAGATGCACTCTCGGTGGCAAGAGATCAGGTAGAAGGGGGTGCACAGGTATTGGATGTCAACATGGATGAAGGCATGATTGATGGCAAGGAAGCCATGGTTAAGTTTTTAAATTTAATCGGCTCCGAACCGGATATTTCCAGAATACCAATAATGATTGATTCGTCGAAATGG
The DNA here is from genome assembly GCA_040218795.1 of Cytophagales bacterium. Classification (GTDB taxonomy): domain Bacteria; phylum Bacteroidota; class Bacteroidia; order Cytophagales; family CCMP332; genus CCMP332. The sequence goes on along the minus strand of JAVJQT010000003.1, from coordinate 12,523 downwards.
GAAATTATTGAGGCCGGGTTAAAATGTGTGCAAGGCAAAGCCATTGTAAATTCCATTTCTCTTAAAGAAGGGGAGGAGACATTTATAGCGCAAGCTAAAAAAGTAAAAATGTATGGAGCAGCCGTTATCGTCATGGCATTTGATGAAGACGGACAAGCCGATACATACGAAAGAAGAATTCAGATCTGTGAAAGATCCTATAAAATATTGGTTGAGAAGGTAAAATTTCCTGCGGAAGATATCATTTTCGATCCGAATATTTTTCCTGTTGCAACAGGAATGGAAGAGCACCGGAAAAATGCACTAAATTTTTTCAGGGCTACCAAATGGATTCGACAAAACTTGCCCGGTGCTCATGTAAGCGGTGGCGTGAGTAATGTTTCATTTTCATTTCGCGGAAACGACAAAGTGAGAGAAGCCATGCATTCGGCATTTCTTTATCACGCCATTCAAAATGGTATGGATATGGGAATAGTGAATCCCGCGATGCTCGAAGTATATGATGATATACCTGAAGAACTACTCCGGAAAGTTGAGGATGTATTGCTCGACAGAAAAGACGATGCAACAGAAACGCTAATACAATATGCTGAGAAAGTAAAAGGAAACGGGAAACAAAGAGTAGTCGATAATAAATGGAGAGAAGATGAAGTTGAAAAACGACTGGAGCATGCTCTGGTCAAAGGAATTATTGATTTCATAGATGATGATACTGAAGAAGCCAGGCTGAAATATCAAAGACCGTTAAAGGTAATTGAAGGACCACTTATGGATGGTATGAATGTGGTTGGCGATCTATTTGGCTCTGGTAAAATGTTTCTTCCTCAGGTCGTTAAAAGCGCCAGGGTTATGAAAAAATCTGTGGCTTACTTACTTCCATATCTTGAAGAAGAAAAAAGACTAAATAACGACGCCAGCCAAAACGCCAAAATTCTTATGGCCACTGTTAAAGGGGATGTTCACGATATAGGCAAAAATATTGTTGGAGTGGTTTTAGCCTGTAATAATTATGAAATCATCGATTTAGGAGTGATGGTAGCAGCCGAAAAAATTCTGGATACAGCAATTGAAGAGCAGGTAGATATCATTGGCCTCAGTGGTTTAATTACACCTTCTCTGGATGAAATGGTACATGTTGCCAAGGAAATGGAGCGAAGAAAACTGAATATTCCCCTATTGATCGGTGGTGCAACGACCTCAAGAATTCATACTGCAGTTAAAATTGACCCACATTATTCGGGACCGGTAGTACATGTATTGGATGCATCGCGGAGTGTGCCCGTAGCAGGGGAATTAAGCAATACTGAATCACTGCCTGTTTATCTTGACAGGGTCAAAAAGGAATATGCAAATCTAAGAGAAGAGCACAGTAAAAAACACAAAATTAAAACCTATGTAAGCATAGAGGAAGCACGGGAAAACCATGCACAGGTCGATTTCGAAAATTCGATTGCCCAACCAAAAAAATTAGGTATTACTGTATTCGATAATGTGGGTGTTTCTACGCTTAAAAACTATATTGATTGGACCCCTTTCTTTTCTACATGGATGTTGAAAGGAAAATATCCAAGAATTTTTGAGAATAAAACCATTGGCATTGAAGCAAAAAAACTTTTTGATGATGCTCAGGAAATGCTTGAGAAAATTGAAAAGGAAGATTGGCTTTTAAGCAAAGGTGTTTGTGGTATTTTCGAAGCCAATTCAATTGGAGACGATGTGCAGGTGTATGAAAATGGCGATTGGAAAACAACCTTTCATTTTCTAAGACAACAAGGTAAAAAAGGCAGCGGATATCCAAATTATAGTCTCTCCGATTTTATTGCTCCCAAATCTTCAGGAAAAAATGATTATATAGGTGGTTTTGCTGTTACAGCAGGAATTGGAATTGAAAAGCTTATTGAGCGTTTTGAAAAAGATCATGATGATTATAACAATATAATGATCAAATCCCTTGCTGATCGACTCGCTGAAGCTTTTGCCGAATATTTACATGAAAAAGTAAGAACGGAAATTTGGGCCTATTCTGATAAAAAACTTAACAATGAAGATTTAATTTCCGAAAAATACCAGGGAATCAGACCGGCTCCGGGTTATCCTGCCTGTCCTGATCATACCGAGAAAAAGCTTCTTTTTGATTTGCTGGAAGTTGAAAAAAATACAGGGATAAGTTTAACCGAAAGTTTTGCCATGTATCCCGCATCATCGGTCAGCGGCTTTTATTTTGCCAGACCGGAAAGCAAATATTTTGGATTGGGAAAGATTTCCAAAGACCAGCTAATTGATTATTCAAAAAGAAAGGGCATGTCACAACATGAAATGGAAAAATGGCTGGCCCCAAATCTTAATTACGAAACAAATTCATGAAAGTAACCGAACACATTAAAAACGCTAAAGACACGCTTTTTTCATTTGAAATTTTACCACCGCTAAAAGGACAAGGCGTAAAGTCTATTTTTGATGCGATCGATCCATTGATGGAATTCAATCCGCCTTTTATAGATGTTACTTATCATAGAGAAGAAATTGTTTACAAAAAGAAAGCAAACGGATTATTAGAAAAAACCGTGGTCAAAAAAAGGCCGGGTACTGTCGGAATTTGTGCAGCCATCATGCACCAGTACAAAATAGACACTGTACCTCATATTATTTGTGGAGGGTTTAACAAGGAAGAAACAGAAAACGCGTTAATAGACCTCAATTTTCTTGGTGTGGATAATGTGCTCGTATTAAGAGGTGATGCCCCGAAATCCGATCGAAAATTTATCCCCGAGGAAAACGGACATGCTTATGCTCTGGATTTACTAAATCAGGTGAAAGACATGAACGAAGGAAAATATCTCGATGAAGATTTAAAACATACCTGGAAAACCAATTTCTGTGTTGGCGTAGCCGGTTATCCTGAAAAACACTTTGAAGCGCCAAACATGAAACTTGATATTAATTTTCTTAAACAAAAGGTAGATCAGGGCGCTGATTATATCGTTACACAGATGTTTTTTGATAATTCAAAATATTTTGAATTTGTTGACACATGCAAGTCAAACGGGATAAATGTACCGATCATTCCCGGATTGAAACCGATCACCGCATTAAGTCAAATGACAATGCTTCCGAGTGTATTTCATATCGATCTACCGGATGAATTGGTCAATGAATTATCAAAATGCAAAGACAATGTATCGGCCAAAGAAGTGGGAATAGAATGGGCAATTCAGCAATCCAAAGAGCTCAAAGAAAAGGGTGCACCATGTTTGCATTATTATACTATGAGCAAATCAGAGGCAACCCGCAAAATCGCTGAAGCATTATTTTAGTATTCCTTTCTCAGAGCGAAGCGAAAAATGTTTCAATGAGAGCTTAAACCAATTTCTATTTCAGAGCGAAGCGAAGAATCTCATTCAACGTTTAATCCTTGATTAAAAAGGCTCTTCGCTCTGCTCTGAGAAATGAACGCAGGATGAAACTGTATTGTTATTTATAACATTTAACTTCGCTTTGTGAAAATCATAGAATGCCCACGTGATGCCATGCAAGGGATAGATCAATTCATCCCAACAAAGGACAAGATCAGGTACATTAATCAATTGCTAAAAGTTGGCTTTGATACCATCGATTTTGGAAGCTTTGTTTCACCAAAGGCAATACCACAAATGCGGGATACAGCAGAGGTTTTAGCGGCCTTGGAATTGGACAATAGCACTACAAAATTGTTGGCCATTGTCGCCAATCTCAGAGGTGCAAATGATGCATGTGAATTTGATGAAATCGACTATTTGGGTTTCCCACTTTCATTATCAGAGACTTTTCAGCAAAGGAATACCAATAAAAGTATTGCCGATGCCATTGATAGCTTAAAAGGCATTCAGGATTTATGTACAAAGCACGATAAAACCCTTGTTACTTACTTATCAATGGGTTTTGGCAATCCCTATGGCGAAAACTGGGACATCGAAACTGTTGAGGAATTTGTCCAAATACTTGATGAAATAGGCATAAAAATAATTGCCTTATCCGATACCATAGGTGCTGCAGAACCTCAAACTATCCATTATATATTCAATCACCTGATTCCCACCTTTCCCCATATTGAATTCGGTGCGCATTTGCATACCATTCCGGATACTTCTTATGTGAAAATTGAAGCCGCAATCGAAGCCGGGTGCAGACGATTTGACGCTGCCATTAAAGGTTTTGGAGGTTGTCCAATGGCCAAGGATGAATTAACCGGGAATTTGGATACGATACGATTAATTGATTTTTTTAATAGAAACCAAATCCAACTGGAAGGATTTAACACAAGTGCTTTCAACAAGTCTATCGAAAAAGCAACTCAGATATTTCCCTCATAAATTATTGTGGAGAATTAATGGAATTTTAATTGCTCCAGGAAACAATTATTTCAAGTTTCTAAAAGGCTCAATTTATTAACCCTAAATCATTAACTATTAACTCTAATCTTTTAACTCTTAACTCTAACTCACTTCCCATCCAACATTCTCTTATAATCATTAATAAGATACTTGTACTTACTTTCTTTTTCGCCACCCATATGCTCCTTATATTTGTGATAATAGACTTTTAGGTTGTTCAATTTAGAATGGGCGACTTCTATATCACCGATTTCATAATAAGCTTTTAAAAGCGCGAGGTTTACATCAAAGTACATATTGTCCTGCTGATAAATCATAACCTGGTTTAAAAGCTCCAAAGCTTCATTGTATTTTCCTTCTCTACAGAGAACAATTCCCTCAATGGCATTTAAATCGTTTTCCGGGTCTTTTGCTTTGTTCCGCAAGCGATCAAACTCAGTCCTGGCCTTTTTCACATCCTTCTCCAAATGTTCAAGTATGTACTTATTCAGAACACCGGGATTTAACTCTTCTTTCAGATCTACCAGTTCTTTGTAGTATTCAGATTTTAATTCCTGAGGAATTTTAGATGAGCTTATCAAAAGAATGAGAATATTGTTTTTAACATTGACACTCGCCTCATGATAATTGGAATAGAAGATTTTTTCAACCGCCTGATGATAAGTCCTTGCTTTAATTTTATCATTTCCCTCTAGAATATCCAGAATATAGGTTTTATAAAGCAAAGGCAGTTCCTGTGAATCGAGCATTTCCATGTATTCCTTAAAACTAAAAAACTCGGGAGTAAATGGTTTTTGAGCAGACTTTTGTAAGGTACCTTCCTCGATTTTATGCGCGGCTCTCAATGAAAAATCATAAAATATTTTATTAAATAAATGGCCTGAATTTATCCATTTTTTGATTTTGTCTAATTCCTTATAATTGGCAGCAACCGAGTTGAATTTAAAATTTTGCTCGTTATAGTAAACGTGATAAAAATTTCTTCGGCTCTCATTCAAAAAATTTATATACAATGATCGAAAATCATCTCTGGAATGACTTGCTTCCAATTCTTTTTTAACATCCTCAAATTCGGACTCAAACTGATCCATTAATCCGTGATTTCTCAAATAGCGCAAATAAATTACTTCAGAATTTAAAGCGGCATACGATTCTTCCGGAATGATATATATCAAAAGGTATTTTTTTAAAATATCCTTATACTCATTGACACGTCGATATACCTGGGGCGATGGGAAAATTTTACTTAATGCTTTATTATTTGGTAAATCATCCTTGCCTTTTTTGATCACCAAATCGGTAAGTCTAATATAGTTTTTGTGTTGTTTGGGATTCTCAAATGCTACGAAATTCAGAAAATGATCAATTTCTGAAGGTTTTAAAGTATTGAGTATTTCAAAAGCTTCTTTGAGGGGTTGCATTTAAATATTCGTATTCTTTGAATTCAATTATACAATCAAATAATAGATTAAAAAATGAAAATTTTAAATAAGAAAATTATCAAAAAATGTGCGTTTTGAGTTAAATATTAATGTTTCAGGTCAATTTTAATATCATTTTTTTAAAATTTTACTAATAAATACGATTGAAAAAATAATTGATGTTAGTAGAGAAAGTGTCCAAATTAGGATTATGATTAGTAGAACTAATAAAATTTTGGTCCTGTTGGTATTGGCTGTACTCCAATTGATGACTACAAAACAGGTTTTCGCACAAGCCGATTGTGCAAGGGCCACTTCCCAGATAGAACTCGACATCAATAATGTACGCACAACATTACACAATGGCGGTGACATGTGGTGGACTGTCATTTCCCCTAGTGCAGCTCGATATGAAATACCAAAACAGGATAATCCCAGTGCTAATAAATCGCATTCACTATTTGCAGGCTCTGTTTGGTTAGGAGGGGTAGATCAAAACACCAATGAATTACTGGTGATTGCCAGCACCTATAGACAATCGCATTATGCATTATGGCCGGGCCCGGTTTTGGGTTCAGGTGCAGGAGTTTTTACCAATGCAGAAACCTGTCTTGAATGGGACAGACAATTCAAAGTGAACAGGGATGAAATTGCTCAATTTCTACTTGATTTTGAAAATGACAAGATATTAAAAGAAGAAGATATCCCCGAATCCATTCGCTTTTGGCCTGGACGAAATAATCCATTTCTGCAAGGCGAGATTTCAGATCTTGATATGGAACTGGCTCCTTTTATAGAAATGGAAAATGAAGACGGAATTTACAACCCACTGGATGGAGATATTCCCGATATAAAAGGCGATCAGAGCATTTGGTGGGTGATGAATGATATTGGCAATCAAAAAGAGTTTGGAGGTGTATTTGGTGGCGCAGCTCCAATAGGTATGGAAATTCAGGTTTTGGCGCATGCTTTTGCTACGGATGATCCGCTTAATGACGCTACACTTTACAATTACAGATTCATCAATAAAAGCCATCGAGATATTGCTGAAACGCATATTTCACAATGGGCAGATCCCGATCTGGGCTTTTCGGGAGATGATTATGTGCAATCCGATGTAGGAAGAGGATTGGCCATCTGTTTTAATGGAGATGATTTTGATGAAAGTATTGCAGGCTATGGCGATAAACCGCCGGCGATTGGCATAGATTTTTTTAGTGGTCCTCTGGCCGATTTTGATACCATTGGTGATGGGATAGACAATGATGGCGATGGATTAATTGATGAAGCGGATAATGGTTTTGCGATTTTCGAGGGCGACAGCCTCGATAATGATTGGGACGGAATAATTGATGAATTCGGGGAGAGAATCAGCATGAGCAATTTTCTTTATTACAACAGTAATTCTAATCCCGTAAATAGTAATCCAGGCAGCGCACAGGATTTTTTTAATTATACAAGGACTATTTGGCGTGATGGATCTTCAGTCACGCATGACCTCGCTCAAGGAACACAACAAAATTTTCCAGTGACCAATTATTTTTTCCCCGGAAATTCATGGCAAGAATTGAGCGATAGATTGGGTAATCCGGATCACATTCCGAGTTATTCCAGATGGGATGAATTTATTTCAGGAAATCAGCCTGCAGACCGACGTTTTTTGCCTTCTATTGGTGCTTTTTCGATGGAACCCGGGGCTTTGGTTGAATATACAGTCGGTGTGCCCTGGGCGCAGGCCGAATTTGGAGGTTCAAGAGCCAGTTTTGACAAATTGCTCTGCGCAGATGATTATATACAATGCTTATACTATAACGGAGATATTCAATTTTTAAATGGCCCCGATGCCCCTGATGTTGCTATTCGGGAACTGGAAAATGAAATTCGTCTTAATCTTGTTCCAGCCAAAATGAACGTTTTGAAAAATGGCAGACTTGAAATACAGAATACAGAAATTTACTCCGAAGACGATATAGATATAGGTGCATCTTATGATTTTGAAGGCTATTTGGTGTATCAGCTGATAGATGAAAATGTTGATCCTTCTGAGTATAAAAACCCTGATGAAGCAAGATTAATTTATCAATGCGATATAGAAAATGGCATTGGCCAAATTACCAATTTCACCCCTGCCTTTGAAAGCCGGCAATGCTATTTTAATGCCTCAGTTGAGGTGCAGGGATTAGATAAAGGAATTCAAAGAAGCATTTCAATCAAAGAAGATGCCTTTGATGAAAATTCAAAATTGGTCAATAATAAGGAATACTATTATAGCGTGATAGCCTATGGCTTTAATAAAAGAGCCAATGAACTTAATCAATTGAGCAATCTGAATGAAAGGGTCTATCAAACATATATAGAAAGCAAGAAAAATATTAAGGTCTATAAGGCTATACCTCATGCCAAACCGGGTAGTATTATTACCGAAAATGCAGAGGCCGGATTTACAATGAAACTAATTTCAGGCAAAGGAAATGGAGGAAACGAATTAGACATTATTGAGGGTATTGAAGACTCAATCTTAACAGGAAAAAAGCCAAATCTGATTTATCAAGAAAAAAATTCACCGCTTAATATTTATCGATACGACCCATTTGCTGAAGATTTACCTGATTCAGTTAGTATTTATTTGACATCCAGACTCGAATACGACAAACTCAATAGTGATATTCAGTTTTTTCCAGGTGATACGATAGTTTCATCCGGAGATTATATATCTCAAGAGGTAGTCATGGATGGTTTAGGAAGCACTAGTTATACTATTAATCCGTATAAAAGACAGCAACCAGGACTGGCAATTGTAATTGCGGAGTTAGAGAATCTGGAAACGGATGAAACGAAGACTCTTGAAATCAGACTTTTAAATGAACCGGAGGGAGGAACATTTATTCGCGATGTTATTGAAATTATAGTTATAGGCGGTGAAGAATCTTATAAAGGTGTCACTAAAAGGCCAACAAATTTTCACTTGAAAAATGACACGAGTTCAAATGCTATTTGCACTGATTTTGAAAACAATGATTTTTGGAATGTCAGTGCCGGAGGTAGAATTTATAAAGGATCTATTCCAATATCAGAAAACAGAGAAGAACTAATACCTGAACTTGGTTTATCTTTTAATTTAAAAAATGCAGAGAACCCCGGATACAAAAACAAGGACTCTGGCTTTGAAAAAAATGGATTCATTGCTGCTGAAATTAAATATTCAGATTTAGATCAAAAGTGGCTTGTTCCGATAAACTTTGACTCTTTGCCCTGGATCTCACAGGCACCACGATCACTATTTACTTATGACCAGTTGGATGTTTATCAGGATGTATTGGAAGGCTCATGGTCTACATGGTTGTCCACAAGAGCAGCTTTTGCAGATGAAAGTATCGCTCCGGGAGTTGATGCCAGAAACCCTGAAGGATGGGCTTATATTCAGGATCTTCCAAATGTGGATATTGTATTTACGCAAGACAGAAACAAATGGACAAGATGTCCTGTGCTTCAAATGGCTCCTCCTAAGGTAAGTATTGTAAATCCTGTTGTTAACAGAGTTCAGAAAAGTGAAAAACTTAGTGTCGATAAAGATGGCAATCCCGATGCTTCTCTTGCTCTTTTTCCCGATGGTACAAATACCATATCTAAGGGATATTCCTGGTTCCCGGGATACGCCATTGACCTGGATAAAGGTATTAGATTAAATATGGCATTTACTGAAAACAAATTAAGAGATTCGATAATTGGTGATGATTTATTGTACAACCCAAATTCCAATGACACAAATAATCACTATGTAATTGTAGCCAATTCTGAGTATGACTTTGAAACATTTGGGGGTAGTAAATTTCAAAGAGTTTTAGACAGCACATTTTTAGATCAAAGCGTTACCAGAACAAGTCAATATCGTGTAGTCTATGAGGAGGCATTTTCATGGATAGGAATGATGAAAATATCAAAAGACTTTGAGAGTTTACCGGTCGATAAAAGAAAAGAAGTAAGGATTAAACTTCGCGTCAATCGAGAATATGCAATGACTGAGGCAGGCGTTAACCCCGAATGGAAATTTAAGCTGAATCAAAATACAATTTTTTCCAGATTTCAAATGAGCGAAGAGCTCAATAAAATTCGAATTGTTCCCAATCCTTATATCCTGGGATCTAATTATGAGAATACATTGGAGGATACTAAAGTTAAAATCACGCATCTGCCTCCAAAATGCAAAATTGCCATCCACGGCATTGATGGCTCATTGATCAAATCTTTCAATCGTGAATTTGATGAAAGTTTTCTTGGCTCTGAAGGGGCAACTCAGATTTGGGATTTGACCAATGAATCGTTTCAACCCATTAATTCAGGCGTATATTTGATTCACGTAGAAGCTGATGAAATTGGTGAATTTGTAAGAAAGTTCTTTTACGTGAAACGTATCGAAAATATCAGCTATGATTTTTAATGTCTAAAGCATTGATTTAAACCACTTAGATTAAAACAATTCCAAATATTTTAATATATCCTTAAGTTAGTGTTAAATCAAATGCAAAGCTACGTTCAGGCGGAGCTAAAAAATTAGTGAAACTCAATTTATTCATCTTATTACTTTCATTTGGAATATTTTGCTTTGAAGTTGAAGCTCAAATCAATCAGGACGTAGAACCTACAAAAAAAAGCCTTCTTTACAAGGAACGTATCAAAACAGAATGTAATCGATCTACTTCAAGAGAAACTTTAGAAATCAATAATGTCAGAACCCTACTTCACAATGGCGGTGACATGTGGTGGACCGTTGTGGCTCCCAGTAATGCCCAATATGAAATCCCAAAACAGGATAATCCCAGTGCCCCTAAAAGACACTCGCTTTTTGCCGGCTCCGTTTGGATTGGCGGCGAAGATCTTACTTCCGGAGAACTACTCGTATTAGCCAGCACCTACAGACAATCGCATTATGCGCTTTGGCCCGGGCCTTTATATGCTTCAGGGCCCAATCAGGGTAAAATAAGTGCTGCCGAATGCAATACCTGGGATGAGCATTTTAAAGTCAGCAGGGCTCAAATCGAAGATTATTTAGAGGACTATCAATTGGGTAAAATACAATCAATAGAAGATATTCCCGAAGCAATTCTAAACTGGCCCGGTAGATCAAACCCTTACATTACCTCAGCGGATGGAGCCTTTAATGATCAGGTGGTTGATATGGACCGCGATTTGGCGCCCTTCGATGAGTTTATTCAAATTGAAGAAGAAGGCGCCGGCGATGGAATTTATAATCCATTGCAAGGGGATGTGCCTTTTATATATGGTGATGAAGGTATCTGGTGGGTGATGAACGATGCCGGTAATGAAAAGGAATTTGGCCAGGTCATCGGAGCTGCCCCGCCATTTGAAATGGAGATTCAAATAATGGGCTTTGGATTTGCGACCAATGATGTATTAAATGATATGACTTTTTATTGGAACCGCTTATTGAATAGGGGAACAAGGATTCTTGGAGAAACCAGGATGGGGCAATGGGTTGATCCGGCACTTGGATTTGGTTTTGATGATTATGTAGAAGTAGATGTGCCAAGAGGTCTGGGAATGGCCTATAATGGTGATCAATTTGACGAGGGAATTGGTGGTTATGGTGAAAATCCGCCTTCAGTTGGCGTTGATTATTTTGAAGGGCCCTGGGCTGATAAAGATACAATTGGGGATGGAGTCGATAATGATTTTGACGGCCAGGTTGATGAACCGGACAGAGGTTATGCAGTTTATGAAGGCGATGGTATTGATAACGATAAAGATGGTGAAATTGACGAGGTGGATGAATTAATCATCATGTCGAACTTTATGTATTATGTCAATAATAGCAATCCGGTTAATGGCAATCCGGGATCTGCATTGGACTTTTTTAATTATTTGAGAAATCTATGGCGTGATGGTACAAATTGCACATACGATCTTATGCAAGGCACCAATCAAAATTTTCCCGTTTGCAGCTTTATGTTTCCTGGCTCTTCTGATTTGGAAATAGGCTGGGGACTCGGTGGTACTCCAGATCAACCTTTTACAGGTCCTCAAAATGTGCCTTGGGATGAGGTAATTGCCGGGAATCAACCATTTGACCGTCGTATGTTGCAATCTGCGGGCCCCTTTACTCTTGAACCGGGAGCTTTGAATGAATTGACCATTGGAATTCCATGGGCGCGTACCGGAGCCGGTGGCTCGCGAGGATCACTTAACAAACTCAAGGTCGCAGATGATATTTGTCAAAAATTATACGATAATGATTTCCAATTACTTTCAGGTCCTGATGCGCCTGATGTAACCATCACCGAGCTGGATCGCGAGATCATCATTACCATCGATCCGAGTGAGTTCACCATTGTCAACCAGGGTGAACGTCAGGCGATGAACACGGAGACCTATCGTGAGTTTGAAGCCAATATTGGTGACTTCTACAATTTTGAAGGTTACCTGTTCTACCAATTGGCTGACAACACGGTGACCGAGGCTGACCTTGACAACGCCGACCGCGCCAGACTGATTGCGCAGTGCGATGTGGCCAATGGGGTGACTACGATCATCAATTATGAAAACGATGTGACGCTTGGCGAAGATATTTTTGTGCCGATCATCAAAGTGGAAGGTCAGGACAATGGCATTTTCAGAACATTGCGGATCAGCGATGATGCCTTTGCCGAGGGCGATCCGAAACTGGTGAATCACAAGAGCTATACCTTCCTTGTGCTCTCTTACGGTTACAATGCG
>JAVJQT010000008.1:0-340679 GCA_040218795.1 Cytophagales bacterium | reverse complement strand
TAAATAAGCCACATCTCCATTACATATCGTATCGGTTGGAAGATCTGCCACAATCGTCGCTACAGGCAAGCTGTCTACTACAATTTCTACAGTATCTCCAAAGCTTGGATTGATCGGCGCATTATTCACACTGTCAGTACAGCCCTGACCGTCGGTAACGCTCACCATACTGTACAAGGTCGTTGAATCCGGGGAGACCGTCACATTTCTGGTAGTCAGGTTGCTCACCGTAGATAAAGTACTGTCCACGCCTCTTGTATTGTCCCTGAAGGTAAATGTGAATGGGGTGCTACCGGTAAAACTAAAGTTTAAGACCACGTCATCGTCAAAGCATATTGTATCATCCTGAGTAATCTGTGCCGTTGGCAGTGGATTGATGTTCAATTGTGGATTGCCATTAATATTTGCACTTGGTGCAGTCACCGAACAGCCATTGCCATCGGTAACATATACAATGCTATACGTTGTAGTCGCAGTTGGAGAAACAGGAATGGAGTCGGTTAAAGGGTTAAAATTTTGAAGTGTATCCGTTAAGTTCGGGTTAACAACAAATTCCAATGGACTACTTCCTACGCTTAATGCAACTCTTAAATAAGTTGTATCTCCTAAACAGATGCGGTTCGTATCAATGCTCAAAGTAACGTTCGGCAATGGATTCACCACTACCGTCGCTGTATCATTGATGTTTGGATGACCGGTACTTACACTACATCCATTCTGATCTAGCAAGCTGGTGATCACATAATCAGTCGTTACACTCGGTGTTACAGCAATTGTATCACCACTATTGTAATTATTGATAGTTCCTACTCCGTTATTAATGGTTACCGAGTATGGACCAGGTCCGGTAGTGACATTTACAAAAAGATATGCTATATCTCCGTTACAAATTGAATCTGTAGGCGCATCGGTAATAATTGTTGCAACCGGAAGGCTGTCAACCACAATTTCTACGGAATCTCCAAAACTTGGGTTAATCGGATTCCCAATACTGTCAATACAAGCATTAGACCCCTGGACACTAACCAATGAATATATAGTAGTAGTATCTGGACTTACAATGACGCTTGCTGAAGTTGATAAACCAGATGTGGTTAATGTATCATTTAATCCAGTTGTATTGTCCTTATAAATGTAAGTAAATGGAGGCGCTCCTGTAAAACTGAAGCTTAAGGTAGCATTGTCACCAAAACAAATGGTATCGTTCTGATTTATTTGAGCTGTCGGTAAAGGATTAACCGTTACTTGTGGAGTTCCAGTAAGGCTAGCACTCGGCGCGACACTTGTACATCCAAAACTATCTTCAACGGATACAAGGCTATATGAAGTTGTTGCACCTGGTGATACATTAATATTATTTCCACTTGTATAATTATTTATTGTATCGTTTTGACTACCATCATTAATAATTACAGTGAAAGGATTAGTCCCCGGAGCAATATTAACAACTAACGGTGTCGTGTCACCAAGACATATTGTAGTAGTCCCTGATAAATTTGCAACCGGAAGAGGGTTTACAACTATTGTAGCTGTATCATCAATATTCGGGTGGCCGGTACTTACACTACATCCATTTTGATCTAATAGACTAGTAATAATATAATCAGTTGTAATCGTAGGGTTTACTGGAATTGAATCACCACTATTGTAATTAGTTATAGTACCAACCCCATTATTAATTGTAATTGAGAAAGGTCCGGCACTAGTGGAAATATTGACATATAAATAGGCCTGATCACCGGAGCAAATGGTATCTGTTGGAAGGTCTGCTACAATTGTTCCAACAGGAAGGCTGTCTACAACAATTTCAACGCTATCCCCAAATGCAGGATTATTTGGATTGCCTATGCTGTCTATACATCCATTGGCATCGATTACTGACACTAATGAATAAATTGTTGTTGTATCAGGGCTAACCAATACATTTCTGGTTATTGATGCACCGGCCGTAGATAATGTACTATCTACATTTCTGGAATTATCTCTGAAAGTGAATGTAAATGGAAGGGCGCCGGTAAAGCTAAATGTAAGAATTACATCATCGTCAAAACATATGGTATCATCCTGAGTAATTTGAGCCGTTGGTAATGGATTTACAGAAACCTGTGGATTTCCTGTTAAGTCTGAAGATGGGGCTGAGGTATAGCATCCATTTGAATCCAATACACTAACCAAAGAGTAATTTGTAGTTACAATTGGAGACACATAATATTGACTGCCATTTACATAATTGTTAATGGTATCACCATTACTTAAAACTACCTCAAACGGATTTGTTCCTGTAGTCACATTAATTTGAAGAGGTGTACTGTCCCCTATACAAATTGTATTTGCACCAATTAAATTTGCAACAGGTAATGGGTTTACTACTATTAAAGCATTCCCCGTCAAAAGTGAAGTTGAAGTTGTTGAGCAGCTATTTGAGTCTGCTGCTTGTGTTAATATGAAATTTGTAGTTGAGGTTGGACTTACCCAAATAGTATCACCACTATTGTAATTATTTACTGTACCAAACCCTTGAATTGTCAGGTCATACGGTCCATCACCACTGCTAAAGTTAACCACCACGGCAGCCGAATCTCCTACACATATAGTATCTTGACCTGAAATCACACCACGTGGTAATGAATCAACTTGCACAAATACACTATCGGTAAATCGTACAGAAGGCGCATCAACTCGACATCCTCTAAAATTATCCGTGACCGAAATCAGTGTATAAAGTGAAGAGCTATCGGGAAATACAGCAATATTGGTAGAAGAGCCGGATAGATTAACAGTTGTTGTATCCAATCCGTTGATCGCATACTCTATAGTATAAATTTGCGGTGTAGGGCCTGAAACCGTTAAGCTAAGGTTGGCCACATCTCCTTCACAAATAATTGTATCTAAGGTGGTCAATACTGCTGATGGAAGAGGTCTAACATTAATTATCGGTGCTCCACTAAATGAAGACCCGGTACAAGCCGTCGCTGAATCAAATAATGAAACTACCTGGTAAGTAAGAGTAGAATCAGGTACAACAAAAATACTATCTCCGTTTGTTAGATTGGGGTAAAGCGTTGTGTCAACTCCATTTGTAATTTCAACTGCAAATGGCCCGGTTCCGGAACCAAATAATATTTGTAAAATTCCCGTATCTTCTTCACAAATAAATGGAGTTAATCCAAGTAAAGTAGATGAAGGGCTTGGGTCAATGCCAACCGTAATAGTATCTACAGGAGATAAACAACCCGCAATTGAATCGACTACGCTTAAAAAATATGTTCTTGTAAATAATGGACTGGCAGTAGGGTTTGCAATATTTGCATCATCCAAACCACTAGAGGGAGACCAAACATAATTGTAAAATCCTGAACCCCCTGTCGCTGTTGGGCTTCCTCCAATTATTACGGACTCACCGCTACAAATACTAGTGTCATTTCCAGCAAATGAAGTTGGAAAAGAATAAACATTAACAATTGTAGACTGAGTATCTGATGGACATCCGAAATTATTAGTTGGTAATACTTTAATGTCCTGAGGCCCGGCGTTTGGAAATTCAAATACTGCAAAATTATCATTAATTCCACCTCCAAATTGAAGGTTTACTGTAGCCGGGAAAAACCATTCATATGTAGTACCTGCAACAAAAGGAACGGTATAAACCAGATTATTATCATTTAAACAAACTGTGGAATCACCGACAACTCCGGTATTCGTATTTGAAGCAGCAAAAATAATAGTAACCTGATCTGAAGAATCGGCACAAGCACCATTTGAAATAGTCCATTCTAATGTATAAGATCCAACAATATCAACAGTGATTGAATCATCAAAAGTGGTCTGAGTAACATCCTTAAAAGTTACCGTAGATCCACCGGGTTGAGCAACTACAGACCAAATACCATTCCCTACCAATGGATTATTCGCATCTAATTTAGTAGTCAATGCACAAACTGTATCATCGGCTCCGGCATCTGCTGATGAAGGGAATTCATCAAATCTTATAGCAACCGTATCTCTGGTTGTTTGGCAAACGCCATTGCTTATAGCCCATTCAAATGTATAGGTTTCATAGGCAGGAACGGTTACATCTGTATTGAAGTCAGAATCGTCTACAAAGGATACTGGACCAGTACCGGTAATCCTTCTCCAGGTACCTTTACCAATTGCATCAAAATTTCCTCCCAATGTATATGTCAATGCACATATTGAATCTGCCGTACCCGCATCAGCTACCGTCGGATTCTTATAAAAGACGACCTGCACATTATCATCTGAAGGTGTACAATTTCCATTGCTAATCCTCCAGGTAAGAACTACTATTGAGGAATCTCCTCCAAAAGGATTTGCTCTTACAATTGTATTTGGATCAGTATTACTATCTAGTGTCGCAGAACCGGAAGATATAATCCATTGTCCGGCTCCTACTGTTGGAATATTGGCTCCCAATTGAGCTGTGTCAGCACAAATATTGATTGGGGCTCCCGCATTTGAATTAGTCGGGTTATCGTGGAAAATTACCCGAACAGTATCTCTTAAAGTCACACAATTCCCGTTGACCGAAGACCACTCAACAAAGAAGGTGTCAGAATCATTTACAAAACCAGGAATATCAATACTACTTGTTGGAGAAGCCGGAGTGCTAATGTTTAAAGGGCCCGGGCCACTAACAAGATTCCATTGACCTGTACCAATTGTAATGGTATTTCCCGATAGATTTGTAATTGTATTACACACTTCAAAATCAGATCCTGCAGCCGGTGTCGTAGAAATTTCAAAGAATGTTACTTCCAGCGTATCCTTGGTATCTAAACATACTCCGTTTGAAGTGGTCCACTCAAATTCATAAACCTCAAAATCTGAAATCGGTGGAACGCTTACAATTGCATTTGGATCGTTAGCATTTGGATTATAGCTAACAGGCCCTGTTCCGGTAATCAATTGCCATTGTCCAGTTCCTACCGTTGGTGTAACCGCACCCAATTGGGCAGTATCGGCACAAATTTGAAAATCTGCAATTACACTTGCAGGTGTTGGATTATCGAATAATGTAATCATTACATCAGAGGTTTCATCCGTACAACCCGCATTAGAAATAGTCCATCTTAACGTATAGGTTCCAAATACACCATTTGTTAAATCAAATCTTGCATTGGGTTTGTTTGGATCATCAAAGGTAAATGTTCCACCTCCCGGTTGGGCTACAACAGACCAGGTTCCGGTTCCAACACTAGGGGTGTTTGCATTTAAGGTGTCAAATGAAGCACATACTGAAGTATCATTACCGGCTACAGAAGGTGTCGGAGATTCTAATATCAATGTTAAGGTGTCTCGTTGTGGAGGAGAACAATTTCCGTTAGTCACTTCCCAAAGGATTTCATATGTCCCTGAGACAGGCGCATCTACTGTTGTATTGTTGTTTACAGAATCAGCGATTGTGAGTGTTCCAGGTCCTGTAAGTTGGTACCATTGCCCGAACCCAATAGCAGGAGCTACTGCAGAAATTGGTATCCCGGTTAAATTACAAGTTGAAGTCGGATCTGCCGTGACAATTGCAGCAGGTGAAGGAAATTGAAAGACTCTAATGACAACTGTATCAAAAAGTGATGCACAGGCAGGCGGTAATGACGCCACCCATACAAACTCGTAAGTTCCATCTGCTGGGAAAGTAACAGTTGCATTTGGATCTGTTGTATCAGGAGCAAAAACTACAGCAGGACCTGCACTTTGTACCCATCCGCCACTTCCATTTGTAATGGTATTACCTTGTAACATGTAAGTTAGGACATTACAAATCGAATCATCATTTCCGGCCATAGGTGTGGTAGGTGGAGGATCGAATTGAACGTCAACATCTGCAGTAGTAGGAGCACAATTTCCATTTCTAATGGTCCATCTAAAGGTATAAGTTCCAGGTGTTGAAACAGTAACTGATGTGGTTTCATCATTGTCATCTACAAAAATACTTGTTCCGGGTCCTGCAACTTGTGTCCATGTACCTTGACCAATCGTAGCGGCATTTCCATTTAGATTGGTTGTTAATCCACATAATGTGAAATTTGCCCCTGTGCTTGCTACAGTTGGAGTTTGAAAAGCGGTGATATTAACAAAATCATCGCTGTTGGGGCATATCCCGGTTCCTGTTGAAGACCTCCATCTTAACCCAAATGTTCCGTAGGTTGGAAATGTTGCTGTTGCATTTGGATCATTGGCATTGGGTGCAAATGTAACTGCACCGCCCGGACCACTTACTTTTGTCCATGTTCCAGTCCCGACAGTAATATTATTACCTTGCATTACATAAGTCAAATTATTACAAACGGTAGTATCATCTAATCCTGCGGCTGCAGTAGTTGGTGATTCCTCAAAAACTATTTGCACCTGTGATACTTCATCAGGACAGGCACCATTGTCAATTCTCCACTCCAAAATATAAGTACCATATGAAGTAGAAGAAAATGCCGAATTTCTTGAAAGAGAATTTGATATCGTATAGCCTGCTGGTCCGCTAATATAAAACCATTCTCCAGTACCGACGGCAGGGTTATTACCTGCTAAAGTTGTGCTATTACCGCAAATATCCTGATCAGGCCCTGCATTTGAAGCAGAGGGAGGCTCAAAAAATGTTATTTCAACAGTATCTCGGCCTGAAGCACATGTTCCAAAGGTCGAGCTCCATTCCAGTAAATAAGTTCCGTAGTTGGAACCTGTTATATTTACAGCAGTTGTTGGATTGTTATTGTTAGTAATGCTTAATAATGGCCCTGGTGAAATCTGTGTCCATGTCCCGGTTCCATTAACGATTGCGTTTCCTGCCAGATTAGTTGAATTTCCACAAACCCCTTGATCGGGCCCTGCGGCAGCAGGAGTAGGCCCTATAATTTCTAATTCTGCTGTTGTAGTAACCGGAGGAAAATCACCATTGATCGGATCAGTTGGTGGCATTGCATCAAATTGTAAGGTATCGTATGGATTACATATGTTCCAATTTCTCAGTGTCACTTCAAATACATCACCCAAATTGGTGGCTCCTGCGGCAGGATGACTTATAGGATAAGTCAGTTCATTGAGGTTGGCCTGAAGTACGAGGGGTGGAATTTCAATAATTGGGCCTGCAAAAGGTGCAGCGGCCGTTAAGTTTCCGGCGCCATCAGTTAATGTTACAGTTCCTCCACCGGTATCAATGGTTATGTCCGGAATGTAAGGACCAGGACCTGTTCCATAAATAAACTGTACCCATCTGGTTAACTGATTTGGTCTGTCTGGTTCGATAGAAACATCACAGTTTGGAAAAGTTGCATCCTGAAACTGAAAACCCACAGAAGGATCCTCATAACAAACCTGTTCTAAAACAGGATTTATTGCCAAAACTCCGGTATTTGAGTTGTCATCAGACCAGGAGGTCAAAGATTTATCAATTCTGGAAGAATTACAGTAACTGTTACTGACATCTCCATCCATATCAGCATCATAGGCCAATAAAATAAAAGGTTCATAAACGCAATTAGTTCCTACCGGATAGGTAAAAGTTCCTGTGGCCTCATAAGCAGTTGGTGAAATTTGTGTGGCTAAAAAAGTAGATGTGCTATTTCCCGGTAGGTTTCGCCAAAAGAATCTGATATAAACTAAACTTGGATTGACAGGCGCAGCGAAGAAATATCTGATTCTCCACGTTACTGTTGTAGGACCGCACGCACCTGAGGTGGTAAAAGTTTCATCAGTTCCTCCAGTTAGTAAGCCGCATTGAGAATAGGAATTATTATAAACCGCAAATAATACCGAAAATAAAAAGAGTAAGTAGAGTCTTTTTAACATATATTTCTTAAGTAATGAGATGTTTTATGAAGCCAACACACATCTGCACATTCCATACTTTAATACACCAAATATTCAAAAGGTAATTGTTCTATCTTAAAAATATTGATATTTGAAGTCCAAATATGTTTTTTTTATGCGAGTTTACGTAATAATTATGGCTTTAGTTGCCATTTTTTTTGTTTCAAAGGGGTCAAACAACCCTACTGGTTATGATTTTGGTAAAGAGATTTCTTCACAAGAACTCAATAATCACCTTAAAGTAATTGCTTCCGATGAATTAAAAGGCAGAAATACAGGATCGAGAGGACAACAATTAGCTGCAGAATATATTACAAATCATTTTAGCGACCTGGGCTTGTCAAAAATTGTTGAAAGCCCCATTGGAAAAAGTTATTATCAAAATATAGATCTTCAAAAAGCAAGATTAAATGATGTTCAAATATCATTTGATGGTTTCAAGTGCAATTTCATGAAAGATTTTTACTGTTATTCTATTTACAGGGATAGCACCATTAATCTTGAAACAGAATTTATTGGATATGGAATCGAGAGTGAGAAAATAAATGAACAATCCAATAAAAACCTCGAAGGCAAAGTAGCAATAGCGCTATGGGGCGAGCCTCAAATTAATGATAGTACCTATTTTCTTTCAGGAAACGAAACTTCAAGCATATGGAGCGGAAGGTACGGCTGGTTGAAAAAAGCAAGATTGGCCAAAAAGATGGGAGCCTTTGAAATTATATTTCTATTACCCGATTCATTATTTGCCGATTATCTCGTTGAAAAAAGAAACTATATATTTTCCGAGAAATTGCTTTTGCCTGAAAACAGAGATCTCAATATGAGTTCAAGATACGGCGGAATATTCATGCCAGAATCTTTATTTGAGAAAATCAGCACTTCAAAAAACAAAGACCTCAACAATTACAAAAACAAAATTTTATCGAATGAAATCCTTACAATTGAAACTGCTAAGCATGTGAAAATAAAGACCCAATATGAATTGGAAGATGTTATCGCTTCAAATGTGCTGGGTTTTTTAAAAGGTTCAGACTCCGCTTCCGGAACGGTTGTATTGACTGCTCATTACGATCATATTGGCTACGATGAAGAAGGAATTTTTAACGGTGCGGATGATGACGGTTCAGGAACTGTAACATTAATGGAAATTGCTGAATCCTTTGCTATTGCTAGAGACAATGGAATTGTACCAAAAAAGAACGTCCTTTTTATGGCTGTCACAGGAGAGGAAAAGGGACTGCTTGGCTCAAAATATTTTACCGATTACGATCCCGTAATTCCTTTAAAAGATATTGTTTGCAATGTCAATATTGATATGGTCGGTCGTATTGATGATGACCACAAAAACAATGAGAATTATATTTATACCATTGGTTCGGGTCGCTTGTCCTCGCAATTAAAAAAACTTCATGAGCGGGTCAATAAAAAAACAGAAAAGCTGGACCTGGATTTTGAATACGACAGGCTGGATGACCCCAACAATTTCTATAAGAGATCAGATCATTACAATTTTGCTAAAAATGATATTCCAGTTATTTTTTATTTCAATGGCTCACACGATGACTATCATCAAAGAAGCGATACCGTTGAAAAAATTCGTTTCGATGTCATGGAAAAACGCGCGCGTTTGATTTATTACACCAGTTGGGAGATCGCAAATATTGACGGCCGCTTTGAATTGGATCAAAAGCAATTAGAGGAAGAAACTGAATGATGTGTCAATAAAAGTATTGGGATCATTTTCATAACTTCTTTCAGTAAATTCTATATTTCCACTTTCAGAAATACTTATAATGGTCGAACATCTGGTTCCATAGCCTTCCATTTTAATAAATGGAGAAGATAGCTTTTTCTCCAATTCCATGTCGACACCGGTATCCGGTAATTTTTCCGTCGTTGCCTCTTTGGTATCATTTAATATATTAAATATTTTCTCGCTGGAAGTCCCATTGTAATCATCCTTTAATTCATTTTCAAATCTGTCTTTTGTATTTTCCACTTTAGGCCATGGTGTATTCAAAAAGGCATTACTCAGGCCGTGAATTCCAAATTTAATCTCAGCCAATTCTCCGCTGACATTCGAAAAGTAAAACATCTTTTTTCGCGGGTTACCAAAGATCAAATTGTAACCATTGTAATGTTCTGAATTCTTCTTCAGATCATTTGAAAATGCATCTATGGCATTTGGGTTTTTAAAAAATTCCGTGATCAATTCCCCCCTCGAATTCTCTGCTTCTTTGAAATATTTTGGATGACGATAATTCGTTAAGACGGCAATATTTCCATATTGATCAAGACCTAACCAGGTACCACCTGCTTTCAGGTCACGGCCGGCAATTAAACCGGGAATATCATCCCAAAATTCCGCTTTTTTTGTCTCTCTGTTATAAAATTCATCCCTATTTCCTGCTAATAGGAATGAACCGTTTTCCCGATATGAAAATACAACCAGACACATAAATATCAGTTCAATTTTAATCCAATATCGTCCGCTTTTTCCAAAATTATTCGTTTTGCATAAGATTTGATATTTGCAACTGAGCCCTCTTTTAAAATATCATTGATAAGTGTTTGACTTATTATAAGCTTGGTGCATTGCTCTCCGTATTCTTCTTTAATCTTTTCGCGGATATTTTTTAAAGCTTTTTCCAGTTCAACGTTTTTATACCAGGGCTTATTTTCATTTCGATGTATGGTATTATGCTTATGGTCTATTTCAGAAAGATACTCTTTATATGCATTTTTATTTTTGAACTGTGGGTTCATGCCTTTCAAATTGAGCCATTCCTTTGAATCGGAGATTTTCGACTTGCTGTATTTAACAAGCAGCTCATTGGACAAAACCTGAAAGGGGGGCTTATTCATTGATTCTGCCCATTTCTCTCTCAAAAAATAAAAGTTGCGAAGTCTGTTTTTCTGCTCCGAATCCAATTTATTGCTTTCCTTATATTTTAAATATGGAATCGGATTTTCCTTTTCTTCCAGCTCTTCTAGTATTTTCCCTTCTTCTCTTATCCAGGATTCCCTTTTCGCCCGCTTTACACTCAATTCCAATTCTTTTTTTAAGGGCAGAAGTAATTTAACGTCTTCAAACGCATATTGCAGTTGTTCTGAACTTAAGGGTCTTTTTCTCCAATTTGTTCTTTGAACTTTTTTATTGAGTTCTACCTGAAAAAATTCAATTAATAAATTGCTCAAGCCAGTCTTGGAATGGTTTAATATCATTGCGGCTTTTTCGGTATCCCAGATATTCTTTGGTTTGCAATCGTTTCTCTTTAAAAGCAAAATGTCTTCGGATGCATTATGGATAACCTTTTGAATTTTGGGATTTTCAAAAATCTGCCATAAAGGGCTTAAATCATCAATTTCAAAGGGATCAATTAGTAATACTTCATCCGGTGTCGCAATTTGAATAAGACATAATACAAAACCATAGCCGTATGAATTTCTGTCAAATTCAAGGTCAAGCCCTAACTCGGAAGTTTTTGATAATTTCGGGAGCACATTGTTTAATGATTCTTTTGAATCAATATATTGATAGGACAAATCAAATTTTAATTAAGACTGTTAATTTAGCAAAGAATTGTACAAGCAAAACAAATTATAATATTAGCAAAAATGATTAGCGTAATTTCTCCGGCAAAAACTCTGGATTTTGAAAGCAGGGCAAGCACAAATGTATATACCCAACCTGATTTCGTAGATGAATCAGGTAAAATAATGGCCCGATTGAAAAAAACTTCAAAGAAGAAAATCGGAGCTATGATGGACATAAGTAAAAATCTTGTTGAATTAAACTACGAACGCTATCAGGAATGGGAGCCTGAATTCGACACAGGCACGTCTAAACAAGCTTTATTGGCTTTTAAAGGTGATGTATATATTGGTTTAGAAGCGGAATCTTTGAATCCCGAAGATTTGACATTTGCTCAAAATCATTTGAGAATTTTATCAGGTCTTCACGGATTGCTTAAGCCACTTGATCTTATCAGACCCTATCGTTTGGAAATGGGTACAGATCTAAAAGTTGGTCACAGAAACAATTTATACGAGTTCTGGAAAGACAAACTTTATAAAAAACTAAATGAGGCCATAGAAAATAGTGGCTCTTTAGAATTGTTAAATATTGCATCCAATGAATATTTTAATGCTGTAGAAAGCAAAAAAATAAAGGCTAAAATCGTAAAAGCAGACTTTAAGGATTTTAAAAATGGAGAGTATAAGGTTTTGAGTTTCTTCGCAAAAAAAACCAGAGGTCAAATGGCCAGATATATCATTGATAACAGAATAAATACTATCGAAGATATCAAGAGTTTTGACAGGGATGGCTATTATTATTCTGAAAAAAACAGCTCTGAAAATAAAATAGTGTTTTTAAGAGATTGATGGCTTGAAAGGCGATTTTCTAATTATTTATCAAGATAAAATCTTTGACCCCTCTTTCAATCTGGCCGCAGAGGAGTTTTTACTTGAGAATCAAAAAAAAGAATTCAACAAAAATTTACTTTTTATTTACCGAAATAAGTCGTCCATTGTTTGCGGTAAAAATCAAAGCATTTGGGCGGAAGCTAATCTTAGGTTTTGCAGAGAAAATGGAATTTCAATAAATAAACGCGTTTCCGGTGGTGGAACGGTCTATCACGATCTCGGCAATATAAATTTCTCATATTTCACTCCACGAAAGTCCGAATGGGTTTCAAATTTTAGCGTTTTCAACAAACCAATAATAGATTTTCTCAAAGCCCAAAAGATTAAGGCGCACAGCAATGATCGCAACGATATTTTAATCGACAACTTAAAAATTTCCGGCAATGCCCAGCACCTTTCAGGTGATCAAATGATAAGCCACGCTACTTTGTTATTTAATGCTGATTTACAAAAAGTAAGCGGCGCATTAAACCATCCCTGGAACAAAGTGAGTTCAAACGCCATTTCTTCCAAAAAGGTACCGGTAACAAATATCAACCAACAGGGATTGGATATTTCAGTGGAAGAATTTATCCGTCTTTTTTTGGATTATTTGAAATCGCATTTTAATGCCCGGATGATCCTTGGTTTTGATACGGATTCAGTTACAAAAATTAATAAAAAAGTAAAGGCTAAATATGACCAAGAGGATTGGGTTTTTGGCAACTCGCCTAAGACAAGCATAGAAATTACCATCTCATTTGAAAATGATACGTTTCTTGTAAATTTTGATTTGGAAAAGGGAAAAGTCAGGAAAATCAATGTGTCACCTGAAGATTCCCAACTTGCTGAGCTGTTAAATACGCTTGTACTCGATGAATATTTCAAGCATGATTCTCTAATTCAAAAAATTGAAAAACAAAATAGTGATATCAGGGAAAAACTTATGAATTTGCTCAAGGAGCTCGATCTCTAATTATAACTTAAAGCAGCTAAAAGATCATCAAAAGATTCTGCTTCCTTGTAATTTCTATCTGAATAGACATTGGCCAAAAGCTTGATATAATCGGGCTTATCGTTAATAAAAAGGCATTCTAAATGTATATTTCCAAATTTTTGTTCCAGTGGTATTTCGTAATTACTAAACTTTGGCTTGAGATAATAGCTAATCTTTGTTTTTAGATTATCGTTTTCCTCAAATATATCTCTTGAACTGTGGTTTTGATAATAGCCCATCGCTAATAATTGGTCTTTTAAAACTTCAAGTACAAACCTGGTGTTTTTGGAATCCAAAAAATTCTCACACAAAACATAAAAGCCATTGCTTTGCAGTGATTGATAAATCGAATAGCGTTCATTCTGTTCGCTTAGGCCTGCTTTTTTATGTTTTATTCCACTGTAAATTTTGTTGACCTGTGCGATTGTGCTTTCCTTTTTTAACCAGGATGTGTATTCTTTTTGCTCCTGTTCGCCAAGGGAATACATTTCCTGAACCAGAAATTTTTTCCCATTGTATTCAGGGTTGGATTTTTTGTTAAATACCTGATTATAAATTTTATTGAAAAAGCTCATACTTTATTAACTGGAAGTATACTTCTAAGTTCTGAATTAATTTACAATTGTCATTTTCTTGAATTTGTTTTCATTTTTCTAAATTTCCGAATTAAAAAAAATTAAAATGGCAGCTAGAGGAGGATTTAGTTCTAAAATTGGATTTATTGCTGCAGCTGCAGGATCTGCAGTAGGACTGGGCAATATCTGGAAATTTCCTTACGAAGCCGGTGAAAATGGCGGTGCGGCATTTTTATTTGTCTACCTGGCCTGTATGCTGGTCATTGGATTTCCAATAATGGTCGGTGAAATTGCAATAGGCCGTGCTGCGCAGAAAGATCCCTACGGTAGTTATAGACAACTCGGCAACCGAAAATGGGGAATTGTTGGTCTTTTTGGGATATTGAGCGGTGTCATGATTCTGTCATTTTATAATGTGGTAGCAGGTTGGGCCTTTGGCTATTTCTATCAAATAATTTTTGGAAATCTACTTGAGGTTGAAAATTTTGGGTCGTATTTCGGCGCATACGTATCGGATGTAAGCGACAATATGATTTACTCTTTTGTGTTTATGATATTTACCGCAATTGTAGTAATACAGGGAGTACAAAAAGGCATCGAAAAAGCTTCACAGATTCTAATGCCCATTCTTTTAATATTGCTGGCTACTTTGATTATTTATTCACTCACCCTGCCCGGAGCTTTACAAGGAGCTAAGTTTTATCTGATCCCCAACTTCTCCGATATTAGTTTGCGAACAATTTATACTGCCATGGGACAGTCATTCTTTTCTCTTTCCCTGGGAATGGGGGCATTAATTACTTATGGATCCTATATCAGTAAAAAGGAAAATATCATCTCCTCTGCCATTACGGTTACTTTAGTAGATGGCCTGGTGGCTTTCATGGCGGGGTTGCTCATTTTCCCTTTGGTATTTTCACAGGGCCAGGCTCCAAGTGCGGGACCGGGTTTGGTATTTGTGGCATTGCCCGGAATATTTCAGGAAATGGGGCCGATTATGGGAAGATTGATCGGTGGTGGATTTTTTCTTCTTCTCTGTTTTGCCGCTTTAACCTCAACCATTTCACTCTTGGAAGTTCCAGTAGCTTTTATTGTAGATGAAAAAAACTGGCCGCGTAAAAAGGTTGTATTTGGATTGGCTTTTTTGATTTTTCTAATTGGAATACCCAGTATGCTTTCTGTTGGTGCGGTAGATGGCTTAACTAATTTTATGTATTACGAGGGTTCAAATAAATCTTTTCTTGATTTGATCGAGGATATTTTTAGCAATATAGGTCTTCCCTTAGGAGGGTTTATGCTTTCTCTTTTTGTTGCCTTTAAATGGAAGACCAAAAGACTTTCGGAAGAAATTGCGCAAGGCAATCCGGGCTATGAAGGATCATTTATTCAGAAATTAGTAAACTTTTCGATTACCGTAATTTGCCCGATAATTTTAGGAACCATTTTTCTGATAACCATGCTAACCAAATTCCTTGGTCTTGATTTAGCTTTTGTTTAAGCTAGACCAGCGGCCTTATTTATATAAGAAAATGCGATAAACTACTCCTAAAAACTCATAGTATTATATTCATGGTAAGTATGTGATTATCTAATAAATAAATCAATACTATAATGCTTAGTAATTTGTTTTGAGCTCCAAATTGTACAGAAATACTGCTCAAATCATTCATATATACACTAATAATTATATATTTAGGTATTGATCTACTAAAAAAAACTATGAAAAGAATTAAACTAATTGCCGCTCTACCTGTTCTTCTATTGTTTTTAACAACCAATAATTCAAAGGCACAGGTATAAGATAATGTTGTGAAGCTTAACTTGTTTGGCTTAATTGTCGGACAGTATCAAATGTCATATGAACGTGCTTTAAATGAAAATTTATCAGTGCAGCTTGCAGCCGGACTTATTTCCAGAGAATGGGATTTGAGTTTCGGAACTGCCACTAATACTCAAAAAGATAATGGAATTATCATTATCCCGGAAGTGAGGTATTATTTTTCCGAAGCACCTAAAGGCGTTTATGGAGGTGCATTTATTCGTTACAGATCTGTAACTAATTCTGTAGAATACACAACACTTGACCAAAACTTAAACACCGTTAATGCCAAAGCGGAGTTAAGCAGAAATGCAATTGGTGGTGGTCTTTTAATCGGTTATCAGGTTTTAATATCCGATGCGGTTGCAATTGATATTCAATTGGGCCCTCAGTATAAATCTGTTTCTACTGATTTCACTCCGGATGCTAATGATCCAAACACGGCCATATCTTTTGAAGGAGAAGATTCCGGTGTTGGAGTTCGCTTCGCAGTAAATTTTGGAATAGCTTTCTAGATAAATATATTCTAAAAGAAAAGCCTTGTCATAAGCTGACAAGGCTTTTTTTATGTTTTTCTTTTAAATGGGTTTAATTAATTTTTAACGAATTTACCTTTTTGAACTCCTTCTTCAGAGCTCAATTGATAAAAATAAATTCCCGATTGATAATTTGCTATTTGTATCTGTGAATAGTTATCGTAAAGCTCTTCTTTTAAGATTCGCCTTCCCTGTGCATCGATTATTTCCAAGACCATATTTGATTTCACAATAGGTGTGTAAATATTGATTTGATCGCTTGCAGGGTTTGGATAAACTCGAATGTCCGATTTTATATTTTTATCTGAAATAGAAGAAATTGTTTGTTGACTATAAAAATAAATAGAGGACTCGCTCAATTTCCAACCATTATCAAATGAAGAATACGTATCTCCAATTGGAAGATTTACGATCTCGTTTGGGGTCATTTGATAAAACGGACTTTCCAGATTTGGATATACCGCATTGGAGAACAAAGCACTCAAATCGTATGCAAATTCCTCTCTGCTGTCGTACACATAATTAAGACCATCAAAATAGGCAAAAATTTGACGGCTTGGGTTACCATTCTGATCATGCTCAATCTCAATTTTTCCGTCAAGAATATCAGATCCCCCGAACATGTCTTTGTAATAACCGAGAATAGAATCCACTAAGTTTGTATTTCCATAATGGTATTGATTATAGAAATTGTTAGTCCAGTTCTGCCCGTCATGAAATTCAAAAATCGTTTTTTCTAAATTTCCATTTAGAGCATATGTATAGCTGGTCCTGTAATCCGGTACCCAGAAGTTGTTCCAGTAATAATCTGTTTCCTTGTCAATTCGTCCATTACCTGTATAATCAAAGGTGCGTTTTGAATATTTTATCCATGTACTTCCGCCTTGATCGGCATATTCATAAATCAAAGAATCCATTGCTCCATTTGGATTAAAATAATATAAACTTCTGTCCGTAACCTGGTAGGATAGCCCGTTGTACTCGTACTGGGTTGTGATTATCTCCTGGTCATTATTTAAATAAGTATAAGTCAGCCTATAAAATGCAAATCCCGGTATTAGATTATCGTCTGATAATAGAATTTCATCGGGTTTGTGATCAAAACTATAATTGATTTTTGCCAGGAGGCTCGCTTCAATATTTCCTACACTATCGTAAATATTAATTCTTGCAGAATCCATACGTTGCGCCATCGATGCCATTCTCTCAAAAATTGCTTTTTTAGATGACACTGGTTTAATTGAAGACTTTGTCTTAAAAGCCGAAATCCTTTCGGTTTTTTGACCTCTTATAAATTGAGAATTTGCATTAAATGCAAATGCCAATATAAGGATGAATGTAAGTGTAAAAGTTCTCATATTTTTAAAATGAGATGCAAAATTATATATAAAAAAATCAGCTTTTTTATTAGCTATGCGCTTATTTAAACAATATTTTTTACGGTTAAAAAAATAATTCAAGCGGTATTTAAAAATCTTAAAATATGACTAAATTGCGTTTTTCGAATTCTGAATTGCACACATATTGGACTCTATTTCAAAGCAATTTCAGTTAAAATAGCTTCCTTATTTGGTTTTAGATTGTATTCAATTAAAATCCTGTATTTCAACATCCTCGAATAAATTTTTAAGGTCAAACCTAAGCAGATCAATATGAGTAATTCTGTTATAAGCCAATTGAGCTGGAAGAATAGTTAACCCTTAGCAAATTGTAATTGCTCTTTACAAAGTATTTGTAGCTTTTCAGACAAAATGGATTGAGATTATTTCATTAACTATTTGTTTGAATTTACATTTACACTTATGGAACAATTGCTCTTTCTCGACATAGAAACGGTTTCTGAATACAAAAGCTTTGAAGAATTACCTGAGCGAATAAAACCGCTTTGGAATAAAAAGGCTCAGATTTTAAGTAAAGGAGAAATTACCGGAGAAGATCTCTATGCAGAAAAGGCCGGTATTTATTCTGAATTTGGAAAAATTGTAGTTATTGGGCTTGGATTCCTAACGGGAGACTTAAATAAAAACCCGGGACTGAGAGTAAAAGCACTTGCATCGCACCATGAGGAAGAGATTCTAAAACAATTTTCCGACATTCTCGATCGCATGGATTCAAAAAATACAATTCTTGTGGCCCACAATGGAAAGGAATTTGATTTTCCTTATCTAAGTAGAAGAATGCTTATAAAAAACATTCCACTTCCGGAAACATTGAACATTTCAGGTAAAAAACCTTGGGAAATTCAACATCTTGACACCATGGAAATGTGGAAATTCGGAGATTGGAAAAGTTATACCTCTTTGGATTTACTGGCAGCAATTTTTGATATCCCTTCCAGCAAATCAGACATTGATGGAAGCATGGTATCCGGTATTTATCACGGGGAAAAAGACCTGGAAAAAATTTCCAAATATTGTATCAAAGACGTTGTGGTCTGCGCACAAGTCTTTATGAAATTGCGAGGTTTAAATTTGATTGAAGCAAGTAATATTCAGATTGTCGACTAAAAAGCATCTTTAAAATGCTCTATAGTATGGGAACTTCCCTTATCTATTATTGAAATGATATCAAAGCGGATTGGCTTTTCCAAAGGTTTGCCATCCAAGTATTCTTCAGCCGCCAAATGAATCATTTCAGCCTTTTTAAAATCAACAAACTCCTCAGGATTACCAAAAAGATTGCTTTTCCTCGATTTTACCTCAACAAATACTATAAAATCATCTTTTTCTGCTATAATATCTATTTCACTTCTTTTAAATCTATATTTTTGCTCCAAAATTTTGTATCCTCCGGCATTTAAATATTGAACTGCTAAATCCTCGCCCCTGTCACCAATATTTTTTGTGGTAGTCATTAGATTACAAATGCTTAATTAAAAAATTCAAATTTGAATATTTATGCTCAACAACATTAATCCTGTAAAAACCAAAGCATGGCAGAAATTACAAACTCATTTTGAGACTGTAAAATCTCAACATATGCGTCAAATGTTCGAAAGTGACCCTCAAAGGTTTTCGAAGTTTTCTATTCTAAATGACGAAATCCTTCTGGATTATTCCAAAAACAGAATTAATGAGCAAAGCGTTGAGCTTCTTATTGAATTCGCAAAGGAATGCAAACTCGAATCGGCGATAGAGGCGATGTTTAAAGGGGAGAAAATCAATGAAACAGAAGGACGAGCAGTATTGCATACCGCTCTGAGAAATTTTACCGATAAGGAATTAATACATGAGGATGTAAACATTTTAAATCTTATTCGAAAAGAACAGGATAAAATGAAATCCTTCACTCAAAAGTTGCATTCGGGTGATTGGAAAGGCCATAGTGGAAAAAAAATTACCCAAATAGTTAATATCGGTATCGGGGGCTCTGATTTGGGTCCGGTAATGGTGACAGAAGCACTAAAACCTTATTGGATAAAAGGCATAGAAACCTATTATGTCAGTAACGTTGATGGTGCCCATATTTTTGAAACACTCAAAAAGCTGGATCACGAGCGCTGTTTGTTTATGATCGCCTCTAAAACTTTTACTACTCAGGAGACCATGACCAATGCCGATACGGCTAAAAAATGGTTGATTGAAAAATACAATGGTGTAGATTCTGTAGTTAAAAGTCATTTTGTAGCCTTATCAACCAATACTGAAGCGGTAAGGAGTTATGGAATAGACCCAAAAAATATGTTTGAATTTTGGGATTGGGTTGGCGGACGATTTTCGTTGTGGTCATCCATTGGTCTTTCGATAGCCTGTACTATTGGTTATGAGAACTACGAATCATTGCTTCGTGGTGCAGAAAAGATGGATAAACATTTCCGGAATTCTGATTTTAAAAATAACATGCCCGTAATGCTTGCATTGTTGGGAATTTGGTATAATAACTTCTTCAAATGTGAAACGCATTCGATTTTGTGCTATGATCAATATTTGCATCGTTTTGCAGCTTATCTCCAACAAGGAGACATGGAAAGCAATGGAAAAAGTGTAGATCGAAATGGCAAAAGCATTGATTACCAAACCGGTTCCATAATTTGGGGAGAACCGGGCACCAATGGTCAACACGCATTTTATCAATTAATTCATCAGGGAACAAAACTCATACCTTCAGATTTTATTGCAGCAGCAATCCCGCATCATCATTTACAAGATCATCACAATAAACTATTGGCTAATTTTTTTGCACAGACCGAAGCTTTGATGAAAGGAAAATCAGAGAGTGAAGTTTTAGAGGAAATTAAAGATCTCGCTCCTGAAAAAAGAGATAAAATTTTACCCTATAAGGTGTTTAAAGGAAATATTCCAAGCAATTCAATTCTTATAAATAAGCTAAGTCCTGAGGTTATGGGAAGCCTTGTAGCTCTTTATGAACATAAAATATTTGTTCAAGGAATTTTATTTAATGTTTACTCCTTTGATCAATGGGGTGTACAACTGGGAAAACAAGTTGCTCAGGGCATTTTGCCGGAATTGGAAAACGATCTGCAAATTGATAGTCACTTATCGTCTACCAACGGACTGATAAATACCTTTAAGAAATTCCGAAATGGCTAAGCTATATCCTTTAAAATTTTATCCTCAATTTGTCGAAAAAATTTGGGGTGGCCGATTGATGCAAAAATTTTTGGGGAAATCGCTCCCTGAAAATGGTAGTTTCGGTGAATCATGGGAAATTTCTGAGGTAGAAGGATTTGTTTCTGTTGTCAGCAATGGTGAATTAAAAAATAAAACCCTGACAGAATGCATCAATATATTTAAAGAAGACCTTCTCGGAACAGTAGTGGTTTCCAAATAC
Organism: Cytophagales bacterium; assembly: GCA_040218795.1. Taxonomy (GTDB): domain Bacteria; phylum Bacteroidota; class Bacteroidia; order Cytophagales; family CCMP332; genus CCMP332. The sequence goes on along the minus strand of JAVJQT010000008.1, from coordinate 319,730 downwards.
AATTATAAATTTCCTCTCCTTATAAAATTTTTAGATGCACAAAAAGATCTTTCAATTCAAGTGCATCCCAACGATGAACTTGCAAAACAAAAAGGCCTCGAAAACGGGAAAACTGAAATGTGGTATGTATTGAATGCTCAAAAAAATGCCTCTTTGTATAAAGGTTTTATAAAAAATACCGATAAAAAGACATTTCTTGAATCTGTAGAGAATACATCGATTACAAGTCTATTAAAAACTGTGGAAGTTGAAAAAGATGACGTGCTTCATGTACCTGCAGGTATTATTCACAATATTGGAAAAGGAATATTGCTTGCGGAGATTCAACAAAATTCTGATGCTACATATCGCATATACGACTTTGACAGAAAAGGTCCGGATGGAAAAAAAAGAGATTTGCATATTGAAGAAGCCTGCGAAGCCATAAGCTTTCAGGCAGTTGAGCAAACGAAGAAAAATATTACAAAAGAATTAAATAAGGAAGTTTTACTTGTTGAATCTGAACACTTTAAAACAAGTAGATTTACAATCTGGGGTGAACAAAAATTTTCATGCGCTGATAAAAACAGTTTTAAAGTTCTTATTTGCATTGATGGTAAGGGAAAAATTAAGGGCGATTTTGATTCTGTTGATGTTAAACTGGGCGATACATTTTTGATTCCCGCCTCAATTGAAAACTTTGTCCTGGAAACCGACGCTGAAGTGGAACTGTTGCTAAGTCAAATCCCATAATTTGAACAATCAAGTAGATCTCATAGATTTAGGCAAAATGCCTTTTAAAGAAGCCTGGGATATTCAGGAAAATCTTTTAGCAAGAAACATTGAAATAAAAATTTCTAATAAGAGAAATTCCCAAAGCCAAGCCACAAAAAATTACCTTTTAATTGTTGAACACCCCCATGTGTATACATTGGGTAAAAGCGGTGATCCAAAAAATTTATTGCTTAGTGAAAGTGAGTTAAAACAAAGGAATATCGATTACTTTCCCATAAACAGGGGCGGCGATATAACCTATCACGGTCCGGGGCAGATAGTGATTTATCCTATTTTTGATCTTGAAAATTTTGAGCCCGATCTGGGCAAATATTTAAGAACCCTTGAAGAAGCGGTAATACTAACCTTAAAGGAATATAATATAGATTCAGGTCGAATTCACGGATTAACGGGTGTTTGGTTGGATTACAAAAACAACAGTCCAAATCCCAGAAAAATTTGCGCCATCGGCATTAAAAGCAGCAGATGGGTCACCATGCATGGTCTGGCCTTTAATATCAATACAGATTTAAATTACTTTGACAATATAATTCCTTGTGGTATTGATGACAAAGCAGTAACAAGTCTGGCCAATGAGCTTGAAGAGGATGTAAATATTGATGAAGTAAGAAAGAAATTGGTATTACAGTTAAAAGACCTGTTTCAATTTGAATACAATTCTGCAGAAATACCGGTTCTTTAGCTTCATTTTATGCTTAATAACGACAGCCTTTTATCTGTTAAAAACCTAAGTGTCAGATACCAACCTGATGCACTTGCTCTTGATAATATTAGCTTCTGCATCAAAAAATCGGAGATTTTAGCACTAACAGGGGAATCGGGAAGTGGGAAAAGCAGCCTGGCATTTGCAATTCCACGTTTGCTTACAGACGCTCAAATTGAAGGAGAAGTAGTGTTTGATTCTAACATTTACAATAAAATTGACTTGCTCACCTGTGATTCGGAAAAATTAAGGTGCATTCTGGGAAATGAAATTTCAATGGTTTTTCAGGATTCACTATCCTCATTAAACCCGGTTATAAAATGCGGCATTCAGATTCAGGAAACCCTAGAACAGCATCAACAAATAGCTTCCTCTGAGGCAAGGAAATTGGTGATGAATACTTTGGGTTTATGTCAATTAAACAATGTTGAAAAAGTTTATAATTCATATCCACATGAATTATCCGGTGGGCAAATTCAAAGGGTAGCCATTGCCATTGCAATTATCAATGAACCAAGTTTATTGATTGCAGATGAAATCACAAGCAATTTAGATTCATTTACGCGCGATGAAATTTTGGATTTGCTATTAAGGATAAAATCAGAATTGTCACTTTCGATTCTATTTGTTTCACATGATATCAAAATCCTGCAAGATTTTTCTGACGAAATTATAGTTTTAAATAAAGGACTTCAGGTCGAAAAAGGGCCTGCAATAAATGTTTTGTCAGAGCCAGAAGAAACATATACTAAGTCCCTAATATCAAATTCCGTTTATAATAAAGCGAAACAAAAAATAAATACGAATACCTCCATTCTTAATGTAGAAGGGCTTGAAATCATTTATAATCAGGGTCAATCCTTCTTTTTTAACAGACAAAAATCATTTACAGCAGTTGATCGAATATCCTTTGAATTAAAAAAGGGAGAAATTCTTGGTTTGGTTGGCAAAAGTGGTAGCGGAAAGACAAGTATCGGTAAAGCAATTGTTAAATTAATTGAGTCGAAGAGCGGGTCAATAAAATTTAATGAAAGCCCAATTTCAGATTTGGATGGAAAAGATCTGAGAAAATTGCGAAAAGCAATCCAGATAATATTTCAAAATCCAACGGCCTCACTTGATCCGCGAATTAATATTGGATATTGTCTTAAAGAACCACTATTAAGCCATGATTTAATAGAAAAAGGTGAATCAGTAGATGACAAGATAAATGAACTTTTATTATTGGTTGGTTTAGACCAAAGCTTTGCTAAACGACTACCGGATGAGCTTTCAGGTGGTGAAAAACAGAGAGTTTGCATTGCAAGAGCACTTTCATTGAAGCCCGAAATATTAATTTGTGATGAAGCTTTATCCTCCCTGGATTCTAATATTAAAAGAGGGATTCTGGATTTATTGGGCTCACTAAGAGAAAAGAAAGGTTTAAGTATATTATTTATAAGTCATGATAATGATATTGTAGAATATTTCTGCGACCGAATTCTTCGAATGGAAAATGGTAAAATTATCTCCAAACAATAAAGAGCATATTTCATTATATATTTTGCTTTAAAAGAATTGGCTTAGCTTTGCGTCAAACATGAACAAAAGAAAAAAACAGTCTAATAAAGGCACTTCTGAATCCAATCAGAATAAATTTTCAGCCTCACAATACGCCAATCAAATAATGCACCTTTTGGATTTACATCCGGGCAGGGCATATACGCTTAAGCAGGTTCAACAGCATTTGTATGCTAGAAATAAAAGAGATAAAAACAATGTAGAAGCTACATTACACCAACTTGTTCAGCAAGGAAAAATAGAGCAATTCAGAAAGCATTTTCAAAGCAAATCAGCTTCTGTAAATATGACGGGAAGAGTTGATCACGTAAGCCCACATTTTGCCTTTGTTATTCCCCAGGAGGGAGATGAAAATGATGTAATGATCCGAACTCCGGATTTGAACGGCGCAATAGATGGTGACATTGTAAAGATTTCAATATTTCCCGGTGCCAAAGGAAGAGATGGCAGAAAAGCAGGAGAAGTCAAAGAAATAATAGAGAGAAAACATACCGAAATTGTCGGAAGTCTGGAATTATCCGAAATGTACGGATTTGTAATTCCAAACAGCAGGAAAATTTATGAGGATATATTTATCCCCGGCAATAAACTAGTGGATGCCAAAGAAAATGACCTTGTTATAGCCGAAATTACCAGGTGGCCTGAAAAAGTAAATAAAAATCCCGAAGGCCGAATTAAGAAGATTCTGGGAAAAGTAGGTGAAAACGATGCTGAAATGCATGCCATTATGCTGGAGTTTGGCTTGCCTTATGAATTCAGCAAGGAAATATTAACCATTGCAGAGCAAATTCCTGAAAACATTCCCGAGTCTGAAATAAAAAAACGCAGGGACTTTAGACCAGTTACAACATTTACAATTGACCCCGCAGATGCCAAAGATTTTGATGATGCACTTTCCATAAGAACACTTGATAATGGAAATTTTGAAATCGGTGTGCATATTGCCGATGTTACTTATTATCTCAAAGAAGGTAGTATTCTTGATAAAGAGGCTTATAAGAGAGCTACTTCTGTGTATTTGGTGGACCGCACCGTTCCGATGTTGCCGGAAAAGCTCTCCAACAATCTATGTTCTTTAAAACCGAACGTAGACCGGCTTTGCTATTCTGCCGTTTTTGAAATGGACAAAAACGCAAAAGTTTATAATAAGTGGTTTGGAAGAGCAATCATTCATTCCGACCGGCGATTTTCATATGAAGAAGCACAGGAATTAATTGAAGGGAAAAAGGGGGATTATTCTGAAGATATTAACACGCTTAATGATCTTGCGTTAAAGCTAAGAAAAAAACGTTTTGATGAAGGCTCAATCTCCTTTGAATCCACCGAAATTAAGTTTGACCTTGACGAAAATGGTAAACCAATTGGTTTGATTCCCAAAGTTCGAAAGGAAGCCCATAAAATGATCGAAGATTTTATGCTGCTCGCAAACAAAAGTGTGGCAGAATATATTTATAATTTCAAAGACACCAAAGGTCAATATACCTTTGTCTACAGAACGCATGATTATCCAGATCATGAAAAACTTATGAATTTTGCCGCTTTTGCAAAAAACTTTGGCCATAACATCAACATCGAAGAGCAAGGCTTATCCAAAACACTGAACAAGCTTTCGCAAGAGGTAGAAGGGAAGCCGGAACAAAACATATTGCAAAGCCTGGCCATTCGCGCTATGGCAAAAGCCGTTTACACAACAGCGCCTAATGGGCATTTTGGATTGGGTTTTCAACACTATACACATTTCACATCCCCTATCAGAAGATATCCCGATGCCTTGGTTCATCGGCTTTTAGACAATTATCTCAACAATGGGAAAAATCCAAATCGAGCCGAGTTAGAGAAGAAATGTGAGCATTCCTCATCTATGGAAAAATTGGCCTCTGACGCCGAAAGAGCATCCACCAAATACAAACAAATTGAATGGATGCAAGAAATGGTTGGTGAAGAATTTGACGGGATTATTTCAGGAATGAATGATTTTGGTATTTATGTAGAATTGGTTGAGACCAAATGTGAAGGCATGATAAGAATGCGCGACATAGAAAGTGATTACTTTGAATTGCAGCCAGAAAAATTCAGAATTGTAGGACAGAAAAGTGGTAAAATCATAAAATTCGGTGATAAAATAAGAGTAAAAGTGAAAAGTACCGATATCAATCGAAGAACCATGGATCTTGTAATAGCCGATGATGGAAATTAATTCGCTTCAGAATCAGATTAATGATGCTTTATCGAAAAGAAATTTTGGTGAAAATCCAAGTGAGCTTTATGAACCCATACGCTATTTCACGGGGCTCGGAGGCAAACGGTTAAGGCCTATTCTAACCATACTTAGTCATTATATGTTCAGCGAAGAATACCTCGAGTCCTTCGAACCTTCATTGGGTGTAGAGCTTTTTCACAATTTTACGCTTCTACACGATGACATAATGGACGAGGCACCTTTGCGCAGGGGAAAAGCCACGGTTCATGAAAAATGGAACAAACATATTGCCATTTTATCCGGTGATGCCATGCTGGTTAAAGCCTATCAATCCATTTCTGCAGTAAATAAAGACATCTTGCCCGCTGTATTAAATGCTTTTAATAAAACCGGCCTGGAAGTTTGCGAAGGACAGCAATACGACATGAATTTCGAGTCTAGAAATGATATCAGCGTTGATGATTATCTCGAAATGATTCGTCTAAAAACAGCGGTTCTGCTTGGCTTTAGTTTAGAGCTCGGAGGAATAATTGCTAAAGCCGATCAGGAAAGAATCGAACAGCTGAGGAGTATTGGGGTTAATGCCGGATTGGGATTTCAACTCAAGGATGATCTTCTGGACTTGTTTGGAGATAAGGAAAAAGTAGGTAAACAGGTAGGTGGCGATATTATCTCAAATAAAAAAACCTTTTTACTATTGAAAGCACTTGAATTGGCCAATAGCTCTCAAAGAAAAGAATTGGATAATTGGTTGTCTTTGGAATCATTTGATGAAACTGAAAAAGTAGAATCTGTAAAAAGAATATTTACCGAATTACATATCGATAAAATCACACAGGAATTGGTCAACAGCTATTTTGACAGATCCATTTACTTACTAAAATCGTTTACGGTATCTGAATCGCGTAAACAACCCTTGATGAGCTTCCTCCAATCTTTAATGAAAAGGGATTCTTAAATGGTGACATACATTTTAATTGGAATTATTGGCATTGTTAGCTATGTCGCTTTTCAAAATCGCGAGTTTTTATCCAAACTCGTTTTTAATCCCTATTTGGTAAGAGAGCGCAATGAGTATTACCGCTTTCTGACATCCGGATTTGTCCACGGCGGCTGGGCGCATCTCTTATTCAATGGCTTAACTTTTTTTTTCTTTGGAAGAAATGTTGAGTTCGTATATGTCTCAAAGTTTGGCCCGGTAATTGGAAGTATCATTTTTGTCCTCCTTTTTTTGGCAGGGATCATTATCTCAGAAATTCCTACTTTTCTTAAATACAAAAATTTCCCCGGTTATAACAGTTTGGGGGCTTCGGGAGGTGTCAGTTCCATTTTGTTCATAAGCATTTTATATTTTCCAATGGAGAGTATTTGTCTTTACGGAATCCTTTGTCTCCCGGGTTTTATTTTGGGCATTCTCTATTTAATTTATTCCGCCTATGCCGACAAACAAGCTGCGGATAACATAAATCACAGTGCGCATTTTACAGGTGCAGCTTTTGGGATCATTGTTGCGGTCCTAATTGACCCTAAAATACTGCTGTCATTTGTAAATCAAATTATGGAATTCAGAATATTCTGAGACCTTTTTAAATTCCACAAAGCGTGCTAAGTTTGCATTCCTCAAAGATCAATCTCATGCAAGACAAGCTAATATTTGACCTGATTCACAAAGAAAAAGAAAGACAAACCAGCGGTATAGAACTGATTGCATCCGAAAACTTTGCCAGTGAGGAAGTGATGAAAGCAATGGGCTCGGTTCTTACAAATAAATATGCTGAAGGCCTTCCCGGTAAGCGCTACTATGGGGGTTGCGAAGTTGTAGATGAAGTTGAAAATATTGCTAGAGATCGGGCCAAAGAATTATTTGGTGCTGAATGGGTCAATGTACAACCTCATTCAGGAGCACAGGCCAATGCTGCGGTAATGCTTGCCTGTTTAAATGCAGGGGATTCCATACTTGGATTTGATCTTAGCCATGGAGGCCATCTAACGCATGGATCACCGGTTAATTTCTCTGGGAAATTGTACAAACCACATTTTTACGGTGTAGAAAAAGAGACCGGATTAATAGATTGGAATAAAGTTATTGACAAGGCCAGAGAAGTAAGACCTAAAATGATAATTTGTGGTGCTTCTGCCTATTCGCGAGATTGGAATTATGAAGCTTTGAGAAAAGCAGCAGACGAAGTTGGTGCATTGTTATTGGCAGATATTTCTCATCCCTCAGGTCTGATTGCAAGGGGACTTCTTGATGATCCATTAAAACACTGTCATATAATTACTACAACGACTCATAAAACCTTAAGAGGTCCAAGAGGTGGTATGATCATGATGGGCAATGATTTTGAAAATCCCTTTGGATTAAAAAGTCCCAAAGGTAATTTGAGAATGATGTCATCCTTATTGGATTCCGGAGTATTTCCGGGCACACAGGGAGGCCCTTTGGAACATGTCATTGCCGCTAAGGCCGTTGCCTATGGAGAGGCTTTGAGCGATTCCTACTTAACCTATATTAAACAGGTGCAAAAAAATGCACAAGCTATGGCAAAGGCCCTGGTAAAAAAGGATTATCAAATTATTTCAGGTGGAACTGATAATCATTTAATGTTAATAGATCTTCGAAATAAAGACATTACAGGCAAGGAAGCAGAAAATTCGCTTATTGAAGCAGATATCACCATCAATAAAAACATGGTTCCCTTTGATGATAAATCGCCTTTTGTTACTTCCGGAATGAGATTGGGAACAGCGGCAATAAGCACGCGCGGCTTGATGGAAAATGATATGGAAAAAATCGTTGAATTTATTGACAGGGTTCTTGTATCAAGAAATAATCCATCCGAGTTAAAGTCAATCAAAAAAGAAATCAACGATTGGATGAACAGTTTCCCACTTTTTAAAGCTTAAATGAGCAAAACATTAGATCAGGAAAACGAACTTTCATTTGTTGAACATTTGGAAGTACTGCGTTGGCATTTGATCAGAGGTGTCGCGTCCATTGGCGTTTTTGCTATCGCTGCTTTTTTCTCGAAAAGTATAATTTTTCATCATATTGTTCTGGCGCCCTCAAGAATAGATTTCCCCACTTATAAGCTTTTATGTAAAATGGGATATTGGTTGCAGAAGCCGGAAGTACTGTGCATCGAGGAGCTTCCTTTTATCTTACAAAACAGGGTAATGACCGGCCAGTTTACCATGCACATTCTCGCCTCGGTAGTGATCGGATTAATCCTCGCTTTCCCTTATTTCTTTTGGGAAGTTTGGCGATTTATCAAACCGGGATTACACAAAAAAGAACAAAGCGCCTCCAGAGGGGCGGTATTTTCAGTTTCATTTTTATTCATTTCAGGTATCCTTTTTGGTTACTATATTATTTCTCCGCTATCAATAAACTTTCTTTCTAATTATTCCATCGACCCAAGCATACAAAACGAAATAGACATAACTTCCTTTGTCTCTACCATTGCAATGATTGTGCTGGCCTGTGGCATAATGTTTCAGCTGCCGGTGGTGATGTATTTTTTGACCAAAGCGGGACTCGCAGGCCCGGCGAGTTTGAGAGGTTTTAGAAAAATGGCCATTGTAATTATTTTACTCGTATCCGCTATTCTTACACCTCCGGATGTTGTTAGTCAAATTTTAATCGCAATGCCTCTGTTCCTTCTGTACGAATTGGGTATATTTATTTCATGGATGGTAGTGCGAAAAGAACGTAAAAGAGAATTGAAAAAAGATGGAAATTAAACTTGGAATCGGTGGTGACCATGCCGGTTACGAATACAAAAAGGCAATAAAGGCCATGCTTGAAAAAAAAGGCTATGAAATAAATGACTATGGTACCCATTCCGAAGCGTCGGTGGATTATCCCGATTATATTCATCCAATGGCCAAGGACGTGGAAAAAAATAAAATTTCTTTTGGCATTGCTATTTGCGGAAGCGGAAACGGAGTCGCAATGACTGCAAATAAACATCAGGATATCCGTGCAGCACTCTGTTGGAATCCCGAATTGGCCGTTCTCGCCCGCCAACACAATGATGCAAATATGATTTGTTTGCCCTCTCGATTTATCGATGTAGAAATGGCCAAGTCCTGTGTTCTTTCTTTTTTAAGTGCGGATTTTGAAGGGGGCAGACATCAAAGACGTGTGGATAAAATATCCTGCTAATTTGCTATTCGTTTAAATTCCGAAGGACTTATTTTCCTGTAAGTTCTAAATACCTTTAAATCAAAATCGCGGTATTTCTCGAAATAATCATGTGGGTCTATGACATGAGAAGGAGCTTCCTTTATGAAATAATCGTGCAGAGATGAAATTTTCTGATTGCTTAATTCTTTCTTAAAATAGCTTTGAGTAAAAGGGTGAAACAAAAATGGACCTGAATATTCATTTTCATACCAATATCCGTACTCATTGCTCAATACGGTAATTTTTTTCGCTTTAGGCTCTGTCTTAACTTTTACAATCAATCGATCAATGTTAATGGCCTGTGGATTAAAAAAGGCTTTATAAGTAAATCCAAAATTGATGACCACAAGCAAAACAAGCAATGCATTAAAAATTAATTCATTGATTCCCCTTCTCCTCAATGACAAATAAAGATGTGAAACATACAATGTCAAAATGGGCAATAGAATATAAAAACTTTTTATACTCAACTCTTTTGAAAAGAAAATTACAGGGATAGATAGTGGGATAAGCCAGAGAAAAAAAGCATTGAAACTCACCTGATAATTTAAGAATCGCAATCGAATCAGGCTTTGAAAAAAACTTATAATAAAAAGCAATACCGGTATACTTAAAATTACAATGTATTGTGTCAGGCTTAAATAATTTTTATAAAATGGAATAAACAGCTCCGATAAATAGTAAATCCAGAATTCAGAAAATGCCCCCCTTAGGTAGAAGTACAAAGCGGTGGAAATCAGTGGAAAAACCACGCCAATAATAAAAAGCGAAAAACGCTTTCCATTCATTACAAATACGAATGGGAAATACAAAAGCAGGAAAAAAAGTATCCATATCATTGCCCCATTGAGGAGTAAGGTAATGGAAAACACAAATCCTATTGTAAAAAACTTTTCGTCCTCTGCGCCATATCGAATCTGCTCCAAAATTAAACTGAACATTAAAAGTAGTGGGAACATGGCCAATAATTCAGGGCCAAGAGCGAACTGTTCGACCAGAAGAGATCCATAAAAAATATAGAATACAGCAGGAATATAGCTGCGTTCTTTCAGCGCATCCAATCGATTCAAAATGGAATTAAAATAAACGGCCTGCAAAAACAGGAGGGCAAAACCAAAAATTTGAAAAGCAATAAAACTGCGGCCAAATAATTCTCCTATAAACTGAAGGATTAATGCACTCAATGGGGAAGTATAATGCCAGACATCCGAATAAATCAATCTTCCTTCCGATAATGCTTCGGATAGCAAGCGGAACTCAAAAACTGTTTCCAATACTGGTATTCCCTTAATCCAAAAGGGAAGACGAATCAATGCCAGGAGTATACCTAAAATAATGACCCTCGAAATATCGTTGATCCTGAAAAAAGAGAGCATAGCGCGAAATACCTTTATTTTCGTGAATAAATCCTAATTTGCATCGGGAATATTAAAAAAGGAAGCAGAAGGCATGGACAGCAGGCGTCAAAGTAAGGTCAATCGTTTATTACAAAAAGAGATTTCAGAGTTTTTTCAAAGAAACGCCCACTATGGAAATGGGGCTTTAATAACAGTTACTGAAGTAAAGATTACTTCAGACTTGAGTATTGCAAGAGTTTATTTAAGCCTTATTGGTACTAAAAACCCACAGCAGGTAATAGACAAAGTGGTTGAAAAAACAAGCAGCATTCGAGGAGAAATTGGCACATTATTACGAAATCAATTGCGCAAAATTCCCGAATTCCATTTTTTTCTTGATGAAACGGCGCAATACGCACAAAATATAGGTAAAATCATCGATAACCTCGATATCCCTCCGGAAGACAATGAATCATGAAAGCAGCCTGGTTTATTGCAAGACGCTATTTTTTAAGTAGAAAAAAGCAAAATTTCATTAACATTTTGTCCATTATAGCTCTTTTTGGAGTTGCATTGGGCACCATGGCTCTGGTTGTAGTATTATCCGTTTTTAATGGACTGGAAGGGCTGCTTCGATCGCTCTTTGGCAGTTTTGATCCCGACCTTCAAATTGTTGTGGCCGAAGGCAAAACATTTAACTACGATTCTGATGTAATATCCGAGATTGAGAATACCAAAGGTGTTGCTTTTGTTGTTCGGGTAGTTGAAGACAATGCTTTGATTAAATTTCGAGATAATCAGAGTGTTGTTCGAATAAAAGGTGTTTCTTCAAACATTACCGAAAGAGAAGATCTCAAAAAAAATATTGTGGAAGGTGCTTTTTTGCTCGAAGTCAACAGCAGCCCAAAAGCAATTTTGGGAAGAGGCATTCAGTATAAATTAGGGGCGCCATTAGGCGATGGTTTTTTACCATTACAGGTCATTTACCCCAGAAACCTAAAGCGATTATCCCTTAATCCTGAATCTGCATTAACTACAAAAAACATTTCTGCGGTGGGTGTATTTGCATTGGAGGAATATTACGATAATAATTATGTATTCGTGCCTCTCTCATTCGCTGAAAATTTATTTGGATTTGAAAACAAGTTGACTTCATTGGAAATTCTTCTCGAAGAAAATGCATCACTTTCGGAGGTTCAAAATCAAATTCGAAGCATTGTTGGCAATAATTTTTTGGTTAAAAATTCAGATGAACAACATGAAGCCCTTTATAAAGCCATTAAAGTGGAGAAATTGTTTGTCAACCTGGCCTTTGTATTTATTCTGATTATAATTTCCTTTAATATCTTTTTTGCCCTATCCATGCTGGCGCTCGAAAAGAAAAAAGACATCTCCATGCTCTTTGCCATGGGGGCCTCAAAAAAAACGGTTTCAAATATTTTTCTCATCGAAGGTATGATAATCGGATTAAGTGGAATGCTATTGGGATTGCTTATCGGTTATATTCTTTGCTATGGACAGGAAAACTATGGATGGGTGTCCATGGGGCTAGAAATGGCTGTAGCCGATGCCTACCCACTTGAAATACGTTGGATGGACTTTTTCAGCACAGCATGTGTTATTAGCTTCATTACATTTCTATCAAGTCTGAACCCCGCAATTCTCGCAAGGAAAAGTCAAAGTTTAAAAGCACTTTACACTTGAAATAAAAATTACAATTTTCGAATTGGGCGTTTTTAAAAAATACATAGTTTTGTTGTTTGCCCATGAAAATTTCGCCCCAAAATTCTTTTAAAGTCATCTATTCGCTTTACCAGCATGAATACCTCGGGCATTTATTTGAATCTTATATTGTAGAGCTCGATCAGGAGGGCCGCTTAAGTTTAAAACACCAAAATATTTCAAGTCAAAATGCGGAAGAATTCAGACATGGGCTGGATGATATAGATTATGAGCTTATCGAGCTAATGGATGTGATGAACCAGGAGACCATTGTTAGAATGTTTTATCACAAACGCGTAGCCCCGGCGGAGTTTTTTCTCAAAGTATTTAATAAGGAAAAGGGCGATAAGCCTTTGCAACAGGCCATCGCTGAATTTTTAGATGACCGCAGGGCTAAAATATTAAAACTGTTAAAAGATAAACTGGTCTTTGAAATGGGCAATGACGGTGAGCCCACAGCCAATCCTTTGACAGTAATGAAGGAAAAAGCAACGGTTTTATTTCATTTTAGAAGAAACGACGACAATACACACTATTTCCCTACCATAAAACACATGGGTGAAAAATTGGAGTTTCAGTACAAAGGAGCTCAAATTCTTTGCAAAAAACCTGCATGGATGCTTTTGGAAAACAACATATACAATTTTGAAAAAAATGTCGATGGGAAAAAGCTGATCCCCTTTCTCAATAAAAAATTTATAGTCATCCCTAAAAACCTGGAAGATGACTACTATAAAAAATTCGTAGCACCGCTGGTGGCCAGTTATGATGTATACGCCAAGGGATTTGAAATAAAAGTGGAAAGAGACCAACCCCGGGCGGTACTATCCATTGCGGAATTTGAAGATTCATCGCCGAGTATGGATCTTTTTCAAAATTCAAATGGCAATGCAAATTATAACAGTAAATTTTTGCTTCAACTGAAATTCCGTTACAATGATTATGAAATAAATGGCGATGAAAAACAAAGCAAGAGTGTAAAGCTGAGCAAAGAAGGGGAGCAGTTTACCTTTCATAAAATCATGAGAAAGTTCGACTGGGAAAAAGACCGCCTGGAAAGATTACTTCGACTCAATTTACCCCTTAAAAACTATAAATGTCTGATGCCAAAGAGCCAGTTTCTCGGATGGTTAAATCAGAATAAAGAATTGCTAATGGATATTGGCTTTATCATTCAGCAAACCAAGAAAGATGAAAAGCGTTTCTTCTTCGGTAACTCAAGTCTTGATATCGACATATCTGAAAACAACGACTGGTTTGACATACGCGCCAAAGTGCAATTCGGTGACTTTGAGATTCCTTTTATTGAGCTGAAGGAATATATCATGAATAAACGCAGGGAGTTTCGTTTGCCAAATGGGGAATATGCAGTAATTCCTGAAGAATGGTTTTCCAATTATTCTGAGCTTTTTACTTTCATAGATAAAGAAAATGGTACCGGCATAAGGCTTAAAAAACATCACTTATCGCTGGTCAATGAAATGCAATCCGGAAATCTCGCCAAGGTTTCCATGAGCAAAAAACTTCAACAACTTCGCAATTTTGAGACCATTGAAGAATACGAATTGCCCGAGGGATTTAAAGGGAAACTCCGCCCCTATCAAAAAGCGGGATACAATTGGCTGCGATTTTTAAATAAGTTTAGATTTGGTGGTTGTCTGGCCGATGATATGGGTTTGGGAAAGACAATTCAGACATTGGCACTCCTGCAATCATTAAAAGAAAATGAAGGAGGAACATCCATTTTAATATTACCTACTTCTCTTGTTTATAACTGGATGCTCGAGGCCAAAAAATTCACGCCAAAACTAAAAATTCACGCTTATGTCGGTACCAATAGAAATAAAGACATCAGTCGTTTTGGTGATTATGATCTCATTTTGACTTCCTATGGAATTGCACGAATTGATAAGGACATATTGAAAGAATTTTACTTCAATTATATTATTCTCGACGAATCCCAGGCCATTAAAAATCCAAGTTCCAATATCTTTCAATCGGTGACCGACTTAAAGTCTTCCTTTAAGCTAACCCTTACCGGAACTCCACTTGAGAACAGTTCATTGGATATTTGGTCGCAAATGACATTTATCAACCCCGGACTACTTGGAGAGCAAAAGTTTTTCAAAAATGAATTCTTAATTCCAATTGAAAAAAATCAGGACGAATTAAAATCGCATCGCCTTTATACCATTATAAAACCATTTATTTTAAGACGACATAAATCGCAGGTGGCTAAAGAGCTGCCTCCAAAAACTGAAAACGTAAAATATTGCGATATGACGGCCGAACAAGAAAAGAAATACGAAGAGGCCAAATCCTATTATAGAAATCAGATTTTAAGTCATTTTGAAACGCATGGAAATGGAAAATCACAAATCGTGCTATTGCAGGGTTTATCTAAATTAAGACAATTGGCCAATCACCCTTCCATGGTCGATGACATGTATTCGGAAGATTCGGGTAAGATGGAAACCCTTCGACACATGATTGAATCCGCTGTACTTGAAGGGCATAAAATTTTGATTTTTAGTCAATTTGTAAAACACTTGTCGATCGTAAGAAAACACCTTGATAAATATGCCATTTCTTATGCTTACCTGGATGGGACTACCAAAGACCGGCAAGGTCAGGTAGATCTTTTTCAGCAAAATGAAGATATTAAAGTATTCCTCATTTCCTTAAAAGCAGGAGGAACAGGCTTAAATCTCACCGCGGCAGACTATGTATTTTTATTGGACCCCTGGTGGAATCCAGCGGTAGAATCTCAGGCCATTGACAGAGCTCATCGCATTGGACAGACGCAAAATGTAATGATCTACCGCTTTATAACAAGAAATACCGTAGAAGAGAAAATTCTCAAACTTCAGAAAAAGAAGAAAAAATTAGCTGAAGAATTAATTACTACAGAGGAAGGTATGATGAAGTCACTAAGTAAAGATGATATAGAATCCCTTCTAACCTAAGCTAATTAATAGGCCCCAAAGAATTTGCCCATTTCTTCGTTCCAAAAAATAACTTTTTGATTATCCGGTTTCAAATCGAGTAATTCTATCACTTCATTGTATCCGGTGTAGTCTACATCGATGATTATCAGTTCGGCTTTTCGAAGTTCTATTTCCATGGCCTTATTCTGAAACTTTTGCAAACTCAATTGAAGTTTAGGACTTTTTTGTCCCACAATGTGATAGGATTTAAATCCCGATTTAGCGGAAGGCTTTTTCTCCGGTATTTGACCCTTTAAATAACCGAGGAGCATTAAAAACCAAATTGAAGGAAAGATCAGCGCATTGATAATTTGATGGGGGAAAGTTCTAAAATGCTTTTTTCTAAATATCCACATGGTTTTATAAAACCAATAGTAATACCACCAGGCCTTTTTATTGGTACTTTCCCCTTTAAAATGCACCATCGTCTCTTCACCGAGATATCTAACCGAATAGCCGGCTTTTTTGATACGATATGAAATATCGATGTCTTCACCATACATGAAATAGTCAGTATCAAATTGCTGAAGCTCTTTTTCCTTTACATTTAAAAACATGCAGGCTCCCGAAAGAACCTCTACCTCTGCATTTGCTTTTTCGGGAATACTCCCCATTCTGTAAGATGCGAAAAGTCTGCTTTTTGGAAATAAACTGCTTAAACCCAAAACCCTGGAAAAGGAAGACCAAAGCCCCGGAACTGATCGCTTAGATTCGGGTAAAAACAGACCAGTGCCATTGATCATTCTCAATCCAATAGCGCCGATTTTTGGATCGCGATCAAATAATTCCAGCGCTGAATCAATATTACTTTTCGAAACAATGGTGTCGGGATTTAAGAATAAAATTCTATTCGCCATCGCTTCTTTTAAACCAAGATTATTGGCCTTGCCAAATCCCAGGTTTTGTTCGGAGGCAATTAATACAACTTCGGGAAAATGTTCGCGAACCCAGCTTACAACAGGTTCTGTACTGGCATTATCAACCAGAATAATTTCAGATTGTATATGATCGACAGCTTCGATAAGCGATCTGAGTGTCAGGTCAAGATATGCCAGGGCATTGTGCGAAACAATGATTACTGAAAGCTGTTTTTCAGCCATATCAGTTGGTTCGGTAAGTCATTCTTTGAGAAATACTTCTGGCCAGCGTAATTTCATCGGCGTATTCCAATTCGCCGCCGATTGGTATCCCTCTGGCGATGGAACTCATTTTGATATCATTGTCTTTCAATTTTTTTGATATATAAAAGGCCGTGGTATCCGCTTCCATCGTACTGCTTAGCGCAAAAATAATCTCTTTTATAGCATCGTCTTTCACTCTGTTAAGCAAAGAATCGATATTCAGATCATTGGGACTTATGCCTTCAATAGGAGAAATAATTCCCCCCAAAACATGATATAAACCGCGGTATTGGCCGGTGTTTTCAATGGCCATGACATCCCTTACATCCTGTACTACACAAAGTATTTCGGTATCTCTTCCCGGGTTGGCACAGATTTCACAAATATTTTTATCTGAAATATTACAGCATTTCTCACAATAGCGAATATTTTCACGCAATTCCTGTATGGATTCTGAGAGCGCTTGAGATTGTGACTTGTCTTTTTTAAGAAGATGTAAAACCAATCGGAGGGCAGTTTTACTTCCGATTCCCGGAAGTCTTGAAAATTCTTCTACGGCCTTTTCAATTAGACGGGATGGATATTGCATTCTAGACTACCTCCGCAGATATTCCTCTGTCGCAAATTGCATTTCGCATTGGAATAAGTTTTTGCTCATTCCCTTTTTTAACACTGCACTTACCATTGTAATGTATGATCCAGGCGCATTGCTCGGCTTGTTCCGAACTATGTCTGCAAATTTTTATGAGTGTTTCAATCACATGATCAAATGTGTTGAAATCGTCGTTGAATACTATCAGATCACGGTCAAGGTCTGTACCGACTTCTTCCAGAAGTTCAATTTCTTCTTCCTTATGATTATGCATAGAAGTTGAATTGATTAATTTCACGCAAAATTATAAAAAAATCCCCGCAATTATCATTTTGAGCAAATGTCACCAGGATTAGTTTTTTTCATAATCGCATCGTATTTCCTCCTTTTGATCATTTTGGCTCGTTTAACCGCGGGAAAAGGAGATTCCGATTCTTTTTTTACTGCCAACAGAAACTCACCATGGTATTTGGTGGCTTTTGGAATGATTGGAGCTTCGCTTTCCGGAGTAACATTCATATCAGTGCCCGGATGGGTGGGATCATCCAATTTTGGTTACATGCAGATTGTATTGGGCTATTTGGTGGGCTATTTTGTAATTGCCAATGTTCTTTTGCCCATTTATTATAAGCTTAATCTTACCTCCATTTATTCTTATCTGGAATCCCGTTTTGGTTTTTTTAGCTATAAAAGCGGTGCTGCATTTTTCCTTTTGTCCAGGACCATTGGTGCAGCCTTTCGTCTTTACCTTGTTGCAATGGTCTTGCAAATATCACTTTTTGATGCCTGGGAGGTTCCCTTTATGGCGACGGTGGCCATTACCATCCTTCTCATTTGGGTATATACTTATCGCGGAGGAATAAAAACAATCGTATGGACGGATACCTTGCAAACCCTGTTCATGTTAATTGCTGTATTTGTAAGCATTTATGTGATTTCAAGCGATCTTAATATTGATTTAACCTCCTTACCTGGATTTATTGCGGATCAGGAAATGTCCAGAATTTTTGAGTGGGACTGGAACAGCTCTCAAAATTTCTTCAAACAGTTTTTTGCCGGTACTTTCATTGCCATTGCCATGACCGGGCTCGATCAGGACATGATGCAGAAAAATCTCACCTGTCGCAATTTAAAAGATGCGAAGAAAAATATGTATTGGTTTAGTTCGAGTTTGGTATTTGTAAATCTGCTCTTTTTAATACTCGGGCTTTTGCTTTATAATTACACCGAATTTCATAGTATTTCCCTACCGGAAAGAAGCGATGACCTATTCCCTTTTCTGGCTGTTCATCATTTTCCCACCTATGCCGGAATTATCTTCCTGCTGGGAATGACAGCCGCAGCTTATTCCAGTGCCGATTCAGCCCTAACCTCGCTTACCACATCATTTTGTGTTGATTTTTTAAACTTCAGAAAAATTGATGATGAAAAGCAAAAACAAAAAACCAGACTTAAAACTCACATGGGATTCTCGGTATTGCTTTTTCTGGTAATCGTCGTCTTCAGAATTTTAAACGATGACACAGTAATTAGTGCCATTTTCAAAGTTGCCGGTTATACCTATGGCCCAATTTTGGGCTTGTTCACTTTCGGAATTTTTACAAGCTATTCAATAAAGGATAAATACGTGCCAATAGTGGTAATTCTGAGTCCGGCTATTTCATACTTTTTAGATTATTTCTTGCCCATTTGGTTTGATGGTTTTAATCTAGGTTTTACGGTTTTGATTATTAATGGAGCCTTAACATTTTTAGGATTACTTTTACTTAAAAACCGAAGGCCTTGAGATTTATTATTTTATTCTTATTTATTTCAACCATTTCAATCGGGCAATCGATCGATACCGCCCGGGTAATGCAGTACAATATTCTTTTTTACGGAAGTAACTCGGGGGGTTGTTCCAATTCCAGCGCTGCCATGGCTATTCAGGATGCCGCTTTTAAAAAGATTGCCAAAAGCACAAAGCCAGATATCCTCGGCATAAACGAAATGGCCAATAACTCGCTTTATGCGGATAGAATTTTGCAAAATGTTCTAAATACCGGTGGGGTCAATTACTATCAAAAAGGACAATACAG
Organism: Cytophagales bacterium; assembly: GCA_040218795.1. Lineage (GTDB taxonomy): Bacteria > Bacteroidota > Bacteroidia > Cytophagales > CCMP332 > CCMP332. Next base: position 300,467 of record JAVJQT010000008.1, on the reverse strand, counting down.
CAATACTGCCGGTTCAGAAATTGTGAACATGTTTTTTTACAATTCACAAAAATTTGGCATTGCCTCCGAGGAAATTATCAATGGTGTATTAAGGGATATAAACCTCGCCCGTTTTTATTATAAAGATCCTCTCTTGGCTCAGGGGGCAGACACGGTTTTTCTCACGGTAATCAATGCACATTTAAAAGCGGGCTCAACGGGTTCAGATCAGAATACCAGAGATCAACAAACCCAAAACATTATAAATACGCTAACATCAAAAGGAGTACGCGATAATTATCTGGTTATGGGTGATTTTAATTCGCGTTCGAGCAGTGAAGCAGGTATTCAAAATTTATTGAGTCCCTCCGATCCAAAAGTAAAATTCATTGATCCCATCAATAGTCTTGGTTTCTGGAATAATAATTCAAGCTTTGCCCCCATTCACACGCAATCCACTTATACCAGCAGTGGATGTGGTGCAGGTGGCGGAATGGATGATCGCTTTGATGTGATCTTTGCCTCGGAATATATTATGGGAGATTCTGCGAACATAAAATATATACCGGGCACATACACCGCTTATGGCCAGGACGGAAATCGATTTAACAGCTCCATTAATGCAGGGACTAATACGGCCGTTCCGGATTCCATTGCCGATGCCTTATTTGATCTTTCAGATCATCTACCGGTTTATCTTGATTTAGAAATTGAAAGTACGGGTATGGTAGCCATTTCAAAAGAAACAAGTAAGGAAGAGGTAATACTTAGATCCAATCCCGTTGAAAATGAAATTAATTTGAGTTTTTTCAGTCGAAAAAATTATCGCATTCAGATCAGCAATATTCAGGGAAAAATGATTGCCGAATATAGCATAAAAGACACTCAACACATTAGGATGCCCTTTAATGAAGAGAGCGGAATTTATATATTAAGCTGGTTAAGTGAGGAGGGAAATTGTGGAAAAATAAAAATTGTGAAAAAATAACTTTTTCATAATAAAGGAAATAGATTCCCTGCTTACTTTTGTAGTCCAAAGCACATGCGATCATTCTCACTTTTTATATTGACTTTCATGTCTATAGCATGCTATTCTCAGTCCTTTGAAGAAAGAGTGACTGAAGTATGTAATGTAGGTCTGACTGTCAATAATCTTGGAATGATAGGAAATGCATTTAAGGGCGATTTTAATTTGATCGGCTCTCCTTCCGCAGAATTCCCTGTCAATTCCGGTGTAGAACATGCATTTCAAGGAGGAATTTGGATTGGTGCATTACTTAATGGGAATCAGGTCGCAGTATCCACCGCTTATTCCGATGCGCCCAATGGCTATACAACCGGAGCACCTAATTTTGAAATGACTGCAGAAGTGGGTTCAGGAATTACCGAAAGATCCAACGAAGTCAACAGCCCATTTTATTCTCCAAATGCCGTTTCACAACAGGATTTTGTTAGTTATTTTACGGATAAAAACATTACCGTTCCTGGTACAGACAATACCCAAATCAGTGGTCACGATAATCCAATGGGATTGGATGTCAAATACGAAGTATATAATTGGAATTTCCCTTTTGCAGATTTTTTTGTGATTCTGGATTTTCAAATTATCAATAATGGAAATAACACTTTGGATTCGATGTATGTTGGGATACTTGTCAATGGAGTAGTCCGTAATGTTAATCTGACTCCGCCGGGCGGAAGTGTTTTCTATTCTCAAGGTGGTAATGGTTATCTTGACTCATTGTATATGAGTTATGATTTTGATGCGGCCGGCGATGTGGGCTTTTCTGATTCCTATCAGGGAGAAAAGTTTTTAGGCGCTTCCGATAAGGAAGGCTTTAAACACCCTTTAATTGACCCTAATTTTAAATTGCATTATTCTTCCTGGTTTTTTAGAAATACAAACAGTCTGTTTTATTCATTTCCTGATACAGAGCAAAAACGCTATCAAAAAATGACACAGGGATTAAACCAATTACCCTGTTTTTACGATGTGAATGATCCCGATTGTCAGGCCAATGGTGGAACAAGTTCCGGGAAATCATATTGGGAAGAGTTAAGAGAGCCCGGAAACAGGTCAAATCTGATTTCAGTTGGTCCATTTGCTCAAACTTTACCGGGTGATACAGTTAATGTAGCCTTTGCCATGGTGTATGCGCCAATGGTAAAAACCGTAAACAGTTCGGAAACGCAAAACCTTGATTTGCCCGAAGAAAGACTGCAATTTGTTACGAATGCAGGATGGGCTCAGACGGCATTTAATGGTGAAGATGCCAATTTTAATGGCGTTTTGGATGAGGGAGAAGACCTTGATCAAAACGGGAAAATCACAAGGTACATCTTGCCTACGCCCCCTGATATTCCAAATACTAAAATTGAATCAGGAGATAATTTTATCGACATCTACTGGACTGCTAATTCTGAAACGTCGATTGACCCAATTTCTCAAGAGATGGATTTTGAAGGTTACAAAATTTACTTATCTAAATTGGGATTTGATGTAGAGAATCAAAGCAATGTTCAGCAATCTTTAGTGCTGTTTAAGCAATATGACATCAAAGACAATCAAATATTTTTTGATAATGGTTTTGATAGTATAGGGCTTGATTCTCCGATTCAGTTTGAAGGAGATACCAATCAGTATTCCTACCGATTAAGAATTGATAATATTCTCAATGGCTGGCAATACGCTGTAAGTGTTACCGCTTTTGATCGCGGAGATAAGGAAAACGGCATTAGTTCTTTGGAATCAAGCGCTTTAGGAGCTCTAAAACGCGTTTATCCGGGCACGCGTGAAAATCCTGATATAGAGAAAAATGATCCTTTTGTGTACCCTAATCCCTATTATGCCGGTGCATCATGGGAGGGGCCTAGTATTTTTGAAGAAGACAGAAAATTAAACTTCGCCAACCTTCCGGCAAAATGTGTGGTGCGAATATTTTCCAATGCCGGTGATTTGGTCGATGAGTTCAGACATGACGGTGCCTATGATGGCAGTGATATCAGATGGTACGATACTTATTCTGCCAGCAATCAAACTGTATTTTCCGGGGGTGAGCATTCCTGGGATTTATTGAGCAAAGACAATCAGATAATTTCAAGAGGACTCTACCTTTTTTCAGTAGAAGATCTTGAAACGGGAAAAACTTTTAACGGACAATTTGTAATTATTAAATAAACAATCTTATGAAGCGATTTTATCTACTTTTATCAATTTTGACATTCGGTATTTTGAATGCCTTCTCACAGCCTTTTCCTTTACTTACTATTCAACAGGTTCAACAGGTTCCTAATGATAGTCTTGGGACAACCACTACTGGTGATTTATCACCATATAATGGAGATACAGTTACAATTCGTGGTGTTGTAGTTACACCTCCGGGCGTTGGAGTTTCTAGTTCAACTCAAGGAAGATGGATTTGGGTACAGGATGGAAACGGTCCCTGGTCGGGAATTAATGTCCGTTATTCAAATTCACAAACCGTTGGGGCCACTACTCCGGATGATATGCTAAATATAGTACCGGGAGATTCGGTTGAAATTACCGGAGTCATTAGTGAATTTTTAAATGAAACACAGATTGATCCGCTTCCAAGTGGTGGGTTTGCAATTTTAACGGGTGTTAGTGGTTTAAGACCTGTACTTAGCAATAAATACTCAGATTTAAGCGTATTCCAATTAAGTAATCCTGCCATCCCAAGTTCGGTATCCGGAGAGCCGCTTGAAGCTTCGTTTGCAGAATTTATTGGCGTTGAAGTAACCAATGTTGTTGCTACTTCTACTGATATTCGCTTTACAGTAAAAGATGCTAATAATAATGAAGTAGAAGTTTATGATACGTATACGGTACAACAGCCATCTGTAGTTTCTGGAAACAATCAAATTCCCTATCCTCCATTTAACCCGCCGGTAATTGGAGATATTTTTGACACACTCAAAGGAATAATCGATGGTAGAAATTTTGGTAACTCACCACCTTATGCTATTGCTCCTTTTGATACAACGCATTATGTATATGGTCCATCCGCGCCCAAAATTACAAATGTGTTTAGAAATATTCAGGTGCCCACCGATGCAGATCAGGTAACAGTAACGGCAACAATTGCAGATAATGGTGGTTCAATCGTTGGTACTCCTCAGATGTTTTATGCTTTTGGAGAAGCCAATACAAACTTTACACCGGTGAGCATGACTTTTACCGGATCAAACAATTTGTATACCGCAATTATTCCCGCTGCTTCTGATGGCCAAATGGTAAAATTCTATTTACAAGCCACTGACAACGATAACAATACTACATCTGTTCCAAGTGCCGGCGCAAATGATAAAAAGTTTTTTTACTTTGTTCGTAACACTGGTGTTTTAACCGTAAGGGATTTACAATATACCATTTACAATGATGGGGAATCCGGTTATTTAGGTGAAACCGTAACTGTTCAGGGAGTTGTATCTGCTTCTATAGCCGATGGTGATTTTGAAAGTTTTAACTGGATTCAAGATGTGAATACAACTGAATGGGGTGGAATTAGAGTGGCATTTGGTGGTGGAAACCCTCAAAACTTTTCAAATACGCCTAAAGGTGAATTGGTTCAGGTAACTGGAATAGTTCAGGAAAGCTTTGGTTTTACTCAAATCGAGGTTCAGGATGATGCAGATTTTACAACAGTTACAACGGTTGGTGCGCCAGCGCCCATCGAAAAAGACCCGGGAGATTTTACTTCTTATAGTTTAGCAAATGAAAAATACGAAGGTTTATTGCTGAAATTTGTTGGTGCAAATCCAGGTGACAGTGTTTACATCGTAGAAGACAACGCAGATGCTCCAAGTGATTTTGGAGAATTTAGAGTTGGCTTGGATAAGTTTAATCCAAATAATGGTTCAAGAGTATTGGTCGGACGAGGCGGAGGATCAATCAATGTATCTTTTACTACACCTAATGTTCAGCTCGATCCTAATTACTCCATTACTCAAATCCCGGTCGAGGTTGGTGATAGGATGACGGGTTTAACGGGAGTCATGTATTACTCATTTGGAAACTTCAAATTGCTACCCAGAAGTAATAGCGACTTTGAAAACAATAGCATTACAAGAATTGATAGAAACGAAGTTGCGGATAGAACATTAAAAATATTTCCAAACCCCAGTTCTGATGAATTGAGTCTGGTTTCTGTATTTGATAATAAATCATATCAGGTTGAAATCTATAATACACTTGGACAAAAAGTTTGGGAGAATCAAGCCAATGGGAAGCTGAGCAAATTCAATCTAAGAATGATGCAAAATGGGCAGTACATTTTGAAGGTAATGGAAGAAGGTAATTTTATTGAGTCCTTCCAATTAATTATAAATAGATAATTTAATTACCCCTTTCCGTGAAATCATTGGGAAGGGGTTTTAATTAAGCTTGTTGAGAAAGCAATTTCACAAATATTTTCCATGGTTAATGGTTCTGGCATTATTCTCATGCGATGAGGGTAGTCCACTTCCAAAAACACCACCGGATACTTCCATATTTATTAACAAGATAGATCTTGTTGGTGAGGATAGATTAACCAGTGTAGTAAGCTTAAATTGGCTCGGAACGGATAAAGACGGTTTTGTCAAAGAATATGAAATCTCATTTGATGAAATCATTTGGTCAAGAACTACAAGTACCGACAGCACTTTTAATTTCACAATATCAGAGGGATCAGATACAGCGAACATAGATTTCTTTGTAAGGGCAATCGACAATGATGGCCTTATTGACCCAAGTCCTGCTTATTTACAAATTCCAATCCGTAACACTGCCCCTGAAATTCAGTTTGACGAAGACTTTTTCCCCGTTGACACAAGCAATACGGTGTTTTCATTAATTTGGAATGTTCTTGATCTGGACGGAGAAGAAACCATAGATTCAACCTTCATAAAAATAAATGAGGGGCCCTGGTTTGCAGTAGATGGCCAGAAAAATGCGGCCCGTTTTATTCCTGAAGATCCATCGGCTTCCGGAGCGATTGAAACCAGAATATTATTAAGCAGTACTACTTCACCTTCTTTTGTAATCAATTCTGAAAGCGAATTGAATACAAGCATTTCAGGATTAAAATTAAATGACCTTAATACTGTCTATATTCAAACCAGAGACATTGCCGGTTCACTGAGTGAAGTGGATACCAGCAGCACCTTTTATCTGAAATCAAAAACATCAGATCTGCTAATAATAGCTGCACATTTTGACAAGTCTTTAAGGTCCACATATAATTCAATCATCAATGCATCAGGTAATCAGGCAGACTTTATAGATATTTTGGATAATGAGGCCGGTTCTAATATTAGATTCTGGAATTTTAATTTTCCGCTTCTTATCGACCTCTATCCTTCGCTTTTTTGGTACTCATCAGATGAAAGTTTTTCTTCAGGGTCTCCTTTGTTAGAAGTCGCTATTTCCGGTCTTCAACCGTATTTAGACGATGGAGGAAAATTGATTGTTTCGGCTTTTCTAACAGGTGATGCCGATCAGAGCTCACCCATATTCAATTTTGCACCAATCGACAGTATATCACCCAAAAATGGTGTGTCTCAGGCAAGATATGTCAATGGGTCTGTAGCAAGACCTCAATTGTCTAATTACGACAGTTTGATTTGCACGGCGAACATTGCCAATGCGGCACCATTTCACAATTCCTTAGGAAGTACAGCATTGTTCTTATCGGAACCCTTAAAACTTAATGGTTGGGATGGCCCGGAAGTCATTGGCGCCAAAGTGGAAAACGGTTCAGCGCAAACAAATTTTATTTTCTTTTCTGTCGAATTGCACAAATTTAACGGCAACCCGCAGGGACTTCAAACATTTTTTGAGATTGCATTAAATGAAGAATTTGACTGGTAAATATTATATATCAATCCTGCTCATTTTAATGAGTCTCTCAGCTTTCTCACAGGGAAAATTGAAAGGCAAGATCAGTGATTCGGGTAGCGGAGAAGCACTTATTGGAGCCAATGTCTTTGTGGTTGGAACATACAAAGGGGCCGCAGCCGATTTCAATGGAGAATACACCATTGATGAACTCAAGCCAGGAGATTATACCATACGTGTTACTTATTTGGGTTACAATGAAAAACAGTTTAATGGCATCAGGATTAAAAAAGGTCAAACAACAACCCTCAATGTAAAACTCGAGGAACTCGGAACAACCTTGGAAACGGTTGTTGTTGTGGGTGACAAAAATCTGGTTGATTTGGAATCGGGAAAATCACAGGTGAAAATTTCAGCCACTGAAATTCAGGAAATGAACGTTAGAAATGTTCAGGATGTGGTAGCCATGCAGGCCGGTGTAACCGAAACTCCCGACGGCATTCAGATTCGAGGGGGCAGGGTTTATGAAACTTCATACGTAGTTGAAGGTATTTCCGCATCTGATCCGCTGTCGGGTACAGGCTTTGGTGTAGAGGTGGCTAGTTCATCGATTCAGGATGTAGAATTGATAACCGGAGGAGGAAATGCAGAATTTGGTGGCTCTACTTCCGGGGTAATCTTAACCAGAATACGGGAAGGTGGTAAAAAATACTCGGTAACAGGATCATGGCAAAGGGATAATCTGGGCATTAATGACACCACACAATGGAATACCGATATCGTGGATTTAGGGCTCAGCGGGCCAATTCCATTCACTTCAGGAAAAGCTACATTTTTTACCAGCGCCAATATGTTTATTACTGATAATTATTTTGGCCCTACCGCCGATCAATTGAACAGCTCGCTCTTTCAGAATAAGAGTAGTGGCTTGGTTGAGGGCTCCAATAGATTATTTAATCGATCTGCTACAAATCAAACATTTTGGGCACCGCGTCAGGCGAACAAATGGTCGCATACTTTAAAACTGAGTTACAAAATCCAGAACAACACAAAACTCACCATTACAAATCAACACAGCATTAATGTCAATCAAAGCACCAGGTCCTTACAGATTGTGGGAAATGATGCCATTATCACTCCGGGTTTTCAGTATTTCTTCAGTCGAGATTTGGACAATGCAAATACCTATACACACCGATCGAATTTAACTGCGCTTAACTTCTCTCATGTTTTTAAGGAACGATTGAGGGTAGAAACTTCAGTTGGACGATTATTTGTCAATCTTAGAGCCGATGCCAATGGAAGGCCATTCAGGGAAGAAACGGTCTCAGGAATTCTGGATGCTGAAAGCATTGTTTCAGACCCCATTAATCTCTTCAACCCGGCCGATAGTATTGTATTTGTACTTCCGGGTCCGGGATTAGCCAATAACAATGGAATTGCCAGCCTCTGGCACGATCATTATGTTCAGGAATACACTTTTAAAACCAAATTCAAATACATCTCCAAAAACAATACTCATTTTTACACTTTTGGCATCGAACATAAATTACAGGAATACCAGTGGATTGATGTTGAAGACCCTTGGGTAGGGGCCCCAATAAAAGTCAATGACACGCTTACTACACCACTAATTTCTATAGGCTCTACCAGTGATGTTTGGGCAGTAAAACCACAGGAAGGTGGGATTTTTGCGGAGGATCAGATTAAATATAAAGGCCTGATTGCCACCTTTGGGGTACTATTTAAATATTGGGCACCGGGCAAATTTGTCGATGATGTAGTGGATGACCCGGAATCCCCTGTATTGGATCAAATCAGGCAGGACTATAAAGACAAAACAGTTCAGGTGGCCGGATTAAGGTGGAAGGCGCGTTTGTTGCCAAAACTCAATGTCTCCTTCCCTATTACAGAAAACAATGTACTTTATTTCAATTATGGGCATTCCATGCGTTTGGCGCATCCTCGGTTTATCTATCAGGGACTGGATAAAGTTTATCAAAATAGAAGTTTTCTTTCCAATCTCGGAAACCCCGATATCGATCCCGAGGTGTCGGTATCTTATGAACTGGGTTTAAAAACACAAATTACAAGGGATTTAGCCTTCACCGTTACGGCATTTTACAATGATCGATTTGACTATATTGTGTCAAGAAGAATTCAGGTTCGGGATCAAACCGGACAATTTGTGGAAAAACAGTTTTACATTAATCAGGATTATGCGCGGATTAGAGGCGTGGAATTGGGCTATAATCAGAGGATTGGAAAATGGTTCAGGACCAATGCTTCATTTGCTTATCAAATTGCTACAGGAAAATCCAATACAGCGGCAGAATCAGAGCTACAAATCAATACTCAGGGTTTTGTCAATGCAACGGAAGAAAACTATCTCGCCTGGGACAGACCCTTTGAGTTTAAAGCGGGAATTCTTTTCAAGCCCGATACCACCTTTAGGATCGGCAAAGTCAATTTTAAAAATTTCAAAGTTTATTTAAGTGCCAACTGGAAATCAGGTCTTCGCTACACCCCTTATGTACAAACCGGTGTAGCACCAAATGGAAGGCCTCAATACGAGAGAGTGGTTGATGCTCCATTTGAAGAAGTAGGTGAAAATTGGTTTTGGCTCGATTTGAGAATTTCAAGAGATTTTCCAATTTCTGCCAGGAGTTCTGTCTCGCTTAGTTTTGAAGTAAAGAATCTATTAAATAACCTTAACTCTCAAATTATCAACCCGGTAACAGGAAGGGCCTATGAATTTGGAGATCCGCTTCCAATAAGTGACAGAGATCCATTATATCCGGATCCTGAAAATAATTCACAACCGCCATTTAACCCGGCGAGGTGGAGACAACCAAGACAGATACTTGCAGGTTTAAGCTTTAATTTTTAATGAAAAGGCTATTCATCATATCGCTGATATCAATTTTAGTTCTTGTAGAACTACAGGCACAGCTGATTCCTAATTTGGGTGGCCAAAGAACGGGTATATCTTCACTCACATTTTTGAAAAACAACATGAGTCCCCGCTCTATAGCCATGGGAGGTTTTCATGTTGGCATTGAAGGGGATGCTTACTCGCTCTATACCAATCCGGCTTCAATGGTTGATGTTAAAAACTTTAGCCTTGCGAGCTCCAATCAATTTATCATACAAGGTTTAAATCAAAGTTATTTTAGTGCCATTCTTCCAACCGAAAACGGCGGTGCCTGGGGCATGCAAGTGACCGCACAGACCTCAGAAAAAATGGAAAGAAGAACCGAGTTCCAACCCGGTGGTACGGGAGAGTATTTTTACGCAAGCAGTATTGCTGCAGGCGCGGCATACGGAAAAACGCTTTCCGATAAATTCAGTTTTGGAATTCAAATAAAATACATTCAGGAAAGGCTAGCCGAATACATAGACCACAGTGCCGCCATCGATCTTGGCTTTCTTTATCGAACTGATTTTAAAGCCCTGCAGTTTGCTATTTTACTACAAAACTTTGGTACAAACAGCAGTTTATCCGGTGACTTTCTTGAACTGGATTTTAACAGAAGTAATTATGACCTCAGTAGCAATTCTCCAGCGACAGTATTTAAACTGGGAATGAGCATGCGCCCTTTAGAAAAGGGAGATCATGTTCTTATTACCGGAATACAACTTAACCACCCCAATGATAATGCAGAAAATATCCGTCTGGGGCTGGAATACATGTACAGGGAGTTTTTGTTTTTGCGAGGTGGTTATAAACTTAATGTATTGGGCCAAACTTTACCGAGTTTCGGAGCAGGCCTTAAAACAAGAATAGGAAAACACCCCTTGCGAATCGATTATGCAATAAATCCTACAAATTTTCTTGGTATACAACACTCGGCAGGAATAAGCTTTACTTTAAATAATACCGGAAGAGATGAAGAATAATTGGATCAATATAATCTTTCTAATGGCCATTGGTCTGGGTATTAGTTCATGCCAGGACTTTTTTGGTAAAAAAACAGATCTAGGTTTCTTAGGTGAGCCCGATTTTCAAATCCGTCCGGTTGCCTATGTTCCCATATTGCCGACTATTGAAGGATTTGGCAACCCAACCGATATTATTGCAGGGTTTGATCAATTAATTTACGTGGTAGATTCTTCCAGTTCAGAAGTCATTGCCTATGATTTCAGTTTAGTAGAAATTGGAAGAAGAGTCATTCCCGGCGCCAAAGCTATTGCTCAGGGAAGGGATTTAACCCTTTTTGTTTTGGGTATCAAGGATACGACCGTATCCAATGTTGATTACAGACTCGACGCCATTTATAAGTTAAATACCAATCCCAATCAGGACGTGTCTTATGAAGGATTGGAAAATGCAATTATAGAAAAGGTGATTGTACACCCTTTTTATTTGACTTCAAGTCTTGGCAAGGGTAAGGATCTCCTGGAGCAGGTTAAATTTAATGATATTACCATAATGGCCAATGGTGAATATTATGTTACGAGAAATGGTCCTATTAACGATCTAAATCAATTTGGTGGTCCTGATGATGCCGTTCTTATTTTCAATCGCGATGATCGTTTTGTTTCCGGAATCAATGTTTCAACCACGGTTTCGGGTAATCGATCCGATTTTTTTAAGAAACCATTTGGTATAACAAATTCAAATCAACCATCTCAGAGAATTCAAGAGGTGCAGAATTATGATTTTATTTTTACCTCAAATGATCCAAATACGGTACTGAAAACTCAAATTATTGATTTTATAGCCACTGAAAACGAGTTGGGATATATAGGTTTAAATTTACCAGTTGGAGATACCAGCAGAGCCGATGGATTTTTATACACACCCGATCGCTTTGCAAATCCAAAGCGGCCGGTGATTACCGGTGATGGAACAAATTATCTTATCATTCCGGACGCGCTTAAAGATTCTGTATATCTATTTACCCTTACAGGTCTGGAAGGAGTTCAGTCTCCGCCCGGATCATCGTCAAATAAAAATATCAATGTCTCTTTTGGGGGCTCCGGTTCGGGTTTATCGGAGTTTAACCGCCCCACGGCTGTCGCTTATATTGATAAAATCCTCTTTGTTGCAGATGCCGGAAACGGGAGAATTCTGCGATTCAAATTGACAACCGATTTTGATTAAAATGCTTTTTGTAATTTAAACCGCTAAACAGGGTTTAATGGAAAAGTTATACAATTATATTGGTGGAAAATTAGTAGCTCCCAAAAGTCAAAATTACCTCGACAATGTTGACCCGGCTACTGGGACCGTTTATGCTCAAATTCCCGATTCTGACTCAGATGATGTAAACCTTGCATATCAGGCCGCAGAAAAAGCTTTTCCCAAATGGAGCCAAACATCCATTAAAGAACGTTCGGAAATACTTCTTAAGATTTCAAGGCTAATCGATGAAAATCTCGAAGGGCTTGCGGTGGCCGAATCCATAGATAATGGCAAACCCATAAGTCTTGCAAAAAGAGTAGATATCCCCAGGGCCAGCAGCAATTTTCATTTTTTTGCCACGGCCATATTGCACGATTCTTCCTTATCTCACTATATGGAGGAGCAGCCCGCAGTAAATTATACCCTGAGAAGGCCCCTCGGTGTAGTCGCCTGTATTTCGCCATGGAATTTGCCACTCTACTTATTTACCTGGAAAATAGCACCTGCCCTTGCAAGTGGAAATTGTGTCATTGCCAAACCTTCAGAAATCACACCAATGACCGCATTTTTACTTTCCGATATTTGCATAAAAGCAGGGCTTCCGGCAGGGGTATTAAATATAATTCACGGCCTTGGCCCAAAAGTAGGACAGGCATTGTCGGAGCATAAAGGGATAAAAGCCATTTCATTTACAGGAGGCACAAAAACAGGCGAACAAATAGCAAGAACCGCTGCGCCTATGTTCAAAAAACTTTCGCTTGAATTAGGAGGTAAAAATCCTAATATCATATTTGAGGATTGTGACTTTGAAAAATCCCTGTCTACTACCATGCTATCATCATTTGCCAATCAGGGACAAATTTGTCTTTGTGGCTCCAGGGTTTTTATACAAAAGGGCATTTATGAGAAATTCAAAAAGGAATTAATCAAAAAAACAAAAGCATTACGTGTCGGAGATCCCCAGGAAGAAGATGTGCAAATTGGCGCACTTGTTTCAAAAGGCCATATGGAGAAAATTCTGTCCTATATAGATTTGGCTAAAAAAGAGGGTGGAAAAATTCTTTCTGGTGGTAAACAAATCAAATTATCCGGCCGATGTGAAAATGGTTATTTTGTCGAACCAACAATTATTGAAAACCTTCCCGTAGCATGTCGGACCAATCTGGAAGAAATATTTGGACCGGTAATCACCATAACACCATTTGAAACTGAAGAGGAAGTGATTTCATATGCCAATATCACAGAATATGGCCTGGCCGCCAGTATTTGGACGAGCAATCTGGACAAAGCGCATAGAGTGGCCCATGCGCTTCAAAGTGGTGTCATCTGGATCAATACCTGGCTATTAAGAGACTTGAGAACACCTTTTGGTGGAATGAAAAATTCAGGTGTTGGGCGTGAAGGTGGCTTTGAAGCACTCCGGTTTTTTACTGAAGCAAAAAATATTTGTATTAAGCTATAAAAAAAGGCCTCTTTCGAGGCCCTTTGAATTATTGACTGCTGTCTTCCGACATCTTTGATCTCAATTTGGTATGTGTCGGATGAATGCGATGCGCTCTTTTTCCCTTATGTCCGCAATAAGAGCAGCTGTAATATTTGTACGCTTTCCCTTCTCTTGAAGCCGTTGGCTTTTTAACCAATTCTTCTTTTACAAGCTGATAAGTTTGGTAACCACAACTCGGGCATTTTTCAGAATGAAGATAACCGTCGTATTTTTCAATTTTCACCTCACCCGATGCTTTGCTGATCCAAACGTCATAATCTACGGAAAATGCATTTTCTTCGGCCTGCATACCTTCATCCAGGTAATCATCTTCTTCATCTTCTGAAAGCAATGTCATTTCATGTCCGTTGCTGTCATAGCGAGGTTGATATCTCAGTTTTTTAAGTCTCTTTTCTACCATGGTTGGGTAGTAAAACTGGAAGGTAAACTTTAGGGCGAAGATCAACATCCCTGAGAAAATCACTGCAACTCCTACCTGTGCAGTGTAATAAACCCAAATAAATTTTCCACCCAATACGGTGGCTGTCATATAAACACAAAAGGCAAGTACCAATAGATCTGCTGTCCACATGTACAGCCTCTTTTGTGAATTATTGATATAGTCGTATTTTTCTTTGGGTTCGCTTTTTATAACTTTTTCCACTATAGTGAATAGAAATAAAGCAACCGCTATAGCCAGAATTCCCAGGGCAACATATTTGCCATTATCCAACCACGAGTCAAGCATTTCATTTCCTGAACGGTTTGTCAGAATTCTTGACGCTTGTCCGTATACTAAATTCGAAGAGAGACCCATAACCAGAGTCATCAGAATTAGATTTTTAATCTTAGCCATCATACCGTAGTAATTAATAAGTAGTTTGTTTCAATTTTCCTTTAAAGCCATTAACAGAAATCAGGTGTCTGCACTCTAGCACACAATATAAACATAATCAAATCAAAGTCAAAGTAAGTCATTTTCTTATTTAAATATGACTATTTGAAGAATAAATAGTCAGAATTTACTTTTCTAAGTGTTTTTACTGATTCTCCCTTAGAAATTTCAAGCTCAATCGGCCACTTTTTACTTAATACATCTTCGCTTGGAAACCAGGGCCGATTCAAAGGAACCGTAATAAAAAGACATTTTTCATGTCCTATCGCTGCAAATTTTTCCATGTCTCCCCAATACAATTCAAAATTGAGTTGATCCTTTAATTCGTTGTACATATTTGAAATATTTTCCACCGGGATGCCGATCTCGCTAATTTCTAATATGCTTTGAGCATCAAATTTTTTATTGCTTTGGTTTTCTAGGTTGTGCCTGGCAATAAATTCAAGTATGTTTCCGGCCGGATCTTTAAAATAGACCGAGTGTGCATTCCAGTTTGGAAAATCAACAATTTCTTTATCTTCAAATGCAATTATATCCGCATACTTTCTAATCCAGTTGGCCGAATCCAGCACCTGATTTTCAGGAATATTGAAAGCAAAGTGATATTTACAGTTTTCATTCCAATCTTCAAATATTAAATGGCTCTTACCGCATTTTATCTCAAATCTTTCAGGATTTTTGGAAATGCATTCGAATCCCAACTGTTCTGTATAAAAATGATATTGCTCAGACAAATGAGCCGTTTTTAATGTTATAGTTTTGAATATGTAATTTTGTCCATTTTGCATTAGAGCTAAATTATGAGATTTTTTAAGACCTTATTGTTATTTCTTTTTCTTATTCATCATTCCTGCGCACAGGTAAAAGATGAAACTTTTAATATAATGCTGAATACATTGCTTTCAAATTCAGTTGAGCAAATTGATGTTGAAATGCTGAGCAAAAAAATAGACCAGGAGGATCTGATTATTCTCGACGCCCGGGAGAAAATTGAATTTGATGTCAGCCACATTGAAGGTGCAAAACATATTGGCTATGATAATTTCAGAAAATCTGCACTAAAGGACATTGACAGAGACAAAGAATTGATCGTTTATTGCTCCGTTGGCTATAGAAGTGAAAAAATTGGTGAAAAACTGGAAAAACTGGGTTTCCAAAATGTGAAAAATCTCAGGGGTGGCATTTTCGAATGGAAAAACAAGGGTTTTCCCGTTGTTAATAATCAGGGCGATACCACCAATAAGGTCCATGCTTTTGACAAAAACTGGGGCATTTGGCTTCAAAATGGAGAAAAAGTTTATGAGTGATTCCGCTTTAATTGTTTTTCTTAGAAAACCGGAAATAGCTAAAGTAAAGACGAGGCTCGCCCAAAAAATTGGCGATGAAAAAGCACTTGACGTTTATAAAATCCTTATTGATAAAACGTATCAGGAAAGTAAAAACCTTAATGTGGATGTATTGCCATTTTACACTCCGGAAATACCAAATTCAATTCCATGGGATAATGCAAAACCACAAATTCAAAAAGGTAATGATTTAGGTGAATGCATGTCCAATGCCTTTGAATATGTTTTCGCACATGGCTATAATAAAGCTGTAATTATCGGCAGCGATTGCTTTTCCTTAAAGCGTGTAATTCTTGAAGAAGCTTTTGAAAGATTAAATCAAAATGATTTTGTCATTGGCCCTTCGGAAGATGGCGGATATTATCTCTTGGGTATGAAAAAAAACAATTCCGAAATTTTTGAAAATATAGAATGGAGCAGGGAGGATGTTTATGCCAAAACTCTTGAAAAAATAAAAGGTCAAAAAGTTAAAATCCTCACCAGGCTTAATGATATTGATACATTTGAAGACCTTCAAAAAGAACCTGAGCTCTTTAATCGGGTTAAACAATAATGAGATTATTATTCTTTTTTGCTTCGATTGTACTTCTGACATCATGCAATCCCGATAAAAACAGAATCGTAAATAGAAATGAGCCAAATTTCAAAACCACAGATGCCAGTCGCTTATTTTTTAAAAATATTAGATTGTTATATTATGACCTGGAAGAAAAAAATGAGGGGAAAATACAGGTCTTAAAACCGGGGCGGCGTATTGAAGACAGTTCTAAGGCAATAATCAATGTTTATATTATCAATAACTGGTTTCAGGATCGCGCTTACCCCATGATATCGCTTTCTCCTTATTTTAATGATATCGATACACTTAAAATAGAAGTGATTAAAGCGAATGGAAGTACAGAATTACTTGAGTTTAACAAGCTCAGCAGCATGAATGAGCAGTTTTATTTTGCAACTGCTATTTATGAAGGTTTGTTAAGAAACTACAGTTTCAGACTTTTAAACAAGGACAAAGCATTATTTACCAATTCCGATCAAAGAGAAGCTTTCAGAATTACAATGGTTGATTTCTACAGACTTGTTGGTATTTATTGAGTGACCGGTGCGTAAATTTCCGCCAGTTTTTCAACCGCATAATCCACCTCTTCGGCGGTATTAAATTTAGAAAATGAAAAACGGACAGCTCCCCGGTTTGGATCAGCACCGATCGCGGTTAATACATGCGAACCTATATTTGACCCGCTGGAACAGGCGCTGCCTGCAGAACAGGAAATTCCCGCAAGATCCAGATTAAAAAGCAACATATCGTTATCCTCTGATTCGGGCAGACATACATTCAATACTGTATACAAACTGTTCTTCTCATCCTCCGGATTGCCATTAAATTCTATTTCCGGAATGTTCTCTTTTAGTTTTTTTATCATCCTCGACTTCAAACCCTGTACATGGGCCTGATGTCTTTCGATATCAGCGCATGCCAATTCCAGGGCCTTAATCATTCCCATTATTCCCGCTATATTTTCTGTTCCTCCGCGCATATTCCGCTCTTGAGCTCCGCCCTGAATAAAAGGTGAAATTTTTAAATCCTTATTGACGTATAAAAATCCCACCCCTTTTGGGCCGTGAAATTTATGGGCAGAACCCACCATGAAATCCATGCCTATTTTATGGACATCTTTTAAATAATGCCCCATTGTTTGAACCGTATCGGTATGAAAATAACAATTATGTTCTTTGGACAATTGAGCAATGGCTTCAATTGGATTCAGATTTCCTATTTCGTTATTGGCATGCATCAACGATATCAATGAACCCGGATTTTGTTTGACAAGATTAGTCAAATGCTCAAAGTCAATGTTGCCATTTCGGTCCACATTTACTTTTGATAACTTAATATTTCCAAGCTTTTCTTCATTTTCCAGCGTATGCAAAACAGCGTGATGTTCTATCGGAGAGGTGATGGCATGTTTTATCCCTTTAGTGCGAATGGTACAACAGATGGCTGTATTGTCGGCTTCTGTTCCACCCGAAGTGAAAAACACCTCAGAAGGAGAGGCATTGATAAGATTGGCCAAACGCTTTCTTCCTTTTTCAAGAGCCGATTTGGCCATTCTTCCATGCGCATGTGTGGAAGATGGGTTTCCGTAAGTCTCAGTTAAATAAGGCATCATGGCTTCTACCACTTGTGGGTCGATCGGGGTAGTCGCGGCATTGTCTAAATATACTTTCATCTTATAAAGATTTACTCAGTTCTCTTATCTCCTTCATAATACTCTCTGCAAGTTCTTCGGCCTTTTCAACCGTACTTGATTCTGCATAAATTCTAATTATTGGCTCTGTATTTGACTTTCTCAAATGGATCCATTCATTTTCAAAATCTATTTTGATACCATCAATAGTACTGACTTTATGGTCTGAATACTTATTTTTAATAGCCTTCAGAATTTCATCAACATTTAAATCCGCTGTGAGTTCAATTTTGTTTTTTGACATCACATAATTCGGATAAGATGCTCTTAATGCACTTGCCGGCTTATCAAATTTAGCCAAATGTGTTAAAAAAAGAGCAATACCTACCAAGGCATCCCTGCCGTAATGCAGTTCGGGGTAGATAATCCCACCATTTCCTTCACCGCCAATAATGGCATTTGTTTCTTTCATCATTTCAACCACATTCACTTCTCCTACCGCCGAAGCAGCGTAGGATTGGCCGTGTTTTTCGGTAACATCGCGCAAAGCCCGGGTAGATGACATATTGGAAACGGTATTACCTTTGCTATAGCCAAGTATGTAATCCGAAACAGCCACAAGGGTGTATTCTTCTCCAAAAGGAGAGCCATCTTCAGAAATCAGAGCAAGGCGATCTACATCGGGGTCAACCACTATTCCCAAATCAAAATCCCCATTTTTCATAGTTTCAGAAATCTCTTTGAGATTTTCAGGCAAAGGCTCGGGATTATGGGCAAAAAAGCCTGTCGGTTTGCAGTTAATTTCCTTTATTTTGTTTACGCCTAATGCATTTAACAATCTAGGTATGGCAATTCCTCCTGATGAGTTAACGGCATCTACGACAATCTTGAAATTCTTTGAAGCGATGAGTTCTTTATCGACTAAAGGCAAATCGAGGATTTGTGCGATGTGTTTATCAATATAATCGGGCAGGTAAGTGAATGAGCCGAGTTCCATTACATCGGCATAATCAAAATCTGCCTTTTCTGCCATTTGTAAAACCTTTTCTCCAAGCTGGCCCGAAATAAATTCCCCTTTCCCATTTAAAAGTTTGAGCGCATTCCATTGCACAGGGTTATGGCTTGCCGTAATAATTATCCCTCCATCGGCTTTTTCATTAGCAACGGCCATTTCAACAGTTGGTGTAGTGGAAATCCCCAGATCGATTACATTTAAACCCAAACCCGTTAAAGTAGAAGCAACGATGCTGGAAACCATGTCCCCCGATGGACGCGCATCCCTACCTATAATAATGGTTTTTGCTTTATTCTCTCTTTTTAGCAATGTGCCAAATGCCGAAGTAAAAAGTACAATGTCAATTGGAGTCAGGTTTTCGGAAGGCTTACCGCCAATGGTTCCGCGAATTCCTGAAATGGATTTTATTAGTGCCAAATGTCAAATTTTTGGCAAAAATATAAATTTAGAAGATCATCGCTAAGCTATCGCTGAATTAAGAATTTTCCCCTTTGGTTTTGGCATTGATAGAAATACAGCCCTTCCTTCAACCCTGCGGTATTAACTGTATTCTGCTCCCGACTCAGAAGGACTGATCTTACTATTCTGCCCTGAATGTCAACTATTTCAAAATTGGATGTTTTGCTAATTCCTGTAATAGTTAAGACCCGGTTTGCAGGGTTTGGATATACTTCAATCCTGTTATTGTAGTGATCTTCAATGGAATTTGGATAGACAAAATTCAAAGTTAAAGAGGCCGTATCCGGGGGGTAATGCGGTTGATGATCGATATATAGAAATCTATAAGTTGAGGGTGTAAATACATTTTGAGCTATAAATTCATTATTTGAATTAAGCATAGTTGAAGTGTCAAGGTCATTCCAGGTTCCATTGGGATTTGGATCTCCGCTTAAAAGCGAAAATAGTTCTATTGGCGTCTGACTTTGATCTATGCTGTAATCAAAAATGCCTCCTGCTCCTGCATTAGAGAAGTTTACAAACTGATAAGGAATTATTAATGTATCTGTTTGAAGACCGGAACAGTGGGGGTTGTTAACTTTTATTTTCAATTCTCTTATTTGAGAATCAAATGAATCCTGAATCAGATGTACTGAAGAGTTAAATATGTCGTTTGGATTAATTGTTAAGGTATCTACAGAGAAATAAAAAGAATCGATCAAAGCTGAAGCATGAATTATATCCAGTTCAAGAAATGAATTACTGTCTGGGTCCGTTATCTGTATGTCTATACAAGCCAATCTCGAATTAAAAACAAGAGTATCTCCATTCCAGATTCCACATATTTGATTGGGATTTGCCAATATCTGTGGTTTTGCATTTTGATATGGGCCACAATCCAAAACAAGTAATGGCAACTGCCTAAAAATACTTCCGATAAGAATTCCATTTCTGAATTCCTGTGTCCAAATTCCATACATATAATATCCCGGAGATTCATTTGATATCAATGTCATTTCACCGCTTATGGAATCTATTTTTAATCTATTGGGAGAAGGAGCTGGTCCTGGTGAACCATTAATTTGATTATTTACATAGTATCCCGGTGCCCAATTTACACCTTGCCATTGAGTGGTAGGGTCAACATATGGAAATGAGGTTGCAGTGACTGAAGGGTTTGTGACTGATGTTGAAAGTGGCGTAAATAATTTATAAACTATTGAATCTCCATCAGGGTCATTTCCTCCAAAATTTTCAGAATATACATTTTGATTGCAAGCGAATTGCTCAATTGGAGAGTTTAAAATGGGGTTGCTATTTACAAAAGGCTGCCCTAAAGAATCGACAACAGGTGGAATTAATGTAATTGTACTTAGAGGGGCCGGGCTTGTATAAATATTAGAGGGAGTAGTTGCCGCTGAACCACAGCATCCTAAAAATGTTAAATAATACCCCGCAGGGTCATTATAAATGCTAGGATCAAAGTATATAGATGCTCTGTATAAATTCTCTTCCAGTATTACCGGTACATTTTGACATGTAGGGGAATTGACCGTTAGTGTATTTGAGCTTTCAAAGGGTAAACTTATAGGAGTAAAATTGGACAAAAGAGAGCGTGAAAATATATATATAGCAGCAGACGGGGGTAAAGAAATTCCGGAAGAATCTCTGTATAATTTTAAGCTGACATTATAATTGAAAGCACTGTCGTGGACAACATTTATTTCTGCACCAATTAAATGCGAGGCCCAAAGAGAGTTTGAAAAAAAACAAAGGATCAATATGCAAAACCACCTTTTCACTTACCTCTGAATCAGAAATTTCCCGCGTTGATTGTTATACTGGAAAAAATACAGTCCTTCTTTCAAATCAGCAGTATTAACCGTATTCCGCTCAGGGCTCAGAAGGGCTGATCTAACTTTTCTGCCCTGAATGTCAAATATTTCAAAATTGGATGCTTCGATAATTCCTGAAATAGTTAAGACCCGGTTTGCAGGATTAGGAAACACTTCAATTGTGGTCTTGTAGTGATCCTCAATGGAATTTGGATACACAAAATTCAAAGTTAAATAAGCCGTATCGGGTGTGTGGTTTGGCTCTTGTTGAACATAAATAAGTCTGTAAGTCTTGGGCGTAGTAATGTATTTCCACTCTAAAAATCCATTGGGGGTCATATGATTATTTCCGTCCAGGTCATACCAAATTCCACCGGGCAAAGGATTTTTTGTTAAAATATTGAAGAGATCAATAGTCCCATTTAAAGTTGCCATTGGAATAGTCTTTGTACCTCCCCAGCCCGCATTGGAATAGCCCACGAATTTGAAATAAAAGGGCAATGTGTCTCCTTTCAGGTTATAACATCCCGGATTTAAAACTACAATTTGAGCACTACTCGGGTTTGTAAAAAAAGTATCCGGATTAAAACATAATGATGTTACAAAAGTATCTGTGTTTAGGATAGTGGCATTGTTTTGTAAGAGGTATATGTCGTCGTATTCATAATCTGAATATTCAGCCAAAATTTGAATATCTGCTTTCACATCAGGATCTGTGATTTTAAATTGGATACAAATCGGAGAAGCTGATAATTCTACTGTATCGACATGCCAATAAGTAGACGGTTGATTTAATGCAAGGCTGATTGTGGGAGGGTTGTTTTGAATAGGAACTAATGGTGTTGAAATAGCCGTCAGTACAAAATCTCTAAAAACACTTCCAATCAATTGTCCATTTCTATATTCCTTACACCATATCCCAAAATTGAAAAATCCGCTTCCTGCAAATTCCGGAACCATTGTCAAAACACCGGTATTAGCATTCACTTTTAGTCTGTTCGGAGAAGGGTTCGGCCCGGGAAATCCATGAATTTGATCATCCACATTATACCCTGCTGCCCAATTTATACCTGAAAATTGTGTGGTAGGATCAGAATATGGTTGAGTAATAGGGCTGGCTGAACCCGGAACAGGCAAATCATCTTCGAAAGGAGTATATAATTCGTAAGCCAATGAATCACCATCGGGATCGAATCCTCCGAAATCAAGTGAAAAATTATGTCGTCTTATCGCTATGTCCCGGGCTGGAAATAACAACTGAGGTGAATGATTTATTATTGCTGAGCCCAAACTATCAACAACAGGTGGTATAAGAGTTACAATTCTTTGTCCTGCGGATGAGGGGTTTAAGATATTAAAAATCCCAGCTGTTTTACAGCATTGACTAAACGTTATATAATAACCTCCCGGATCATTGTATATGCTGTCACTTAAGTTGACTGTATCACGGAAATCATATACTTCATAATTAATTGGATTTGGACCACAAGCTGGATTAGAACTTTGAATTAAATAAAAGGAGTCAAGGAATAAATTAAATGTTTCCATTAGTATTACTCCTTCTCTTTGATAAGATTGAATAGGAATATAATTAGGAGGGCCTGCAATACCCCAGTCTCCAATTAAAGTCAATTTAATTTCGTAATCATTTCCCTGTATATGATTTACTTGAATATCTCCACCTAATATGTGCGATGCTTCTGCTGAAAAAATAAAAAAGAGGAAGAAATAGAAAAATATGGTTTTTATAAAACTCAATTTTCTATAAACACTTTATGCACTTTTGAATTGCCCTCGATCCTAATAAGATACATACCAGATTTTTCAATTGAAATTGAGTTGGTATTTGATTCAAGTATAAATCTTTGAACTTCTCTTGAGTCCAGCGTATAGACTGATACGGTATTCCCAATAAAATCATCTGAGACTTCAAATGTAACATTCGCTGAACTTGGATTTGGATAAATTTTTACTTCTGATTCATCTAATCCCTCTCCTAAACTTTGCACTACAAAAAACTCCAATTCCAATTCAGCCGTATCTGCTGGATAATTGGGTTGTTGATCAATATAAGCAACGCGATAAGTAATATCCGAATTGATGCTACCGGCATCGAAAATTCCGTTGCTAATAAGTCCAGAATTGTCTAAATCAAGCCAGGTACCACCGGGATTAGGGCTTCCACCCAGATAGCTATATAAATCTAAATTGCCCAATGAAGGTGTGATTGGAATGCTTACGTTGCCGCCGCTTCCCGCATTGGAGTAGCTGTTAAAGCGGATGTAAAATTCCAATGTATCAAAAGTGGATTCATAGCATTTGTCATCCATCGCAATTAAAACTACTTTGCTCGGATAACTTAAAAAACTATCGGGCTGAAAACACAAAGCTGTAATAAATGTATCTTGTCCTTGTACTATTGCGCTACTCTGTACAAAGTTGTAATCGCTTTCATCATAATCGCTTTGGCCAACATACAAACTGATATCTGCAATGTCATCTTGATCGGTGACTTCTACCTGAACACAAACCGGAGATCCGCTAAACTCCAGTGTATCTCCATTCCATGAGGCCAAACTTTGTGTTTGTACACTTAAATCGGGCGGGTTATTGGGAGCAAGTACTGAGTCTGAAACGAAATAGACAAAATCTCTGAAAGTACTTCCGATCAATTGCCCGTTTCTAAATTCCTGACTCCAAATTCCTACGATCACATATCCGGGTGAGGTTTCATCGGCATATAAATTTGCCATTCCGCTTAGGGGGTCAATTTGAAATCGGTTGGAAGATGGGTTGGTTCCCATTCCGTGTATTTGATCATCTACAGAATAACCGATAGCCCAACTGACCGGTGCAACCTGTGTACTTGGATCGGGATAGGGCGAAGAAATGGGGTTGACTGTTCCGGCACTTACTGTATTTCCTCCGAATGGCGTATACAAATGATAGGCAATTGAGTCACCATCGGGATCAAAGCCCCCATAAAAATTATAAAAAGGATGCTGATTTACGATAACTTCATTAACAGGGTCATTCAAGACAGGACTGCTGTTAATAATCTGATTTCCCGAACCATCTACAACAGGTGGAAAAAGCAATAGCCCTGAAGAACCGCTTGAAGTTGGATTTTGAATATTGTGAATCCCTCCGGATCGGCAGCAATTATTATATTGAAATAAATAGCCTCCGGCATGATTATAAGTGCTTGCCGATAAATTTATCTGGCTTGTATACACATTCATATCGTAATCGTAAAGCGTGGGTGGGCAGCCTACATTTGAGCTGGGACTGGTATAAGATGTGTCTTTTGAAAGATTGAAGGATTGAATAAATGTAGCTCCCTGTCTTTGATAGGATGAAACCGAAATTGATTGTGGTGCCGGTACGGCCTGTGGATCTGTATATAAAACTACTTTTAGTTCATAATCAAAATTTTGCAGATGTGAAATTTGAATATGTGTAGTTATTAAATGGCTTGCTTTTAACTGCGTTGCCAATACCACAATAAAGAGAACGTAAAAAAACCTTTTCATACTTGAAGAATTAATTCAGTATTCAAAGATATCTAAGTTATTACAGTTTTAAAGCGAATGTGTATTAAGCCTGCCTTGTGGCTAATGAGCGGGCAAACATGGAAATAAGTGGATATTAAAATTTAGATAAAACCTTATCTACCTCGTTTTGAGGGTTTTCATCGGTTTCGCAGGCTCCAACAGGTTTGCCACAATATCCACAGGTTGTCCCTTCTTTGTTTAAATAAGGATTCTGAGAAGCACAGGTACCTTTGAATTCGCCGTTTTTAAGAAGTATAAGTCTGACTGACATTCCTATAAAGAATAGTGCAATTAATCCTATGGCAAAAAGTACTGTGGTCATTCTATTTTATAATTTTATGCAAATCTAATATTTGTTTGTAGAACTACAGCAGTACTAACATAGTTTCAAAATATGTCGCCAATTCAGAATATTCCAAAACCCGATACGAGAAGAGAACAAAAATTAAAAGCTTTTGACCGGCTCCTGAGCATTATGGACGAGTTGAGAGAAAATTGTCCCTGGGATAAAAAGCAAACGCTCGAAAGTTTGAGACATCTCTCCATTGAAGAAGTGTATGAGTTGGGCGACAGCATATTGGACAATGACCTTGACGCAGTTGAAGGCGAGCTGGGTGATTTGATGCTTCACATCGTTTTTTATGCGAGAATCGGAAGTGAAAAAAATGCATTTGATATAGAAAGCTTACTGAATAAAATTTCTGATAAATTAATAAAACGCCATCCGCATATTTATGGAAATGCTAAAGCCGATGATGAAGCGGCTGTAAAAGCCAATTGGGAGGAAATTAAATTAAAAGAAAAGGGAAATAAAGGCGTACTCGCAGGCGTCCCTTCCAGTTTGCCGGCCATGGTTAAAGCACATAGAATTCAGGATAAAGCCAGAGGCGTTGGTTTTGACTGGGAAGAACGCAAACAGGTTTGGGAAAAGGTGGAAGAAGAAATGCAGGAATTTAAAAATGAGTTTAACGCCGAAGAGAGCGATTCATTCGATCGAGAAAAAGCAGAAGGCGAGTTTGGCGACCTCTTATTTTCACTGATCAATTACGCGCGATTTATTGAAATCAACCCCGAAGATGCACTGGAGAAAACCAATAAGAAATTTATCAAACGTTTTAATCATCTTGAAAAAGAAAGTAAGAAACTAGGCAAAGCATTAAAGGATATGACACTTTCGGAAATGGATGCTATTTGGAACGAAGCCAAAAAATTATAGTATCACGACTTCGGCAATGTATTCTTTTCCAATTGCCTTATTGAGTTTTTCGCGGATATTACTGCGGTTCATATGAAGCTGGTGTTTCAAGGCGGCAGAATCAATTTGCACCATTAACTTTTGATCGCGGAAAAAGAAATTACTCGTTCTTTTGGCAACGGTTTGTCCCATTACACCGGTCCAGAGTGTTTTTATTTCGCTGAGGTTATAGGATTCGCGCAATGCGTATTTATCCAAAAACTCATCGATGGATTCCTTCACACTATGAACTTTTCCTCTTTCCCTATCTGACATTTTTTACCTCGCCATTTTCAATTTCGAAGATACGAATATCGGCATTTGAATTATTAAATATCTCAATACTTCTTTCCGGATGTGCGTCGCTTACAAAAATCTGTATGAAATCCTGTTTTGAGATGATGGACATGAGTCTTTCCATTCTTCCTGAATCCAGTTTGTCAAAGATATCATCGAGTAAGAGTATTGGTGAATAGTTAAAATGATTCTTGAAAACGATAAATTGTATAAGCTTTAACGACAATACCGTTGATTTTTGCTGACCTTGAGATGCGTATTTCTTAACCTGTTTCCCATCTATAAAAAATTCATAGTCATCTTTATGGATTCCTACATTGGTTCTTTGAAATATCAAATCGCGTTCAAGGCTATTTTTAAATCTATCCCTAAAATCTTTCTCCCCGGCTTTTGATTCATACACCCATTGTAATTTTTCTTTTTTATCGCTCAAGATCGAATAGAAATTTTGAAAATCCTTTTCATGGCTTTTTATCAATTCCGATCTGCTCCCATTGATGAATTGATTTAAGGGGATCAGTTGTTCATCGTATATTTCAAGAAGTGAAAATGATTTGCTCTTTTTTTCTGCCATCTGTTTAAGCAATGCATTTCTCTGTCTTAGAATTTTCTGATATTCTGACAAAGCCTTTAAGTAATCGGGCTTAATTGTTGAAATCATCGAATCAAAAAATCGTCTTCGCCCCTCGCTTCCCTGTCGGATAATATCGGTATCATTGGGTGAAATAAGAACCAGAGGCATTTTGCCAATGTGATGGCTCAGTTTTTCATACTCATTGTCATTCCAAAAGACCTGCTTCTTTT
This sequence comes from Cytophagales bacterium, assembly GCA_040218795.1. Classification (GTDB taxonomy): domain Bacteria; phylum Bacteroidota; class Bacteroidia; order Cytophagales; family CCMP332; genus CCMP332. The sequence continues at coordinate 273,432 of JAVJQT010000008.1, read as the reverse complement.
CCTTTTGTTTTAATCTGATTTCAATTTTTTCCTCTTTCTCTTTTATCAAGTCCGCGAGCAATCGCATATAGTTCTGATCTTTTCGAATTAAATCCTGGTCGATATAATTAAAAGCGCTCTTGGTCATAGAAAGCATGTGGATGGCATCGAGCAAATTGGTTTTACCACTGCCGTTTGGCCCTACCACACAATTGATCCCTTTTACAAATTCCATCTTTGTCGCATTGTAGTTCTTAAAGTTTTCGAGGATGAGTGTTTTAAGGTGCATTTCTATTGTTATTCTTTCATTTTACCTAATTTCGCTATCCGGAATTAATTGAATACACATTTTATGGCCAAGGCTAAGACGTCTACAAAAAAAAGTTCCAGTACTTCCAGTAAAAAATCCAGTGCAAAAAAAGGATTCTCCAAAGAAACCCAATTATTCTGGTACGAAAGAATGCAATTGATCAGAGTTTTCGAACAAAAATCAGGTCAGCTCTACGGACAACAAAAAATCAGAGGCTTTTGTCATCTATATATTGGCCAGGAAGCCAGTGCCGTTGGTGCAGCCACCGCATTGGACAAAGACGATAAGTGGATTACCGCATATCGCGATCACGGCCACCCCTTAGCATTGGGCACCGATCCAAATGCTGTGATGGCGGAATTATTCGGAAAAGCCACCGGATGTACCAAAGGAAAAGGCGGATCCATGCACATGTTTGACAAAGAAGTCAATTTCATGGGAGGTCACGGAATCGTTGGAGCTCAAGTTCCACTGGGTGCGGGAATTGGTTTTGCCGAGAAATACAAAAAGACAAAAAATCTTTGCATTTGCTTTATGGGAGACGGTGCCGTTCGTCAGGGTGCCTTTCACGAGGCATTTAATATGGCAATGACCTGGAAGCTTCCTGTAATTTTTGTAGTGGAAAACAACGGTTATGCCATGGGCACCTCGGTTGCCCGGACTTCAAATGTTACGAATTTATATCAATTGGGAAGTGCATATGATATGCCATCTTTCCCGGTGGATGCAATGAAGGTTGATGAAGTACACAATGCTACCGCAGAAGCGGCTGAAAGGGCTAGAAAAGGCGATGGCCCAACATTTTTGGAATTCAGGACTTACAGATACAAGGGTCATTCCATGTCGGATCCGGCAAAATACAGAACACGCGATGAAGTGGAAGAATACAAAAAACAGGATCCGATTTCTTATGTAAAAGATTTCATTTTAAAAGAGAAAACAGCAACAGAAGAAGACCTTAAGAAGATCGATAAAAAAATAAAAGATATAGTGGATGAGGCGGTTAAATTTGCCGATGAATCCCCATGGCCCGAGGCGGAAGAAGCATATAAAGGAATATATGCTGAAGAAGACTATCCCTTTATTATCGAATAGCTTAAAATCATAAAACAATTTTTTTAACTTTGCGGCCTTAAAATCAGGAAGATGGCAAAAAATACGCGTAAAGAGCAGAATGAGGATCTTTTGGAAAACCCGGAAAAGGTGACCACAGAAAAGATTAACAAAGCTGAAGCGTTCATAGAGAATAATAGAAAGCTTGTTACCTATATAGGTGGAGTAATTGGAGCTTTAATTTTAATAGGCTGGTTTGCTTATGGTTATTACGAAGACCAAAGCAATGAGGCTCAGGTTGAAATGTTTCCGGCTCAGTTCTATTTTGATAAAGATTCATTCAATCTCGCTTTAAATGGCGATGGGGCGAGTCTTGGTTTTTTAGATATTGCCAATGAATACAGTTGGACCGAAGCGGGAAACCTTGCTAATTTTTATGCAGGAGTTTGCTATATGAAATTGGGTCAATACGAAGATGCCATCGAATACCTGAGTGCGTTTAGTGCCAATGATTGGGTTTTACAGGCCAGAGCTTACAGCCTAATTGCTGATGCAAACATGGAACTGGAACTTCCCGGTGAAGCCATATCGCATTACAAGAAAGCTGTGGATTATGAGCCCAATAAATCCTTTACGCCAACATACATGATGAAACTCGCCCTAGCCTACGAAACCATGGGGGACTGGTCAAATGCCGCGGAGGTGTATGAAGAGCTAATCTCTACTTATCCGAACGCGAGTCAAATACAGGATGCAAAAAGATTTAAAGCCAGGGCTGAAACAGAAGCGCAAAGACAAGCGTCATAATGTCTAGTGCAGACAAAAACCTAAATCTTCACAAAGACAGAAACCTCGAAAACATAAGCGGTAAAAAGCTTGCCATTGTGGTTTCTGAGTGGAATTCTGAGGTGACCGATAAATTACTGGAAGGTTGTAAAAAAGCACTTCTTGAAAACGGAGCCCGGGAATCCGAACTGATAGTGAAATACGTCCCCGGAAGTTTCGAACTGACCCATGGTTCGAACATTTTGGCTGCCTATGAAGATATAGATGCTGTTATTTGTCTTGGATGCATCATTCAGGGTGAAACAAAACATTTTGATTTTATAAGTATGGCTGTTGCCCATGGGGCCACCTATGTTTCTGTCAAACATGACAAACCCGTTATTTTTGGCGTATTGACTACAAATGACCAGCAACAGGCGCTTGAACGTGCAGGTGGGAAACACGGAAATAAAGGCTATGAAGCCGGCATTACAGCCGTCAAAATGCTAAATTTCTAAGCAATGATGAAAGTGGTCTACATTACTTTCCCAAATAAAAAATCAGCAAAAGAAATTGCCCGGCTCTTATTGAAAAAAAAACTGATCGCCTGCGCGAATATTTACGCTATAGACAGTTTGTATACCTGGAAGGGTGAGGTTGCGGACGAATCCGAATTCGTGTTATGGGCTAAAACAAACAGGGAGAAAATAAAAGATATAGAAAATCTTGTTCAGGCCAATCATCAATACGAAGTCCCGTGCATTGTGAATTTTGATGTAGAAGCCAATTCAGCATATGCCAATTGGGTGACTCAGACATTGAAATAGACTATTCGTTTTTGAGCCATTCGTACATGCGATAATGTTCGCCATTCATTCCGAGGGATTCATATACTTTTTGAGCTTTAGAATTGCTTTTTTCCACATAAAGTCGCAAACCCATCAAAGATTCATCGACAATCACTTTATTTTTTAGGTATTCATAAATAAGTCGAAAAATTCCCTTTCTCCGATGCTCCGGAATTACATATACGGAGTGAATCCACAAGACGGTTCCGTTTCTCCAGTCGCTCCATTCCGGTACGGTTAAAGTACAGGCTATGGTTTTTTTGTTTTCTGTCACAACATAATACTGGCCTTTTTTGGGGTCGTCGAAAAGACTTTCAACGCCTTTTCTTACGGTTCCGTGATTCAAAATCAGATCTTCTGTTTCTCTGGCCATGACTACCTGAAAATCCACGATATCTTCGATATGGGATCGTTCTGCCTGATGAATATTCATGAGACTAATTTGATTTGGAAACTTTAAATATACGAATATGTTGTTCTCCTAAAATCACTCTTTAATCTTAATATTTCTGGCCAATTCAATTAACTTTGCGGCCTGAATTTTAATACGCTATAATGAATTTAGATATTTTTCATCGAGAGGCATTTGAGGGCAGGCATAACGGACCACAGGAATCTGACATCGCAGCAATGCTTCAAACCATTGGAGTCGATAGTTTGGATAAACTGATTGATTTAACCATCCCTTCGAATATCAGGTTAAATAATAAACTGGATATCCCCGAAGCGCTTTCAGAATTGCAATTTTTATCTGATTTCAAAAAATTGATGTCAGAAAACAAAGTTTTTAAAACTTATATAGGACAAGGTTATTACAATTGTCAGGTACCAACTGTGATTCAGAGAAATATTCTTGAAAATCCGGGTTGGTATACAGCATATACACCTTATCAGGCTGAAATTGCTCAGGGCCGTCTAGAAATGCTGATAAACTTTCAGACCGTAATAAGCGAACTCACCGGAATGGAAATTGCAAATGCAAGTTTGCTGGATGAAGGAACTGCCGCTGCCGAAGCCATGTCGATGTTTCACGCACTAAGAAAAGGCGCAAAGAAAAATGCAGAGAAATTTTTTATATCGGATACTTGCTTTCCTCAAACCATAGAGGTGGTTAAGACAAGAGCCCATTTTGCCGGATTTGAATTGGAAATCGGGGACTGGACTCAAAAAGACCTTAGTGATCCTGACCTTTATGGTATTTTGCTACAATACCCTGATGGAAATGGTGAATTGCACGATTATAAAAATTTTATTGCCAGTGCCAAGGAGTGTGAGGTTAATGTTTGCGTTGCTTCCGATCTTATGTCACTAGTCTTATTTACACCTCCGGGTGAAATGGGAGCAGATGCCGTGATTGGTTCCTCTCAACGATTTGGAGTTCCCATGGGTTATGGCGGCCCTCATGCCGGTTTTTTTGCAACACGGGAGGCTTTTAAAAGAAATATTCCGGGAAGAATTATCGGCGTTTCGGTTGATGCACAGGGCGATCCCGCTTATCGCATGGCGCTTCAAACCCGGGAACAACACATTCGGCGTGAAAAAGCAACATCAAATATTTGTACTGCCCAGGTATTGCTTGCTGTGATGTCTGCAGCCTACGCTGTATATCATGGTCCAGAAGGATTAAAAACAATTGCCGGAAGAATTCACGGTTTGGCCAAACTGCTGGAAAAAGAATTACTTAAATCGGGATTTAAACAATTAAATTCTGACTATTTTGATACGCTTAGAATACCTGTTGATACGGCTGTTCAAAAAGAGATAAAAGCAAGGGCTCTGGCCAAGGAAGTAAATTTCCGATACGAAAATGGATTTATTTCAATCTCTCTTGATGAAACCACCAGACCTGAAGATCTTTCTGAGATACTTGAAATTTTTAACAATAAGTCCTCCGAAATTGATAGAAAATCGAATATAAAACTCGATTCCGCTTTGGCCAGAAAAAGTACATTTCTTCAGGAAGAGGTGTTTAAACTTTATCAATCCGAACACGAAATGCTCAGGTATTTGAAACGCCTGGAAAACAAAGACCTTTCCTTGACGCACTCTATGATTTCTCTTGGTTCTTGTACCATGAAGCTCAACGCAACAACGGAAATGATCCCCGTTACCTGGCCGGAAGTTTCGAATCTTCATCCTTTCGCGCCAATTGAGCAGACTTCGGGTTATCAGGCTATGTTTAAAAACCTGGAAAACTGGCTATGTGAAATTACCGGTTTCGAGGCCGTTTCTCTTCAGCCCAATTCCGGTGCACAGGGAGAATATACGGGTCTTGCGGTGATTGCGGCCTATCATGCAAGCCGAAATGAATCGCATCGTAACGTTGCCTTAATTCCTTCATCGGCGCACGGTACCAATCCCGCGAGTGCTGTCATGGCAGGAATGAAAGTGGTAATTGTGAAATGCGACGATCATGGAAATATTGATGTGGATGATCTCAAATCCAAGGCTGAGGCCAATTCAAAAAATCTTGCCGCTTTAATGGTTACTTACCCATCGACACATGGTGTATTTGAAGAAGCCATTACGGAAATTTGTGAAATTATTCATCAACACGGCGGGCAGGTTTATATGGATGGTGCCAATATGAACGCCCAGGTCGGATTGACAAGTCCGGGAAGAATCGGAGCAGATGTCTGTCATTTAAACCTGCACAAAACTTTTTGCATACCTCACGGTGGTGGTGGTCCGGGAATGGGCCCAATTGGCGTAGCCAAACAGCTAGTTCCATTTCTACCCGGTCATTCGATTATCTCAACGGGAGGAGAAAAAGGCATTAGTGCGGTTAATTCAGCTCCCTGGGGAAGTGCTAGTATTTTGCCTATTTCTTATGCTTACATATCCTTGATGGGGCCTAAAGGTTTGACCAATGCTACAAGGATTGCAATTCTAAATGCCAATTATATAAGGTCCGTTCTCGAAAATGATTACAAAATTCTTTATTTGGGTAAAAACGGAATGTCTGCCCACGAGATGATCGTAGATCTGAGAGAATTCAAACATTATAATATTGAAGCCGAAGATATTGCAAAGAGGCTTATGGATTATGGCTTTCATGCGCCTACCATGTCATTTCCTGTCGCCGGCACAATTATGATCGAACCTACCGAAAGTGAAACGAAGCAAGAACTTGACAGATTTTGTGAAGCCATGCTTCAAATCAGAAATGAAATTCGGGAAGTCGTAGAAGGCAAAGCAGATAAAGAAGATAATGTTTTGAAAAATGCACCTCATTCTGCTAAAGTCATTTGTGCAGATGAATGGAAGCATTCTTATTCTCGTGAAAAAGCGGCTTATCCTGTTCCTTATATCAAGGAACAAAAATTCTGGCCATCTGTAAGTCGAATCGATAATGCCTATGGCGATAGAAATCTTGTTTGTACCTGTGCGCCTATCGAATCGTATGCGGTAACTGAAATGACAGAGTAAAATGTCATTTGAGAAAAAAAATAATGTCGCTTTTAGAAGTTAATCAGCTCATTTACAACTATCCGGGAGAAGAAGAAATTCTTTTCCCCGATTTTAGCATAAATGAAAATGCGCTTATACACGGCCCGTCAGGAGTGGGCAAAACCACACTTTTGCACCTGATAGCCGGCCTGAAGTCCATTCAAAAAGGAAAAATAATTATAGACGGAATCGACCTGAAATCATTGAACCCCAAAGAACTGGATCGTTTCAGAGCCGAAAATATTGGTGTTGTTTATCAGAAATCATTTTTTCTGTCAGGACTCAATGTTTTGGACAATATTCTGCTTGCCGGAAGATTCCAAAATCAAAATAAAGAGCGCAAAACTACTGCAATCGAACTCCTCAATCTATTTGGAATTGAGTCCAAGAAAAACAAAAAAGTAAAGCAACTTAGTGTTGGAGAGCAACAGCGCGTTTCTATTGCAAGAGCTTTTTTAAATCATCCAAAAATTGTAATTGCCGATGAACCTAGTTCGGCACTGGATGATAAAAACTGTGAACAGGTGCTAAATGAAATGCTGAAAATATCGCAGAATTTCAAAACCACTTTTATTGTTGTAAGTCATGACAAGAGACTTCGGCCCTTTTTTAATAAAACTATAGCGCTGACATGAATGCGATCTATATCAGTGTAAGCAACCTAATAAATAAAAAGCTCAACAGTCTTTTGAGTTTGATATTAATGGCTTTTGGTGTGGCGCTTATATCATTATTGCTTAATGTAAGTCGCCAAATTGAATCGCAATTTCAAAAAAACCTTTCGGGGATTGATCTGGTCGTTGGTGCCAAAGGTTCGCCTTTGCAGATCATTTTGTGCAACATATTTCATATTGATTACCCCACCGGCAATATCAAATTAGAGGATGTAGAGTGGCTGAGAAAAAATCGACTTATAAAAAAGGCCATCCCAATTTCATTGGGTGACAGCTACAAAAATTTTAGAATTGTAGGATGCACTAAAGACTATTTAGAATTATACCAAGCTGAGATTCAAAAAGGAAGCCTATTCCAATCGGATTTTGAGGTGGTTCTTGGCGCAGGAGTTGCCAAGACACTTGGCCTTAATATCGGGGATCATTTTCACAGTACACATGGCATGGAAGATAATGATATAATGGGCCATGAAGATGCGGATTTGATAATTGTGGGCATCCTAAAAGAAAGCAATACTGTACTAGATCAGCTTATTCTTTGCTCAAATGAAAGCATCAGAAAACTTCACCATAGCAATGAAGACGATAAGAAAGAAATTACAGCTTTATTATTGCAATTTCGAAATCCACTAGCTGCGGTTCAATTGCCAAGGCAAATCAATTCAAAATCAAACCTTCAGGCTGCCTCTCCTGCTTTTGAAGCCGCTCGTCTGTTTTCATTGCTCAATAAGGGTATAGATGTTTTAAAATACATCGGTGCGGGAATTATGGTAATGGCCGGATTGAGCATATTTATTTCGCTTTTTATTGCCTTAAAAGACCGCAAATATGAATTGGCGATCATTCGAAGTTTTGGTGGCAGTCGTTTATATGTGTTTTCAGTGGTTTTTTTGGAAGCAATTCTCCTCAGTTTATCAGGCTATTTCCTGGGTATAGTTCTTTGCCATCTCGGCTTATTCGCTTATGGTTTTTTTAATTCGGATATCAATGCCTATTCCCTTGAAGTATTTTATTGGGTAAAGGAAGAAACCTATCTCTTCATATTTGGACTTGTTATTGCTACTTTAGCTGCAATTGTTCCAGCCCTAAAGGCATATAATACAGATATTTCTGAAACTTTGGCAAATGCAAGTACTTAATAAGGTCATCATATTGGCATTAATTCTAATTGCAACTACACTTGTGGCACAGGATAGGTCCATTTGGAAGATCCTCGCGAATGTCAATTACAAAACCCGCTTTGATGAAAAATTAAAGTACGAAGTCGATTACCCTGTTTTTGGTGAAGAAAGCAAGGCCCTTGAGGGAAAAATAGTAAAAGTCAAGGGCTATATGGTTCCTTTGGATGAATACAGAGGACATAATTTTTTTGTGCTTTCCGCTCTACCTTATAATGTTTGCTTCTTTTGCGGTGCCGCCGGACCTGAAACAGTAATGGAGGTGTATACTAAAGAAGATGTAGAGTTTTCTGAAAAACCAATATGGGTAAAGGGAAGATTAAAATTAAATGATAATGATTACGATCATTTAATGTACATTTTGGAAGATGCTGTACAAATTGAACCCTGATTAAAATCATTTGAAGAGACTTTTCGAAAAACCTCTTTTTAAAAATTTTCTCTCGCTTGGCTTTTTTCAAGCTACGAATTACTTATTTCCCCTGATAAGCTATCCATTGTTAATTCGGATTATGGGTATTGAAAATATGGGAAAGATTTTTTTCGCCCAAGCGCTTGTCACCTATTTTACCGTCATTACCGATTTTGGATTCAACTATACCAGCACCCGGGATATCTCGCAAAACCGCGATAACATAAAAAAAGTATCTGAGATTTTTTCTTTGACCATTAGTGCAAAATTATTCCTGATCATAGTTTCCTTTTTATTATTTGCCGCCCTTTGTTATATAATACCCGACTTAAAAAACAACCTGGATTTGTATGTCAAGAGTTTCCCTATTGTCATTGGACAGGCATTATTACCATTTTGGCTTTTTCAGGGTTTGGAAAAAATGAAGTTCATTACCATCATCAATTTCATTTCCAAACTCTCATTTTTATTACTAATCATTTTTCTACTTAAAAGTCCGGACAGCTTTGCCTGGGTCAATTTTTCATTGGGGATGAGTAATGTTTTCGCATCCTTATTAATACTCGTGTATGCTTCCGCAAAACTCGGTATTAAATTTAGCTTTGTATCGCCTGCGATATTCTTGAAGCGATTAAATGCGGATAAATACCTTTTTTATTCTATGCTTTCCTCTACTTTCCTCACCAATTCGAATATTCTGATTCTGGGGATTTTTTCGACGAATACCGTAGTGGGGCAGTTTGGTATTGCTGAAAAAATATACACTACCCTTAAGCAAATCCTTGGTCTGTTTTCTTTGGGGACTTATCCAAGGGTTTGTCTCTACATTAATGAGTCAAGAAACAAGCTGATTGATTTTTTCAAGTCCACCTATGCTTACTTCAATTTATTAGTTATCCTGGCTTGTCTAAGTCTCTATGCATTAGCCCCTTACATTGTGCTGATATTTACCGGTGAGTACAATGCGGAAATCACCGGAGTGTTTTATATTTTAATACCAGCTCTTTTGGTAGTAGGGCTGAATATTGCCCCAAATCACACAATTATGGCCATGAACGAAAGCAGAAAGTACAGTCTTGTGTTTTTAATCGCGGCAATTTCCAATTTAATTCTCAATTTTTTGCTGGTTGTTTATCTCCTCGAATATGGAACTGCCATTGCCATTTTAATTACAGAAATTATCCTCACCTTTGGGTTGTTTCTGCTGCTTGCCCGGTATTGGAAAAGAGCGGAAATTTTTAACATTTTTGTTCCAAAGGCATTGAAACTTTGAATTTATATCAGGAAAAAGACAAGTCTTATTTCTCCAATGTTAGAATAGACCTAATTTCTTTATTGAATAAGAGGTCTTTTGACAATTTGCTTGAAATTGGCGCAGGTGGCGGTGCCAGCTTAATGTATATGCTTGAAAATAGCCTGGCTAAAAAAGTTAATGGGATTGACATTACAAAACTGGATAATGCTTTTCAGGATGATCCCCGCATCGAGAATTTCTGGATAGGCAATATTGAAAATGAAGACTTTGGCATAGCAGAAAATTCCTTTGATTGCATTATTTGTGCCGACGTGCTCGAACACCTCAATGACCCCTGGTCAGCCATGCAGAAAATTGAAAGATGGTTGAAGCCGGATGGACTTTTTTTGTTGAGTATTCCAAATATCAGAGAAATAGCCACTTTGTCTAAGATATTTTTCAAAGGTCGCTTTGAATACCGGCCGGAAGGCGGCATTATGGATAAAACACATTTGCGTTTTTTTTGCAGGAAAGATGTCATCGAGCTTGTATCGGGTTCGGATTTAAGAATTATTTCGGTTATGTCCAATTTTCAAACTGTGCATGATAAATCCTGGAGAACCATTTTCAATAAATTAACTTTCAGATTATTTGAAGAGTTTTTAACCGTACAACACTTTGTTATTGCCATAAAAAAATGAGTGGGGCACCCATATTATTTATTGTTTTTAATCGTCCGGATACAAGCGCCAGGGTTCTCGATCGGATACTGGCCTCAAAACCGCAAAAACTGTACGTCGCCGGTGATGGGCCGAATAATCCTGTTAATAGAGAGCTGGTGGAAGCTACTCGAAAATTAGTGTTGGATAAAACCAAAGCGATAAAGACCGAATACCTTTGGAGAGATAAAAATCTTGGTTGTAAAAAAGGAGTCATCGGGGCGATTAACTGGTTTTTCGAAAATGAAACCGAAGGCATCATCCTCGAAGATGATTGCTTGCCGGATGAAAGTTTTTTTAAATATTGTGAGGAAGCACTTAAATACTATCGCGAGAATCCTAAAGTCATGCATATCTCAGGTTCTAATCTGCAAATATGCGGGGGTAATGAAGATGAGAGTGTTTATTTTTCACGACTCCCAAATATTTGGGGTTGGGCAACATGGAAAAGGGCATGGGATCTATACGATCCGGAAATGAAACGATTTGATGAATTTTGTTCCGGAAAATATCTCGATGATTTAATCAAAGACAAAGCCTTAAGAGATCGCTATATAAAGCTTTACCGAAAAATTTACAATGGCGTTGACACCTGGGATTTTCAATGGACTTATTCAAATATAATTTATGGCGGAATATCTGTGATTCCCAATTTTAATCTCATATCCAATATCGGTTTTGGAAATAGGGCCACACATTCAATTGACCCAAATAACCCGCTTGCAAATCTTCCTTTGGAATCGTTTGACTTTAAAACTTTTCCCAATCACCTCAATATCGATAAAAAGGCAGAAACAAGATTTTTAGAAATTACTAACAGCATGCCGCCTATTCATTTAAGAATTATTAATAAGGCGAAAAAGCTGAAACAATTAATCTTTAATTCGAAATAGATACTCCACTGGTACATATTGTAATTATCAATTTCAATTCTTCGGATGATTGTATCGAATGTGTTGAGAGTCTATTGCAAATGGACTATCCAAATTTTAATATTTATATTCTGGATAACCATTCAAAAAATGAAGAGATCGAAAAACTATTAGTTTGGGGGAATACGCAATCTAATTTTTCCTCAGCGGAAGCTTCTAATCTTTTACCCCTAAAGATTAATTCAATTGTTCTGCTAAAATCCCTTGAAAATCTGGGATTTGGGGGAGGCAATAATATTGTACTCAATCAATTGAAAAACAAAAAAAATGAGTTTATCTGGTTACTAAATCCGGATATGCTTGTTTCAAAAAATGCATTGCTGGAGTTAACGGGTGCGCAAACTGGTATTCAAATTCAGGCAACACCCACCTATATGGCCAATGCCAAAGACCAAATGCTTCATTTAGGTGTGGCTAGAGTAAAGAAGCTATCGGCTACTGTGCAGTTTATAAAAAATAGCAATGAACACTTCGATTATGTCAATGGAGGAAGTATGTTTTTTTCATGTGAGCTATTGAAAGTTCTGGATCTCTTTCCTGAAAAATATTTTCTCTATTGGGAAGAAACACACTGGTGCAAGCTCGCGAGGCAAAAGAATGTCGATCTAAAAATAAACTATAATGTGAAAGTCTGGGATAAAGGAAGTACCAGCATTGGAAAGGGCATGATCGCGGAATACTATTACACCAGAAATGGGTTGATCTACAGAAAAGAATTTGAAGCTCAACTTCTTCCTTTCAATATCTTAATGCACATTTTTAGGCTTTTACTCAGAATTATAAGTCTGCGATTTAAAAGGGCGCAAGGAATCATACTTGGCTTAAGTCATTTCATCATTGGTAAAACCGGCAAATTGTAATGTCCAGAATAAAAATTCTTGTAGATGCGCATGTCTTTGATGGTGAGTTTCAGGGGTCCAGAACTTTCATTGAAAATATTTACAAAGCGCTTATCAATAATTATTCGGATAAATTCCAATTCTATTTTGCAGCACATAATATTGCTACTCTTAAAAAAATATTTGGAGAAGAGCATGAATACCTTCAATTAAAGTCAACAAATAAGTATTCGAGATTGCTATTTGAATTTCCAAGTTTGATTAAGCAATACAAAATAGATTGGGCACATTTTCAATACATATCGCCTTTATTTAAAACCTGTAAATACATTGTAACCTGCCATGACGTGTTATTTGAAAGGTATCCTCAGTATTTTCCTCTTTCCTACCGGCTCAGCAAGCATTTACTTTTTAAACGATCTGCTAAAAATTCAGATTTATTAACGACGGTATCCCGGTATTCAAAAAATGAAATAGCTCATTTTTATAAGATTAATAAAAAGGACATTCACATTACCTTTAATGGGGTGAATAATGAAGAAGTTTTAAATAGAGTTAAGCCGGAAGAGCCATATTTGTTATATGTCAGCAGAATTGAACCCAGAAAAAATCATCATTTACTTTTGGCTGCAATGAAAAATCTTGGGCTTTTTGAAAAAGGATATAAACTGATAATCGTTGGTAAGGAGAGCATAGCAAACAATGCATTTAATTCTTTGAAAAGTGAAGTACTCAAAGTTCATCCCGGTTCCATAATTATAAAGGAGAACATCAGCGAAGAAGAGAAAAACAGTTTGATAGATGCATGTAGTCTCTTTGTATATCCATCTTCAGCGGAAGGATTTGGAATACCACCGTTGGAAGCTGCATTGAGAATGAAACCGGTCATTTGTTCAAATAAAACAAGCATGCGTGAATTTAATTTTTTTGGCAAGGGACATATAGATCCGGATAATCAAAGCGAGTTGGAAGAAGCCATCTCGGGATTTTTAAATGGAAATATAAAACCAGACCTAAAGGCAATCGCCAAACAAATTGAAAACACATACAGCTGGAATAAAAGTGCCGATACGCTGGCTGGATTATTATTGAATTTCAATTCATGAAAACAACATTAAAAATTGGAATTTTAGGAAGCCGCGGGATACCAAACGCCTACGGGGGATTCGAACAGTTCGCAGAAAGCCTCGCTTTGTACCTTGCAGAAAAAGGCCATGTTGTAAGTGTTTATAATTCCAGCCTGCATCCCAATAAGGAGAAGATTTGGAAAGGCATAAATATCATTCCTCGTTTTGATCCGGAAAATAAAATCGGTACCGCCGGGCAGTTTATTTATGATTTGAATTGTATTCTTCACTCCCGAAAATCAAAATTTGACATTGTATTACAATTGGGATATACCTCAAGTGCTATCTGGAACTTTTTATTTTCCAAAAATTCATTGATTGTCACAAACATGGATGGTTTGGAATGGAAACGCAGCAAGTATTCAAAACCCGTTCAGAAATTTTTGAAATGGTCCGAAAGAATGGCTGCCAATAGCAGTGATCATCTCGTTGCGGATTCAATTGGGATACAAGAACATCTCAAATCAGAATTGAACAAAGACTCCACCTACATTCCTTATGGAGCGCGTGTATTTAAAAATGCTGATAAATCCGTTTTGGGTGAATATCAACTCGTTTCTGAGAAATATTATTTGCTTATTGCCAGAATGGAACCTGAAAACAATATTGAGACAATTTTGGAAGGCTATTGCCAGAGCAAAAGCGAATTGCCTTTTATTGTGATTGGAAGTATTGATAAAAGCTACGGAGCCTATATAAAAAACCGGTTTAACGAAAAAGGTATTCGCTTTCTTGGTGCAGTTTATAATCAGGAAACCTTGAACAATTTGAGGTATTTTTCAAAAATGTATTTTCACGGCCATTCTGTGGGGGGTACAAACCCATCATTATTGGAAGCCATGGCCTCCTCAGCATTAATTTGCGCCCATGACAACATTTTTAACAAAAGCATTCTCGGTAAGGATGCCCTTTATTTTCAAAGTGAATCAGATATATCAAGTGGTATTAATAATAATGCCTTTGATAGGAAAACGATGCTTGATAACAATTTGGCCAAGATTCGCGAAAAATTTAATGAGCCTGAAATTAATTCCAGGTATGAAAAATTATTTTTGTCGCTATGTAATTGATTCTTTTAAGGCAAATCTTTAAATAATGATAAATTTGCCTGAGAAAAATCATTGTGGGAAAACAGTATAACAGGTTTCTTCGTGTTCTTTATTTTTCCGGTGACTTAGTTGTAGTCAATCTGGCTTTTGTACTGGCTTTTGTTATTCGATTCAATTCAATCGACTTAATATTTGATGAGGACTATTTTCGGTCACTCTATTATCCCTTATTTCTTGTCTATAATCTTAGTTGGGTCCTTATAAGCATAGGCTTTAGTTTTTACCGGCCTTTTCGTTTTGTACAAACAAGGAAACTCTTATTTAACATATTGAAGGTGTTTATTTTTCATCTGGCCATTATGACTGTTTACTTCATTTTGGCAGAGCGAAAAGACATCTCCAGACAGTTTTTCTTTTCTTCCTTCCTCATTTATCTATCCATCATGTTTGTCTGGCGGTTGGGAATGCATTTCTTTTTTAGAATATCACAGAGCAAAGGTTTATTTCAGAAAAAAGTTATAATCGTAGGTTTTGGAGAAGTGGGGAAAGAGCTATATCAGTATTTTTCAGAGCATCCTGAATTAGGGTCTAAATGTTTAGGCTTTTTTGATTCTTCAAGTACAAAAAACAAGGAAATAATCGGCAATTTGGAAGAGTTGGATGATTATTTGATTTCAAATGAAATAGATGAAGTCTATTGCTCGCTTCCGGATACAGAAACGCAGTCGGTTCAAAGAATAAATGAGTTTTGTCAGAATAATTTAATTCGTTTTTCTCTGATACCTGATTTCAGATCCTTTTATTACAAAAGAGTCAAACTGGATTTCTATAATAATATTCCCGTTTTATCTACTTTAAGTGATCCTTTAACTGATCCCTTTAACAGGTTTATAAAAAGGGCCTTTGACATTCTTTTTTCTCTTTTTGTAATTGTATTTATTCTTTCCTGGTTAATTCCAATTTTGGTTATAATTATTAAAATTGACTCAAAAGGGCCCGGATTTTTTGTTCAAAGCAGGTCGGGGTTTAAGAATAATGTATTTAAAGTGTACAAACTCAGAACCATGGTTGTAAATCAGTTATCCGATTCTATTCAGGCCAGTAAAGATGACCGGAGAATTACAAGAATTGGAAGTTTTTTAAGAAAAACCAGTCTGGATGAACTGCCCCAATTTTTTAATGTTTTAATTGGTGAAATGTCTATTGTAGGGCCCAGGCCACATATGCTATTTCAAACAGCTGCTTATTCTCAAACGATTGATAATTACATGATCCGGCATTTTGTTAAACCCGGCATTACGGGTCTGGCACAAGTCAATGGTTATCGCGGCGAAACAGCTGACCCCGCTCTTATGAAAACCCGGGTGAAAATGGATAAAATTTATATTGAGCATTGGTCATTATGGTTGGATATTAAAATTATATTTGAAACTGCTTTACTTGCCTTCAAAAAGCAGGATTATGCTTACTGATCTGGAAAAAAACAATATCGCCAATCTTTTTAATAAGAACTCAGAACTTAAAAAGAGGCTTCATTTTTACTTTGTATCAGGAGCATTGATGACCATTCTACTTCCACCCGAATACAATAATCCCTTTTTATTGCTCATTGGAATTAATGCACTATCCAGCAATACTTTGGTATCTGATTTTAAACAGACCATTAGAAACCCAGCCGTTATTTTCCCTTTAATATTTTGGTTTTTATACTTAGTAAGCGTGTCTTATTCTGAAGATAAACAGACCGCATTTAAGGAAGTTGAAAAATTGGCAGCCATCGGTTTTTTTCCATTGTTTTTTGCAATGGGCCCGAAGATTGACACTTTTCAATTAGAAAAGCTGAAATGGCATTTTATAATTTCAGTATCCATGCTCGCATTGTTTACTGTACTTTATTCTGTTTCAAGCATGTTTAATGGAGGCGTTTTTGAGTTCAATTGGTTAGCCCTCAGTTATGAAAGCCTGGTGAGTGGTGTGGGCGTTCAACCCCTCTATTTCTCCATGTTTATAGCACTGGCTTTGTTTTTCCTATTTGAAATACAAAGAGTTTACAAAACCGGGATTGCCCAAATTTTGCTGATTGTACTTTTATTTATTTACATGATAATGCTATCATCCAGAATGACCACCCTGGCCTTCTTTGCGATTTTTGCAGTTTACAATGTTATCCTGGCATTAAAAAACCGAAAATTTCTCTATCAGGGTCTTTCTTTCAGTTTCTTCCTTATTACCGCCATGTTCATTATAGTTTTCAACCCGGTCAATAAAAAAAGATTTGAAGAGGCGCTAAACCCAAAATCCAATTATCAAACGGACCAATACGGAGGTAGATCTATCAGATTAGAAAAATGGAAATGTTCAATTGAAGTCTTTTCTCAATCGCCTGTTTTGGGAGTTGGTGCCGGCGATTTAAAAACAGAGTTATTAAAATGTTATAAAACGCGTTCGATTGATGCTGCCCTGTTTCACAGGTTTAACAGTCATAACCAATATTTAAATACCATTGGTCAAATAGGTTTACCTGGACTGGCCCTTTTAATTTTAATGCTTATTTATTCTGCAAAAAAAGCCTTTGACTACAACAATGATGTGTTTCTGGCCTTTGTGGCTTTGTTTGCCTTGTGTATTCTATCAGAATCAATGTTTGGAAGACGCTGGGGTATATTCTTTTTTGCATTATTCTATTCGGTATTTCATTTTTTCAGTGTTCCCGGAAACAACAATAGTATCATCGCATGGATAAAAGCCCAATTTAAAAATGGATGATTCAAGCTTGATTAATGAATTTCAGGAAAGCTTTCCAGCCGAATGGGCAGAGCTTAAAAAGTTATACTTTCGACTCAAACTAAGACGGTTTTTAATTATTGTTTCAATCGTATTCATTGTACTGGCAATAGCTTTATACTTTTCTTCATTTGAAAATAGCTTTGAGCTGTCTTTAATTCCCGGAATTCTTGGAATTGGTGCTTTTTATTTTGCCTATTTTCAGCTTAAAAATCCTACTTTTAATTATGCCGAAATATCCGCGCTAAGTATTCCTTTGTTAATCCATTTAAACACATGGAACATCGAATATGAATATAAAGCCAAACCACATTTAAGAGAGTTTCAGGCAAGCCGTCTTTATCCATTTTCATTGAGCAATTTAAATGGTAAACATTTCTTTTCGGGGATTGCAAAGAAACTACCATTTATTGCCTGGTTTGTAGAAGCAGAGTACGTTGATAAAGTCGGTGAATCGCCTTTAAGTATGATATCTAGTCGTTCTGCATTTAACGGATATACAGGAATTCAAATAATGGTCAAAAATCTGGTGCCTCATTTAAATGGAATTGTGGTAATTGAGAAAGGTCAAGACGAGGATCTAATCCGCCTCGACCAATATTATAAATCCAACGCCAAATGGAAACCATTGAGCAGCGATGACATCGGTTTAAAAAGACAATATAATTTTTATACCCCAATTGAAAACCCTCAAAACGCACTTGATCAATTGGTGGTAAACAAAGTAACGAAACTAAAGTCTGCATCCTCGAAACCATTCTCACTTTCAATCCGAAGAAAACATGTTTATTTGAATCAATACTGGAATGCAGATTACGCTTCATTCAATTTAAAAAAAGGCTTATCCGAAAATATTATTTCATTAAACCGAAGTTTGAAAGAGTTAATAGAGCTCAGTTTTATATTGGCATTGCCATCATGAAATAGTACAATGCCATTGGCTAAGTAATGTAGTATAATTGCTATAAGATGAAAATCTTCATATATTCATGTTGAAATATCGGTAAACTCGTTGTGTGTAATGAAGTCGCTTTCGCTTAAAACCCCAATAGTATTAGCCCTGTTTATTCAATTCCTTTTTCTCCAAACTGCAAATTCTCAGAGTTTAGAAGAGGCTGAAAGATTATTTGAAGAAGGCTATTTTGAAGATGCTAAAAAAAGCTTCCACGATCTGTATTATTCTGAAATGGATAATGATTTTTACAAGTTCAGATTGGCCCTTTGCTATTTATTTACCCAGGAAGAAGAAGAGGCGCTTAGATTAATTGTTCAGGTGGGTAGTCTTGAAGATCCTTCTGAAAACCTCCATCGTATATTTTATCTTGCCAGAGCCTATCATCTGGATCATACTTTTGGAAAAGCCATTATAAATTATCAATCCTACATTGATACCTATAATGCTAGTCCCGATAATTTTGACAAGACATTAGAAGCGGAGGTCGTGCTTCCTGCAATTTATGGTGGTTCCGCAGCTACAATAGAGAACCCAATAAGTATTGAGGATGCGATAAAAAAGTTAATTGCTTCATGCGAATACGGCATTAATTTGTCGCGAAACCCAAATAGAGTTGCTTTGGAAAATGCCGGAGATGTTATCAATTCTGAAAGGCCTGAATATGCCCCCGTAATCAACGCGGCCGGCGATGAGCTATATTTTTCTTCAAAAATAGAAGTAGAAGAAGGCGAATTTGCAGAAAGGCTTTTCTATTCTAAGATGATCGAGCAAGATGTATGGTCAAAACCAGTTGAAATTGTAATTACTGAAGACATTTTTGCCGATGTGGCGCCATTATACATTGCGCCTTCCAATGATTTGGGATTGATTTACGATTCGAGATCAAATAATGGCGACATCTTTGTTGTTGAAAAAATTAATGGCAAATGGGAGATTGGAAAAAGCTTTCCCAAAAGCATAAATTCTAAATATTGGGAGCCTAGTGCTTCGATGTTTCCTGATAAAAACACATTGGTATTCTCCAGTAACAGACCCGGAGGATATGGAGGCCTTGATTTATACCTCTCCAAAAAGAACGATAAGGGAAAATGGTCCGAACCCGAGAACCTCGGGCCAGTTATCAATACGGCTTTTGATGAAGATGCTCCTTTTGTACTTTATGATGAGCCTACCATTTATTTTAGTTCGCGTGGCCACAACGATGTCGGTGGTTATGATGTGTTCAAATCTACATTGGAAGACGGCAATTGGACAACACCGGAAAACCTCGCAATGCCTATCAATTCTGCTTATGATGACATCTATTTTACCTGGACTGCAGATGGCAGAAGAGCCTATTTTTCTTCTCACAGGCTGGGAACCAAAGGTGCAACCGATATCTATTACATGGACTTTAATCAAATATCTCTAAATGTGTTTGTAAAAAAAGAAACAGAGAACGGGCTTGAGCCATTGGAAAATTTTACAGTTTCACTCGAGCACATGAAAAGCGGTGAAATGATTGAAAAAATGAATGTTGAAATTGATCGCGGATTGACCGTATTTCTCGCCAAAGAAAATGATATGTACATGCTGAGAATAGAATCTCCGGGATATTGGAAATACGTAGAATCGATGAGTCTGAGAAGAGGTAGTGACCTGGTTGCCTATCAAAACAAAGAAATCACACTTAAAACGGACGGAACACCACTATTTGTTGAAGAAGATAAAGAAGAAAAGAAACCCGAAATCAAATCATCAGTCAGCTCTGAAAGCAAAAAACCGGTGAAAAAAACAGGAAATTCAATTGAAATTAAAGGCAAAAAATATTACGCAGGTGATGTCCTTAAACCCAAAGTCCATTTTATCTTAAACGTATCTAAGGAAATTACAGACTATTCAAAAAGGCAAATCGATCAGGTGGTGGAAATAATGAAGGAGCATCCTGAATTAAATATACAGATTATCGGGCATGCAGACCACACGGGAAGTTCTGAATACAATGAAAAGATTTCACATGAGAGAGAGGTAACAGTAAAAGACTATCTTTTGCAAAAAGGAATTGATGAGTCAAGATTAAAAGGAACCTGGAAAGGCGATCTTGATCCTGTAATTGAAACAGATAAACCCGAATTGCTCAACCGAAGAGTGGAGTTTATGATTGTGGATTTATAATATTGGTTTTAAATATTTCCAAACCGTATTAGCCACAATTTTTTGCCCTTCTTTATTCGGATGAATTCCGTCGTCTAAGTTTAATTCTTTGTTCCCGGCTACCCCTTCCAAAAAAAATGGGATAAGCCTTGCTTTGTTTTTAGAAGCCAGCTTTTCAAAAAGCGTTTGAAACTCATTAGAATATTCAGGTCCCATATTCGGTGGCACGCGCATTCCTGCCAATATAATTTTGACCTCCGGGTTTTTCGATTTAACATAATCAATAATTTGCTGAAGGTTTTTCTCCGTTTGAGATAAAGGCAATCCCCGCAATCCGTCATTTGGCCCTAATTCAAGTATAAAAACATCAATCGGATCCTTCAAGACCCATTTAATCCGCGATAATCCGCCTGCCGAAGTTTCCCCGCTTAATCCCGATTGAATTACGTTGTAATTTAATTCAGCCTGAGAAATCTTTTCCTGAATCAACATTGGCCATGCTTCTTCTTTTGCCAGACCGTATCCCGCCGTTAAGGAATTACCAAAACAAAGAATCGTTTTTTCCTGCGCAAATGTCTGCGTTGACGCGAGGATAAAAAATACTGCCGCAATTAGGCTTAGAATTTTTCCGTTCATCACTGTTTTTTTAAAAGTGATAATAATATTGAACATTAGCAGCAATTTTGTGATTATATCAGGAGTTAAACTTATAAATAAAAATGACAGAAATCCTGGAGGTCAAAGACCTTAGTAAAACGTATCAAACCGGAGGCCAAAGTCTTACAGTACTGAATTCAATAAATTTCGAAATCAAAAAAGGGGATACCATGTCGATCGTTGGGCCATCGGGAAGCGGCAAAACAACACTTCTTGGTTTATGTGCCGGTCTCGACACGCCGAGTACCGGTTCCGTAAGTTTAGCGGGTATAAAACTTAATGATTTAAGTGAAGACGACAGGGCCTATGTGCGAAATCAGCATGTTGGTTTTGTATTTCAAAATTTCCAGCTCTTACCCACTTTGAGTGCGCTTGAAAATGTAAGCATTCCTCTTGAGCTTAGGGGTGAAAAAAATACTGAGGCCCGTGCCACTGAATTGTTATCTCGCGTAGGATTAGAGGAGCGACTACACCATTATCCCAATCAATTGTCAGGTGGCGAACAACAGCGTGTGGCCATTGCAAGGGCATTTATGGCCAATCCAGATATTTTATTTGCGGATGAACCAACGGGAAATCTGGATGAAGAAACTGCCGCTTTAATCACCGATCTGCTTTTTAATTTAAACAAGGAAATAGGGACCACTCTTGTTATGGTAACGCATAATATTACATTGGCAAATTTCACGAACCGTATTTTGCAATTAAAAGGCGGTGACCTTGTTTCGGATAAGCTTAAAAAGGCATAATGGATAAAAAGATTTCAGTAAAACGGAGAGGGACTAATCTTTTTAGAGATTCCTGGATCTGGAAGCTTGCATGGAAAGATGCCAAAAAACACTTTGACCGGTTATTTCTTTTTATCGTATCAGTTTCTGTTGGTATTGGTGCATTGGTCGCCATTAACTCCTTCAATTTTAATTTAAAAAACGATATAGACCGGCAAGCCAAAGAATTGCTTGCTGCCGACCTGGTAATTTATTCCAATCAGCCTTTTGATACTTTATTCATGACTATGCTTGACACATTTGAGCGTGAAAAAGGAAAAAGTGCGAGAATGGCATCCATGGCTATATTTCCAAAAGATAATAAAACACGATTGGTTCAGTTGGTTGCCCTTGAAGGGGGCTATCCTTTTTACGGTTCCGTTGAAACAGTTCCAAGAAATTCATTAGAAAAACTCAAATCCGGTCAAGGGGCCTTGGTTGACGAAACGCTGGCCTTGCAACTCGAGGTAGAAATTGGTGATTCCGTGAAAACAGGGAGCCTGACTCTTCCTATTATTGGCCTGGTTTCTTCTATTCCCGGAAGCGCAGGAATAATGTCTTCTCTATCTCCTTCAGTTTACATTCCTTATGCTTTTTTGGATTCCACAAATCTCATTCAATACGGTAGTCGTGTCAATTACCGGCTTTATTTTAAATCGGGAAAGGGAGAAAGTGCTGAGGAGCTGTTCAGTCCCATCAAAAAAACAACCAAAAGTTTAGGCTATGGAAATGAAACGGTAGATGACCGAAAGGAGCGCGTTGGTTCTGCTTTGGATAATATGTATCGCTTTTTTCAATTGCTGGGTTTTATCGCTTTGATTTTAGGCTGTATTGGTGTTGCAAGTTCTGTCCATATATACGTTCAGGAGAAAATTCCTTCCGTTGCCGTTCTTAGGTGTATGGGAGCTACTGGGTGGCAATCTTTCTGGATATTTTTTATTCAAGCCAGCGGGATTGGTGCCATAGGGAGTATTATAGGCGTATTATTGGGAAACCTTGTGCAATTTGCCATTCCTTATGTATTACAAGATTTTATTCCAATAGAACTCAATTTAAGTTTTTCGCCACGGGCTTCATTCACCGGTCTTGGCATTGGCTTAATTATTTCATTGTTGTTTGCCGCTTTACCATTGATTAGGGTAAAATATGTTTCCCCGCTTGCGGTATTGAGAACATCTGCTGCTGAATTGATGAAAAGCCCTTTATTTCAAAAAATATTGTTTGCCCTAATTCTAATATTTCCCTGGGCTTTTGCGGTCTATCAGACAGGCGAATTGATATTTGGTACGGCATTTTATGCGATTATGCTGATTACCGTAGCAGCATTAGCCGCTGTTTCATATCTTTTAATACGCTTAATAAGAAAGAATTTCCCAAGGAACTGGTCTTTTGTCTGGCGACAGGGTCTGGCTAATTTATTTCGACCCAACAATCAAACCTCTGTATTGACAATTGTAATTGGTCTGGGTGCATTTATGATTGTCACTCTTTCTTTGATTCAAAATAGCCTTTTGTCTCAGCTTGAATTTAGTGGAGATAAAAGCAGGTCTAATCTAATACTGGTCGATATTCAGGATTATCAAAAAGATGAGCTCCTGGCTTATGTACAAAAGAATAAATATCCCGTCAACCAAATGGTTCCGGTTGTAACTATAAGAATTGACAGTATTAATGGTAAATCTTCAGATGAAATTAGAAAAGATACCACCGATGAAATTCCAAATTGGGCATTGACCATGGAATACCGGGTGACCTACCGCGACAGCCTGATCGACTCTGAAGAAATTGTAGAAGGCAATTATATCAATGAATTTAAACCGGGAGACGATTCACTTTTCGTATCGGTAAGCGAACGCATGCTAAAACGTATTGACGCAAAAATAGGTGATGAAGTAGTCTGGGATGTTCAAGGTGTTCCGGTTAAAAGCTATATTGGAAGTGTTCGAAAAGTAGATTGGCAACGATTTCAAACCAATTTTACCGTACTATTTCCCAGGGGTATCTTTGAAGATGCTCCTCAGTTTTATGTTTTGCTTACCCGGGCCGAAGACAAATTGGAGTCTTCTCAAATTCAAAAAGATATTGTTAAAGCCTTTCCGAATGTTTCGGTTCTCGACTTAAGTATGATCCTCAGGAATGTTGATGATATATTAAGCAAGGTTTCCTTTGTCATTCGTTTTATGGCATTGTTTTCGGTTGTCACGGGCTTGATAGTTTTGGCCGGCGCAGTTACCAATGGTAAATTTGTAAGATTGAAGGAGAATGTATTGTTGAGAACATTAGGAGCTTCAAAAAATCAAATTGTTCAAATCAGCCTGGTAGAATATGCTTATCTGGGACTTCTTTCAGGTATTACCGGGTCAATATTAGCACTTGGAGCTAGTTTTGCCCTTTCCATTTATTTTTTTGAAATGGTATTCGTGCCGGACATTCTAAGTATGTTGGTTATTTGGGGCTCCATTGCTGCTTTATGTGTACTGATCGGATGGCTAAATACCAGAGGTATTTTCGACCGAAGTCCGCTCGAGGTATTGAGGCGCGATGTTTAATTTCTTTTTATTGCTTCAAATTCAGCCCTTCGATTTTTCATCCTACCCTGTCGAGTGGCATTGGAAGCTATGGGGTTGATCTGACCGTTTCCTTTTGTAATTATTCTTTGCGGATCTGCTCCTTTTTTAACGAGGGCCTTTTTTACGTTATCAGCTCTGATTTTTGATAAAAACTTATTGTAATCGGGGTGGCCTACAGTATCTGTATAACTGTGAACTACAATATTTAAATCCGGCCGTTCATTCATAAGGTTCAAAATTTCGTTGAGCACTGTATCCGGGTCGGCTCTGAAATAAATTTTATTTACAACAAAATATACTTTTAGGTCAGAAAGGTTTGGAATCTCTTGTTCTGTTTCTACTTTGGAAATTTCTGGTTCTATTGAATTTTCAATTGTGCTGTCTTTTTCAATTGCTTTGTCATTGATTTCAATTTTTGTGATCAACTGCGAATCATCTTTTACAGATGCATTGTAAGTTGTATCAATGAGCTTTTCGGATGAGCCTGATGGTAAAGAATCATTTTCGCTTTCAATTGTTATGTTTTCGGTATACATATCCGCTTCTTCCGGGTTTAACCTTAGGACAAATGGCTTATAAGCGTTGATATAATAATAACCATCATCAGCCGGCTTCATTTTTTCATTATATGATGGAATAATGATTGCTTCAACTCTGTCATCGGGAGTTATACCTTTATTTTCCCATGGCCCCTTTTCTTCTTCCATGGGGTATTTGTCTCCGTAGCCCACCGGAAAAATCCTGTTGCCTGCGACGCCCCTTGAAATAAGTGCTTGCTTAATTGCATTTGCCCTTCTCTGAGATAAGTCAAGGTTTTTAGAATTGTTATTTTGTGAAAAGGTATGAACAGCGATCTCCAGATTCATTTCCGGGTTGTCAAACATTCTTTTGGCCAGGGCATCCAATTCCAGTTCAGAAGTCGAATCCAGCTCTGCAAGATTTAATTTGAAAAATATATTAGGTAAAAGGGTAATTGTGTGGAGTGTATCATCTCTTAGTAACCTGATAATTGTATCAATTTCAACAAACTCTTTTTGATCGGGAATATGTATGTTAACAGAGTAGTGCGCATATCCCGGTTGTTCTACTTCTACCTGCACATTGTAATTTTTATGCGGGGGTAAAACGGATGAAAATCGACCATTAACACCATTGGAATTTAAAACGTAGATCAATTCTTTAGTTGCATTGTCAAATACCTTGATCAGTGTAGCCAGCGGCTTTTCCGTTTCTTTGTCAACCACTCTTCCTTTTAACAGAATTATTTGAACCGGTTTTTCCGGTAAATTGGCTATGTATAAGTCTTTGTCTCCATACGTTTCACTTCTTATTCCCGAAAAATACCCTCGTCTCGCATCAGCTGAAAGCACAAAATACAATTCGTTTTGTGCGGTGTTTAAGGGGTAGCCCATGTTTTCGGGTTCGGTCCAGGTACTGTCTTCTAAGCTGGAATAGAATATGTCGAATCCTCCCATACTGCTGTGTCCCTGAGATGAGAAATAGAGTGTTTTAGCATCGGGATGAATAAAGGGAGATTCTTCATTATATTCTGTATTGATGCTTGGCCCCAGATTTTCAGGTAAGGCCCAGGATCCGTTCGGAAGCATTCTAACTTTGTAAATATCGAGGCCTCCATATCCTCCGGGTCTGTTTGAAGAAAAATAAAGCGTTTGTTCATCCGGAGTAGTGCTAACCCCTGTTTCCCAAAACTCAGTATTAATGGGTTCCGGTAATAGAAATGGCGTTGACCAGCGACGAAATTTCCAAACCGATTCATAGATATTTCCCGACAATCCAGACTGTAGGGCATCATCGCGATAAATAAATAGAGATTGGCCATCTGGTGAAAGACCAATATTTGCATCGTGCCCGTTAGAGTTAATATATCCCGGAAGCTGCTCCGGCTTTGACCATACATTGTTGCTGTCTTTTACACATATATAAATGTCTTCCATGTTCCAGCCATCTCTTGCATCGACTAAGCCTCCAGTGCTATTGGGTCTTCTGGAAGTAAAAAAAAGTGTCTGTTCATCGGCTGAAATAACAGGTGCATAATCAGGATAGCTTGAATTTATTGCTGCGCCAAGATTGATAATTTCAATGTTCCTTTGGTTTTGTTTAAACTCAATTCCATTATTACATTCATCAATTCTTTTCTGGATATCCCTTTTCATAGCAAGGGGATGGGAGTCTTTGTCAGTTTCAGCAAATACCTTTAAAAACCGGATATAGTGTTCTTTGGCCTGGGCGAAGCTGTCTCTCTGATGATAGAGTTTTGCCAAATAGAAATTGTTTTCCCTTGACTCATTGCCGAATTGTTCTGTTTTTAAAAAATAAACAAATGCAGAATCATAATTTGCGATTTCAAAATAGACTTTCGCTTTTAAATAATTCCATTTGGGGTTATCTGGGCTTTTAACAGAAGCTTGGTTCAAAATTCTTAAAGCTTCCTTGTAGTCCTTGTGGTGTATAAAATAACCTACCTCCTTTTCAATTTTTTTATTGAATTGTGCATCCGAGGGATTATAGGTTAATAAACAAAATACAAGGAGAATTCCCTTCATTGGCCAAAAATATCAATTATTATTAAAGGAATGCACTTTTTAAGTCTATTCCTCAAATAATAAAATATAGAAATACAAGTAAAACTATAAACTGAAAAAAAACATCAATTTATTATGCATGCATAATATAATTTTTTAATTTCGTTCTCTATCTTATGAAAGCAAAGGAAACAGTAGACTTCAATATAAAAACAGCCTGGCATGCTATCTTCAGAATGTACAACAATGAAGCTTCAAAACATGAAATAACGACGTCGATGGGTTATGTTTTGATTAATATCGATGATGAAAAAGGTACCCCCGCTACTAAAATTGGTCCGATGATCGGAATGGAGATACACAGTCTTTCGCGAATGATTAAAAATATGGAGGAGCGGGGATTAATTTTAAGAAAAGCCGACAAGGAAGATGGGCGTGTTACCCGCATATTTTTAACTGAATTAGGAAAGGAAAAGCGAGAAGTTTCCAAAAAAACAATTAGAAAATTTAATCATGCTGTGCAGGAAATTGTTCCGAAAGAGAAACTGGACACATTTTTTGAAGTCATAGACAACATAAACAATTTGATAGATAACAATCATATTTTTCGTGATCAATAAATATTATGAAAAGAATTATTAAGAAAGTCGCCATTTTAGGATCTGGTGTTATGGGATCCAGAATTGCATGTCATTTTGCTAATATTGGTGTGCAGGTGCTTCTCCTGGACATGGTTCCAAGAGAATTAAATGATAAAGAAAAAAAAGCAGGCCTTGATTTAGAGAACAAAAATGTTAGAAATAGAATTGTAAACGATTCACTTCTTGCTGCATTAAAATCAAATCCTTCGCCAATTTATCATAAGGATTTCGCCACGCGAATTGAAACAGGCAATTTCGACGATGACATGTCAAAAATTGACAAATGCGATTGGGTCATTGAAGTTGTAGTCGAAAACCTTGAGATTAAGAAAAAGATTTTTGAAAGTCTTGAGAAGTATAGAGCAAAAGGCAGTCTCATTACATCCAACACAAGTGGAATTCCTATGCATTTAATGTGTGAGGGAAGAACCGAGGATTTTCAGAAAAATTTTGCCGGCACACATTTTTTTAACCCTCCGAGATACCTTCAGCTTCTGGAAATTATTCCAGGGCCTAAATCTGATACTGAGGTTATTGATTTTCTCATGTCATATGGAAGCAAGTTTCTTGGGAAAACCACCGTGCTCTGTAAAGATACACCGGCATTCATTGCTAACCGCGTAGGTATTTATGCCATTTTAAAAGTAGTGGATTCAATGATGAAGCTAGGCCTCAATATTGATGAAGTTGATAAACTAACCGGACCGGTTATTGGAAGGCCTAAGTCAGCGACCTTTAGAACATCTGATGTAGTGGGACTCGATACACTAATTAAAGTGTCGGATAATCTTTACCATGGTTTGACCAAGGATGAATCCAGGGAAATATTCAAATTACCTGAAGAGGTCAGGAAAATGGAAAAAAACAAATGGTTTGGCGATAAAACAAAACAGGGTTTTTATAAAAAGGTAAAAGACGAAGAAGGTAAAAGTCAAATACTAACGCTTGACCTTAATTCATTTGAATACAAACCAAAAGAAAAAGTAAAGTTTGCAACGCTTGAAGAAACAAAGTCTATTGATAAAGTTGCAAACCGGTTTAAAACATTACTGAATGGAAAAGATAAAGCCGGAGAATTTTATCGGGATTCATTTTATGGATTGTTTCAATACGTGAGTTTCAGAATACCGGAAATTGCAGATCATTTATATCAAATAGATCAGGCTATTTGTTCCGGATTTGGTTGGGAAGTAGGCCCTTTTGAAACATGGGATTCCGTTGGCGTGGAAGACACCATTAAAAAAATGGAAGAGGCCGGTTTTAAAGTCGGGGCATGGGTAAAAGAAATGCTCATAAAAGGGAAAACTTCATTTTATAAAGTTGAAGGTGGGGTTAAAAAGTATTACAACATCAAAAATGATGCATACGAAGCCCTTCCCGGCACCGATGAATTTATCATACTCGATAATTTAAGGGAAAATAAAAAAGTCTGGTCCAATGAAGGAGCCACGATTTTCGATATAGGTGATGGAATTTTAAATATTGAGTTTCACACCAAAATGAACACCCTTGGAAGTGAAGTCATTCAAGGTATTAATAAAGCAATTGATCTTGCAGAAAAGGAATACGATGGGCTGGTCATTGGAAATCAGGGTGGCAATTTTTCTGCCGGAGCAAATGTGGGAATGATATTTATGTTTGCCATCGAGCAGGAGTTTGATGAAATCGACTTCATGGTAAGGCAGTTTCAAAATACCATGATGCGTGTACGCTATTCATCCATTCCTGTTGTCGTTGCCCCGCATGGCTTAACTCTGGGAGGCGGATGTGAAATGACCATGCATGCAGACAAAGTTCAGGCTGCTGCAGAAACATACATTGGCCTTGTTGAAATGGGCATAGGTGTTATCCCCGGTGGTGGCGGAACCAAAGAAATGGTATTACGGGTTTCGGATACGTTTGAGGAAGGGGATGCTGAATTAAACAATATGCAAAATGCCTTTATGGATATTGCTCAGGCAAAAGTGGCAACATCTGCGCATGAAGCATTTGATATGCATATACTCCGCGACGGTGATAATATTTCTGTAAATAAAAACAGGCAATTGGCAGATGCTAAACAAGCCGTAATTTCAATAATAGAACAGGGATATGTACAACCGGTACATAGAAATGATATTAAGGTACAAGGCAAAAAATTAATCGCTCTGTTTGAAGCAGGGATA
This sequence comes from Cytophagales bacterium, assembly GCA_040218795.1. Taxonomy (GTDB): domain Bacteria; phylum Bacteroidota; class Bacteroidia; order Cytophagales; family CCMP332; genus CCMP332. The sequence goes on along the minus strand of JAVJQT010000008.1, from coordinate 243,648 downwards.
AACGGAATGCTCATGGGGCGTTATATTTCTGAACACGACGCGAAAGTGGCAAGGAAACTCGCATATGTAATGGCGGGTGGAGATTTATCATATCCACAGCAAGTTTCTGAGCAATACCTTTTGGATCTGGAAAGAGAAGCTTTTGTTTCTCTGACCGGTGAAAAGAAAACACTAGAGAGGATTCAGGCCGTAATTAAAACAGGCAGGCCAATCCGGAATTAAGATTTTAAAAAAACAGTTCTAATAAAAAGATAATTATGGACGCATATATAGTAGCAGGATACAGAACCGCCGTTGGAAAGGCCAACAGGGGTGGCTTTAGATTTACAAGGCCAGATGACCTGGCCGCTGAGGTAATTAAACATCTTGTTTCCAAAGTAGAGGGTCTTGACCCAAAGCAAGTTGACGATTTAATCGTTGGAAACGCTGTGCCCGAAGCAGAAGCGGGTATGCAAATGGGAAGAATGATTTCCCTTTTGTCATTGCCAATGGAAGTGCCGGGAATGATCGTTAATAGATATTGTGGTTCCGGTCTTGAGGCAATTGCGATTGCTTCTCAAAGAATTAATGCAGGCATGGCAGATATTATAATCGCTGGCGGTACTGAGTCTATGTCTTTGGTGCCGGTAATGGGAACTAAAACCGTGCTTAATTATAAAATTGCAAAAGAACACCCTACTTATTATACAAGTATGGGACTCACCGCCGAACAAGTTTCTGAGCAATACAAAGTGAGCCGGGAAGATCAGGACGAGTTTGCCTTTCGTTCACATATGAATGCAATTGATGCCATAGAATCTGGAAAATTTAAAGATGAAATTGTTCCGGTTACTGTTCAGGAAACTTATTTAGATGCTTCCGGTAAGAAAAAGTCCAGGGAGTACGTCGTTGACACCGATGAGGGCCCGAGAAAAGATACGTCTAAAGAGGTACTTGCAAAATTAAGGCCCGTTTTCGCCAATGGAGGAACCGTTACAGCCGGTAATTCTTCACAGACATCTGATGGCGCAGCTTTTGTTGTGGTGATGTCTGAAAAAATGGTCAATCAACTAAAGTTAAAGCCTATTGCAAGAATGCTCTCCTATTCTGTTGCAGGCGTAGAGCCCCGAATTATGGGAATTGGCCCTGTAAAAGCGATTCCAAAGGCTTTGGAAAAAGCCGGGAAAAAATTGAAGGATATAGATCAAATTGAATTAAATGAAGCATTTGCTGCGCAATCAATTGCGGTTTTAAGAGAACTGGATATCGACATAGACAAAGTAAATGTTAATGGCGGTGCAATTGCCCTTGGACATCCATTGGGGTGTAGCGGGGCCAAATTGTCAATTCAGCTTTTTAATGAAATGCGAAGAAGAAAACAAAAATACGGAATGGTGACGGCCTGTGTTGGAGGAGGACAAGGCGTTGCCGGCATTTATGAACTTTTATAAAAAATTGAAATGGAAACAGTAGAAAGAAAAATGAATATTAAAGGTGGAGAATTTCTTATCAAGGAAACTGATTCTTCCGATGTTTTTATTCCGGAGGAATGGAATGAAGAACAAAAAATGATCGCGCAAATGTGCGATGACTTTTTAGCAAGCGAGGTACTTCCAAATTTGGATCGAATAGATGCTTTGGAGGAAGGTTTAATGCCTCAATTAATGGATAAAGCCGGAGAACTGGGCTTACTGGCCACGGCCATTCCCGAAGCGTATGAAGGTTTTGGAAAGGGGTTTAATGATTCTTTATTGATTGCCGAAAGAACAGGCGCAGGTCATTCTTTTGCTGTAGCATTATCTGCCCATACTGGTATTGGAACTTTGCCTATACTCTACTTTGGAACGGAAGAACAAAAGAAGAAGTATTTGCCTAAACTGGCAAGTGGTGAATTCAAAGCCAGTTATTGTCTTACTGAACCCGGTTCTGGTTCGGATGCGCTTGCGGCCAAAACCAAAGCCGAATTGACTAAAGACGGCAAACATTATGTGCTCAATGGTCAGAAAATGTGGATTACCAACGCCGGTTTTGCCGACTTGTTTATTGTATTCGCAAAAATAGATGGCGATAAATTTACAGGTTTTGTGGTTGAAAAAGGAACTCCGGGTCTGAGTTTGGGTAACGAAGAACATAAAATGGGAATCAAAGGGTCTTCAACAAGGCAAGTATTTTTTGAAGACTGTAAAATACCCAAAGAAAATATCTTGGGTGAAGTTGGGAAAGGACACATTATCGCTTTCAATATTTTAAATATTGGAAGAATTAAGCTAGGTGCAGCCGTATTGGGAGGTTCTAAATCTGCAGCTCATCACACAATTATGTATGCCAATGAGCGTCATCAGTTTCAAAGACCTATTTCGAGTTTTGGTGCAATTAAACATAAGATCGCCGAGCAGGCAGTCAAAATTTTTGCCACTGAGTCTGCTCTCTACAGAGCGGGAATGGATATAGAAAAAACTGAAAATGCCTTATTGGAAAAAGGCAAAACACCAAGCGAGGCCTTACTGGGCGCGGCAGAAGAGTTTGCCATAGAATGTGCTATTCTGAAAGTAATGGGATCCGAAACTTTGGATTATGTAGTAGATGAGGGTGTTCAGACATTTGGCGGCTATGGCTTTTCTGCTGAATACGTAATGGATCGCGCATACCGAGATGCAAGAATTAACAGAATTTTTGAAGGCACAAATGAAATCAATAGAATGTTGATTATCGATATGTATTTAAAAAGGGCAATGAAAGGCCAGTTGGATTTAATGACTCCCGCCTCAAATGTTCAAAAAGAGTTAATGGAAATTCCGGATTTTGGCGATGATGAGCAAGGTCTGTTTTCAGAAGAAAAGAAGCTGATAGCTAACGCAAAAAAAGCCGGTTTGATGTGTGCTGGTTCTGCAGCACAAAAATACATGCAAAAATTAGCTGATGAACAAGAAATTTTAATGGCTTTGGCCGATATGGTTATAAAGATTTATGAAGCGGAGTCTGCAATTTTAAGAGCAGAAAAATATGTGGGAATTCACGGTGAAGAAAAAGGGCAATTGAGAACAGATCTCGCAAAAGTATGTCTCTATGACGCTATGGATGAGATCAATCGAGCCGGTAAAACCGTAATTAATGCATTTGCCGAAGGCGATATGTTAAGAATGATGCTACTGGGATTGAAAAGGTTTACAAAAACACCTCCTTTTAATTCTATTGCGGCCCGCAGGCGAATTGCGGATTATCTAATTAAGGAAAACGCCTTCAAATTGGATTAAAACCAGCCCCGAAAGGGGCTTTTTTATTGTTTTATAAATGACTTTCTAATCGTCCCCTTCTCGCTTTCCGTTTGAAGGAAATACAGCCCTCTTTTTAGATTGCTCAGCTGAATTTTTGATTCGCCTTCCCTCAGGATTCCATTTTGAACCTCAACACCTTGTTCATTATAAATCTTATACGATAAATTAATATCATAGCCCAAAATGCTCAGTGATTCATTAGTGGGATTTGGATAAATCAACAAATAACTATCGCCTTCTGCATCTATTCCGTTACATATAAGCATAATAACAAAAATAGAATCATAATTTGCGCATCCATTCGTGTCCGTCACGGTACAAGCCGCCCAACCTGAGCTATTCAATATAAATACTGAATCTGTGCTTCCATCATGCCATAGATAGGAATATCCGGGTCCGGTAGCTGAAAATGTGATTGGAAATTGATCATTGCAAATCAAAGTGTCATCATTTCCAAATTCCAATATGGGGGCCGGTGTCTCAATGAGTAACACGGTATCGCTATTTTGACAACCGTTTTGGTCAGTAACTGTTGCGGACAAATTTCCGCCATTTCCATAATAAATGGATTGTCCCGAGCTTCCATCAGACCATGAAACATTAGCCCAACCGGGGCCGGCATCAATCATAACACTATCTCCTTCACAAAAAGATGCATCAGGGCCAATGTCTACAATTGGTAATCCATTTACTGTGATTGATTGTGTTAGAGAGTCAATACAAGAAGTGCCATTTACTATAATTTTAACATCATATGTGCCTGTTGAATCAAAAACACGGTAAAAACTAGTGTCCGAGCTAATAAATTGATTGTCAATATACCAGGCTAATGATTGAGCGCCGACACTCGTACTTGTAAATAAGACAGAGTCATTTTCACATAAATTTCCTGAATACGAGAAGCCAGGCACGGCATTACAACAGGAAATCACCGTCATGTTCCCTGATACGGTATTCATTTGGTTAGTCACAGTTCCCATATTTAAATATCCGGTAACATTAACTGTATAAGTTCCCGCAGGCACATTCCCCAGGCTGGCTGTGTGTGATGCAAAGTTAATTGCCCCTAAGCAAATGGGTAACTCTTGATAATAGACATTGACATCAATTACAGTTCCGCTGATGTTGGATGTTATGCTGTCAAAAGGATAATTAATACAGTTGATTTGTACAAAAGCCGAAATATCAGTGTTAGTACAAGATGTTGCGTTGGTAGGAATGGTTGTATTCGTTATGGTCAATAGCTGTGCATTTGAGTTATGGTTTGCAAAGGCAGCAAGAACGAACAAGAATAAAAATAGTCTTATAGTTTGTTTCATAATTCCATAAATGAGATGCTAAAATAGTAGATTAATATAATTTTATAAGGTTGTTTTATAATTAAGCGTAGAATTTGAGACACCAAAATTCCCGGGTATTATAAGCTCGGGGTTTAAAACCTTTAATCCAATTTTAACAATTGCCATATGATGAGTCGTGTGTTCATAAACATATTGCAATTCTCTCTTTAAAGAAGATCTAAATGCTGTTTTAGAATTGAATTGTTCTACTACTAATTCAATGTCTTCTAAACTACTATTAAGCCAATCAATTATTTCCCGAATAGCATTGTTTGCTTCAGATAAATTTACTTCCAGACTTTTCTGACGTTTTCTCTTGTCGTAATTAACTTTTTTAGAATTCGCCTTTGTTCTTAGGATTTGATAAAATTCTATTATGTGTCTAAAATGTTGCCCAATTGAAACACTGGACAATATTTCCAGGCTTTGAGAATATTCATTTTCACTAAGAAAATTGATGTGATGAACTAGACTTTCTAACTGAACAATATTTTTATTTCTAAGCTCTTCCATTAATATTCCAAACTAAAATCAAATATGATCTACTGATGATTTGTCTAAACTTTGACAATATCTAAATTACAATAGAAATATAATTGTTAGTACAAAGCTAAAAGAATGGAGCATGTTGTAATTATAGGCAATGGAATAGCTGGTGTAACTACGGCACGATTTATTCGAAAACATAGCGATAAAAAAATTACAATAATTTCTTCGGAAACAGAGCATTTTTTTTCCAGAACGGCCCTCATGTATATTTATATGGGTCATATGAAATACGAAAACACCAAACCCTATGAGGACTGGTTTTGGTCTAAAAACCGAATTGACCTGATTTACTCGCATGTTGACCAAATCAATTTTGAAGAGAAAAGTCTTAGTCTAAGCAATAACTCACAGATCAAGTATGATAAACTTGTGCTCGCATTGGGCAGTAAGCCGAATAAATTTGGTTGGCCCGGACAAGATCTGAAAGGTGTTCAGGGTTTATACAGTTTTCAGGACCTTCAATCCATGGAGCATTATTCCAAAGGTTTAAAAAAAGCGGTTATAGTAGGTGGCGGATTAATCGGGATTGAAATGGCCGAGATGTTCAAAACTAGAAATATTGATGTTTGCTTTCTGGTAAGAGAATCTAGTTTTTGGAACAACGTCTTGCCCGCTGATGAGTCAGCTATGATTAATCGTCATATTATAAATCATGGAATTGAACTTCGCCTGAATACAAATCTTGCTGAAATAATTCCCGATGAAAAGGGAAAATGCCAAGCTGTTAAAACAGATAAGGATGAAATAATAGAATGTGGCTTTGTCGGGCTCACAGCCGGTGTTTCGCCGAATATTGAATTCTTAAATGGCTCGGATCTAAGTACCGACAGGGGCATTCTTGTCGATAATTATTTCCAGACAAATATTGATGAAGTTTACGCTGTAGGAGATTGCGCTCAGTTTATAGAACCCCCTAAGGGAAGAAGACCAATAGAGCAGGTATGGTATACAGGTAGAATGCATGGTGAAACTTTGGCCATGAACATTTGTAATAAAAAAAGCGCCTATCAGCCAGGACCATGGTTTAATTCAGCAAAATTTCTAGATATAGAATACCAAACTTACGGCATGGTTTCGCCGGACTATGGTGAAAATGAAGCGGGTGTTTATTGGGAGCATCGGGACGGCACTAAATGCATGCACCTGGTATTTGATAAAAATTCCTGGGTCGTAAAAGGTTTCAATATTTTTGGCATCAGGCACAGACATGAAGTTTGGGATAAATGGCTTAGAGAGGGAAAAACTGTACAATATGTTCTGGAAAACTTACAAATTGCAAATTTTGATCCCGAGTTTTTCAGTGAATATGAAACAGAACTGGTGAATGTGTTTAACCAAACATATTCAGAGCATAGGGTGCAATTCAAACGCAAAAAGCGCTTTCTGGAAAAAATTGGGTTTTAAATGGTAAAAGCAATAAAACTAAGCGGGCTTGTATTGTTCTTAATAGGGTTTATTATTTTTTTAAGCACCTTTTTTCTGGGTTTCTATAAAATTGATAAAACGATTATAAAAGAAAATGTGGCCTCTATACCTTCACGAGATGCCATGCTTAATTCAAGCGAAGATTTTCTCGATCAAAAAATTACTTCTCCATTTCAATTTGTATCAAAACTTTCATCATCAATTGAAAAGTCAAATAATAAAATTGTTTCAAAATTTGGTTTCAATGAAGATCAGCTTGAAAAACTGTTGTCCCCCTATAAAAACAATGAAAAAATTGTTTTTAATATTCAAAAAAGCCTTGATCTCGCTTTGGAAAATGATCCGGAAGAGGAATATAAAAAAGAGGGCTTCAAAGAATATGGTTCCTGGTTAGATCAAAGAGAGTATTCAAAGATCAGCGAACTTAGAAATGACATTGAAAGTGTAATAAAAAATATTGAAAAATATAAGGTCACAAAAGAATATGGCATTGATAAGTATAGCAGAAAAAAATTACTGTATTCTTTAAGTAAAGCTTCTAATCAAAGTCCCGTAAGTTCTAATTCTCTTTTATTTATATTTCTAACTTATGGTTTATGTATCATAGGCGCAGCTATGTACATCCTTCCAAAATTAGACTCCCTTCCCGGCATTAAAAATAATCACATTTTTCACCGGGCCATGAGTAACGTTGGCTGGTTAGGAATATTAACCGGTTCATTTTTGATTCTGTTTTATATCTTCCTTTATTACTATCCGGAGTACATGACATCATGGATTATTATGGTTGACCCTATCAGTCAATTCATTAAAAATTCAGAAGCAGGAAGGTTTTTTCTCTATGGTTTTATCTACACCCTGTGTATTCTGATTATGGGTGTTCGAATGATTATTAAATACAGGCACAGCAAATATCAAATAATTAGAACTATCTCTGTGATGTTTTTTCAAACCGCTTTTGCATTTCTTATTCCGGAAATTCTTTTGCGCTTAAACAAACCTTATTTTGATTTTAAAAATATCTGGCCTTTAGATTATGACTTTTTCTTTGGCAATGAGTTAAATACATTGATTGAAAGTGGAGCTTTAGGTCTATTCATGCTTTTTTGGGGTATTGCGCTAATCCTAATCGCTGTTCCGGTTTTTGTATTCTTTTTTGGCAAAAGATGGTATTGTTCCTGGGTTTGCGGATGCGGTGGTTTGGCAGAAACTCTTGGGGATCCATACAGACAACTTTCCGATAAGTCGCTTCGGGCATGGCAAATTGAGCGCTATATGATACATGGCGTATTGGTTTTTGCTGTAATTATGACCGTTACTGTACTTTATACTTTTTTTACCGGGAATTCAGAGGTCCTGGGGCTTAACTCTTATTCCATCAGGGAAACCTATGGTGCCTGGATTGGTGCAGGCTTTGCAGGAGTAGTTGGAACCGGTTTTTACCCTCTTATGGGAAACCGTGTTTGGTGTCGTTTTGGCTGTCCACTGGCTGCCTACCTCGGTATTGTTCAGAAATTCAAATCGCGTTTCAGAATAACAACGAATGGCGGGCAATGCATTTCCTGTGGCAATTGCAGCACCTATTGTGAAATGGGAATCGATGTGCGATGGTATGCACAACGCGGTCAAAATATTATCCGCTCTTCTTGTGTCGGCTGTGGTGTTTGCTCATCCGTTTGTCCAAGAGGCGTTTTAAACCTCGAGAATAAGGATGAAGGTGGCAGATACAATAAGCCAATTTTGATCGGTATGGATAGAGCTGAAGTCACGGTCAAATAGCAATTGCCAATACAACAAAGTTTATTTCAGATGCTCCTGCCTTTAAAACAGTTTCTGCAAGAGATTCCAGGGTAGAGCCCGTAGTCACAACATCATCTAAAAGGACTATCTTTTTATCTTTAATTTGATCCTGATCTACAACCGAAAAGATCGTTTTTACATTTTCCCAGCGCTCTTTTCGATCCATTTTAGTTTGGGTTTTAGTGTTTTTTACTCGAATTACAGATTGTGTATCAAGGTTTACTCCTATACTTTGCGAAAATCCTTTCGCAATTATTTCACTCTGATTAAAGCCTCTTAATTTTTCTTTTTTAGGGTGCAGGGGTACAGGAATGATAGCGTCAAAAGTGCCCGAATTATTCTCTAGAAAACATTCGCCCATGCATTTTCCTAGAAATTCTGCTAATTCTTTATTCCCCTTGTATTTAATCTCCATTAGTATCTTTTTTATGCTAATTGATTTATCATAACGCAAGTAGGCATAACATTGCTCAACCTTAACTCTTCCCCAAAATCGCGATTTGAATTCATTGATTTCCGGTCCGTTCCGATTTATTACGGGTAATAGTAGATGGCATTTAATACACAATTGGTATTCATGCTTGTGTAATGCTGTATGGCATACCCTACAGTTTCTCGGATAAATAATATCCAAAAACCCTTCGTAATAGCTTGTGACAGAATCCACTAATTTCATGGTAGGCTAAATTCCACAATTCCTCAAATTCTTGTCATACTGTTTATATATTCGCAATGGCTCTTTACACATTTACTAATGGATGACCTGGAAAAAGAATGGAATTTATTAATCCAAAGGATTGAATCCATTATCGGAAAAAAACCTGCTGACCTTAATGCTGTCCTCTTTTTAATCGGGGTTCAGGAATTGGGAAAAGGGCCATTAAATTTTAGTAAGGAACAGAAACAAGATTTATTACATATTGCAACATGCAAACTATTAAGCTTAAATGGCTATTATATATTGACAGGTATTGATAAAGAGGGCTGGCCGCATTGGGAAAAAACAGGGTCAATACCACGATTTACCGTCAAGGAGCAGGAATTGCTTCTCAAACAAAATGCAATACTTTATTTCAACGAATATTTTAAATGAAAATCATCACATACAATGTAAACGGAATTAGGGCCGCTCTAAAAAAAGGCTTTTTATCATGGGTCAAGTCTGCGGATCCGGATGTTTTATGTTTGCAAGAAGTTAAAGCACATAAAGCACAAGTCCAGGGAGAACTCAGCCTATTTGAAAACCTTGGATATCATATTTATTGGCACGAAGCCGAAAAAAAGGGATATTCAGGTGTTGCCATACTTTCGAAAATAAAGCCAAATCATGTAGAAATTGGATGTGGAATAGGAGACTATGACCAGGAAGGGCGTGTTATTAGAGCAGATTTTGATAACGTTTCAGTAATGTCGCTTTATATTCCATCCGGGAGCAGCGGTGATGAAAGGCAGGATTATAAAATGCATTGGCTCGCCGAGTTTTTGAAATATGCCAAATCCTTAAAAGATGAAATTCCACATTTGCTTATTTGTGGTGACTTCAATATTTGTCATACCGAAATAGACATTCATAATCCAAAAGCAAATGCCAGAAGTTCGGGCTTTTTGCCTGAAGAAAGACAATGGCTAAGCGATTTTCTTGGCCTGGGGTTTATTGATAGTTTTCGTTTTTTTAACAAAGAACCGCATAATTATTCCTGGTGGAGCTATAGAGCGAATGCGCGAGTTAAAAACCTCGGCTGGAGAATAGACTACAATATGGCCTCCTCACAAATGAAGGCTCGCTTAAAGAGCGCTGCTATTTTAAATAAGGCCATGCACTCTGATCACTGTCCGGTACTTTTAGAAATCAACTAAATCTCATACTTTTGACATCGCTGATTACATTTCGGGTAAACTAAGTATATATGAAGCCAAGTGCTATTGCCCTTTTTCTTATCTTTTTTTTGTGGGCATGCAACTCTACGAAAAACGAATCTGAAGAAGTTGCTGTTAATCAATTAGTCCAGACCAAAGGCGGCCGATATTATGGCGGCATATTCAACCTGAATGAAACTGAATATGTAAAATCATTATATCCACCGAGTATCAAAGATGTTGTTTCGGCACGCGTTGCTTCATTGGCTTATGAAGGGCTTTTTAAATTTAACCAGTCCAATTTAGAAATCGAACCATGCCTTGTAAGTGATTTCAGCATTGACAGCACTGGGAAAGTATATTCATTTGCACTAAAAGACAGCGTTTTTTTTCATGACGACCCTGTGTTTGATGGTGGTGTAGGAAGGTTGTTAAACTCTGAAGACATACGTTTTTGTATAGAAAACTTATTAACGAAAAACTCATATAACACTGGGTCAAGCATATTACTGGGAACTATAAAAGGCTCCGAAGATTTTTTCCAAAACTCTGAAAATCAAGATTTTAGCGGAACACTAGAAGGAATAAAAGTTATTGATGACAAGCATTTTCAAATTACACTAGAAAAACCGGATGTATTATTTCTTCAGAAATTAGCCAGGCAGGAGCTATTTATTTATCCTCCGGAAGCTTTTCACAAATACGGTTTAGGTCTTGCCAAACACATTGTCGGGACAGGTGCTTTCTATTTGTCCAAGGCCAATGAAGGCTCCTCTTTTGTCTTTAATAAAAATCCTAAATATCACGGTAAAGATGCGTATGGAAATAAGCTGCCCTTTTTAAACCAGGTTGAGGTCAGTTTTATTCAAAATAAAAAAAGTGAATTACAATTATTTCTAGACGGTAATCTTGATATGGTTTATCGGCTAAACAAAGATTATTTCAAAGAAGTATTGGAAGACCGATATGAAATGAGTGGGGGTGACTTTTCAAAATATCAATTGCAACAAAGTCCGGAAATGATGACTCATTTTCTTGGATTTAATAATAAAAATGAAATTTATAAAAATCAGGATTTAAGAAAAGCAATTTCGTTTGCTGTAGACAGGGAGGATATATTGGATTTGGCTTTGCAAGGCGAGGCTTATGCTCCGGGTAATTTTGGCATTACTCCACCTTGTTTTGAAAACTACAAAAATGAAACGCTTATTGGCTACAAATTTAATAAGGATTCAGCCCAATACTATTTTAATAAATCGGGATTTAAAGATGTTTTAACTTCAAGGCCAATAACGCTTTGGCTTAATTCGGATGGCTCCAGAAATACACACATTGCTGTTGCTGTCAAAAATCAGTTAAAAAAAGTATTAAATATTGATATAAAACTGGAAATCGTTCCTTTGGCAGTTTTGCAGGAAAAAATAATTGATGGAACGGCTGGCTTTTATAAAATTGCATGGGTTGCGGATGTTCCCAGCCCTAAAAGCTTTCTGACTCTGTTTTATGGCAAACATTTAAACGGGGGTGAAGTTTATCCAAATTTTACGAGATTTGAAAACAACGCTTTTGACCAATTGTATGAATTGGCCTCACAAAGTGTTGACTTAAAAAAGGCCAATGAATTGTTTTTAAGTGCAGAAAGAATAATCATACAATCCAGCCCCGTGATTGTATTGTGGTACGATGAAGGGTACAGGCTTTTGCAACCATACATAAAAAACTTTCCCAACAACCCAATGCAATATCGTAACTTCAGCGAAGTTTATTTTGTAAAACCTGAAACTTTAGAGAGATCTAAATTGTAATTTTAGTTTAAAGGGCAAATATGTCAAGTAAGGGAGGTTTTAATAGAATTAGTACACAACTCAAGGAGTATAAAAGAAAATACTTTCTCAATGCCCTCATACGTGGCTCGCTCCTTTTTTCTGGTTTTTCTATATTTCTCTTCCTTTTTATTACCAGTCTGGAATATTTCGGCCATTTTTCAACAATACTAAGAGGGCTCTTTCTTTTTCTCTTTGTAGCCACGGTTTTTGGTGCCTTGATTCAAATGGTGGGTTTCCCTCTTTGGAAATATATTTATCCTTCAAAAGGTCTTTCAGATGAGCAGGCCTCAATACAAATAGGACAAGCTTTTCCGGAAATTCAGGATAAACTGCTCAATGCCTTGCAGTTACGTGAATTAAATACATCCAACAGCGATTTAATTCTGGCAAGTATTGCTCAAAGAACAGAAGAGTTAAGGTGGTATAAATTTCCCAAGGCAATTAAATTTTCTGAAAACAAACGCTTTTTAAAATATTTTTTGGTTCCGGTAATCTTCGTGGGAATAATTGCTTTTTTTATTCCGGAGCTTTTCAGTGAAAGCACAGAGCGTTTAATCAATTATAATAAGGAGTTTGTTCCGATGGCACCTTATAAAATTGAAATATTGAATGAAGATTTAACATCATTCAAAAACGAAGACTTTGAATTGAAAATAGGCTTTAGTGGCAGCTTAATACCCGAGTCATCCTTTATTAGTAATGGCAATAGAAGGACAAGGATGAAGAAAAACCCGGATGGCTCTTTTAGTTATACATGGAGAAAAATTCAGAATAATGAGCCCTTCCAAATTTCTGCAGGAGGCTTTTTAAGTGAAACATTTACAATTGAAGTTTTAGCACGACCCGAGCTCGCTTCATTTGAGCTTTTAATAAATTACCCAAAATACACCGGACTTGAAAATCAAAGCTTAAAAAACATTGGTGACCTCAGCGTTCCAGAAGGGACTACTATTAAATGGTTGCTACAAACACAAGAATCTAAAACCATTGATTTTCAAGTAAATAATAAACCCGAAGTTAAAGATGTCCCTATTCACAAAAATCAATGGTCTTATGAAAAATTAGTAAAAAGTACTTTTAACTATACCATTTCTCTTGAGAGCAAACAAGGTTTGAAAAGAGAAATATTGGGTTATAAAGTTGAAGCTATTCCGGATGCATACCCTGGGATTTCTGCCAATCAGGTTTATGACAGTACACTCTTCAATTTTGTCGCCGTTGGGGGCAATGTTTTTGATGATTATGGTATTGGCAAATTGACGATTTATTATAATGTTTTTGATCAAAATCGCAGTATACTAGATCAAGGTACAATTCCAATTGAATTAAGTGCAAAACTTAAGAAACAGAACTTTTTGTATAACTGGGATTTAAAAAACATCGATCTTAAAAGCGGGCATCGCTTAGAATACTACCTACAAGTTGTTGATAACGACGGCTTTAGTGGTCCAAAAAAGACCAATTCCAAAACATTTTTAATTAATGTGCCATCCGAAGATGATATAAAAAATGAATTGCGGGAAAACTCAAAATCACTACAGGGAGAGATGTCCGATATTCAAGAGGAAGCCAAAAAATTAAATAAAGAACTCAAAGAAATAATGGATGAAACAAAATCTAAAAAATCACTTGAGTGGAAAGATAAAAACAAGATCGATCAGGCCTTAAAGAAACATGAAGCCTTAAAAAAGGAACTGGAAAAGCTTAATAGTCAACTCGATAAAAACACAAAAACCAAAAAACGCTTTGAAGAAAGCAATGAAAATATCCAGAAAAAAACCGAATCCTTAAAAGACTTGATGAATGAAATCCTGGATGAAGAAACCAAAGACTTGCTAAAAGAGCTACAAAAGCTTTTGGAGGAAAAAGGTGATAATCAGCAGATTCAAAATAAACTGGAGGATTTGGAAAATAAAAGTTACAACCTAGAAAAAGAGCTGGATCGAGCCATTGAGCTATTCAAGCAACTGCAATTTGAAGACCGAATGAACAGCGCTATAGAAAAGCTCGAGGAGTTATCTGAAGAACAAGCAGATTTAGCAGAGAAGACAGAAGATAAGTCTCTGAAAAACAGTGAGCTACAAGAACAACAAGAAAAGATCAATAAAGAATTTGATAAATTGAAAGAAGAGCTTAATGATATAAAAGAGCTCGATGAAAGCATGGAAAGCCCCAATAACATGGAAGACACTGAAAGTGAACAAAACGACATTGACGAGTCGCTTGAAGAGAGCTCGGAACAATTGGAAAAAAACAAAAACACCAAAGCCAGTGAAAGTCAGAAAAAATCTTCTCAGAAAATGGATGATCTGGCCAAAAAAATGTCAGAATTTATGATGAGTATGTCATCTCAGTCTTTGATGGAAGACATGAATAATTTGCGTCAAATTCTGGAAAACCTTATTACGCTTTCATTTGAGCAGGAAGACTTAATGAATGAGTTCAAAAAAGTTAACCAATCTGACCCGAGATACGTAGAACTAGGACAGGAGCAGTTAAAATTAAAGGACGACGCCAAAGTAATAGAAGATAGTCTGCTTGCTCTTGCAAAGAGGGTATTTCAAATTGAGTCTTTTGTAACTAGGGAGGTCAATGAAATGAATGAAAATATGGAAGATGCTCTTGAAGCTATAAAAGATCGAAAAAATGGTCTTGCTGCAGGCAAACAGCAATTCGCAATGACGTCTATTAATAACCTTGCTCTAATGCTTAACGATGTGTTAAAGCAAATGCAGGAACAAATGGCTTCGCAAATGTCGGGAGAGCAAATGTGTAATAAGCCTAAAAAAGGGGGTAAGCCTTCAATGTCTTTACTTCAACAGTCTCTAAATCAGAAAATTAGAGAGTTAAAACAAAGCGGAAAACAAGGAAGAGAGCTTTCTGAAAGTCTTGCAGAACTGGCACGAGAGCAGGAAGAGCTGCGGCAAATGCTTGAAGGAATGGGTAGTGGGGAAACACAGCTGGACGAAAATGCTCAAAAGAAACTCAAAGATCTTGAAAAGATTATGGAAGAATCTGAAAAAGATTTAGTGCATAAAAGGTTAACACAAGAGTTGTTACAAAGGCAAGAAGATATTCTTACACGATTATTGGAATCTGAAAAAGCACAAAGAGAACAACAACTAGATCCAACCAGGGAATCGCAAACGGCTGAAGAGAAAGAATTAGTAAGACCGCCCGATATGGAAAAATATTTTAGAGAAAAAGAAAAACAGACAGAATTGTTAAAAACTATTTCCCCTTTTCTTAACTCCTATTACAGAGAGCAGGTAAATGAATATTTTGAAAAAATATATGAATAGCTTTATATTGATAAATTATTTAACAGGTGTAAAATGAACTCTATGTCTATCGAATTCCCATCAATTATCGATAACATAAGAATCGTTGAAAGTTTCATAGACAATGCAAAGCTGAAGCTAAACTTTAACGATGACATTTATGGTAACATAATGGTTTCTGTAACGGAGTCTGTTAATAATGCCATTGTTCACGGTAATAATCTTGACAAAAACAAAAAAGTGGTGTTATCTCTGGACTACGATGATAGTCTTTTGAAGTTTAAAGTAAAAGACGAAGGTCATGGATTTGATTATCATCACATTCCTGATCCAACCAACCCTGAAAATATTGAAAAGGTCAGCGGCAGAGGAATTTTCTTGATGAAACACCTCTGTGATGAAGTTAACTTCTCTACCGAAGGAAATGAGGTAGAAATGGTTTTCTATTTTGACGAATAATATTCCAATTCGCTTTTTTTACGAAGACTGTTCGTTTAGAGTCCAAAACACCAACCGAATTAAAACCTGGTTATTGGAAGTCCTGAATAAGGAAAGTGTCATTGTCGGAAATATCAATTATATTATTTGCTCGGACAATTACTTATTGGAAATTAATCGCCGTTATCTAGACCACGATTATTATACTGATATAATTACTTTTCCATCTTCAGAGCCACCTGAACCTATTGAAGCCGACATTTTTATTAGTATTGACAGAGTTAGGGAAAATGCCGCGACTTTAGAGAAAGCCTTTTCAAATGAGTTTCACCGAGTTCTTGTGCACGGTATATTACACCTTTTGGGTTATAATGATAGCAGCAATCGTGAGAAACAAGAAATGAGGATAAAAGAGGATAGCTGTTTATCTTTGCGTGATTTTTAAGCGTTCCACGTGGAACAATGCTGTTCGTTAAGAATTGTTTCACGTGAAACATAATGAATATATATCTGATGTTTCAAGAATATGATGTAATTGTAGTAGGGGCCGGGCACGCAGGTTGTGAGGCGGCGCATGCGGCAGCGAAAATGGGTTCGAAGGTTATGCTTATAACAATGAACATGAATACCATTGCTCATATGTCTTGTAACCCTGCTATGGGAGGTGTGGCAAAAGGACAAATTGTACGAGAAATTGATGCCCTGGGTGGAATGTCCGGGATTATTTCTGATTTATCCATGATTCAGTTTAGGATGTTGAATAAATCAAAGGGGCCTGCCATGTGGTCGCCTCGCACCCAAAACGATAGAATGAAATTTGCCGAACATTGGCGCCTTGCCTTAGAAAACAACCCTAACATAGATATGTGGCAGGAAATGGTTTCGGGGTTTATTATAGAGGGAGATGAAGTTAAAGGCGTAAGAACTGGTATGGGTCTTGAAATTCGTTCTAAAACAGTTATTGTAACCAGTGGCACTTTTTTGAATGGTATTATTCATATAGGTGAAAAACAATTTGGAGGGGGGCGAGCAGGAGAAAGGGCATCGAAAGGTATTACAGAAGAACTTGTGGAATTAGGCTTTTCAGCCGGACGTATGAAAACAGGCACTCCGCCACGCATTGATGGCCGCAGCCTGGATTATTCCAAAATGGAAGAACAAAAAGGTGATCAGGTGCCATCAAAGTTTTCCTATTCGGATACAAAATCATTATCCGAACAGCGCTCCTGTCATATCACCTATACCAACCCTGATGTTCATGAAATTTTAAGTGAGGGTTTTGAGAAATCCCCAATGTTTAATGGAAGAATTAAAGGTATAGGGCCTAGGTATTGCCCATCGATTGAGGATAAAATAAATCGTTTTGCAGAACGGGATCGACATCAAATATTTGTAGAGCCGGAAGGGTGGAAAACGGTAGAGGTTTATGTCAATGGCTTTTCAACTTCCTTGCCGGAAGATGTACAATTTAGATCAATCAGGATGATACCCGGTTTTGAAAAAGCAAAAATGTTTAGACCCGGTTATGCCATAGAATATGATTTTTTCCAGCCGACACAACTCAAATCCACTTTAGAAACAAAAATTATTAAAAACCTCTTTTTTGCAGGACAAATAAACGGAACTACGGGTTATGAAGAAGCGGCCTGTCAAGGTTTAATAGCCGGTGTTAATGCTCATTTGAAATTAAATAATAAGGAAGCCTTCACATTAAGCAGGTCAGAAGCGTATATGGGAGTTCTAATTGATGACTTAATTAATAAGGGGACTGAGGAACCCTATAGAATGTTTACCTCACGAGCCGAATATCGTCTTTTGCTAAGACAAGACAATGCCGATATAAGACTTACGCCCATTGGATACCAGCTGGGTCTCGCCGACGAAAATAGAATGAAAAACGTTGAAGAAAAAAATAAATGGGTAGAGGAATTACTAATAGAGATTAAAAACACAAAATTAAGTCCTGATGAAATAAACCAGGTTCTGAAAGATTTAAGTTCAGCTGAAATCAAAGAAAAGACCAATTTGGAAAAACTTGTAAAAAGACCAAATATTGATTTAAATAGTCTTGGCGAAAAAAATAATTCTGTCAGTCGCCTAATTAATACTTATCCGGTAGAGGTCATAGAACAATCTGAAATACTAATCAAATACGATCATTATCTCGAAAAGGAAAGAACCTTGGCAGACAAATTAAAAGAAATGGATAATTTAAGAATCCCTGATAATTTTAATTATAGAAAACTATCTGCTATGTCTGCTGAATCGAGAGAAAAACTAAGCCAACAGCAGCCTGAAACTTTGGGTCACGCAAGTCGAATATCCGGAGTATCTCCGGCTGATATTTCTGTTCTATTGGTTCATTTAAAAAAATAACTTGTTGAAATTCAAATACTTAAGTCTTTTGTCAGTATTTTTTACACTGTCATGTGCCAACATTAAACCTCCGACCGGTGGTGAGAAAGATTTGGATCCTCCCATCTTACTAAAGTCAATTCCTGAACATAATAGCACAAATTTCGAGGGTGATGAAATAACCTTGTTTTTTGATGAACAAATAGAAACAAAAGGTTTAATCAACGAATTGATAATTACTCCAGATGATAATATTCAAATTAAAGAAACGCCAAAAAAGAAATCATTGACGATAAGACTTAAAGATACCCTTCGTCAAAACACAACCTATAATTTAAATTTTGGAAACAGTATAGTAGATATTACTGAGAGAAACCCAAGTCAAAATGCGGTTATTGCTTTTTCTACAGGCCCCGACATTGATACCGCATTTATCAAAGGCAGGGCCTTAGATATGTTTACACAAGAACCACTAAAGGATGTAATCGCGGTTTTACAACCTCTAAATGACACCATCGATATCCAGAAACACCGTCCCGCATATTTATCGCGTGTGGACGAGGAAGGCAATTTTACAATTAATAATTTACCTAAGAAGTACTTCCGCTTGTATGCTATTAAGGATGACAACGGCAATCTTATTTATAATATCGGTAAAGAGAAAATAGCTTTGTATTCCGATAGTATTTTACCGTCCTATAAGGATACGGTCTATCAACTGTTTTTAAGTCCTCAGGATACAAGGCCTTTTAGATTATTATCTACAAGACATCATTATAACTATACAACCTTTTCATTTAATAAAGGAATTTTTGAATATCAATTAGAGGCGGATAGTATTTTTTCATATTTATCAAGTAAGACAAGGGGTCTGAATATATTTCACCCATTTCTTATAAATGATTCCTTAGCCATAAATATTAGTGTGACAGATTCAAGTACATACAATTTTGATTCAACACTTTATTTAAAGAATGACTTTTTATCCGACACCTTAAAACCTGAGTTTTCAATTGAGATAGAACCAAAAAATGGAGATGTTGAATCTATTCCGGATACAATCCGCCTAAGTTTTAATCTGAGACTTAATACCTTTCAGCTTGACTCTACTCTTATTGTCACAGAACAAAAAGACAGTAGTATAATTGAGCAATTAGATTATGGTAAAATAAATGAACAATCCTATTTCATTATCAATCCCAAGCCAAAATCTAAAAATACCGTAATCAAAATAATCAAAAGTGACATTACATCAATATATAATGACACCATTAGAAATCTTAAAGTGTTTTACAATTTACCACGTGAAGAGAAATTTGGACAGATCGATGGTGAAGTTAGATCAGATTATGACAACCTAATTCTACAAGTAACAGATTTAAAAGGGAATACCAAAAGAGAACTTATTGTAGAACCAGGAGCTTTTTCAATCCGCTACCTGGATCCCGGGACGTATAGACTTAGGCTAATCCATGATGAAAATAATAATGGTATTTGGGATAAAGGAGACCATTATAAGTCCATTCAGCCTGAGAAAGTTGTAATTTTCAAAGAAGATATTTTAATCAAAGCAAATTGGATTGTACAGGATAAGATATTAACAATTAAGTGAAATAACTGTGCAAAAACTTGTTAATAGAACATCACTTATGAACACTATTAATTACAATTTCGTTAAATCACTAATAGTGTCTTAAATCATAAGAGGCTTTTAGTAATAAGTCTAACTTAGATTTCTGATATGAACATTGCATGGAAAAATAAGTTACAAACAAGCCTATTTTTAGAACAATGTTAATAAGACTTAACTTATTGTATTTCAAATACTTAAATTTTAAAACCCTGTGGATAAAAACAAGTTAGATCAAGTTTAAAAACATTTATAAATAACAAATTAAATTTTCACAATTTATCTACATATCCACCGTACAATAACAATAACAATATTTATATAATATATAATAATAATAATTAAGGTGTTAACAAACGCGTCCATCGTATTTCAAAGATTTTGTCTGATGACAATCTTTATCCTTTTAGCCAATGCCTTATTAGCTCAAAATAATAGTGTTCAATTATCAATTGAATATTATAACAAAGGCGAGTACACCAAGGCCGTTGAATATTTTGAAGAGCTCATAAAAACGGATAAAAATATTCCATTGGTTTATGACAAGTATCTTGAATCGCTTTTAAAATTGAATGAAGAAAAGGAGGCGCGACAATTACTAAGAAAACTGACCAAGCGATTTCCTGATAATGTCAACTATCAGGTTGATGAAATATTTTTGGAACGCAATTTTGGTGATCAAAAGAAATTTGAAGAGGAATTTGATCAATTTATTGATGATTACACTAAGAAAAACAACAATCTTCGTGTGGTTTCTAACATACTTCTCAGAAAAAGAGAATATCAACTGGCTGAGAAGTTTTTTATGGTGGCTCGGAAAAATAAAAAAAACGAATTTGCCTATGTTCAGGATCTCCTGACGGTTTACAGGTCTTCGGGCAATGAAAAAGGTGTAATTCGCGAAAGTCTCAATCTTCTCAAATTAAATCCTCAGAATATAAATTATGCTCAGAACATTTTGCAATCATTTATAAGCATTGAAAACTATCAGGAACTGGAGACCGAGCTTATTCGATTGATGCAAAAAGACAACCAGGGGGCCTTTAACGAAATGCTGGTTTGGTTGTATATACAAATTAAACAATTCGATAAGGCATTTATTCAGGCACGCGCCTTAGATAAGCGCTTTGATTTAATGGGATCTGAACTTCTGAACCTCGGCCAAATCGCTTTTAAGAATAAAGACTATGAAACCGCAGTAAAAATATATGAATATATAATTGATAAATATCCAAAAAGTGTCAATTACGCCTTTGCCAAACAAAAATTAATTGAAACGCGTGAAGAAATAGTTAAGAACACCTTTCCTGTTGATCTTAGCCAAATTAAAACACTTATAAATGAATATTCCGACCTGGTTGAAGAACTGGGCTTGAGGAGAAATACAGCAGAGGCGATGAGAAAAATGGCACTGCTTTATGCATTTTATCTAGAAGATCACGATACAGCCATTAGTATTCTTTCGGAAGCGATTAAAATTCCGAGAACCTCTTATTCATTTGTGGGCTCCTGTAAGTTGAGTTTGGGTGATATTTATTTACTTAAAAATGAGCCCTGGGAATCCATATTATTGTATTCACAAGTAGACAAAGCATATAAAGACCAGGCTATTGGCCATGAGGCAAAGCTGAAATTGGCAAAAATGTATTATTACAAGGGCAATTTTGAATTAGCACAAAGCAATCTTGACATATTAAAACTAGCCACCTCAAGAGTAATAGCAAATGATGCAATGGACCTCAGCCTTTTAATTCAGGATAACCTCGCTTTGGACACCTCGGGTGAAGCACTGTTTAAATTTGCAAAAATTGACCTTTTAACCTTTCAAAAAAAGTTTGACGCAGCGATTTATGATTACCAGACCTTGTTATTGGAATTCCCCAATCACAGTTTAAGCGATGAGATATTTTGGAATATGGCTCAGATAAATATTCGAATTGGCAATATTTCTGAGGCCCTTGACAATCTGGATAATATACTCAATTTATACATGGACGATATTTATGGCGATGATGCATTATTCCTTAAAGCAGAATTATTTGAGAAATACCTTAATCGAGAAGAAGAGGCAATGGAAATCTATAAGGAAATTTTATTCCAGTTTCCGGGAAGCATTTACAATGCTGAAGCCAGAAAGCGATTTAGATCTTTACGAGGCGATTATCAGTAATCATAGACCGAGGATTTGTTTTCCTTGTTTGAAAACTATGTCTTTTGGAATACCTGCATTATTAACTCTTTCAAGATCTTGCTGAAGATCCGACCCAACAATTCCATATTGTTCGAATAAATTGTTGGCTGCTTCATAATCCCCATCACCCTGTAATACAAGAATTTTATTTGAAAGCGCATTTATCGCTGATTCAAAATTTTCGCGATTTACTCTGTAATAACCACTTTCTTCATCCTTTTCAAAGGCATTCATTTCATTAAAAAAATTAAAACGAATCATGTTCGCCATTCCATGAGCACTTGTGCTTCCAAAACGAATCGATCTGAAAATACCGGCCATAAATGTCACATAGTAATCCATCAATTCTGTATCCGGTAGTTCGCCCATTTCATGTAATTTGGATATCATATAAACACCGAGAATATCAGCTTTTCCTTCTTCAATAGCCGATGCTTTTTCCTTTAATGCTCTTCTTACAGGACCTAAATCATTAATCGTATTTTTTATTCCAAGCCCATGTGCAACTTCATGAAACATTGTATTTGCAAAAAATGCGTCAAATGTTACATTTTGTTGTTGTTCCGGGTCAATTAAAATAGTAGAAATTGGAAGCATTATTTCATCAAATTTTGCCCTCATTGCATTTTTTAATTGTAATCTCCGGGTTCCTTTTTCCAACTGTACCTTTTCATCATTTGGTAGATTTATAGCAATGGTTTTGCCCCCCGAATTACAATTGCCCGCATAGTAAACAACATCGTAAGCATTTAAATCCGAATCCGTTCCCGGAGCTTCATTTTTATATTTTTGATCTACCGGAAGTGAGTTTTGCAAGTTTGGAAGGAAGGCAATAAATCGCGCCAGTTTATTACTCCACTCTACATCTTTTACAAGCACATAAGCTTCGTAGGCTGTTTTGTAATTGTAAAGCTGATCTTCATAATTTTCAATCGGGCCAATTACCACATCGATGTAGTTGGATTTCATATCCATCCAGGCAATGTCACTTTCAAAATATTGATCATTTAGCAATGCATCAGCTCTCAAAGTCAAATAGTTTTTTAATCCTGAATCTTCTGCAAGTTCTGCTCCTTTTTTTAGTAAGTCAGAGGCTTGACTTAGTTTTTCCCGGTATGCTTCATGATAGGGAATAGTGTAAAGCGCTCCTTCTTCATCTCTTTTAATTAATGTATAAAGATCTGTTTTGGACGAATCTTCTAACGCGTTAAATTCTTCCTCAGACATATCCATTGGATAAAAATTAGCCCCTTTTGGCTTTTCACCTATTTCATTGATAAAGGACAGGTCTGCATTTAAACGATCCCATGGCCCATAATTAATTTCTGCATAGGCCCTGCATGCAGAATCCGAAATATTGTCAAGCAGCTCACTTTTATCGCCATACGTTTGTAACCAGAAAAGCTCATCCATTATATCTGAGGCTTCTATTAATATTGCAATAAGTTTTTTCTGATCAGAACTCAGCTTTGATAAATCTGCATTTAACTCAACTTCCTTATAATCATTCAGCAGTTCAGAAATATTTTTTGAAGGTGTATATTGAATGGCCGGCTTTTCGGTAGTTTCTTTTTTTTCGCCGGAACAAGCCAATAAAAATACAGCGGCAAAAAACACTAAAATCGTTCTCATAATATTTTTTGAAGTATTCTGAAAATATTTTGTTCCATAATTGAATAATCCTTATCAATAAGAAAGATCTCTTTCAATTGAGTCATTAATTTGTTTTTATCTTCCTCATTTGGAAAGTGAACGCTTTTATGCGCCAAAATAAACTGCAACCTTTCATAGTCGGATTTTCCTTCGAATAATTTTCTGGCCCGTTCGTATTTTTCTTTTCCAACTCTTTCTAGAATCATTTCAACTTCGTTTTCTTTTATAATCAAATCAGCAGAAGCGCCGTAGAGAAAAAGATATGCTAAAAATTCCTGGTAGTCTAGTAATTCCATTTATTGAAAAACATTTGTTTTGTGGTAAAATAACGGATTAATTGTGAAAGAATGACCTATTTTGTTATTAGTCAACTTTGTATTTCTTAATAATTTCTTCTTTTTTTTCCCAGGGGGCCGTTGTTCTTGACATTAAATCGTAAGCAAAGTAAACCATCATGGCTATGAAAAGAACCGAAACAATAATAAACACCTTCTTTTTGATATTCATAGAGGGCAAAAATAGTTATTGGAAGGTTGACAAAAAAAAATCGGCTCCGATTGGGACCGATTTTCTGGTGTGTGTTAGTAATTAGGCTTCCTTTCCTAAAACCTTTAATATTTTGTTTTGGAGTTCCAAACTACAGACTATATGGAATCAAAAATGTTGATTTTACTCAAATGTATTTGGCATGTAATATTTTCAATGCATATGCACTGATTTCAAATAATGAATGTAACATTGAGGCTTAATAGCCAATTGATATTCAAGCATGAAAATTGAATTTCTGGATACAACAATAATAATCGGGTATTTTGTGATTTCCCTTGCCATAGGGATAATGACAGCAGGGAAAGCGGGAAAATCAGTCCAGCAATATTTTTTATCAGGAAGAAATATGCCCTGGTGGATTTTGGGAATATCAATGGTCGCCACCACTTTTTCTGCCGACACACCCAACCTTGTAACGGACATTGTAAGGTCCGATGGTGTGTATGGCAATTGGGTTTGGTGGGTAATGTTGCTGACCGGAATGCTCACTGTATTTATCTTTTCAAGATTGTGGAGAAAAGCAGGCCTCAATACAGATCTTGAGTTTTATGAAATCCGATATTCTGGCAAACCGGCATCTTTTCTTCGCGGTTTTAGAGCCTTGTATCTGGGGTTTTTAATCAATGTGTTTATTATGGCAACCGTTAGTTTGGCAGCTATTAAGATTTCAGGAATTTTACTGGGCCTGTCGCCTTTGCATACGGTACTAATAGCCGGAGGCATTACGGTAATATACTCCGGCCTGGGAGGTTTGAGAAGCGTTTTGATCACTGACTTTCTTCAGTTTATACTTTCGATAGCCGGCGCATTTCTTGCGGCATGGTATTCCTTGAAGCACCCATCGGTAGGCGGGCTGGAAAAGCTTGTAGCCAATCCGGATATATCAGATAAGCTTCTTATTGTCCCTGATTTTAGTAATCCATCTGTTTGGGTTCCACTTGTTCTGATTCCATTTGCTATCCAATGGTGGAGCACCTGGTATCCTGGAGCGGAGCCCGGAGGAGGAGGTTATATAGCTCAGCGCATGTTATCCGCAAAAAATGAAAATAATGCAATGGGAGCAGTATTTCTATTCAACCTGGCGCATTATGCCCTAAGGCCCTGGCCATGGATCATCGTTGCACTTTGTTCTCTATTGGTATTTCCCGAACTCAGTGATATTCAAAAAGCCTTTCCAACTATTTCGCAAAACACGATGGGGCATGACCTAGCCTATCCGGCGATGTTGAGTTTTCTTCCTACGGGAATTCTTGGCCTGGTTTTAACCTCATTAATCGCAGCATATATGTCAACGATATCAACGCATTTAAACTGGGGCTCCTCCTATATAACGCTAGATTTTTATAAACGATTTGTCAAACCCGAAGCAAAAGACAAGGAGCTTTTATTAGTAGGAAAAATTAGCACCATTGTTTTAATGGTGGTTTCTGCAACCATCGCATTATACCTGCAAAATGCCAAACAGGCCTTTGATTTGTTACTATTGCTTGGAGCCGGAACCGGATTAATTTATATACTGAGGTGGTTTTGGAAACACATCCACCCAGTGGCGGAAATTACCGCAATGGTGGCATCTTTTGTTTTCGCATTGTATGCCGAGTATTTGCATTCGATGTTTTTTGGCGAAACTTTATTGTCATGGCAAAAACTGAGTCTAAGCGTTGGAGCAACCACCTTAATCTGGCTGGTCGTGGCAAGATACTTTGGTATGAATAAAGAAAAAGACTGGAACAGCTTTCTGAATAAATTGAACCTTGATGAAAAGGCATTATATCAGGGAATGAGAATCAAACTTGTGGCTATGTTTGTTTCCTGTATTTGCGTATATTCAATATTGCTTTGCATTGGCTACGGACTATATCAGGACTGGCTAAATTTTGGCCTTAGCTTAGCTCTTGCACTGAGTTTTGCTTATTTTACCTGGTGGTTGTGGAATAATAAGATCAAGACTTTTTCGACTTAGCCTTTTTACTTTTTTCAGCCTTGGAATTTTCCAGAGACTTAGATGTTCTTGGTCTGAGTTTCCCATATGAACCGCGCCATATTTTTCCTTTTTTGCTTTTTCTATCTCCTTTACCCATATCAAAAAATTTAATTAACTGATTGCAGCGGAATTTCAAGCAAAGTTTGATCCCATTTCATGATTAATAATGCGCCATTCGACACTTCGCTTATGGTCATTTTAAAAAGCTCCGTTTCTTCCGTGCTTTTTGTTGGAACTTTTGTCTCGGCAACATCCAATGAATAATCGGGTTCAATTGCACCCCATTCACCCAGCTGAGAATTAAGACGAATGATCCAAAAATCTTTATTGGGAATGGCATACATTCTATACTTTCCGGCCTCTACTTTAACATCATTAAGTAAAACCGCTTTCTTAAATTCTATTTCAGTGGCCTGGTTTGCGCCTAATCTCCAGTATTTACCATAGGGCACAAGCGCTCCTTCACTTGCATTGCCAAACAGCAATCTGCCCTTTTTACTTGGTTGGCAATAATTGATATCCACTTGTACATCCTGATTTTCAAAGTGGAGATTTGCTTCCGGACTTGCAAGACGGGTGAAATAAAAAAAATAAGAAAGAATAAATGCGGCTATAAGTATTACAAGAATTCCGAGACCTATTAGAATCTTTTTAATCATATTTGAATCATTAACCTAAAGTTTAATTTAAGAATTTTTCTGCATTGTCATTTGAGTTCACTAAATATCAGGCACTTGGAAACGATTACATAGTAATTGATTCCAGGGAGAAAGCTTTTTCACCAAATGAAGAAAGTGTAAGAAGAATATGTGACCGGCATTATGGCGCCGGCTCAGACGGCATACTCCATGGTTCAATTCTAAATGGAGGCTGGCCTGAATTAAGGATATTTAACCCGGACGGAAGCGAAGCAGAAAAAAGCGGAAATGGCCTAAGGATTTTTGCACACCACCTTTTTATTAAAGGACATGTTGACCAAAAAAATTTTAAAATTAAAACGGCTTCAGGCCTGGTTGATGTTAAAATTGAAAACAATTCAGCAAGCCTAATTAGCATCAATATGGGCAAAGCCAGTTTTAGCCCAGAAGATATTCCATTAGCCTCTGAAAAGACATGGATTGATGAAGCCATAAACACAAGTCTTGGAGAAATTAATCTGACATGTATAAGCGTAGGTAATCCTCATGCCGTTTTTTTTCCAGAAAATTGGAATGAAAACCTGATTCTCACACTTGGCCCCGAAATTGAAAAAAACAATTTGTTTCCCAATAGGACAAACGTTCAAATGGTGAAGGTTCTGAACAAAAATGAAATAGAAATAAGAATTTGGGAAAGAGGCGCCGCTTATACGCTGGCTTCCGGTTCAAGCTCATGCGCAGCGGCATATGTCTCAAATTTTTTGAAAAAAACAGAAAGAGAAATAAAGGTAAAAATGCCGGGGGGAGAAATTTATATCTCGATAATGGATAATGGAGATATTTTAATGAAAGGCAAAGTTCAGCATGTTTACGATGGAGTATATGGTAATTTAGAAAAATAAAAAAGCGGCCTAAGCCGCTCATTTTTTTAGTTTACCTTGATACTTATGGTGGCACTCATTTGCTCTCCATAAGAATTGTGAAGTCCGTCGG
Source organism: Cytophagales bacterium (assembly GCA_040218795.1). GTDB lineage: Bacteria > Bacteroidota > Bacteroidia > Cytophagales > CCMP332 > CCMP332. The sequence continues at coordinate 215,885 of JAVJQT010000008.1, read as the reverse complement.
CAAACTGCATAGTCAAGGTATATTCTCCTGGCTCCAGCTCTAGAGTGTCACTAAGCTGACCGGCACCATAATGAATATGCGTATCATCTGCCGGAACTACTTCACTTTTCGGAACAAAACTTCCGTTAATGATAATATGGTGATGGCCTTTGTTTTTGGATAAAGCACCGGCGGGTTCCACTTCCATTCCTTCCACGCCAAACTCTACAACTACTGGAGAACTAAGTTCGGCTCCGTCTTCAGGGCTGACAAAATATACAGACTGATCAGCGTTTAGTTCGGCAGCAGCCCCAATTAACTCAATTTCCTCTTCCTGTACAGCACTTTCTTCAACAACTTCTTCATTGGTGTTTTCACTTTCGGCTTTTTCGCCTGTGCTACAAGAAAACAGAAATCCGGCGATGCTTATAATACTTAGATATTTCAAATTCATAATTATGTGTTTTTGTTAAAATTATTATTCTTTCGGAACGAGCTTCAATGTCTCTAGCAAATATTCCCAAAACTTTTGTACAGAACTGATCTGAACTTTTTCATCCGGGGAATGTGCGCCGCGAATGTTTGGACCAAAGGAAACCATATCCATTTCGGGATAGTGTGACCCAATAATGCCGCATTCCAGGCCGGCATGGCATGCATTCACATCTGGTTCTTCTTTGTGCATTTTTCGATAAAGGTCGGCCATAACATCCACAATTTTAGAATTGGGATTGGGGGCCCAACCGGGGTATGACCCATCCAGGCTCACACTGGCACCGGCTAATTCAAATGCACCTTTGATATTATTTGCCAACTCCATTTTTTCAGAGTCAAGGGCACTTCTTGTCAGACAAAGTATTGAATAAGAATTATCTTTTATTAATACTCTGGCCAGATTATTCGAAGTCTGAACAAGCCCGGGTATGTTTGGACTCATTCTAAAAATTCCATTAGGACAGGTGCCAATACTTCTCAAAATTTTAAACTGAAACTCTTCATTTAATGCCTCATGTTTTTTTGAGCTTTTATTTAAAACAATATCCAAGGAAGGATCTGTTTCTTTATTTTCATTTTTGATGGTTTTCTTTAAAGTCTCAAGTTCTTTTTCAAATGCACTTAGGTTTGAGTTCTCTATTGCAATAACAGCCGATGATTCTCGTGGAATTGCATTTCGAAGACCGCCACCATCTATTTCGCAAACTTTAAGATCGTGTTTGACTGAACACTCCATTAAAATGCGGTTCATAATTTTATTGGCATTGCCTCTTCCCAAATGAATATCCATTCCGGAATGTCCCCCGGTTAAGCCTTTAACAGTTATGGAAAAGTATGAATAGTTTGAACCTAATCCGACGCTTTGATAGGTGCCGGAAGCGCTTATATCAATTCCTCCCGCACAACCAATTGTCAACTCTCTGTCATCTTCGGTATCCAAATTTAAAAGCAATTTTCCATCGAGATAACCGGGCTTTAATTCCTGCGCGCCCGTCATTCCCGTTTCTTCATCAATGGTAAAAAGAGCTTCAATTGCGGGATGTTGAATGTCTTTTGATGCGAGCAATGCCATAATTGATGCAACACCGATGCCATTATCTGCGCCAAGGGTTGTGCCTTTTGCTTTTACCCAGTCATCTTCTACCATCATTTTTATACCTTCTTTTTCAAATTCAAAGTCCGTATCCGCATTTTTTTGATGGACCATGTCGAGGTGACTTTGTAGAACAACAGTTTGCCGGTCTTCCATACCGGATGAAGCGGGCTTTTTGATTATGACATTACCTATATCGTCGACTACCGTTTTTAAGCCAAGGCTTTCTCCAAAAGACTTCATAAACGCAATTACTCTTTCTTCTTTTTTTGATGGCCGGGGAACAGCATTTAAATCAGAGAAATAATTCCACAATGGCTTTGGCTCAAGACTTCTAATTTCTTCGTTCATTAAGATTAATTTATACTATAATAAAGCTTTAAGTTAGAAATAAGTTTATTGAGTATTAAAATCATTTTAAATTTGTTCAATCTAAATTTCTCACATTCTTTGCAGGCCTGAATTTATCCATTTTCATAATTTGAAACGACTACTTTTTTTAAGTCTTTTTACCATTTTGTTTAAGGGCCACAGTGAAATAAAGGCGCAAATAATTGTAGTTGAAGCGCGCCAGCTCACCGACACGGCCAGCGGTTTTAGCGGCAATGTGGATTTAAATTTTAATTTCAATTCAAACACGACCAAATCACTTTCCGGAGGCCTCGGGTCAGAAATGTATTACGCATGGAAAAAAAACAGGCTTATTTCAATAAATAAATACAACGCGCTTTTGAATATTGATGATGCCGAGAACGCAGCAGTTAATCAGGGGTATCAACACCTTAGATATACTTATGACTTTAATTACAAATATACAGGAGCCCTTTTCTCCCAAATTCAAACCAATCCTGTTTTAAGGATTCAACAAAGGTTTCTCCTCGGAGGAGGCCCGAGATTTAATGTTCAACCCTACGGTGTAAATTCTCTTATGTTTGGGACCATGCTCATGTATGAATATGAAAAAGAATTGGACACGGCAATTGTTCACAGTGATGTTCGGGCAAGCATTTATCTATTTTATAAAATAAAACTAGGTAAAAATTTAAGCGCCAACTCTGTCACTTATTATCAACCCAGAATTGACCAATTAAATGATTTTCGTATTTCAACAAGTATAGATTTTAGTGTTTCAATTAATGATAAAATCAATTGGATGCTATTATCTAATCTTCTTTATGATTCTTTTCCTGTATCTGACCCCGGCATTCCAAACCTTACTTACAGCATTCAAAATGCCTTGAATTTTAAATTCTGAATATTTTTTATACATTTGGTTTATATTATAAACTACTTTATTATGAAAAAAGCATTGTTGATTCTTGCTATTTCATTATGCATTGTGTTCAAATCACATGCTCAGGAAAACACAGTCAAAGGCCTACAAATAGCAGCCATGAAAAAACTTGAATTTCTAACTGGTGACTGGGAAGGCAGGGGCTGGATATCGATGGGGTCGGAACAAAAAGAAGAATTTCTGCAAACAGAACGAGTGCGCTTTAAAACAGACGGGACAAGCATGCTTATTGAAGGTCTGGGCAAAGACGCGGTAACAAATGCCGTAACCCACGATGCGCTAGCAATAGTTTACTTTGATGTTCGTGAAAAGAAGTACAAATTCGATTCCCATGTAATGCAAGGGTATCACGGCAGTTATGATGCAATGGTAAAACAAGATACTTTCATTTGGAAGATTGAAAATCCTTATGCAGGAACAATGGTTTACACAATTACGCTTAATGAAAAAGGGCAATGGTTTGAAATAGGGGAGAGAAAGAAAGGCGATGAAGAACTAACACAGTTTTTTGAAATGACATTAACAAAAAATAAATCACAAGAAAATGAATAAGGATCAGGAAATACAATCAAGAATTGAATTGATCGAGGAAATGATCAATAGTACCAAGTCCAATCTGTCGGGAACCAGCTTTGCCTATTTACTCTGGGGCTGGTTGGTGCTTGTAGCCAGTCTTTCGCACTATGTCCTTATGTATATTCTGCATTATGAACACCCCTATATTGCATGGTCATTAATGTTGGTAGGTGGAGTCGTGCATTTTATTTATTCCTGGAAATATGAAAATAACGGCGGCACGAAAAACTATTCTGATACGGCTTTGGCGGGAGTGTGGATTGCATTTATAATCTCTATCCTTTTGTTATTGCTGGCCATGTACGCCATAGGCCCATCCAATGTGTATCCGATTTTCATAATGCTTTATGCAATGGCAATATTTGCTACAGGATATATTATCGAGTTTAAACCATTTATTTACGGCGCAATCTCCAATTGGATAATTGCGGCGGTATGCCTTTTTCAGCCTTTTCAATATCAATTGTTATTGTTGGCGCTGGCAATTTTGTTAAGTTATATTATTCCCGGTTATATGTTAAGAGCTAAATTTGGCAAATGAGTCTTCCAAAATTAGACCCTCTTTTACACTCAGAACTAAGACTCAAAATAATTTCAATTCTGATTTCTGTTAAAGAAGCGGAATTCACATTTATTAAAAGGAAAACCGGAGCCACTGCCGGCAACTTAAGTGTTCAAATAAATAAATTGAAAGAGGCCGGATACATTAAAGTAAAAAAAGGCTTTTCCAATAACTACCCGAGAACCGATTGTAAAATCACCACAAAAGGGCATAATGCATTTGAAGAATATGTAGCAAACATTAAAAAGATAATTGAAGACTCTAGCGGGTCAGAATAATAGCTTCGGGTCCTTGAATGGTAATTTTTCCCTCAAGTATTTTGGTTTCAGCTTTTTCAAATCCTGCAAACTCTAATGACCATTGGCCATCAGGTAAAACAAAACTTTCCTCTGTGTCTACACCTGCAAAAAGAAATAGAGCCTCGTTAAATCCGCTTTCATCATCGTCAGATTTTAATGAAAAAACGATCAATTCTGAATCATCATCATCAAAAAATTTAAGTTTTCTATTGACTTCGTTTTTTGAAACCGACCAAAAAGCACCATTAGTTTTTCGAAATTGAATTAGTGCTTTTATATAATCAATCGACTCCTGATTCTCAGAAACTAAAGACCAATCGATCATATTTATGCTATCAGATGACTCAAAACTATTGTGATCTCCGTATTTGCTTCTAAAAAACTCGGTTCCTGCATGAAGAAAAGGAATTCCCTGTGCGCTTAGTACAACACTTTGCGCCAGAAGATGCATTTCCTTTAAAACCTCTTCGCCGTACTTGCCGGCAGATAATTTTAGTTTATCTATAAGTGTGTGGTTGTCATGGCAAGACACGTAATTGATACATTGCCAGGGATTGTCTGCCCAGGCAAAATTCGAATTATTAACCTTTGAGTAATCAATTTGAGCGTGTTCGCAGGCTCCGGCAATGCCAAACTTAACACTTGCTTTCATTCCTGTCTTTCCGGAAACGAAGCCCTTATCCATCTCTTCGGACCAATGCCCCTTTAATCCATCTCGAATTTCATCACTGAATGCAGAAATACCGGGAATCTTTTTCATATTGGCTTTCACCGCTCTGAGCGAATCCACTAAAGGACTGGATCCTGCCAGCCAGCCTTCCCCATATAGCACAACACCGGGATTTATTTTTTCAAGTTCTTCTGTGATTAATTTCATTCCCGGGATATCCATTATGCCCATTAAATCAAAACGAAAACCATCTATATGGTACTCGTTCATCCAAAACTTTAAGGATTCAATTATTAGTTCTCTTACTTTTTCTCTTTCTGTTGCCAGCTCATTTCCGCAAGCGGAAGCATTTGAATATGTGCCATCTTCATTTTGTCTGTAATAGTAACCGGGCGCCCAGACCTGAAAATTTGAATTATCTAAATAATAAGTATGATTATAAACAACATCCATTATCACACCCATTCCAATTTCATGAATAGACTTAACCATTTCTTTAAACTCTAATATTCTGGATTTCGGGTTATTTGGACTCGATGAATAGCTGCCTTCAGGCACAAAAAAATTCTGAGGGTCATAGCCCCAATTGTATTTTGGCTTTACAGAAAGCTCATCTATGCTTGCAAAATCAAATACGGGAAGTAAATGAAGGTGAGTAACACCTAAATCTTTAATATAATTTATACCGCTTGGCTGGCCCATTTTATTATGGCTGTGTTTTTCACTGAAGGCCAGATATTTACCTTTGTTCGACATGCCTGAATTTGGGTCTATAGAAAAATCGCGGACATGCAATTCATATAATATTACCGGGTCGTATTTTTTTCGCTCAATAAACTTGTCTTTTTCCCAACCTTCCGGCTTGATTGTGCTAGTCCTTATAAATGCACCGCGATTACCATTGGCACAAACAGCTTTAACATAAGGATCAACAACTTCTTTTGATTTTACCGACCGAACAATTTCAAATGAATAAGTATATCCGATAAGTGTGTCTGAAAGAGAAATATTCCAATCGGAGCCTTCCTGGTTTAGCTCAAGTGATTGGAGTTTTTTTATAGCAGAACAGTCTTTATAAATATTGAGTATTACGCGTTTTGCATTTGGCGAGAAAACATTTAGCTCAATTTTGGAATTATTAAAACTCAAGCCGTAATGTTTTTGACCTGTATGTTGTGTATGACTGACACTTGGAAATATTAACAAACAAAACAGAGATAAAAATGACAGTATTGCTGTTTTCATTTTGAAGTCATTAATTATTAATTCTATTAAATTTACATGAATATAAGTTTATGAAAATCATACTGGTTTTATTCATTCAAATTCTGATTTTTAGCCAAAATTCACAGGCAATTCACGATAGCCTTTTTATTAATAGTGGTGAAATTTCATATCAGACGCTTGGGCTCAACCCCTTTCCTGCTTTAGCATTTAATAAGACATCTACATTCAATAAATCCAATGATTTTCTTGAATATAAAAATAAAGAGACTTTCAATCTCACAATTGTCAATAAAGACAGCATAGTGCATACGGTTCATATCGGCGATGGCATATTCAGCACCGGGCCAATTTTTCCGGATTCGTCCAGTACGATAACTATAGTTTTTAATCTTAATGGGATATACAAAATCAGTGACAGCACTGTTGAGGGGCAAATTTTGGGACTCAACAGTTTTATTAAAATTTGGGAGCAAACAAACAACAAATTCATTTGGAATTTAAATGAGATTGAGAGCAATCTCAATCGAAAACTTAGACAGGGAATAAGTTTTAACCCCGATTCATTTAACCCTGATTATTTTACAATAAATGGCAACACCCACCCGGAAATATCTTTGGATTCAACGGCAAAAATAAGAGGGCATGTAGGAGACTCAATTTTTATTTTTGTAATAAATAGCGGTATAATGTACCATTCAATACACTTTCACGGCTATCATGTTAAAATTATTGCCTCAAATTCTAATGTATTGGATGCCGGAAGAGAAAAGGACTCGATTCCAATTCGACCAGGCGCTTATCAGGTCTATTTATTAATTCCAAACCAAAGTGGTGAGTATCCCGTCCACGATCATAACCTAATTGCAACAACCGGAGGAGGCAATTATCCCAATGGGATGATGGTAATGATAAATATATTGCCATGAGACATAAAGTACTTTTTGTCATTATTTGTTTTTTGAGTTTTTCGGCGAAAAGCCAAAATGTGGTTTCATATAATTTGGAATCACAAATGGATGCAATAGCACGATTATGGAATAATGACAGCCTTATAATTTGGGGCTTTAAGGATTTAAACAATCCATTTTCAACGCAAGCGACCTTACCGGGACCAACAATATATTGCGAAGAAGGAGACTCTGTGATCATCACAATGACTAACCCTAGTTTTGAAGCGCACACTATTCATTTGCACGGTTTAGATGTAGATCAGAATAATGATGGAGTACCGAGCACCTCATTTTTTGTTCAACCCGGAGAATCAGGGACCTATTCATTTAAGGCAGATTATACCGGGAATTTCTTATATCATTGTCATGTGGGCAGCGTTTTACATTTGCAAATGGGAATGTACGGGGCTGTTATTGTCCGTCCGGCCAATGGAGTCAAAGAGGTGTATAGCGGTGGGCCGGCATACGACCGGGAGTACATCTGGCTTACACATGAAATAGATAAATCCTGGCATGACGATTACACGGCGATTGGGGCATTTACCAATTATTTTCCCGATCATTTTCAAATCAACGGAAAATCAAAAAACCTGATTTATAATGATAGTTCTGTATCCATTTATAATGCTTTCATTGGTGAAAGACTACACCTTCGCTTATTAAACATTGGATATGGCATTAACAGATATATATTTCCTGCCGGACTGCGCCCACAAGTGTTAACATCAGACGGAAGAGTGCTCGACCATACTTATAGCATAGACACATTCGAAATATATCCAGGTGAAAGATATAGCTTACTTCTGCAAGCAAATCAATTATTACAAGACAGCATTCAAGTTCAATACTTATCAATGTACAGAAAGGAATATTGGGGAACAGAATTAATACCAATTGAAGTCAATGCATTGAGCTCGATTGACAAAAAAGCAAACAGAACATTTAGTATTTATCCGAACCCGGCGTCAAATAGAATTTATATAGAAAGTGATGAAAATGCCGAATTACAATTATTCAACCTCAACGGACAATTAATAGAATCGAAAAAGATCAGTAAAAACTCGTTCTTGTCAATTGCGGATCTTCCCAACGGGGTTTATATAGTAAAGAAGACTTCTAAAAAAGGACAAATCCATTCAAAATTGCTCATAAAAAAAGCCCCATAAAAAATGGAGCTTTATAAAAATTTTAAGCGATGAGAATTATCCTCTCTTCTCTCTGATTCGTGCTGCTTTACCAGCTCTTCCTCTCATGTAGTAAATTCTTGATTTTCTTACTTTTCCTTTTCTCACCAATTCAATTTTATCGATTGCGGGTGACAAAACAGGAAAAATTCTTTCTACGCCAACACCATTTGACACTTTTCTAACAGTAAATGTTTCGCTATTGCTGCCTTCACCCTTTCTTTGAATTACAGTTCCTTTGAATTGCTGAATTCTTTCCTTGTTTCCCTCTTTAATTTTCACGTGAACATTGATGGTATCACCGGCTGAAAATTTTGGGAAATTCTCCCTGGTATCAGGTGTTAATTCTTTCTCTACAAGTTTTATAATTTCGTTCATAACTGACGTATTGTGGCCATTTCCAAAAACGGACTGCAAATATAGAAAATTTAACTTTTAAAGAACTATTTATCCTTAGGATTTATTATTTTTTGATATAATTCCGGCCTTCTTTCTTTGGTTCTTTGCAGTGCCATATTCAAATTCCATTCTTCAACCTTTTTTTGATTGCCGGACTTTAGTACTTCGGGGACTTTCCAGCTTTTGTATTCTGCCGGCCTGGAATATACCGGGGGCGCAATAAGATCATCTTGAAAAGAATCACTCAATGCTGAGGTTTCATCATTAAGAACACCGGGAATGAGTCGAATAAGAGCATCAGAAACAACAGCAGCAGCCAATTCTCCACCGGATAGCACATAATCGCCTATGCTGATTTCAAAATCAACAAGGTGTTCTCTTACACGTTCATCTACACCTTTGTAATGACCACATAGCAATATTATATTTTTAAATTTTGTTGACCATTCATTGGCCAAACCCTGATTAAATACGGTTCCATCAGGAGATAAATATATCACCGCATCATAATTGCGCTCTGATTTTAAACTGGAAATGCAATCGTCAATCGGTTGGATTTGCAGCACCATTCCCGCACCAAAGCCATAAGCATAATCATCTACTTTCTTATGTTTATCATTGCTATAGACACGCAAGTCATGAACCTGCAAATCAACATGGTTTTTCTCTTTGGCCCTTTTAATGATAGACTGGTTGAAATAACTATCAAGTATGGTTGGCAAACATGTGATTATATCAATTCGCATCTGTTATCGAGTCATTAATATTACTCAATCCTTCCGGCAAGTTCATTTCCAGGACATTCTTTTTTCTTTGAAAGTAGGGCTCAAATTCATCAACAAGCGGAACAAGTATTTCCGCCCCGTTCTTATCGACACCTAAAAGAATCTGGCTGGTCTGATCATAAATCAACTGAATAGTCCCTATTGTACCCTCTTTTCTATCAAATAATTGTGCGCCAATTAGTTCGTGGAAATAAAAACGGCCATTGTCTAGATCCGGAAGTTCGTCTATTGGTAATAAGAGGGATGCTCCAACAAAACGCTGTGCTTCATCACGATCATGAATATCTTCAAATTTGATTAATGGCCCATTCGGGGTCTGGCGAATATATTCAATAAAAAAAGGAACCGGCTTATTCTCAAGGTCGAGAAAAACCGATTCCATTTCTTCATAATGCTCGGGTTGATCTACATCGAGTTTGATGTAAACTTTGCCGTCATTTCCGTGAACTCTGGAGATATGACCGATTTTAAAAAATTGGCCGCTATCCATTGTAATTTAGGAGCTTAGTCCTTTTTATCTTCTTGAGCCTCTTCTTTTTTCTCTTCTGCAGGAGCCTCAGCCTTAACTTCCTCTTTCTTCTCCTCTTTCGGAGCTTCAGTCTCTTCTTTCTTTTCTTCTACTGCTACTTCAGTTTTAGCTTCTTCTTTTTCCTCTTCTGCAGGGGCTTCAGCTTTAACTTCTTCACTTACTTTCTCCTCAGCTTTTTCCTGTTCTGCTTCAGCGGGGGCTTCAGTTTGTGCAACTGCTTCTTCCGCCTCTTCAGTCAATTCAGCTTCTTCTGCATCTTCAGAAATTTCTTCTTTAAGCGCATCTACAGCCTCTTCTTTTTTCTTCCTTAAAGCTTCAGCTCGGGCTTCATTAACTTTTTTCTCAGCAGCGATTCTGTCTTTGCGCATTTTCTCCTCTGCTTCTGCAAGCCCTGTTCTCTTATTCTCAATGGCTTTTTCTTTCTGTTTCAACCAGGTATCAAACTTTTTATCAGCATCTTCCTGAGAAATTGCTCCTTTTAACACACCGATTTGCAAATGCTTTTTCAATAGAATACCCCTATAAGACAACATCGCTCTAACTGTATCTGTAGGTTGTGCACCTTTCATGACCCAGTCAAATGCTTTGTCTTCGTTGAGTTCTATAGTTGCGGGGTTGGTATTGGGATTGTAGGTGCCTATTCTTTCGATAAATTTTCCATCCCTTGGAGAGCGGGAGTCGGCGACTACTACATCAAACATGGCCAATTTTTTACGGCCTCTTCTTTTCAGTCTAATTTTTACTGCCATTGTATTTTATTTCAACATGATGATGGAACTCGTCCATCTAAAAAAATCAAGCTGCAAATATCATAGTATTTTTGTTACTGACAAAATAATGGTCGAAAAAAACATATTTAATTATTAATGCAACAGTTTGTGCTCATTTTGCATTAATACATAAGACAATGAATAAAAAGATGAAGATTAAAGAGGATTTAAATTTTGAACTATTAGATGAAATAGCCAGTAGATGGAGTGGAAGAGCCTTTGCAGATAAAAAACTTGAGAAAGATACGATTCTTCAAGTACTTGAAGCAGCGCGTTGGGCGCCCTCAAGTTACAATGAGCAGCCATGGGCATTTATTGTAGGTTTAAAAGGGACTAAAAATTTTGAATTGATATTGGAATCTTTAAGCAGTGGAAATTCTTCCTGGGCAAAAAATGCGGGTGCTTTGATTTTGACACTGGCAATTACAGAACTTGAACGCAATGGCAAGATCAACAAATTTGCACAATACGATTTAGGGCAATCAGTGGCTTTTTTATCGCTTGAAGCAGAGAGATTGGGATTAAATGTTCATCAAATGGGAGGCTTTGACGCTGATAAAGCAGGCGAATCATTCCAGGTTAAGAGCCCATTTCAGGCAATGAGCGTTCTTGCAATCGGATTTCGTGGAGATCCTGAATCTCTAGATGAGGCTTTGAAACAAAGGGAACTTTCGAATCAAACCAGGAAGCGGCTTGAAAAGAAAGTATTTTTTGAAGAATTTAATCACTAAAGAATGCATATAGAAATACACAAATCAGAGAGCAGGGGGCATGCCAATCACGGATGGTTGGATACTCATCACAGCTTTAGTTTTGCACATTATTACAATCCGCATAAAATGGGCTTTGGCTTGTTGAGGGTTTTAAATGATGATGTGGTTGCTGCCGGTGCAGGTTTTGGAACCCATCCTCATAATAATATGGAAATAGTATCCATACCTCTGAAGGGAGCACTTGCTCACCGTGACAGTACGGGCACTGAGGGAATTATAAACACAGGGGATGTTCAAATTATGTCGGCAGGTAGCGGAATTATGCACTCTGAGTACAATGCATCTAAAAGTGAAGAAGTCAATTTTTTACAAATCTGGGTGCTTCCGAAAGAAAAAAACATTGAACCTCGACATGATCAAATGAAATTTGAGATAAATAAAAGAGTAAACAAATGGCAAACAGTTGTGGCCCCGGATAAGGAGGATGCTTTATGGATAAATCAGGATGCATGGTTTTCCCTGGGACATTTTGAAAAAGGAAATTCAGCGAAATATACCATCCATAATAGAGGAAATGGTGTGTACATATTTGTTATAGACGGCGAAACCAAGATCGACGATGCCATTTTATCCAAAAGAGATGCTGCAGCAATCTCGAATTGTGAAGAATTCGGAATTCAGCTTTTGCAAGACTCCGAGCTATTAATAATTGAAATTCCAATGAATTAAGCTTTAAAGGCGGGTATTCAAACCCTCATGCTCTAATCCAAATTGATACAATTTCAATGATTCTCTTACATCCAAGAACATTTTTGGCGAAAACGGTAATCTTTATTTGACCTAGTAGCGTAGAATAAATTTAGCACAAACCATTTCGATTCACAGGATAGGATCATGGATTCAAAATTGATCAAGGCATATACAGAAACAGACTATCATATACTTCCCTTGGAGTTGATAGTAAAAATCGGGGTGATAAATTCACGCCTTGACTATGAAATGGAAAAGCAATCCTGGCTGAACTACTCAATTATCACTGCCTGGAACCCCGGGTCAGTACCAAGTGCTTACGAAGATAATCTTATTCAAAACCTAAGGCTGCTTAAAGATTTAGTTGAGAATGACTTTGTAATCTATCCGGCATTAGGAAAATCAAAGCAAAACTTTTGGAAACCCGAGGAAAGTTGGTGCGTATTTAATATCAGTAAAAGTTTTGCGACTGAACTAGGATCAAAATACAATCAAAATGCAATTGTATACGCTGAAATTAACAAAGCGCCCGAATTACTCTACTGTCGGGAATTTTAATCAGCTTTCCTTTAACAAAGACTCCAGTTTATTGCGCAGCTCTTCGCCTCTTAGTTTGTGGGCAATAATAATACCATCCGGATCTACAAGTACTGTATGAGGAATACTCATTACTCCGTATTGATCGGCCACAGAATTGGACCAGCCTTTAAGATCGGAAACATGTGGCCAGCTCAATTCATCTGCTTCAATGGCCTTAATCCAGTTTTCTTTGGATTCATCCAGGGAGACACCAAGAATCTCAAACCCCGGACCCTGATCGTGCAAGTCATTATACATTGCAACTACATTTGGGTTTTCCCTTCTACAAGGGCCACACCAACTTGCCCAAAAATCAATGAGCAAATATTTTCCTCTAAACTGATCTGAGCTAATCATATTACCACTGGTATCCGCTTGAGAAAATGAAGGCATTTGCACACCAACTTCCACACTTTGCAGTGTCTTAATTCTCTCCTTTAGCTTAATGTAATATTTTGATTCGGCAAGAATGGAATCAAAGGCCAAATACAATTCTTCAAACTCCGGAAGCGACATTTTATAATTTAATTCAGAGGATACAGTGAGATAAGGGCCAAAAGCATTTGTATTGTTTTCAAAAGCATAGTTTTTAATACTTGCCATTTTTTCATCGTCAAGGTCCTCCCACATGGTATCAATTTTCGCCATTTTCGCCAGATCTCCCAATGAATCAGCCAGCATATAATCATCGTATAGCGCCTTCAATCTGGCATCATAGGTTTTAAGGCTTTTTTGATAATCGGCATAAATAGAATGCAATTCCCCACCTTTAATACTTATTTCATCGAGGCTGTCAAAATCTCCTTTTAATGTAAAATCAGTGTTTTCAAGAAAGATCGGAATCATGTTTCTGCGACTCTCTCCAACACGGATATAGAACATTTCAGGTTCAGAAACTTCGCCAGTGAATTCAAAAGCACCATCTTTTACAATTGTAGAATCTTTAATTTCCCAGGAATCGCCGCGTGTCATAAGGTAAACCATTGAAGAGTCAGCGCTGGATAAAAGGCCGTTTACTGTAAATATCGGTGTCTTTTTCTCGGCTTCATTTTGGCAGGAAATTAAAACCAGACCAAGCAATATTATTCCTAGTAAACCTTTCATTGTGTATAATTTTAAAGATAAATGGGCTGAAATCTTCGATTGTTGAGGCAACAATATATTCAATAATTCGTAATTTTCATATATGAAAAAGATAACGACGACTGTACTGGGAATATTATTCTTTGTAATCGCTGAAGCACAATATCAAAGCGAAAGAAAATTTGACACCTTCGAAAAACTTGAAGTGAGCGATGGCATTAAAGTAAAAATATTTAATTCCGATGCTCACAAAGTAATTTTAAATGTTAGCGATATGCCGGAAACCAGGGTGATGACAGAATTGTCAGCCTATGAACTTTCAATAAAACTTGAAACCGGGATTTATGAAAAAGGGCAGGTATATGCGGAAGTATATGTCAAAAATCTTAAGGAATTAACATTAAAAGACAATTGCAATGTGTCAACAGATAAAGCGCTTAAAGGAGACGCCCTTTTGATAAACGCTTCAACTTCTTCAAAAGGCGATTTGGAACTCGATTATAATTACACGGAAATTAGTCTGAGCACCAGTGCAAGCCTGAGCTTAAAGGGAAAATCAAAAATTGTTGATGCCAGCTCAAGCACCAATGCATCGCTCAAAGCCTATGAGTTAAATTCTGAAAACTTCAAAGCCAAAGCAACTACGCAAGGTGAGATTTTTGTAAAAACAGAAAACATGCTCGATGTTCAGGCAACAACTGGTGGAAAAGTTTACTATAAAGGAAAGCCCGCTCATTTAAAGGAGAAATCTAATTTGGGTGGCGATGTGGTTGATGCCAATTAAATTCTATTCAAAAGAAAACCATTTCCCTGGAAATAAAATGTGTCAAGAAGACTAAAAAACTAAAAACAATATTTAAAAAAACCGGCATATGGTTTTTAGGATTCATTCCAATATCAATTAGCCTGACATAGCTAAAAGAACAATTCAAATGAAATATCCTCAAATTTTCATTTTAAAAACATGGGGCAGATTTTTCAGTTATTGTATGCGCAAAAATTGGTTAACCTCGAGTGTCAATTAATTAATTACAATTAAAGAAGCGCTACATTTGTGAGAACAAAGATTGAACAAGCTGTATGAGTTTAACTATTGAAAATATTCTTCTGGTTGGATCTTTATTACTGCTGATAAGTATTTTTGCCGGAAAGACATCCTACAAATTTGGTGTTCCTACCTTATTGCTCTTTTTGGCAATTGGAATGCTGGCCGGGTCAGATGGTATCGGTGGCATACGATTCGATGATCCAAAAATTGCACAGTTTATTGGAGTGGTTTCCCTAAACTTTATTTTGTTTTCGGGTGGGCTTGATACTAACTGGACTGCTGTTAAACCTATACTTAAAGAAGGAATTGCTCTTTCCACGATGGGGGTTTTGTTAACAGCGCTTTCCCTTGGTTTTTTCGTATGGATAATCACGGATTTTACCATCTATGAAAGCTTGCTGCTTGGCTCAATAGTTTCTTCAACAGATGCGGCAGCTGTATTTTCCATTCTCCGTTCAAAAAGTCTGGCATTAAAGACAAACCTTCGCCCCACCTTGGAATTGGAAAGCGGTAGTAATGACCCAATGGCTTATGTACTAACACTTGCATTTTTAACGCTCGTTGTTAATCAGGATCAAAGTATCTTGTCTGTAATTCCCTTGTTTTTGCAACAAATGATATTTGGAGGAATCGCGGGATTTGCATTCGGAATGATTAGCAAAATCATCATCAACAAAATCAAATTGGATTTTGAAGGGCTTTACCCTGTCTTGGTCATTGCATTGATGTTTATAACATTTTCAGCGACTGATTTTATTGGTGGAAATGGCTTCCTTGCTATTTATATATGTGCAGTTTATCTTGGAAATCAGGACCTTATCCATAAGAAAACAATTTTAAAAATGTTTGATGGATTGGCATGGCTCATGCAAATTGTACTCTTCCTTACTTTGGGCTTGCTTGTTTTCCCAACACAAATAATTCCATACATAGGGATTGGTCTGCTCATATCAATCTTTCTAATTGTAATAGCCCGGCCGGTGGGTGTTTTTCTTAGTCTTATGTTCTTCAAAATGAAAATGAGAAGAAGGTTTTATATTTCCTGGGTAGGTTTACGAGGCGCTGTTCCCATAGTATTTGCAACTTATCCTCTTCTAGCCGGTATTGATAAGGCAAATATGATTTTTAACATCGTATTCTTTATTTCTGTTACTTCCGTACTAATTCAGGGAACAACCCTTTCCCTATTTGCAAAATGGCTGCATGTTGCTTTACCTGAGAAAGCTAAAAAAATAACCGCTACAGATTTATTGAGAACGGAAATTCCTAAAGCTGAAATGAAAGAGATCCTAATTTCCTCCAATGACAATTCAGTTGATAAAAAAATTGTTGAACTAGGCTTTCCAAAAAGCGCAATTATAGCAATGATTAAAAGAGGGGATAGCTATATTACGCCGAACGGCTCAACGATCATCGAAGATGAGGATGAACTTATTGTTTTGGCTGACAAACCGGAGATTTTTGACGAGGTCTATAAAATCCTAAAAACGCAAAAAAGCGAAAGTGATGAAGAGCTTCTTGAAGCGACGGACTAAAAACGGATATTTTTAGTTAATCTATTACACTTTCGTTGAATTCCTTGATGATTTCATGAAAGCGTTTGTCTTTTCTAACAAACTCCCAGATCGGATTAATTTTAAGAAAAATAATTCCTCCCAGCCTGTTTTTAAGGGCATTTTTGAGATGATTAAAGGCTTCATCCATTCTACCTAATCCGGCGTTTATAATGGCAAAATCTACATCCAGACTAATGGAGTCGTCATTTTTAAGTCTTTCATGCGTATTTTCAAGCGCTTGAATTGCTTCTTTTGTATAGCCGGCTTTGCCATATGCAAAACCCAAGCCGGTCCAACCTTTTAATGGGTCTGTAAGAAAAGAGCGATACTTTTTAAAATACTCTATGGCTTTGTCATAATTTTCTTTGGCCAGCTCAATCCAGGCCAGCCCCTCATAAGCACCCCTTGTAGAGGGTTCCATTTCAAGTATTTTTCGATAATGCAATTTGGCGTTTTCATAGTCTTTGGAAACAAAATAGGCCTGGGCCAAATACATCAAATTCTGAATAGACATTGGGTTCAGATCATATGCTTTTTGCTGGTACTCTAAATGTTTTGTAAAGTTTTCCATCATTAAATAATACCAACCCAGGTAAGTGTAGGGTTCTGAAGAACTGGGATTGACTTCAATGGCCTGTTCAAAATAACTTTTAGCCTTTGGAAAATTCCATTTATAAAAAAGATTAATAATTCCGATGGCAACATAACTCAAAGAATTTTCCGGACTTAGCTTAATGGCTTTGGCAGCCATAGATTCGGCTTGTGGGAATACCTCTTTTGGCTTCATTTGACCGATAGAACCCAAATAGGTTAGACAACTCGCATATGCGGCATAGGATGGGCCGTATTCAGGATCAATTGCTATTGCTTCCTTAAATTGCTCTATTGCTTTTTTTGCATCTTCCGGAGTGAATTTGTAGAAATGGTGCATACCCTGAAGGTAGGATTTATAGGAATCCATGTTTTTGACATGTGCAGAATTTTCTCCCGGACTTCTTACCTCGTCAATTTCAGATTGAAGCTTTGAAGCTATTTTTTCAGCTATTTCATCCTGAATTTCAAAAATATCCAGCAATTCACGGTTAAAAGTTTCTGACCAATAATGGTAGTCATCTTCAGTATTAATCAACTGTGCGGTAATTCGAACTTTATTTCCTGAGCGACGGACACTGCCTTCAAGAATGGTGTTCACATTAAGGGTTTTTCCAATACTCTTAATATCTTCTTTTAAATTTTTGAAGACAAATGAAGAGGTCCTGGATGTTACTTTTAAACCCTTAATCCGTGTCAGGGCGTTTAGTACTTCTTCGGATATGCCATCACTGAAATACTCATTTTCTTTCTCATGCGACATATTTACAAAGGGGAGCACAGCAATGCTTTTAACCTTGTCTGCTCGATTTGAAATGTAATCTTTTACATCGGGCACAGTAATGTTGTCATCGACTATGGCGAAGATATCCATTGGTTTTTTGACATTTTTAAATTCAAAAGGGCCCAAATAACGGGTTCGTATTTCATTTTGGTTTTTAACTTCATCATGCACTTTGTTTGAAATGAAAACTGCTCCCGGCTTGCAAAATGTTTCAATCCGACTGGCTAGATTTACACCATCGCCAAAAATACCGTCATCTTCGATCACCACATCTCCGGTATGAATCCCGATCCGCAAAGGAATTGCCGGTGCTTTACTCAGTTCAGTTTGGATTTCAATAGCACATAATACGGCATCAACTGCACTGTCAAATACGATGAGTGTTCCATCGCCAAAATACTGAAGGATATTCCCGTTGAATTTTTCAGTAGCATTTTTTTGAGTTGCCCTGTGTCTTTCTCTCCGCTTCTTCGCCTCTTTTTCATTTTCCTGCACCAATGCAGTATAGCCCACCATATCGGTGAACATAATTGCGGCTAATCGACGTTTTGATTTTTCCAATGCTAGTTATGATGCAAATACGAATTGTAAATCTAATCAATGTAAAGAATTATTCTGTCCGTAGTGCGTCAACAGGGTTATTATTTGCAGCGCGAAATGCCTGAAAACCAACAGTAATTAAAACGAAAAAAACAGCAATCAATCCGGCGTATAGAAATGACTTGGGATGAATAGTTGTGTGATATACAAAAGAATCATTTAACCAATTATCCATTAGGAAATAAGTGGCTAGCGAAGCAATACCTAGAGCAATAAATATCAATATGAAAAATTCTTTAGTAAGCAGAAAAATAATATTGCGTTCATTGGCACCCAAGACTTTTCGTATTCCTATTTCTTTAGTTTTCTGCTCAGCGGAATAAGAGGCCAAACCCAATAAGCCTATGCAAGCGATAAAGATTGTAATACCTGAAAATAGCGTAAAAACTTTTGAGCGTTTTTCATCTGCTTCATAGGATTCAAAAAAGCGCTGGTCTAAAAAATAGGAATCAAAGGGCTGGTTGGGATATACCTTTTCCCAAACCTCAGAGATATTTTTTTGTACACTTTCAACTTTGCCGGGGTGGAATTTAATATGAACAAAAGGCAAATTTTCACCATAGAAAAAGGCCAGAGGCTCTAATTCCTGATATAAACTCAACTGGTGAAAGTCTTCCATTACACCGATGACATATAAGTATTCAACTTGTTCATCATCATCACCACTCACGCGAATTCTTTTGCCTATAGGCTCATCCCAATCCATTCTATCAACAAAAAGTTGATTCACAATCACAGCGTTTGAATCGGAAGCGAGGTCTTTTGAAAAATTTCTTCCCTGCAGCAATTCAATCTCCAAAGTGGGGATATAGTCTTGATCTACCCTGTAAAAGTTTACACCCTTCTCAACAAAACCATCTTTGGATTCAATTGGTAAAAGATTTTTTGGATAACCACGTCCCGGCGAAGACATGGCACAGGACATTGAAATAATATCAGAATTTTGACTTAATTCATTTTTAAGGATATCGTATTTCTCCGCCATAGACTGGTCACCAAAAGGGACAACCAATATCTGGTCTTTTGCAAAACCAAGGTCTTTATTTCTTAAAAAAGACAACTGGTCAAACACAATGATGGTACTAATAATCATTGCAATAGAAATGGCAAACTGAACAACAACAAGAATTTTTCGAAGCGGAACAGAATTTTTTCCATGGACAAAACGGCCTTTGAGAACTTTTACCGGTTTAAATCCGGAAAGATAAAATGCCGGATAGCTTCCTCCCAGAATTCCCAAAAGAAAAAGCATTGCAATTATGCTCAATACAATTTCTGTTTGGAATAGGTCTGAAAAGTAAAATTCACGAGAAGTCATTGCATTGAATGGCCGTAGAAAAATAAACTCAATGGATGCTAAACTTATTATCAATGCTGACAATGTCAGAATTAGAGATTCGGAAATAAATTGAATAATGAGCATCCATTTATAAGAACCGAGAACTTTTCGTATTCCAACTTCTCTGGCCCTTCGTTCGGATCTGGCAGTAGCAAGATTCATATAGTTAATCGCTGCTATGGCCAACATGAATACAACGACAATTGAGAAAATATAAATGTATGCTATGTTTCCACCCCCCTGCTCACCATCAGTATTTGAAAACAAATGGATGCTCGATAAAGCCTGCATTTCATATTCCACTTTTACCCCATATTGTTCAAATATTGGATCGACGTAATTGACAATTACTTCAGGAAGCTTGGACTTGAATGTTTCAGACTTGACATTTTCTTTTAATAAAATAAATGTTCTCAAATAGAAAGAGCCCCATCCACCACCGAGGTTTTCTATTGAATTAAGCGAAACCAATCCTGTAAAGTCCATGTGGGTATTTCTAGGTAAATCCTCAATTACGCCTGTCACTTTTAATGATTCACCATCGCTATCTTCTATTGTTTTCCCCAATGCAGGCTCATTGCCGAAATATTTATCAGCAAGGCTTTTTGTCAATACAATTGAATTGGGCTCGTCCAAACAGGAAGCCGGGTCACCTTCATAAAAGGTATGGGTGAAAATGTCAAAATACGTGCTGTCTGCAAGGATAAGATCATCTTCATTATAGACTTTATCGGCGATTTTTAATTTGGTATTATTTCCAACACCATTTAATCTCACATATTCTTCTATTTCGGGATAATCTGCTTTAATCTGTTTTCCAAGAGGGGGCTGGGTTGAGGTCCAGGAAAACTCATCGTCTCTTTCCTGAAAATGCGATACTATTCGAAATATGCGGTCTCTTTTTTCATGAAAATTTTCATAACTGAGCTCGTGATTTATATAGAGGACCAATAATAAGCTGGCTATAATGCTCACGGATAAACCCAACAAATTAAGCAGACTGTAACCCTTATCTCTTATGGTATTTCTCCAGGCAGTTTTAAGAATATTTTTTAACATTTGACCTTATTTAACTCTAATTTGAATTTATAATTATTCCTGAACATAATGCTTTTACACAAACGGTAATTATGCAATATGACATATGTCTGAGTTATTTTTTTTAGCTTTCGCTTCTTTGACAATCATGAAAAAACATCTAAATAATACGATTCCACTAATTATATTCCTTTTAATTAGTTATTCAACTGCCTGCCAAAGCAGAGAACAAAGCAGCTTTAGTTTAAATGATTATTACAAAGAATCAATTGAACTCGACAAAAAAGTCAATAAGCTCTTTAGCGAAATGAGTAATCAGGAAAAGGCATCTCAAATGATAATTACTGCTGCGGGTAAATATGGAAAGCCCCATGAAGAAGTAATTGGCCTGGTTCGCGAAAAGACGGTGGGAGGGGTATTACTTTTAAATGGAACGAAAGAAGGATTTTCAGACCTCGTAAGACAAATCAATGATATTTCTAATAAGGAAAACCTTATACCACAGATATTTAGCGCAGATGCGGAACCCAGTCTAATAAATAATAAGATAAAAGGAACCCAGGAGGTCCCCAAAACCTCGAGCATTTCAAATGTGGAATCAAGCAAAAAAGTAGCTGCAAAAATCAGTAATGAATTGTTAAATATTGGCATCAATCACAATTATGCACCAGTTATTGATATCAGTCAGGACAATGAGGCCATTGGAAACAGAAGTTATGGTAGCGATCCACTCCAGGTAGTAAACCTGGCAATGGCATTTATGGAAATGAGTCAGGATATGGAAATTGTGTCTACCATTAAACATTTTCCCGGACACGGAAATGTAATAGGAGATACCCATGAAAAGCTGGTGTTTATAGATGGAGAAATGACAGAAGTACAAAATTACCGACCATTTATTGATGCCGGTGCATTGAGCATAATGGTCGCTCATTTGGCTGTCAAAAACAATCAAAAATATGATACACGGGGATTACCTGCGAGTTGTTCCAGAAATATTGTAAGTGATCTTTTGAGAAGTGAAATGAAATTTGAAGGAATAATTATTACCGATGCTATGAATATGGGCGCATTGAAAGAATTTGGTAATGCGCCATTAATGGCAGCGCAAGCGGGTTGTGATTTGATTTTGATGCCAATGGATGAGAGAAAATTAAATAAGGAATTACAAATGGCACTAAGCGAAAAAAGCGCCTTTAAAAACCAATTAGAAGAATCCATAAAAAGAGTACTAAGATTAAAGGTATGTCTTGGCCTCTTATAATATTACACCAAAGGTTAGGTTTAATAGTGTTAAAGAGGTATTTTTAAATACAGCCTTTCAATTACCATTTGGTTACGAACTATCCCAATCCCGCAGCCCGTATTAATTACGGGGTCTTGCGGGATTTTTTATAAGCGCGGTGGTTTTAAGTTTCTGAAATGTCCGTTCATTTTAATTTTTGTCTTTGAAACTTCAAGATTTTGAAGTGTAGGGATTATTTTTTTCAAATGAAGTATGAGGAAATCCTGTCTTTCACTTTCTTTCTCAAGTAAGAGCATTTTGTATTCTTCATCCAGAGGAAGAGCTACATGATGGCCGATTTCATAGGTGGAAATATCAGTGGGTTTTTTGTTAAATTTTCTTCTTACGTTAAGCACATCGAACAATTCCTGTAAAAGATCCCATAACAATATTCTTTTGCCATAATCTTCATCTTCAATATTATCGGCATAATCCACAATGGCCCCGGGGTACATTTTTGATTTGGCCTCTTTAAAAAACTCAAGGACCCGAAATACTCTCATTCCCTCACTGCGAATATCCATTTCTCCATTTGGGTACACCTTGTGAATCTTAGTGAGTTTCATCTCAACCCCATAATCCATTAGCATGTCTTTTATGTATGGAATGATACCAAAGTTTTTATTTTCAGTGTGACAGTCCAGAATTAATTGTTTATAGCGCTCTTCAAATATGTGGAGGTTGACCTTTTCTCCGGGAAAAGGAACAATGGATAAGGGGAACATTGGTACTTGATTCATATCCATTTAAATTTCAAATTCTTGGTATTTCTCAGGAATCACAACCTGGTCATAGCCCTCTGCTTCAAGTGAAACTTTAAAATCATCCATGGCTTTTTGCTCACCGTGAACCAAAAATATCTGTTTTAAAGAATCCTTCGATTGATTTTGAACAAATGATTTTAAGTCGTTTAAATCACCATGACCACTGAAAACATCGGTTACAAATATATTTGCCTCTACCGGATAGGAGCGGCCATTGTGGTATACCATTTTTCGCCCCTTGATAAGATCATAACCCAGAGTTCCCGGAGTACAATAACCAATAATCATTATAGTGCAGTAGGGATTAGTAATATTGGCCAAAACATGTTGAGTCACTCTTCCTCCATCAACCATTCCTGATGAAGAAATAATTATACAAGGCTCGGTATGATTGTTTAAGGCCCTGCTTTCCTCTGTACTCGCCAGATATATGAGATTATCAAAATCGAATAAAAATTCATTTTCTTTTTTAAATGCTCTTGCTTCTTCATTTAACCATGAAGTGTAGTATTCATAAATTTTTGTGCTTTTCATAGCAAGTGGGCTATCGGTAAACACTTTTATTTCAGGAAGATCACCTCTTTCGGAAAGTTTGTGTAGCGTATATAAAAGTGCCTGGGTCCTGCCGATACTAAATGCGGGGATTACCAACCTTCCCGATTTTTCAACACAGGTTTCGTGGATAATTTTCTTGAGAACTTCTTCGGGGCTTTCCATGTCACTGTGTTCTCTATTACCATATGTTGATTCACAGACTAAATAATCCAGGGAAGCGGGAAGATTGACCGGATCCTGAAGCAATGGATAATTTTTTCTGCCGATATCCCCTGAAAAGCCCATGGTTTTTTTCTGGCCATTTTCTTCAAATTCCACTTCTACATGAGCTGCACCAAGCAAATGTCCTGCTGTGTGAAAAGTTAGATAAATGGAGTCGTTGATTTTAATTTTTTTATCCGGGTCTATTGTTTGAAAATGATCAAGTGTTCTTTCTACATCTTTTTCAAAATACAAAGCATAAGGATCAAGCGAAATTATTTTCTTTTTGGGTTTGAATTGCGCTTTTTTAAATCTGTCATAGGCTTTTTTATTTAGCGAAGCACTGTCTCTTAATAAAATATCACAAAGGTCAAAAGTTGCATGCGTGCTGTAAACCTTGCCCTCGAAACCTTCTTTGAGTAGGTTTGGCAAATTTCCACTGTGATCTAAATGCGCATGCGTAAGCACCACCGCATTGATCATCGACGCTTCAAATTCAAAAAGACGTTTATTCTGATTCTTATCCCTGTTTTTATCAAAATCTAGCCCACAGTCAATCAATAATCTGAAATCATTTTCAAATTCCAATAGAAACATGCTGCCCGTTACTTGTCTTGTTGCTCCGTAAAAACCTATTTTCATGAGTATCCCAATCTGAGAGAAATAACACCAGGCTATGTACTGCTGTTCATTTCAAAAATGGATTTTTTTATTTAATTGATCGCGATTATTTAAGCAATACTATAAAGCTCAAACATTCTCGCTTTTTTTAAAATTTCATACATCATTGCTAAAATTTAAATTAATGGCTTTATTTTTAATAAATTGGAAAACATTATAAGCATGCCAATATTAAGAATTCTAATATTCGTCCTATTATGCCTCAATTTATTTCAGCCTATTGAAAGCATAGCTCAGAGCAATGACAAGAGTAAGATAAGACTTACAAAAGGAAGAGTGGATTTTCACTCCAATGCCGAACTAGAGGTAATCAGAGCCCATTCCACAGAACTTGCGGGAATACTGGACAGGAAAACAAATCAATTTGCAATTTCAATACCCATGATTTCATTTTTAGGTTTTAACAGCCCATTGCAAAGAGAGCATTTTAATGAAAACTACATGGAATCACATAATTTCCCAAAAGCAACCTATGTGGGCAAAATTGTTGGCAATTATGATTTAATGAAAGAAGGCTCAACTGAAATAATGACTAAAGGAGAACTCACAATTCACGGAATCTCAGTGGAACAAAACATTCCGGTCAACCTTGTCATCAAACATGGCATTGTGGGCGTAAGGTCAAACTTTAAAGTAGCCCTTGCAGATTATAACATTAAGATCCCAAAAGCTGTCGAAGGTAAAATTGCAGAAATTGTGGATGTAGAAGTCTACGCAATATTCCAGGAGAATTAAAAGGAGAAATTTCATTTTTTCAAAAGCTTAAATGCATGCGTCCATTGATTATCAATAAAACCGGGAATACACCATAAAATACATAAGGGTTCGATAGCCCTTGCTGCTTCGGCTTTTCCCATATCTACGCTTTCCCATCCAAACTGATCCAATATAGTTTTCACTTCTTCCTTTGCATTCGCATTATCTCCTGCTATAAACATGCTTGGTTTTGAACTCAAATCAGGATTTACCATTAGTGCACTTCCTACTGAATTAAAGGCCTTAACAAAATGGGCCTCAGGAGCAATTTTTTTTAAATTTTCCATCAGGGAATTATCAAGAGTGGTGAAGAATTTTAAAACACCGTTTACAGGAGGGACATCTTCAATTGGATTCGTTGTATCAATAATTGTTTTTCCATTTATCTCATTTCTCAAATCTTTAATTGCATTTTCAGCAGCACTGCCTTTGATGGCGAGCACCAATAGTTCTCCAAATTCAGAAGCATTTTTAAAATTGCCGATTTGTACCCCATTGCCTTCTTTCGAACGCCAATCTTCCAGTTTGTCGGGATTCCGTGTGCCCAACATAATTTCGTAGTTGTATTTCAAAAATCCCATAGCCAAAGTTTTTGCTACAATCCCGGAACCGATAATTCCTATTTTTTTCATAGTTGTTCCTTTAATTCTTGTTTAAGATATAAGTCGTTCAAACAGAGATGCCTATAAATTACATAATTTCATTTATTTTTTTATGCCCTTTTGATTTGCCTTAACTTTGCGGTTTAATAAATAGATAAATTATGTCAAAAGCAGAAACAGGAAATTCAGTTGCAGTTCATTACACGGGAAAATTAGAAGATGGTACTGTATTTGATTCCTCAGAAAACAGAGAGCCACTTTCATTTAAGTTAGGCGAAGGTCAAATGATTAAAGGATTTGAAAATGCAGTTATGGGCATGGCCATCGGTGATAAAACAACCGTTTCCTTGGAACCAAAGGAAGCATATGGCGAAAGATCCGAAGATAGAATATTACAGGTTCCAAAGTCAGACGTACCCAATGATATTCCAACCGAAATAGGAACTCAGCTTTCTATTAACCAATCAAACGGACAGCAAATTCCGGCAATAATTACAGATGCAAATGCTGAATCAATAACGCTGGATGCCAATCATCCATTGGCGGGCAAAAAGTTAATTTTTGATATTGAAATGGTTGAAATAAAATAAAGTTAACAGCAATTTTTTTGAAGAGGTGTTTTTGATGTTGTTTCGAAAACACCTTTTTTTTGCTCGAAAAATAGCTTTAAGCAAAAAAGTGAATTTTATTTTACTCTTTTCTCAATGTATTTGGAATTCATTATTCTGAGCATACCAAAGTAATCCATTTCAAATTCGAGCAGATCACCTACCTGATAGTTTTGCTCATTTTTACCCAAATCAATTACCAGCATATCCGAGGAAGCCCCGACGATCTTTAATTCCTTGTTTTTGATTTTAATATGGTTTTCATCAATATCTAAAAGGCCCAAATCGATGATGGCCCGATAAGATGTTTCGGAATAGGCATCGTCAAATTTTTTAGTTTCACCCAATAGGTTTTCACCGAATTCTCCAAGCGGTACTTTGGGCTTTTCAATGAGCTCTATTATTTCCGCAAATAATTGAAACACATCGTGTTCCATGGTTTTAAATGTGCGGTTATGGTACACATCGGTACCCAAATATAGCGTTTCACCAACTCTAAAGTGATTGACCCCTGCCGGTAGCAAGCCTTCAAATATTAATGGAATGGAAACAGATGAACCCCCCGATACAAAATCTATTTTTCTATCGAATCGCGCTTCTATTAATTGTTTGTACAATGATAATTGAATTAGTTTATCATGACTTGGCAAAACGCCATACATACAGGTAAGGTTGGTTCCGATGCCAACTACTTTAATGTTCGGCAGTTTAAAAATACGTTCATAGAATTCTAATAGATCATCCCGCATGACACCCTCTCTCAACTCCCCCAGTTCTATCATAATAATGATTTTATGAAGTGTATCTTGCTTTTTGGCTTCTTCAGACAACATTTCAATGGTATCGATTTCAGTATTAAAACTGATATCCGCATATTTGACCACAGCGGGAATTGAGCGTTTTGGTGGTGGTTTTATATAAATGGTTTCGGTATCGGGATTGAGCGATTTTATGGTTTTAAGATTCGAAACACGTGAATCGCAAAAGTTTCTTATTCCCAGGTCCAAAAGCTGTTCAAGAAATATTTTTTCCCCACAAAGCAGTTTTGAAACAACGGCCCATTTAATACTTCGGGGACTGAAAACATTCTCCAAAGCCGTATAATTCTTTTTTAATTTTTCTTTATCTAATGTGATAAAAGCCATATTTTCAATTGACTACCTCTCTTTTAATATTTTCGGGTAAATGGGCCAAAACTTCGTAATTTAATTCATCACTGTAATTTGTAAATGCTGACACTTTGATCTCCTGATCACCTTGATTACCTATTATTACAACTTCATCTCCAATTTTAACATCCGGAACATCAGTGATGTTGGCAATTATCATATTCATATTTATGACACCGATAATATCACAGGAATGTCCGTGAATTAAAATTCTGCCTTTATTACTTAGCGAACGATTATAACCCATAGAATAACCAATGGGAATAATTGCTGTGCTTATATCTCTTTGCGTAAGGTAGGACACACCATAACCGACAAATTCCCCCTCTCCGATATGATTGACTGACATCACTTTACTTTTCCAGGTTATTACTCTTTTCAAGGGGTCCGATTTATCTTTTCGGTTTTGCACATAGAGAATCAGCGATTCATTGCTTGGCCAAAATCCGTAGAGCATAATTCCAATTCTAACTAAATCAAATCGGGCCTTAGAATAATTAAATGCACCTGCAGAACAAGCAGCATGACGATAATCCGGCACAATCGAGAGTGATTTCATATTGCTGAGTACGGCATTGTATTTTTTTAATTGACGTATTATTCTTTTGTAATTGGAAATGCTTTCGGGACCGGCCAAATGTGTACAAAGCCCTTTGATTTCTATATGTTTTTTGTTCTCCTGAATGATTTCAACCACTTCTTCGATTTCTTCCTTTAAAAGACCGACTCTATTCATGCCGGTTTCAATTTCCAGGTGGACTTTGGCTTTGCATTGCAGTTCTTTAGCATGGTTAACGGCCAGTTTTAACCTTTTGGGATTAAAAACAAAAAATTCAAATCCCTGTACAAGCGTGTCGCGGATGTCCTCATCCGATATCCAGCCCATGATCATTATGTCACAATTGGAATTAGTAACCAATCGCACCCTCATGGCTTCGGTATAATCAAACACAGAAAAATGGTCAATTCCATTTTGTTCAAAAAGTGGGACCATGTGTTCTATTCCATGACCGTATGCATTGGCTTTTACCACTGCTGATATTCTGATATCAGAACCCATTTTTTGCCGAACAAAATTGACATTGGTTTCAACTGCATTTTTTGAAAGCAGAATGTTAGATGT
Source organism: Cytophagales bacterium (assembly GCA_040218795.1). Classification (GTDB taxonomy): domain Bacteria; phylum Bacteroidota; class Bacteroidia; order Cytophagales; family CCMP332; genus CCMP332. The sequence goes on along the minus strand of JAVJQT010000008.1, from coordinate 187,248 downwards.
CCCCCGCATTTTTAATAATTGTAATTTTCACTAATTTTTAAAAACATTTTAGCCCCGGTTTCAATAATTTCATCCGGGAAATCGTAGTCGGGGTTGTGAAGAGATGGCTGATTTTCTCCAGATCCCAATCCAAAAAATCCACAATGGCATATTTCGGAGAAGTAACCAAAATCCTCCGACCATTTAAATGGTTCCGAACGCTCAATAAGGCTTAAGTTATAAAATTCGGCAGCATTTTTTATGATTTCCAGGCAATCGTCATTGTTGGTCGTGGCGGGAAAAACTTCAGAATAAGCAATATCACTTTGCAATCCTTCGTCTTTGGCAATAGACTTGATCAGTGCTTCGGTTTTTTCTGTAAGAATTTTCATGTCTCCATCCCGAAATGCACGCAAGGTCATTCTAAGCTCACCATATCCAGCAGATGTGCCAAAAGCTATTTCACCAACATGAATATTTACAATAGTTATTAAAACAAGCTTTTCATAAACACTTGCATTGAGAATATCATCCAGTTGTAAAATTATTTTTGAAATAGCAACCGAGGGGTTAATTCCATTTTCTGGTTCTGCGGCATGAGATGTTTTGCCAAACAATTTAAGCGTAAGGCCTTTTGATGCAGAAGCGAAACTTCTATCCTTTATAATTATACTGTGTTTGGGTCTGCCCGGTATATTGTGAAGTGAAAAAGCAAAATCGGGTTTTATTTTTGAAAAGGCTTTGTCAGCAATAACATTTTTTGCGCCCTGGCCCGTTTCTTCGGCGGGTTGAAATAAGATTATAATTCTACCTTTTTTTGGTCTTTTTTCTGAGATGAGTTTAGCCAAAGCAAGTAAAATAGCCATATGACCATCATGACCGCAAGAGTGAGCAATGCCGGGATTTTTTGATTTGTATTCTAAATTGTCTTCTTCATTTATCGGCAATGCATCCAGTTCGGCTCTAAATAATACAGTTGGGCCCTCTTGATCACCATTGAAAACAAAAGCTCTTCCTGTTTCAGCTAATTTTATTTCTTCATCTGGCGCATATGATTTCATTGCATTGGAAATATAATCAGCAGTTTTGTATTCCCGCCCCGATAATTCCGGATGTTGATGAAGATGTTTTCTGTGTTTTATAATGTCCTTCACTCTATTTGTTATTTACCAGTGATATGATAATAAATATTAATGCAGATAGGCTAATCCCAAAAAAGTTTTCATCCAAACCCCAAGGCAGGTCGATATCAGAAAGGATTAACACCAGAGTTGTTATTCCTCCAAAAATCATGGCGAACAAAGCGGCCAATGAATTAGGTTTTTTTAATACCAATAAGCCTAGAACCGGCACAAAAAGACCGGAAACCATAAAAGCATAGGAATAAAGCATTAACTCCAGAACATTTTGCATCATGGTGGCCAATAATATTGCCAGAATTCCAATGACCAGAGTTATAAGCTGAGAGAATTTTATACTATTCTTCTTTTTCTTTTTTGAAATGCTACCCATAATATCGGTAATAAAATTACCGGAGGCGGCCATTAGACATGAGTCCGCTGTAGACATAATTGCAGAAAAATAGGCAGACATCATGAGTCCCATTAATCCGATAGGAAGTATATTTCTTAAAAACATGGGCAAACCCAATTCAGCATCGATTTCAGAACCGGGAGGAAAGCCCAGAGCGGTAAACATGCCTTTTTGAAATGCAATCTTTGCAAAAAACCCGAGCACTACACCCATAAATGCCATGACCGGCCACTCAAAGACCCCGGCAATAAACCAGGCCTTTTTTGCAGTTTTTTCATCCTTACAGGCATAAATCCTTTGGTAAAGGGTCATTCCTACAAACCAAATAGGAATAATCGTAATCGCCCAATTAAAAAATTGACTTATCGATATATTGCTTAATGAAAGATCTCCAGGACTGAGAAAGTCCCTAATACCGGACCAGCCACCTAGCTTCATATAACCCATTGGAATACCAATGAGGACAAGACCAGCCATTAGAATTATCCATTGGATTGTATCGGTATGAATCACTGCTTTAATTCCACCAATCACCGTATAGGCCACGGCAATGACCCCCATAATTAAAACGGCGTTTTGAATACTTATTGAAGGGAAGGTTGACGAAGCCAGTTTAGCACCGGCGAGAATTTGAGAACTGGTAAAGCCGATGTATCCGATTAAGGAAATAATGCCCGCAATAAATGCAACACGATCATTGTAGAAATGTGATAAGGCCTGTGGAAAGCTTAAAAAATTCTTCTCTTTGGCAATAGGATATATTTTTGGGATTAAAAAAACAGCACTTAGCCAGGCGCCGATTAATCCGGTAAACAACATCCAGCTTCCAGAAATGCCCATGACAAACCCCAGGCCACCGAGGCCAATTGAAAAGCCACCACCTACATCAGTCGCTACTACCGATAAACCAATATGTCCGGCTGACATCTTGCGTCCACCGACATAATAATCATCATCCGATTCATTTTTGTTTAAAAAGTACACCCCCACTCCAAGCATAAAGAGCAGGTATACGATAAATATACTTAGGTCAATCCAATGTATGTCCAAAACCTGACTAACGTTTTAGTCTCATCTCCAAATAAGGATTGGTGAACCCAAATTTTTCATAAAGGAATTTTGCCGGATTGTTTTGTTCAACGTGAAGGGCAATATCCCCATTGGCGTGAAGTAAGGTTGCCTCCATTAGTTTTTTACCAATTCCCTCACCGCGATGTGCCTTGTGTGTTGCAATGTATACTAAGATATTTTCAGGAATGTAGCCACCCATTCCCGTTTGATTTACGATAACCGCACCAAGAATTTTATTGGATTCTGACAATACCAAGGTAAAGCCTCCAAAAGAAGTAGACTCCTTGACGGAGTAATTGATTGCTTTGAGAATGTGTTCTTTAGGATCTCCATATTCCTCAAGATTATTATAAAGAAAATCAACAATCTCATTTTTTTGCAAGGTTGTTGGCCTTTCCAGTGCGTTATATACTTTTATGTCTGACATATAAAATGATTTATCCTATATCTAATAGAATTTATTTAAGTATCAAAAAAAAATTGAGAATTCTGGTTTTAGAACTGAATTGAATTCGAAAAATTTGTTACTCCTTAGGAATTTGAGGAGTTAAGCAAATGCTTACTGAGAAGTTGTATTACAAAGAATTTGATGACCAAACCAAATGAGATTTGACCTAATCCTTGTCTTTTCTGAATACAATCAAATTAGAACCATCCTTGATTCAATGGAGTGGAAATAGATATTCACTGAAATGAAAACCGGACATTCAGCCCGGTTTATACTATTTCAGTATGAATGAATTTATTAAAATCGGCCTCCTCCACCTTCACGTGGATTGGCTTTTTTTACTACAATTGCTCTGCCTTCTACCTCTTTGCCATTTAATTCATTAATGGCCGCTTGCGCTTCAGTGTCATCCGGCATTTCGATAAATCCAAAACCTTTAGAACGGCCTGTGAATTTATCCATAATTATTTTTACAGAACTCACTTCACCGAATTGTTCGAAAAGGTCCTGTAATTTTGATTCCTGGATAGCATAATCCAGCTGAGCTACGAAAATGTTCATTTGAAAATTATTATATAAGTATTTATTGAAGACGTAATAATAGGATTATATATGTAAAATTTTGAATAAGTAAAGAGCCTTGTAGAAAAAAATTCTGTGTTGCCAAATTACCGATCATGGTAAAAATAGACAATATTTTATCAATACAGGGCAGAAAGGCTAATAAAAAGTAAATTCATGAATGATTCTGAAGTTAAAATGACTGAGATAAATGGCCTGTTTATCGTTTTTAATTCAATAAAGGACATATTGTATATTCGATTAAATATTGGTCATCAGGGTTAAAATCAATTTAGAATTAAATTAAAAAGCATAAAAAAACCCTGTTAAAATATCAACAGGGCCTATTATTCCAATGGGTTTAAAATTATTTCTTAAAAATTAATCTCGTGATATAAATTCCATCGCCATCTTGTTTTCCGGCATCGCTTTCTGCGGCACTGGTGACAAACACCAATTCCCATCCCTCGGCCACCAAAGCATTGATTTTTGAAGTCATCAGCGCATCATTAGAAGCTATGTTTTGAAAATTGATACCGACGACACTGTAAAAATTCAAAAGCTTTGCTTCTGAAAACTGATCAATTTTAGCATCTCCTCTTTTAACATTTCCCATCCCACTTTTTTTCCCGTCTGTTCTTTCGGTAGTGAAATCATCGATATTCAAAGCTGTTTTGCTTTCAATTAATCTTGACCTACCCAAGCCACCCGGAACGATTGATTCAACAATGGTAACGACCTTATATTCGGTTTGGGCTTCGCTAAATGTAAATGCGGCCATTATTACGGCCAATGCAAGCATTAATTTTTTCATGTTTAATTATTTTTATTGAAACATAATAATATAAAATAATATGAATAAGTCCATTTATGGATTGATCAATCGAACCTGCATAAATCGTTGCTGTAAATGCGCTTTCGAAATTCATTTGGTTTTATATTATTGATTAAATCAGGGCCATTTCTATTAAAAGAGTCAATGATCATTATAAAATTTTTTTCTTTCTCACTGAACTGAGATAAATTCTCATATTCCATTAAAAGGAGTATTTCAATATTATTGCTACTGTCTTTTTCACCTATCAGCAATTTATAATCACTTATATATTCAATTCTTTGGCTTTTTCCCTGAATACTTTCCAATTATTTTCATAGAAATAGATGGTTTCTTCTGTTTGCCCCGCAATGCTACAAACAATTTCAACACTGTATATTTTTCCATTCTGGGCCATAATCAAAGGATGAAAAAAAGTAACAATAAAGACCGCAATGATAATTTTCATTGATTATGAGATTTTTAAAGGGATCGAATGATTTTTAGATATGGCCTCCATTTCTTCCACTAAATTTATTTTATCCGGATCAAATTTTAACATGATTCTATTTTTATCAACAAATAGAAAGGCGGCGTAACCGCTTTCTTTTATATCGGCAAAATTGACCCTTGAATTAACCCTCTGAGTACTGCTGAACCTGGTAATTTTTATGCCTTTTACTTCGGTATATTTTTTTTTGAAGCCAAGGGGAATTCCGATAAAATTGTAATAGGTAAAAGTGAATTGTTCTATAGGCGCAAACAGAATGTATTTCTTTAATAAAAAGAACGGAATTGAGATTAAAGCAAAAAAGGCCGCCGGAATGAAAAAAGATTTAATTATGAGATAAATAGCGGAGAGGTTCAAAATAAGTCCAAGGACCGTACTTTGCATTCCTATTATTGATTTTAGTTTGTATCTGTATTTCATTGCATTGAATGTGCAAATCCGATTCAGTATTTTATAAAATGCATTTGAATTGGGGATTCTAATTCCGGTATTATTAACAAAAACACACCGGGCTTTAGCCCGCGGACATCAATAGTATTGTTTTCAGTTTTACCTTCTTTTATCAGTGTTCCGATCATATTGAAGATTTTAAAGTCGACTTCATTATCAATATTTTTAATGAAAAGCTGATTTTCTACCGGGTTAGGTGAGATATTGATAGTATTATCATTCACAAATGAAGAAATCGTACTTGGAAAACTATCACAATTTGTAGTAATCGCATTATCAAAGAGTTTTTGAAGTGAGTCAATTGGTTCAATGGCGGATCCGTTTTGGGTTTGAACCGAAATTAAAAATGAAGGATTTCCAAATGTATCGCTGGCCTGTGCAACTTTTAGAAAAGCGAAAAGAGAAGATGTTCCGTTTGCCGCACATCGGGAATCAGCGCCAAGGACATTCGCTCCCTGCATGGCATACATTAATTTGCATTTTAAATCGCCTTTGGCCCGCAGGAAGCGGGATTCCATAGAATCGAGAATTTCGGGGCCCAAAAGTATATTTCCTTGTATTGCGTAATTTTTTCCCAAGCGATGTCCGGTATAGGCATTAGTTTGTGAACCTGTAAAAGCCGCGGTTTCGGGGGAACCGTTAATAAGTGCTGCAATACCGTATTGTCTTATTTCAGGATTGGATTGGTCATCGTTGTTTTGCAGCCATTGAATAGCTGAAGCAGGCGAATTGCCTAATAGTAGCTGATTGCGAGCATTGATTTGGTTATTTTCCAAATAAAAGGCCTGAGTGTTAATAGCCCCTAAACCGGGTAAAAGCTCAGCCAAAAAATCAGTTGAATATTGGGGAAATGAGGTTAAATCAACACAGGAAGCTCCTGCACTTCCAACTTCTGATTTCGCCGAGTCCACGGCAACAATAGAAAAAGTATCCTGAGCTTTTACAATTATTGCATGAATGAGAAAAAACCCAACGAAAAAAGCCAGTTTATTAATAAATCTCATAACAAAAGAACTTTTTGCCTTTTTGTTGAGGCATCTATCATTTTTATATAACTAACTTTTTGGCCCGATTTTTCTGAAACATAAAGCCAGTCTTCTCCATCTCTGACCAATGTGCATACATCGAGTTCGTATCTAAGGGATTTGACTTTTGAACCGTCCTTTAATGGCTCACCATTTAAATCCTCAAGCCGGCTTAATTCCTTAGACCTTTTTTTGAAGAGCTTAAACATCTATTAAAAGTAGATATTTTCGGTCAAATAAAAATTTCCGAAACTGTTTTCTAATTCTCTTAAACCAGTTTATCAGCGAAAACTTTTTTGAATTTATCGAGCTTTGGTTTGATCACCAAATTGCAATAAGGCTGCTCAGAATTATTATTAAAGTAATTTTTATGATATTCTTCGGCTTCGTAAAAATTATCAAGTGGGGATATTTCTGTTACAATAGGGCCATTAAAAGCACCACTTTTGTCTAGTTCAGCTTTAAGGTGATCGGCAATCTTTTTCTGATCATCATCATGATAAAATATTGCGGATCTGTATTGCGTACCAACATCGGCACCTTGTCTGTTTAATATGGTCGGATCATGTGTTTGCCAAAAAACTTCCAAAATCTCCTTGAATGAAATAACCTCAGCATCGAATTCAATTCTCGCCACTTCTGCATGGCCGGTTCTCCCCGTGCAAACTTCCCTGTACGCCGGATTTTTTATGTGACCTCCGGAATATCCGGGGATTACATTTTTAACGCCTTTTAAATTTTGAAATACAGCTTCAATGCACCAGAAGCATCCCGCACCAAGTGTGGCGCTCTCCAATTTTTCCATGCTATGATAACTAAAACTTTAGGAATAAGTTTCTATGCAACCTTAAGGTTTTTCTGGGTACCGAATTGCTTAAGCATAAACATATGAGACTTTATTGCTCCTATGAAAGTTTTGTGGGAATGATATGGCAAACCGTATTCTTCCGCAGTTTGCTTTACAATTGGAGCGAGTTTGGTATAATGTATATGACAAACTTTTGGGAAGAGATGATGCTCTACCTGAAAATTGAGGCCTCCAAACAGGAAGTTTATAATTGGATATCCGGTTGCAAAATCTGAAGTCGTTCTCATTTGATGCGCAGCCCAATCGTCCTGAATTTTACCTTTTTCATCGGGTTCCGGAAATTGAGTGCCTTCGACTACATGCGCCAATTGGAATATTAAAGCGAGTGTCAATCCTTCAACAAAGTGGAGAATAACAAAGCCAATTAAAATTTGCCACCAGGCCAATTCAATGACAAGCAAAGGAACCGCAAGGAAAAGAACATAATAGATAATTTTAAACCCGAAGAGTCTAATATATTCTACAGTAGGATTTTTCATTGTATAACTTCCAATTTTATCCTGAAAGAATTTCTTATAATCTTTAATGAATACCCAGGAAATGGACGTCAATGCATAAAGGAAAAAAGTATAGATATGCTGATACCTGTGAATTTTCCAAAGCTCCTGTTTGGGGTTTAATCTGATTATGGGAATTTGTTCAATGTCCTCATCGTGATCAGGAATATTGGTAAAACTGTGGTGAACGATATTATGTGAAATATTCCACATATAATCATTAGCACCGATGATATTAAAAATAACGGCCAGACTTTTATTCACCCATTTTTTTGATGAATAAGAACCGTGAATTGCATCATGCGCAATGTTCAATCCTATTAAGGCAGCAGCAAAACCATTTAACATGGCTAAAAGCAACATTTGCCAGACAGAAAACATATTGCTCAAAAGCAATAAATAAGACCCCCAAAAAACACTTAAAATCAATGCTGTTTTAAAGATCATCGCACCATTTGCATGACGCGAAATATTATTTGATTCAAAATAATCGTTAACGCGAGCTTTTAATACATCGTAAAAACCACCCTTTTCGGCCTTCAAAAATCTAACTGCTGATATATTACTCATTATGCTTAATTTTCACTATTAAAAAGCCAAAAGTCTCAAACCCCGGCTAAAATTAAGTGGCAAAGATAAGGATAAAAGCTGATGCATTAAAAAAAGGCAGTAATATCACTGCCTTTTTATTAACATAACCAATAAAAACAAGTTAGATTCTAAATCTGAGCACCACAGCCATAAGATTGCAGCTCTCCTAAATCATTAAAAATAAAGTGCATATATGCATCACCTGCTACAACCAGGTAGATATCATTTTCACCATCATAATCGTAATAGTAGAAAACATTAGGCAGTAGATCTACTTGTTCTACAGGACCAAAACTACCGGTTTCTATCTCAGCACCATCTTCTGTATAAGTCCAGTCGATATTGCCTTCTGAGCTAACAGTGAAATTACCGGCACCCTTACTTCCGTCTGCCCAGGTATCAATATATTTATAATCACCTGTGGTATTGCCAGGCTCGGTTACTTTAAAGCCAATGGCGAAGCCATTTCCTGTTCCTAAATCCATAAGGAAAACAGTGGTTGTTCCTGCTGCATAAGCATATCCGGTATAATTACTTCCATCTAATGAGATATCAAACCTGTCGCTTTTTGAACCGCTTATTGTCCAGGTTCCGTCGAGATTTGAAAAGCTTTCATCTATTGGCCATTCCAATCCGGCAGATGCTAAATCCTCAACAGATAATACTTGCGAATCACTGCCATCTCCACCTGAAGCCAGGTCAATTAAGTGAATGTTTCCATCAGCTGTCAAAGAGAAAACGCCATATTCTTTATAAGAAGTACTTCCGTTAATATTTACATTTCCCAGTCGGATATAAATATAATCACCGGCGATTTCATTAAGCCTTGTTGAATTGTCTATTTCAGAACTGACTCCAAAACTTATATCGTTTTGTGCATTTCCTGAAGGGAAGTTTCCGACAACTATTTTGTCGTCTAATTCAACACCAAAGAAATTATTTCCCTGAGCGCTAACCTTATACACACCTTCCAAACCGCTCAGGCTCATTACATCGTAATTGCCAGATTCTGTCTCTCCAGTAGTTTCATTATCTAAAATATAGCTTTGGGCCTCCTGATCAATTGAGAATGTAACTAAATCTCCATAGGAAGCAGCACCGGAATATTTGTTGGCTGAACTTGTATTTCCGGGATTCGGGGTCATCGCGTTGTCTTCGCTGTCATCTCCACAAGAGAAGATGAAAACTGAAGTCATCAATACTAATAAAATACTTTTCGCATTCATAATCTATAAAATTTAAAATGGGTTGTAAACAATTAGATATATCCTTACAATAGAAAATTTCTTTTGTAAACGCAATGCTGTACTTTGTAAACAGAGTGAAGTTTTTTGTAAGCGTTTAGATAAATCTGAATTTTTTAAAGAATTCCTCCTTATAACTACTTGCGACAGGAAGCTTGTGTTTTCCAATCACCACCTGATGGCCATCGAAGGCTTCAATTTGCTTTATATTGACAACATAAGAGCGATGTATTCGATACAAAGTAGAACCGGAAAATTTGGATAGAAGATTTTTTAAATTTATTGTCAGCGTATAAGTCTTGGTTTCAGTTGTGATGACACTATAGCTACCCTTAGCCTCAATAAACAAAATATCGCTCAGTTGAATTTTCGAAAATCGATTGGTGTCTTTAATAAAAAATGAATCTTTTATTAAATAGCCATTATCTAGCTTTTGATCCGATAAATTTGAAAATGCAACATCAATTGCAATGGCGAGGTTTCTTTCCTCGTAAGGTTTAATAATATATGCCGCAGGTTTAATCTTCTTGGCCCGAATCAAAGTTTTTTCATCGGAAAGAGCAGTTAAAAATATTATGGCAACTTGTTGTTTTGAAGCCAAAATCTTCTCGGCCAGGCTTATGCCATCTTCTTCCCCGTTGAGATTAATGTCCAATAAAACTACATCTGGGGTTTCAGAAAGAATTAATTTTTCAGCTTCTTCCGCATTATCTACAGGCCCCAAAACCTTATAGCCGAACCTTAGCAATCGCTCTTTTAGCTCTTCAGATATGATAAAATCATCTTCAACGATTAATACTTTTACGACCTGATCCATTAGGCAGAAAGGCTTTTGTAACTAAAACGCAAATTATATTCTAAACCTTTCAATGAGTTAACTTCCATAGTTCCGTGTAATTGTTTTACAAGTAAATTTACCAGTGACATCCCAAACGACGTGCTATTTTCATTATTCTTTTGAGCGTCTAAACCTTTGCCATTGTCCTTGATAATCAATCGTAATTCCTTCCCAATATTTTCAAAATTGACTTCCAATTTGGGTTTTTCAGTTTCTGGGAAAGCGTATTTGAATGAATTACTTACCAATTCATTTACGATTAGGCCAACAGGCAATATTGTATCAATGTCCAACTTTAATTTTTTAATATTCATGGACAAGGCACCCTGGTCAACCCCATAACTTTCGCTCAGGTTTAACAATAGTTCACGTAAATATTTCTCAGCATCTATTTCAGCTGTATCTTCCTGAAGGTACAAGTTTTGATGAATCATCGCCATAGCTTTAATTCTGCTACGGCCTTCTTCCACTGCCTCCTTTACTTCTCCTTCATCTAAGCGCATGGACTGCAAACTCAGCAGGCTTGAAATCACTTGTAAGTTATTCTTCACGCGATGATGCAATTCACGAATTAGTGCTTCAATACGTTCATTTTTGTTTCTAATAACTTTATTATTTCTGAAAAGAATAAATGAAAACATTAATACAGAGGCGGATAATATTGAAATCCAGAGAATGATTAATTCTTTCCTTGAAAGTTCTTCTTTTTGCTCAACAAGTTTTTGTTCCTTCTCACGCGTACCAAGTTCAGTCTCTTTTGCTTTAGTATAACTGACTTTTTTATCATCAAACCATTCCCTTTCTCTGTTTAACAATTCATTTTGAACAAAAAATGCTTTTTCAAAGTCGCCGCTTTCCTCAGCAACTCTAACGTACTCGATAAAAATATTTATCCCTTCTTCAGCAAGACCAATTTGATCGCTATACCAGAGTGCAGAATCAAAAGCGCTAAAGGCCTTTTGATATTTTTTCTCAATTCCATAAATGAGTGCTTTGTCAAAAAACAGGTACCCTTTTGAATAAAATGATATATTTTCACCCGGATACAATAATTCAGTTTGTTCTATTAAAGATCTGGCCTTCTCTATTTCACCTTTCATTATATAGACCTGTATTATTTCGGCCTGAATAAGTACCAGCCCATCATCGGTGTAATTACTTGTCTGTTTCGTTAACTTAAAAGCGCTGTTTAAATAAAGTAATGAACTATCATATTCACCAATCTCCCAGCAAAGAGAGCCAATGGCATAAAAAGATGTTATTAGTTCTAAAGAATCTTCCAGGTTTCTATAATAACTAAGACTGTTATGCAGAAACTTTTTTGCTTCGGTATAGTCTCGTAATTCTTGCTTTATCATGCCTATGTTGTGCATGAGATGCGCTTTTTCATTATCTTTATTTTGGATGGAATTAACTTTTTCGAGGAGAAATAATGCTGTATCAAAATGGCTTAGCGCCTGATCATAAAAACCACCAACATCATAGCTTACGCCAATGCATCTATGAGCGTATATGATTTGGGAAGTATCAAATTCTTTCTTGGCATATTTAATAGCCCGATTAGCATAGTGAAGGGAAGAGTCAAAATTTTCGTAGTCATAGATCTGCGAAAGGTGTATCAAAGCATCATAAGCACGCGCCTTATCGGTATCAGATATTATCTTTAAAAGGCTGTCTTTTTCTTTTTCAACTTGTTGTGCAAAGCAATGTTTGAAACTAAATAATAGTAAAAGAACAGTTAGACATATTTTATAGTTATGTATCAAAAGGAAATTATCTCAGCTCATTCAGGTAAACTCAAACACTTTAAAATAGCACAGGTCGAAACATTTTTACACCTAAAGAAAATAAAAAGTTATCTCTTTTTTAGTTTTTTGACTATTCTGATAGCTCATGGAATAAGTTTTGCTCAGTTAAATCAATTACCTCCCAATTATAAATTTTTAGCACTTGGAGATTCTTATACTATAGGGCAATCCGTTTCAACTAATCAGCGATGGCCAATACAATTAGTAGACTCATTGGCTGCCAGAGGAATATCAAATAACAATCTCACATACATTGCACAAACGGGGTGGAAAACCACTGAATTGATACAAAACATACAAAATGTAAACCCGCCTAATGATTTTGATTTGGTGAGCCTATGCATAGGTGTCAATAATCAATTTCAAAGAGCAAGTATTTCTGACTATAAACAAGACTTGATCATATTGCTAAACATAGCAAAAGTAAGGGCAAAACAATCGTTTGATAATGTATTGGTTTTGAGCATACCCGATTATGCCTACACACCTTTTGGTCAGGCATCTCTAGCTTCAGCTCAAATAAGCTCGGAAATTGATGATTTCAATCTGGTGAAAAAATCAGTATGTGATAGCCTTGGCGTTCGATTCATTAATGTAACAGGCATTTCACGACTTGGGCTGGTTAACCCTCAATTGGTGGCCAATGATGGCCTTCATCCTTCGGCATTGCAATATTCAATCTGGATAAATGAAATTTTTAACTCAATTACTAGTCTTGAAAAGAGTTGGTCGCCAAAGAAAGAGCCACTTTATTATCCAAACCCAGTGTCAAGTAAAATAAATTTCTCGAAGGAAGTAATTTCATGGAAAATATTTGACGTCCTTTCAGGTGAGATTCATAATTCAGAAATGGGAACCAATTTAAGGAACCTATCTTCGGGAGTTTATATACTGGAGATGGAACTAAAATCTGAAATAATTGAAAGAAGTAAAATCTCGCTTAATTGACAATTAGCTTTTTATAGAAACGACCCTGCCCATCGATGATTAATTCAACAAAATAGACACCCGGCAACAAATTATCAAGATATATTTCTTCAACACTTCCACCTTTCAAGCTATAATTAATAATCTGCCTCCCTTCGGCATTGATTATAGCCAGGGAATTCAATCTCAAGTTTAATGGAATTTTTACTTGTACTGCGATATTTGCGGGATTTGGAAACAGATAGATCTCATTTTCCAGATTTTGTCCACCATAGAAACTAATAAAATCTGATATTTCACTTTCTCCACAGGAATTAATGATTTGTAAAGTATACTGACCTGTTTCTTTAGGAATTATAAATGGGGAATCCTTATTGTTAATTTTTTCACCATTGAGGTACCAAAAATTATCTCTTATGTTATTTGAAAACAATGAATCTCCCGAACTTGTAATTTGGGGCTTTTCAGGAAAAACATCAACAATGATTGTCTTGGTAACAGGAATTGAAGAACCACAACTATTGCTTGCGGTCAAACTCAGTATGTATTCACCACTATCGTTCCACTGAATTAATGCGCTATTATCTTGCGCGCTAAGTTCGCCACCATCGTTTAGTTTCCAGTCATATAGTATTCCTTCACCAAAGCTAACCGTATAACTCGAATTGGAGCCAAGGCATATTTTATCATCGCCCAGAATATTGCCTTGAAATGTAGGCACTGAACGGACATTGACTTCAAAATCCGTTTCCGGGCTTGAACCACAATTATTTTTAGCCTTGACATACAAGAGTTGCTCGCCAATAGAATTCCAGATTAGCAATGCCGCTGAACTATCAGAATTAACTGGATTGTTGGCTTCTGTTCTCCAGTCATAGGTCAAACCCGGTTCTTCCAATACAGAGTAGAGCGCTGAATCACCAAAGCAAACACTTGATGGCCCCAAAAACCCGGCAGGCCTCTCAGGAATATCATTTACATCGATAATAATAGTTAATGCCTGACTTAAACCGCAATAATTTTCTGCAATCACTTCGATATTTTGGGTTCCAGGGCTTAACCAATTTATAACAGCAGAATCTCCGTTCGCATTGAGTAAACCACCACCACTTAAATTCCAGATTTGATTGCTTGAGTTATTCGCAGAAATAATATAGGTCTCGTTATTTAAACAAGGATTGACATTAGCAGAAATTAAAACAGGTGGAGGCGGTAGCTCATTGACACTTATCGACTTTATAATTTTTGGACTCGTACCACAGAAATTGAATGCCGATAATTCAATATCGAAAATACCCGTACTGGTCCAATTAACATTGAATTGATTACCGTTGCTCGATGATCCTCCACCACCCGAAAGATTCCACAAGAAATTTGAATTGGATTGTGGAATAGCGATATAAGATTCGGGACCGATACAGGCCAGGGTATCGAGATTTAAAAATTGGGGCGTGTTTGGAACTGTATTTACATCTACCTGTACTGTGCTTAATGGTCCTGCTCCGCAAATATTAACCGGGTTTACTCGTAATGAGTACACACCCGGATTATTCCAGGTAACAAAAGCCTGGTTATTTACAGTACTTAAACTACCACCTCCATTTAAGGACCAGGTATAGTTGACTTCGGGCTCAAAATTTACGCTGTACACGATATTGCTTAAACAAACAAGTGTATCGGGATTAATGAAATTCGCGGTATCAGGTAAAGTCTTAACACGAATACTTAGTGTGTCTTCAGGCCCGGTTCCACAAAAGTTAGAAAGACTTGATATCAGATTCCAATTACCGGTTTGGTTCCAAAATACAGTTGCTTGATTTGTATTGCTTGAAATATTTCCACCACCGGGCAAATTCCAATTATAACTCAATCCAGCTGAACTTTGAATAGAGTAGATTTCATTTCCTAAGCAAACAAGTGTATCGCCTAAAGTAATTATAGGCAAACCAGGAATGTCTTCAATATTTATGGATTTTGATTGAGAAGGGCTGGAACCGCATAAATTTGATGCGGTTACGGAGAGCACTGAAACCCCGGTAGTGAACCAGTTAACAATTGCAGTGGATGAGCCACCGGATATTAGATTGCCATTTGAGGAAAGTGTCCAGGAATAACTTAGGTTATTAACTGTATTGACAGCATAAAATGCACTATCCAAACAGACATTAGCCGGTCCCGAAATTGTCGATGGCTGAGCTGGCGTAGTTCTTACTTCAACATCAATTGTATCAATCGGGCCTGATCCACAAAGGTTTGTCGCCTGAATATAAACTTGAAAATTACCGGTATTTGTCCAGTTAATGGTCGCAGAGTTACCAAGGGCATTTATAGCTCCACCCCCTGAGATTGCCCAGCTGTAATTTTCATTGGGGTTCTGAATTACCTGATATGAACTAAAACCCAAACAAACTATTGTGTCTCCTTGTGATAATTGAGGCTTTGATGGTATCTGGAAAACTTCTATTTTCTTCTGTGCGACACTGCTTGTTCCACAGCTGTTTGCCAAACTTAAATTAAGATTGTAAAAACCGGTATCAGTGAATGCAATTTGAGCTGAATTAATTGAATCTATTAACGAAGCTGTTCCACTAATTGACCAATTGTAAAAAACACTATTATCAAAAGACGAAGTGTACAAACTAGTGTCCAGACAAACTTGGTTGGGGCCGTTTATTATGGGTAAAGCAGGAACATCATCAACATCAATTGCAAGAACACTTGAAAGCCCTGTTCCGCATAAATTGGAACCCGAAACTGTTAATGTGGCAATTCCGGTATCAAGCCATTGTACCGATACAATAGAGTCTGAAGGACTCAATAAACCGCCCCTGTCCAATGTCCATGAATAAGATTCAAATAGTTGGGCATCAACCGAATATATTTCTGTTTGTCCATTACAAATAATGGTATCTGCGGAATTAAAAAAAGGAGCCGAAGGGGTGGTTAAAACGTTGATTAATTGTGTTCTTATTGGCCCTGTTCCACAAAAATTTGAACCCGAAACTTCAACATTAAAAACACCGGTACTAATCCAATCAGCGATTGCGGCATTTCCAAAAGAGTTAATGTTTCCTCCTCCTGATAATGACCAGTTAAAGGTTTGACCGATTACAGGGCTTACAGCATAAGATTTTGTTCCAATACATACTACTGTATCTCCACTGATTACAGATGGGATAGATGGAATATCTTTTACTTCTATTGGAAGTGTTTTGGTACAACCATCAGAGCTCGTTACACTAAGAGTATAATTACCTGTATTTTGCCAAATGACTTCCGCTGTATTGGAATCAGCATTTAGCAAGCCCCCGCCCGAAAGGGTCCAGTTATAATTAAACCCGTTAATGAGAGGCACGACGTAAATAGTTGTATCCAAACAAACCAAATCATCGCCACTTATATTTGTGATCTGCTCATTGGTATTTTTAACATTTATAAAAATGGAAAAGGCCTGTCCAAACCCACAGCTATTTTGAGCCTGTACTGTTAGTGTATAAGTACCGGCAGTACTCCAGTTAACAGTAGCTGAGTTGCCATTTGGTGCTATTACTCCACCACCACTAAGGGACCAGTTGTAATTTAAGTCAGATCCGGTTTGGGGGTTTTCTACTGTATAGATTTGAGAACCCAGGCAAACTGTATCAATTCCTATTATGCCACTGATAGCATCAGGCACATCGTTCACTTCGATTTGTAAGATCCTCGGTGTGCCATTTCCACAGGAATTAAAGGGTGTGACAATTAAGTCATATGTGCCGGGCAAAGTCCAATTAATGGAGGCAGAATTACCGGAAGGAAATAATTGCCCTCCTCCACTTATGGACCATATATAATTTACGCCGCTTCCAGAAAACACGTTGTAATTTTGAAGTCCCAAACAAACCTTGTTATTTCCGAAAATAACTCCCGGCTGATCGGGCACATCTTTTACTTCCACTACTAAATCTCTTGTTAAACCCGTTCCGCAACTGTTTAAGGCTCTAACACTTATTGTGTGAAAGCCGCTTTGCGTCCAATTAATTGAAGCCTGATTATTAACAAAGGTCAAATTGCCGCCTGAACTTAAAGTCCATTCATAGCTTTGATCACTTTGTTGAATCACTGAATAAGTATTTGTTCCAAGACAGGTCTGGCTGCTGCCGTTGATACTACCGGGCTGAATTGCGGCAGATTTAACCGCAACATTAATTGTGTCAGTTTCACTGATTCCGCAGCTATTTTGAATTGATGCCGAGACGAAATAATTCCCTGAAGAAGTCCAGTTGACTATGGCATTATTGCCCAGATTAAGCAGAGTTCCCCCACCAGAAACGGACCAATTGTAATTGACGCCATTGAGACTTGGAAGACTGAAAGAACTTGAACCAATACAGACTAAAGTATCACCAATAATTTCTTCTTTGGACGGACTTGCAATGACCGAGACAATTTTACTTGAAGGACTGCCGGTCCCACATATATTTGAAGGCGTAACACGAATTATATGGCTTCCTTCCTGATTCCAATTTACGATGGAAAAAGTGTCAAAAGATTGAATTGTGCCACCACTGGAAAGATCCCATGAATAAGTGGTTTCATTCTGAGGAAGAATGGTGAAAGTATCCGATTGAATACAACTAGAAGAAGAGCCGTTAATTGAAACTGCACTAAAAGGAAACTCTGCAACGCTTACAATGAGGCTGTCCTCCTGTCCAATTCCACAGGCATTTAATCCATTGACTTTCAAAGTGTATTGTCCTGAATTTGACCAGGAAACCAAAGCCTGATTACCGAGAGGCACAAGTGATCCGCCACCATTTAAAGACCAATTGAAATTATCAGCCTCGCTATTGGTCGCCACATATGTACCCAAGCCTATGCAAATGTTTGTGTCACCGGCAATTAGCGTGGATCCCGGCACATCATTAATAGCAAACTGAATTGTTTTAATTTTACCTTGGCCGCAAACATTGTTTGGTATTATTTGCAGTTGGTGATTGCCAGGATTGTTCCAAAATATTTTTAATGTATTTCCCGAGCTATCGACTATACCTCCCGATACTAAATTATATGTGTAACTCGTACCGAATTTGCTTAGAGGGATTATTTCTGAAGAGTCTCCAATGCAAAGAATTGTATCAAGGTTGTTTTGCAGCGCAGGTTTTCCGGGTTTACAATCCAGGTTTGCCAAAAAAGCATCTGAAAAGCCAAGACTGGTTCTGCTGAAATCACCAAATTGAGAAATGCTGCTAAAACCACCTGAAAGCACAATTTTTTCATCATTTCGAAGAACTACATTGATGCCTGCATCGTCTCCGTTTCCACCGGCCACTTCAACCCAATTCAAATTGTTAAGCGAATCAATTCTTAGTAAAAAAATATCATATTCTCCTTTGGGATTCAAAGCCACATTATCAACCCCAGGCGTTCCTTTATATTTTCCGCTTACATAAACTGTTCCAGTTGGGCTGGATGTGATAGACAATCCATCGACATCCTGACTTCCCGCGACAGTTTTAATATAATTAACAGTAGAGGCATTAGGGTTCAATTTAAGAATGAAAGCATCAGAATCTTCTGAATTTTGGCCGTCATTGATTGAAGTTGCAATCACAGTTCCCAACGGAACCTCAAGCGTACCGTTGTACAAACCGGTCGCATAAATATTCCCACTTCCATCTAAAGCTAAATCATAAACTTCTTCTTGTGAGGTGCCTCCAAATTGTCTGAACCAACCCAAGGAACCATTAGGAAAGATTTGTCTGAAAAATAGGTTGCTGTTTTTAGATATTCCACCACCACCTATTGAAACTGTTATACTATTATATCCTCCTAAGATTATGGAGTTGGATATAGGATTGTATACTAAAGACTTAGATATTGAAAGGTTGCCTGTGGGAGAGCCATTAGGGTCTGATCCGCTAACAATCCATTGCTCATTTCCATTTAAATCATATTTTCCAACGAAATCTGTAGCATCGCCTTGACCAGGTCCATGAAGAAAAGGCCCAAAAGTCATTGATTGCCCACTTGTTACTCCCGCCACATAAATTCCATTACTATTATCAAAAGCAATATCTAAACCCCTATCTTCATATGTACTTCCGTAGACATCGAACAGGCCCCCTGCTTTCTTTGCCCAGACAAAATTACCTATTGTATCAACCTTTACAGTGAAGACATCTGTCGGCCCGTTTATTAAGAGAGTTGTACCTGCAATATTCATGAAACCGGAATATAGACCTGTTATATAGGCATTTCCATTATTATCAGAAACAATTGCATTACTTAAATCACTTGAAGGACTGCCACCGCTTGTCGCGTAGATCAAGCTTCCGGAAGAGTCATATTTGACGACAAAAAAATCTGTCGCACCATTACTGGTTAAAAGGATATTGCCGAATGTCGCACTACCGGAAAAGGAACCCGTGAGATACACGTTTCCCTCATTATCTATGTGCATATCGCTAAATATCTCATTTCCACTACTCCCACCATCGGTAATGAGTCTTTCCCAACTTTGAGCAATTGTAAAATTGGCTGCAAAAGTCAGAAATAAGAATATGAAAATCTCCTTGACTGCCTTCATGGGTTAATAAGTAGACACTACTTATTAATTTATTTAGGTATAAATAGTTTTAATCCTTTACAAAAAATTAAGACGCTAACTCCTTAACCGCGAGCCAGGCCATTAGGGCAGAGCCTATTTCAAGCGCATCCTCATCTATATTAAAGGTGGGCGTATGTACACCGGATGTAATTCCCCTCGCCTCATTAGCCACGCCTAATCTGTAAAAACAGGAATCCAGTATTTGTGAATAAAAAGCAAAATCTTCGCCGGCAAGCCAGATATCAAGATCTACTACTTTTTCTTTTCCCAACAATTCA
Source organism: Cytophagales bacterium (assembly GCA_040218795.1). Lineage (GTDB taxonomy): Bacteria > Bacteroidota > Bacteroidia > Cytophagales > CCMP332 > CCMP332. The sequence goes on along the minus strand of JAVJQT010000008.1, from coordinate 167,216 downwards.
ATAGCAGCGGATTTCATCCTTTTAGTCAGGGCCGGTTCATTTTCAAGATAAGGATATCCTTTCCGAACTTCAATCTCACATTTCGCTCCAAAACTTTCACAAATTCCGACGGCAATTTTTTTAATCAAATCATGCGCTTTTGCACGCCATTCTTCATTCATGGTTCTAAAAGTGCCTTCTATATTTACTTCACCCGGAATAACATTAGTAGCCCCTTTGGCTTCAATTTTCCCAAAAGACAAGACACTTGGTACTTTTGGCGGTGCATTTCTGGAAATCACCTGTTGCAATGCAGTAATCATTTGGGCCTGTATGGCAACGGGGTCAATAAGGTTTTCGGGCATGGCCGCATGCCCACCTTTGCCAATGATGCGAATGTAAACCTCATCAGCACTGGCCATATACATTCCTTCGCGGAATCCAATTGTACCTACAGGTAAATAAGGCATTACGTGTTGTCCAATAATGCTTTTTGGTTTGGGGTTTTCCAAAGCCCCGGCTTTAATCATCAGACTAGCACCTCCCGGAATTTTTTCCTCTCCGGGTTGAAAAAGCATTTTAACGGTACCTTCGATTTGATCTTTCAATTGATTCAGAATAATTGCCGTTCCCAATAGGGAAGAGGTATGAACATCGTGACCGCATGCATGCATGATCCCATCATTTTTTGATTTATAGGGGACCTCATTTTCTTCTTTGATAGGCAAGGCATCTATATCAGCTCTTAGGGCAATGGTTCTTTTATCTGCATTTTTTCCACGCACGAATGCGACTATTCCTGTATCCGCAATGCCTGTTTGATGTTCAATGCCGTATTTTTCTAAAACTTCTGAAATGAATTTAGCTGTATCGTATTCCTGAAAAGACAATTCCGGATGGGCGTGAAGGTAATGTCTAAATTCAATTACCGTTTGCTTGTTTTCTGCAGCCAGCTTTAAGATTTCATTTTTAATATTCATTAATGAAATTGAATTTTATCCAAGTCAATAACTTCCGGGACCAATAGTGCTGTTGGAATAGCAGCTTTTAGTTTTAAATAGGTTGAATATGCCGTTATCCGATCATAATAATTGCCCACCTTTACCTTGAAATAAGGCCTTTGGTAATTCATATATACCTCCGTTTTGTCATCCAGAATTTTCAAGGCTTTTCCCCTTTCAAAAATGGCTTTTTTTCTATCCGAACCATTGTATAAAACAATTCGATAACCATAATAGGGGACGGATTTGTTGAGTTTGGATAAGGTATCCATTAAGACAAGCAAACTATCTGAAAAACGATTATTGCTCATGAAAAAATCAGAATTTTCCAGAAAAACTGAGTCTTTTTTTAAATGGTCTTCTCTGGCCATTATCGAATCCAAATGAAAAGCAGGGAAAGTGGGCCGTAAACTATCGAAATTAATATACTGTCTTTCACTCAGTGGATTTTTCTGGCTCTGCACACTTTTACAGGCCAAAAAAGGCATCAATATTACCAATATCCACTTTGAAAGAAAGCTCATTTTAATTTTCCAGTAAAACGCATTTATTATTTAACACGTCTTGTTCGACGGTTTTAAACTTAACATCTTTCTTAATACTTCCATCGGCATACTGAACCGTGACACGGTCATTTCTTCCTGCTACTTTTTTTGATTTTACAGGAGCAGTAATACTTGGAGCCTGCGTTCTATTCGCCTGGCCACCTCCACCGGAAAGAAGGGAGCCGGCTTCTTCTTTCTTTGTATTTAATTTTTCTTGTCTTCTGCGAACCTCCCTTGCTTCTCTTACATCCTGGGCGCTCTCTTTTGGCAAATCAGCTTTTAATAGGAATGAAGAGATCTCTCTATTAATCCTTGAAAGGAATGCTTTGAATAATTCAAATGCTTCAAATTTATAAATCAGCAATGGGTCTTTTTGCTCATAGACAGCCCCTTGTACGGACTGTTTCAAGTCGTCCATTTCTCTTAAATGTTCCTTCCAGGCCTGATCGATTATAGCAAGTGTGGAAAACTTCTCCAGCGAAAGGACTAGATCTTTATTTTTCGTATTGACCGCCTGTTTTAAATTACTGACTACTTGTATTTGTTTATTTCCATCCGTAAATGGAACAACTATATTTTCAACGGTCGCTCCTTTAGTATCAAAAACATCTTTAATTACCGGGAAGGTCTTCTCAGCAATTTGTTTGTTTTTTTCCAGATAATGAGAATAAGCCTGATCATACAATTTCTCTGTCAATTCAGGAAGATTTGCTTTTTTTAATTCATCTTCGCTTATAGAAGGATCGATGGAGAGTAGGGTAATACAATCCAGTTTAAACCCTTCATAATTTTCGGAACCGCCATAGGAGATAATCAACTCTTCGGAAATATCATAAATCATATTCATGATATCAAAAGCCAGTCTTTCACCAAAAAGCGCATTTTTTCTTCTGGAGTAAATCACTTCTCTCTGAGAATTCATCACATCATCGTATTCGAGCAATCTTTTTCGAATACCGAAATTATTTTCTTCAACTTTTTTCTGCGCTCTTTCAATGCTACTGGATACCATTGAATGTTGAATTACCTCACCCTCTTCAAGTCCAAGGCGGTCCATCACTCTTGCAATTCTATCCGAACCAAAGAGTCGCATCAGGTTATCTTCTAAACTCACAAAAAATTGTGACGAGCCGGGGTCACCCTGTCGACCAGCACGGCCTCTGAGCTGACGGTCAACCCTTCTGGATTCATGTCTTTCTGTACCGACAATGGCCAAACCTCCTGCTTGTTTTGATTCGGTAGTCAGTTTAATATCCGTACCTCTACCCGCCATATTGGTGGCTATAGTAACGGTAGAAGGCTTTCCTGCTTCAGCTACGACTTCAGCCTCTTTTTGATGTTGTTTTGCGTTGAGTACCTGATGCTTGATGTTTCTCAACTTCAGCATTCGGCTAATTATTTCTGAATTTTCAACCGATGTGGTACCGACCAATATCGGTCTTCCGGCATTTGCCAATTCAGATATCTCATCAATTACTGCATTGTATTTTTCACGAACTGTTTTGAAAACCTTGTCTTGTCTGTCGTCCCGAACAATTGGCACATTGGTTGGTATTACAACCACATCGAGTTTGTAGATTTCCCAAAATTCTCCGGCTTCTGTTTCGGCAGTACCTGTCATCCCCGACAGTTTGTTGTACATCCTGAAATAATTCTGGAGCGTTACGGTTGCATAAGTTTGGGTGGCTTTCTCCACTTTAACATTCTCTTTGGCTTCAATGGCCTGATGCAATCCATCCGAATACCTTCTGCCATCCATAACACGACCGGTCTGTTCATCGACGATCATGATTTTGTTTTCCTGGATGATGTACTCAATATCTTTCTCAAATAAGGTATAGGCTTTTAGAAGCTGGTTGATGGTGTGAATTCTTTTGGTTTTTTCACCATAATCCTTGATAAGTTTTTCTTTTTGCCCTGCTTTTTCCTTTGGGTCAAGATCATCCGCATTCTCGATTTTTCCAATTTCTATGGCTATATCGGGAAGAATAAAAAACGAAGCATCTTCGCCTTCTCCGGTTATTAAATCAATACCTTTTTCAGTCAGCTCAATATTGTTGTTTTTTTCATCGATGGTAAAATACAAGGGCTCATCAGCCTCAGGCATCATTTTGGAGTTGTCTTGTAAATAGAAATTTTCCGTTTTTAGAAGAATCTGACGCATGCCTGTTTCACTGAGAAATTTAATAAGAGGCTTGTATTTAGGCATACCGCGGTAGGTTCGAAATAAAGGCAGGCCGCCCTCTTTTTCATTGCCTTCTTTAATTAGTTTTTTAGCCTGATTGAGGTAATCGCTCACCAATTTTCTCTGGGCATCTACAAGCTTGGCAATCCTCGGTTTTAGTTCATGAAATTCGTGTTTTGCTTCGCTTTCAGGAACCGGCCCGGAAATTATCAAAGGCGTTCTTGCATCATCGACAAGCACGGAATCCACCTCATCGACCATTGCATAATGCAATTTTCTTTGCACAAGGTCTTCGGGGTTTCTCGACATATTATCACGCAAATAATCAAAACCAAATTCATTGTTGGTGCCGTATGCGATGTCAGAATTATATGCTTTTTTTCTTCCGTCCGAATGCGGTTCATGCTTGTCAATGCAATCCACACTCATGCCATGAAATTCAAAAATTGGTCCCATCCATTCTGAATCCCTGCGTGCCAGATAGTCATTAACCGTTACAATATGAACGCCTCTATTTGAAAGTGCATTTAAAAAGGCCGGAAGTGTCGCAACCAGGGTTTTTCCTTCACCGGTCGCCATTTCAGCTATTTTTCCCTGATGTAATACAATTCCTCCTATAAGTTGAACATCGTAATGAAGCATGTCCCAGGTAATTCTATTTCCGGCTGCTTCCCATGAATTTGACCATAAGGCATAATCGCCTTCTACTGAGACATAGTCATTGTTTTGTGCTATTTGTTTATCAAAAAAACTCGCTTTTACCTTGATGATTTCGTTGGACTTAAATCGATTGGCCGTTTCCTTGACAATCGCAAAGGCTTTGGGTAGAATTTCTAAAAGTTCTTTTTCAAGTGCCTCAAAGCGTTTTTCTTCCAGGCCATCCACCTGATTAAAAATGTCCTCTTTTTCATGAATGCCCAGGTCGGGATTGTCGGCGACTTTTTGCTTAAGATCTTCAATCTGTTTATCAATCCCGGAAAGCGCTTTATCAAGATAGCTTCTTAACTTTTCAGTTTCGCCTCTTAGCTCATCGTGACTTAGTTTATCTAGTTTTGAATATTCCTCGTTAATTTTTTCGACAAGGGGAAGAATTTCCTTTATATCTCTTTCGGATTTGGTTCCGAAAATTTTAGAAAGTCCTTTGGTAATTAAATTGATCATCAAAATCGATTTTGGAGTGCAAAACTATGGTTTTTAGCTGAAATAATAGATTGCTATACGCGGAAATACAAAGAGATAATGCGTTAAAAACAAAATTATTATAATTTGGAATCCTTATTGCAAGCAATTGTTTCATTTAGCTACTTTACAATCAATTAATATTACCAAATGACTTCCGAAGGAAAACAAAAGCTTAGATCAATCACTCATCAAATTGAGAAGATCTCTGAAAGTCTCAAAGACCTGCTTTCTGAAGAAAAAGAAGAAGCCATTTCTGAGGAAGATGAGGAAGAACTGGATACCCTCGATAATATCAGCGAATGGTTGATCCAGCACAACGACGATTTAAAAGAAATTCTATGGGAAAAATAATCCATCTATGCCTGGCAATAAGTTTTGGATTTCTTCCTGCTTTTTCTCAGAACCTTGTACCCAATGGTGGTTTTGAAAGCAATACTTCCTGTCCGGAAGAAAAAGGGCAGATCGAATTGGCTGAAAACTGGACAAGCCCTAATATGGGAAATCCGGATTATTTTCATGAATGTTACAGCACTACCAATCCGATTGTTATGCGACGGGATGGGGCGGGTATACCTGTAAGTTATATGGGGATAAGCAAAACGCATAATGGTAAAGCCATGGCGGGGTTTTATCTTCATAAGGTAGAAAACGGCCTTGTTCCCTGGAAAGAATATTTGCAAATAAAGCTCAATTCAAAAGTCAAGAAGAAAAGAGATTATTGTTTTAAAGCCTATGTAAAACTTTCAGAGTTTTCGAATTATGCCACATCGAATTTTGAAGTTGTTTTAAGTAAATCGCGAATAAAAGAAGATCATGCATTTACCATTCGGAAAAAAGCGCATTTAAAACTCGATTCTGGAAATTTTTTAAATCTCAAAAATCAGTGGATGCAAATTTGTTTGCCTTTGCCGGCACAAAAAAGTGCCCGTTATCTTACCATTGGAAATTTTCAACCCGTAGATTTTACAGATAAATTAGTGGTAGCTCCGAGAAGTTTTAAAGAGCGGGAAAACTTTGCCTATTATTATATCGATGACATCAGTCTGGAAGAAGTAAGCAATTTGCAGGAATGTGATTGTGAAAATAGCTATGATTACAGGACCCATGAACAAATCTCTGCAGATTCTTTTTCTCTTCCTTTAAATGAACCTTTAATCATTGAAAATATTGAGTTTGCAGTGGACTCCAGTCATTTTGAGGTCATAGATGAAGAACAGATTTACAAAATCCTTGAAATTCTTAAAAACAATCCAACTTTTTATTTGAGTCTTGTTGGCTATACCGATGATTCGGGAGATAAAAAACACAATTTTGATTTGTCTTTGGCAAGAGCTCGGGCTGTCAAAACCTATTTATCGAAAAAGGGAATTGAGGAAGACCGAATATTTTGCAATGGTCTGGGAGATGCATTTCCCCTCGCAAGCAATGCCGACATAGAAGGCCGCTCGCATAATAGAAGAGTTGAGTTCACCATACTCAGAAGAATTCCGAAAGATTAATTGAAAGTATTTCAAAATGAAATAGTGCTGGATGCCCGGATCCGTGGTTTTCATTTGATCACCAATGAAATAGTAAAATCCATTCCTGAAATCTCTAACATTAATACGGGGATTTTGCAGGTGTTTATAAAACATACTTCTGCTTCACTTAGTATTAATGAAAATGCCGACCCTACGGTTCGAACAGATTTCGAGAGTCATTTTAACAAGATGGTACCGGAAAATGCACCTTATTATCGCCATACGTTTGAAGGCCCGGATGACATGCCTGCTCATATTAAGGCGTCTTTACTCGATTCATCTGTGACTATTCCGATTACAAATGGCAGACTCAATTTAGGAACATGGCAGGGGATTTATCTTTGTGAACACAGAAATAGTGGAGGTAAAAGAAGAGTAGTGCTTACAGCATTTGGAAACTAATTACCTCCCCCTTTTCCAACGTATATAATACAATCCGGAAAGAGCAAAAAAGAAAAAAGCCAGAGGATACCAGGAGGCCCAGCTTTCAGCATGGCTGGAACGGAATGCGGATGCTATCAAAATGGCAAAACCTGCAATAAGATTTAGAATAAATCCCAGTCTTAGCCTATCCACGCGGTAAATTTTCGATTCTTTTATTCATTACTTTAAACCACAACGGAGGAAAAACCGATAGTAACATCATTCCCGGATATCCCGTTGGCATTTGTGGAGAATTTTCGTGATGTCTTAACAATTGGTATTTTTTACTTGCCTTAAAATGATGATCTGAATGACGCGATAATTCAAAAAGCATTAAACGTCCTATGACATGATTGCTGTTCCAGGAATGAATGGGCTTAACCCTTTCATAAAGCTTATCATTAACTTTATTTCTACTCAATCCATAATGTTCAATATAATTTACGGTTTCAAGAAGTAGAAATCCGATTGTGGCAGCTGCGATGAAATACAGCATCACCTCAAGACTGAAAATTAAAGCAATAAGGCCAATTAAAAACAGTTGAATGAATTGAAATTGCAACATCTCATTTTGTAAGGAGAATTTTGAAAGACCCTTTCTTTTCATCCGTTCAAATTCAAGTTTCCAGGCTGAAATATAGCTGTACACAATGGATCGTATCCAAAATCGATAAAGAGATTCATTAATTCGTGAAGAGGCAGGGTCTTCAATGGTACTCACATTTTTGTGATGCCCTCGGTTATGCTCAATATAAAAATGCATATAAAGTGAAGTCAGAAGCAAAGATTTTGAAAGCAATCGTTCAAACTTTGAACTTCTGTGACCCAATTCATGAGCCACGTTAATTCCCAAAACCCCACATAAAATTCCAAAGGCTGAAATTCTTCCTGCGGTTTCCCACCATAGTAATGACTCTTGAATCGAAAACAAAAAGAATATTAGGAAAGCATATTGCACAGGAACAACCAGATAAAGCATCCAGTCAAAAATTGGATCATTGCTTCTCATTTCCTCTTCAACTTCTGACAAATTGGAATCATCAGCATTAATAAACAATTCAAGAAAAGGAATTAGAAGAAATGCTTCGATTAAAGTGATAAAGGTCCACCAGCCATTAGAAGTAAGTGAAATATAGACCGCCACCGGAATACTGAAAACAGATAAATACTTTAATGCCTTTGCCCTTTTCATAAAATCAGTTTATAAATTTCAGTAATGCTTAAATTAAAAGCAATTAAAATGGCAATTTGAACATATATGTCACAGGATTTAGAACAATTATTGCTTAAAATCAGAAAATGTACGATCTGTGAAGCTCATTTACCGCTTGGCCCAAAACCGGTATTAAGAGCAGCCACAAAATCTAAAATTGCAATTATCGGCCAGGCACCGGGAACAAAAGTTCATAAAACCGGCATTCCATGGAATGATCCAAGTGGTGACAAGCTAAGAGAATGGTTGAATATGGATAGGACATTATTTTATGATGAAGATCGTATAGCTATAATTCCAATGGGGTTTTGTTATCCGGGCAAGGGAAAATCGGGCGATTTACCACCAAGGCCGGAATGTGCACCGGAATGGCATGAACTGCTTTTTAACAAAATGCCTTCAGTTAAACTCATTGTATTGGCCGGCAGTTATGCAGTGAGATATTATTTGCCGGAATTTCAAAAACAGACATTGGTTGAAACGATTAAACTTTTTATGAAAAATGCGGATTCTAGGTTTATTCCCCTGGTGCATCCTTCACCAAGAAATCGTATATGGTTGCGGAAAAACCCCTGGTTCGAAAAATCGTATATTCCTTGGGTAAGAGAAAGAATTGGCATGGCATGATATAAAATGCGATTCACATATTTTGAAAAACCTGATATTTAACTGAAATTTATTCTACCATCTAAAAAACCTAAATGATTTTCAGGACTTTACAAATCTTCTTTGTGCTTCTTACTTTAAGTTATAACAGTTTATGTCAGAACTGGAGTGAGGTGCTTAGAATTTCTGCAATTGACACCCAAAATGATCTTCAATTTGGATATTCTGTAGATATCGACGGAAATTATGCAGTAGTTGGAGCCAATGGAATTGAAGGTGGATCTGCATATGTATTTGAAAAACAAAACAACGGCACCTGGAAACAAATTCATAAACTCAAAGGCACAGATACTAAAGACCTGGATCAGTTCGGAGGTTCTGTTTCTATTGACGGAGATATAATAGTAGTTGGCGCTGCCTGGTCTGATATAAAAAAAGGAGAATACACTTACAAAGATGCAGGCTCTGTCTATGTATTTAAAAGAGATGGCAATGAATGGAAAGAAATTAAAAAACTCCAGGCGAACGACCCCTTCAATGAAGATCAATTTGGGATTAGTGTAGATGTCGACGGTAATACAATTCTTGTTGGAGCCATTTGGAATGATCTTGATGAAAACGGGAAAAAGAGAAGACAAGACGCAGGGGCAGCATATATTTTTGAAAATCAAAATGGGAACTGGGCTCAAAAACAAAAACTTGTACACAAGGACCGAAAACCCTTTGATTTATTTGGTGTATCTGTGAGCATTGATGGCGATTTAGCCCTAATCGGAGCTTATAGACAAGGATTTAATTCAAATAATAAAGATTATATAGAATTTGCCGGTGCGGCTTATGTATTTAATAAAAATGCTGAAGGTATATGGGAGGAAAAACAAAAGCTAACGGCCAAAAACAGAACAGAAGGTTCATTTTTTGGATACTCGGTCTCCTTAAAAAATCAATTGGCACTCATTGGTGCTCAGGAACATAAGCTGGATGTTCACGGAGGTAGTAGTTTAAGAGGAAGTGGAGCTGCTTATATTTTTAAAAATAACGGCACGGAATGGGAGCAAAGTCAGAAACTCACGCCTCTCGACAGACAAAAGGATGCTTTTTTTGGTGAATCGGTTTATACGGATGGAAGTAAATGTATAATTGGAGCATGGGGCCAGCAATTAGACGGGAAAGGACAAAACGCGCTTGATACCGCAGGAGCTATGTACATTTTTGAAGATTCAGGAAACGGGAATTGGGTAGAAAAAGATAAACTGACGCCGGGCAAAAGAAGAATCGGTGATCAATTTGGTATATCCGTGGCTATCGACGGTGAATATGCCATAGGCGGTGCATGGGGATATGATCTAATAGAAAAAAATACCGAAATAAGCTGGGGTGGTGCTGCATTCATATTTGCAAAATGCCGCAAACCCGATTTAAAAATTTCCGCCTCCCATGAATTTATAAAATACGGGGATGATGTAATTCTTTCTGCTTCAGGTGCAGATTATTTTGAATGGAGTTCTGAGGTTAAAAACAATATCTCTTTCAGGCCAACAAAAACGAATAAATATAAAGTAAAAGGCAGAAACTCGGATGGCTGTTATGCAGAAGCTGAAATTGAAATATTTGTTCGACAAGCAGAACTGGAGCAGGTTTCTATGAAAAAAGTACAGGTAAATAATGTAAAACCGGGCACAGTCAATGATTTTCGAATAATCCAATTGGGAAACAACAGATCGCTCGCAGCCAGCACCGAAGAGATCGTTCAAAAGTTTAAAGGCTTAACTGTATTGTCTAATTTGAAATTTAATGGCACAAATGAACCGGCTGCAAACGTCAAAGTGCTTTTACTAGATGAAAACGGAATGGTTTTAAAAAGAGGGAAAACCAATTCCGCTGGGCAGGCAAAATTTGAAATGCTCGACCCTGACCTAACTTATAATGTGGTAATTGATAAGAATGACCCTCAGTTAGAATCTTTGGTGCAAAAATCAGGAAAGGAAATCGCTCTAAGGAAGAAAGAATTTATTGACAAAGTTAGTGGCTATGCTTTATTGTCTCATATTGAATTTAAGGAATCTTCAGAGCCTGCCTCGGAGATCTACGTATTGCTTTTGGATGAAAATGGATACGTATTAAAAAAAGGCAAAACCAACAGCGAAGGAATTGCATTCTTTGAAGAATTGGAAAAGGGCAAAAGCTATCGGGTGATAATCGATAAAAACCACCCATCCCTTAATGTCGATGTAAAATTGAACGGGAAAGTAGTTACGATTGACACCAAAAGAATACTTGAAAATTTTGAGCAGCTCACTGTATTATCGCGCTTAGCCTATACAAATTCAGAAGATCCTGCCGCAGATGTTCCCGTTATGCTAGTTGATGAAAATGGAGTCGTGTTGAAAAAGGGAATTACCAATTCAGAAGGCATTGCAATGTTTGTGGTACCGGATGACAACCGAAAATATACGGTAATGATAGATGAAGGCATGCTCGGCGGGGACCTCAATGAAGAAGGCAAAGGAAGTAAATTTGATAATATCTATTTTGACTTTAATTCAGATGTGATTCGAAAAGAGGCAATAGGCATTTTACAAAAAATGGCAGAGGTCTTGAAACAAGAAAAAGATAAAAAAGTGGTGGTAAGAGCCCATACAGACGCATTGGGTAGTGATGAAATAAATGATCACCTGGCAAGACGCAGAGGAGAAAGCGTTAAAAGGTACTTAATGAGCCAGGGCATTGAAGCGTCAAGAATTCAGGTTGATCCTGTGGGCGATGACCAACCCATTGCAAGCAATGACAAAGACATTGGCAGGCAACTAAACCGAAGAGTCGAGTTCGAATTTTTGAATTAGGATATTCATTGAATCTCCGAGTCCTTTTTTTTCAATTTTCTTTTATAAAATAGACCAAGTCCGATAAAAAGAAAGGCAAGCACGAGTTGTTTCCAATAGTCCGGATCATCTTTGAAATAGGCATAGATACTATTAATGACAAAAAGTATTGCCGCCAAAAAATTCATTCGTACGGCCATTTTAAGTAAATTCATTATGCAATTGTATTTAATTCCAAACTAATCAAACAATATGGCATTTTTTAGTGAAGATTTCCACGCCTTTTTTTCAGAGCTCAACAAAAACAACAACAAGGAATGGTTTGATAAGAATCGTAAACGCTACGAAAACGAAGTTAAAAATCCTTTTAAAAAATTTGTGGAACATTTGATTTCAAAAGTGCATGGCATTGACCCCAATGTAAATATCGAAGCAAAAGATGCCATAATGCGAATCAACCGCGACATCCGATTCTCAAAAGACAAAACACCGTATAAAACACAAGCCGCAGCAGTGATTTCTGCAGGCGGAAGAAAGAATATGTCCATTCCGGGTCAATTTTTTTCATTGGGAATAAATGGAATGGAAATTTATGGAGGCCTTTATCAAACCGACAAAACACAATTATATAATATAAGGCAACATATAAGTTATAATCTGAAAAAATTTGAAGATCTTATCAATGATCAAAAATTTAAAAAGCAATTTGGAGCAATTGAAGGAGAGAAAAACAAAATAATACCCACAGAATTCAAAGCGGATGCAAAAAACCAAACGCTGATTTATAATAAAAGCTTTTACTTCCATTGCAAATTTGAACCTGAAATAATTGTTAAAGATAATCTCGATGAGATTTGGCTGGACTGCTATAAAACAGGCAAACCAATTTGTGATTTCCTTCACGAAGGGTCTCAGGGCTAAGAACTAAATTTTGATTTATGCATTTATTAGATATATTTATCTAATGATGTATATCCTTAAAATTACCATAAAGCGATTCCATACGCTGGTTTTAAGCATCTTTTTTACTTTCTTATTAATCGCCTGCGGCAGTGAATCAAATCATTCTGATCTTGTTGATGAAGGGCAATTAATCATTCCGGAACCCATCGATTTCGGGCTCCAAAAAATCAAGGAACGAGGTAAGATAATCGCTCTGATTGACAATAACTCTTTTAGCTATTTTCTTTATAAGGGCAGGCCAATGGGTTTTGAATATGAACTCCTCAAGATGTTGTCAGAAGAGTTAAAAGTCGAATTGGAAATAAAAATTGTAAAGGACATAGACAAAATGTTTAGAATGCTTAACGAAGGAGAAGGAGACATCATCGCTCATAATTTGACGGTAACCAGAGAAAGAAAAGAGTATGTAGACTTTACAAGGCATTTGGTTTTAACTAAACAGGTACTGGTTCAACGTAAACCTCAGGGCTGGAGACAAATGAAAGTTCATAACATAAAAAACAAATTAATAAGGACACCTCTGGAGTTGATCGGTAAGGATGTTGTCGTGCGAAAAAACTCCTCATTTAGTAAGCGATTGGAAAACCTATCGGATGAAATAGGCGGGGATATTAATATTATAGAAGCAGATGCTGACGTAGAAACAGATGAATTAATAATGCGTGTTGTAGAGGGAGAAATTCAATACACTGTTGCTGATAAAAATGTGGCCATGATCATCGCCAATGAAATACCCGATATTGATATTAGTGTAGAATTGAGCACTTCCCAAATGATAGCTTGGGCCGTTCGGAAAAACGCCGATGAATTATTGGATACGATCAATAATTTTATTAATCGGAAAAAACAGCAAGCAACTTTCAATGTCTTGTATCGAAAATATTTCAATAGCGTTAACCGGAAGGATGTTAAAAAATTACTTTACAGTTTTTATGAGAAAAAAATATCAAGCTATGATGAAATATTGAAAGCATCAGCAGATAGTTTAAACTGGGATTGGTTGCTATTGGCCTCTATGGCTTATCAGGAATCGCGATTTGATCCCAAAGCAAAATCATGGGTGGGAGCCAGAGGTTTAATGCAGGTCATGCCGGCAACGGCAAAAGGCTTTGGTTATTCAGGAGAGTCACTTTACGATCCAAAGCAGAATCTTCAAATGGCCACAAAGTATATTCGAAAGTTGGATAAAATGTGGTCTAAGACAGTAAAAGACTCTGTTCAGAGAATAAAATTTGTTTTAGCGTCTTATAATGTTGGCCCCGGCCATGTGATTGACGCTCGGAATCTGGCAAGAAAATACGACAAGGACCCAACAATTTGGGATGAAAATGTAGAGGTTATGCTATTAAAAAAAGCCTATAAAAAATATTATACAGACCCCTCTGTAAAACACGGTTATTGCCGTTGCTATGAACCTTACAATTATGTAAGAGAAATTTTCCAGCGATACAAATCTTATTTGCAATTGACGCAGCGAGACAAAGAAATTGATTCGGATTCAGTGGCACTATAAAAAAAGCCCCAATGTAATCCAATGGGGCTTTTGTTAATCTTTAAATTAACTTCAATTATTTCGCTGCCTTCTTGGCATCGGCAATCAATTGTTTCTTAGAAGTTTCAACAACAATTGGCGTAGCTATAAATATGGAAGAATAGGTACCTACTAAGATTCCAATCAAAAGTGCAAATGAAAATCCTCTTAAGGCTTCACCGCCAAATAAGAAAAGGATCAATACCACCAATAATGTTGTTAATGAAGTCATCACAGTTCTGTTTAGAGTACTGTTAATTGACAAATTCAGTGTTTCAGCTAGGTTTGATTTAAAATGCTCCTGCAAATATTCTCTCACCCGGTCAAAAACAACCACAGTATCATTGATGGAGTAACCAATAATAGTCAACATGGCAGCAATAAAAACCTGATCAACTTCATAAGCCACTCCTAAAAGTCGCATAATAGACATCATTGAGAGCACCACAAGCACATCGTGAAATAATGCCACGATTGCACCCAGTCCAAATTGCCATTTCCTAAACCTTATTAAAATGTAAAGGAAGATGACAATCAAAGAGAATATAACCGACTCCTGTGCAGTACTTTTGATGTCATCTGCTATGGTTGCACCTACTTTCGATGAGCTTAAAACTTTGGGATTCTGATCTTTGTATTCATCCAGACCTGACATCAAAGAGGCATTGACTTTTTCATCCGCTTCCGCTGATTCATCATCAACTAAATAACCCGTGGTTATCTTAATAGTATTGTTTGAACCGTAGGTTTTTACTTCCACACTGGCATTATCAAAACTATTCGACAAATTGGTTCGGACATCAGGAACTGAAACCGGCTCATCAAATTGAACTACAAAAGATCTACCTCCTGTAAAATCCACACCAAGGTTCAATCCATTCTGAAGGAAAATAGTGGACATTCCGAAAATGATCAGAATTGTTGAACCGATATAAGCCATTTTTCTTTTTCCAATAATATTTAGGTTCAAATCGGACAAAAGATTTTTTGAAATAAAGGTTGAAAAATTAATACCCCCTTCTTTATTTTTTCTTGTCATCCACTCTACGATCACTCTTGTAATAAAAACTGCAGAGAAGAAAGAACAGGCAATACCAATCATAAGTGTAACGGCAAAGCCTTTAACAGGCCCCGAACCAAAAGTATACAGAATTACACCGGTAAGGAAGGTGGTTACATTTGAATCCAGGATAGAGCTAAATGCTTTTTCATAACCCAGTTTGATGGCATTTAATAAAGACTTCTGCGCACGTAATTCCTCCCTGATCCTTTCAAAGATGAGGACATTGGCATCAATCGACATACCGATAGTCAATACAATTCCCGCAATACCTGGTAATGTAAGCGCCGCATTTAACTGAGCGAGTATTCCAAGAATGAAAAATATATTTATAAAAAGCGCAATGTCGGCAACTAAACCACCTTTGTTATAATAAAGCACCATAAACAAAATCACCAGCACCAGACCAGCTAAAATAGATGTAATGCCCTGACGAATGGATTCGTCACCCAATGTGGATCCAACAATTGCCTCTTCCACAATCCTGGCCGGTGCAGGTAAAGCACCTGCCTTTAGGATGTTTGCAAGATCTTTTGATTCTTCCAAAGTAAATGCCCCTGAAATTGCCGATCGACCTCCCGGTATTTCATTTTGCACAGTCGGAGCAGAATAAACTCTATTATCGAGGACAATGGCAATTTGGCGATCGATATTTTCCGCTGTCAATCGTTTCCAGACCTTCGCTCCTCTGGAATTCATTTGCATATTGATCTCATATCCTCTTCCGTCCTGAGCTATATCGCTATTGGCATTTGTTATGACATCTCCTTCCAGTGGTGCATTTCCGTTTCTGCCTTTTCTAATTGGGAAAAGTTCAAAAATTTCTTCTCCTGCCTGTGAAGTGCCAATGGGTTTAACGGACCAAAGAAATTCCAAACTGGGCGGGAAAAATGCTTTGATTTTTGGGTTCCGCATAATTTCATTAATCTCAGCAGTATCTTTTCCCGGGAAAAACAATCTCCCACTATTGGGATCCACACCGGTTAACAAAATAGAATATTCCTGTTGAGCCAGGCTGTCTTGAGCTGATGTCCCTGAGTCCAAAGCAAGTGCATCTGAACTGCTGTCTTCGTCAAAACCCAGGCCATCTGAAACTGGCTCGGATGTATCATCTTCCAACAATGCCGGATCATCATCCATATCATCGTCAATATCTAAAGTCAAAGGCTCATCAGAGATTTCTAAATCACCAGGTTCAGCGCTAAGTTCACTCGCTTTAGAATTGTTGCCTTCTTCCAACGCTTTTTCTGCTTTTTCCTTTTCTACAAGGTAGTCATTGGCTTGCACATAAAATTCGATGAATTCATTGGGTTCATAAACCTCAAAAAATTCCAATTTGGCAACACCTTGTAATAATTTTCTTACTCTTTCCGGGTTATCAACACCGGGAAGTTCAACCTGAATTCTGTTGGTCCCTTCAAGCTGCTGTATATTTGGTTGAGTCACCCCAAATTTGTCAATACGCGTACGAAGAATTGTAAAAGTTCTGTCGATGGCATCATCTATTTCCGCACCCACAACTTTCAATACTTCATCATCCGATGATGAATAGTCGATACGACCCCTGTTGGCCGTATTGGAAAAATAAGAACTAAGTTTTACACCGGGATTAATTTTTTGATATTCGGCATAGAATAAATCTATAAACTTATCCTGACTGTTTCTTTGGGCTTCACGTGCATTTTTAAGTGCCTCATTAAATTTAGGCTCGGTGCTATTTCCCGCCATGGTCTTGATGATTTCTATGGGTGAAACCTCAAGTGTGACATGCATTCCCCCCTGAAGGTCAAGTCCAAAATTTAATTCGGTTTGTTTAACTTCCTTAAGGGTGAATTCCAAGCCCAGCAAATTGTAAACGGGTGCTGTCCACAAGGAGTCAAGGTACTTTTGCTTGCGTCCAAAATCAACCGTTCCGGTTGAATCCTTGGCATATTCTGTTGCTTCCTTCGCCACATTTCTGGAAACAAATGTGAATGATAAATAATATATACACAGTAGTGTGATAATAATGGTCAATGCGACCACAAATCCTTTGTTTTTCATTTTATTATATTAAATTTTTGAGAAAATACTTTTAAGAACGGGGCTTAGAATACACTCTTATGGCCCGTGTACCTGGATGATTTTAGTAAAAAGCTTTTTCCAGGTAAGAATTGAAAAATCTCTTAAGATAAAAGAGATGCTGGTCCTGTCGATTTTAGAAACCAGAAATAATTTTGGGGAAAGAGAAAATGTTTGTGAAACATTAAATTGAAATGAAGAAATTATGGCTTCAGAAGAAGTGCTGATGTCCAGATTTTCAGTATCTGATTCTTCTTGTTGGGGTAAAGACTCTTTTTCAGTCTGTACCTTTTCCTTTTGAACGTGCAATTCGGGCACGGCCATGGAAACACTCAATGAAATGAGCCAAAGAATTGATATGTAAAGAGTTAATCTTTTCATTTAAGGCTTGCAAAAGTATGTAATAATATTTAGCATGCAAGCATTTTAACTTAGGTATTTATTTCCACAAAGCGCGCTATATCCTTGTGTTTACCCATTATTATTAAAATGTCAGTGTCGTAAAGAAGTGTTTCACCATGGGGAACACCTACTATATGCTGTACTTCCTGAAACTTGCCTTTGACCTTTTCTTCAAAGGTCCGTTTTACCGTTATAAGATTTAAATGATAGTTTTCACGAAGTCCAAGATGGCCCAGGGTTTTGTTCACTACTTTTTTGGGTGTTTTGATTTCAACAATTTCGTACTCATCAGGCAATTGTAAAAATGATTTCATGGTAGGTTGCAATAGCATTTCTGCAACGGTTTTACCAACTTCTCCTTCCGGAGAAAGTATTTCCTGAACGCCTACCTTTTGGAGAATGGCGTATTGTTGAGCATTGGCTGCCCTTGCTATGACTCGCTTTACTTTTAATTCCAGTAAAAGCACAGTTGTCATAAGCAAGCCTTCAAAATTTTCACCGATGGCTACAACCACAGCGTCCATATCCTGAACATTCTGCGACATCAAAGATTTTAAATCGGTTGAATCCATGGTAACGGCATGTGCCACATCATCCTTTAGCGATTCTACTTTATCATGGTCAAAATCAACTGCAAGTACCTCCGCTCCACGCGCAGCGAGCGTTTTTGCGATGGAGGTTCCAAATATTCCCAAACCGATAACAGCAAATTTTTGAGAGGCCATTATAAAAAAGTTTTAAGATGCGAAACTAGCACATTCAAAGCCTTTTCGAAAGAAGTGTGATTTGGAATAATGATATCGGCTTCAGACTGGAAAGGCTTTACATATTTCTCATACGTTGGATAAACATGATTCTCATAGCGATATAAAACGTCATTGATGTCATATCCCCTTTCATTATTGTCCCTGTTTATTCTTCTTATAAGCTTTACCGGTTCACTCGCTTCGATAAATAATTTTAAATCGTACAGTTTTAAATACTCTGCTTTGTAAAATGCAAAAAGGCCCTCAGCGACTATAATAGGTGCAGGTGAGAAAGTTAAAGTATCGGGAATTTTATCAGGGTTATTAAAAGTGTATTCTTTTCGCCGGACAGTTTTCCCCGAGCGTAATTCACCTAAATCCTTATAAAATGCCTTATGATCAATAGATTGAGGCAGGTCAAAGTTTTCGATACCATTTTTATCCTTTGGTTGATCTTCCCTGTCCAGATAATAGTGATCCTGAGAAACCAAACAAATTTCTTCAGAAGTGAATCGGTTTATTAATTCATTAATAAATAAGGTTTTGCCTGAAGCACTTCCCCCCGTGATCCCTATGAGATATGGTTTTTTCAACTTGATTGTATTTTTAAAAATTTCACTAATTCATCAATTGCCCTTGCTCTGTGGCTAATTTTATTTTTATCTTTTATTGGCATTTGTGCAAAGGTCATTGTTTTTCCATCAGGTAAAAAAATCGGATCATACCCGAAACCTTTAGCGCCCGTTTTTTCATAAGTAATCGCGCCTTTAACAATCCCTTCAAAATAGTAGTCCTTGCCATTTAATATTAAGGCAATGACAGTTTTAAATTGTGCCGCCCTGTTTTTTTCGCCTTTGAGTTGTTCTAAAACTTTGGCCATATTTTTTTCACTGTTGGGAGGCTCCCCGGCATAGCGGGCAGAATATACCCCCGGCTTCCCGTCCAGGACAGAAATTTCTAAACCGGTATCGTCTGCAAAACAATTTAGATTAAATTTATTGTAAACAAATTTAGCTTTAGCCAAGGCATTTTCCTCAAGTGTTTCAAAGGGCTCGGGTATTTCTTCTTTACAATTGATATCCTTTAGGGACATTATGTTAAAAGGAAGGTTTTTGAATAGTGATTTAATTTCAAAAACCTTGTTTTGGTTGTTTGTGGCAAATACCAACTCTTTCATTATTGAAAATTAAGATAAAACGCTTTGCATAAATTGATATAGGAAGGGTGGTATTGATGTCTCCTATTTTCTTCAATAGTCAGACTATTTTCACTTTCATTGGCTTCTGAGGACATTGTAAATTCCAAAATAATTCGATGGGCTTCATGATTTTGATTTGGGTGGATGTTTAATTTTGAGCTGCAAAATAAACTGTACTCTTTCGCTAGAGAAAATAATTGATTCATTTTCTCTTTTGGATAAATGATAGATAACTTGCCATTAACCTTCAGACTCTTTGATGCAAAAAGAAATAAATCTTCCGGACTTAGTGAATTCGAATGTTTGCTGCGACTTTTGGTCTCGTTTTGTGGGAGCAAAGCACCACTGAAATATGGTGGGTTGGAAACAATCAGGTCGTATTTATCTTTGATTTCAAAATTTTTTAAGGCCTTGTTGAACAAAAACAGTCTGTTTTTAAAAGGGCTGGCTTGAAAGTTCTTTTCAGCTTGTAAAGCAGCATCGCTATCAATTTCAAGTGCATAAACATCTGCTTTTTCAAATCTTTGAGCGAGCATTAAAGCGATAATACCGGAGCCGGTTCCTATATCTATTATTTTTTTCGGATGGCATTTTTTCCCGGCCCAGGCGCCTAATATTACAGCATCGGTTCCGATCTTAAATGATGGTCCCCCGTGAAAAAGGCCAAATCTTTTAAATCTAAAATAGTTCTCTTTATATTTTTGAAATGAATTAATTTTCATTGCATAAAACAAAATTGGTTTTTTTCGTATTAATAAATGGTATTAGTTCGATATTTCAAAGAAAAACGATTTAGGTACACAGCTTAAAAAGTTAAAAGAGATATAAATATTTAGTTTAGGCATGGCGGAGTATTCGATTAAGGATTTGGAGAGATTAACTGGTATTAAAGCTCATACTTTGAGAATTTGGGAAAAGAGACATACCATAATTGAGCCCAAACGAACGCCAACAAACATCAGGTATTACTCTGATGATGATCTAAAGAAAATTTTAAACATTTCTATTTTAAATAATAATGGTTTCAAGATAAGCACCATTGCAGACCTCGACGAGGAGGAACTCAATGAACGTGTAATGTCAATCAGCCAGGCATCGGATAAATCATCTAATTTCATTGATCAATTGACCATTGCGATGATCGAACTGGATGAAGGCAAATTTGAAAGAATTCTATCCGTTGTTACCTTAAGAATGGGTTTTGAAAAAACAGTGACAGGAGTTCTTTACCCTTTTCTTGATAAAATAGGAATACTTTGGCAAACCGGTAAAATAAATCCTGCGCAGGAACATTTTATTTCAAACCTTATCAGACAAAAGTTAATTGTAGCCATCGATAGCCTACCCAATCATGCCAATAGCAGACTGCCGGCAGTTCTATTGTATTTACCCGAAAATGAATTGCATGAGATTGGTCTATTGTTTTATTCCTATTTAGCCAAAAAAATGGGCTTTAATGTTGTCTATCTTGGACAGACTGTTCCTTACAATGATTTAAAATCCGTGGTAAAAATCAGAACACCTAAGATAATTATCACAAGCATAAGTACTCCCATACCGGTATCCTCACTAAAAAATTATCTTAGTCAAGTCTCCGAGGAATTCTCAAATTCCGAAATTTTCATTTCGGGATATCAAATAAGTGATAAGGCCATTGCTTCATTTGAAAACATTCACAGGGTGAACAATGCAATCGCATTAAAAGAATGCCTTCAACAACAGGCGGACCTTTATCTTTCCTAAGACCAACTCCTATTTTGTTTAAATATATATTTTAAACGTTAAACACGTTTAAATACAGCGTTATGGCCATATTTAAGTCATTTATTGGAGTATAATTGCTTTTTTGACAAAAATAATTGATTAAATGTTTGGATTTTTGTTTAATGTTTATTTACATTTGTTAAACAAACTAAAATTAAACATCATGACTGCGATAGAATTTAACTCTCAAGTAACAGGTCTCTATAAAACTTTAGAATTATTTACTAGAAGATTTACAAACGACAGGGATGAAGCGTTGGACCTTGTTCAGGAAACTGTTTTAAAAGCCTTCAAGTACAGAGATAAGTACACTCATAATACCAATCTGAAAGCATGGTTGTTTACGATCATGAGAAATACCTTCATTAACAATTACAGAAAAGCCTCCAAAATGAAGTCTACAATTGATACAGATCAGGAACTGTATTATCTTAGTGTAGAAGATAAGAGTAATTTCTCTACTCCGGATCAGAAGCTGCAGTTTAAAGAAATTAAGAAAAATATACAAAAGGTTAAAAAGGAATTCAGAGTGCCATTTGAAATGCATGTAGAAGGGTTTAAATACAACGAAATTGCAGAAAAACTCGGCATTCCATTGGGAACTGTAAAAACCAGAATCTTTTACGCAAGAAAAGAAATTCAAAAACATCTCAAAGTAGCTTAAATGTCAAAAAAGGTAATAGTCATAGGTTCTGGATTTGCCGGTATATCCGTGGCGGCCAACCTTGCGAAGTCAGGTTTTTCAGTAACAGTACTTGAAAAAAATGATCAGCCGGGCGGTCGGGCAAGATCCTTTGAATCCGATGGCTTCCTGTTTGACATGGGCCCCAGCTGGTATTGGATGCCCGAAGTATTTGAGAATTTTTATCAGTCATTTAAGAAAACGGCATCTGATTATTACAATTTAATCAGGCTCGATCCTTCTTACCGTGTTTATTTCGGTGAGAAGGATTTTTTGGATATACCCGCTAAAATGGAAGAGTTGGAAGAATTATTTGATCAACTCGAACCAGGGTCTTCCAAAAACCTTAAAAAATTTATTAGCGAATCGGCCTATAAATATGAAGTAGGCATGCGCGACCTGGTCCATAAACCGGCAAAATCTCTATTGGAGTTTGCGGACCTACGCCTCTTGAAAGGAATGCTTAAAATGCATGTGTTCCAAAGCATTTCTAATTATGTAAAAAAATATTTTTCCCATCCCCGTTTAATTCAGCTTCTCGAATTTCCTGTACTTTTTCTTGGGGCAACGCCCTGGAAAACACCGGCTCTTTACAGTCTAATGAATTATGCCGATATGGCATTGGGGACCTGGTATCCAATGGGGGGGATGCACAACATCGTTAAAGCAATGAAAGGTATCGCCGAAGAACAAGGTGTTACTTTCATAACCGGAACTAAGGTAGAGGCCATAAAATCTGTGGGCCGAAATGTTAAAGGCGTATTTGCTGGAGATCACTTTTATGAGGCAGATGTTGTCGTGGGAGGCGCGGATTACCATCATATTGACCAGCATTTGCTCGCACCAAACGTAAGAATGTATTCCGATGACTATTGGCAAAAAAGAGTTATGGCTCCTTCTTCGCTTATATTTTATCTAGGCGTCGATAAAAAAATAGAAGGTTTACAACATCATAATCTCTTCTTTGATCAGGATTTTGTTAAACACGCAAAGGAAATTTACGAATCACCCAAATGGCCTGAAAATCCTCTTTTCTATGTTTGTTGCCCTTCAAAAACAGATCCCGCTGTAGCACCGGAAGGGAAGGAAAACCTTTTCATTTTGGTACCGGTTGCTCCGGACCTGGAAGATAATGAAGAGATTAGGGAGCATTATTATAATATGGTGATCGGAAGATTGGAAAAACTTATAGGTCAAAAATTAAAAGACGATATCATTTACAAAAGAAGTTTTGCGCATAAGGATTTCATCTCAGATTATAACGCGTTTAAGGGGAATGCCTATGGTTTGGCAAATACACTTAGGCAAACAGCAATTTTAAAACCGGCTTTGAAGAACAAAAAGCTAAATAATTTATTTTATACAGGACAGTTGACGGTTCCGGGCCCGGGGGTACCTCCTTCGATTATATCCGGGCAGGTAGTGGCGAAAGAGATTAACAAGGCATTTAAGGCTTAATTATATGAAACAGCTCTTTGACGAAGTATCACTCAAATGTAGCCAACTTACTACACGTTCTTACAGTACTTCATTTTCTATGGGTATTCGACTTTTAAGTAAAGAAATTCGCGGCCCCATATATTCTATTTACGGATTTGTCAGATTTGCCGATGAAATTGTTGATACCTTTCACGATTACAATAAAGAGGAACTTCTTAAAGAGTTTACAAAAAACACATACCACGCAATTGAAAATGGGATAAGTTTAAACCCCATTTTAAACTCTTTTCAGAAAACAGTTAATGAATTCAAAATCCCCGTTCAACTTATTGACCAGTTTCTTCACAGCATGGAAATGGATCTTGATTTGGACAGTTGCGATAAAAAAGTTTATGAAGAATATATCCTGGGTTCAGCAGAAGTAGTTGGATTGATGTGTTTAAAAGTTTTTGTCAATGGGAATGTAAACGAATACGAAAGACTTAAACCCTTTGCCATGGCTTTAGGCTCTGCGTTTCAAAAGATTAATTTCCTGAGAGACCTTCACGCCGATTACAAAAATTTGGGAAGATCCTACTTTCCTGGCCTTGAAGTCGAAAATTTTGATGAAAGCAGTAAGAAACTCATAGAAGAGGAAATTTCAAACGACTTCAAAAAAGCCTATGAAGGCATAGTCCAATTGCCCAAAAAAGCACGTTTTGGGGTCTATCTGGCTTATGTATATTACCTGGCCCTGTTTGAAAAAATAAAGAATACTCATTCTTCAAAGGTGATTGAATCCAGAATCAGGATTCCCAATGAAAGGAAGTATGCCATTTTGGTCAGTTCTTATGTCCGACATCAAATAGGTCTTATATGAGTCAAGAGCATGTCATATTAGTGGATGCGTCTGATAATGAATTGGGCACTATGGAAAAAATGGAAGCTCATCAAAAAGGTGTATTACATAGGGCTTTTTCAGTTTGCATTTTCAATGATAAGGGCGAAATGCTGATTCAAAAAAGAGCAGCAGAAAAATACCATTCACCGGGCCTTTGGACGAATGCCTGTTGCAGTCATCCAAGGAAAGGAGAAACCCTATATCAGGCGGCCAAAAGAAGGCTTGAAGAAGAAATGGGTATTAAAACAAATGTAGAAAAGGCATTCTCTTTTTTATATAAAATTCGGCTCGACAGGGGTATGATAGAACACGAGTTGGATCATGTATTGATAGGAAAGTACAATGAAAACCCAAATATTAATTTGGCGGAAGTTGAGGATTGGAAGTACATGAAATTAAATGATATTCTGAAAGGCATGAAGTCAAACCCAGAAATTTGGACTGAATGGTTTAAAATTATCATGCCCAAGATTAATCTATATTATTCACCAATATTTGTTTAGCATGTTTGGAATTTTTGGAGGAGGAGAAAAAAAGAAATTAGAAAAAAAGTATCAAAAGCTATTGGAAGAAGCCAGAGATTTACAAAGGAAAGGCGACATCAAAGCTTATGCAGTTAAGTCGGAAGAAGCCGATAAAATTGCAGATCAAATAAAAGCCCTGTCATAATTGCACAATTTTTCTTCAGATACCACTCTTTTTTGGATGAGAAGAGACTTAAGATTATTTGATAATCACGGTCTATATCGCGCTTTAAAAGATAGAGGCAAGGTGTTGGTACTGTTCATTTTTGACAAAAACATTCTTGATGAGCTTGAAGATGAAGAAGATAAACGGCTTCTTTTTATCCATCAGGAGCTTGAAAAGATCAATAAGGAACTTCAAAAACATGGCAGTTCATTAATTAGTTATTATGGTTATCCCGAAGATTTTTTCCAGGGCATTGACGTAAAAGCAGTTTATACCAATCATGATTATGAACCCTATGCAATAGAAAGAGATCAAAAAATTAAGGATAAATTTGTATACAGGGGAATAGCTTTTCACAGTTTTAAAGATCAAGTCGTATTTGAAAAAGACGAGATCGTAAAAGATAATGGCGAGCCATATTCAGTTTTTACACCATACTCTAGAAAATGGTTGGAGGCTTTTAGAAATTCTGAAATGGAGTTCTTTCCATCCGAGGATTTCAACGATTCCTATGCGCAAATAGAAGCACAGAAATTAATTCCGCTTGAAGAAATGGGATTCAAAAATTTCAATTTTGAATTTCCGGATAGAACAGTTGATAAAAATTTACTAAAAGATTATAACAGCAAAAGGAATTTGCCTGCAGAAAAGGGCACCAGCAGATTGAGCATTCATTTCAGGTTTGGAACGATTAGCATTCGGAAGATGACCCAATTGGCCGATCAATACAGCACTACATGGCTCAATGAATTGATCTGGCGAAACTTTTATATGGTTATTTTATGGCATCATCCCTATATAGTAGATCAATCGTTCAAACCGGCTTACGATAAAATAAAATGGCGCAACAATGAATCAGAATTTAAAGCCTGGTGCGAAGGGAAAACCGGTTATCCGATTGTAGATGCCGGGATGAGACAATTAAATCAAAGCGGCTATATGCACAATCGAGTCAGAATGATAACCGCAAGCTTTCTTACCAAGCATTTACTAATCGATTGGCGCTGGGGTGAAGCCTATTTTGCAAAAAAACTGATGGATTATGAACTGGCTTCAAACAATGGAGGTTGGCAATGGGCCTCAGGTAGTGGTTGTGATGCGGCACCTTATTTTCGGGTTTTCAATCCCGAACTTCAGACTAAAAAATTCGATCCCGATATGAAATATATCAAAAAATGGATTCCTGAATTTGAAAGCAATGCGTATCCAAAACCTATTGTTGAGCACAAAATGGCCAGAGAAAGAGCTTTGGATACCTATAAAAGTGCTTTAAACAGTTAAATTTCCAAACTTTTATCCATTAGATAAATTGTGAATTTTTTTTAACAAAAAGTTAAACAATTCTAAAACACTCAGGTTTATTAAATGAACGTAATAAGTTTCTCATACTAATAGTTTCAATTCCATACTTTTAATTGCGAAAAAAAGTCTTCGGCTTCCGGAGACTTTTTTTATTTAGTTTTGTTAATAAGCTTTATAAGCAATGCCTCATAAATGATATTATTTGCTCTTATAACAATTGTAACTTTTTTATTTATGGAGTTCATGTCCTGGTTTACACACAAATATGTAATGCATGGATTCCTGTGGGTTTTACATGAGGATCATCATGTGCCTCAAAAAGGTGTTTTCGAAAAAAACGATGCTTTTTTTCTAATGTTTGCCATCCCTAGTTCCTTGCTAATGATTTTTGGATCCCTAAATGCGCTTGATTACCGATTTTTTATAGGATTGGGAATACTACTTTATGGCATTGCATATTTTATTGTTCATGAAGTTTTGATTCATCAAAGATTGCCCTGGTTTAAGCGAACCAATAATGTATATTTCAGAGCAATCAGAAAAGCGCATAAGGTTCATCACAAACATTTACAAAAAGAAGAGGGGGAATGTTTTGGAATGCTTCTGGTTCCAATGAAATATTTTAAAGAAGCTTCTAAAAGTGCGAAAAAATAATAGCCATTGATGAACTACCTCTATTTACTCATCAATATTTTCACTATATCTATTCCCTTAATACGCAGTTTTGAGCCAAAAATTCACTACTACAAAAATTTTAAAGCGCTATTTCTTGGGATTCTAATAGCAGGAACAATATTTATTATTTGGGATATATATTTTACAATTAATGGGATTTGGGGCTTTAATTCTAAATATTTGACCGGAATCACGGTGTTTCATTTACCCATTGAGGAATGGATGTTTTTTATTTCGGTCCCTTTCGCAAGTGTATTTATTTATGAAGTACTCAATTATTTTCTAGGCCCGGATCAAGCCGTTAAAGACAAACATCCATTTGGAATTAGTTTATCATTAATCCTTATTGCCTTTGGGGTCTTAAATCTTGACAAATGGTATACCTCTATCACTTTTGTTTCTACAGGTCTCTATCTTTTCTATCTGTCATATGTATTAAAAGTAAAATGGCTCAGTAAATTTTTCAGAGCTTATATTGTAATACTTATACCTTTTTTTATTGTGAATGGAATTTTAACGGGAACTGCTATTGATGAGCAAATTGTCTGGTATAACAATGCTGAAAATCTTGGAATTCGAATATTTACCATTCCAATAGAAGACAGCATTTACGGGATGCTTTTGATTTTAATCAATGTTCATGTGCTTGAGAAATTCAGAAAAACTCCGGTTGATTCTAAATTTTGATTTCTCCTACAAGATAGGTGACAGCTGTGCCTTTAATCTCTACTCTTTCACCCAAATCTACACAATGTAAATGGCCACCTCTGGCTGATATCTGTTGCGCCGACATTTCTTTTTTATGTAAGCGTTTAGACCAATAAGGAATTAACATGGTATGGGCAGATCCGGTTACAGGATCTTCATTTATTCCTACCCTTGGCGCAAAAAAGCGCGAAATAAAGTCAACTTTATCGCCTTTGGCGGTGACAATTATTCCTCTTGTATCGACTTTATTTAAAAGATTAAAATCCGGATTTATATCTCTTACTTCTTTCTCAGAATCCAGAATCATCATATAATCGTCATTTTTATAAAGCTCAACGGGTAGAGCACCCAAACCTTCAAATAATCCATCCGGTAGTTTTGCTATGTTAAATGACTTTGCAGGGAAATTGAGTACTAGACCATCCTTTTCCTTTCTCACATTCAATTCACCGCTTTTTGAAGAAAATCGCAGAGTCTTTGAATTATTATTCAAATAATTGATGATGACATGGGCAGATGCCAGGGTAGCATGGCCACAAAGATCGACTTCCAGTTTTGGCGTAAACCATCGAATTTCAAATAGCTCATCTTTTTTGACAAAGAATGCTGTTTCCGCGAGATTATTTTCTTCCGCAATTTTTTGCATGACTTCATCCGACAGCCATTTTTCCAAAGGAATAACCGCAGCCGGATTTCCTTTAAATACTTCCGATGCAAAAGCATCAATTTGGTAAATTTTAAGCTTCATTCTGAAAATTGAATTTCAAATTGTGAATTATAAATTCCGTGCAAGGTAATAAATTTCGAAATTTAGCGATTTGAGGCGGTAGCTGATTCTATTATTTTATCATCTTTTACTATACGCTGTTCATCCGCTTTTCTATAGTCAAATAGCATGTTTCCCCTCTTATCCCACTCGTACATAATAAAAGCCTGTTCGTTCTTTTTCCTGGGATAACTAATGTCCATTTTTCTTCGCTGAGATCCGGGATGATAAATCCTCCATCTACCTACTTTCCTGTTGTCTTTATAGTTTCCTGTGACGCGAAGAGTACCATTCTCATTAAAATAGACATAATCACCTTCTTTTCTTCCCCATACAATTGGCACTACTTCTTTTATTTTTGTCCTTTCAATATCATAGTATGTGATATCCGATTCTTTAGGCCAGCCTTTGTAATAATATTCTTTGTCAACCAGAATGGTGTCTAAATCGTATTTTACCCACCTTCCATGTTTGGTTCCAATATAAAAATTGCCTTCTTCGACAACCATTTTATTGACATATTTTTTATAGGGGCCGTGAAGAATTTTCATGACTTTCTTATCATTAACAACCTTGGAAGCTCTGCCTGTTCCGATTTTTCTTTTTTGTACATCAAACCAATAGACTTCCTTCACATAAGGATTGGGTTCAACAAATTCTTTAAGAACATGATAAGTTTCAATGGTTACCTTCCTACCTCTTTTAACCGCAGGTGTAAAGGCTTTTTTTGTTTTCAGGCCGTAAAAAACCCTTTTCTTTTTTTTCTTTTTATCTTTTTTTTCCTCCTCTTCTTTTTCTTCGTCGGGGTTTAAATCAAGGGTAGGTTTGGCTTCTTCACTGATAAATATTTTCCCTTTGTCCTTAACCTGCGCAGTTACGGTTTGAAAAAGGGTCAATAGAAATACTACTGAAAGAAATTTCCAGTTATTCTTCATATCATGTTAAACGGATGATTAATTATCTTATTGAGTCTTGTGCTTTATAATGCACCTCTCAATAGGAACAAAGCTGCGAATGCAATAATTGCATATAATTCAGGAAACACAGCCATTATAAGCGTTTGGCCAAAAACGTCATTTCCCGATCCAATACTATCAATTCCACTGGCACAGACACGGCCCTGATATATTCCTGAAAAAAGCGCTGCGAGACCCAATCCTATGCCACTTCCTAAAATGGCTGCGGCCTGTAACATTGTAATTTCCGGCACTAATAAATCCTTCATAAGAAAGAAGCCGGCAAAACCATAAAGTCCTTGTGTTCCCGGCAAGGCGGCCAGCACTATAAATGAACCAAAGGCTTCTTTTCTTTTTTTCAGTGCACCAACGGTAGTCATGGCACCTAGAGCTGTACCAATGGCACTGCCAATTCCTGGCAATCCTACGATTAATCCTAAACCGATAGATGCTAATATTAGGGGAAGATCAATACTCGTTTCCATATGCTGTAAATTTACAGATTCAGTTGATTTTTCTTAAATGGTTTAAATTCTTTTCCTCCACCTTCAAACTGAGCATTGCCATAAAATTCGACAAAAGTCAATCTTAAAGGATGAATTAATGCGCCTAAGAAGGCAATGGCAAAATTGAGTGCATGTCCAAAAATTAAAAATACAATTCCACCTATTATTCCTAAAATACCGGATTCAAGCAAAGGTGCTCCAATTTGATTTACTACCAAACCTAAAATAGAAGAAGAAACTCCCAGAGCGAATAATCGGATATATGACAAAGAGTCACCCAGTATTCCGGTAAAAACAAAAAATACTTCTAATAAGCCCTTCATAACTCTACTTACGACAGGAATACTGAAATCATGTGTAAATAATAAAATCACAATACCGAGCAATAGAGCAACCTTCGATAGCCCAACAAATGGCATTAGCAGCTCCATCTCCTGAGATGCGCCCAGGAATAAGGCGACCGAAGAACTAATGATTAAAAATTTAGCCACCATGGGGATTGCCATTGAAAAACTCTGATATTTAAGTTTTCGATAGAATGATAATACTACGCCCACTAAAATTTGCACTAATCCTATCATTAGAGAGACGTTAAATGCATTAAAAATGAAATCCTGATTATCGGTTATGAAAATATACTTTGAAAGCGAGTCAAAAAGAGGGATGTTTTTTGTTTCTGCAATGCTTAAACCAAAAACGGTTCCTGATTTTATAATTCCAACAAAAGTAGTTGCTATTCCCAGTACGAGCCCAAGCAATGCTACAGTTTTCATTTTTTTGAGCGGGCCGAGATAGGCCCAAACTGCAAGCAAACTTAGCACAATACCATAACCGGCATCCCCCAAACAATATGCGAAAAAGATTGGATAAAAGACGCCAATAAAAGGCGTAAGGTCCAGTTCATGGTAATTGGGCAACTGATAGACCTTGGTTATATTTTCAAATATTTTATTGTAAGTATTATTCTTTAATACTACGGGTACATCGTCTTGTTCTCCCGGGTCTTTAATTTCATAGGCCAAATCCAGGGTTTCCAATTCCTTCTGAATTTTACTTTCCATTTCCAATGGAAACCAGGCGTTGATGTATTTAATTCTGCCTTCACCCGCCTCATTCATAGAATTTGAGGCATTTAAAATCATCAGTTTATCCAGCAATTCAGATAAATGTTTTTCAAGAACATTTCTGTATTTGCTCAATGACTGAATGCTTTGCTGCAGTTTTATTATTTCTTCTTCCGTTTGCGATAATAGCCGGCCAACTTCACCCAGGGGTAATTTGGGAAGCTCCAATTGCTCAAAGGGTAGGCTTTTGGATCTGTCGAGCGGTTGAATATTTACAAAATACACATTGCCACCTTTTCTGGCCACCTCTAATACATATGGATCATCTTCAATTTGAAGGAACGAATTTGAAGGTGCGATATAAAAATTAAACGTCCAGTTTAACTCCTCAATGGTCCGGATTCTTTTCCATTTAATATTTCCCCATGGTTTTAGAAGTCTAAAATCCTTTTGATATTTTTCAAGCAATTCAGAATATTCCGACACCTTATCATTTAAAAGATCGTAATCCTCTAAAACTTCCGAGGCCTTTAAATCATCTGCCTGATGACTATGTTCGTCCATTTCATCCAAAATGGATTCAATTTTCGAAATGTATTTGGAGAGTTCCTGGGATGCTTCATTTTCATCCGTAGACTGTATATCCAAATGCACCAAACCTTTTTCCTGTAAACTATTTAAAATTTGCTGCGTGTCGCGGTGGTAAATCATAAAAGTGGCTTTTTTCATCTTTGCTTTCATTGTGCCACCTCCTTTCTTTGATTTCTCTCTTTCACAATTTTTTGCGCCGCCTTTGCTATGTTATCCTTGTCTTCTAAAAACCGTTTTATTTGATTGATTCCTCTTTCAAAAGCAGGTATCTGAACCTTTTCATAAAGATTGACTTTTTGGGTAGTCTTTTTTCTCGCCAGGTATAAAACGTCGTGCTGTTGCTGTAATATTTGTTCTTTGGTTTCGAGACTAATAATATTTTTTAGGATGTCTATACCTTTTAGCAACCAAACAGGCTGATCAAAATCAATAAATTCTGTTAATTTGAATTGAATATCATTCAATACCGGGATTTTTGTTCCTGCTGTATTTTTAATACTTATGTCTATAGAATCAATTTTCAGTACTTGAGGGTATCGTGTCCAAAGTGGAGAAATTTCTTTGATTTCACTGTTAAATAAATCCTTTTCCTTTCTGAGTTCTTTGAGCTTTTCTGAGATTTTTTTCACCTCTAATCGAAGTGCGGTCTCCTTACTTTTAAGGGTGGGCAATACTTTTTTTCGTATCGCAAGTTGGCGTTTGAGATAGGTTAAAAATGTTTTATTGTATTGAACCTTTAGTGCCATATTACTCTGAACTGTCGGCGGTTTCTTTTTGCACCCAGTATTTTTTCACAAGCGACTCTTTCACTCCGACTTCGTGTTTTTCAAAAAATTTAGCCATCAGTTCCCATCCTGTATCGAGCATTTCATCTGTGCTAATATTTACATCCACAGCCAGAAGCCTGTTTGAATATTCTTTTGAATAATCAAGGCATCTCTGGTCGTAATCCGTTAAATCAAATCCATTTTCTTTTTTAGTTCTTGCTGCCATGGCATCGGCGTATAATCGCACTAAAGTATTCATCACCTGAGGGTGATCTTCTCTTGTCACCTTTCCTATTACATTTTGTTTTAGTCTTGAAAGACTGCGAAATGGATCGATAATTACTTTTCCTATTTCTGTATCACGACGCAAAAACAATTGTCCTTCGGTAATGTAGCCTGTATTATCAGGAATGGCATGCGTTATGTCACCTTCATTGAGAGTGGTGACAGCAATGATAGTTAATGACCCACCATGATCAAACTGAACAGCTTTTTCATAGATTTTTGCAAGATCACTATACAAGGAGCCTGGCATAGAATCTTTTGAAGGAATTTGATCCATTTTATTGGCCACTATGGCCAGTGCATCGGCATAAAGTGTCATGTCAGTCAATAACACCAAAACCTTTTCCTGCTTATCGTTGGCAAAAAACTCACCTGCAGTACATGCCATATCGGGCACCAATAGGCGCTCAACAGGCGGATCTTCGGTGGTATTTATAAATGAAATTATCTTATCAAGCTGACCTGCATTGGTGAACGTGTCTTTAAAAAACAGGTAGTCATCATTGGATAAACCCATGCCACCAAGAATAATCTTGTCGGCATCGGCTCTTAAGGCCACCTCCGCCAACACCTGATTGTAGGGCTGGTTTGCATCTGCAAAAAATGGTATTTTTTGACCTGTTACCAATGTATTGTTCAAATCAATACCGGCTATACCGGTGGCTAAGAAATCTGAAGGTTGTTTTCGCTTTACAGGATTTACAGACGGTCCTCCAATGGATCTTTCTTCTCCGTCAATTTCAGGGCCATTATCCAATGGAGCGCCATAAGCATCGAAAAACCGTCCAGCGAGTTGTTCGCTCACTTTCATGGTCGGTGATTGTCCGGTAAAAATCACTTCAGACCTAGTGTGCAGACCCTCAGTTCCTTTAAAAACCTGAAGCGTAACATTATCACCAAGCATTTTCACAACCTGGGCCGGCCGACCATCAACATAAGCCAATTCCTCATAACCAACATCCTTGGCTTTTAAGCTGCAAGTGGCTTTTGTGATCTGACTTAAATTGGTATACTTTTTTTGAAATGCCTGTGTTTGCATGTCAATTTTCTTTTTGGGCCAATAATTCTTTCAATTCGGATTCATACTTTTTGAAATCCTCGGAATTGTATTCTGAATAGTTCATCTGTCTCATCAGGTTGATCATTTTTTTGTAATAATCACTCACCTCTGTAAAAACTTCAAAATCCGGTTCCATTTTGCAGATTGACATGACTTTGTTAAACATATATTTTTGCCTTTCCATTTCACAGTTCATATCTACTTTGTCAAATGAATCCTGTTGTAGAAACACAAAATCCAAAAGTTCACTTTTCCAGAATTGTCTGTGATACTCAATAGGTACAGCATCATCACCTAAAATGGCAATTTGATCTCTGGCTTCTGCTCCCCGTATTAAATAATCTTTTGCCTGATTCACCAGGCCAGTCCAGCCTTTCTGAATATTTTCATTGGCATAATCCTTAAATTCATCATAATCGATGTATTTGGAGTAAGAATCGACAGTTTCGATAGCCGGGTATCTTTTTGAATCCGCTCTGGCCTGATTTAAGGCATAAAAACATCTTGCAACTTTACTTGTGGATTCCGTAACCGGTTCTTTGAGATTACCCCCTGCAGGGGAAACAGTTCCGATAAATGTTACTGAACCCGTTTTTCCATTGTTGAGATATACAAATCCCGCACGCGCATAAAAATTTGCAATGATGGCCGGCAGATCGACAGGGAAGGCATCAGGACCTGGAAGTTCTTCCAGCCTGTTCGACATTTCTCTCAAAGCCTGTGCCCATCGGGAAGTTGAATCCGCCAATAACAGGACTTTTAATCCCATGCAACGATAGTATTCTGCAATCGTCATTCCTACATAAACCGATGCCTCTCTCGAAGATACCGGCATACTCGATGTATTACATACAATACAGGTTCTTTCTTGTAATGTGCGTCCTGTTCTCGGGTCAATCAGATGTGGAAACTCAGTAAATATCTCAACCACTTCATTGGCCCTTTCACCACAGGCGGTAACAATAATGATATCTGCATCTCCATTTTTTGCAATGGCATGTTGAAGCACTGTTTTTCCTGTACCAAAAGGTCCCGGAATAAACCCTGTTCCCCCTTCTGTAATGGGGTTCATGGTATCAATTACGCGCATTCCGGTCTGCAATATTTTAAATGGGCGCGGTTTATGATCATAAGTTTTGATTGGAATTTTAACCGGCCATCTTTGGATCATACTTACAGAATGCTCTTTGCCTTTCGTATCAACCAATACTGCAATTTCATCTTCGATGGAATAATTTCCTTTTTTTGCAATTTTTTTAACCTTGAAATGGCCTTCATAGGCAAAGGGGACCATTATTTTATGCGATAAATTGTTTTCAATGGTTTCTGCCAACCAATCGGCGGCTAAAACCGTATCGCCTGTGCTGACAAGTGGTGTTATCTCGTATTTTTTACTTCGATCCAATGCATCGGAAATTACCCCCCTCTCTAAAAAAGTCGAATCGAGTTTGTCAAGATTGTTTTGAAGTCCGTCAAAGTTTTGAGAGAGCAAACCGGGTCCTAATTCAATTTCGAGCAGATGTCCGCTAAACTCAACCGCATCGCCAATTTTTACACCACGGGTCGACTCAAAAACCTGGGCAAATGCCGTATTACCAGTCACTTTAATTACTTCGGATCGCAATTTTGTGTCTCTGGCAATCACATAACAAATTTCATTTTGCCCTACTTTTCCTTCCACTTCTATTGAAATGAGGTTGGCTACAATATTTATAATCTTTCCTTTAGTCATATCTATATCACCGAAGGTATTTCAATTTCACTTATTAGTTGATCTTTCAAAAAATCAAAACGTTTATTACCATTATCCGATGTCATTTCTCTCCATTTAGCCCCTACTAAAAGTTTGAAAGTATAAAAGAGTAAATGCTCCATATCAAAGGGATTATGCCCCAATAATTCCTGACTCTTTCTTATTAGCAGATCATCGCACCAGGATTCGGCCTCCCAGGGTTCTGCATCTAAGGTCTTGGTTTTAAGATTATTAAAATTTTCGTGTTCATGCGACATTCCCGATAATGTTAGCCGCCCCGATTTTAAATCTTCTAATTGAGATTCATATCCAATCCAGTGATCCCAGAGTCCTAATCCAAGATTTTTGCTGCGTATCAGGCCAAGTATATCGTGCATGATTACGTAATTCTGCATGACTTCCTTTAAAAAGGGATTCATATTTTCAAGGGCATTGTAATAGGCACCCCAAAAAAACCGCGTGAGTTCTTTTTCACTCATGCCAGTTATTTCTGTTTGAAAGTCTTCCATTAAAATCTTTAAAAACTCTGGCCATAGGTCTTTGTAAATTGTCCATTCTTCTAATTCCTGTGGATTCATAAGCGCAGGTTGATATGGCATTTTATTGCCTGTCAAGGTGCCATTTTTATTGGAATAGAAGTTGACGATATTCCTTATGTCATTTTTGACAAGAATCATCTTTATTTGCATTTGACCTTCTTCATCTACATTGTCCATGATGATTCGCACAATTCCTTCAACATCCAAAGGGGTTTTGGTATCAAGAGGATCAAACTCAGGTAATGTCGCTATCAGGTAGTAGAGCCTGCTCAAGGATTATTCAAAAATAAGTTTTTGCGTTTTTTCTTTAATAAAAGGTTTTAAAAATTCACGAAACTGCTCTTCAGTAAAGGTAATTTCGTAATGGTCTTTTTTATCTTCAATTATAAAGCCGGTTTCGAGGCCTTTTGCCGATCTGATTTCCATATTTTTTAATACATCCTTCAAACTCGGTTTAAGGGCTTGTTCTACTTTGCTTTTTATAGAATCTGCTACTTTGACATCAAAACCATTATTCGAAGACCAGCTACCTGCTATTTCAATTATTAAACTTTTAATAAAGTCCGGGTCTTTAAAAATTGATTTTAAATTGTCATCAAGCAGTTTTAGTGAAACCTGATCTTTTATCCTTTGCCTTAAGCTTTCAATTACCTGTTCTGAAGCCAATTTCAACTCAGAGGAAATGATCTTTTTTTCCTTTTGAGCTTTGTTTTCAGCTTCTTTAATAATTTGCTCAGCTTGCGCTTTGGCGGATTTAATGATCTGATCGGCTTCTGAGTTGGCGGAATTTAAAATGTTCTCGCTTTCCTGCTGTGCTTTTTCAAGCCCTTCTTCATAAATCTTTCGGGCTATTACATTGATTTTATCGCTCATTGAAAAAGGGTTTAAACCTGATTCGCGGATTTAAATTACAATTAAAATTTAGGCCTGAACAAGAATTTGTTATTATTTATCTACCAAGGTCAACAATGGTATATCAATCTCTGCTGCCATGAGCTCAGATATGCTCTGATGAAAAAGTTTTTCAAAGAAGCTATGCTCTCCCGGCATTACCGCCAGCATGTCAATTTCGTATTCATGGACATACTTAATCAGCTCATGTTCAACGTCTTTTCCAATTACTGTTTCGAAGTCATGCAGTACATCATTTCCGAGATAATTGGAAATTTTATTTTCTTCTTTAATTCGCTCTTCTCCCTTAGGATAATTATGGGCTCTGACATCAATAATTCTGATATGAGTATTAAATGCCATCGCCATTTGTTTTAGCGTGCTCAATGAATAAACATTTTGCCCTTGTTTGTGAAAATCATAGGCGAGGCAAAAACATTTGGGTTTTACAATTTTTGATCCATCGGGAATTACTAAAATTGGTCCCTTAAGTCTATTGATCAGATTGGTGGTTTTACTTCCCCACATTAATTCAACGCCTTTTGCACCATGTGTGGCAAGTACCATCAGATCAATTTCTAAATTTTTAAATGCCTTTTCGATGTTTTGAAGTGAAATTCCGAGCTCGTAAATGATTTCGAAATCGCAATTCTTCAATTCAGAAATATTACTGACAAAAACATCAAAATGTTCTTTGACTTTTTCAGTCTTTAGATTTAAACGATGCTCCTGTTCATAATTACTTAAATCAGCAATGTCTGCGGGTCTTGAATAGGCATGATACAATAATAGTTTGGCCCCATTCGACTTTGCAATAGTTGTACTTTGAACTACTGCGTTTGCAGAGCGTTCACTAAAATCCACCGGCACTAATATTTTCGATATATTATAGCTTTCCTTCATTTTCCCTTAAAAATGATATTTTTAGTGATATTTCCATATGACTAATTTCAAAATTAGAATTGATTTGTATCACAATCTATCCGTATTTTTATTAAAAAATTAAGAATATGTCCGAGACATCATTTAAAAATGTTCTTTGTTG
The DNA here is from genome assembly GCA_040218795.1 of Cytophagales bacterium. Classification (GTDB taxonomy): domain Bacteria; phylum Bacteroidota; class Bacteroidia; order Cytophagales; family CCMP332; genus CCMP332. The sequence continues at coordinate 129,415 of JAVJQT010000008.1, read as the reverse complement.
CCTCGACCGAAGCACGGTAGATGAAAATGTATTGATCTTTGCCAATCAATTAAAGGAAAGTGGGATAATTCAAAATATTAAGGCCCTGCATGTAATCGATAGTGAAATTGAGGAAAAAGCAAGACAATATACAGATAATGATGCCTGGAATGAATTCAAGGAGGAAATAAGAAAGGGTATTAAAAAGGACATTAATTCTGTTTTTAAAAATTCCGACAATATTGAAATAATTGTCAGAGGAGGCAGTCCTTTGGAGGTAATCAACACAAAAAGCAAATCTGAAGCGGTGGATTTGGTGATTGTAGGAAATAAAAAGAAAAAAAACGGCCTTGGAATTGCAGGGCATCATATTGCAAGATCCGCATTGTGTGATATATTATTTGTGCCTGAAGGTTATCAGAATATACCACAATCGATTTTGTGCGCCTTTGATTTTTCTGAACATTCAGAAGCAACTATGACTGTGGGTCTGTCATTTGCAAAAACGTTTGGGATTAAAGATTTAAAAGCATTAAATATTCTCGCCAGTCCTTCAGGGTATTTTAAAACCGGCAGATTGCACAAGGATTTTGTAGAATCGGAAAAGATCAACCTCAACAAAAAATGGAAAAAAGCAGTGGAATTGCATCCAAGTTATGAGAATGTTGATTTTGACATCGCCGAAAATGAAAAAAACGATGTATCCTACTATATAAAATTAAAAGGAACTGAAATGAATGAGCCGATTATTTTTATAGGTTCAAAAGGCAAAACAGCGAGCTCTTCATTTTTACTGGGTAGTGTCACTGAAAAAGTATTGATGAAAGAAATTGAATCGCCAATTTGGATTCACAAGATGCCCGGTGAAAATTTTGATCTTTTTGATGCAATATTCAAAGGGGATTGAAATTATGGGTGATAAAGGCAATAATTTCTTAATTGTTGTATATTCAAATTGTAATATATTTAATTAAAGAAAACGTTTTATATAAAGTCAAGTTTTCAAATAAATAATACTTTTGTATAAGTACTGCGAATTATGAACAAGACTGTGCTCGATAATATTAATGCTATAGACACTACTGCCGCAAGGCTGTGGTCGAGGCAGGATGGCGTAGTAGTTATCCAAATTAAACCTAAGATCCACTTAGGAAAAGAAGAGAGTTCGGAAATTCTGAGCGCAAGAATGGAATTGTATAAATCACAAGCACAGCGTGTTTTGGTAGATGCTAGAGAAGTTCAAAGCTCAGACCCAAAAGCCTGGGATTTTACTCAGGACAATAGCAAATTACAAATCACAAAAGTCCTTGCCTATTTGGCACATCGGCCCGTTGAAAAAGGCCTGGTTAGCTTTTATTTTTCACCCAGCCCGGGCGCTTTATTTCAGAGCAGGCTTTTTATGGACGAAAATAAAGCCTTGGAATGGTTGGATTTGTTCAGAAGAATTGACCTCTAGATTAGGTATCGAATTATTAGTCCTGTTTAAATCTGAGCGGATTAAAGGATATCAGGTAATTTCGAAATGAACTAATTCAAAAGACACTTTTACTTTTTCTTTTTAAGCGATGCCTGCATGACGGTTTTTATCTCATTTAGTTTAAGCAAAGCTTCAACAGGTGAAATACGGTTTATATCAAGCTGTTCAAGAATTTCCTTGACTTTGACATAATTTGGATCATTGGCTTCAAACATGCTCATTTGGAATTCAGCACTTTTCGGAATTTCCTTAAGTTTCTCTTTGTTATGAGCGCTAACTTTTTCCTGTTCCAGACCAATCATTATTTCATGCGCTCTTAAAACCACTTCATTTGGCATTCCGGCCATTTGTGCTACGTGAATTCCAAAGCTATGTTCACTGCCGCCGGGCTTCAGCTTTCGCATAAAAATAACTTTGTCAGCAACTTCTTTTACTGACACATTATAATTTTTAACCCGCTCCAGATCATTGGCCAATTCATTAAGTTCATGATAATGGCTGGCAAAAAGTGTTTTGGCTTTTTTATCACTTTTATTGTGGAGAAATTCTACAATAGACCAGGCGATTGAGATTCCATCATAAGTACTGGTACCTCTGCCAATTTCATCCATAAGAACCAGACTGCGGTCTGATAAATTATTTAGAATGCTGGCGGTTTCAGTCATTTCTACCATAAAAGTAGATTCGCCTTTGGATAAATTATCCGAAGCGCCTACCCTTGTAAATACCTTATCGACCAGACCAATTTCTGCTTTTGAAGCTGGAACAAAACTTCCCATCTGACCCATCAATACAATCAATGCTGTTTGCCTTAACAGTGCAGATTTACCAGACATATTTGGTCCGGTGATAATTATTATCTGCTGCAATTCATCATCCAAAAAAATATCATTGGGAATATAGCTTTCACCGGGAGGCATTTGTTTTTCTATGACGGGATGCCGACCATTTTTTATATTCAAGGCCTTTCCGCTATTAATTTCAGGCTGAGCATAATTGTTTTCCTCAGCTGCATGGGCAAAGGAAATCAGACAATCAAGCTGGGCAAGCAATTTTGCATTTTTTTGAATCTGTTGAACGTATTCTCCGGCTATCTCGACGAGTTTTACATATAAATTGTGTTCAATGACTTTCAGGCGATCATCAGCATTAAGAATTTTTTCTTCATAGGATTTTAATTCTTCGGTGATGTAGCGCTCTGCATTAACGAGTGTTTGTTTTCTAATCCACTCATCAGGCACTTTATCTTTTTGCGCATTGCTTACTTCAAGATAATAACCAAAGACTTTATTATAAGCGATTTTGAGTTTTGGAATACCGGTACGCTCCGATTCCCTCTGTTGTATTTCGACCAAATAGTCCTTTCCACTTCTCGCTATTTTGCGCAACTCATCAATCTCCTCATCAATACCATCTCTAAACAAATTTCCCTGATTGAAAACGATTGGCACATCATCCAAAAGTTCATTTTCTATTTTTTCAAGTAATGTTTCACATTTATTGAAAGAATCGGCCAATTGAATAAGAAGCGGTTCTTCGGAATCGATTAAATAATCAATTACAGGCAGGCTGCTTTGAAGTGCTTTTTTAAGTTGCAATATCTCCCGCGGATTAATTCTTCTTGCCGCTACTTTGGCAATAATTCTTTCCAGATCACCAATTGCCTTTAAATGACGAACAATGTTTTCCCTCAAACCCGATTCCTCGACAAAAATTTTTACAATGGAAAGCCGCTGATTGATTTTGACATCATCTTTCAGAGGAAGCACCATCCAGTTTCGAAGTAAGCGCGAACCCATAGGCGTTTGCGTTTTATCCAAAATTTCAACCAAGGGGATACCATCTTCTCTTTGTGCATAAATCAGCTCCAGGTTTCTGATAGTGAATTTATCGAGCCAAACATAATGCTCTTCTTCTATTCTCGAAATGGAATTGATATGATCAATATTGCGATGTTCAGTTTCATCCAGATACTGAAGGATGGCTCCGGCCGCTGTTATTCCCTGTTTCTGATTTTCAATTCCGAAGCCTTTAAGGTTTTGTGTTTGAAAGTGGTTGATTAGCGTTTCATTGGCAAAATCAAAAGTGTAAATCCAGTCATCCATGTAATACACATGATATTTTTCATCGAGTTTATTTTGCCAGACTTTTTTATCACTTTTCCGGTACAATACCTCTCTTGGCTGAAAACCCTGTAGCAATTTTTCAATGTAATCACTACTTCCCTGTGCCAGCATGAACTGACCGGTAGAAATATCTAAAAATGCAATTCCGTTTAAATCAGCATCATTATAAATTGAAGCGAGATAGTTGTTTTTATTTTGATCGAGGACATTATCATTAAAAGAAACACCGGGTGTTACTAATTCAGTAACACCGCGTTTGACTATTCCTTTAGCTGTACTGGGATCTTCCAGTTGATCGCAGATGGCGACCCTTTGGCCTGCACGGACAAGTTTTGGAAGGTAGGATTCGAGGGAATGATGCGGAAACCCTGCCAATTCAACTTCAGATGCAGAGCCGTTGGCTCTTTTAGTAAGTACAATGCCCAGTATTTTACTGGCAATCTCGGCATCCTCAGCAAAAGTTTCGTAGAAGTCTCCGACCCTAAACAACAGTATTGCACCTGGGTGCTTTGCCTTGATGGCATAGTACTGTTTCATTAACGGAGTTTCTTTTTTGTCCTTAGTCTTAGGCATGTGCTTGGCAGGTCTCTGCAAATATGTTCAAATTTGCGTGGATATTCAATCTCAAGATATGCGAAAGTTAGAAATGCCCGAACTCAATCGAATTAGTATTGATGAATTTAAAAATTCAGAAAAGATTCCTGTAATTGTTGTGCTGGATAATATCCGAAGTATGAACAATGTGGGCTCTGTTTTCAGAACATCAGATGCATTCAGGGTGGATAAAATTCTACTTTGTGGAATAACTGCAAAGCCACCGCACAGGGACATAAATAAAACAGCTTTGGGTGCGGATAAATCGGTAGACTGGGAATACCATGAAAGTATCTTAGAAGCGATTAAAGCTTTGAAAAAGGATAATTTCAAAATTATTGGAATAGAACAAACCAATGAAAGCGTGGATTTAAATTCATTTACAATCGACAATAAAAAGAAATTTGCACTGATATTTGGCAATGAAGCTTTTGGCCTTAGTGATGAAATTTTACCTGAACTGGATTTAAGTTTGGAGATACCTCAGTTTGGAACCAAGCATTCCTTGAATATCTCCGTTTGTGCAGGCGTCGTGCTTTGGGAGTTTCTTAAAAAATTCAAGATTCAAGATTCAAAATTGTAAAATGGAAAATTCAATCACTTTTAGTCATACAAATCTTATTGCGAGGGACTGGAGGAAATTGGCCAAGTTTTATATCGAGGTATTTGACTGCAAGCCAACTTATCCCGAGCGGGATATAAAGGAGCAGTGGATTGATAAGATGTGTGCCCTGGAAGATGTGCATTTACAGGGTGTTCATCTACAACTTCCCGGTTTTGAAAATGGACCTACACTGGAAATATTTGAATACAATAAAAAAGGAGAGGATCACCAAATTCAAATTAATGATTTAGGCTTTAGTCATATTGCTTTCCATGTTGAAAACGTGGATTCTGTTTTACAAAAACTTTTAGATCATGGCGGAACTATGTATGGCAAGATCGTGGAAGCGGAAGTAAAAGGCAAAGGGATGTTGAAAGCAGTTTATACTAAAGATCCTGAGGGGAATATTATTGAGATACAGAATTGGAGTCAATGAACAATATGGAGATGCCAAGAACAAGTCTTGGAATGATGTCTCCTTAGATTCGTCATTCCAGTGCTTGTCACCGGAATCTCAACTTAATTTATTCTCATCTCGTCTATTAATCGCTGCGCACCGGCAAATTTATCGATGATAAAAAGTATATAGCGCATATCAACGCTGATGTTGCGACAGATTTCCGGATTGAACATCATATCGCTCATGGTGCTTTCCCAGGTGCGATCAAAATTGATACCGATTAGTTCTCCATTTGCATTAAAAACAGGACTACCCGAATTACCACCTGAAGTGTGATTGCTGGCAATAAAGCACACCGGCAAATTCCCTTTATCTGCATAGTTACCAAAATCTTGATTTTGGATTAGTGTTCTCAACTTCTCAGGCAAATCATATTCATAGCTCTCCGGAATGTATTTTTCCATTATGCCATCTGCGGTTGTTTGAAATTGATAAACGACCGCATCCATAGGTTCATATCCATTAACCTGACCATAAGACACCCTTAGTGTACTATTTGCATTGGGATAATAGTTTTTCTCTTCTGGAAGAACTTTCATTTGAGCTTCCATGTACAGCTTTTCAATTTCATCAATTCTATTTCCGGCAGCCCGAAATTCTTCTTCAATGTTTTCAAGATAAAAGTCGTAAATGGCCTTAACCAGCAAATATGCCAAATCTTTGGATAGCATTTCCCGCCCACCTTCATACTTATCGGCCCATTCTTTTATCCTTTTTTCGTCGGTAAAAATTGAGGCATTAAAAATATTCTTTGCCATTGCTGAATAATTATATTGATGCTTTTCCAAAATCGTTTTTAAGTCCTGATTTAAAAGCGACGGCTCGACTTTGGTAAAAAACAATTCTGAAGATTTTTCGAGAAGGGCCTGATCAATATCCGGATTGTAGTTCTTGTAAAAATTTTCAATTCTTTTATTGAGACTGGCCTTTTTTATATCCAGCGAATCTTCACTATTTACATTTCTTTCCAATCCATTGACAAAACGAATCAATTCCGGCCCGTAATAGACCAATTCTTTCCAAAGAGTATAGGCGAGATAGTATTTTTCATAGGATTCCAGTTCCCGATCTAAATCACTATAAATTTCCGAATACAATTTTTTTAGCTTTTTATCTTTTTGAACTGCGTTCGAAAATCTGTTCTCGAGTTCTATTTTCTTTTCAATTGCATTAAACCTATTCAAGCCTTTGGTTTGACCGATCCATTTTTTCCAGGCATTACTAATTCTACTTTGCTTAGCCGCATATTGTATGGCGATTTCCTCCGAATTGCGCATGGCTTTATCGATTATTGAAAGGTTGTTTTCGCGCATTTCTATGGCCAGTGGCAAAGCTTTGTTGATAATTAAATCGAGTTTTTTGGAATAGAGATAACTATAAGTGGTTCCCGGGAAACCATAAACCATTGTAAAATCCCCTGGTTTTATGCCCTGTGTTGAAATTACAAGTGAGCGAATAGGTTTATATGGCACATTGTCTTTGGAATAATCTGCGGGTTTATTGTCTTTATTGGCATAGACTCTAAAAATGGAAAAATCACCCGTATGCCTTGGCCAGACCCAATTATCGGAGTCAAAACCGTATTTCCCAATAGAGGAAGGAGGAGCTCCAACAAGACGCACGTCTTTAAAAACTTCTTTAATTATTAAATAGAATTGATTGCCTTCATAAAAAGGCCTGATCTGAAAGTCATAATGTGTGCCTTCAGTTGCATTTTTTCCAATTGCTTCGATATTCGTTTCTATTTTCTCCGCATACTGTTCATCGCTCATTTTTTTATCGAGCCCTGCTAAAACTTCCGAGGTTACATTTTTCATACTTACGATCCTAGTCACCGTAAGACCGGGATTGGGCAATTCGGCATCCATGTTTTCGGCCCAGAATCCATTTTTTAAATAATTATTTTCCAAAGAACTGTGGCTTTGTATTCTACTATATCCACAGTGATGATTGGTGAGAATAAGACCCTGATCCGATATTATTTCTGCGGTGCAACCGCCACCAAAATGCAAAACAGCATCTTTCAGACTGGCTGAATTTTCCGAGTAAATCTCTTCCGCACTAATGGCCATTCCCATTGATTTCATTTTACCTTCCTGATCTTTTATTAATTTAGGTATCCATAATCCTTCATCTGCATAGGACAAATTGACTATGAAAAGGATTGAGACGAATAGGCTTATTTTTTGTTTGAACATTAGACTGAGATTTTGATGCGATCTAATTTTTGAACTTATTTTTTGAATTTATTTACTGAAGCTGATTAAAATGAAAAATTTAATAATTATTCTGTGTTTCTCATTTATCATTTCGAATGCAAGTGCTTGTTCTAGTAATGACTCGGCCAAAGATAATGATGCCTCGATTATTACCGAAATAAACAAACCTGATTTGCCATTGGAGGACATATCGCTTCCGCCGGGGTTTAAAATAGACATTTACGCAAAAGTGGATAATGCCAGGAGTTTGGCTTTGGGTCCTAAAGGAACCGTTTTTGTCGGGAACCGTCAAAGTTCGGCAGTTTACGCTGTTCGTGATGAGGACGGGGATAATTATGCCGAGAAAGTATATGTTTTAAAAAGCGGACTGAACTCTCCCAATGGTGTAGCATTTAAAGATGGAGATTTGTATTTCGCTGAAATAAGCAAAATCTGGAGGTTTAAAGACATTGAAAACAATTTGTCCAATCCCGGAAAGCCGGAATTGGTTTTTGCTGATTATCCTACGGAGGGGCACCATGGCTGGAAATACATTGCATTTGGCCCGGATGGTTTATTGTATATTCCCGTGGGTGCGCCATGCAATATTTGTGAAAGTGAAAATCCTATTTATGCCTCAATAACAAGGATCGATGTCAATAATCCAAAACCCGAAGTTTACGCAGAAGGCATAAGAAATACGGTAGGCTTTACCTGGCATCCAGAAACCAAAGAACTGTGGTTTACCGATAATGGCCGCGACTGGCTTGGTGATGATGAGCCTCCCTGCGAACTGAATCACGCAGCACGCAAAGGTTTGCATTTTGGGTATCCCTATTGTCATGGAGGTAATATTTCTGACCCGGAATTCGGACATAAATTTACCTGTTCGGATTTTGTTAAACCAGTTCAGAATCTGGGCCCGCATGTTGCCCCCTTAGGTCTTAAATTTTACACCGGTACTATGTTTCCCGAAGCTTATAAAAACCAAATTCTAATTGCAGAGCACGGTTCGTGGAACAGATCGACGCCGATTGGATATAGAATTACTATGGTTAGCCTGGACGGAGATAGATCACTTGGCTATAGTGACTTTGCCAGTGGTTGGTTGCAGGAAGATGGAACAGCATGGGGAAGGCCGGTAGATGTATTGGTTATGCCCGATGGTGCTTTGCTCGTTTCTGATGATAAAGCAGGTGTTATTTATCGTATAAGCCATGAAAATTAAGGGTTTAATTTGGCTCCTCCGGAGCTTACCTCGGAAACACAAAAATGCCCCACGGCTGCTTTTTCTGAGTTTGGATTGATATTAAAAATATTTGTTCGAACATTGGTTGGTGGTGTTGCAAATAATCCACCATTGTTTACTTCTGCCTGGATTTGTTGTAAAAAGAAAATAGTGGATTCGTTAATGGACCAGATTTCCACATAAATTGAGTCGCCTATTTCATATGGTGTTTCGGGCACGTATTGATCAGGATCGCTTCTTTCCTCATCCTCATCATCGTTAATTGGGTTAATCCCTGTTCTAATTGGTAATATAAAAGGGATTCCATCGGAAGAGGCACCGGGCGTAAAAGAAGCATCATAAGCTACATTGATCTCTACGGCCTTGCTCAGGTAAATTCCATTTACCCAGGATCTGATCCAGTAAATATCTCCCGTTCCGGGAAGGTCGCTCGCTTTCAATTCCGCATAATAGCCTTCGTCAGTAAATGAATTACCTTCTTCGAAAACAAAAATCACAGAATCTATCGCTGTAGTGCGTTTTAAAACAGAGGCTGATATAAAGGTGTCTGTTCCATTAACTATTGCTAAATTAAGCGTATCACCTACATCGCCAATTCTGTTTAGAATAGGAAGCGTACTATCCGACCACTGGTAATGGCCTGGTTTTGTCTGATTTTCAGTAAAATTATATACGAGCCCGGAATTCAAATTAAATATAGCCACTTCTGCATTTCTAACTGCAGGAGGTTGATTGGCATCAAAGAAGTCCACCGTTTCTGTAAGTATAATTTCTTTAATGGCAGCATCATTATTTATAAATGCATCGACAACCAATTGACTTTCGCCTTTTTCAATATCAATATCATATGGATCTTCACAAGCTGTTGATAATAAAGCAATTGCAATAAGTATGTAAAATAAATGCTTCATTCTTTTAAAATTCAAAATTGTAAGAAATGGAAGGTATTATTCTGGCAATTACGGAGTACTTAGTCCCTTGTGGCGTAAAAGTTTCGCCGGGCAGCAATTGGCCGGGTTGGGTTTGAAGTTTTCGTCTTTCAAAATCAAATTGCTCCTGAAAAATACTAAATGCATTGGCTCTGTTATAAACATTGTAAATTGAAATAACCAGATAGTCCCGGTTTTTTCTCTCTTTGCCATTTTTCTTTACTTCTTTTCCATTTATAGTCAATGACAAATCCAGACGGTGATAGGCCGGGTTTCTGTAATTATTTCTTTTGCCCTGGGGATTATGGGGCACATAGAAGCCCTGAACGTAATAACCATTGGTTGCAAAGGTGGCAGGCGTTCCGGTAATATATGTAAAGTTAGCTGAAGCCGATACGCGTTTGGAGAAATCGTAAAAACCAACGAGGCTTATGTTATGTGTTTGATCAAATCTCGATGGATACCATTCAAAATTATTAACCCCTTGAGTCCTTCTTTCAGATCGTGCCAAGGTATAGCTCAGCCAACCATTGATCCGTCCTAATTTTTTCTTTAAAAAGAATTCCGCACCGTAGGCTCTTCCTCTGGCTGGAAGTAAGTCAGCCTCGAGAAACTGGTTGATCAATAAGTCGGCATTATCAATAAATTCCAATAAATTTTGACTCTCCTTGTAATATATCTCAACTGAGCTTTCGTAGGCATTTTCTTTAAAGTTTTTAAAATAGCCAAGGGCCCATTGGTCGGCAATTGCCGGTTCAATATTATTGGTACTTGGATTCCACACATCTAAAGGAATAGAGGCAGTGGTATTGGATACTAATTGTACATATTGCGCCATACGGTTATAACTGGCTTTTACAGAACTTGAAGCATTTAATTCGTATCGAACTGAGAATCTGGGTTCAAAATTGTCATAGATCTGAATGGTTTCCCATCGGCCATATTCCTCTGATCCTGTTACAGGTTTACTGCCGGCATTTGGCTCGATGTATCCAAAATCATAGGCCGTACCCGGGCCCATATAATCAAACAATGAATACCTTAATCCGTAGTTTAAAGCTATTCTTGAGCCTACTTTTTGTTCATTGGCAATAAATAAAGCTGTTTCCAAACCGTACTTATTGTCAAGACTGATATCTGTGTTGATTCCTTCACTTATACCGCCGGCATTAGCCGGTTCAAAATCGTATAAAATACTTTGTGCCCCGAAAGTAATGTGATTGTTATTATTCAGAAACCAGTCGAATTCCGGCTTAATGCTGTAATTGAATAATCGGCTGTTCCAGTTAAATTGATCTGGCCCACTTCCGAAGCCGAGTTCGTAATCGTAGTCCGAATAGATAAGCGAAAGGTTAAAGAAAAGTTTATCGTCAAAAATGTGATTCCATCTTAAAGTTCCGGTTGCATTTCCCCAGTTGAATCGAAAATCTTCACCGGCACTAAATACATCTCTTCCAAAATAGCCCGAAAGAAATACACGGTTTTTATCATTGATTTTGTAATTGACTTTTGCAGAGAGATCATAGAAATAGAACTGGCTGTCAGAAATGTCTTCGTTCAGAAAGGGTTTTGCAAGTACATCGGCGTAGGACCTTCTACCGGCAATAATAAAAGAAGCCTTATCTTTTACGATGGGGGCCTCCACTGTTAAACGGCTAAAAATCAGTCCGACACCTCCGGTCGCTCCGAACTGTTTGAGATTTCCCTCTTTGTTTCTTATATCCAATACCGAAGAAAGCCGCCCTCCGTATTGAGCAGGTATTCCCCCTTTAATCAATTTTACATCCTTTACTGCGTCGGGGTTAAAAACCGAAAAGAAACCAAACAAATGTGAAGAATTATAAACAGGGGCTTCATCGAGCAGAATAAGATTTTGATCAACACTACCTCCTCTTACATTGAATCCACTGGCACCTTCCCCAACTGTTGAAACGCCCGGAAGCAACTGTATGCTTCTAATGACATCGACTTCTCCTAAAAGTGCAGGCATTTTTTCTATGGTGCGAATATCAAGTTTATTCACACTCATTTCTGTACTCGTAACGTTGGCATCTTCGCGCTCAGCAGTTACAACGACCTCTTCAAGTTGTTCCTCTTCCTGTTGCATTTCTACATCGAGCTTAAGATCAGAATTGAGTTCCAACTGGCGACTAACTGTTTCATATCCCAAATAAGATATCTTGATAGTGTAACTTCCCTCCCTAAGCGTTAAAGAATAAAAACCGTAAAAATTGGTAACTGCTCCGGTTGATGTTCCATTTACAGTAACGGCAGCACCGATAAGGTCTTCACCATTTGCTGCATCTTTAATATTTCCACTCAAAGTGAATTTTTCCTGGGCGAAAAGAAATTGCAATGTGAAAAGTGAAAAAAATAGAAATGAATTAAGCTTTCGCATAGCCTCTAAACAGGAAAATTTGTTTTTTGTTAAAATTGGCTGCGAAAATAGTCAGAACAGAGCAATTAATTAAGTGCTCAATTAGATTTAATGCAAAGCGGATTTAATTTTTGATAAATGGTATGGATTCCTGAACACCGGTTCCTGTTATCATCAAAACATAATGTCCATTTTGTAAGTCTCTTACATCTAAAGTTAAGCCATCGATGCCCTGAAAACTATTTGGTGAAATCGATTCGCCTTTCATTGATATAATTCGAACTTCAACTTCGGCATCTTCTAAGCCCGAAATATTTACATTCGAAACACAGGGATTTGGATATAAACTAATACTTGTTTTTTGATTTTTTTCATTGAATACATTTACAATTGTAGAAATGTTTTCTGTTCCATTGATTTCTATATGCTTAACACGGTAATAGTTAAACCCGTTCTTGAATGAATTATCCAAATAGTTATAATTGCCACTTTCATTTGGATCGATCTGAGCAATTGAAGTCCAGAAGCTAAGATCATTACTTCTTTCTATTTCGAAGTATGCAGTAAATTCTTCATCTGCAGTTATCCATTGAATGATGTTAATCCCTTCAGATTTTTGAACCTCCACTTTTACCCAGCTTACAGGTAAAGGTGCTGTAGGTGTTGTGCCATAATCAGTAGGAATTAAAATCGGCCCATCGCTGGCTTTCCAAACGGTTGTTCCACCTATTTCAATTGTCTTACTGCTACCACCACCAGGTCCGGAAGGAATTATCGAACCACCGGTGACAACTTTAACACCTGACCCTGCCGAAGTTCTCAATTTAGAGCCACCACCCATAAATTCGAGCATGCTATATACTTCTACATATAACGGCAATTGTGCGGTAAAGTCTAAATTTGAAGATACAGTAACATTAAAACCACTTTCAATAAATATGGTATCACCACCCTGAGGTGTTCGCGATGCCGGAGTAACACCGTCCTGACTCCAGGTATTTACATTTAGCCAATCTCCGGAGCTTACTGATCTGAAGATAACGGCATTTGAATTCGAAAAACATATCGTTATCAAAAACAAAAGGATTATATGGTGTTTCAAGTGATTAATGGTTATTAGCTTTTTGTATACAATCTTACGACAAAGCTCGTGAAAGGTTGTAAGAAGTTCATTAAAAATCCCATTAAAATCAACAAAACAGAAATAAAGACATAATACTTACATCCATATTGATTGCTTTTTTAAAATTCAATTAGATCAAAACCCTTTAATTTTTATTCAAAAATTTAGTTTACAGCAGATGAAGGCAATTATATGCAAAGTTGCACATTCATATTCATCGCAAAAAAATGTGATTATCCATTAATAAAATTACATGATATATAATAAAATTACATGATATAGGAGTTTAATGGTTTAGTAAAACTATTTTATATTTGCCCTAAGTTTTCATTATTTTAAGTGGAGTTACTTATGATTGCTGTCCTGTATCTATTGTAAATACTAAAACATTTTTAAATTTTTCCGGTTTTCATCCATTATGTCACAATTGTTAAAAAGCTTAATTCTTACTTGTGCATTGTGTTTAATTTTTATAGTTGTTAATGCTCAGTGCCCGGATCCGGTTACTACAAATGATTCCGCTATTTGTTATGGAACATTGAATTTGACAGTGGGATCTTCAACTGGAAATTACGCCTGGTATGCTGATGCTACGGGAGGACCTATCGTTGATACCGGTGCAACTTATACTACTCCGGGAAGTTTTACCACTGATACTTTTTATGCTACCGCTTTTGATACAATTACTGATGATGCCTTAGACCTGGATGGTACAAATGACTATGTATCCATTCAAAATTACAGTTATTCTAGTTCTGGAATAACCGAATTGACCGTGGAAGCCTGGATAAGAACCAGTTCCGGGGCAAGTCAAATTATAGCAAGCTATGATCGCTCAGAATACTGGCGTTTCGAGATAAACGGCGCTTCTGCTGGAACAGGACAAATTGGTTTGGGAATAAACACCAATGCAGGATTGATTGATTTTGGAGGAAATACCAGAATTGACGATGGAAACTGGCATCATGTAGCAGCCACTTTTGACAATGGAACAATTACTTTATATGTCGATGGAGTGGTTGATGCCAGCACAACCAACGGTGCGACCTATGGAAATGGTACAACTCGATTTGGTTTTGTTGGAGTCGGATCGGAAGCAAATACATTTGACGGAACTACAGGTCCGGCTGTCTATTTTAATGGTGATATGGACGAATTCAGAATTTGGAGTGTGGCGCGATCAGCAAGTGAAGTTTCAGAATTCAAAGATAAATGTGCTGTCGGAGAAACTGGCCTTGAAGTTTATTATCGAATGGATAATGGAACCGGGGCATCAGTTGTAACGGATAGAACCGGAAATGGAAATAATGGAACATTAAAAAATATGAATCCCGCAAATGATTGGATAAATGGAGGGTTGGGGATTTTTGGTTGCTGCGAGAGTTCTAGAATACCGGCTATTGCTAGAATTGATTCGGTGGATGGAACTGGACTGACAGCCTCGGCGGATACAAATTGTGGGCCCGGAACAGTTAATCTTAGCGCTTCCGGCTCTTCAGGGAATTATAACTGGTATGATCAATCTACAGGCGGTAATCTGATTGCTATTGGAGCAAATGTGACTAGTCCGCAAATATCGACTTCTACGGATTTTTATCTGGCTGCGAAAGACAGTTCGATTATCACCAATGCTATCTTATTTGATGGAAACGATGATTACATCGCCATTGATAATTTTTTTTACAACAGTTCAGGATTAACAGAAATGACCGTTGAGACCTGGCTAAACACTTCAGATGGTTCAGATCAAATTATAGCAAGTTTTGACAGAAGTGAATTTTGGCGACTGGAAGTAAATGGAAATGGCGGAGGCACCGGACAAATTGGTTTTGATATTAGAACAAGCTCCGGTACGCTGGATTTTGGCTCAACAACGAGAATCGATGATGGCAATTGGCATCATGTGGCTGCGGTATTTGATAATGGCCTGGTTTCAATATATATAGATGGGGTTTTGGATAATTCTACAAATACAGGAGCAACATTTGGTGTAAATGCAACCCGATATGGATTTTTAGGTACGGGCTCCGAGGCTACAACTTTTAATGGTACAACAGGTCCTAATGATTATTACAATGGGCAATTGGATGAGTTTCGTATATGGAATAAAGCCAAAACTCAGGCTGAAATCGTCAGAGAAATGAGCGAATGCCTCCAGGGGGATGAATCCAATTTACAAGTTTATTACACCATGGATGACCAGTCTGGCACAACCTTAAGCGATTTAGTCGCTTCCGCCGATGGCACACTAATTAATTTTAGTCCGGTTGCAAATGCCTGGACCAATACAGGCCCACAAATAACAGGTTGCTGCGAAACAGGAAGAGTATCTGTAACCGCCACGATATTACCATTGCCAAGCATTGATTTAGGATCTGATTTTTGTTCTCAGGGCGCAACTGTTTTAGATGCAGGTGGTGGTTTTGTTTCCTATTTGTGGTCCACAACTGAAACTACCCAAACCATTAACATTAATGGAGGGAATTTCTATTGGGCCAGAATAGAGGGTTCAAATGGTTGTTTTAACAGTGATACTGTACAAGTGGCAGTCGCACTTGATCCTACAAGTTCCACTGATACCAATATATGTAATCCGGGAATTGCCACATTGTCCGCTACAGGTTCTTCGAATAGTTTTTACTATTGGTACGATACCCCTAATGGAGGGAATATAGTAAGTACCGGAATCCCATTTACCACTCCAACTTTGACTAGCAGTCAAAATTATTATTTGGGTGTTTATGATACGATTTATTCAACTAATGCATTAGATTTTGATGGAATTGATGATTATATCGCTTTGACCAAAGTTTATGATAGTGTCGGTTTATTTTCAACTTTTACTGTTGAGGGCTATGTCAGAACAACTGTATCAGGTGCTGGAGTTAATGATAATTGGGCTATTCTCGATTTTGATCGAAGTGAATATTTTAATCTTTATGTAACCGGTGATAATGGCAGAGTCGGATTTTCAACTACGGATAATCTAGGGGGAACTGACGATTTGTATAGTCCAACACCTGATGTAGTCAATGACGGTAATTGGCATCATGTTGCCGGTGTATATGATGGCACGGATAAAATAATATATATTGATGGAGTAGAGGTTACCAGGGTAGTTAATCCTCACAGTGGTAGACCAATAGGTGTAGGAGGGCCTCGAGCAGGAATTATTGGGGATGGATCTGAGGCAGCGAGTTATAATGGTGCAAGAAATAGTTTTTATTTCCAGGGGCAATTGAAAGAAATCCGGGTTTGGAATTACGACAGGTCAGCAGCTGAATTATCCAATAACAGAAATTCGTGTTTAATTGGTAATGAAACAGGGCTGGAGCTTTATTATCCATTAAGCGAAGGAGTCGGTAGTGACACCATTAAGGATTACAGTGGCAATGGCACTTTTGGGGTTTTATTTAACATGAATTCAGCTACAGATTGGGTAACGGACGGACCTCGTATTTCTGGTTGCGGGACTTGCATGAGTGCTGCAAGACAGACTTCAACTGTAACCGTGAATGATCCACCAACAGATCTTACAGTAAATATTTCCTGTGCCGGTGATCTTGGGAATTATGTAGGCTTGCTCGGAGTTGGAGGCAGCGGAAATTATGATTATCGGGAAACAGGGAGCAGTTTCAATTACGATGCAGTTTACAATACAACTGAACAATATTTTACCGTCAATAATGGGGCCTCCTATGATTTTGAGGTTATGGATGACAATGGCTGCATTTTTCTTCAAACAAGCACGAATGTTCCTGCACTGCCTACAATTATTAATACGGCTACAAGTGTTGGCTCTTGTTTATCATTGGGCTCTAATGACAATCAATATATAGTAAATGGATCCAATGAGGTATTAATGGCCATAGATGATCAGGGTACCCCTCTGGGTAATGTTACAGTTGATGCCTATGTCGATGCAAATGCAGGGGTGTATTTTAATGATGCTTATATGGCGAGACATTTTCGGGTAAGTACAGACTCGGTTCCAGGTGTCGGTGGCGCACTTGTTCGGTTGTATTTTACAAATGCAGAATTAAGTGAACTTCAGGATTCGGCAGCTGCAACACCTTTAACAGATGACGATGTCAGTTCGATCAATGATTTGGGAACAAGCAGATATAAAGGACCAACCGAAGATGGTGTATTTGATCATACAGATGCAAGCAGTCTGATTTTCATAAACCAAAACTCAAATGGAACTCAATTTGGAGCCAACTATATAGAAATTTCTACGGATTCATTTTCTGAATTCTGGATCCATGCATCCGCTTCGATGCAACCTCTTCCTGTAGAACTTCTGTACTTTGATGTTGCTGAGGAAAAGGGCAAGGCACTCTTGCAATGGGCTACCATAAATGAAAGCAATAATGCTTATTTCATTCTCGAAAGATCTGATAATGGGGGTGCTTTTTCAGAAATCGCAAGAATAGATGGTAATCCTGAATCCGAAGGAAAGACATATACTTATATTGATCAGAACACCAAAAGAGGAACAAATTACTACAGATTATCACAAGTAGATTTTGATGGACAAAGAACCTATTTTAGGATAGTCAGTTTGACTATCGGTTCGGGCAATGAATTGAAAATTTATCCAAATCCTACAAGCCAGTATAAGAAAACCACCCTACAATACCACTCCGCTGTAAAGGATAAAATCTGGATTCGGGTTTACAATTCGGAAAGTCAATTAAGCCGTCAATTCATTATCGATGTAGAAAATGGATTAAATACCATTGACTTACCTTTTGATAGGCTTCCTTCGGGGTTTTATTTTGTTAATGTTTCAAATCCCGGCAAAGCCATTACAATAAAAGTACTCATTGATTAGTCTTGAATAATAACTTTTTGAACAATTAAAGTTTTTTCGGATTCCAGTTTGAAGATGTAAAATCCATTCGGAATTGATGGAATTTTAAAAACAGATGCATGATTCAACACATCCATTTTTATAATTGTGCGTCCACCTAAATCAGTTATCTCAATACTTTCTAAGTTTTCAATTCCCTTTACACGAAATGAATTCTTTATTGGATTTGGAAATACAAAATTAGAATTATCACTAATTGGCCACTTCTCAAAAGAACTTATGTCATTATTTATAGTGATATAGTCTTGTCGTATTAAAGTATCACTTGAACCGGCACCATTGCTTACAATCAATTTAATCGAATAGGGATTTGGAGAATATTGAAACAGATGTTCAGGTTCTTTGTCTATGGCGTCAATTACGCCGTCGGAATCAAAATCCCATTGATAGCTTACTATTGTATCCAATGGGTCGTTTAAACTGAGATTGGAAAATTTTACATTGAGGGAGTCTTCCCCAATAAGATTGTCGGCAGAAAAATTGGCCCTTAAATAGCCGGGAGGTATACTTTCCGTAATAGTGTAAATCGAATTCGAACTTGTATTGACTAAAATATCCATTTGTCCTGATGGCCAGTTGATAACGATAGAATCGGCTAGTGCAGCATCTCTCAATCCGAAATGGACTCTCAAATCATTGGCTCCGCAAAAAGAATTTTGGCTATTGACTTCGCGCATTTGCCAGACTGCCTGACCACCAATGGTGGCTTTTAGTCTTACCATTGCACCAATTGCCGATTTATTCGAAATGCTGCCTTCCAAATCAAGAATTATCCAGTTATTGGAATTTCCGTCATTTTTGAAAAGTCCGACACTGGAAGCAGATGCTGAGCTTACAAAAAGGTCGAGAAAGCCATCGTTATCATAATCGCCGGCACTTGCTCCGCGCGAGCTGCCTGTCGCGCTCAATGACAAAGTAACTTCATTAAAAAATGATGAATCATTTCTGTAAAACCGGTCCTGTTGACCTCCGTCAAAGGTGACAAAACAGTCCAGGTCGCCATCGTTATCAAAATCCCCCCAAAGATTGGTAAGCCCGGCGCCTAATTGACTGACGATGTTTCCAACTTCTATTGAACTCAACAATCGATATATACCATTACCATCGTTTTTGTAAAAATCGTTGCTCTTCGATGAATTGTAATTCGTAACGAAACCATCCAAATCCCCATCATTATCAAAATCGATCCAGTTCCAGTTTTGCCCGTCGCGAAGGTCCGTTGCAAGTATACCCGTATCCAGCCTAATCATATCAGCGGTTCCTGTCTCGCTGAGTTTGTTTATAAAAATGTCATCCTCTGATAAATTTGATACTTCCCCACTTCCGATAAACAAATCCAGGTCGCCGTCAAGATCAAAATCTGTCCATGTACAACCGGTATAGGCAGAGAAATCTGCTGTTACATCATTAAAAACTCTTGTAAAACGCCCATCGCCGTCATTGTGATATAAAATGTTTTTTTGAGCAGCACCAAGGAAGCCCTGCGGATGCACCATGACCAAATCCAGGAATCCATCATTGTCATAATCGCCCCATGCCGTTGACCAGCCTCTGTAAACCAGGCTTTCCAATCGACCGGAAGTTTGATTAAAAAATAGACTGTCTTTGTTTTCCAGAATATCGGAAAGGCTATGGGTTCGCGCCAGATCGGGATCGCCATCATTGTCAAAATCACCCCATGAATTTCCGTTTCCCAATCCGTTGGCGGTGTTAATCCCAATGCTATTGATTAAAGTAAAAACGCCATTGCTGTCGTTTTGATACAGAAAGTTGGAATTTACAAAGAGGTCGATATGGCCATCACCGTTATAATCAATCCAGCTAGCTCCGGTATATGCACTTATTGCCGGATGATTGCTTATGTCATTTGTGGGCTGGTTGATCTTTGTAAATGATAATTGAGCTAATGATGGTAAAATAACAATTGAAAGGAATAGAAATGTAAGTAGTATTGATTTCATAATCTTATTTTGACTTGCGTTGATAATTTATTCTCCAAACTAATGTCCAGTTTTTTGCATCTGTGGAACTTTGCCAGTCCCATACAAAAGATGCTTCTTTAATTTCATAGAAAATCATTCTTTGATATCGAACAGTGCCATTTTTATCGGTAAAACTTCTTTTAAATCCCTTGAGGCCATCTTCAAAAAAGCCTTCAAAGTCCAGATAGGCCCCGCTGTTATCCACCCAGGTTTGTTTCCATTTACCGGTATTGGGATTGTAGACGGTCCAACTTTTTCCCTTAAACCGACTCGATTCATCTCTTTCAAGAGAGGTAAAATTTTCCTGAATTACTTTTTCATTTAAAATGCTTTCTATTATGTTTTCACCTTTTTGAATCTCATTATTTGTACCCTGCCAGGTCAGGTCCCAATCTCCTATCCAAAAATCAAAGGCATCGCTTTGTGCAAATGAGCATGTTGAAAAACAGAGCAGAAGAAAACTAAATAAGATTTTGTACATGATTTTTTATTTCAAATAATGTGAATAGTAGTATAGAAAAAGTAAAATCTTATAAAATTTTACTTTTTAAGACAGGCTTGCGCTTTTTGAATTTATCAGCGAACGGAATTCTTTTGGAGAGACTTGATTCTTTTTTCTGAAGGCATTGTAAAAGGAGGCCTTAGTATTAAATCCCACGCGATAGGCAATTTCTATTACGTTTAAATCCTGATATTCATCAGAGCTGAGCAGCTTTTCCGCTTCTTTTATTCGAAATGAATTAATAAAATCCGAGAAGTTTTTTTTGAAATATCCATTCAACAATTGAGAAAGCGCATGTTTACTCAAACCCATTTTTTTAGAAAGGGCATCCAAATTTAAATCCCCATCCAGGTATAATTGTTCTTTTTCCATTAGGTCGGTGAGCAATGCCGAATAATATGAAAGGGAAGCTTTAGTCAGAAGCGGTTCTGAATTTCGTTTTTGTTGAAAACTGGAAAATCTCAAACCCGTATAGGCCAGGCCATAAATAAATAATGCCATTGAAAACGAGATCAAATAATCAAATAGCAATACATAAGAACCAAAAAGGATCATGACATAATAGGAGGCATGCGCTAAGGCAAAAAGTAAAAAAGCAGTTTTGATAAACGATTTTAATAACCGGTTCTCCTCATTACTTTGAATTGAAATTGTAAACATTAACAAAGCATAAACTACTACATGAATGGCTTGAAAATTCGCTATCCAATTGGAAGTAAAGATTATCGTTTCGCGGTCCAAATCTGCAAATAGTGAAAACCTGACAGTTAACACCCAGATGATGTGAAGGAAAAGAGGAATAAAATGAAGCTTCAAATTGGTTGGAAGGGCATTGCCATTGATTTTATAACAATAGGCCCAAATAATTGGGCCAAAGGCAAATGGAAACGTTAAAAAGAGGGAATCAAAGCGAAAGAGGTATCGGTTATAACCTGTCCAGAATGCAACATAGTACATCATCATAATCGAAAACAGGCCAACCAAAATGGAAAGGAAATTCTTACCGGGATGATTTTCCTCTTTTTGCTTCCAAAGAATAAAAGAAAGAAACAGGCCTTGAAAGGCTGCCAATAAAAAAAGAGAGGTCCAGGTATCGAAACTAGCTTGATTCACATAATGAATTTCAATAATAAATTCGATAAATCCGCCAACATTTATACAAAAGGACAATAGGAAAGAGGAAAGCTATAATTTTAATAAGCATCAAATTCATTATTTTCACTAGAGGGAAACAAAGAGAAAAATGATACAGATACCTGAAAAATACAAGGACCTTATTCTTGAAACAATCGAAGAAGCATTGTATAAAATTGCCCTTAATATGGAAGATTTAAAAGGCGGGCCAATGACTCCTCAAAGAAAAAAGCTGGACAAAAAGCAAAAAGAACTGGAAGCATTGCAACATAAGATTTCAGTTCAGAGCTAAACAAGGGATTAGAAGAATAAACTGCTAAGGCTATTTTCCAAATCCAGAAAAATAATAGTAATGCCAACGGTATTATTGAATCCGTGAATAAATACGGAATACCACAATACTTTTTTTGAATTGACATAGACCACGCCCAGAATTACAGAAATTAGTCCTGTAGCAATTACTCCCGGATATCCCTGGTACATATGGGCTAAACCAAAAACGGTGGAAGTAATCAAGATAGCCAAAATATTTCCCAGCTTTCTATTATTAAAAAGCTGACTGATCCTATCGAGTAAAAAGCCACGGAACAAAACTTCTTCCAGAAAACCACCAACCAGCCAACCAATGGTAAGTAAAAGTATATAATTAAGTGGATCACCTTTAATACCTTCAAGATTGCTAAGATCAAGCTTAGAACCCAAAGCCTTTTCAATTACAGGTTCGACAATACTTTGAAATCCCAATTCCAATATAATCCCAAAAATCAGGGTAATTAATATCAGACTGACCCAGTTTTTTGGCCTGTTAAAACCAACAGATTCAAATTTTTTCCGGCGGTCACCGATTAGCAGGTAGACCAAGAGAGCTATAAAAGCAAAAAGAACCCCCAAACCCGGAAGTGCCAGCGTAATGGTCAAAGAAAATAATACGATCGCAAGCTCAATGGGATTTATCATTTTCATAAGAGATCAATTTAGTTATTAATTTTTTAAGCATAAATATTGATATTATTGGGCAATTACATAGTTTTGCATTCCTGTTTTACACAAAAGGTGTAAAATTAATTATTGCGAGAGTAGCTCAGCTGGTAGAGCACGACCTTGCCAAGGTCGGGGTCGCGAGTTCGAACCTCGTCTCTCGCTCAAAAAAAGTGAGCTTAATGTTCACTTTTTTTATTTCTTCAAACTGATAAATTTGACAAGCCGCGCTTGTCGAAGCTTCAGCGAAGACAAGCTCGGGTGGTGGAATTGGTAGACACGCAGGACTTAAAATCCTGTGGCCGTTAAGGCCGTGCGGGTTCAAGTCCCGCCCCGAGTACTAAAAAGCCCTTCTGGAGAAATCTAGAAGGGCTTTTTTGTTTACTGTGCCGTAACTGTGCCGCTTCCATTTGTGAATATTATGCCCTTATTCTTTACATTATAAGGATTTAGCGTTAGGTTAATGGTAAATAAAAATAATAAATCATGATTGGTTCACAATGGAGAAAATGGGATTTACATATTCATACACCATCCACAAAGATGAATAACAACTACGGGTTAATCGATGATGAACTGGATAAGTTTTCTACCATACTCGAAGAGTCTGATGTTTATGGTTTTGGAATAACAGACTATTTTTCAATCGATAACTATTTAAAATTCATTGATTTTTACAAGAATAAATATCCTAACTCTAAAAAATTATTTCTTCCAAATATTGAGTTTAGACTTGATATTTCAGTTAACAAAAAGTCCGAAGAAATTAACATACATGTCATCTTTTCCAATACAATTAATAGTGGCAGAATTAAAACATTTTTAAATAATTTATCTACTCATTTAAGAGGAGAAAATAACGCAAAAAAAAAATGTAGTGAACTTACTGATAATGATTACTCTTCTGCTACAGTGAGCATTGACGATTTGCAAAATTGTTTAAATGACATATTTGGTAAAGACAATTGCTATCTAGTTGTCACCGCTGCTAATAATGCTGGTTTAAGACCAACTAACTCTCCAAGAAAATTAACTCTAACTGATGAAATTGATAAGGTATCAGATGCTTTTTTTGGAGGCACTCAGAACGTTGAGTACTATTTAAAAACAGATCGATATGAAGGTCAAAAATTATCTCACCCTAAACCCGTAATTTCAGGTTCTGATGCACATTCATACGAAGAAATAAATGACAGACTAGGAAAAAACCATAATGTTGAAATAGAAGGGAAGCTGGTAAATATATCTGAAACTACATGGATAAAATCTGATCTAACCTTTGAAGGGTTAAGACAAATAAAGTTTGAGCCACAGCATAGAATTAAAATAACAATCAACGAACCGAGACAACCTAGAAGAAAAATTGAGTCAATCAAACTTAACTTCCCAGATGATGCTGAAATTAAAAATTCGAAATCTGACGCCTCCCAACCTTTCTGTTTAAATAGACTGAAGAAAGAATTACATTTTAGCCCTTATTTCACAAGTATTGTAGGTGGAAGGGGAACTGGTAAAAGTACAATTATCAATTTGTTAGCTCAAAAGCTTGGAATAGAGAATAAGTTTTTTAGTGAAACTAAAATTTATAATGGTGATGGGAGCCCAATTACAATTAATGAGAGTTCAAAAGAGATTGAAATAAATGGTACTAATGAAATAGAGTATGTGAGTCAAGGCACTATTGAGAACCTTGCTAACCAGGAGAATCTAACCAAATTAATTTTTAATGAAAGGATTAGACTTCTTAATAGTGATCTTTTAAAACTTGAAACTTCATTGGAAACAGAATATGCGAATATTGAAAGAAATATTTTCATTGCCAATGAGATTATAAAAGATGTGACTTTAAAAGATAGTCTATCTAAAGAACAAGCCACTTTTGAAGCGATCATTGATTCTATAAATGATGCAGAATATATTGAAATTACTAAAAGGATTGGTGAAATAACCAAGAATATCAGTGAGATCGAATCTAGTGCTAAAGACTACACCGAATTATTATCAGAGGTGGCTGATTTGATTTCAAAATATGATAATAAGGATTTTAATAATTACTATTCTAATCGCATAAATGAAATAATTGAGATTTTAAAAAATTTAGAAGAGATAAAAGAGCCATCAAAGGAAAAACAACCAATAGTTGATGAGGAAAAGTTCTTAGAAAACTTGAAAAAAGACTTGAATGATCAAAAAGAAAAGTTGCAGAAATTCTTTGAAGAGAAAGGAACCAATGAAGATTCAATTCAAGATTCAGAAATGGCCTCTGATAAGCTTAATGAAATCAAGTTGAAATATGAAAGCGTTAACACTAGATTACAAAGACATATTAAAGTTTATAAAACAAATTCAAGTGATTCGAATAAATTAGAAAGGCTCAGGAATGATATCATTGAATCTATAGATAAAAACATTGTTTCCATTAATGAAAGACTTAAAACAAATGATAAAAATGTATCGCTAATTTCATTTGATCATTCATTCAATGTTAATCTATTTTTAGAAACACTTTTTCAGGACTTTATTGAGGAATTTGAACCCTATTTCTTAAGAAACACACCTAAGGATAAAATAAAAGAGGCTTTATATTGCATTCAACCTGAAGAAGTAATTGAAATTGAAAATGGCGACATAATAGAAGCATTTGAAATTAAATTCCATGATTTGGGATTTAATGAAGATGCGAATTTTGTTCGAATCTTAATAGCAATTTTCAGTGATAAATGGAATATTGAAAAGTATAAAAACCTCATAATGAAGCATTACTATAACTATCCTGAATACGTAAAAATTAATGGGAAATATGGTAATCGAGAATTGTCATCATGCTCTTTTGGACAAAGATGTACAGCAGTTATAGTTACCTTACTAATGACTGGTGTAAAACCTTTGGTAATTGATGAACCAGAGGCACACCTTGATAACAAATTGGTGGCAGATTATTTAGTGCATTTAATTAAGGAAAAGAAATATGATAGACAGGTCATATTTGCTACTCATAATTCAAATTTTGTTGTAAATGGGGATTCAGAATTGATTCATTGCTTAGAGATTCCGGGGGATAAAGTATTCACAGAAATCGAATCAATCAAAATTGAAACAGTCCACAAGAGAGACCTTCTATTAAGACTTGAAGGGGGTATAGAAGCATTTAAAACGAGAGAAAACAAATATGGGATATAATAAAACTCAATTTTAATAACCTATGATAATTTAATGCAGTGTTAATAAAGAAAAAATGCGAACTAAATGAAATGGCAAGAAACAGGTAAGAAAACAAAAATTGAAAATCTATGGAGATATATTGATTTACATAAATTGATTGATTTTGGTTTATCAAGAGAATTACATTTTCTAAGAACAGATAAATTCTCAGACCCGTTTGAGGCAATAACTTATGATCTATTAAAACTTCGCTATTTTTCTAAAGTGCAAATCACCAACCCTGAAATCGAAGAAAAAATCAGAAATGAACAAAATGAAATAAATCAAAATAATCTTCAAAAATTTCAAGCAGATTCTTTAAATCATCAAAAAACTCAGTATATCAATTGCTGGTTTGAATCTGATAGAGAATCTTTAGCAATGTGGAATCTTTATTCAAACAAAAATAGTGTTGCGATAAAGGTAAATAAGTCGGTCTTTTCGGGATTGATTAATAAAGCAAAGGATCCTCAATACATTGATTCTGATAGTTTAAAATATGTTTATGGGCCTGTGAAATATTTAAGACTTAATCCTTTGGATTTATTTGAGAATCCCCAACTTCCAAAATATAGTGCATTTAAAAAAGAAGCTGCATATGACTTTGAAAAAGAATATCGGTTATTAATAGCAACCCCAAATAATTTCATTTTAGATAATCCAGAATACCTAAGATTGAAATTGAGTGAAGAACTCATTCAAAATATACATATCATTTGTCATCCTGAGATGGAAGGTTGGAAATTTGAAAACATAGAAAATCTTTGTAAATCGATGAATTTAAACAAGCCTGAAAAATCAAAGATTGAAATTAAATAGAACAATGAAATTCGTGTATTCCAATAAGATTTAGAATGCCTATTACTATAAAAATAAATCCGTTGATCTCATAAAATTCTTATTAAGAAAATTCGAATTTTAAAATGATATAAGAAAATCAGTAAACAATTGAATCGATTAAGACTTTTTGTTTTAGGAACTATTGTAATTCTCTCTGCTTTTACCTCAATTTATATCTACGGAATTGAAGTCAAAATCATCAATCAAAAAGAGGATTTAATTGAATTATCCCAGGTCAAATACGGCCTCTTTAATGTCGATATCTGGAAAACCAAAATCACAGAGATTGTTTCAAAAAAAATTGACGAACTAGAGATAACAGAAGAAAATAAGGCTGAAATGAGAGTCAAAATTCAAAAACTGCTTTATAAAGCAGTCAATGAATTTGAATTGGATTATAGAGAAACTGAGGGAAGAAAATGGTTTGGATTAAAATCATTTGGAGCCTCTTTATTCAATGTATTTGGTAAAATCAGGAATAATGTACCACAGATAACAGAACAAGTACTTGGATTTTTAGAAAATCCAGAGAATAGGGATAAGATTAAGGAATTTATTCGAAAAAAAATTGATGAATACGCTGATAAAACTTTTTCAAAAACTGATTATTCCCAAGTAGAATTAGTTATAGAGCAATTGGATGCTTCAAGTTTAGAAACTGCTAAGTCAACACTCAACTTATCTATTGAAGAAACAAAGGAGAAAGAGTCAGATTTAATTATAATTGTCGCTACCGGATTCCTTTTAATAATAGGAATGGCCGTGTTCTCAAAGAGTTTTCAAAAGGAAGATTTACTCCTACTAAATATTTATGCTTTTATCTTGCTTATAATAGGTGTGGCATTACCAATGATTGAAATTGACGCTAGAATTTCAACTTTAAGCTTTAAGTTATTGGGAGAAGATGTGGTCTTCGAAGATCAAGTTCTTTATTATAAAAGTAAAAGCATATTAGAGGTAGTTTCTCTTATGATCAACCATAAAAAAATTGAAATGAAATTGGTGGGATTACTTGTATTAATCTTTAGCGTCGTATTTCCACTTGCAAAATTATTTACAACGATTGGATATTTATATCTAGAAAAAATCCGAGACAATAAAATTGTAAAATTCATTGTATTTAAAATTGGTAAGTGGTCTATGGCTGATGTGATGGTCATAGCTATATTCATGGCATATATTGGCTTTTCAGGAATCATAAATGAACAAATGGCCCAACTTGAAAAAGTAGCCCTTTCGGTTGATATTCTTACTACCAATAATTCTAATTTATTATTAGCTTTCTATTCATTTACCGGATTTGTAATAATTAGTTTAATTACCTCATATAAATTACAAGCTTTAAAGAGTTAAGGATGAATGATCAAATTTCAGATTATTTGAAAGCCACAGATATCGGCGAAAAATATAATTTATCTGGACATAGAATAAATCTTCTACTATCTGAATTGGGGATGATTACAAAAAAAAGAGGGGGTTGGTTTTTAACAAAACAGGGAAAATATCTTGGTGGAGTTGAAAAAAAATTCAAGAATGGTGAATACTTTGTTATATGGGCCAATTCTATTTTGAAAAATGAAGAAATTAAAAGAGCCGTAAATGAATTAAGTGGAGATTTTGACATACAATCAGAGTACATAATTTATGAAGGAGAAGATTTTAGAAACAAATATCCAGCAAAAATTCGTACTCAGGATGGTCATTTTGTAAGAAGCAGAGGTGAGTTACTAATAGATAATTTTCTTTATCAAAATGAAATTATTCATGCATATGAAAGAAAACTACCTGTAAAAGAAGAGAACATATTTCCTGATTTTTATTTACCTAAAGATGATATTTATATTGAATATTGGGGTATAGAAGATGATGAGGTTTATTTACAAAGAAAGTTTAATAAGAAGAAAATATTTGATAAATACGGAATAAAACTAGTAGAGCTTGTAAATGATGATTTCAAAAATTTTGATGAAATTTTCACTCAAAAATTAATTGAAATAGGAGTTGAAATGAAATTTGTAATTTCTTAGAAGAATTGTTGCACTTCATCTTCAAATTTTCAAGGACGCAATAATTTCAATTGTTTTATACTCAATTGTCTTAGATAATCACGGATTAGGTATAATTTTTTAGAATTTAACAGCAAATCCGAATCCACTTTCTGTATTAAAAGTAACATTTTGCGATTTCATAACTTCTCCGGCTTTTTTTAGCTCAGCATTACCCAGATATTGAATGACTACAGATAAAAGAGAGGCCCCAACACTCACATATGCTAAGGATTCATTTCCATTTGCCAAACCTATTCCGGCAACAACACTTCCAATTATACCAATAGTAATTGAAGTATTATAATTGTTTGCAGCCATTATTAAATGTTCTCCAGTTTGTTTTAGTTGAGGTTGATATAGAATCTGCTGATTATTTAAATCATCGCTGTTTTCACTTTCGAATTTCTCCAAATAAGTCTCCTTACTCAATTGAGAAATCTTAAAATTCTTAGGTTCGATATTAAATCGAGTTATTAAATTATTATTGAATTGCTTAATTGTTAGCTGTGCTATGTTAGAGTTTTTCCAATAAATCTGAATTCCTTCATTTCCTGAATTATTTATTAAGTTTTTGGCTTCTCTATTTGATAAATCCGAGTTAATTAAATCCATTGATTCTATACCCCGAATTGTATCCGAAGGGCCAACAGTTTTTATCAATTCAACATATATATCTTTGAAAGTGAGCAGAGACTCTTTTTTAGAATTAGCTATATTTTGATGAGTAATTTCAGATTTAATTAGTCTATCTAAGCTATCAAATTGATATGTAATAATAAGATCTTGGTCATTAATTTGAGCCTTGTACTGTACCTTATCGTTAGTTGAAAAACTAAAACTATTCTTTTCTTTCTCAATTAATTGGTCTTTACTAATTCCCCAATCAGCTATTAAAAGAGCTTGTCCATTAACAATTAAAGTAGAAACACACAGAGATAATAGGATAATTCCCGTTTTCATAATATTTGCATAAAACGTTAAAATACATTGTTGTAATTTATTTAATTATTCTAAAAAAGTGTCAATTTCTTAAATCGACAATGCACGTCTAAATTGATTTTGACATTCTCTTTTTCATATCATTTTCAAAGAAAAAGACAAGATTTAATATTCTTTTTAAACATTCTACTGTATAAATACCAATTTTCAATGTGTGAAATACTATTTTTGTTGTGTGAAAATTAATTTCGCAACATTTGAAAAAAAGGCATACTAATTTCATTTCGCTAAAAAGGATAATTCTAATTATTCTTTTGCTGCTTCCTTTCTTGTACTCACAGGGCCAGGATTCGGTCTATTATCAAAGCGCATTTAATTCCTCGGGCGATACATTGAAATTGAGATTGTACAATATTATAAAAGCGCATACAGAATATACTTATACCTCTTCCGGAACGGATGTCTGGGATATTTTAAAAGAAACCGATCGCGACCCCAACGATTCCAACAATGTCATTCTTATTTATTCTAACCGAAGCGTCAATGCAGCACAGGAATACAATAGCGGCAGCGGTTGGAGCAGAGAACATGTATGGGCCAAAAGCCGTGGTGATTTTGGCACTTCCAAGGGTGCGGGTACCGATGTTCACCATTTAAGGCCTTGCGATGTAAGTGTCAATTCCACAAGAAACAACAGAAATTTTGACAATTGCATTAGCTGTATAGATGTTATTGACAATGGATTCAATACCGGTTCGAAAACCGATGCCAATCTTTATATTTTTGAACCACCGGTAAATGTTAAAGGCGATATTGCCAGGATGATTTTTTACATGGCCTTGCGCTATGAGGGCGAAGGTTCGGAGCCCGATCTCGAACTGACCAACACCCTACAAAGCAATACCTCTAAAACTCCACTTCACGCCACATTAAATACTTTATTGGCATGGAATCGCGAGGATACGGTAGATGGATTTGAGCGAAACAGAAACCAGGTTATTTACAGTTATCAGGGCAATAAAAACCCCTTTATCGATTATCCCGAATTGGCAGATTATCTGTTTGGGGATAGTTTAGGTATGGTTTGGAAAGCTGAAATTGTGGCCGGAAGACTTGAAATTGAATCCAATGATTTTACTATTTATCCCAACCCGTCTCAAAACGGAATTTTCAATGTGAAGTCAAACAGAAAAGCAGATGTGCTAAAGATTTACAATGAATTGGGTATGGAAATATATTCTGTTCTTCCAAATTCCAGGTCTGCTAACATTGATTTGAGTAATACCACCGCCGGTATTTATATTCTGGAAATGGATTTTGAAGGAGTCATAATCAGAAGAAAACTAATTCGAAGTTTCTAAGCAGAATCTCAAGAGAAATTTAAAAATTGCATTGAATTTTTCTTTCTTTAAAAAATTACTTTGATGAGATTTTTTATTGCCATTTTATGTCTTGGAGGCTTTAGCTCCTGCGCCACAATATTCGGAGGCAGCAAATATATCGCACATATAAATGTGAAAGATCAGCGAGATGCGGAAATAATTTACAAAAAGCGCACAATAGGTTATGGTACGGCCAATCAATTGGTGCCAAGAAGGGAAGCAGACAATTTTACATTTACCGTCAGCAAGGAAGGCTGTATATCACAAGAATACAAATTCGAATCAAAAACATTTCGTGGTTGGTCATTGGTAGGGTCCATAATTTTTTGGACCGGTATTGTGTCTCCCGGCATCCCCTTACCATATGGTGTAATTTTAGATGGAGCCACGGGGGCATGGTGGAAACCAAATGTAGCAGAGCCCGGCATCAGTAAGGGTGATTATAAAAACTTCTATTATACCGTGAGTTACGATGGCTGTTACAATCCTTTTAATGCAAGTGAAGAAGTGATATCCGATGAGGAGTTAATTAAATTTCAAAAATTGCGCGAATTAAAAGGCCTTTTGGATCAAGGGGTGATTTCAAAAGAGGAATTCGATATCCAAAAGAGGAGAATACTAGAGAAATATTAATTGAATGCTTAAATCACAGCATAAAACACCTTCCAAAGCAAGCCAATTCCAAAAATAAATACCATCACTACCGGCCATGCAACTTTAGTCGGTCTGTTCATGACCCTGGCAAGTAATAATGCCGTTAACCATAAATAAAAAATCAATCCGGGATCCAGGGATTTTGCCAGCATGGCGAAAGTATTTACGCGATCTTCCATGGGCCAAAAAATCGCCATTGAGAAATTGTGGAAATGATCTAAATCAAATTCGGTATAGTTTCTATTGATAAATCCAAACCACAGAATTTTGAGCAATTGAGCAATAAAAAAAGTTGGATAGGCGAGCGTTGCTATTTTTACCGAAGCTTTGAAATCAATTTTAAAACCAAAGGTGAATGTTCCGATCCAAAGCATTAGACCGGCAAAAAATACCTGAATAAAAATCTTTAAGGGAACGATAAGGTAGCCACCGATTTCCTGAAGACGTAAAAGCCAATATAAAATTCCTGTTTCCCCGGCATCTTCAAGCAGATCAAAAAAATCGGCCCTAAAACCGATAATGTCTTCCTGAATAAATATCAAAGCCACTTGTACTATGCAAAACGCCAGAAAGATGACCCTGCCATCCTGCTCAAGGTAGGAATTTAGCCAATTTTTCTTTGAGGGTTCCTTCATATTTTAATTCTACTATCAGAAAGATAAAGACCAGGATATATTCAATACTCAATAATAAAAAGTTTTCCTGCCAATTGACCTGACTGTAGGCATAATAGGAAAGAATTGAAAGGAATGACCATAGTATCACAAAACGATAATTGGTAAATACACTCAATAAGATTGGCAAACAAAGGTACCAGGGATGAATGGTGGTACTCAAAAAGAGAAAAAGGCTAAAACTAAAAAGCATTTCCTTTGGCAAATCAGCGATGGCTTGATGTCTTCTTTTAATTGCTAAAAACAGGATAAACAGAAACGTAATAAAAGCTAGCAAAGGGCCAATCAACTGAACGAGATCATAACCTTTCCATAAATAGCCAAAATAGCGAAGGATATAAAAAACAGAAGCATTAAACTCAAACTTTTGAAAATACAAATCGATGCTTTTGAAGAGATTTTGTAATAGTTCAAGATCAAATAAAGGAAGGAAGCTGAGCAGGACAAAGCTCAGTATCAAGCCGTAATACCGGAACAGCACATTAAATTTTAGTTTGCCAAAAAATAAAGGCAGAAACATAAGTGGCCAGAGCTTGCTTGTAATAGACAAGGCCATAAATAAAGCCGAAAGCAGCATTCTATTTTTTAACAACATTAAAAATGAAAGTAGGAGAAAGGCAATCAACCAGGCTTCAAAATGAAGATTGCCGCTCAATTCAACTATGACCAATGGATTTAATGCGTAAATCGCCAAATGCTTTTTTGGAAGTTTTAAATGTTCCAGAATTTTTATAATCGCAAAAAAAGAGATGACTTCAGCAAATAGTATGGATACCCGGATTACAATTATCGAAATCCACAAATTGTCCACAGAGAAAATTGTGGATAAATAAAAAATTACTTGTGAGAAAGGTGGGTAAACGCTGTAATAGTGTTTAGAATTGAGTTTCTCATACAAATTTTGATCAATTCCATCGATGTTAATATCCTTGTTGATAATGTACTCAGGCAAATAGGTAAATGGATTTATACCGGCATGCCATAATCTGCCATCCCAAATGTAACGGTACACATCATCGGAAAGCGCCGGTTCTGAAAATAAGAAAAGGAGTCTTAGTGCGATGGCAGAAATTATCAGCCAATTCAATTTTAATCTTTGCCTATTGAACAGCTGCCAGCTGTAAATGACAAATAGCAGGCTAAAAGCAAAAAACAGATTTGCAAATTCTGTTCTGTCCAGGAAATAGCCTATATAAATGTAAACCGGAATGGCGAATGCCAGCGACGCAATAATTTTTAGCTGTTTATTTCCCAAAGACATTGGAGTGTCTGATAGTATAAAAGACGATCAGTCCAAAACCTAAAACCAACATAAAGTGATAAAAGATCAAAGCGTAGTCTTCTAAAGCGATGCCCAAATAAATACCAAAAACAAAATAGGCGGCCAATATGATCTCAATAATATTTAGAAAGGAAAAGCGGGAGCTGACATATACATTTTCTCTTCCTTTGGCTTTTAGTCCTACAATGTCAAATTTTGGCGTTCTGACAAATGGTGTTTTTATTCCCAGAAAACCTTCAATCGCAGCGATCGAATTGTGAAGCGACAAACCCATCATAACTGAGAGAAACAGCGGGAAATTTTTAAAAAACATCTTGAATTTTGATTTTCTGCTTTTGTATTCATGCGCCATGGTTTCCCAATATAAAAATGCAAGAATTACTAAACTGACCAAAAAGAAAGAGGCAAAATGGAAATAATATTTATAGGCAGGGTCCTGATGTTTGATCCAAAGCATGGGCACACTTAAAATAGCTGAAACCAATACACAGATAAATATTGTGCTGTTCAGCAAATGAAAAATCGAATGGGTCTTATGCAATTTACCGATGTCGGCTGACCATACTTTTGGCAATAGCTTTTTTGCGGTTTCAGCGGCACCTTTAGTCCAGCGAAATTGCTGTGATTTAAAAGAGGTGATCTCAACAGGTAGCTCCGCCGGCGATTCCACATCTTCAAGATATTTAAATTTCCATCCTTTGAGTTGTGCCCGATAACTCAAGTCGAGGTCTTCGGTCAGTGTATCCGATTTCCAGTCACCCGCATCGATAATGCAGTTTTTGCGCCAGATGCCTGCCGTTCCATTGAAGTTGATAAAATAATCAGCTTCATTTCTGCCCCTTTGTTCTACCGTAAAATGAGCATTCAATCCAAATGCCTGTAGGCGGGTCAGCAAAGAATACTCTTTATTGAGATGGCCCCATTTGGTTTGCACCATGCCAATATTCCCCTCCTGAAAATAGGGCAATGTGGTTTTGAAAAAAGAGGGATGAGGCAAAAAATCGGCATCGAAAAGGGCAATGAATTCCCCCTTGGCAAATTTTAACCCTTCTTTTAGTGCTCCGGCTTTATACCCTTTTCTGTCAGTACGGTGATGGTAGGTAATGTTAAACCCTTCTTTTTCCAGCGAAAGCACTTTTTGAAATAGTATCGTTCGGGTTTCATCGGTGGAATCATCAAGCACCTGAATTTCCCATTTGTCTTTAGGGTATTCAAGTTTTGAGATACAATCCAGCAAGCGACGTGCAACGTATTTTTCATTAAATACGGGAAGCTGAACCGTGACAAATGGCAGTTCTCCTTCCAGATTCATCCAGGGGGAAGCCATGATTTTGGTCTTCCTCGATTTTCTGTATTTAAAGATCAATTGCAATTGCACCAAACTGTAAACAAATATTACAGTGAGGCAAAGCGTATAAATAATG
This sequence comes from Cytophagales bacterium, assembly GCA_040218795.1. Classification (GTDB taxonomy): domain Bacteria; phylum Bacteroidota; class Bacteroidia; order Cytophagales; family CCMP332; genus CCMP332. The sequence continues at coordinate 94,383 of JAVJQT010000008.1, read as the reverse complement.
ATGATACTTAAATGCAATCTTATCTGTATTTAAAAATGGTGTAAAGAATTTTATAGCCGGCCATCAAAGTGCCTTTCAAAGTACCGGAGACTTTTGAAACGCCAATGCGTCTTCTGTAAGTAACCGGGATTTCGCTACAATTCAAATTTTGTTTTCCTGCTTTTACTTGCATTTCAACAGTCCAGCCCCAATTTCTGTCTTTCATATCAATTTTTTGCAGGGCCTCCCATTTTATTGCTCGAAAAGGACCAAGATCGGTAAATTTTATTCCGTATATGTATTTCATTAGCAAGGTGGCCAGCCAATTACCAAAAATCTGCTGCACTGTCATGCTTCCTTTTTCTTTTTTCCCCAGGGCACGACTTCCAATAACAAGGTCGGCACCATTTTTTATTTCATTCAGAAGTAAGGGCATTTCCTCAGGGTGATCCGAATAATCGGCGTCCAGAAACACAATGACATCGGGAATTGACCCTTTTGCTTGTATATAATCGATTCCTTTCAAACATGCCGCACCGTAGCCTTTTTCGGGTTCAAAAAGAACAGTAGCTCCAGCATTTTCAGCGCGGTGAGGAGTTTTATCATTCGAAGCATTATTCACTACAATAATTTCTCTTACCAAGTCTTTTGGAATATCTCCAATTACAAGCCCCACTGAATCCTGCTCATTATAGGCGGGAATAATAACATCAACGATCATTTAATTGTGAATATCTTATTTAATCTACCGGCCTGCTGTCATTCTAATTACAAATTTAGATATAGATAGCTCTGCAAAAACGCCAAAGTGCAAAATATATGCTCAGAAAAATCAGGGTGTAAACAGAGGATACCAATGCGATTGCAAAAACCGGCAGGGCAGCATAATCCAAATTCAAGACACTTAGCGTATAGGGCTGAAGTATTTTCCAAATCAATATTCCAAATAAAATACTTAGTACAAATGCCAAACCGGGAATTGGGATAAGGTATTTAAAAGTTTGCTTTGCTATATATTTTGGATGAAAACCGTTAAAGTAGAGGATTTGAATATTTTCTTTTTGTCGTTCGAGCAACCACTTCCAGTGTAGCCAAAAATTTGATACCGAGAGGATAATAAAAACGCAAGCAATCAAAAGCAATCCTGCACTAAGCGGGTAAATTAAAGAAGCGGTTTTCCCCATTCTGAGATTTTCCTCATTTACGATCAAGGCTTCGGATATTACATAGTCTTCAAATTCGGATATATATGCCGGATTAACTTTGAGAACCGCTTTATCCCTTCTGCTGCTGGCAGAACCTGTGAAATAGGTATTGGCCCAATTTAGGAAGGATTCGGGCACATAAAGCCCTGAAAACCTATCAGTCAAACCGATTATTTCAGCCTTCATCGATTTTCTTTTGCCATTGGCAATTAAACTAATTTCAATCGGGATCATCGATAAGTTTTCAATCGAGACCGGAGGGAGCCCTGCTATTGGAGCATATACAAAATTATAGAGCTGTAAAAACTCAGCCGAAATAATGATTGGCACTTCATCTTGTCCCTCTTCCCAATAAAATCTATAAACCGGGCCGTCCATCATTGAATTGGGAATAGACTCAAGGATTATTTCGGAACTGAATTGCTTCTGTTCAAAAAATCCGGCAATACACTTGAATTTGGCTTTTTTGATAAAACGCAGTTCTGAACAAAAGGCTTGCTCCTTTAACCCTTTGATTTCTTCCTCATTAAAAGAAGAAGTTCTGCCTAAAATTGTATTGCCAATACCAATGGATTTACTCAGGCTGAAATATAAATGGTTTTCTTTTTCTAATAATTTCTGTGTGTAGAACTCTGTAAGAAAGGCAAAAATGACAAAGGTAATAATCGTGGAAAACAAAAGGGTCAACGTACTGAAAATCAGCTTGGATTGGAAGCTTATTTTGGGCAATATGATGGCTTTAATATTCAAAGCATAAGTTTTTGAAAGCCATCGTAATGCGGGTCATTTTCCAGATCAAAAATGATCAGGGAGGCATTTTTCATTTCCACATCCTTTTCTATTAACTGCAAAGCCTTTCTTTTCAATTCAGTATCCAAATGGCTAAAGGGTTCATCCATTATAAGAAAATTATAAGGCCTGTTTAGAGATTTGATAATGGCAAGTCTTTGTCTTTCCCCATAGGATAAATGTCCAACGTTTTGATCCAATTTGTCTTTCAGACCGAGTTGATCGAGCAATTCCATACAATCTTCTGAATGGCCTCTGATATTGAGATTTTCCGCTAAGCTAAGATTGTTGAACACAGCTAGGTTTTGAAAGACAAGGGACCATTCCAAAAAACGAAATTTTGAAAGTTGGTCTGTACTGACATCTTTTAAAAGTATTCCTTCGTATTCAATACGGCCACTGTAATCCATATTGATTGCTGCAAGCATATTAAAAAAAGAACTTTTCCCCTTGCCCGAAGGCGCACAGATCAAATACTTTTGCTGGTCGTCAAGATGAAAATGGCTATTCCAAATCTGGGAGTTTGGATTTTCTTTAAAAAATTGAGGTTTTAATTCTGAGATCCGGAATCCCATCAGGATTCAATATTGTTCGACAGTTTTTTTAGTGACTTAACTAAAATAGTCAGGCTATTTTTGTCTTTATTTTTAAAGAGCACATAAGCCTCTCCATCGGAGGTGCCATTTTTAATAGAAGATTGTGCAAAATACATTTCCTCTATTTCATCCGAATCGATTGGCCAGTTTTTCCAATAGGTTTTGAGCTTATCGTAACTCTTTTTCGGCATGTTTTTAAGATCCAGATAAAATACAAGTGGGTTATCGTCCAGCTTTGATATAAACTCATTGTTGGGCACGCTATTATCCGAATTATTGAGATTTTCTGCGAGTTTAGTATCCGTGGTAAAAACCAGTCTTCCTTTGCCCTGATGAATTATATATTGGTTGAAAAGTGTATAAAAGCCATTAACCTTTCTTATGAAACCAATTTCTTCCAACGAAGTGATAATTTTGGTACAGGTTTCATTGTCTTTGATGCCCAGAGCAATGAAAAAATTTGTTTCCCCTTCATTTTCTAAAAGTACCGAAGCCATATCCCCACTGAGCATATCGAGTATTTCTTGGGTATTGGTATTCATCAAATCCAGATAGGTTTGGGAGCTGTCGAGCATACCATCTTCTTTCATTTGATTTCGGATAAGCGGGATATTCAAGCCAAGATTAAAAGAACCTAAAATCTTTTTTTCTTCAATGCCTTTGAGAAGGTCCTTATCAATCGTTTCTTTTAAGACCAGCGCGCCATCTCTTTTTTCCTTGCTCTCTTTTTCATTGATGTAATATCTGGTGCGCACATTCATGGCCCCTTTATCGAAATCAATCCAGGCATTATAAATTCCTTTGGATACTTTTTGCCCGGGAATGATCATGCCTAATGGATTTCTATATTTATTCAAACGATTGAGATCCATCCAAACGGAAATATCAGCGCTTTCTTCCTGTGCTTTTCTAAAGCTTTCATTTTGCAAAGTCATTTGGTTCGTTTCTGGAAGTGTGAAGAGACGAAACAGTTCCGACGTAATTGCAGCTTCATTTTTTATTGATTGATTGATTAGGTAAATAGCTGATTCGTTGTTCCATCCCAATATTGCGCCATCACCTACAATAACATAGGAGACATTTGAGGCACCTTCACCCGGTTTCTTTATGGCATAGGAAATAGCAAAATCCCGAAACTTATAAGGGTCATTGAGCGGCATGATAAAACCGATGTAATTATCTGCTTCATTATCGGCTACATGGCCAATGATATAAGATTTGTCAAGAAAATCGATTCCCGATTCTTCTATGGGCACGGTCTTCTTTTTGTTTTTGTCCTGCTGCTTTTGTTCCAACATGTTTTCTTCCAAAAGAAGGCTCATATCGAATGCTTTGATGGTCATTTTGCGCACATCTAAAACAGCGACCATCGAGGCATTGCTGGGGATATGTTTTTCGTGATTGGTTTTTGTAGAACAGGAAGTAATTATCACCAAAAGGGATAAGGTGAGGAAGTAAATCCAGGCTTTCATTGCTGTTCTCAATAACATGGGAAATCTAAATAGCCAATTTTCTATCAATTAAGAAAATGTACTTGAAAAATACTTTTACAATTTTTCCAACTCTGCACTTTTTTCATCCTTGTTTTTATTCGGGACAAATGGTCTGATGATCAATCTGGCACCTCTGTCATAGGTAAAATAATTCCACATCCAGTTCATCAAAGTCACAAATCTATTTCTGACCGAGTATATGGACATGAGATGAACAAACATCCAAACCAGCCATGCAAATGCGCCTTGAAATTTCCAAAATTTAAGATCTACAACCGCCCTGTTCCTGCCAACAGTTGCCATTGAACCGCGGTCATTGTATTTAAAACGTTTGGGCGTTTTTCCACGCTGAATTTTAGAAAGGTTAGTGGCGAGATTTTTTGCTTGCTGAATCGCTACCGGTGCCTGCTGCGGATGGCCCTCCGGAAAATCTTTGGTTTGCATGATTGCAATATCTCCAATGGCATAGGCATTTTTCAATCCTTTGACATTTGAATAATCATCCACAATGAGTCTGTTCCCTTTACCCAAACTGCTTTCAGGTATTCCTGCAAGTACATTTCCGGTAACACCGGCTGCCCAGATCAGATTTTTGGTTAAAATCTGCTCACCGCTGTCAAATTTAACTTCAATTCCATCGTATTCCTTTACCATTTTCTTGAGCCAAACCTGCACTTCGAATTTGCCTAAATATTTCTTTGCTTTTTCACCGGCCTGTTCAGACATGCCACCCAGTAATCTGTCGGTGCCTTCTACAAGATGAATCTGCATACTTCTCAAATCGAGCTCCGGAAAATCTCTCGGAAGTACGTGCAACTTTAATTCGCCCAATGCGCCGGCTACCTCAACGCCCGTAGGCCCTCCTCCGACGATTACAAAATTCATCAATGCCTGTCTCTGGTTGAGATCATTGACCAAAACCGCTTTTTCCAAATTTTGTAAAATATTGCTGCGCAAGTCCAGTGCTTGTGGGATTTGCTTTAATGGAAAAGAGTTTTCCTTCAATTTATCGTTCCCAAAATAATTGGTAACAGTGCCATGGGCGAAAACTATATAATCATAACGGAGTTCTCCGATTGAAGTGTGAATTTCTTTTCTGTCATGGTCGACCTGATCAACGCTTGCCATTCTAAAAAAGACATTTTTTTGTCTTTTAAATAGTTTTCTTAAAGGCCCCGCTATAGAATCGGGTTCCAGACCGGCTGTTGCCACCTGATAAAGTAAAGGTTGAAATGTGTGATAATTATGTCTGTCGAGCAGCACAATTTGAAAGTCACTTTTTTTTAAATGTTTTACGAGTTCTATGCCCGCAAAGCCCCCGCCGATTATTACGAGTCTGGGGAGATTACTAGCCGGGATATTAAATGATAATTCTTTTTTCAAGACGATTATTAGCTTATTGGTAAATCTAATTAATCTTAAAACAAATAGTGAATTGATTTTAATTATGAAGGGATTCTTCAGATTATGCTCTAATTTTGCGCGGAATTTTTGAGATTATGTATAGAACAAATAATTGTGGCGAGTTAAGAAAAAGTGATGAGGGCAAAAAGGTAATTTTATCGGGTTGGGTTCAAAAAACACGTGATAAAGGTGGAATGATATGGATAGATCTTAGAGATCGCTATGGCATTACACAATTAATTTTAGAAGAGGGGAAAACGCCAAAGGCAGCCATTGAAACGGCAAGAAAATTAGGACGGGAATATGTAATTCTGGCGAGCGGAGAAGTTATAGAGCGGTATTCTAAAAACCCCGATTTGAAAACCGGAGATATAGAGCTAAAGGTTGAGTCTTTGAGTATTTTAAATGCGTCAAAAGTACCGCCTTTTACCATTGAAAAGGAAAGCGATGGGGGAGAAGAGTTGAGAATGAAATACCGCTATCTCGATTTGCGAAGAGCACCTTTGCAAGAGAGTCTGAGACTCCGCCATAAGGTTATGCGCTCCACAAGAAATTACATGGATTCTCAGGATTTTATGGAAATTGAAACTCCCGTTTTGATTAAGTCTACACCTGAGGGCGCAAGAGACTTCGTAGTGCCTTCCAGAGTTCACGAAGGTGAGTTTTATGCCTTGCCGCAATCGCCGCAAACCTTTAAGCAATTGCTGATGGTAAGTGGCTATGATAAGTATTACCAAATCGTAAAGTGTTTCAGGGATGAAGATTTAAGAGCCGATCGTCAACCGGAGTTTACTCAGATTGACTGCGAAATGTCTTTCGTAGAGCAGGAAGATGTATTAAACACATTCGAAGGTTTGATGAGAGCCATTTTTAAAGACATTAAGAATATAGATCTCCCTGAATTTAAGCGCATGACCTATGCAGAAGCGATGGAAAAGTACGGTAATGATAAACCGGATCTGCGTTTCGGAATGGAGATTAATAAGCTTAGCGAAGTTGCAAAAGGAAAAAGATTTAAGGTTTTTGACGATGCAGAAGTTGTATTGGCTATTAATGTAAATGGAGCCGCAGATTATAGCCGCAAGCAATTGGATGCATTAACTGAATGGGTAAAAAGGCCGCAAATCGGAGCAGGAGGATTAATTTATGTCAAATGCAATGAAGACGGCAGCTTCAAATCAAGTGTCGATAAATTTTTCGATCAAAATGAATTGAAAAAATGGGCAGAAAAGCTCGGGTCCAAAGCCGGAGATTTAATCCTTGTGCTGTCCGGAAAAGAAAAAGCCATAAGATTTGCCATGTCAGAACTAAGATTGGAAATGGGAAATCAATTGGGCTTAAGAGATAAAGATACCTTTGTTCCATTGTGGGTCATAGACTTTCCATTATTGGAATGGGATGAAGACACACAACGCTTTTATGCCATGCATCACCCATTTACATCTCCCAAAAAAGAAGATGTATCCTTACTGGAGAAAGGGGCCGGAAAAGTAAGAGCCAATGCCTATGACATGGTTATAAATGGTGTAGAATTGGGTGGAGGTTCAATCAGAATACACGACAGAACCTTGCAAGAAAAGATGTTTGAAATTCTGGGTTTTAGCGAAGAAGAGGCCAGGTCTCAATTCGGTTTCTTAATGGATGCTTTTGAATACGGTGCGCCACCACATGGAGGTATTGCTTTTGGATTCGACAGAATTTGTGCCATGCTCGGCGGTTCGGATTCAATAAGGGACTTTATCGCATTTCCAAAGAATAATGCCGGTAGGGACGTGATGATTAATACACCAAGTACCATTAGCGATGAGCAATTGAATGAGCTGCATTTGAAGATTCAGAAAAGCACTCAATAGAAATTAAAAATTTGATTTCAGGAATTTCTCGGGGGTAAATACTTTGATTTCACTGAATTTATAGTCTTTGATATTTCTGGTGATTATGTAATCCACCTTAGATATATTTTTTGCGCTAAAGTGTTGAAGTGAATCTTCAAAATCACTAAATCTTGATTGAATAGATTCCAAAATTACGGACTTATCAGCTGGACTTATTTCAACAATATCCATTAAGTTTTGAAGTTGATTCATGATCTTTTTATGATTGAATCTTTTTTTAAGAATATAATAGATATTACTTACTGCAATAGCAGTAATAAAGATTTGAATCTTGCCTGTTTCCCCGAGACTTAATATTTCTGAGGCATACGAAGAAAAAGGTTCACGATCCAAAAAGACATCCAGGATCACATCTGTATCTAATAAAACCTTCACTTGAGATACTTTTTCTCTAAAGCATTATTGAGCTCTTCCTTATAATTTATGTCTTCTTCTAATTTGAAAGAACCTTTTAGAGATCGCACTTTTGGACTGTACCCGGCAGAGTCTTCCTTTACTTGTGTCACTTTTTCAAGATAGGACTGAACCATAGCAGAAAGACTTGTGCCACTTTCTTTTGCATATTTTTTTGCTTTTTCAATAACGGATTTCTTCAGCGATAAGGTAAGCTTGGTATTCATACCATAAATATACGTATTAATAAATTATTTTATACGTATAATATCAATTAGATTTGATAAATTTCTTTCGAATGGCCTGATCGGAATTAATTATTTCGATGATATAAATTCCTTCGACTAATGATTGGATATCAATGGAGGTATTTGTATCGGCTTTTTTAGAAAAGACTACTTCGCCGTTTAAATTCAAGATTTTGATTTGGGAATCATTTTGCATTCCAGTTATTCTCAAATTTGAACGTGATGGATTTGGGTAAATACGCACATTATTGATTCTTTCTTCAGAGATATTCAGGAAAATGACAGAATCACAACTTACCCCCTGATGCCATTGGATGAATTGCGGGTTTGTATATAATCCAATAATAGTATCCTCATAGCATCTTAGTTCAAACTCATAACGATCTGAGTTATGAGGAGTAGGAAACATGGAATAATTTCTACCTATACCTTGAATATTAGTTCCGCCAAACCAATCGAGCCAAATAACATTTATCGAACTATCCATGCCCTGAATTACATCCTGAGCTTTTCGGTTAATACCATTGATATTTAATGTATACACCGAGTCTACAATGTTATAAAAGCGAATCGTATCCGGAATTAAAATATCATTCCAGGGATAAAAAATTGTATCTCCTACTTGTTTGCTGAAATCATATAGAAGATTCCATTGCCCCAGTGGCTTATTATAAAAATAGACCTTGTCTGCACTATCAAAAAAGTAATGTTTGGTGAAATAGAAAAGTGAATCGGTTTGATGGTGATAATCAAACTCTCTACACATACGGGCAGATTTACCACCTATAATTGTGTCTTTTATTGATTCCATGCCATGATACCCAAGATATGGTGCCCAGCCATATCCTTCACTCATGTGCCATTTAGCACCTATTGGGGCCCATTCCTGAGCATTAAGGAATCCTTGTAGGAATATGAAACAAAAAAGAAAGAAAAAAAGCAGCATTTTTCTCATACAATAAATATATAAAAAAAGGCCGACTGAAAGCCGACCTTAATATTGTGATATGAAATATGGAGTTTACTTACTCGCTATCTCCACGCTTCGTTTTACAAATTCACTCAGGTCTTTTCCTCCGAGCAAACCTTGTGAAAGCAAAGCCAAATCCATGGCTTGTTTTGCATAAGACTTTTGCGTCTTTTCGGTTTTAGCTTTAAGGATTTTCTGAATCAATTTGTGATTGCCATTGACCTGTACGGCATAGCTGTCGGGCATATTTCCCATAAATGCCATTCCGCCGCCGCCGCCCATGGCTTGCATGTCCTTCATTCTTCGAATGTATTCGGCCATGGTAATGCTCACTGGCAATTCATCTTCAGGAAGCGATTCCACTGTAACGCTGTAATTCTTGTTAGGAACTACCTTAGTGAATATGTCTTTTACCTTGTTCTGCTCATCTTCAGTCAAAACATGATCCAGTTTTTCATCTTTTTCAATCAGTTTGTCAATGATGTCTGAATCCACTCGCTTGATTGCTGTTTTATCCAGTTTCATTTCAATATGATTGATAAAATGATTATCCAAAGGCCCGCCCAATTGAATCACATCGTAGCCTTTTCGCTTGGCGGATTCAATATAAGTGTGTTGCTTATCCAGATCGGAAGCATAAAGCCAAACTACCATATCGTTTTTATCTTTCTGACTGCCTTCAATTTTGCTTCGGTATTCATCAAAGGTGTGATATTTATCATCGATGTCTTTTACCAGGGCAAAGTCTTTGGCCTTTTCATAAAATTTTTCGTCGCTGATCATTCCGTATTTTATGAATACATCGATATTGTCAAATTTAGACTCAAAAGCTTTTCTGTCGTTTTTAAAGATCTCTCCAAGCTTATCGGCTACTTTCTTGGTGATATAGTTATTTATCTTTTTGACATTGCTGTCCGACTGCAAATAAGACCTCGAAACATTCAATGGTATATCCGGAGAGTCGATCACCCCATGTAATAATCTCAGATACTCAGGAACGATGTCCCGCACTTCATCGGTGATAAACACCTGACGGCTAAACAATAGAATTTTATTTCTATCCAGCTCGATGTTATTGCTCACTTTCGGGAAATAGAGAACCCCGGTAAGATTAAATGGATAATCCACATTTAAATGAATCCAAAACAAGGGGTCTTCTGAAAATGGATGCAGTTCTTTGTAAAAAGCCAGGTAATCCTCGTCTTTTAGTTCAGTGGGAGATTTGGTCCAAATAGGGGATGTATTATTGATAATATTATCCACCTTTTCGGTCTTGTATTTTGGATTCCCATCTTTGTCTTTACCATCCTCAACCGATTTTTCCTTATCGCCAAAGCGTATCTCGACAGGTAGAAATTTGCAGTATTTATCGAGGATACCCTGAATTCTTGATTCTTCCAGAAACTCCTCTGAGTCATCGGCGATGTGAAGTACGATTTCTGTGCCTCTTTCTGTTTTCTTTGCCTTGGAGATTTCAAAATCAGTTTCGCCTTCGCATTCCCATTTGGCAGCTTCTGCATCTTTTTGATAAGATTTAGTAATGATGTCCACCTTTTTGGCCACCATAAATGAGGAATAGAAACCCAAACCAAATTTTCCGATTATTTCCTTGGCATCGGCGGCATCCTTAAATTTCTCGACAAATTCAGTTGCTCCCGAAAAAGCGATCTGATTGATGTATTTTTTTATTTCTTCCGCAGTCATACCGATTCCGCGATCGATCACGGTGATGGTCTTTTTCTTTTTATCCACCTTGACATCGATGGTCAGATCACCCAAATCGTCGGCATATTCACCAAGCGATGATAACCGTTTGATCTTTTGTGTTGCATCTACGGCATTTGAGATTAATTCTCTCAAGAATATTTCATGATCCGAATAGAGGAATTTTTTAATTATCGGAAAGATATTTTCCGTGTGTATTGATATTGTTCCTTTCTCCTGCATAGTTTTTTATTTTAAGATTTGAGAAGACTGATCAAATAGTATTCCAAGATGATTTAGGTCATTGTATATGACAAGATGACATAATTAATTAGTGAAAAGGAAAAAAGCCTTTATATTGATTACCGATTATTTATTAAATGATTTTTACTTAAATTTTCAAAATGGAAATAAAGCAGGTATTGGTAGCGCTGGATTTTACTGAAATGGATGATAATCTTATCCGCTATGCTTGCTTTATGGACAAATTATACGATTTCGATAAAGTTTATTTCCTGCATGTAGCCAAAACATTAGAATACCCACAAGAATTACTCGACAGGCATCCCGAATTACTCGCCCCCTTGGATGACACCTATAAACACGATATCAAATTGGAATTGGGCAAATGCTGGAAAGGCGATTTGGCTAAGGCAGAATTAAAAGTGGTTGACGGCAATCCCGAAGAACAGGTATTGAAATGGGCCAAAATCAAAGAAGTGGATTTGATTTTACTGGGAAGAAAGGTGGTGATGAGGGGTTCGGGATTGGTGCCGGGCAAAGTGGCCAGAGCTGCTCCCTGTTCAATAATGCTGGTCCCGGAGAAAGTCAATTTTGAAATTAAAAAAATACTCTTGTCTGTTGATTTTTCGCGTCATTCGCATTTAGTGGCAGAGCAATGTCTGCACCTGGCGAATGCGAGCAAGAATACCAAACTGCTCTTCTTTCATGTTTACCATGTGCCCATGGGTTATTCCAAAATTGGCAAAACCTTTGACGAATTTGCAGAAATAATGAAGGGGCATGCCAAAAGAGATATGAAGGAATTTATCAGCAGACTGGATCTTGAAGGACACGATTATGAATTCAAATATGTGTGCAGCTATGATAAAGATGTGCTGGATGAAATCGTTGAATTTTCAGTGAAAAACGATGTTGATGTTCTTGCCGTAGGATCCAAAGGCAGAACAAATGCCGCTTCTTTCTTATTGGGAAGTCTCGCCGAAAAACTCGTTAATCGAAATGCTAAAATCCCATTTTTGATTGTAAAACAAAAAGGCTCCAATATGGGATTTCTTGAAGCCATTTTCCGTCTCTAGACTATTTTATTTTTTCAACTTTTATTGTTTTTCGAGAATCCTGATTGCTGATATTCAATAAATAAGTTCCCGTTCCCAAACCCTGTAAGTCGATTCGCCCGCTGTTTTCACCTTTCTCAAGATTCAGTTCATAACTCTTGACAATTACAGATCTGATATCCAATAGGTCAAACCTGAATAGTCCACCTTTTTCCAAATTAATCTTGTAATTCAATGTGGATTCGAATGGGTTAGGGAAAAATTGAAAATTATCATCGAAAAGCGAAGAATTCAGATTTGTTATAATTGTTAAAAGCTCACAATACTGATCCGAACAGCCATTATTATTGACAGTCAGACAGACATTATAATTTCCACTGGAAGCATAAGTGTGTACAGGATTTTGACTTGTAGAAGTATTTCCATCATCAAAATTCCATAACCAGTCATTGGCATTGACTGAGCTGTCGGAGAAGTTTCCTGTTTGACCCGATACAGTATAGCCAAAATTAGCCAATGGGCTCAGTTTTACTTCAATATTTTCAAACGCCTGTGCCACGCATAAATTCGCATCTGTATACATATAAGTAATCTGATGCGTACCCACACCCGCTACCGATGGATCGAATATGCCATTGCTAACTCCGGTTCCGGAATAAAGACCACCTATCGGTAATCCACCACTCAATGCAAATGCTATATCATTTTGGCAAATGGAATTGAAACTATCCAGTGTTACGAGAGGACTGGAATAAACGGTAATGGTATCATAATCTATCCCTGAACAACCTGCAGTATTGGTAAATGAATAAGTGATTACAAAGGATCCGGTGCCGCTAATCGCCGGGTCAAATAAAGAGCCATTAACGCCTGTTCCTGAAAATACGCCGCCTGTGGGCGTTGCACTCAATTGCAGTGCAGAAGCATTCTCACAAATATCGGGTACTGGGCTGATTGAGACTGCAGGACTGCTAAGCACATTTATTCCAAGCGAAATGGTATCTGAACAATTGTTCGTATTGCTAAAAGTATAATACACGGTATGGGCACCAATTCCTGCTATTTGAGGGTCAAACTGATTTCCTGAAATTCCAACTCCAAAATAGGTTCCACCGCTCGGGTTTGCCCCGCTTAAAGTAATGGCACTATCGTTTATGCAAAGATCCTGAACCGTGCTATGTGTGATTGATGGTGCTGAATTGACCTGAATACTTGCTGTAGCAGTATCTGAACAGGAATTAGCATTTGTTAAAATATAAGAAAGCGTATGCAGTCCTATGCCTGCCTGAATAGGATCAAATGTATTACTGCTTACACCAGGGCCACTGTACACACCACCGCCCGGGCTTCCGCCATTTAATACCAAAAGACCCTCGTTTTCACAAATAGCATTGCTTAGACTCAATCCGGCCTGTGGTGCCGAATTAACAGTAATTGATTTTGTTTCTGAATTTGAGCAAGCGTTAATATCTGTGAAATTGTAAGTAATATTAAATACACCTGTGCCGGACAGAGAAGGGTCAAACTGGCCATTATTAACGCCTGTACCAGAGTAAATTCCACCCACCGGATTACCTCCAGTAAGTAAAACAGCTGATTCATTTTCACAAATGTCCTGGAAATTCTGAAGCGTTACGGTTGGCAGCGCATTGACCTGAACATTTACCATTAAAGAATCAGAACATCCGTTATTATCGGTGTAAGAATAATAGATTGGGTGATTACCAACACCGCTCAGCTGTGGATCAAAACTATTGGAGCTGACTCCAACACCACTATAGACGCCGCCGGAAGGCGTTCCTCCGCTCAAGGCAAAGGAACCTGCATCCGAGCAAACATCCGCGATAGCACTATGACTTAGGTTTGGTTTTGAATAAACATTAAAATTCAGACTGGCCGTGTCAGAGCAACCATTAATATCCTGAAAAGCGTATTGAATTAAATGCGTACCTGTACCTGCAGAAATAGGGTTAAATGTTGATCCGCTAACACCATTTCCAAGATACGTACCGCCGACAGGTTGTCCGCCACTTAAATTAACTACAGGATCCCCTTCACAAAAATTAGTGCTTGTATTAAAAGTCACATTGGGTTTTGCAGTAATAGTTATATTCTGACTTGCAGAATTTGTGCAACCCGAAGCATCTGTATAATCATAGCTAATCGCAATTACACCACTACCGACGATGGCCGGATCGAGTATGCCGTTATTTACTCCCGGGCCGGAATAAAGACCTCCCGAAGGAGAGCCACCGGATAAAACAATTGGATTATCGCTTTCACAAAGATTTGGAATACCAGACAGATTGACTGTTGGCAGCGCATTGACGCTTATCGAAAATTGCACGCTGTCAAAGCATCCATTAATATCCGTGTAGGAATAGGTTATGCCAAATACGCCAATCCCAGAAATTTGTGGGTCAAAATTATTACCTGAAATTGCTGTACCCGAATAAATACCTCCCGATGGTGAAGCCCCACTTAGAGCAAGAACACCGTCATCTTCGCATAAATCCTGAACATTGTTGTGTGTGACATTTGGTTTGGCATTGACACTGAAATTCAAACTGGCTGTATCCGAGCAGCCATTGGAATTTTGATAGGAATAGCTCACTAAATGATTGCCGATACCTGCAGAAACAGGGTCAAATTGATTAGCACTAACTCCATTTCCAAAGTATTGGCCACCTGTGGGGCTTCCTCCGCTTAAGTTTGTTATCGGATCGCCTTCGCAGTAATCTAAATTATCATTAAAGCTGACAGCCGGTTTGGAATTTACCGTTATGCTCTGAACGTCAGAATTTGAACAGCCAAAATTATCGGTATAGGAATAACTGATATTAAATGTGCCGCTTCCGGAAATGGAAGGGTCAAAAACCCCATTGTTTATTCCCAATCCACTATAAGTACCACCTGTAGGACTTCCGCCTGATAAAGTGATTTGAGGATCATTTTCACAAACAGCACTAAAAGAATTCAATGTTACATTTGGCAAGGCTTTTACTTCAATGCTGATGGTGTCAGCGTTTGAGCAAGCGCTCATATCGGTATAATCATAATAAACATCATGGAAACCAACACCGGCGCTTTGCGGATCAAATACACCACTTGCACTGGCTGCTCCGCTGAAGAGGCCACCCGAGGGGTTTGCACTTAAAATGGTAGAATTTTCGTCAATACAATACGGGCCTGCACTGGAAATCTGAACCTGGGGATTAGGATTGACTTTTGCAATTACAGGTATTCTTTGCGATTCACAACCGGCGTATTTTGTATAGTGAATTGTACCATTAAAGGCCCGTGGACTGAAAACCTGATTAAATATTCCCCCCATTCCTTTGCCCATGGTAATAGAGAAATCATCGTTCATTAAAGTGCTGTCTGCACTTAAATTGGTATATCGAATACCGCCCTGATTGGTATGTACAAGTATACCATAAGTTTGTTCCTGATTAATTACCAAACCACCGACATCCACATAAGTGGGAATATCCTGGCCTGCCGGTAAAACTGTATCTACACCAAGTAATGTCCAGGCTGCCGGATTGGTTTCAAAACCTTCATAAGATCCGACTTTGTAATAAACGGCCACTTCTTTTTGGACAGTACCAGTCAGATTTACGCTAAAGCCATCAATACGAATATTTTTAGCGGAAAAAATATCAAATAGATTTCCACTGGAACCATTGTTGGAATTGAACCAGGTGTTTTGTGTTAAACCCATTTGTTCATTGCTCGCCGCCACATAATAGGTTTCAGTATTAGTCAGAAAAGGCGTGGTATAGGTATTGCCGGTATTGAATAAAGTATCATTTGACAGATCCGTATACCAGTTAAAAGAATTGGCTGTTCCCAGCACGGCAAGATTCATAATGCCGGAATCGCATACAGAATCATTATTTGCCGTTGGAGTGTTCGGCAATACACAAATATCGTTTGATGGCAGGACCTCTATCTGATAATCTTCGGTTTCACCCCAGGTATATTGTGAACAAGGGCTCATGTTTGGTGAATTATAAGAACAACGAATCCGCATTCCATAAAATCCTGTATTTACATTCATGGCGATATTTACCAGGAATGAATCGGTTTCAAATGCCGAAGAAGACTGAAATTCACCAATTTTTTCACCGGGGTCGGTGTAATCGCCATTATTATTCCAATCGATCCATGCAGCGTAATAATCGGTGAAATAGGATCCACTGGTAATTTTCAAATAAACCGAATCTAATTTATTGACCTGACAACTGATACTGCCATAATCGTTAAAATCCGGACCGGTGGCACTACCTGTTCCGGTATTTGACATAGTTCCAAATTCTACGCCGTCAATAAAATCTCCATCGCTTGTACCAACTGTAAAAGTAGGTGTGCAGGCAACTGCAGAAGTAATCACAACACTATAATCTTCCGTTTCCCCCCAGGTGTAATCGGTACATGGGTCCATATTTAGACCATTGTAAACACATCGCACTCTCATTGTCGTTGTGTCGAGTTGGGCAGTCAATGGAACCGTGAATGGAATATTTAAACTTTGAAATGGAAGAGTACTCTGAACTTCTCCCAATTTTTCACCGGGATCATCAAAGTCATTGTCCTGATTGAAATCTATCCAGACGGCATAATGATCGGTTGTATAGCTACCTGAAGTGATGTTAACGGTCTGATTCGAATTGCGTGCAATGTCAGTACTCAGATTGGTGTAATCATTATAAGAGGGCCCTGTACTCGACCCGGTATTTTGATTATTGATATTTCCGAGCACTACACCATCGATATAGTCACCATCCGAGGTTCCTGTGCTTGGATCTGGAATACAGTAATTTGTAATAGTAATAAAGCTGGTTTTGGAAATTGAATCCGATCCATTGGCATTTGTCACTAAAAGGCTTACATCGTAAGTTCCGGTTGCCCCATAGCTTACAACTGGATTTTGAATTCCTGAGCTCGAAGGCGTTCCACCAGGAAAGGACCAGGTCCATGAATTTGGGGATCCCAATGAATTATCAAGAAAGCTTATAGGAGCACTGACGATGGCAGAAGTGGTATTGGCAGAAAATTCTGCAACCGGTGGCAGATTTCCATTATTTCCGGAATAAACATCCGATTCCCATAGTCCTCTTCCATAGGTAGCAGCCCTGATTTTACCGACAGAGCTAACAATTTCCAATTCCAAAACTCTTACTCTGGGCAAATCCGTCAAAAATGGTATCCAGGAACTTAATAGATCATCTTTGTAATAAATACCCGATTGCATTCCCACATAAATACCATTTTCGGCGCTTGCGTCAAGCAAAACACAATTTGCCCCTATATTGGGAAGATTTAAAGTGAGATTGGTCCAATTATTACCGCCGTCGTTAGAAATATAAATTTTGTTTCCACCACTCACTGCTACTGCTACTCTCTGTGAATTATTTGGATCAACCGAGATATAATTTATAAATCCCGACCATGGTTCGGTAATGTTTGACCAATTACTTCCTCCGTCTGTGGTTCGGTACAGCTGATCCGTATAAGACATATAAATTGTATTTGCATCAGAAGGAGCAAGACACAATTCATCCATATTGCCCGAGCCAATTGTTCCGGGCGAAATAGCATTCCAATTACTTGCAGGGCCTGTACCGGAAGTGTTTTTATAAAGCCTGTCAAATCCTACATAAATGGTCGTTGAAACAGCTGGGTCAATTTCAAAAGGTGTAACCCAGGAGCCATTTCCAACCCCTGTGGGTTTGGCAATTCCGGTCCTTGAATTTCCCTGATTGGTGCTTTTGTACATGCTCCCGTACTGTGAAGTGCCGTAGAGAATATTCGCATTACTGTGATCTACGAAGGTCTCCATACCGTCGGCTCCGAGCCAATCCACCCAATCTCTTGATAGCCCACGCATTACGCTGGTTCCATTGTCCTGGGAGCCGCCACTGACCACATTAGGATCGAGCTGAGAGCAACCTATTCTGTAAAATTGTCTGATTCCAAGTCCTGCGGTTAAATCTGTGAAATTAGACCCGTTATCTGTACTCTTATAGATACCGCCATCTGATCCTGAAAATAGATTAGCCCCTACATAATCCAGTACTTCCACATCGGCGTGGACATAGCCCAAAGAATTGGGAAGAAACCATTCGGTCAATGGTGTATAATTATCACCTCCATCGCTTGATCTGAATAAAATAATACCTGCAATAATAATTTCTTCGGCATTCGTATTTGACACGGTGATTGCCATATCCCTACCGGCCTGGCCTCTGGTATCCGTACCGTTTGAGCTATAACCCAGATAATTATTGGTGCTCCCATCGTATTGCTCACGAATAGTAAAATTCAAACCGCTGTCGGTAGATCGGTAAACCCTACCAAAAATGCTTCCCGATTTTTGAATTAGATAGACATAATTTGGGTTGGCAGGACTAACGTCCATTTTCATTCTTTCACTGGCTGTAATTCCACTGGTGATTGTAGTCCAATTCAATCCCCCGTCGGTGGATCTTTGAAAATCATTTCCGCAGGCATAAACTGTATTTGGATCTCCGGGTTTGAAACGCAAATCTTCTGCATTTACAGAACTGACCTGTGTCCAGGTGCCGCCACCATTGGTAGATCTGTAAACCGCTCCACTAAATGAACTTGTTCTGGCAGCAAATACGATGTTATTATTTGTAGGATGAATTAAAATATCCCTGATAGTACCACCAATTGAACCTGTTTGATTCCAAGTTTGTCCCCCATCGCTGGTTTTTAAAATGCCTCCTCCTGCTGTTCCCATATAGACAATATTGGAATTGATAGGATCTATTTCTACAGACCAGATATCCATCACCGGAAAGCTATCGGTTAGCACTTGCCAGGTATTACCACCATCGATGGTTTTCCAAAGGCCTCCGGTCGGAGAGCCCACGTATATTAAATTTTGATTACTTTCATCCACGTCGATGCAAACGAGACGTCCAACTCCGGGATTCCAACCGCTCGTTCGTTGCCAATCGTAAGGCCCGAGTGAAGTCCAATTGCCCGTTAGCGATTTATTGGGACCTTTCTTTTGATGAGCTTGACTGTTTTGATAATTTCTTAAAAACAGATCTTGCTCCTGCCAAACCTGTTCTGGTTTTATAATATAGCCCTGATCATCGATTTCTTTTTGATGAATGTATTCCCAGCGTTTATAATGTTTGTATCCCGAACCACGGCCCTTGTCGCGATTGGCAAAATACTTTTGAGCTGATTTCTGTACCTCGTAGAAATTGACATTTTCCTTTTGCATGAGCTCGAGATACTCCTGCGAATAGGAATTAGATGTAATTATGGCAAGTATTAATAGCAGTAATATTTTTCTCATAGCTCAATCCAATCTTAATTATATACCATTATAAAGCTAAAGGTAATTTATTGCATTAAATTGAGTTACGGAAATTA
The DNA here is from genome assembly GCA_040218795.1 of Cytophagales bacterium. Classification (GTDB taxonomy): domain Bacteria; phylum Bacteroidota; class Bacteroidia; order Cytophagales; family CCMP332; genus CCMP332. Next base: position 74,993 of record JAVJQT010000008.1, on the reverse strand, counting down.
TGCCATTATGTTCTGAATTAAAGCCCGTGGATATCAATAAGATATATCAGCGATGCAAGCGCGGCAGAGCCCAATTGTAATTCTATTTTATTGAGCTAAATACAAATTTCAATTCATTAGTTTTTAACAACTTTCCCTCTCTTTAATTGCTCTCCACTCTGAATTTCAAAGATATACAAACTACGGGGAAGCGCTGAAATAGAAATTGTGCTGCTGTGTTGATTTAATGATTTGTGTAATTGCAGTCGCCCTTGTAAATCATACAATTTGAAAACAGCTCCCCTAAAACGTTTATCAATTGCAATGTTCAATTCATCTTTAGCGGGGTTTGGAAATATATTTACCGTGAATTCTTTAAAAGTTTCAATTCCAGTTTCTCCAAATACCAAAGTTTGATTGACTGTATCCCTACAACCATACCAATTCCCAATAACCAATTCTATATCAATACTTGAAGAGGTGCTTGAATCAAAAAACACCAGCAGACTATCATCAATTCCGCTAAAACCATTGCTGGTATTCCACTGCCAGGTATAGACGGTATCCAAGTATTTTAATCCTCCGGTAGAAGTATCTCTTAGATTCAATACCGGATAATTGTACTCATATTCAAAACCGGCGACCGGAGGTTGATAAGAGCAATAATCTGGAATCCATTCTTCACCGACACCTGATATTTTCATTATATAATAGTTTTGACTTGATCCTGAATCATCTAGCCCTGCACAAATCAAATTTTGATTTGAGTGGTGGACATCAAGTGCCAACTTAAACTCGTTCACAGAACCATAATTAATTTGCCATAAAGCTGAGCTAGATAGAAAATCTATTGCATTTATTTGAAAGCTATCATTTGACATAAATTGACTAAAAAACAAGACTGAATCTAGAGAAACTACTGGTCCGACATAAATACCTTGTTCTTTGATTACAGTATTTTGCAACAAAAGGTTGTGATCAAAATGATAATAAAAACCATAGTTTTGAGATGCCTGACGAGATAAAATTCCTAAACCAACATGGTTTTTATGTAGGACATTAACATCTTGAAATCGGATTGTTCCGCTTGCAACCGAAATTATCGTATCCTCGATCAATCTCCCATCAAAATCAATCCGCATTATAAGATTATCCCCATCATTGCTGCCGGCTATGACCAGGCTACCGTCGAGCATTTCGGTAATGTCTGTTCCTCTTTGTGCTCCGGGCATTTGGTAGATGTTTTCCCAAAGTGTATTGCCCAAACTATCCACCCGGCGTGCAATAACATTTTCATCATTGTTCAAAGCCACGTAGCCACAGGTCACTATGGATTGATCCTGCAAAACAAGCATTCCTGAAATGGTACCATAAAAGGAAGGGTAGGAATATATTCGCGTCCAGATCGTGTCGCCATTTGGAGTGATCTTGGCTAGGAAATTATGATTTTGTCCTGTTTGATTTGAATAACCGCTTACGTAAAAATTCGAATCATTCGGGACTTCTTTAATGAAACCAAACGCAGATGAATTAAATGAATCTATCGCAACTTCCTTGAACCAATTCGGATTCCCAAGGCTATCAAGTTTATACAACCGCCTTCTCGAAATCCATTGATTATTTACAAAACCGTAAACATACCCAACACAAAGAATAGACTGATCATTAAGGGCTACAACAGAATTTATTTGTTCAAATTGGAAACCCTCTGTAAAAGTAGATTCCCATTCAATGGTTTGGGCTTTGACATATCCAAAGCCCAATAACAAGAGAATGTATAGCGTTGACCTTACCCTCAATTTTTAATAATATTTATGTATTCCAGGCTGGCATCACCGAAAATGACCTCTAATATGTACATACCTGCCGCGCTATTTTTAAATCAATTTGCATTCCATTTTTAATAAAGATTGTATTTGAGGGAAGTTCTGTCCCATTCAAAGTCTTTACCTTTATTGACTTTATCTTTTTTAATGGATGCTCTATATTGACAGTATTAGCACTTGGCACCGGGTACACCTTTAGCAGGCTTTCCTGCTTTTCAACAAACTGCCCTTTTCTGGCCTGAGGAAAAATAATAACAAGATCGCTTATGCACCCGTTGCCATTATGAGGGGCGTTGGTTGCCTGTCCTTGTGGGTTTGGCGGTGCCGGAACAGATAGCCCAATGTGATTAACCGCCCCATCGGTTTCACCTACAAACTCATTGTTCCATCTCCAATACGTCCAAGTCGGGTTCGCATTCGCATCATAGATGGAATACCAGTCGTCGGGTGCAAGCCAAAGACTGACATCAACCACCAAAGGATCACCGGAGGTAATATAAGGGGGAAGGGATGGATTGTTCATTTGATTCACAGTGGCTACAGAATCTATGGGCCAGTTGTTGCCAGCGGGATCAATTGACAATCCATTTCCCCCGACATCCCCTATATCTGCATTGTCTTGGATGAACAGGCCATAACGATCATAAGTAGCCGTCAAATCAGATAATTCAAATTTGTTACAGCCCAGATTTAAATTTAAATCCTGATTTGGATTATCATGCTTAACACTAATGGCTGTATCATTGTCTAAGAACAAATTGTCGGAAATAACCATGGGGTTGTCCATGTAGTTTATTCTTATGGCGTTCTTATTATTTGTAAAAATATTCTGACTTAGGTTCAAGGGGCCATAGGAAGGCTCAAAAATATCTATTCCCAGATCATTGGCGGCAAACTCATTAAAGTTCATCCCCATATAATATACCGGGGTATTTGGATTTGATAGATACGCATCTGCAAAATTATGTCGATACGCCGTGTTCAACTTTTCTAAATAATTGTTTTCAAAATAGTCTCCAGAGATGATACCATTGTGGTCAAATACAATCCGGCTAACGACACCTGTTTGTTTTTGATCAAAGTCATCAATTAATCCCGCACCATAAAACTGATTGTCCTTCACTTCAATTTCACCGCTGAGCATCATTCCATAGGAATTGTTTGGGTCAAAATTATTCAAAACGATTGGTGAAGCCGGATATATTGAACAAAGCCCGGTATATGTGGAAAAGTCAGGAAGTGGAGTGATTGAACTGCCCGTTGGCTCGCTCAAGAAATAAAAATGATTGTTATTGTAGGTACTCAAAGTATTGATGCCTCCGCCTGTAGCAATTGCTGCCACATGAAAATCCTTAAATGTATTGTGTTTTAGAATTTGAGAATTATCAGGGTTTAAAATAGAGGTATGATAAAAGCCAAAATAAGTGTTTCTAATTTCATTATACTGATAAGGCTGATAATGATGTTGAGTTGAAAAAACTAATGAACTGAAACTATTAAAACCATTATATGGCTCTTTCATCCAAGAAGACTTGCTGTCAAAACGTGAATTTTGCACCTGGTAGTAATTTATGGAAGCTTCATTATTCCCTACTTCATAAACACCAAAGATATTGTTGATTGCACTTAATTTATTGATACCATAATCATTATGTTCTGCGGCATCACATATCGTTATGGCACATAAAGCATCCATAATTAATCCATATTCCGCACCAGGCGATTTGTTTATGACTATTTTCGAGTCATCAAAGGCCAATATGCCATACCACATTTCATCGCATTTGGATCGAAATTCAGCATCGCCAGATCTCAATTCTGCATTTATTAAAATTATTTGTGTTTTCTCTTCATCAAAAACCTCACAAATAGTTGCTAAATTGGAAATGCCAGCACATCCCATACAGTTTGGCTCAACATAAAAGAAGGTCCCATCTAAAACTTCATAAATGCCATCTTCTAAAATTATCGTTCCTTCAACTAGATAAGAACCATTAAATGTGCCTCCGCCAGAATACGTTGTCGAGGAATTTATTGCACCCAAAACTGGATTTGGAAATTCATCGCTATCTGCAAAATAGTCATGTTCACAACACTCTTCATTGACTTGAATTGTTTTAATTTCAGAATCACTACAACCCGATCCGCTCACAGAGAGTTCAATATTAAAAGTTCCCGGTGTAGAGTAATTGATCAAGTCTGGATTATACTCATTAGATGTGCCGGCATCAGACCCACTCAAATCCCAAGAATAACTCAGACCTTCTCTTTTAATCGTCGAATTTATTAATAAGACTGGATCTGAAGTGCAAATATCGCTTTTGGGATTAAGTACAAAAGAAGCATCAATATTTAGCATTTCAACTGGCTTATTTATTGTAGAAATACAACCGTTTGGAGAAGTAAGGGTAAGGGTCAAAGTACCACTGCTTTGCCAATTTACTAATATTGTACCATCATAAATGTAATTTGTGATAGTTCCAATACCATTAGAAATGGTCCAATTGGCAAGATAGCCTTCCGGAATATTTGCACTATAGAATTTTTGATCTGAATCACATACGATCTCCGGACCACCAATTGATTGAACAGGAGACACTCCAATAGTTACGATTTTTGAAATACTATTACCATTACCAAATTGACAACTAACCGTGTAAGTACCAGGTTGGGCAAAGGTATGAGTAATGTATTTTGGTCCGTTAAAAGCTGGCGTGCCATCACTAATAGTCCAGGTATAGGGTGCTTTGCAAGCCACAGCATTAAAACCTGCTTCAAGGCAACCTAGATTGACAATGCCAAAATCGTCTGGGGAACTTACAGGTTTTGGCTCTGCCTCAATCATATTTGGCAGTCCCAAATAGGCGTAATTTGTATTGGAGGTATTAGAAATATCAAAAGCAAATAAGTCGACACCAGTGGATATCGGATCTTCTGGTCTGTTAATAACCATAATATCTGCTCTATTGGAATGTGTTCCATAGATTCGCTTATCAGGCCCAAGTTGAAGTTGTCCTACCAAACCATCAATACCGCTTAAATCAAACTGACCTCCTCTTATCAAATTCTTGACAACTTGAAATTTTCCTGTAGCAATTTCATAACGCACAATCTCTTGATTAAACCCCGTCAGCCTTTGAAAGTAGAAATATTCAGAATTCTGGTCGAAAACAAAAGGATTACCTAAGGTTGTAACATAGCTCACACCAAAATCAAAGTCTAGAGATTGAATAAAAGAAATGTCGCCATTGGTGTTGTCAAAAGAAAATAAACTGACGATATCATCATCCCTTGATGTCAGCAAATATTGACCATTGGGAGATACCGATAAGGCTAAAAATACAAGTGGATTAGGTGTTGTAGCCGAAAAGTTAAACACATTTATAGGGTTTATACCGTTTGCATTGGCCTGATAAACCAAAATTATACTCTTTCCGATAAAAGTTCCAGTTACCCCCTGTGCTGTTAAAACCAAATAATACTCATCTCCATTGCAATCGGGTATAGCTTCAATCATAGAAGACGTAAAATCAAAGTTACTCGGTTTAATATTTGCCGTCGATCCAAACAAAAATGGATTCGAAGCCGTAATATTTCCACCGGAAGTTTGAACTTCTACAAATTGTAATGGATCTGCCGTGCCAGAAATGATTGAAATGAGATAGTAAGCAGTCTGTGAACCTGGTTTAGGTATAATTATGGTACTTTTTATTTGATTTGGATTGTTTCCAAGGCTAGTTCCAAAAGCTCCAAAAGGGATTAAATTGCCATTGGAATCCCATAAATTATTTCCATTGGAATAAAAAAGTAATTGTCCGGTATCATCAGATTGACTAACGCATGTAAAATCAGTAGGAATTTGACTTTCAAGTAATTTTGGACTAAAACTTTGGCCCACGCCATCCCAAAAAGTTAATCCCGAGCCATTACCAAAAGTCCAATTAGATTCTTCTAGGGATTGATTATCGCAACTGGTAACATAAACAGTTCCCAAGGCGGTTGTTATAGTAGAATTATTACTCAATGTCATTTCTACTTTGATTTCATAATCTCCTATTGTTGAGTATGCATATTGAATTGATGCAGATGAACTAATCAGTTGTGTACCATCGCCAAATGTCCAGGTTGCATTGACTACACTTAAGGCAGCTGGGATCTGTATTTCATATGTCAGACCTTCATTAATACAAACACTTGTAGGACCAGTTATGCCTGCGTACACCAGGTCATTGCAACTAGTTTGAATACTTGACAAATTTTGAAAGCTCCACAGATAGTTGTAATAATTATCCAGAAAGTACTTTGTCCTTCCAATTTGTCCCGGTGTAAATAAATTTTTACAATCATTGCTATAATAATCCATAAAATTCAATGGATCCGGATAAGTCAAACCTCCATCACATGAATAAGATGAACTTTGTAAAGTATTTAGCAATGTTGGATCATTTACATCACAGCCAAGACCGCTATTAGCAAGATTTAATAGGCTTGAAAATTGCAGCGGAGTATCATCAACATGATCATTGGTTAAATCACAACCTCCTCCATCAAAAGTGTGTGACAGACCAAGATAATGACCTATTTCGTGAATTAGGACTTTGCCATAATGAGACTGAGGGTTGGGGTGATTTGCGGGAGAATAACAATCTGCGCAATGTGTTGGTCCGCCGAAATAATTGACATCCATAAATATTGGATGACCAGCTGTTTGTGTTCCCGGATAATTAGCGTAGCCTGCTATACCTGAACCATTTTGATTTACACCAGACTCACAAATAACCACTCTGATGCATTTTTCACTTGTAGTATTACTATTGATTCCACTTGGAGGATTAGAATTGTTATTGTTTGCTACAGTATTTAATACTGAATACTGAGTAGGTATTATAATATTATGCATACTATTTGTTCCTATATCTTCTATTGTATAGATACCGGGAGATATTTGGATGGGGGTATTCCAGTTATATCCCGGAGGTAAACCAACCATATCATTTGCTTCAGTTATATTGAAAGGCTCTGGTATATTATTGACGATATTCGCAGTAGCAATACAAAAATTTATGTCATAAGGATTAAAGTATTGATTTAGTAAGTCAATTTGATCTTGCACACGATTTAAATCGAACAGAGTTGATGGAGCATTTGGATCATATGACGTTGAATGAAAAAAGTAAAACACCATTGGAATATTATATTTGAAACCAGAAGTTGATTCAGGTTGACTTGGTGGTGCACTTTGAATTAACTGTTCAAGATGACGCTGTGAAAGGCTATCCAATATTTTAGCTTCCGGAAAGGAATCGTAGAAGTCCTGATAAAACTCAGTAATGCCACAATCTTGCATTGGTTGAGCTCTTGATTGATCAGTAGCAATAATCAAAAAAAAGAGCAAAAAAAGAAAAGTGAAAAAAGACGTGTTAAACTTCATAATTTTTGCGTTTAGATATGTTTAAAATCTATTATTTGATTTGGATGACATACCCACACAGTATTATGAGTGAGTCCGGGAGAAAAGCTTAATTTAAATATAAACTTTAATTGAATATACTGAGAATCAATTTAAAAAATCACTTTTATTTCAAAAAAACCCATTTCTCATGTAATAGAAAAATTTCAGAATCCATATTTATCAATAAGATAAATCAGCGATGAGAGTGCCGCAGAACCCAATTGTAATTCTCTTTTATTGACTGTTTCAAAGACGTCATTTGCTGTATGATGATGATCAAAATAGCGTTGAGAGTCCGGACTCAATCCAATGGTGGGTATTCCCATAGGGCGTAATGGACCGATATCTGCCCCACCACCGCCTCTTTTAAAATCAAAAATATCATATGGCAAAAACAATGGCTGCCAGGCTTGAAATTTATCCATTTGTTCTTCAGTACCGGAGCATCCAAAACCCAAAGGTCGAAATCCACCACCATCTGATTCTAATGCAGCTACATGCTTTTCCCCAGTCTTTTCTACAATCTCCGCGTATTTCTTACCGCCTGCGAGCCCATTTTCTTCATTCATAAACATCACGGCTCTTAAACTGTGTTTGGGTTTGATTCCCAAAGCAATGAAATGTCTCAAGGCATCAATAGATTGCACACAGCCAGCACCGTCGTCATGGGCACCTTCGGCTAAATCCCAGGAATCGAGATGCCCGCCTACGATAATGTATTCATCAGGGAATTCTGAACCTTTGATTTCACCGATTACATTATGAGAAAGTACAGAATCGGCCATTCCGCAAGTAGATTCCAGATACATCTGAATTTTGGGCTCATCTTTAAGGACTTTACTCAGGTAATCTGAGGCATTAGTACTAATACTAAAGCCGGGAATTTTAGGCAAGTTGAGTTTATAACCCATGCTGCCGGTATGCGGATAATCATCTTGAGCAAGCGTTAAAGCCCTGTTTACAGAGGCAATTGCACCATATTTTGCCGCTTCAGATGCGCCATTCCATCGAATTCTTCCCACTTTTCCATAGGCCCTTCCGGTATTGATGTAGCGCGGATCCATGGGAATATTATAAAAGACAATTTTACCCTCCAGTCTTTCTCTTCCCATTTCTTCCAATTGTGCAAAATCAGTGATTTCAACTATTTCAGCGCGAAGGCCTTTATTGCCGGTGCTGATGGAGTTTCCAAGAGCCGTAATTTTCAGAGGCTTTTGAGCAAATTTTTTAGATCCCGTAAGAATACATTTTTCGGGTTTGCCTCTTTCCCATTTAGGCACCATCACTTCCTGAAGAAATACTGTGTCAAAGCCCAGATCCTCCATTACTTTTTTAGTATAAGCGACGGCTTTTTCGGCATTTTCGCTTCCTGAAAGTCGCGGCCCGATGTCTTTGCAAAGCCCTCTTAAAATTTCATAAGCCTGTCCATTTACTAGGCTCTCATCGAAAATTGCCCTGATTCGCGTCGAATCAGAAATGGCGTAGCCATTCGAAAAAGCCACAAGAGCTATTAATAGGAAATATATTTTCTTCATTCTTATTTTTCTAATATTGATTTCAAGTCGGGCGGACTCCAGAGATCCGATTTCAAAACTTTGCCGTCATCCCGAAAAATCGGGTTTCCGTTTTCATCCAGTTTGCTCATGTTAGAGCGCTGCACCTCGGTAAAGAGCTCAACAAATTTATCCTGAAGGCCAAATTCCACAACCGATCCGAATAATACATATTGCAAATCTGTCAAAGCATCGGCCACTTCTATTAAATCACCTTTTTCAAAAGCATCGCGAAACTCTTCCAATTCCTCACGGATTAATTTATATCGCAGTTCGCAGCGTTCTTTTTCGGGTATCACAGGTGAATTCTCCACGGGGACCTTAAATGATTTGTGGAATGTGGCCACCATTTCAATATGATCTTTCATCTTTGTAAAGTTTGACAATCGGCAATTTTAATGGAAACAAAACTTAAAAAGAAATTCGAATTAATGGAAAAGGATAAAATTGCTATTTTCCAAAAAATTAAGGGCCTGGACAATGAGCGTTTGAACAGTCCACCAGAACCCGGCAAATGGTCAATTATCCAGATACTTCACCACCTGATTCAAGCCGAGGAAGGAACTTTGAATTATATTAAAAAGAAAACGCAAAGCCCTGAGAAACTTCAAAACGCCGGACTTATAGAAAAGATAAAATCTAAAGTTTTAAATTATTATTTGAAGTCGCCAAAAAAATGGAAAGCACCTGAAGTGGTCAATAAAATACCCGAAAATGATAGTTTGGAAAATACCCTAAAAACTTATGATGCACTTAGAGAAGACTGGTTGAATTTTCTAAATGGAATGCCAAAAGATTGGGTAAGGAAAAAGATTTTTCGTCATCCGATTACCGGCAGAATGGATATGCATATGACATTAGATTTTCTCGATTTGCACGCGAAGCGCCATTTTAAGCAGATTCAATCAATCCTAGATCTAAAATTTAAAAAGACTCCTTAGAACATCCGGGAATAACTGCTCTTTTTAAATTTAATTCCTCAGGTTTAAATAGATTGACAATCCCTGAACTTGTTGACCGAATTAACCATTAACTTTTAACTCTTAACTTTTAATCTTCCCTCTCAAAGGCTCCCATATCCGGCATTCCATCATTTCGGGAATTATTATTGAGATCAGGTCCGATTAAGTTCGAGATTTGAATATTGCCCTGGTCTTTGGCGGGTGAAAGAGTATCTAAATTGAAATCGTATTCTCTAAAATCTTTAAAAAGTAAATCATCGGTATTGCCCTGAATGATATTATTGCTGTTTCCAAAGGTATTTATGAGTTCAGTATCATTAAGTTTTATAAAATTATAATCCAGATTTAATCCATTCCCTGCCCCCTGGAAGTTAAAACCAAATTCATCATCGAGATCTCCCCAAATAATATTGTTTTGTATATCGGCCTGAATTGGATTAATCTCTATTCCAATATTTAATGAATCAGGAAAGAAATCGGTTAAAAATATAGCGGCATCCTCCCTGTTAAACGCAAAAGAATAGTTTGCAATCGTATTGTGATACAGGTTGTGTGTGCCACCTAATAATAATGATACAGCGGTTCCACCGCAATTGGTAAATAAATTATTATTAGCGTTTAGGTCGCCCCCAAATGAAATGAGGCCATCGCCTGCCATGTTTTTCACGATGGTATTTTCAATAATCAAATCCGGCCTTTGCGCATCGTAAACACTTCCCAGACGAATGCCTGTCGTTGAATTTTTAATTTTGGCCCAGCGTATAATATTGTCTTTTGAGCCATCGAAAAACCAGATTCCATTGCCAAAATTATTACCCCATTGTCCGGGAATATTGTCAAAGTCTTCCTCTAACCTTATACCGCAAAATGTAATTGGATTTTCAAATGTGCCATTGGCTTCCAGCGTACCAAATACCAAAATACTCGATGCATTATCGAGATAAATCTTAGTTCCTGCCTCGATTGTGAGTTTGCAATTTTCGGGTACGCCTACGGATCGAACGATCACTATTGGTTTTTCATTGGTCCAAACAAGATTGCAGTCCAGCAGTGAATCGGTATAAAAGATGGCATCCTGACCCCAGCTTTGAAGGGTGATCGCCTGAATATTGCCATTGCTGAAAAACTGAATCTCATCATTGATGATAAAAGGGTTATTAACAGGTTGAGGCGTTGGTAAATCTATATTGACCAACACATAAATGGAATCTTTACCCCTGATTAAAACATCATTAAATGCCTTTCCTTCTTCACCATTAATGATCAATTGATAAGGGCTACTTTCTCCACCGGCTATTTTTATTTCGGAAACATTGATGGCATTATTATTTCGATTATAAACACGGACGCGCTTTGTGATATTTCGGATTTCAGTAAAAACCGTATCGAAAAGCACGGAATCCTCAGAAAACTCCAGCTGCGCACCGGAGTCAGTTGTGACAATTTCTGTTCTGGGTTCGCAAAACCAAAACAGACTGATGATTGAAATAAATAAAAGGCTTTGCCTCATTGCACTGAAACGCATGGATTCTGTTAAAATTATGAAGCGTCTTCTTCGTTCATCTTTTCGGCATTTTCCGCCATTCGAAGGGCTTCAACGAATTCTCCGAGTTCGCCATCTACCACCGCCGGGAGGTTGTAAACTGTTTTACCGATCCTGTGATCGGTGACCCTGCCCTGAGGGTAATTATAAGTTCTGATTTTATCGGATCGGTCACCGGAGCCCACCATAGACTTTCTTTGTGCGCCGACGCTTTCATTGTGTTTTTCCATTTCAATGGCATAAAGACGTGCTGCAAGTTCTTTTTTAGCTTTTTCCAGATTTTTTAACTGTGATTTCTGATCCTGACATTGAACCACCAAACCCGTAGGTTCATGGGTTAATCGGACAGCAGAATAGGTGGTATTCACGGATTGTCCGCCAGGCCCTGAAGAACAATAACGGTCGATTCTCACATCTCCCATGTTCAAATTTACCTCTACCTCATCCATTTCCGGCAATACAACCACCGAAGCGGCGGATGTATGCACCCGACCTTGCGTTTCTGTTTGCGGGACGCGCTGCACACGATGAACCCCTGATTCAAATTTTAGATGTGCAAATACATCCTCACCGGAAATATTGGCCACCAAACGGCTGTATCCACCGGCATCACCTTCATTAAAATCGCTCAGTTCTACCCTCCATCCTTGCTTTTCAGCATAGCGTTGATACATTCTGAAAAGGTCTCCTGCAAATATTGCCGATTCATCACCACCTGCTCCCGCGCGAATCTCCATGATAACATCTTTGCCGTCATTGGGGTCTTTTGGAATTAGCATCTGCTTGATATCCTCCTCCATTTCTTCCTTTTGAGGATTTAATTCATCCAATTCCATTTTTGCCATCTCGCGAAACTCATCGTCTTTTTCTTCTGCTATGATTCGTTTTGACTCTTTTACATTGCTGAGTATCACCTTATATTTTTCATACTTTTCAACGATCTTCTGAAGATCTTTGTACTCTTTTGAGAGTTCTTTATACCTTTTCATATCCGAGATGACATCCGGGTCTGATATGAGCACGGTTACTTCTTCAAATCTTTCCTTTAACGATTCCAGTTTTTCCAGCATATGTGGATTTTTTTTAAGTCTGCAAAGATAAACAATGATGGATGAAAAGATTTAGAACATTCGAAGCTTGTATTTTGTAATATTGTTAAAAGCGGAATTATGAGACTCTTAATATTTATTTTTTTAAGCCTGATATTATTTTCTTGTTATGATAAGCCGGCCAATACCAGCGATGAATCATTTAAAGAAGAAATGAAAGAAAGAGAGATAAAAAAAGTCTCTGATGGCGCCATCATTGAAGCGGCCATGCAGCGCGGAAATATTATTGCTGATTCAGCTCAAAAATTGCTCGGTTCTTCATTGAAAAAAGCAATTGCAGAAGGTGGTGTCCAAAATGCGGTCAAATATTGCAATCTGGCGGCATACCCGATTATGGACTCCATCGAATCCCACTTTGGTGTTGAAGTAAAAAGGGCGTCTTTAAAAGTTCGAAACCCCGAGGACAATCCCGATGAGCTTGAAAAACAATTACTTGAAGCCTATCAATATCAAATTGACATCGATGATAAATTATCAGCTAATATTCAAAGGGATGGGGAAGAATACCTGTTGTATACAAAACCGATTACAATAGAAAATGCGCTTTGTCTCAAATGTCATGGTGAAGTAGGAAAATACCTAAAGGAAGAAGATTATCAGTTAATCAAAACACTGTATCCGCATGATAATGCCGTTGGACATCAAATGGGAGATCTTCGCGGTATGTGGAGCATCCGAATATCTAAAAAAGAAATAATCAAGAATCTGTGAGGATAATTTTTATTCTTTTCCTTTTATCCGGCTTTAGTTCTAAAGCACAGGATATTAAAGTCGGACTTTATCTGGATACACTTTGCAGTCCATATATGGCCGGAAGGGCTTATGTGGATTCGGGACATAACAGGGCCGCTGAATTTATAGCACAGGCGTTTAAGGAAATCGGGCTTTCACCAATTAAAGATTCATATTTTCAAAAATTTTCCATTGATGTCAATACTTTTCCCGGTGAACTGACGATTAAAATGAAGGGAAGAGATTTCGAAGAGGGCAAAGATTTTGTTCCCAAACCATTTTCGGGTTCCGGTAAAAAAAGCAGAAAAATTGTAAGACTTGACACATTAATTTTTTCCGATAGCACAGCGGCGAAGAATTTTCTAAAGTTGAAATTGAATAATAAAGTTTTGGTTTATTCCAAAGACGATTATTCAAAACTCACCGAGTTTCCTTATGAATATATTGAAAAAGCTTTTTCATCAATTGCTACAATCGAGTTAAAGGAAAAGCTTACGGCGAGCTTTTCTCAAAAACAATACAGCGGAGTAAGTTTGGAAATGCTCGACTCACAATTTGACGATGAAGCAAAGCGCTTGAAATACGAAGTACAGGCTGAGTTCCGGGAAAACCTCATCACACAAAATGTAATTGGGATTTTACCTTCAAAAAACAAATCGGATCAATACATATTAATCACTGCACATTACGATCATTTAGGCAAGATGGATCAGGCTTATTTTCCGGGAGCCAATGACAATGCCTCGGGAATAGCCATGATTTTGGATCTGGCGAGAAACTTTGTGGAATCGGGAAATGACCTCAGTTATAATTTAATGTTTGTAGCTTTTGGAGCCGAAGAAGTGGGTCTATTAGGGTCTGAGTATTTTGTGAAAAACCCTCCTGTTTCCTTAAATAATATCCGTTTTGTTTTGAATTTAGACTTAATGGGAAACGGTGAAAAAGGCATTACTGTGGTTAACGGGAAAGTTTTTGAAAAGGAAATGGCAGTTTTAGATTCTATTAATTCGGCGCATAATTATTTACCCCTTGTTAAAAAAAGAGGAAAGGCCGCCAATTCGGATCATTATCATTTTAGCGAGAGAGCTGTGCCTGCATTTTTTATTTATACCATGGGAGGGAAACCCTGGTATCATGACATTTACGATAGGCCTGAAGAGCTAACATTGGCTAAATACAATGAACTGATAGCGCTATTTAAAGATTTTTTTAAAATGTTGGATTAGAGCACGTTCAGACTTTGCTCTTTTATTTTCTCCAGTTCATCTTTCATGCCCACCACAATTTTTTGAAGCTCTGCATCATTGGCTTTGGAACCGATGGTATTAATTTCCCTGCCAATTTCCTGCGAAATAAATTGAAGTCGTTTTCCATTGCTGTCTTTATGGGTCAGAGTACTCTGAAAATAATCGAGATGCGTTTTTAAACGAACTTTTTCTTCACTGATGTCCAATTTTTCCAAATAATAAATTAATTCCTGCTCAAAACGATTTTCATCGACTCTAACCTTGTCTTTTAATTCTTCAAGGGCATCCTTTAATTTTTCTGAGAGTCTTTTTCTTCGTTGAGTGTCAAGCCTTTCAACCCCTTCAAGCCCCTTGTATAGATTTTTCAAGGATTCATCAAATTGAGCTTGCAGCGATTTACCTTCATCCATTCTAAACTGATTGGCTTTTTCGATTGCAGAAACAACATTAGATTTTATCCAGACCCATAAATTCTCATCGAGCACCTGGTCGCCACTTTTAATAACATCGGGCATTTGCATGGCCAGTCGGAACAACTCAGATTTATCTGCATTGTGTTTATCTGCAATGGAAGAAAGTGTGTTAAAATATTTATCAAAAAGATCCCGATCAATTATATCCGCAGCGCGATCGAGGTTTTGTACCTGCAATTCTATACTTAGCTGAACTTTTCCCCTGCTGAGCGCATCACTAAGCAGTTTTCTCAATTCTGCTTCTTTATCCTGAACTTCTTTGGGAATCCTCAGATTGATATCCATGAACTTGGAATTCAGGCATTTTATATCCACACCGAGTGAATGTCCATCCTTTTCACTTCTTACAGAACCAAAGCCTGTCATTGATTTTATCATGGAATAATTATTTGCGTTATTTGCCGAATAAATAGCGGTCTCGCAAATATAAATATTCAAGAGCTATGAAATTTGGTGTTGTTGTTTTTCCGGGTTCAAATTGTGATGATGATATGCTTTATCTCCTCGGGAAAAAATTAAAACAGGATGTGGTAAGAATTTGGCATAAAGATACGGACCTTCAGGGCTGTGACTTTATTGTACTTCCGGGTGGATTCTCCTATGGCGACTATCTGCGTTCAGGAGCCATAGCGCGCTTTTCTCCGGTAATGAATGAAATTATTCGGCATGCTGAAAGGGGAGGTTATGTTATGGGAATTTGCAATGGGTTTCAAATCTTAACAGAAAGTCATTTATTGCCGGGAACGCTATTAAAAAATCTCAACAGAAAATACATTTGTAAAAATATTTACCTAAAAGCATCCAGCAACAGCAATATTGTGACCAGACATCTTGACAAGGCTAAAGCATATACTGTTCCTATCGCACATGGCGATGGACGGTTTTACGCGGATGGTGAATCTCTGAAAAGAATTTGGGACAATGAACAAGTTCTTTTTCAATATTGCAATGAAAATGCGGAAATCAATGAATCTGTAAACCCCAACGGCTCCTCTGACAATATTGCAGGAGTTTGTAATGAAGGGAAAAATGTTTTTGGAATGATGCCCCATCCCGAACGTTCTTCTTATGAGGAATTTGGAAATTCAGACGGTATGAAAGTATTCGAATCTATCCTGGATATGGTGCCCGCTTAAAAATCGTAACCCAAGGAGAAGTGCAATACCGGTTTTTGTCTTTTGTAATTCTCAACGCCATAGGCTAAATCAGTTTTTACATAGTAACCCAGCATAGTTGTATGAATTCCCATCCCATAACTGTAAAGAAATGGGTTTTGATAATTATTGGTGGTTATTATAAAAGGGTTGGCTTCTTTGACTTCTTTATTCACTGTATTTCCCGGATTTAAAGGATTAATCCCTGTCCATGCTGTACCAAAATCTGTAAAACCTGTTAATTGCATGTTTCTAAAAAAGCCACTTCCAATAGGTTTTTTTGACAAATATTTAAAAATCGGGATTCTAAGTTCTGCATTGGCCAGAAAATACTCATTCCCTCTTACTTGATTTAATGGAAAGCCTCTAAGTGTGGTAGCATATTGGGTAAAGAGTAAATCTTCTCGATTAAAAAAGATTTGATCATCGACATTGGGATCAAGAGGACCTTCAGCTAATTGGCTGTTATTAATAAACCAATTGTCAATTCCTCCCAATAAGTAATTTTTTGGATTCCTTCCAAAAAAGTTTCCATAGCTGATTCTGGTAGCCAAAGTAATTTCATTGTGAATTGGTTGATAATTTCGGAAATCCAAATAAAAATTACTGAAGTTTTTTTGTTTGGCTTGCCATCCCTGATAATTTCTCAGAGCGATCTTAAAACGCGTACCCTGTTTCAAATTAATGCCTTTGGTTATTGAATTATCATATACCAATTCCCAGCGTGCTCCCAGGTAATTTGTAATGAAATCACTTGTCGGGAGTACATAAGTATTTCTATATCTGGTTTGCGTAAATACGGGTGCTGCTGAAACCCTTAATGCATCGTTGATGGGATAGGAAAAATCAACCGAGCCTTCATGTAAATAATAATCGTGGAAATAAGTCAGCGATTCTCTGGAGACGTATCGCAACTTCCGACGATCAAAGCGGGCTGAGATATCAACTCGCGACTTTAGGTATTTGTATTCGGCATAAACATCGTGGCTGTTTAAATCAAAATAGAGCATTCCTCCAAATTTGAATTTGTGATTTCCAAAAAGGTCGGATTGTCCGTATTCCGCAACTGTTCCCAATCCTCTGAGATTATCGCGAACCAAGGCAAAAATTATATTCTCAGCTCGTATTCTGTTTTGACCTTCAAATGGGCCGATCATCTCCATTTTATCATCCTCACTTTTTTCAAGCTTGGATAATATTCTTTCAATTTCACTCATGGTCTGAACCGGTTTTTCGGGCAATCTTTTTTTCTTTTTCTCCGATTCAAAAACGATTTCTTCAAGATTAATTTCTTCTTTATCTATAGCCTCAAATTGCTTTTCAGGTAAAATTCTGTTGATATTGATAAGATTATTCGAGTTGTCAATCTTGTTTTCCTGGTTTAATCTCCCTTCCAGCATCCAATTATTCCTATCAGTTTCTATCGATTGAAAATCTTTTTCCAAGTCGAGTGATGGCATGTGGTAAACCAATTCTGCGTTTCCGTTTCGCATAATAGCCACCCATTCACCCGTTTGGCGATTGTAATCATAGCTTTTAATATTTTGCTGATAGTCAGTAAGTTGAATACTTTTTCCTGAATTTAAATTAAGTTTATATACATTAAATATACCGTTGATATCGCTGAGGTAAAGCACTTCAGA
Organism: Cytophagales bacterium; assembly: GCA_040218795.1. Lineage (GTDB taxonomy): Bacteria > Bacteroidota > Bacteroidia > Cytophagales > CCMP332 > CCMP332. Next base: position 57,320 of record JAVJQT010000008.1, on the reverse strand, counting down.
GTCAGAAATGGGAATTGGGTTTTTATTCTGAAAAAATGTTTCTGTTTCCTTGCTTACCCCTTTTGTAGATTTTTCCGGATCATAGATGAATAGATTATAAGTATCATTGATGTCAATTTCTTCATTCTTCTTAATTTTTAATGTATCCGTTGTTCGATTGGAAGCAAAAATCAATTTGGAATTGGAGTTCGGAAAAAATTCAGGTTGGATATCGTCAAAATAATCTGCAGTAATTCTTTTTAGATTATTACTTCGCACATAATAAATGTAAATGTCTGTCATGCCATTTCTTTCAGCACTAAGGAGCAGGCTGGTTCCATCATCGGAAAAGGAAGCATCACTTATATTACTAAAGATATAGGGTCGATAGCGTTTGAGTTTTTTGTCTTCGGTATTGTAAGAATACCTGTGCAGTTGATTGTTTTTGAGATCAATAAAAGTTAGGATTTGATTGTTTTGCCAGGCTAGAATGGGAATTTCGTAATTGACTCTTCTGTCTTCATTCTTAAATCCCTTGCGATAAACCTTCTTCTTCTTTCCGGTGATCAGATCTTTAATATAAATCTTGTACTTGCCGTGATTATTTTCGGAATAGGCAAGATAATTTCCATCGGGGCTAAATTTTATATCGTGATAAATTCGGTGCTTGCGATTTTTTCTTCTAAGCGCATATTCATCTTCGGGCATGTCCGATTTATCAAGTACATTGTAAGCCTGTGCGGCATAATAATTTTTCCATTCATTGATAAGTGCCTGGTAGGGTATTCCCAGAGTATTTGATATACTCGCTTCCGTATTTTTCAATACCCTTGTCAGATTTAAAATACTGCCGACATTATTTTTGCCAAATCTTATGGCAATATAATTCCAAAGCGATTGTCCTACATATTTTGCATCTCTTTCATCAAATTCAGAGGGTTTATTAAACTCATTGGAAATAATTAGATCGCGAACATAATCATCCATTTCAATGCTCCATCCCCGAGATGCGTATTCGGCTGCACCGTCTACAAACCAGGTTGGAAGTGATAATAAATAAGAGCTTTGCACCACGTCTTTAAAACTCCCGCCGTACATCATTTCATTGATTAATGTTTTGGCAATCCCAAATTTCAGATCGTATTCGAATTCCTCATTGGTTCCGGGAAAGGCTACTTCAATTGATCGGTTTACGAGATTGGTTTCTCCCCCGGCTTCATAATAGGGTATGCTGTAATCAATATTACTTTGCTTGAGATCGTTTTTGGAATTATAAATAAAGAGGCGAATCCTTGTATAAGGGCTAAAATCAATCAGATCCGTAATTTTCTTAAATTGATTTTCGGCATAAAGAGTGGCAAAGCGCGCATGTCTTTGGCCACCGCGGTAATAATAAATTTCAAAGTTTTCAGAAACAAAAACATTCCAATCTACTTTTTTGTAATTCACCCTGTTCATACCAAATATTTCATTGGCATTTTGTGCTTTTACTTCAAGGTCGAAGAAAGAAAGACACAAGGCAATTAAAAGGGTCGATTTGAGTATTTTTCTAATCAAAATTTAAAAATGGGGCTTAAATTAACGAATTATAGCGGCTAATATTTACCTCAGAAGACAATTCCTTTTCAAATATTATATGTTCCGCAAAAGCATTGGCCCAATATGGTGCTAATGACACTCCCTTGCTGCCTAAACCATTAAAAATCCCAATTTGTTCATTTTTTGGGTGAAGCCCGATAAGGGGCTTTCGGTCTTTAACAGTAGGCCTTATGCCCACGATTGCAGATTTTATTTTGAATGTTTCAGCTGTAATTGCCTTTAATTTATTCATTAATTCAACTTTTCCTTCATCGGTCAAATCTAATTTGGTATTATTCCGGTGATAGGTTGCCCCAATCCAGAATTCATGATTTTCTCTTGGCAATAAAAACCCGTTTTTATTGTAGATATAATTTGAGCTCAAATTTTTGATTTCAACCGAAAGAATTTCGCCTTTGTTAGGTACAAGCGGCAAATAATCAAAGCAAGGATTCTTCCTGAGTGCAGCCCCTTCGCAAAAGATCACTTTTTCAGCATTAATTTCTCCATATCTGACTCCATTTTTTGATGTTTGGAGTTTTTCGTGATTAAATTTTTCCTCGACGATAAAATTGTTGTCTTTGAGATAAGCCCTGTAAGCATTAATTAGCTTTGATACATCGAGGTAACCCGATTTTTTTGTTTCAAACAAACCCAAAGGAGCCTTTATGTTATTTGGGACTTTTATTTTCTCAGTACTGAGAAAATCCTGAATTCCCGGTTTTTCCATTTGGCCATACCAGTCGTTGATTTGCTTTTGCGAATCAAACATCCTTAATACTGGTTTGAAATGAATTAATTTCTGATTCAATAATAGTTCGAGATCCTGGTAAAATGAAGGTAAGAAATCAAACAACTCCTTCGCCATCCAGGTTTTCTTCATTTGGCGCCCTGTAATAGGATTGAATATTCCGGCAGCTGCTTTTGACGCCGAATCTTCTATACCTGCATCTACAATCACAAAGGATTTGCCAAATTTTCTAAAGGTATTGGATAATACGGTACCGGCAAGGCCTTGTCCGATTATGAGAAAATCAATATTCAACGGAAATTTGTTTTTGGAATCTTATAAATAGCAATTACTTTTCAAGTTCAATGAAAATCAAAATTAAGGTATTTGTTTTCAATCCTTTTCAGGAAAACACCTATGTCTTATCCGATGATACGAATGAAGCCATCATTATCGATCCGGGCGCTTACGAACCTTTTGAAAAAAAGGAACTCAGGGATTGGATTGAGCAATATGAATTAAAGATTAAATTTATTTACAATACGCATTGCCATATTGACCATGTACTTGGCAACGATTTCTGCAAGGAGCAATTTAAGGCCCCATTACTCATTCCTGAAAATGAAAATCAGATTTATAAAGCAGTTAAAACCTATGCAGACAGCTATGGCATATTTGGCTATCGGGAGGCGGAGGTTGATAATTTTATAAATGAGGATCACATTATTCGTTTTGGTAACACAGAATTGAAAAGCATGTGGATTCCGGGCCATGCACCGGGACATCTTGTATTTTACAATGTTCAGGAAAAGATCTGTATAGGTGGAGATGTCTTGTTTCAGCGGAGTATAGGCAGAACAGACTTACCCGGAGGTGATCATGATACTTTAATCAGCAATATTCGTCAAAAGCTTTTCAAATTGGACGAGGATATGAAGGTATATCCGGGCCATGGCCTCCTAACTACTATTGGTGAAGAAAAAAAATACAATCCCTTTGTAGGCATCAATGCTTAATTGGAAATTAGCCATACCATCTGCATTTACACTTGGAAATCTCTTCTCCGGATTTGTGGGAATTGTTTTTGCCTTCAAGGGAGAATTTCAGATTTCATTCTTGCTAATTCTATTGGCTGCCTTTTTGGATTTTTGGGATGGATTGCTGGCAAGAAAACTAAAAGTGGATGGCGAACTTGGCAAACAGTTGGATTCTCTTGCTGATGCCGTGACTTTTGGCGCTTTGCCTGCCTTGTTGATTTATTTGATAATGCTAAAAGGAGGTATTTACCTGGATATATTAAAGCCTTTATCAAATGCTTTGCCTTATTTCTCAGGGCTGATACTTCTATCATCTGTTTGGAGACTCGCAAAATTCAATACCGATTCGGAGCAAAGTACTTACTTCAAAGGCCTTGCAACACCGGCAAGTGCTATTTTAATCGGAGCCATTGCCAATAGCTTCTATTATAAAGGTTTTTATTATCCGATCTTCTGGTTTAATGAAGTTAACTTAATATTTGTTCTTCTGCTTTCCTGGTTTTTAAATGCCAAAATGCGATTGTTGAGCTTCAAATTTGCAGAATACTCTCTTGCAGGAAATAAATCTCGCTATCTTCTTATTCTTTTGAGTCTTTTATCTGTGTTTTTTTATAGTTTTGAGGCCATTCCGATTATTGTCATTCTATATATCGGAGTTTCTTTAATTCATTTCAAAACAAACCATGAAATTTAAAGCAGAAGTTCATGTCATGCCAAAAAAGGAAATTCTCGATCCTCAGGGAAAAGCAGTAATGCTGGGATTGCAAAACCTTGGTATACAAAACATTAATGATGTACGTGTCGGAAGACATATTGATCTTGAAGTAGAAGCTGCCAATAGGGAAGAGGCCGAATCAAAAGTAGAACAGGCTTGTAAAAAGCTATTGGCAAATGTCATTATGGAGACCTATAGCTACTCTATCACAGAAAATTAGATTTCCATATGCAATAAAAACACTCTTTTAATTGTTATGTTAATCACAATGAGTGTATTGTAGAGAATTCCACTGAATTCATGAATGCTGTAAAATTAACGTTATTATTATTTCTTTTAGTGCTGTTCACATCGGCAAATCTATTGGCCGAAACGATAGCACTGAATTGGACTATTGAAAAATCTCAGGGTTTTGAAGATCGTTTGATATTTGAAGGCGCTATTTTCAGTCCTGAAAAGCAGCTTCCGGTATTTGTTAAGAAATACCATTCAAAAATTATTGATGAAGCCTATCTACAAAATCAGGTATTTGTAGCGCTAAGTGACACTGAACTGGGGCTGTTGGATGTTTCTTCACTTAGCGATGAAATTGCAATTACTACTAGTTTGAACAAATTTGAAGGAAAAATCACTTCTTATATTGAGTTCATTCCATTTAGAATAAATCCGGTAAATGCTAAACCTGAAAAACTTATTTCTTTCGATATTTCCTTAATTGAAGCGGTCGATCACAGTTCATTAAATTCCTATTCGGGCGCAAGAAAAATGGGCAAAGCTGAAAATTCAGTTCTTTCCACAGGCGAATGGTATAAACTTGGAATAGTGGAATCAGGCGTTTATTTGTTGAATTACAATTATCTAATCGGGTTAAACAGCATGTTTGCCGGCGCAGATATTAATTCTATCAAATTGTATGGAAATGGTGGTGACATGCTGCCTGAAAGAAACGATGCACCGCGAAAGGATGATTTGTATGAAAACCCCATGCAGGCTTTTGATCAGAACGGCAATGGCTTATTTGACCAAGGTGATTATTTTCTCTTTTATGGAGATGCCACAGATAAATGGACTCTGGCCGATGGAGAATTTAAAAGAGAAATAAATATTTACGCCGATACCAGTTACTATTTTATTAGTAGCCAGGGAAGCAATGCCAACAGAATGGCCATCAGAAATTCATCCCTTGGAACGGCGCAGGCAGTTTTAGATAATTTTGATTACAGGGTTCAGCATCAGTCCGATTTGATAAACCTTGAAAAATCCGGGCGTGAATGGTATGGAGAATTATTTGATTTCACACTTTCTCAAAGCTTTAATTTTACTATCCCCAACTTGATAAAAACCGAGGACATTTGTCTTGAAATAAATACTGTTGCAAGACATACTCCTTCAACTACAAGTTCCGTATTTAGATACGATATCAATGGCAGCCCTATTGGTAATGATGCGATAATTTCGGGTGTCAATACGGGTTATGGACAAAAATTTAATTCAAATACACAAAGAACCTGTCTTAGTCCTCAGAGCATTTCCATGTCCGATAATTTCAATGTGAATATCAAATATGACAAAAACGGAAGTGTCAATGCCAAAGGTTATTTAAATTATATTACCATTGAAGCAAAGCGAGCCCTCGAATGGAATGGCACTAGTATTCCTTTCAGAAATAAATTAACCGAACAAGGGGGGACCTTTCAATTCCGCATTAATAATGCGCCTAATGATCTGGAGATTTGGGACCTAACAGATCCATTAAATCCAATAAAACAATCTTACAACAAAAACGGCAATAAGGTAAATTTCAAGTTTGATGCCAGCCAGGGAGTTTTAAATGAATTCATTGCTTTTTCATTGTCCAGCATTGGAAATCCTGTTTCAGTCAAAGCGGTTAAAAATCAAAATCTGCATGCGCATCAGCCCAAAGAATTAATAATTATTACTCACCCCATATTCTTAAGTGAGGCCGAACGCTTTGCCAATTACAAAAGAGATGTGATGGGTCTAAGTGTTCAGGTCGTCCGTACCGATCACATTTACAATGAGTTTTCAAGTGGAAAACAAGATTTATGCGCATTAAGGGATTATATGAAAATGTTATTTGACCGGGATCCCAATGCACTTGAAAATGTTTTACTCTTTGGCGATGCCTCTTACGATTACAAATACAGAAGTCCTGTAAATACCAATTTTGTACCTGTTTATGAATCGGACATTTCACTTCACGATGTAAACAGTCATTCATCAGACGATTATATTGCCTTTTTAGAAGATGGCCTTGGGGAGTGGTGTTATAATATTTCTTGTCAAAGAACCCATAAAATGAGCGTCGGTGTAGGACGATTTCCAGTTAAATCTCTTGAAGAAGCCAAAATCGTTATTGATAAAGTTATTTTTTATGAGAATAAAGCAAACGTATTTGGAGACTGGCTAAATAAATTGACTTTCGTCGCCGATGATGGTGATTCTAACAGACACATGTTAGATGCGGAAGCAGCTTCAATAGCTGCGGGCAATGCAAACCCTGCAATGTATATACAGAAAATTTATATCGACGCTTATCCGGAAGTCTCTTCTCCTTCGGGTGCATTAACGATAGAAGGCAAAAATGCTTTAGACCGCGCCATTCAGGACGGAACACTTTTAATCAATTATTCAGGGCATGGTGGTGAAGTTGGTTGGACCGAGGAGCAAATACTCCGACTGGATCAGATTTCACAATGGAATAATTATGACAAATTAACATTCTTTTTTACCGCGACTTGTGAGTTTGGGAGATATGACGATCCTGATGTTGTGGCAGGAGGAGAACTGGTACTACTTGAAAGATCAGGTGGAGCCATAGGAATTATGACAACCACCCGGCCCGTTTATTCAAGTGCCAACCTTTCAATTAACCTGACATTTTTTAACAATGTATTTGACAGAGAAAATGGACAGGCCCTGAGTCTCGGTGAAATCATCAGAAGATCAAAAAACGAAAGTGAGCAGGTTAACAATAGAAATTTTGCATTGCTGGGAGATCCATCTATGAAATTAAACTATCCTGATAAAAGAGTATTAATAACTGAGATCAATGAAGTTTCACCGGATCTTGAGCAAGACACGCTTAAAGCACTTTGTCTGGTAGGTATAAAAGGAATTGTAGCAGATCTTGACAGTTCCATACTCACTAACTTTAATGGATTTGTCGATTTAAAAGTATTTGATAAAAAATTGCAATTGACAACCCTCGGTAATGACAATTCCAAATTCCCTTATAGCATTTACAAAAACCTTTTATTTAAAGGAAAGGCCACGGTTAAAAATGGAGAATTCAATGTAAATTTTGTAGTGCCAAAAGATATTGACTACAGCATCGGACAGGGTAAAATCGGATCTTATGCATATGATCCAGAAACTGGGCTTGATGCCAATGGTCTTGAAACAAGGGTGTTTGTAGGCTCGAGTTGTGATAATATAATCGCGGATAATGATCCGCCTTTGATAAACCTTTATCTCGATGACACAACATTTTCTTCAGGAGATTTAACCTCAGCCTCACCTGAATTAATTGCATTTCTCGAAGATGAAAATGGGATTAATTTTACGGGAACGGGAATTGGGCACGATATTACTGCACTTGTAAGCGCCAGTTCAGAGGAGAAAATTATTCTCAATGACTATTATTTATCTGAACTTGACAATTATCAAAAAGGCAGAGTAAATTATCAATTGAAAGATTTACCTGATGGCGAACACAGTCTTACTTTAAAAGCCTGGGATACACACAATAACTCATCTGAAGCCACCGTTCAGTTTGTCGTAGCTTCCAGTGAAACAATGGCTTTAAAAAATGTCATGAATTACCCTAACCCCTTTAGCGAGGTCACATATTTTTCATTTGATCACAATACAGCAGGGGAAGATTTGATATTAGAATTGAGAATATTAGACAGAACGGGTAAACTCATGAAAACTGCGAACATGGAAATTCCGGCGAGTACAACAAAGGTAGATGGTCTGAATTATGAACAACTCCGATGGGATGGTACAAATTCGCAGCAACAAAAATTAAATTCTGGCGTTTATTTTTACGAAATCAAGGTTAAATCCAAAAACCTTGGAACAGAAACTGGCGAAATCAAGCGTTTAGTATATATCAAATAAATTACTTTTATATTTGCAGCTCAATTTTTTAAAGATGTCAAGAAAGATACTAGTAGCAATACTTGGAGTATTCGCATGCAACGTTATTTATGGTCAGGACGATCTGAGAACACTAACAACATCAGTGCCTTTTTTAACCCTACCCGTTGATGCAAGAGGAGCTGCCATGGGTGATGTGGGCGCAGCGACAAGTCCTGATGCAGCCTCAATGTTTTGGAATCCAGGCAAACTAGCTTTCATCGATGCTGACTATGGCGGTTCGGTATCTTATACGCCATGGTTGAGAAATCTGGTGGATGACATGTCCCTATCATACCTAACAGCATTTGCAAAAATCAGACAGGAAGATGCCATAGGTGTTTCACTTACGTTTTTCAATTTAGGCCAAATACAATTTACGGATAATCAAGGGAATGAACTTCAGTTGGTTAATCCAAATGAGTTTAATATCTCAATGGCCTATTCCAGAAAGCTAAGCCGTAAATTGGGTGTATCATTGGGATTAAAATATATTCATTCCGACCTGACCGGTAGAATTGATGCGCAAACAAGTCCAACAGGAACTGACCTGAAACCGGGTAATACAGCAGCAGCAGACCTTGCTATGTTTTATCGAAACGACTATGTGATATTTGGGAATAATACCAATATTGCTTTTGGTGCCAACCTAAGCAATTTGGGCCCGAAAATATCTTATTCAAACAATGATTCCGCTGATTTTATTCCTACAAGTTTGAAATTGGGTACTTCAATTGGAATGGATGCGGATGTTTACAACACTTTTACGCTCTCCATTGACTTTAATAAATTACTGGTTCCATCCGATGCCAATTCAGACCGCGGCGTGGTAGGAGGTGCTTTCAGCTCTTTTGGCGATTCTCCGGACGGATTTAGCGGGGAATTAAAAGAAATAGCTATTTCACTTGGGCTGGAATACAATTACGATGATAAATTCTTTGTTCGCACCGGTTATTTCTTTGAAGATGAACTCTATGGTGCAAGGAAATATTTTACCGTAGGTGCCGGTGTGAAATATCAGGTCATTGCTCTCGATCTTGCATATCTTATACCAACTACAAGAAATCATCCATTGGAGAATACACTTCGCCTTACACTTGGTTTCAACTTTATGAGACCGGATGAGCTTGAATCCGTACAGGACGAGAGTTAGGAAATTTCGAATTATAATTCTTCCGAATCCAACGCCTCTTCTTTCTTAAAGAATTTATTCTGAAAAATTAGGATAGCCAATACTCCACAAAAAATGGAGGCATCGGCGATATTAAAAATTGGCCAGAGGCTATAATATTTACCGCCGAGAAATGGAATCCAGTCTGGCGCAAAGCCTTCCCAAATATCCAGATAAAACATGTCAATGACTTGTCCGTGAAACCAGGGTGTGCTTGCATCTGAAGGGGCGTTGTCTAATATCACACCATAAAAAGTACTGTCTATTACATTTCCGATGGCACCACCAAGAATTAATGCTATACACACCAAAAGACCCCGATGAGCTGATTTTTTAATTAGCAAAATCAAATAATAAGCAATTCCCCCCATCGCTAATAAGCGAAATAAACTCAAAACCAGTTTTCCATAAGACGAGCCCAGTTGAATTCCAAATGCCATTCCGGGATTCAAAGTATAGTACAGCTTAAACCAGTCATCAAATACTTTAATCTGACCTACTGAACCGTAATCCATATTGAAATGCACTAGCATTTTTACCGACTGATCCAGAATAATTATGGCCAGACTGATTAAAAAATATTTTGAATACTTCATTGACTAATACTTAGACTGGTTTTTTCGATTTTAAGCCCTATTGATATTTCATCAATTTCAATTGAATCAGAATCAGCAGGATCTTTATCCAGAACATCCAGCTTCATGGCCTGTGTTTCCCTGGAGATATATTGGTTAAAATTGTTTACCGAATTAATAACAAATTCGTCTTTTGAGGATATTTCCACGACAATTTTGTCCTGAACCTCCAATCCGGAGTCTTTCCTCATATTTTGAATTCGATTAACAATGTCTCTAGCAAATCCCTCCCTCTTTAATTCATCGGTAATGGCGATGTCCAAAGCAACAGTCAAACCGCTATCATTCGCGACCGACCATCCGGGCACATCGCGGGTCTCGATAAGGATATCGCCTTGTTCAAGTTGTATGTGTTCCCCATCAACATCGATTGAAAAAACACCGTATTGTTCATATTCAGAAATGGCATTCTGATCCATTTTTTGGATATGGGGAACAATGGTTTTCAATTTTGGGCCAAACTTTTTTCCGAGCTCTCTGAAATTTGCCTTTGCTGTTTTAGTGATTATGGAATGATCGTCGAGCAACAATTCTACTTCTTTGACATTGACTTCATTCTTGATCATTTCTGAAATCTGCTGAATTTGTTCCTTTGCTTTTTTGTCAAGAACAGGAATCATAATTTTAGATAGAGGCTGTCTGACTTTTATTCTTTCCTTTTTTCTTAAAGAATGAACAAGTGACGAAATTCTTTGGGCATAATCTATTCTCTTTTCCAAATCTAAATCTATCACCATACTATTGGCTTCCGGAAACTCAGAAAGGTGAATGGAATCAAATTTTTCTTTATTACTAACAGCATTGAGCTCTCTGTAATAATGCTCCGACACAAAAGGGATGATTGGTGAAGACAATTTCAAAATGACTTCAAGACAATTATATAGCGTTTCGTAAGCTGCTTTTTTGTCATTTGTAAACTCTCCTACCCAAAATCGTTTTCGATTTAAGCGCACATACCAATTGCTTAAATCGTCTATTGTAAAATCCTGAATTAGCCTTGCAGCGCGGGTCGGATCGTAATCATCATAGGCTTTTTTCACATTCCCAATTAATGAATGCAATCTTGAAAGAATCCATCGATCGCTTTCGGGGAGTTTATTGAAAGCAACGGGATCGGATTTATAATCAAAGCCATCAATATTGGCATATAAGGCAAAGAAATTATAAGTATTGTGAAGTGTCCCAAAAAATCTTCGCTGAACTTCTTTAACGCCTTCAATATCAAATTTTAAATTTTCCCATGGCGGAGCATTGCTGATCATATACCAACGGTTGCAGTCTGCACCATAGGTATTTATTGCATCGAATGGGTCCACTGCATTGCCAAGGCGTTTAGACATCTTATTTCCGTCTTTATCCAAAACAAGGCCATTGGCGATAACATTTTTAAATGCAACCGAGTCAAAAAGCATTACAGCGATGGCGTGCAGAGTAAAAAACCAACCGCGCGTTTGATCTACACCCTCTGCTATAAAATCTGCCGGATAATTGGCTTTAAATACAGCTTCATTTTCAAAAGGAAAATGCCATTGGGCATAGGGCATTGCCCCTGAATCAAACCAAACATCAATAAGATCAGATTCGCGATACATTTTTTGGCCACTTGGGCTAAGCAGGACAATTTTGTCTACAAAAGGGCGGTGAAAATCAAAATTTTCATCCAATTCGCTATCCATAAAACCGGCTTTTACCGATTTAGAAACTTCATTCTTCAGTTCCTCTTTCGAACCAATGCATATGGCCTCAGATTTATCTTCACTTCTCCAAATAGGGAGTGGTGTTCCCCAAAATCTCGATCGACTTAAATTCCAGTCAACAAGATTTTCAAGCCAATTACCAAATCTACCCTTACCCGTTGCAGCAGGCTTCCAATTAATGCTGTTATTTAATTCAACAAGTCGATCTTTAAAAGCCGTTGTCTTAATAAACCATGAATCCAGTGGATAGTACAAGATTGGCTTATCTGTCCTCCAACAATGAGGATAGCTGTGTTCGTATTTTTCTACCTTAAAGGCTTTATTTTCTTCTTTGAGTTTAATCGCAATCAGTACATCGGTGGATTTATACTCAGGATTTTCAGCCACACCTTCATCTTCGTACTCCTGTTTTACATAGCGACCGGCAAAGTCAGATACTTCTTTTACGAATCGACCTTGCTTATCCACCAATGGCATGTCATGGCCGTTTTCATCTTTTACCAAAACGGCAGGAACGTTATTCTGCTGAGCAACGCGATAGTCATCGGCACCAAAAACAGACGCTGTATGAACAATTCCCGTACCCTCTTCAGTAGATACAAAATCACCGATAATTACACGGAATGCATTTTTCTCTAAATCCTCATTGCTCACATAAGGCATCAATTGCTCATACCTTAATTCTGAAATCTCAGAACCTTTGAACTCCCCGTCAATTTTCCAGGGGATTATTTTATCGCCTTCCTTGTAATCTTCAAGTGAAAGTTCAGCACCTTTTGACTGGAAAAACTTATTGACCAAATCAGCTCCCAGAATTACTGAAATGGCTTTAAAAGTATATGGGTTAAAGGTTTTTACTTTGACGTATTTAATATTTTTCCCAACGGCAAGCGCACAATTAGAAGGGAGCGTCCACGGAGTGGTGGTCCATGCTAAAAAGAATACTTCTTCCTCTTTGGAATCAAATATAAATTCTGATTTTTCGCTGCGTTTTAATTTAAACTGGGCAACAATAGAGGTGTCTTTGACCTGTCTGTAGGTGCCGGGCTGATTTAATTCATGAGAACTTAATCCGGTTCCCGCTTTTGGAGAAAAAGGCTGAATGGTATAGCCTTTGTACAAAAGACCTTTGTCAAATAGTTTTTTAAGTAAATTCCAAAGACTTTCGATGTAGTTGTTTTCAAAAGTTATGTAGGGGTCGTCCATATCAACCCAGTAGCCCATTTTTTCCGTGAGCTCTTCCCATTCACCTTTAAATTTCATTACCGCTTCACGGCAACGCTGATTGTAGTCCTCAACGCTTATTTTCTTACCGATATCTTCTTTTGTAATGCCGAGCTCTTTTTCAACCTGTAACTCAACCGGTAGGCCGTGAGTATCCCATCCGCCTTTTCTTTTTACCTGATAGCCTTGTAAGGTCTTAAAGCGACAAAAGATGTCTTTGACCGTGCGGGCCATAACATGGTGAATTCCCGGGGTTCCATTTGCAGAAGGCGGGCCCTCATAAAATGTAAAGGATTTCTTGCCTTCTCGCTCTGAGACGGAGCGTTCAAAAATGTTATTCTCCTTCCAGAATTTTAGAATGTTTTTTTCTATCTCCGGAAAGCTAAGCTGTTTATACTCTGTGTATTTACGAGCCATTTGAAATTGCTGGGTTTTTCGGCTTGCAAAAGTAGGTAATTTTTGCTTCCCTTAAAGATTATTTGCTATCGCTATTCTCTTCTCCTTTAAAAAACTCTTCTTCAGACTTTCTGCCATTGCTTCTTACAGACATTTGACTTAAATCGATCTCCTCATCTTCATGCTCATAGTAAAACTCATCGTACATTTCAATGAGCGGATGTGCATCTCTGTTTTTCAGGCCTTTATCAAAAGACATTATCAGAGATGGCAAAATAATAAGATTGATAAGCAAAGCCACCAAAAGTGTAAGAGAAGTGAGAACTCCAAGCGCCACGGTTCCTCCAAAATCGGAAAAAGCAAAAATGATAAATCCTGCAAAAAGTACGATAGAGGTATACATCATGCTCGAACCTGTTTCGAGAAGACTAATAGAAACACATTTGGAAATTCGATTGCCATTGGCCAGTAATTCCTGTCGGTATTTGGCTAAATAGTGGATTGAATCATCAACGGAAATACCAAATGCAATGCTAAATATTAATGCGGTACTCGGTTTTAGATGAATACCAAAATAGCCCATGATACCTGCAGTTACCAAGAGAGGAATTGTATTTGGAATAATACTGATGAGAATCATTCTGACCGATTGAAAAAGAATGGCCATAATGATAGCGATCAATACAAATGCAATGATCATACTTTGAAGAAGATTCTGAATCAGGTAACTGTTGCCTTTGATAAAAATCAAGGTGGTGCCGGTAACCATCATTTCGAGATCCGTTCCTTCAAATAATGAATTGGCCTTAGGGATAATTTTTTCATTTATAAGTTCATTCAGACGAATTGAACCCATGTCTTCTATCCTATAGGAAAGCCGCATTTTCTGACCTGTCGAATCAATAAAGCTATTGGCAATTTGAGTGCTATCTTGCGTATTTTTTAAATACCTGTAAAGAAATGCGCGGTCTCTTTTGGAAGGGAGCTGGTAAAAGTCAGGATTTTGATTGTAGAAAGCATAGTTGGCAGCTTTTACCACATTTAACATGGATACCGATTTGGAAACATTCGGAATGGAATCAATAAATTCATCAAACTGATCTACAAGTTGTAGATTATTGAGTTTAGTCGTTCCCCTTTTTTTATTGGTATCAACAATTATTTCCAAAGGCATGATTCCTGCAAAATTCTGCTCGAAAAAATGCAGGTCCTTAATAATTGGCGAGTTTTTAGGCAAATCATCCACCATATATGAGATAGCTTCAATTTTGGTAAGTCCGTAAACGGATGCAATAATGGTGAGCAAAGTGCTGATGTAAACCGCCGGGCGATACTTATGTACTATTACATCAAATCCTTCGAGCAAGAAACCTACAAATCTAAATTCGAGATGTTTAAGATGTTTTGCGGAGGGCTCGGGTAATAAGGCGAAAGTAGCGGGGATAAGGATAATACTTACCACAAATGTGGCCATAATGTTAATGGAAGCTACCAATCCAAACTCAGTGAGAATGGCAATGTCTGTAGATGTAAGTACACCAAAGCCTATAGCTGTTGTAAAATTGGTTATCAGTGTGACAATTCCAATTTTGCGAATGATCCTGCTCAATGCCAGGAGTTTAATTCCGTGTTTGCTGAATTCCTGGTGATATTTATTGATAAGATATATACTGTTTGGGATACCAATTACCACAATGATGGGCGGCAATAGGGCTGTTAAAAGCGTGAGCTTATATCCAAGTAAAACGATCGTACCCATTGTCCAGACTACAATTACTCCAATCAACAACATGGGTACAAGCACCGCGGTAAAGGATCTGAAAAAGAGAAATAATATGGTTGCGCAAACTGCTAAAGAAATATAAAGGAAGAATGAAAATTCTTCTTTTACGCGGTTGGAAACCTCGGATCTCACATAAGGGATTCCGGCATAGTGTAGCTCAACACCTGTTTTATCGGTAAACTGATCACCTGCCATTCGAATGTCGGCAATAAGGGGATCGCGTTGTGCCGAATTGACATAATCTTTTTCTAAGGTGATAATTATCAATAATGCACCGTTTTCATTGTTGATTACCTGCCCATCGTAAAATTTAATATTTCCGGCAATCGCCATTAAGCTATCGAGTTCTTCTTGACTGTCCGGAGTTTTTGTAAAAACGGGCAAATATTCAAATTTTTTCTCTGCAACGTTTTTTTTCACATTGAGTATAGAAGCGATGGATAATACCTTATCCACACCTTCAATCTGGCTCAGTGCTTTGTCCAGATGTTGAAGTTTAATAAACTTGTCTTTTTCAAAGATGGATTTATCTTTTAATCCGATGGCCATGACCGTCCCATCTTCGCCAAAGGTTTTTTTAAACTCCCTTAAATAGACCATGTCGGGATCATCGTCGGGAACGATTTGCGCAAAATCGTAGGTTAACTCAATCTTCCTGGCCTGATTGGCCATAAAAATGGTGACAACAAGTATTGATGCCAGCAAGGCATAACGGTACTTAATAATTATATGTGCTAAACTAGTCCACATTCAAGCCTGCAAAACTATTGATTTCTGAGCTATTTGAAGATTTTTCTTTGTAATAAACTGATATCTAAGCCTGAACATCAAAATCTGAGATAGGTTCATGTTTGATTATGTGTCAAAATCATGTTTGAATGAGGTCTTTTTACTTAATTTAAGGAGACTTTTAATAAAGAGAATATGGGAGACTTAAACGTAAGGATTGTTTCGAATCAAAAGCAGCTCAATAATTTTACAAAATATCTCTTAAAAGATCTACAGGCTTTGGAAAAAATGCTTGAAGACAATTGGTTTAATACCAGTCCGATGCATATTGGTGCAGAACAGGAAATGTGTCTGGTTGATGAAAATTATAAACCCTCCCCCAAGTCTCTTGAAGTTCTAAATGATTTGAATGATAAAACATTTACGACTGAATTGGCAAAATTTAACCTTGAAGCCAATATTGATCCGCTAGTTTATGAAAAGGATTGCTTTTCAGTTTTGGAAAATAATCTCAATGCACTTCTGAAAAAAGTAGGTGCAGCAGCGGCCAATCATCACAGCGAAGTAGTGCTTACGGGAATTTTACCGACAATCCGAAAATTTGATCTTGACCTGGAAAACCTCACACCATTGGATCGGTATTTTGCATTGGTAAAAGCCATCAACAAATTAAGAGGCAAAATTTACGAATTGAGAATAGCGGGTATAGATGAACTGAATATAAAACACGATTCTGCAATGCTGGAAGCTTGTAATACAAGTTTTCAAGTGCACTTGCAAATTGCCCCCGACGATTTTGTCCGCAAGTACAATGCAGCTCAGGTATTGATGGCCCCGGTATTGGCCATTGCCAGCAACAGTCCTATGCTTTTTGGAAAACGCCTTTGGAAAGAAACAAGAGTTGCATTATTTCAGCAATCCGTAGACACCCGGGTGACCAGTGAGCATTTACGCGATAGAAGCCCCAGGGTGACTTTTGGAAATCAATGGCTTCAAAATTCCATTATTGAATTGTACAAAGAGGATATCGTTCGGTTTAAGGTGATGTTGATGACGGATGTTGACGAAGATGTTTTTAAAAAAATTGATGAAGGCGTTACACCGGCACTGCGTGCTCTAATGATTCACAATTCAACGGTTTACAGATGGAACCGACCTTGCTATGGCATTAGTCCGAATGGGAAACCTCATCTTAGAATTGAAAACCGCTGTTTGCCTTCCGGACCTTCTGTCCTTGATGAAGTCGCAAATTCTGCCTTCTGGATTGGGTTGATGTCTGTATTTGATAATCATTATCCTGATATTCCAATTCATATGGATTTCGATGATGCAAAATCAAATTTTGTTGCAACTGCACGATTGGGAATGGATACACAATTGCATTGGTTTAAAGACAAGAAATATCCCGTCAGCGAACTGATTCAAAAAGAACTATTGCCTTTGGCAAAAGAGGGTTTGAAAAAGAACAATATAAATCAAGAGGATATAGATCGCTATATGGATGTGATCAATGAAAGAAATGAAAGCCGAAAAACCGGTGCAAGCTGGATGTTGAAATCATTTGCCAAACTCAGCAAAGTGACATCCAAGGAAGAACTCTCCATTGGACTTACTGCCAGTATATTAAAGAATCAAAAGGAAGGCAAACCAATTCACACCTGGGATCTGGCAAGTCTGGAGGATATAGTGTCTTGGCAACATTCAACATTACTCGCAGAAGAATTCATGACTACGGATTTATTTACGATTATAAAGGACGATATACCGGAAATGGTCACTGAAATTATGGATTGGCAAAAGATTCGATATATGCCGGTTGAAGACGATAAGGGGAAACTGATAGGGCTTATTTCTTCAAGAATGCTGCTGCGTTATTTCAGCAGATTAAACAAAGGCGAATTGAGCGATGGCAAAACCGTAAAGGATCTGATGATTGCCAATCCGATTCACATAAGCCCCGAAACCACAGTCATTGAAGCAATGAATATTATGCAGGATAAAAAAATTGGTTGTTTGCCGGTGGTCAAAAATGATAAATTGATTGGTATAATAACCGAAGAAAACTTCCTGAACATCACTAGTAGCCTATTAAACAGGTTAGGAAAGGGGATTTCCGTAAAATAGTAGTTCAGCATCGGCAAATACTAATTCATTCCCAAAATATCCCGATTCATCAAATACACCTTTTATATATGAATGTGACTAGCCACCTTTGATATCACATTGGAAGTCAAATTAATCTAATAAAGTCATGTTAAAAAAAGTCTATAGTTTGTTAGCCCTGGTACTTGTGGTCACTGCCGGGGCTTTTGCACAAAGTGATAAAGCGTTTATTTATGGAACAGTTTCCACTATCGATGGTGATAAATATAAAGGACAGATAAGGTGGGGAGATGAAGAAGCCATGTGGGAAGATGAGTTTAATTCCACAAAAAGAGAAAACCCCTATAATCGCTGGGCAAATAAAGACATGGTCAAAACCATGAATTTTAACAAAAGCAATGACGAGTGGGAGTTTATGGGTCTTTGGAAAGATAAAAATTGCTGTGATTATCATTGGCAAAATCATCAGTTTGTGTGTCGCTTTGGTGATATAAAAGCTTTGGAACCGGTTGGCCGATCTGAAGTATCATTAATAATGAAAGACGATTCGAGGTTTAATGTCTCCGGGGGCTCAAATGATATAGGCACAAGTATTTTAGTGATGGATCAGGAACTTGGACAGGTGAAAATCAGATGGGACAGAGTGAATAGAATTGACTTTGAATCAGGCCCGTCTAATCTGAAGTCTAAAATCGGTGAACCGCTTTATGGAAAAGTAAAAACGCTGAGAGGGGAGTTTGAGGGTTTTATTCAATGGGATCATGAAGAATGCCTTAGCATCGATAAACTTGATGGAAATAATAATAATGAAAGATTTTCCATTGAAATGGGTAATATCAGAAAAATTGAGCGCTACGGCAGAGGATCCAGAGTCACTTTGAAATCCGGTCGGGAAATTGATTTGTTCGGAACCAACGATGTGGATGATTCCAACAGAGGCGTGGTGGCTCGAACTCAGGATTTTGGAAAAGTATTGGTGGATTGGAGAGACTTTGAATACGTAGAATTTCTGGACAAAATCCCATCAGGATCTTTTCTCTCTTATGATGATTTCCCAAAACCGAAAAGGTTAAAGGGAGAAGTGATCACAGCCAAGGGGGAAACAATGAAAGGCCTGATCGTCTTCGATATTGACGAAACCTATGATTATGAAATTCTTGAAGGAGATGACTACAACGTCAAATATTCTATACCCTTCAGAAAAATTGCTTCGATAAAGCCAAAGAACTACAATTATTCAAATATTACTTTGAGAAATGGCAAAGAGGTATTGTTGGGAGATTCTCAAGACGTTTCGGATAGGAACGATGGCCTGATGATTTTCAAGAGTGAAACTGATGAAGAGCCTGTCTTGATTCCCTGGGAAGGTGTGAAAGAAATTAAATTTCAATAATCAGCGATTTGGGAAATTTTCCAATATTTAGCACGCCCAATTATATGAACACAAGGAGAGACGCTAGCGCACTCTCCTGGCTAGGCCTGGCCGTGATCGTAGCGATTTTAGGAGCAGTCGCCTTTCTTGGTTATTTTTCCAAAGTGGAATCGCTTATAATCACCATTATATTTTGGATAATAAACGTCGTGTTCTTCATTTGGGCAGGGAATCGTTTTATTTCCAAGTGGCTGGATAAAAAATTGCCCTGGGATGTTTTTGTTTCCAGACGATTTTTTATTCAACTGCTTTCCAGTGGAATTTACAGTTTGCTGGTTGTAAATCTGACTTTCTACTTTTTCAGAACTTTGTTCACCAGTTCAGCTCCGGATTTTTCTCAAATGGCCGTCATGAACATTTACGGTCTACTCTTTGTGTTGCCGGCCATATCCATACATTTTGGGATATACTTTATGACCCAATGGAAAAAGACAAAGTTAAAATCTGAACAACTGGAAAAGGAAAATATCAGAACTCAGTTGGAGGTATTAAAAAGTCATATTGACCCGCATTTCCTTTTCAATAATTTAAACATTTTATCATCGCTGATAGATGAAGACAAGGATACCGCCAGAAAATTTCTGGATAATTTTGCCGAAGTCTATCGCTATGTATTAAAAAACAAGCAAGTAGAATTAGTCAGTCTGGAAGAGGAACTTGAATTTCTCAACAGCTATGTCTATTTACTTAAGAATCGATTTGGCGAACGCCTGATTTTTCAAAATGATATAATCATTAATACAGAAAATCTTATGATCCCGCCTTTGGCATTGCAAATTGTAGTTGAAAATGTCATTAAACACAATAAGATTGATGGAGAAATGCCTTTAACTATCGAGATGTTTACTGAAAAAGAGAAACTGGTAGTTAAAAATAATCTTCAAAAGAAAAATCAAACAGTAAATTCTTCTAATTCCGGATTAAAAAATATTAAAAAGCGATTTGAGTTCCTTTCGGATAAAGAAGTCGATGTATTGAATATAGAATCGCATTTTATCGTAAAATTGCCTTTGCTTGAAGTTGAAAAATGAAGGTATTAATCATTGAAGATGAGGAATTAGCCGCAAAAAAATTGAGCAAAATGCTCACAGAAATAGATGATTCGATTGAGATAATTGAATTATTGAGTTCTGTGAAGGAGGCTTCTTTCTGGTTTGATAAAAACGATTACCCCGATTTAATATTTACGGATATTCAATTGGGTGACGGATTAAGTTTTGATATTTTCGAGAATCAGGAATTAAAATGTCCTGTAATTTTTACCACCGCTTTTGATCAGTACGCCATTAAAGCCTTTGAGGTAAATAGTATTGATTATCTACTCAAGCCGGTACAAAAAGAAAAAATAAGAGCTAGTCTGGAGAAATACGAAGCAAAAAAAAGAGCCTGGAATCAGGAAGAAAGTACGCTGGATGTAAAATCGCTTTTAGAAGCTATTAACGAAGCAAAAAATAATTATAAATCACGGTTTTTAGTAAAACTGGGGAATAAGATTCACGCTGTAAAAACGGAAGAAATTGCCTATTTCTATTCCGATAACAAACTGACATTTCTTGTAAACAAAGAGGGAAATAAATATCCTATGGATATGTCACTGGATGAGATTTTGCAACAGCTCAATCCCGAATTTTTCTTTAGGATTAACAGAAAATATATAATACATCTGGATGCGGCATCAGAAATCAAACCCTATTTCAAAGGAAGATTAAAAATTACCTTAAAACCCGGTATTGATGATGAAATTATAATCAGTGCTGATAAAACGCCGGCTTTTAAAGCCTGGCTTGATCATTAATAATTGGAAGCAATTAATTCTTCACTTAGAAGCTGCAGCATAATTATTCTTGAAGAAGGGTATAAATAGGCGGCTTTTTTTAAAAGTTTGAAAGCCTTTTCAAATTCTCCCTCATTAAAGGCAAGCACGGCCATATTATAATACTGCAATCCGGCTAAGTTGAAAAGATTGATCTCATTGGTAAAAATTTCTTCCGGATTTTCGCTCACATTTCCCAATCCTCTTGCCACAAATTCACTTTGACCCTGCGCGTATTCTTCTCTTCGCGATTTGACGTTTTTCATTTTATCCACTACCCCAAAAGCCGCATCCGTCGATTCAATTAAAATAAATTCCCCGTTTTCATTTTCTACTTCAAGGTAAGCATGAAAGGGCGTTTCATAAATATGAATTTTATAACCCATTTCGGACAGGAGCAGAGCATAAAATGCAGTACCGGAAATACAATTGTAATCGCCTTTCTCTAAAAGATCGCAGTAGGATTCATACAATTGATAACTGTTAAAATATTTTTTTTGAGTGGTTTTGAATATGTATTTGAGTTTTTTCTCAAAATCCATTCGATCCATTTTAGGATTGTTCAATTCCAATGGGATGCTTTTCAAAAGGAGTGAAAAATCCCTGTATTCATTTAGCCTATTTTTACTCTCTGCGGCTATTAAAAAACTTGAAGGGTCTATTAGTTTATTTTGTTTAAGCTGCTCAAATGTCTTTCTCTCAAAATCTGAATGAAAATCAGATACAGCAAAATACTGAGCGTTCAAGGGGACGCTGATCAGTAAAAAACCGCACATAAGAAATTTAAGCATCTTCCAAAGTTAATTAAATATTACGCAAATATTAATAAAATGGTTACAAAAACGTATAAAATTGTATTATAATAATATAAAATATAATTATATCAATTAAAAATGCGCTGTATTAATCTTAAGTTTACTTTAAGTCTAAAAATCAATACTTATTTAATTCTATTTTTGCCCGATGCAAAAGCTACTTTTTCTTCTAATAGGGATTTATTTTTTTTCGTGTAATCCGAGTTCTCAGCTTAGTGCAGAAAAGGAAGAGCACAGTAAATTAGGCGTTAGGGTGATTATAGGTGAAAAGTACAAACCCGGAGATAATGTGGTTTTTATTCTCGAAAACAATTCTGATACACTCCGGTATTTATTGGAGCCTTCCCGATTGCAAATGCAAAGAAAAATAGATACACTTTGGTACGACCTGCGGATACAACATTGTCCATGCGGTGCCCCTTGTGCCCCTCCACATTATATTCCAATGAAACCTTTCCAGCAAATGGACCTTTCCTGGAATCAAAAAGAAAGCTGGTGTGAGGGCGGCTATGAGCCGGGAAATGATAAAAGCGCTTATGTCAGGCGTGGCACTTACAGATTTATAATTACTGTAAATGATTCTCCTGAAAAAGAGCAGGCGGACGATGAATATATCTATGCCGAATTTAAAATACTCTAAGGGTTTTTGATAATACTATCTGCTTTTTTATTGGCTTCATTCATGATTTGATCTGCGCGGCGGTTGGCTTCATTTTCAACCTTTCTGGCCTTATCTTCTCCTTCTTTTTTGATTTTCTTGGCGGCTTCCTGAGCAGCTCGTTTTGCAATAGGGTTGTTCGCTTTTTTCACCAAAGCATCGGCCTGTTCATTGGATTGTTTGCGAATTAAGTTGGCAGAGCGTTTTCCTTCAGCCCTAATTTTGTCGGCATTTCTTTTTGCCTCTACCAGAATTTTATCCGCCTGTTCTCTGGCTTTTTTTCTGGCATCATCGCTTGCTTTGTTTTTCAGATTTGTGACCGTTGTTTTTGCCACACTTTTACCCGTTCCATCTCCTGAATCCATGCCCAACAACTTCACTTTAGGATCTGATTGTGTACCGGTGACGCCGAAGTTTAATGTTACAGGACCGGAGCCCGTTAAGCTTGAACCGGACAGCGCATTCAAGGCACTGGCTGCAGCTCCTGTGATGGCACTTGCTGAAATATCGGATTTAATGGTATAGTCCAGGGCACCATCCAGGCCATAATTCCCACCAATAGTCAGATTATTTCCTGCGGCATTTATTTTAAAAGGTTCAAAAAATATCTTTCCATCGCGAATTTCTGCATTTACAAGAAAGTCGCTCAGCGGATATTCGTTGGATGTATTCGAACTAAATCCTGCAAATTTTGCTGCACTGTTTAGTTTATTAATGATTTTGAAATCCTTCATTGCAGCATTAAAAATATTCAATAATCCACCACCGGAGAGGCTTGCGAGGTCTGGATCGTAGTTTTGCAATAAATTTCCTTCAACATGAAAATCAGTATTGACCTTTCCGGTCATATTCTTTGCCATGGGAGCCATTTCCTGAATTGAAGCAAATGCCTTGTATGCTTTTGGTATTTCCAATTCTTCGATGTGAAGGTCAAATGAAAAATAAGGATTTAGAGAATCTTTTGTATCGTATTTTCCGGTAGTTCTGAAAGTACCTGCGAGCATGTTAAATCTTGTTTGATTTAAATTGATCGCTCCATCTTTGATGACAATCTGGCCATTCAAATTGCTAATATCAGATTGCGAATAAAGAATCTTCTCTATACTCGCATCAAGGGTAAAATCGATGTTTCTTGGGATGGGTTCTACCACCAATTCTTCCTCGGCGGAGCCGCCCGCATCTGATCCGGATTCCTCTTCTTCAGACATCCATTCGTTTAAATCAAAGCGCTTTGAGTTGAATTTTAGATTTCCGACTAAGGTTTGATCTTTTAAGACATAACCTAAATAATTATTAAAACTGCCTGACATTTGCATGTCGCTATTCCCAAGCGTACCATTATAATTCCTCAGAATGGCCTCTTTAGGGTTGAATTCAAAATTGGCAGATTTTATCCCCAGACCCTGAGGAAGGTCCTCACTTTGAAATGCCAGATTAAAAACACTGATTTTTCCCGAAGTGGGCAATTGATCATAGCGTTCGGCATCTATGTCTGACATTTTACCGGAAGTTTTAATATCGGCCTGAATGATACCGGCCAGTTCCATACCTTCCTGTGGAAAGATTTTCATTAGTTTTCCAAGATCGATTTGACCTTTTAAGCCTGTGCTATAGGTATAGTTCTCAAAGTTTTCCAAATGCAAAAATGCTTCAATAGGATTGCCATCAAAGGTCATTTTAAACGTTTTCACATCAAATGAGCTATTGACAAGATCGCCACCTGCACTTTTAGCATTGGCAATCATTTGTATATTTTCCAAAGGAGCCGGTACTTCAGCAGATTTGATATAGCCATTTTCCAATTTCAAATCGGCATTGACATTTGGCATTGTGGATTCACTATAGGTTCCACTTATTTTTGCAACCAGCCCAAAAAGCCCCTTCATTTCAAGACCCTCTACCGGGTAAAAAGAAGAAACTTCTGCAAGATTTAAATTGACATTGGCATCAACGTTCATATCAATTACATCAATTCCTTTTGTAGTTGCTGTTATATCTACCGGATTATTTCCTAAATCCATGTGAAATTTTTTAAGATCTATTTCTGTGGATTCTAGACTCGCACCCTCTTTTTTAACTTTTAAGTCAAGATTTACATTTTTGACAGCGGATGGCAAGTCAGGATATTGGAACATTCCGGCATTGACCAAAAGATTAATTCCAAAATCAGGAATTTGCTCGCCTTGAAGTTTGCCTTTTGCAAATCCATCAAAAGACATGGTCCCGGAAGTTTTCAAAGATTCAAAGTCCTTTTTAAAGACTGCGGGAACCAGTGATAAGATATTTTTAAATGTTGTTTCTTTTGAGCTAAAAGTAAGGTCGTAATCCTGAAAGTCATCACCAAGTACAATGGAGCCATCAAATCCAAAAACAAATTGATTTAAAGCGATACTATTTTCTTTAAAAACATAGGTATTATTATCCAGATTCATATTTAAAATAAGGTCGGCATTGATGGTGTTTCCATTCAGGTAATCCGTACCCTCCATGCTAAAATCTATGGCCTCAATATTGGTGTTTGTATTAATATCAAAAACGGAAAGCGTAAAATCTCCGGAACCCTTATGCGTTAAATTTTTAATATAAGCACGCATATCTGAAGAATTATCGATGTATCTGATATTGGCATTGGCAATTTCCCATACCTTTATCGAGAAGGCCATTTCCGAGCTTTCTTCAATTGCCGGTTCTTCAATTGGCGCTTCTTCTTCTGTGGCTTTGGCAATATCGTAATTTGCCCTTCCGTCTTTTAATACCTTAACATAAATATCGGGTTCTATAAGATAAATGCCATTCAATTCTATTTTATCGGTCAAAAGACTCATAACATTAATGGCCAGTTCAAATTTTTTGACATCCATAAGGGTGTCACCCTCAAAGGGAGCATTATTGGCAATTCCGAAATCTTCAATTGCCACAGTAAGGCTTGGGAAGTGAGAGAAAAATGAGAGACTGAATTTAGCCGGGTCAAAATAGACTTTGGCATTTACATTTTCAGCAACGGCATCATCTACCGCTTTTCTGATATCATCTTTAAAGATGATTGGTACAGATACCATAATTATGAGAAGTAGAACAATTATACTGAGCAGAACAATCAATACTTTTTTCATTACCAATTAATTTGTTAGGATATTGCAAAGGATTGAATTACTGAAATTCAAATTAAAAATCTCACTAATTGCAATCTGAGTTACCAAATTTAACTTTTACTTAATTTAAAATTAAGAATTTTTAAATGCCTTAAATTATGTCCTCAAATAAAGATGCATTTGTACCCTATGAGCATGAGCCGTTTTCGAACGAAGAAATGCTAATTCGCAGCAGACAATTGCGCGATTTTTCAGAAAAACGACGCTCAATACGATTTTTTTCTGATAAAGATTTTCCCGAATCCATTCTTGAAGAAATTATACTTACCGCCAATACAGCACCTTCAGGTGCGCACAAACAACCCTGGACATTTTGTTTGGTCAGAGACAAAAAGATAAAACAAAAAATTAGAGAGGCTGCAGAAAAGGAAGAGTACGATAGTTATCATGGAAGAATGAGCGAAACCTGGTTAAAAGACCTTGAACCTTTTGGCACCAATTGGGAAAAGCCTTTTATTGAGACCGTTCCGTATTTAATAATTGTATTTAAAAGGGTATTCGAGTTAGACAAAGGTGAAAAGAAAAACAATTATTATGTCAATGAATCGGTAGGAATTGCCTGTGGGATGCTTATCAATGCCATTCATAACGCCGGTTTATGCACCCTGACGCACACCCCAAGTCCCATGAATTTTTTAAGTAAGATTTTAAATCGACCCGAAAATGAAAGGCCCTACTTACTTTTACCGGTGGGTCTTCCCCAAGAGAATTGCGAGGTGCCCAATATCAAACGAAAATCACTTGATGAAATATTGGTTAAGTATTGAAAAACTTAGGATTACAATATAGAGAAGCAATAAATTTAGCTGGCAAAGTCAATTTTAAAAAGTTGAGAAATGCCATCGAAGTCTATCAGTCCTACAGACACTCGAGAAAAACAGGAAAAATATTACACCCGGCAATGCCTTATGCACTCTCTGTTGAGCCTACCACATCGTGCAATCTCAGATGTCCCGAGTGTATTAGTGGTTTGAGAGCTTTTACCAGGCCGACAGGTATGTTGGACCCTGAATTGTATTCTAAAATAATAGAAGATGTCAGGGAGTATTTAATTTATCTGACGCTTTATTTTCAGGGCGAACCATATCTCAATCAACATTTTTTTGATTTTGTAAGAATAGCCTCGAAATCTGATATCTATACGAATACCAGCACCAATGCGCATTTTTTAAATCCTGAAAATGCTGAAAAAACTGTAAAAAGCGGTTTGGACAGAATTATTGTATCCATCGATGGGCTGGATCAGGAAACCTATGAAAAATACAGAATAGGAGGGGATTTGAGCAAAGTAAGCGAGGGCTTAAATAATCTGGTAAGAATTAAGAAAAAGCTAAAATCGCGAAAACCATTTATCGATTTACAATTTATTGCAATGGGCACAAATGAACATCAGCTCAAAGATGTTAATGCATTTGGCACACAACTCGGTGTAGACAGGGTCCTTATTAAAACGGCCCAGGTCAACGACTATGAAAACGGTTCAGCATTTATTCCATCTGATGAGTCGCTTTCGAGATATAAATACAATGATGAAGGAAAATGGGTACTTAAAAACCGCATGGATAACCACTGCTGGAAAATGTGGCATTCTGCGGTAATAACATGGAATGGGGATGTGGTACCCTGCTGCTTCGATAAGGATTCAAACCATTCGATGGGTAATATCAAGGAAAATAAGTTTGAAGAAATCTGGAATAACAATGCCTACAAAGCATTCAGATCAAATTTATTCAAATCCAGATCGGAAATTGACATTTGCAGCAATTGTTCAGAGGGAACAAAAATCTGGAATTAGGAATTTTCGCTGGCTTCGAATTTCAAGTCAAAATTTATTGTCAACTCTTCATGAACTTTAACCAATCCCATAAATTTTACAGGAGGTTCAATGCAGTAGTTTCTTAGGTTAAGTTTGGCAATACCGTTATAATGAAAATGCTCGTCCAATTTTTGAGGATTGACCTCTATTAGCTCATTGTGAACCTGTCCGGCCAATCGAACTTTTGCATTTAGATAAAGCGATTTATGATGTGCGCCTTTCATTTTGGGGACCACCGATTGAAATTCTATGGTAACAGAAGGATGTAAATCCGCTTTAAGTAATTCATAAAGATCATTATTCATTATTCTGTTGCCGCTATCAAATCCTTTTACTTTTAAATTGAGAATGGCATTTTCAAATGAAATCCGATCTGAATTGCTCTTTACCGTCACACACATGTCATCCTGAAGATATTCGGGGTTGTATTCAAAACTGAATGTATTGACATTTGAAGCGCCGTGAATTTTTAACTTGCTTTCATCGTAAATACGAATATTGTATTCTGAGGGACTTTGGTTTTCCCATCCAAAAAACACAAATGCAAATAGCAAGAAGATCATATTTTAAATATAAAATAGGGGAGTTGATAGTTCAACTCCCCCATAACATTAATTAGGTCAAAATAATTTAGAAACTAATGGCTGCTTCAACAACTACACCATTCCATTCACCACCATCATAAATTGTGTTTTCCCATGCTCCGCCACCATATGTATTGGTAACATATTCTATTTTGGCTAACATGTTTCTAGTCATAAACCATCCGCCGCCAACGTTTATTCTGGTAACTTCAACATCGGTTTTAATGGTAGTACCGGCAGGAGTGTCAAATAGATCACCAGTAACAGCATTATATCTACCACCAACATAGAATTGCTCATTGCCACCAAATCTGTAAAGTAATTCAGCACCCAATTGTGTAACGCTACCACCAACGGAATCCACGTTATTACTGGCCATTTCAAATATTCCAAAGAACTCAAGGCCTTTGAATTTTACAAAAGGATTAATTTGGAATGCAGTCAATGTAGTCCAACCAGGGTTAAATCTTGGATCAAAATTTCCTGCAGGATCCTGGTTACTAC
This sequence comes from Cytophagales bacterium, assembly GCA_040218795.1. Taxonomy (GTDB): domain Bacteria; phylum Bacteroidota; class Bacteroidia; order Cytophagales; family CCMP332; genus CCMP332. Next base: position 28,605 of record JAVJQT010000008.1, on the reverse strand, counting down.
CGAATACTCCATAGTATCTTGATCCTGAACGGTCACCGCTGTACAAATACTCTCTTTTTCTACCACCCGGATAGTCACCAGTACTAGCTGAACTGGAGTAGAATGAACCTGTAAATCTCAATCGAAGATCATCGTTCATTTGCTTATCATAACCCAGTTTTCCATAAAAAGTGATACCGTCATCGTTATTTTCGACTACATTTTGATTCAATCGACCATTGGATGCACCAAGAACTCCTATAAAACCTGATGGATGTAATACGTTAATTTCAGCAAATGGCTCTGTAGTAAAGGCGTCCATTATATAGTTTCCAACAAATGGATTATAAATTGCTCGTCCATTATCAGTTCTTCTGAAGTGAGCATCACCATAATTAATCTCATCATAACCCACCTTCAAGAAAGCAACATCCATGATTCCCGAAAGAAAATCCTCCTTAATAAAATCGAGTTTGTCAATTCTTACATAACCTCCTTTTACCCATGCTTCAGCATGATTTCTTGATGACAAGTAAGTACGCAAATGCATTCTGACTCCATCATACAATTGAACATCAAGATTTAGGTTTGCTGTTGGTAAATTAAAGTTAGGGTCAAGGCTTTGAATGGTATCTCCTGTGAAATTTGATGATTGTGTAAGTGCTTGCCACTGAATTGCAAAATCACCGCCAACTCTCAATCCGAATCCCCTATAAGGTGTATCATCTTTTGGTGCTTCAAATACATTGACGCCTCTTTGGTCATTGTATCTGAAGTTTTGTAACTCCGCTCTGGAGTCCTCATTTTCATACATGTCAGCCGACTCGTCCTGAGCCACTGCGTTCAGCCCTAAGAAAAGGGTGAAAATAAACGTTAATTGAAATACAAATAGCTTTTTCATATCGATAAAATTTAGATACATATTAAGTTTTAGTTTAGAATTAGATCGTATTCAATGCTTACTACTTCCCCAACCACGATTGTTCCGAACATGGCTGTTGGAGGTTCAATATTGAATTCGGTCATATTAATGTCCTTTTTACCAGAGATTTTTAATTTGTTTCCCGATAAGCTGTATTTGCCCTTGACACTAATATTTTTTGTTACACCGGCTATGGTAAGTTTGCCTGAAGCAATTATATCACCGGATTGAATGCTTTTAATATCATTTAACTGGAAAGAAATGAAGGGATGCTCCTCTGATTTAAGCGCTTCGTATGTAAGATCATTCATTTTGCCTTTACCACTTTCTATTGATTCTACTTTAATTTTCGTTTTTAGTGACTTGATATCTTTCAATTCACCATCCATCTCCACTTCTGCCGTTGCTGTCATTTCTTCAACGATACTTGTCCAGTCGTGAAGTGTGGAAGTTCCGTGGACGTACATCACGGAAGATTCATTCAAACGGAGTGTTTTTTGTGCAAATCCAATCTGAATTGCTGCAAGAGAAAAGATGAGGGAGAAAAGTCTTCGTTTCGAAATCATAATTGTAATTGTCTTTAGAACTACGATTCGAAAGTAGAAAGCTTTTTAGGTTGAAATCTTAGCGATAATCAATTTTCAAGATGATTTATATCATCAAAAATCACTTTTTTAAGAATATCAGGTTATTTATTTAATTAAGGCTGATTCTGTAAAATCCGGAATTAATCTTCAGAATGAAGAAGTTTTGAAGATTGTTGCGTTCCAATCATGATTATGGCGAAACCTGTTCCAAACATAATCAGGCTGTAAATCGCCGCAGGAATGGCTAATACGGAACTTCCAAGTGCAATGGTGGCTACACCAATGGCCATAGTGCCATTCTGAATTCCAGTTTCAATCGAAATGGTGATTGTTTGGGGCAAACTGAGCCGCAAGATTTTGGCGGTTATAAATCCAATTAACATGGTTGAGAGATTTAAGGAAAGCGCTAGAATTCCTGCCTGTTCAAAATAATCTATGATATTGTTTTTCTCTTTTACAATAATGCCAAGGATAACTAGGGCCAATACAATCGCCGAGGCAATTTTTACTGATTTTTCCATTTTATCAGCAAAATCCGGCTTTTTAGCCCGGATCCACATGCCCAGTGATACAGGAATAACCGTAATAATGAGAAGCTGCGCGAAAACTTTTGGAATATTTAATTCCACCGTTTTATCCATGCCCATAAAGTAATTCAGCGAAAATGAAACGATAAGCGGGATTGAAATTATCGTAATCAGCGAACTTATGGCGGTTAGTGTTACGCTCAATGCCGTATCACCCTTTGAAAGATGCGTAATCAAATTGGATGTGGCACCCCCGGGACAAGCAGCCAGGATCATAATGCCCACGGCTAATTCCGCAGATACATTGAGTACAATTGCGATCGAGAAGGCAATTAGAGGTAATATTATTAGCTGATTTATCAGTCCGGTAAGAACAGCTTTTGGGAATTTTAATACCCTTTTAAAATCTGTTGTGGTAAGGGTAAGCCCCATACCAAACATTATAATGAATAGAGCAGCGATCAGAATGATTGTTCCGGTTTGGTTCATTTCATTTTATTTAAAAAGAGAATACAATGATAATAGTATAGCTTTGAATTTTGGAGTCTTAAGATTCCTTGTAATAATTATTCAGTATCGAATCCATTTCCCTTTCTCCATTAATTACCTGATTCACCAATTCCCAAATGTCTTTATTGATAAGTGAAGAGAGGGGTTGATTGAGTTCGTTTATTTTTGGGAAAACCTTTAAAATCTTCTTGTCCCAAAGTTTATAGTATTTCAATAAATCATCGGGATAAACACTTTTTCTTTTGGTTTTTTCGTCAGCAGCCCGGAATGGCCTGGGAATGTTTAAATAGCCGTAATCATCTGTCAATTGCTCTCCAATTTGAATGTCCCGAATTGCGATTTCAAAATCATAAGCCGTTGTAAGACAATTTGAATTGAAACTGTGGTTAACAAATCTCCCATTATCCCAACAAAGCACAAAATTTCCTTTATTATTTCTAAACGTATAAGTATCCAGAATATCCTGATAGATTGAATCCATTTGCTGAAATTCAATCGGACTAAATTCTCTATCGAGTTTATCCAATACCCAGGTAATGGTACCGGCCGGAATTAATTCTGTGGCAACTACACCATAACCAATCTCACGGTTAATGAATTTCAACTCAGTATTTGGGTGGATCATTTAAATTTTTATTTAGTTACCCGAATTTATCAGATAATAAGTATAAGCCAGAAAAACAATTAGAAGAATGGCAGCTTCCCAGCGATCCAGTTTTTTCTTACCTCCGGTAAACATGGCGATAAACAGAAATGCAGTGCCTCCTGCAATCAAATAGAGGTCGCGGTTAAATATTGTATCGTATTGAATGGGTCGTATGATCGCACTTATGGCGAAAATTAATAGGAAATTAAAAATGTTGGAACCAATTATATTTCCAACGGCGATGTCGCTTTTTTTCTTGATGGCCGCAACAACAGAAGTGGCCAATTCGGGCAATGAGGTTCCGGCCGCAACCACCGTTAATCCAATAATTCTTTCGCTGACACCAAATACATGAGCAATGGAAACCGCATTTACCAAAACTACTTTACCTCCTATGACCAAACCTGCCAATCCCGCAAAAATGAATACGGTAATCATAAGATTGCTCATGTTTTTCTCCTCAAGCTCTATTTCCGAAGGATCAGATTTTAACTGAGAATAGACATAATAAAGAAAAATGAAAAATAGCCCCAGAAGAATAAAACCATCAGCTCTGGAAATAAGGCTGTTTTGATTTACGAAAAAATTATTCCCAAAAGCGAATACCAATACTATGGCAAATAGAGAAAATGGAATTTCCTTCCAAACCGTACTCGATTGTACGGTGAGTGGAATAATAATACCGGCAACACCGAGAATGAGGAATAAATTGAAAAAATTACTTCCAATAATATTTCCCAAAACCATTTGATGATGACCCTCTGCTGCTGCAAAAGAATTTACAACAAGTTCTGGTGCTGAAGTACCAAAGGCCACGATGGTCAAACCAATTGCAAGGTCAGAAACTTTATATTTCTTTGCCAGAGCAGCAGCTCCATCAACCAACCAATCTGCTCCCTTTATAAGGAGAACCATTCCCAATGCAAGAAATAATAGATTTAAGACCATTTGATTCGGTATGAACCAAATTTATGAAATACTTAACTTTAATTTACATATTTTGATTTTGAACTCAATTTCTCTAAAGAAATCTTTAGGCTGTCAAGCGTGTCGTATAAATTTGACATGGATTCAACGGAATAATAAAGATTCTGAATTTCGCTTGTAACTATTTCTTTTTCAAGGATTTCATCCAGGTCAAATTGTTTTACCGTCACATTTTTATTCTCATAAATATGTTTTGATTCACCATAGGAAGATATAATACCCGCACCGTAAATCTGTGGATTATCCCGGCTTCCCATCAGTCCAAATTCAATGGTAAACCAATACAAACTTCGAAGCCCCATTATCACTTCCGGATGATCCTTGTAATGAACTCCAAGCTGGCCCAAGGCCTGCATATAATTGGCATATTCCGAATCCATCAGCAATGGAATGTGGCCGAAAATGTCATGAAACATATCCGGTTCTTCAAGATAATCCAGTTGACTTTTTTTCCTGATCCAGGTAGAAGAACAAAATTTTCTTTTGGAAAGCAGTTCGAAAAAACGCTCCACAGGAATCAAACCCGGTACCACCTCGATGGACCAATTGGTCTTTTCCATAAGCGCATTGTTTAAATCCGGGAATCTCGGTATGAAATCGGCGTTTAAGCTTTTGTTCAATTCATTTAAATAATGATTATACTCCTTTCCCGCTTTAAGACTCAATTCTTTTTTTTGTCTTTCGAATAGTATTTTCCATACCTCAAAGTCCTCTTTTGAGTATTTTTCGTAATGCTGTTTCATAAATTATATTAGCTCTTCGCAGATACTGCCTATGCTGTTTAATTTGCCTTTAGGAGAGAGAATTATTTTTATTTCTTAAACCACTTTTTGCGCAGGGCATAGATTAGTTCATCCTGGTATTCCTGATTTTTATATAAAGTATTTTCCAAATGTGCTTCTAATTTATATCCGGCTTTTTCCAGCGCTTTTTGAGATGCAATATTAGTTCCAAAAGGACGCGCAAAAATACGTTCGATATCAAAGTTTTGGAAACCGTAATCCGACATTTGTTTAATTGCCTTTGTAATAATACCCTTACCCCAATATTGCTCAGCCAACCAATATCCGAGCTCGCCGTTTTTTCGCATAATATCATCTTTGGGATGGAGCCCAATACTTCCCACAGCTTCGCCATCAATTTCAATCGCCAAAATGGTTGGCGGGTCTTTTTCTGTTACCATGTCAAGAAATTTTTCCCCTTCCTCTTTGGTATAAGGATGAGGGAAATAATCCATCATGTTTTTGGCGATTTCAAAATTATTGGCATGCTTGACCAGGGAGGGCAAATCTTCTTTTTTCCAGGGCCTTAATTGAAATTTCATAATAATTGTCTCAATTCGACTACCAATTTAATAATTCCTCGCTTGAGGTGCCGAATTTATAAATTCATTGATCGAGGAACTTTGATTTGATATTTGTAATAGATCAAAATCAGGATCAAATACATACAAAGGTTCGGAGCCGTTAAATGTGACTTTTATTTTTGACTTGACCATGCAATTTCTGATCTGTAGCTTTTTTAATGCCAATTGCCTTAAATATTCGGCAAACTGAACAGCCATGTGCGGATGAAGCGACATCTGCTGATATTGCGATAGATTTATTAAATCTTTAGGATCGATTTCATGAATTTCTCTTTTGTCCAGATCAAATAGGGCAAATTTCATCTCTTCAATTTCGCGATGTTGAATTTTCATTCTCCAGGCAAAATGCTGCCCTTCACCGGTCCAGTCGACATATCCGGGGTAGAGAAAATGTCGAAAAGGCAAAAGGAATTGGATTATGAAGTAAATGGACAATCCAATTAAAATAGGTTTTGTAAGTATCCTTGTATGGATTTTTTGTTTGGGAATTGGCAAATTAAATCGCTTTAGGTACGATTCAACTTTTTCTTGATCGAGAAATAGAATCAATGCCCCTATCATAAAAAAGGGGAAAATATTGATGTCTCGAAATATCCATGCATTGGATAAATTAAAAAAGAGAGCGAGGATTATGGCCGGAACTCGCGTTCGTTTGTACCATAAAAGAAATGGAATACTCATGTCAAAAATCAAGCCTCCGTACATAATAAAATTCTCGACAAGTGGAGTACTGATAAACTCAAATCCCGAATTCTTAGCTCTGATAGCCAGAATTTCCTTTACAGGGTGCATATTCAACCAGTAGGGATTTATTTTAGCAATACCACCAAAAAAATAAACCATGGCGATATGAATTTGAAAAATCAAATATTGCCATCGCGGTATTTGAAGAGAGGCCCTGCTTTTTTTTAAAGTCAATGAAGCATCTGCATTGCTTATACTGAACATGAGACAAACAAGACAGATAAGATAGATATGGTTATTATAAAGACCTTTGTCCAGCAGATGAATATAGGACAAGGATAAAAACAAATAAAAGGAAGCAACACGAAAGTAATATCCAATGGTGATTAAAACAGTACTCAGCAACATTCCTGCAAGGATTAATTGCATGGCAGGCTCGCTCATTGAACTGAGGGGAAGAAAATCGTAATTGAATAGCGTAGACGGAAGAAAAATAAAATTTTCAATGAGGCCGATACGGTAAAAATAAATGACTTCCCAAAGCATGATAAGCCCAAATAGCATGCGAAATACGCCCAAGCCAATTGAAGGAGAGCTTTTATTCAAATTGTTTAGAATTGAATTCATTTTTTTATTATCCGGCTATTTTAAAACTTCAATCCAACCTTTGTAATTTTTAATTCCCAGGTTTTTTTCAAAACTAAGTCTATAGAAATAGGTGCCATTTTCAATGTTATTGTCAGGCCAGGTATTGTCGTAATTGATTTTACTATAAATCAATCTCCCCCAGCGGTTGTATACGCTGAAGTGAATAGTAGGAAACATTTGCAAATTGGGGATGCTAAATCGCTCATTTATACCATCGCCGTTGGGAGTAATTACATTTGGTAAAACAAGTCTATGGGATTCATCAAAGCACTGCTTATTTGAGAAACTTACAAATTCAGTTTCCAAATTTTTTGCCATAATTCTAAAACAGGACTCGAATTCCTCAAATGATTTTAAAGCATAGTTATTGGAATTTAATTCTTCAGCCAAGATGCCGTTGCGAATTAAATTGTAATTGGTTTTCGTTTTTGGCCAGCCCAAATAATCGCTCCATTTCAAAGTTTGGTTTTCAATTTCCAGATAAATGGCTTTATGCGTGTTTGATCTGAGTGTAAGGCTGCAATTGTTCTCGGTTTCAATATAATAGCCGGCACCGGGAGTATAATCAGGATCTATCCATTTTGATTCGTTTTCAAGCAAAATTGTTTGGTAGTGTGAAATATCCTGTATGACTTTATAAAGTCGAAATGATTGATTTTGATTTTCGGGAATGGATTGAAGACTAAAGTCTAATCGGGTTAATTCCACCAGGCTATCTTCTGTCAGCCCATTGATGACAGGATTAAGAATAATTCCGGAATCGAGCTCAATTTCTAATGATTTTTTTGAAATCCTACAATTGCTACTGTCCATTAAATAAACTACAAATTGGCTAGCGCTATTTTTCCAATCAATCAAAAGAGAATCACCGGATTTTTGTATCAATTCTCCATTTATAATTTGATAGTCTAATTCCAGGGTTTTATCATAAATGATACGATACCAGGTTTCAGAATTGTTGATGCATAGTTTGCTTTCCCCTTTTATTTCAAGCGCATATTTTTTTGGATGAATATATATTTCATCAAAGCCAAAACAACCAAGATCATCCCATACTTCCGCAGCAAGGTGAATTGAATCTCCACCATAGATAAATGATACACTGGAATTATTTGAAATAATTTGACCATTGAGTTTCCATGATATGTCCTGAAACGCATTCTTAAGACTGAAAATGATTGTATCACCGATACAATAATTTTGTTTTTGCCATTGGATTTCCAGCGGTATTTTGCAAATACCTTCTTCACAAATGCCTTGTGTCCCCCAATTGAGATCCCTAAGCTGAATCGCTATTGGTAAAACAGATAGACTCACATTATCAATAGACAATAAGGAAGTGCTCATGCCCGGCGAAAAAGTACCCGTATCTAAATTGGCGTTTTGAAACTCACAAAAGGATAAGGAATCTGCATCTGTCAGACCGAATGCAAGTGCATTATTCGCCGTATTATCATTTCTTATGCCGAAAAAGCCCAATCGCTTTGTATTTGGCCTGACAATGGCTTGCAATTCAGAACTAAAATTATTTTGAAGGACGGTGGAATTTAAAAGATTGAGATTTGAATCCAGTTTTAAAATAATACCATTGTAAATGCCATTTCCGTAATATTCTGCTTTACCAACACATGTGAGGATTGAATTTGAATCAATTAAAGAATTATAAATCTCAAAATCATTGGCGATACCTATATGCTTAAATCGTGCATTTTGAGATTGATCTGGAGTCCATTTACAAATTATCGCATCGCCTGCAATGCTGCTGTGAGCATCGCTGTATCCTGAAATATAAAATGTTTTTAAATCTCGACGAACAATTTGCCTCAGGGAGTTTATGTTTCCGGTAGAATTAAAGTGATAAGTTTTGATACTGTCACTTTTAAAAGGAAAGTGAAAAACAGCAGCCTCTTTATCAACCGAACCGGCGATAATAAAGCCTTTGCTGTAAATGGATATGTCATTAAAAGCATAGGCCTTTGAGCTGTTTAATTTGACAGCAGAAATAAGACTTCCGGCTTCTGAAACATTTATAAGTACACCTTTATTTTCTAAAAGATCTGTGCCACAGATTAATATGGAATTTTCAAATTGGAATGCCGAATGGATGGAAATATCCACTGTAGTAATATAGGATTTGGCCCATTGAATCCGGCCTTCAAAATCAAATTTCAGAATGGCCATAGAGCTATTATTGACAGAATCAACCAGGCTTCCAAGCAGAAAAACCGAATTGCTGTCTGTAATAATCAATTCTTTTATTTGAAGCGTGGAATGATATGGCAATTCAATTTTATTTGAGCTTAAAAGATTTCCTATACTGTCTTGAATAAGCAGCCCGCTAATTTCATTCGCAGATGAATCCGCAAAATTAATTGCAGAAAAGACCAAATTCTCATTGGGACGTGCTTTTGAAATAATTGATTTTAAATCACCATTGAGAATTAACTTTTTGCTAAATTTCAAGTTTGGAATTGGATTCTGACCGTGAAGACCTGTGGAGATCAGGCAGAAAACAAGGATGATATAGATACTTAATTGTTTTATATGCTTAGAAATTTACTCTTAAAAGTAAGTAATAGCCATTACTTGAAAATAGTATTATCACTGATATTTATCTATTCTTTAGGGAATAGTACCAAGGCACAGACGATCAGTTCATTTCCATATATTGAAGACTTTGAAAACGGAAACGGTGGATGGACAACAGGTGGATCTGGAACCTGGTCATTAGGAACACCAACAAAACAGGTCATTAACAGTGCAGCGTCCGGTGCAAATTGTTTTGTAACCGGTTCACTGGGAGGCCAATACGGCTCAAACGTAAACTCTTTTGTGGAATCTCCCGAGTTTGATTTTACAAGCTTGCAACAACCCGTTATTCAAATGAATGTTTGGTGGAACAGTGAATTCTCATGGGATGGAGCGGTGCTTCAGTCCAGTATAAATAACGGTTCCAGTTGGCAAAATATAGGCAATTTAAACGACCCGAATAATTGGTATAACGACAATACCATTAATGGGAATCCGGGAGGACAACAAATTGGTTGGACCGGCCGAAATTCGACAGGAAATGGTTCGGGAGGCTGGGTATTGGCTAAAAACGGCATGAACAGCCTGGTTGGTCAGAACAGTGTTAAACTGAGGGTAGCTTTTGGTTCTGACGGGAGTGTTCAGGATGAAGGATTTGCCTTTGATGATATATTAATTTTTGATCTCAAAGCTCTTGACATTGGACTGTTAAATGTATCTTCTCCAATACAGGATTGCGGATTGGGTCTGGAAGATGTAACCGTCAGGATAAGAAATTTTGGTTTTCAATCACAAAGCAATTTCAATATTTCATATCAGTTGAATAATCAGGCCATTGTAACAGAAACCTATAACGGAAGCCTTAATCAGGATCAGGAAGCCACATATACTTTTGCTCAACAAGTCGATTTAAGCAGCAGCGATAATTATGTCATAAGCGTTTGGACCGATCTTACAGGAGATGAAAACCGGACCAATGATTCTACATTGAATATTGGATTGAAAACGATTTTGCCTATTGCACCTGTTACATTTCCGGGTTACACAGGCGATAATTTAGATGAGGCTGTTCCCGGCTGGTCAGAGGCGAGAGGACAGAATCCTTCAGGGGCCAATTCAAACTGGACCAGTGCGGATTCAATTCAGCTCCAGTTTTTTGGTGTCAATACAGCACGTGTAAATTTATCAGGAATAAATCAGAGAGAATGGCTGATCGGGCCGATATTCAGAGTTCCCCAGGCATCTATTATGTATTTTAATGCCGCTACCACTATAAAGGATGGCACCGCCAATTCAGCCATGGGATCCGATGACAAATTGGAAGTGATGCTTTCCAACGATTGTGGAACTTCCTGGACCAGTATGTTGACTCTTGATGCATCTACCGGGCTGGATAACAGTCTCAGACAATACGCCCTTCGCCTCGATAACTATATCGGTCAGGAAATAATTTTGGCTTTTAAGGCCAGCGATGGACCAAGTAATGACCCCGAAGACTACGACTTGCATGTGAGCAATTTTGAGGCGCGGTTTATTTATCCCAATGATGCGGGAATCGTTAGTTTCAGAACCGACAACGGAACACAAACGATTAATGCCAATAGCGGTACAAATGTCTATATCAGATTGAAAAATTTTGGAGCCAATACGATTAATACCATCCCAATAATTGCAAAAATGGGCAGTGTCAATTATCAATTTGTGCGTTATAATAACCTGGGGCCAAATCAGGAAGTAGAAATTAATCTGGGCGGGTATTATGCCTCGGTTCAAGGGCCTCCTCAAGTACCGTTTTTGGCTTATACCATGTATCCTAATGACACAATCAATCAAAATGATACACTTCGTACATTTTTAAATGTTACAGGTGCCATCGGTGTTGGATTGGACGATCAGCAGAACAAACCTGTCAAAATATATCCCAACCCTTCTTCAGATGGCGTTTTTCTTCTCCATTCTGAAACCATGCTTGAAGGCACAATCACTGTTTATGATTCAAAAGGTCAAAAAGTACATGAGCAGGAATCAAATGATAATAAGCTGAAAATAAACTTATCCTTTTTTGACAAAGGAATATATATCCTTAATTACAAGTCAGAAGGGATAAATTCCAGTTATAAGCTTATTTATCGTTAAAGAAATTGTCCTATAAATGAAAAGCCTTATTTTTGATTGAAATAATTTCAATCAATGAGGATATTTTTATTTTTTCTAGCGATCTCAATCAGTTCAATTTCCTTCTCCCAAATTAACACATTCCCTTACACGCAGGATTTTGAAAGTTTTAGTAATTGTAGCGGAACCTGTAGCGGTCCATGTAATTTATCAGCGGGCTGGTCCAATGCCACAAATGATGGTGCCGAATGGTTTGTGGATTTTGGAGGGACAAGTTCATTTAATACAGGCCCTTCTCAGGATCACAATCCTGGCACTTCCTCCGGAAATTATTTGTATACGGAAACCTCCGGATGCAATAATCAAACAGCACTATTAAATAGTCCTACATTCGATTTTTCTTTATTGAGCAATCCTACAATTGATTTTTGGTGGCACATGTTTGGAACTGCAATGGGAACTATGCATTTCGACCTCGATACAGGAACAGGTGTTTGGATTCAGGATGTAATTCCTTCATGGACGGCCAATGCAAATCAATGGCAAAACACTCAGATTAATCTCACAAATCTGGCCGCATTTAATCCAAATGTAAAATTTAGAATCCGCGGAATGACAGGGACTTCATTTACCAGTGATATGGCGATAGATGATTTTAGAATATTTAATGACATTCCAGATGATTTGGCAATTACCGAAGTTGTAAGTCCAAAACAGGATTGTGGCGTTACAGGAGTATTGCCGATAGAAATTGAAATCACCAATCTTGGTGCCAGCGATCAAAATAATTTTTCACTGGCCTATCAGATCAATGATAATCCCCCTGTCATCCAGCAATACATTGGATTACTTGCTTCTGATCAAAAAGACAATTTTGTCTTTCAAAGCAGTTTTGATTTCACCCCTTTGCAGGATTTTAAAATTAAAACCTGGGTCATATTTCCGCAGGATCTGAATAAAGCGAATGATACCCTGAGCGAAGGCGTGAAAGAAGCATTTCCGCTTGAAGTTGTTGATTTTAGCAATTATAATGGCGATAATCTTGTCAATGCATTTCCGGGTTGGAGAGAAGCAAGAGGCAATAATGCACCCGGAGCAAGTTTGAATGCCAACTGGAAAAGTTCAGACTCTCTTCAGCAATTGTTTTTTGGAACACCAACAGCCAAAATTAATTTGTCTGGAACACAGAATTCCGAGTGGATTGTAAGTCCTCCGGTTTTAATTTCAAATTCTGCACGTTTGTTTTTTAGTGTTGCACTTACTACAAAAGACGGTACTCAAAGTGCGAATATGGGAAGTGATGATGAATTAGAAGTTTATATATCTACGGATTGTGGCAATACATTTAGCATTCTCACAACCATAGATGCCTTCACTACCTTGTCAAATTCATTGAGGCAATTTGCTATAAACCTTATCAGTTATGTTGGCCAGGATGTTGTTTTTGGATTTAAAGCCAAGGATGGGCCGGTCAATGATCCCGAAGACTACGATTTGCATATTACACTTATTGAAGCGCGAAGAGTATTTCCAAACGATGTAGGAATAATTGATTTCAGAACTCAGAATGGTGATAAGATCATTGCGGCAAATACAGGTGAGAACATATTTATACGCTTAAAGAATTTTGGTTCAAACACCGTTTCTAATATACCTATCGTATCGAAAGTAGGCGTGGTGAATTATCAAAATGTATTTAGCGGTAACCTTGCTTCCAATGCGGAAACAGAAATCAATATAGGTGCCTATTTCGGTGACCCAAATGGTTCGCCATTCATTAGCGTAAAGTCTTTTACCTTATTTTCAAATGATACTATAAACTCCAACGATACTTTAAATGCTGTTCTTAATGTGGATGGGGCCACAGAATTGCAGGATCTCTTAGAAAAGGAAATAAGCATTAGACCCAATCCATTCAGCGATCATTTCACGCTTGATTTAGGAACCTTTTCCGGAACGGTTAAATTGATCAAAGTATTTGACTTGAACGGTAAGGAGATACACAGTGTCCATTGGAATGGAGATAAGTTATTTAATTTCGAAAGCAATTCGCTCTCCAGTGGTTTGTATATTTTAAATCTGGAAGGAGAGAATTTTGTCCATCGATTGAAGTGTATCAAAGAATAATTTATTTAATTCCAATAAATCTAAACTTTAGCGTTTAATACAATTATAATCCTGTATTTTTGCAGCCTTTTATAAGAAAATGCTAATGAGGTTTACCCTTTTCTTTTGTTTTGCACTGTTTTCAAGCAGTCTCTTTGCTCAAATTCAAACTGCATTTCCGTATATCGATAATTTTGACTTGGCTACTACCAATTGGCAAACAAGCGGAAACCTAAATACCTGGAAAAGAGGAGCCCCGTCGATGACACAGATCAATTCGGCCTATTCAGGGAATAATGCCTGGATGACGGATACGCTTTTTAATTACGCCAACAACAGACTCGATGCATTAGAATCTCCCCTTTTTAACTTTTCCTCGCTTTCTCAGGCACCCTATCTAAGATTTAAATACAACATGAAAACGGAGTCTTGTTGTGATTATGTAAAATTTCAGTACACTCTGGACGAAACCAATTGGAATACTGTTGGAACGCACAATACAGGACAAAACTGGCACAATGACAGTACTGTAGATTACTGGAGTGGAAATTCCAATGGTTGGAATATTGCCTCTCATATTTTGGACGCTATTCCTTTGACGCAAAATGTGCGTTTTAGATTTTTGTTTTTCTCAGATTACAGTCAGAGGGATGAAGGTTTTGCAATTGATGATTTTGAAATTTTACAAAATTATACAGATGTCGGCCTGGGGCAATTGATTCAGCCGATTAGCGATGCCTGTGACTATCCAAGTGCTTCCCCGGTTTCCGTTGAAGTTGAAAATTTAGGACAAACCCCTTTAAACAATATCAATATTTCATACCAGCTTGATTCAAACACTATTGTAACTGAAACGATTGCCCAAATTACCGCGGATACAAGCATTTTATATGTATTCAGTCAGGCTGTTGATTTATCTGCCAATGCAGAGTACGAATTAAAAGTCTGGCTCGATTCAGCGAGCGACAATTACAGCATCAATAATACTTTGACCAGTACAATAATAAACCTGGATGAGATCAATCAATTTCCATATTTTACAGATTTTGAATCGGGTCAGGAAGAATGGATAGAGGGAGGAGAAAACAGCACCTGGTCTTTTGGACAACCAATGAAATCCAAAATCAGAGGGGCGAATTCAGGTCAAAATGCATGGGTTACGGGAAATATGGGATTCGGGCTGTATAACAATAATGAAAACTCTTATGTATTGAGCCCTTGTTTTAATAGCACTTCACTCAATAATGCGGAATTGAGGATGGCTGTTTGGTGGGAATCAGAAAGCGACTACGATGGCGCTAATATTCAGTACACCTTAAACGATGGAATCAACTGGCAGAATATCGACAATAGCAATGCGATAAACTGGTACAATAATCAGCAGGTCGATGGATTGCAGTTTTCAGGAGGCACGGCTGGTTGGAGTGGAAATGAAAGCTTTAATGAAGGAAGTGGAGGATTTCTCTCTTCGAGGATCAATGAAAATTTGCTGGCCGGAAATTCATCATTGAGATTCCGAGTTAATTTTGGTTCTGATATAAATACCAGAGATGAGGGCTTTGCTTTTGATGATTTTTATTTTGGTGAATCTATTAGCAACGATTTGGCGCTGCTGGCTTCAAACAAAAAGCGATTTGATCTTTGCCAGGGAGAATCGGATTCGCTTATTGTTGATATTCTAAATTTAGGAAGCACCGCTCAAAGCAATTTTTACATTATCTATAATTACGCTAACACAAGCGATTCCAGCTTGTATTCCGGCACTTTAAGTTCAGGCATGCAGGATGAGGTTTTTCTGGCTTTGATTCAAGCCAATGATACCGGAAGTTTTGAAATTAATGTATATCCCAATTTATTAACTGATGGTTTTAATCAAAATGATAGCTTAAGCATTCCTCTAAGCATATACGCAGACAAAGCGCAGGCAAGTTCGAGCAATGTTCAGATCTGTGATAGTGCAAGGGCGCTTTTAACAGCCAGTGGTGACAATTTGATAAAATGGTATTCAGATATGAACAGAAACAATCTTGTGTTTGTAGGCGATACATTTCTTACCGGTTCCATTACCACTGATACCACCTTTTATATTAGCAATACGATTGGACTAATCGATACGATAGGACCGGAGGATAATTCTATTGGGAATGGCTCTTATACCAATGTCGATTCAAGGACTAGAATTCAGGTCAGCAATTATACTTCAATCCTTTCCGCAGCAATTTATGCCAATCTTTCCGGAACATTTGATATAAGCATTGAAGATGAACAGGGAAATACCCTTCAGAGTAAAACCTTTACAACGAGCTCAGGGAAAAATAGAATTTATCCGGGTTTTGATCTGGTTCCCGGCAATTACATCATTCGGGTGCACAATTTTAGCGGCACAAGCTTATACAGAAACACCTCGGGAGCGGAATACGGAACCTATTCAAATGCCTATTTGTCCATCCTCGGAAATAATTTTGATCCCGAATTTTATTACTACCTCTACGATCTGAGGGTATCAAATTCTCAACCTTGTGAAGGAGAATCCAGTGTTAATGTAACGAGAGCTAATATCAGCCCGATAGCAAATTATAGTTTTGACCGGGAAAAAAACAGGTTCATTCTTAATAACCGGTCTCAATCGGCTCAAACATTTACCTGGTTATTTGAAAACCTTAGCACAGGTGCTTTGGACTCGAACAATTCAATCCATCCGATTGTATTTCTCGATACGGGAACATACAAAATTACCTTAATCGCGAGAAGCAATTGTGGAAGCGATACGCTAAGCCGCAATTTTGTGATCGATGAAATTAGCGCAACAGAAATATTTAAGCCTAAAGAAAAATATGAATTGCAATTGTATCCCAATCCTGTCCGGGATCAATTTTCATGGGCTACTGAAGCCTCATCGAATTCTTTTGAAGTTATTGTTCGCGATATCTTTGGCCGGGAGATGTATAGGGAAAATTCCAATGAAAACAGAGGGACAATAATTACAAATAATTGGAAGCCGGGCTATTATATCCTTCAAATATCCGCAGAAGACCTAAATCTCAGAAGCAAATTTATTAAGATCGGCCAACGCTAAGATAGCTTCTGAACCCCCGAAATAATTCGGTAAATTTTTCTGACTCAAGCCCTTTTTTGCGATTGAATACTGCAATCTTGTACATGTATTTCCAGTGCTGAAACAAAGTTTTATAGGCTTTTAATATAGAAGAATTGGGATTGTAAATATGAGCCGGTTCGGAGTTGGCGCCATTTATTTCAAGAACTTTGAAATTTCTTCCCGCTTTTAATTCCTCCCAGGATTTAGTACGTATATCGAGTCTGCCATAATTAAAGCCACTAAGCGGAATTAATAATTGATTGATGACATCCACCAATTGGACATCAATTTTATCCATAGCATTTAAAAATATTGTTCCGCGGCTGTGATTTCCTATGGGTTCAATTAATAGTTGTTCTCCCTTTTTCGGAATGTAAGCCGCTTTCTGAGGGTATAATTTTTTTATTTTTTTTGTGTAACGACGATACCGGGGATTTTTTTGAAGTAGATTTTCTACATTGTCATTGCCATTACCTGTGATGGTTAATAATGACCTTTCCATCAAAGATGAAATAAAGCCATTATTGCCTGACATGTCTCTGATCCAGAGCACGCCAATTTCAAGTGGCCAGTTTATAAATTCCTGCACGATGACTTCGGCCTTTCCCCATAAGCTGTATTTAAAGAAAGCACTTTCATTTTCTATAAAAGCCACCTCTTTTCCCCTTTCGCCCTTGTCGGGTTTTAATATCAAAGGAAATGTCATTCCCTTTTTCCGAAGCATAAGCAAGGCTTCGCCGGGACTCGTTTTTTGAGTAATCAATAATTGCAGCGGAATGCGATCTCCGGATAAAGTATCCAGAATTTTAAATTTGGAATAGGCAAAGAGCCCTCCCCATTTCATGATTGGGTTGGCCAGAGAAAAAAATGTTGTATTTCGGGCTTTAAGGGCAAGCCATGAAGCATAAATATAAACGGGGATATAGAATAGCCATGCCGGCCAGAATTCCCATTTTGGTATACTGCTTTTAACCGCCATTATTAAAAAGAAAACCGATATAGGCTGATATTACCTGATGATACCGGTCTATAGAGTTATTAATTGTCGAAATATTTCTTTGATACCTCAATCCTCCCTGCATACCGGTTGGATTAAAAAAATTGAGTTCGACTGCATATCCCAGACCAAGGCTGCGAAGGTCTCCTTTCTGAAGTTCAAGAGGCACGGTTGTACCACCAAACTGGCCTTTTAGCTGTGCGTCGATAAGATAATCTACATATAAACCTCCGCCTAAACCAATTCCTTTGGTAAATTCAAAACATCCTAAAACCGGAAGCTCAATTGTGTGAAAAGTTTGTACTACTGCAGTTTGCAGACCAAATCCAGCCGAGTTTCGCACACCTTTTTGACTGTAAAGTAATTCTGTTCTAATATAAAATAATTCAGCGGCAGTAGATTCAAGTGAAAGTCCGCCTCTAAAACCAATTTTTGGCTCATTTCCTAATTGTATACCACGACCGACAATATCTGATAAATTCGCACCTCCTACAATACCCCAACCATCGCGGGTGCTATAAGCCTGTGAGAAAGATGGACTCTCTAATAAGAAAAGTAAAAGGCTGAATAGTATTATTTTTGATGTTTTCATAGATATTGCTTACCAAAGAATTTTTGTATATTCGAAAGCTCTCGGACCAATTTCAATACGATTTACAATTATATAACAGTCCATTAATTAAAAATTGTTGGCCTTAAATTAATTTCGCCAATTTAACATTTATGATAGAGATAATACCAGCCATAGCCGTAATGAACAATAAAGTCGTAAAAGTAGCACAAGGCAACTTTGAAAACGTGGTTGTTTATGAGGATGCGCCAATCGATGTGGCCCAAAAATTTCAGGATGCGGGCATCAAGAGAATTTTACTCATTGATCTTGATGGAGCAAAAAAAGGTGTTATCGTTAATTATACCACCCTTGAAATGATTTCGCGCTATACCAAGCTGACGATCGATTTCACAGGCGGTGTGACGAATGACGGGGATATAAGACTTGCCTTTGAGTCCGGAGCTCAAAGAATTGCCGCTTCCCGAATAGCTGCAAATTATCGTGAGCTTTTTAATCAATGGATCATCACCTACGGAAGGGAAAAAATAATTCTCGCTGCCGATTCAAGAGGTGGAAAAATCACCACAGGTGACTGGACATCAACGACCGAACTCGATGTAATTGATATGATCGGCTATTATCATGAAAGAGGAATACTACATGTTAAATCCACTGATTTATCAAAAGATGGCCAGCTCAAAGGGCCCGCAGTAAAGTTTTACAAGGAAATCCTGGAAAAGCATCCGGATGTAAAATTGATCGCCAGTGGTGGAGTTAGGTCTGCGGAGGATATCCGCACTTTAGAAAAAATAGGTGTCAGTTCAGTAGTGATAGGTAAAGCCATGCATGAAAATCTGATTGACCTCAGCGAACTTTCTGAGATTATGGCATAAAAAAACGGAGCCTGAAAAATTCAGGCTCCGTTTTTTTACAATCTTAAATTTCGGATTTATTTAATATCCAATAATTCAACTTCAAAAATCAAAACGGAATTTGCCGGAATAGCCGGACTAGGACTTTGTGCTCCATAAGCAAGATAAGAGGGAATATACAATACTCCTGATCCTCCTTTACTTAGCAAAGGAATACCTTCCTGCCATCCTCTTACAACGCCTGATAAAGGAAAAGTAACGGGCTCTCCACTCATACCTTGTCTTTCAGGCATATTTTCAGGAATGGATGAGTCAAAAACGTTTCCGTTTAATAATTTACCGGTATAATGAACAGTGACCTGATTTTGAATGGTAGGATGTGTTCCGTCTCCTTCATCGGTAATCGTATAATAAATTCCCGACTCGGTTTTTTCAGCCTCAATTCCATTTGCACTTAAATAGTCCTGAATCAGGTTATCATCGGTTTGTATTTGCTCCGCTTGTGCTGCTTCTTTTTCAGCCTGAACTTCTTCCTGTGTTTGGATATTTTCCATTTTAATGGTGTAGCTCAAATATTTTGCACCTTGTAAGAAAGGAGGCATATTGTTCATTCTTCCTTTAAAAAGAGAATCAATCGGCACTTTGAAAAAAGCGCTGTCACCAACACTCATAAGTGCAAAACCCTCTGAAACATCGCCATTAAAACCGGGCTCTTGTAAAGGAGTTTTAATCGGATTGCCGGTTTCCCATGTGCTGGTAATAACGGAATCTTCGTTTTTGTAAAGCACCATATTGAAAGTCAACATGTCTCCAATATTTGCTACAGGACCTTCGGCATCATTTAATAATTTGTACTCAAGGCCTTTTTCCGTGACTGTGAATTTATCTTTTCCTCCACCATTTGCGAGGTTATCGCATCCGAAGCCGCTCAAAACGATAAGGACAAATAAAATTTTACTTGTGATTTTTAACATAATGTATTTTCTAATTCTGATTGTTTAACTAATTCTTCTTTGTATTCCTTGAGGCTATTTTCAAATTTGCTTAACGCACTTTCCAGGCTGCCCTCAATCCTTCCACCTGCTGCGTTTTTGTGACCGCCGCCATTAAAATGTTTGCTTGCGTATTCATTGACATTGAATTCTCCTACAGATCTGAAACTGCATTTTACACCATCGTCTTTTTCTGTAATTAATGCCGCAAAAACAACGCCTTTCAAAGACAAGGCATAATTTACCAGACCTTCGCTGTCCCCGGTTCTGTAATTAAATTCTTCCAGATCCTTTTCAGACAAACTGATGTAGGCCGCATTGTATTCGGGTAAAAATTTAAGTTTTTGACTCAGGGCATAACCCAATAACTGAAGTTTTTTCAATCGGTTATTATCGTAAACCAATCGGTGGATCTTGGCATGATCGATGTCGTATTCCATAAGGTCTGCAATGATCAAATGCACCTTTCTGGAAGTTGCCGGAAATCGAAATGAGCCGGTGTCGGTCATGATCCCTGCGTAGATTGCTTCTGCTTCGTGTTTGCCCATTTTATCAGACAAATCCATAAGATGGATAAAATCATAAATCAATTCCGCAGTGGAAGAAGCCTTGGAAGACCAGAGTTCATAATCGGCAAAATCTTCTTTTCCGATATGGTGATCAATCAAAACCTTTTCCGCCTTGCTTTCTCTAACCATTGCTTCGAGTTTGTCTACTCTTTTCAAGGCACAAAAATCCAGTGCAAAAATGATATCCGATTCGGAGATCAGGGTTTTGATTTCAGCAGCTTTGGCTTCTGTATATTGAATAACCTCATCCTGACCGTGAATCCAGTTTAAAAAAGCAGGATAATCGGTAGGGGAAATAATATTTACCTTATGACCCATTTTCTTCATCAGCGACATGAGCGCAAGGCTCGAACCCAGGGCATCGGCATCGGGTTTTGTGTGCGGAAGAATTACAATGGACTTAGGATTTTGAAGTTGATGTTTTAACTCTTCTAAAGATCTCATAATTCAGAATCCTGGTGGATTCTTTTTTCAAGGCTGCAAATTTGGAATTTTTTTAACGTATTACCAATCTTATTGGTTCAGAGTGTAATAAATAGAATAAAAGTTTAGTTTTGCGCTCAAATTCAAAACAACAATAAAAATGGCTGAGAATATCACATTTTCAATGATTAAGCCGGATGCAGTGGAAGCCGGTAATGCAGGAGCAATATTTAAAATAATCGAAGAAGCGGGCTTTAGAATCGTTGCTTTGAAAAAAACAAAATTGAGTGCAGAAAGAGCAGGTGCTTTTTACGAAGTGCATAAGGAGAGACCTTTCTATAAAGATTTATGTGCATACATGTCTGGAGGTCCGATTTACGCTTTTGTCGTAGAAAAAGACAATGCGGTTGCTGATTTCAGAAAAATCATTGGCGCCACAAACCCGGCTGAAGCAGCTGAGGGTACGATCAGAAAATTATTTGCAACATCTATAGAAGCCAATGCGATCCACGGATCTGATTCTGATGAAAACGCAAAATTAGAAGCGAGTTTCTTTTTCTCTAAAATGGAAATGTTTTAGGAATACGGAATTAAGAATACGGAGTACGGTCGTATTTCGTATTCGTTATTCTTTATTTTAAAAGCGCCATGTCTCTAACAAGAATTCTTCTTCTGTCAAAATTGATGACATTCTTTTCTTTTAACTCGTTCAGTACGGTAGTCACCGTCTGACGTGAAGTTCCTGTAAGATTGGCCATGTCCTGATGCGTGAGCGGATTGCGGATTAATGTTTCAAAACCTACTTTTTGTCCTCTTTCTTCACCCATTTCCTTTATAAAATCGACAATTCTGGTTCTTGCGTCTTTAAATACCAACGATTCCAGACGTCTTTCGATTTTTCTTAGTCGCAAACCGATGATTTTTGTCAGTTTTATGCTCAGCTCCTTGCTGTCGAGTAGAATGGATTCCATTTCGGATAGCGATAAGGGACAAAGTTGAGTATCATTTTCTATGGCTTGCGCAAAGTCATTGCGTTTTTCCTCACCGATTAGCGCCATTTCGCCGAAGAGTTCTCCCGGTGTGAGCACAGCTTTTAGGATCTCTTTTCCGTCTTCAGAATAAGAGCCGATTTTTACTTTTCCCTGATGAATAAAATAAATGGTATCCGAAGCATCATTAGGGAAATAGATAAACTCGTTTTTTTTATAGGATTTTGGTTTATACGCTTCAGACTCACCCGATTTTTTAGGACAAAAAACGTTGAAGAGGTTGACATTCTCTAGAAACCAAAGTGAAGACTGATCCTGCATAATATTAGATTAGTTCAAATTTATGTAAAAATTCTACTAAAATTATTTTTTGAAAAAAGAATGCTTTAATGAATCGCTTATTGAATTTAATGAACTCTGATAACTTAAAAATAATTCATTTCATGGTTTTAAAATTTCAAAACAATGATTTTCCATTTTCCACCTTTGAAATTGATGTTGCCAAAGCCACAATCCCGTCCTAAACAACCTAACCAAATCCTCTTACATAAATTCGGCTGTCTGTTTGAAACTGATTTTATAGAAACTGAGGAAATTAATATCAATTAAGTATTTCAATTGACCCTAAGAATAGCCTTTTGTTATATTTCAGTTTTTATGAAAATTTAATCTTTGATAATATAATTCACATAAGCATTAATAGGACGGGTTTCAGAACCACCATTCGTATTGAGAATGTTTCCACTAAAAGAAAAACCATCAACTGTTGAAAATGGATTGGTGTTGTTCGTATTTGTATGGATTGAACCAACACCGCCATTTGAACTTCCTGAGACACCCCTTATAGTATGTGTATGATTTCCACCACCATGGTTATGATTTAGAAATTCATCATTTTGATAACTCCCTACATTATCCCCCGTAGATCCTAATGGAAATAAGCTTGTCCTGGTAGATGCGTCCGGATCATTTCCAGAGCCAAAATCTTTTCCTCTTAAAAACCGTCCTCTTAAATCAGGCACATTGAAAGTTGTAGTTCCATTTCCTCCGCCCCAGATAACTCCAAGCGTGTTAAATAAATCAGGATAAGTGCTACGATCTATTGCCTGACCATGGCAAACCAGCCAACCATTTGGAATTTGTGATGTGTCTCCGGCAAATGGCATAATCATACCGGTTGGAAATATTTCTGAAAGATTAATGGATATTTCATTACTACCCGAGACATTAATGCCATTCCCACCTGTATATACATTTACATCATCATTAAAACTACCTCCACCATTGCTTAATGTCACTGTACTTCCGGTCTTCGAAAGTGTCTGCAATTCATTCGTTATGGATCCATCAACTTCACTATCCAGTTTGGAATTCCATGATGCTGTATCTGAAGAAGAAATTCCTGATGCCACGGAAGAAGAGAATATTGGGTCATTTTCTGAACCCCAGTTTGTGGTGTCAGAGGCACTAATGCCTGCGGCAATGGAAGAACTAAATAGAGGATCGCTTTCATTGGCTGAACTTGCTCGGATGGCATAAGGAACACTTAAGAATTGAGATGTGCCACTAATTGTATAGGTGCTTCCGCCGGTCGGGTCTACTTCTGTTTGTATGAAATAGGGGCCCTGTGTCCAATCGATTGTTGAGATATTTCCACTAACAACGGTTCCTCCACCTATAGCAATTGAAATAAGTCCATTATCATTGGTAGAGACACTATGCGTTTCGACATATTCAGCAGTACCAGTCGATGAACCTTGGAGAATGCTCATACGAAGTGTAACGGCTGAGTTGGCAACCAAATCATTATTGGAATCACGAATTACAGCCTGATAACTAAAATTATCAGGTGCTTGTGCATACACTGTGGAAAAAGTTACCAGAAAACAGAGAAGTAAAACTAGGTTTTTCATGGTTTAACAATTTTTAAGGTTTTAATAGGTTCTTCAGATTCAAATACCTCAAGAAAATAGATCCCACTTGAAATATTTGAGGTGTTTATTTTATTGGTGTTAGAGGTAATTTTACCAACAGAAATGAAATTGGATTTTGCATCCCGCATTTCATATCTCAAGTTTTTGAAAGATATATTCGAGATTCTGATACTAATATAATTACCTGCCGGATTTGGAAATACATCTATTGAGTTTTCAGGTAGAGAGGGACGAATCGAAAGGAGATAAAATTCGAATGGTTGTTGAACTCCTTCGTTTATTTCACCACTGGTGCCAGAGTATGAAATATATATTGTTTGACCTAGGGAATAACTTATACTGCCATTTGACCCTGAGATGGTATTACCGGAACTTGATACAGATTCCTGCGCACTAATGTAGCCGGACAAGAACAGACTCAAGCCAAGGAGCGTTAATCGTAGGTTTCTCATAGCCATACTGTTAAGGGGATTACTAATATAATAAATTCATATATAATAAAATGTTTGTCTGATTTGAAAGTTATATGTCAATGAGAAGGAAATAAAAATTGAAATAGTTAATGGTTTAAGTTGAACCAAGAATCAGAAACCCCTCCCAGACAAATGCTTTTGAATATGATATGTAGGTGTGATTGTAAATGTAAAAGAAGTTTCATTTTCACTCTCACATCAATTTTTTCCCATTCTGCACCCTCCTATCAATCGTGGCTAAAAGAATCATTCCTTCTTCATCCTCAAAACCCGTCACCAGTACCTCCGACATAAAATCCGCTATTTGTTTTGGCCTAAAATTGCAAACACAGATGACCTGTTTACCTTGAAGCTCATCTAAGGTATAATTTTCAGTTATCTGTGCGCTTGATTTTTTAATGCCAAGCTCACCCAAATCAACCCATAGTTTGTAGGCAGGCATGCGCGCTTTTTCAAATGGCTCCGCTTTGGTAATCGTCCCGACCCTTATATCGACTTTTTCAAAATCCTTCCATTCTATGTAATTCATGCGCTTTATTTATTGTTATATTTCTGAACTTAAATTTAATAGAAATGAGATTTCATCGCGAGAATACTTTGGCAGTTTTAATAGATGTTCAGGAACGCTTATTTCCACACATTTTTAAACATGAGGAAATGGCAAAAAGGACGGGCATTTTAATTCAGGGCCTGAAGGCTTTAAATGTTCCGATTATGGTGACAGAACAATATGTGAAAGGACTGGGAAGCACAATTCCTGAACTGAATCCTTACATCACTGATTTAAAGCGCCATGAAAAAATGAGCTTTTCATGTTGTGGAAGCGAATCATTTTTGGACGAGCTCATCCATTCTAAAAAGAAAGAGATTATTTTATTCGGAATTGAAGCGCATGTCTGTGTTCTGCAAACTTTTCTCGATATGCAAAACCGGGGATTGAATGTTGTTATAATTGAAGATTGTGTCTCCTCGAGAAAACAATCGGACAAGGAAATTGCTATACATAGGATGAGACAGGAAGGGGCCAGAATTAGCAGTTCCGAATCAATTCTGTTTGAACTTTGTAAAGAAGCTGGCAGCGATACCTTTAAAGAAATTTCAAGATTGGTTAAATAGAATAATTTGAAAGGATTTCAGTTTTCTAAATTTATTCCTCCGCAAAAAGCGGCAAATGCGAGCTTTGAAAGTCTGAATAATATCTTTCAGCAATTGGTGGTCATGACCGGCGGCGATGTCAGCGAAGCCCTGAACTGGCTGACTCAGCTCGATAAACAATACAATCTGACAGATGATCATTATGGCATCGGAGATTTCATCGAAGATCTCAGAAAGAAAGGTTATATAGAAGACAATGAAGAGGCTGGTGGTTTGAGAATAACTGCGAAATCAGAATTGGAAATTCGGCGTTCTGCCCTTGAAGAAATCTTTGGAAAACTTAAAAAGTCGGGAAAAGGCGATCACCGCACGAATGATACGGGACCAACGGGTGAGATCACACCGGATCTGAGAGATTATAAATTTGGCGATTCAATGGATCAGATCTCGATGACCGATTCCATAAGAAATGCACAGATCAATCACGGTATTGGGGATTTTATGATCACGGAAAATGATCTTCAGGTGGCCGAAAAAGAATACAAAACCATCACCTCAACGGTCCTGATGATAGATATTTCCCATTCCATGGTGCTCTACGGCGAAGACAGGATTACGCCTGCAAAAAAAGTAGCCATGGCCC
The DNA here is from genome assembly GCA_040218795.1 of Cytophagales bacterium. Lineage (GTDB taxonomy): Bacteria > Bacteroidota > Bacteroidia > Cytophagales > CCMP332 > CCMP332. The sequence continues at coordinate 2,362 of JAVJQT010000008.1, read as the reverse complement.
TGGCGGAATTGATGAAACAAAAATACCCCAAGGATACGCTGGACATCATCGTTTTTGGCAATGATGCCTGGCAAATCCAGGTTAAGGATTTACCCTATTTGCAGGTGGGGCCCTATCATACCAATACGGTGGCGGGTTTGGAATTGGCCATGGATATTTTACGACGACGAAAGACCAGCAATAAACAAATATTTATGATTACCGATGGTAAACCAACTTGTATAAAAGAAGGTCTGAGGTATTATAAAAACAGTTTTGGGCTTGATCAAAAAATCCTAAATAAGACCTTTAACCTTGCAAGGCAATGCCGAAAATTGAAAATTCCGATCACTACATTTATGATTGCTTCAGACCCGTATTTGAAACAATTTGTCGAAGAATTTTCAACAGTTAATGGAGGCAAGGCCTATTATTCAAGTCTGAAAGGTTTGGGTCATATGATCTTTCAGGACTATCAAAAAAACAGAAGAAAGAAATTTTAATCCATAATTATAATGCAGATTGATAATATTCCGCTAAAGGAATTGACAGCCATACATACGCTCGGAGACTTAAAGGCCATAGGCTATGAAAGTGTATCCATAAAAAACGAACTGAGAAATAACCTGATCAAAAAACTTCAAAAAAAGGAGACTGTTTTCGAAGGCATTTACGGTTATGACGATACGGTTATTCCCGATTTGCAAAGAGCAATTCTGGCAAGACATAATATCAATTTATTGGGTTTGCGGGGGCAGGCCAAAACAAAAATGGCAAGATTGATGATCGCTTTGCTCGATGAATATATTCCTGCAATAAAGGGGACTGAAATTCACGATGACCCTTTACATCCTATTTCAAGACAGGGAAGAGATATGGTGTCGGAGCATGGAGATCATACGCCGATCGTATGGATACACAGAAATGAGAGATATACGGAAAAGCTCGCCACCCCCGATGTGACAGTAGCCGACCTGATTGGCGATGTTGATCCTATAAAGGCGGCCACATTAAAATTACCCTATTCGGATGAGCGTGTTATTCATTACGGATTAATCCCAAGATCGCACAGAGGAATATTTGTAATCAATGAGCTGCCGGATTTACAGGCGAGAATTCAGGTGGCCTTATTCAATATCTTGCAGGAAGGTGATATTCAGATTCGAGGATTTAAATTGCGTCTGCCGCTCGATATCCAGTTTGTATTTACAGCCAATCCCGAAGATTATACGAATCGCGGAAGTATTGTAACGCCTTTGAAGGATAGAATTGACTCTCAGATCATCACACATTATCCCGAAGACATAGAAGTCGGGAAAAAGATTACAAGGCAGGAGGCCAGGATTCCTGAAGCAATAAGTAAAAACATAAGGATACCCGAGCTTGCTAAGGACATGATAGAGCAATTGGCCTTTGAAGCACGTCAAAGCGAGTATATAGATGAAAAATCCGGAGTTTCCGCCCGACTGACCATTTCTGCCTATGAAAATCTAATGGCAACTGCTGAAAGAAGAATGCTGATCAACGGAGAAAAAAATTCTCAGATAAGAGTCGGTGATTTTATTGGCGTAATCCCTGCGATTACCGGCAAGGTTGAATTGGTATACGAAGGAGAGCAAGAAGGTGCCGGAGATGTAGCCTACAATATCATAGGCAAAACCATAAGAAAGTTATTTGTTCAGATTTTTCCCGACCCCGAACAATTCAGAAAAAGGAAAAGCGACAGGCCAAATCCATATGCCAAAGTGGTGGCCTGGTTTGGGGAAGGAAATACGCTTGAAATGCTTACCGATACTTCGGACAAAGACTATGAAAAAGCGCTTCATGCCGTTCCTGAATTAAAAAAATTAGTGGCGCAATACGCAAAAAAAACGGATAAATCAGAATTGAATTTTTATATGGAGTTCGTCTTACATGGATTGGCTGAATTCTCTCTGGTGAGTAAAAAGCAATTGGGTAAAGGCCTACAGTTTAAGGATCTGTTAAGCTCCATGCTCGGAGGACAGCAGTTCGGTGAATTAGATGAAGATTTAGAATAATGGCACTAGGGAAAGACGGAAACATTGAATCTTTTTAAATCAGAAATGTCACTCCATGACTTGTCTGCTTGAAAGGCTCGAGGAGTCTTTTTAGGATCCTAAAGTCTAATACTGAGTTGAGATTCCAAAGTCGAGCTTTGGAATGACGGCTAAAAAGAAATCGTCACTCCAAGACTTGCCTGATTGAAAGGCTCGAGGAGTCTTTTTAGGATCGTAAAGTCTAATACTGCGTTGAGATTCCAAAGTCGAGCTTTGGAATGACGGCTAAAAAAAAATCGTCACTCCAAGACTTGCCTGATTGAAAGGCTCGAGGAGTCTTTTTAGGATCGTAAAGTCTAATACTG